>CALRJK020000020.1:0-11498 GCA_943367535.1 Synechococcus sp. UW140 | reverse complement strand
TCGCCGACATGGGCGGTCGATTTGCCGATCAGCGCCTTGATATCGCGCGCGGCATCGGCGGATCGCTGGGCGAGCAGGCGCACTTCATTGGCGACCACGGCAAAGCCCTTGCCCGCCTCGCCCGCGCGAGCGGCTTCGACGCCTGCGTTAAGGGCGAGGAGGTTGGTCTGGAAGGCGATCCCGTCGATCACGTCGATGATCTGGGTGATCTCGCGCGCGGATTGTTCGATCGCGCCCATCGCCGCGACCGCCTTGCCGACCGCGGCGCCGCCCTCGGTGGCGCGGGCATGTGTCTGGGCGATGGCGTGCTTGGCGGCGGCAGCGTTCTCGGCCGATTGCCGCGTGAGGCTGACGGTGGTGCCGACAGACGCTGCGGTTTCTTCAAGGCTGGCGGCCTGCTGTTCGTTACGCAAGGCAAGGTCTTCGGACGCGGCGCGGATCTCGTCCGATCCGGTGCGCACGCCGCTGGCCGTGGCTTGCACCGCCGCGATCATCATCTCGAGCTTGGCCACCGACGCATTGAACGCCGCGCCGATCATATCGACTCCTTCGACCCCGGTGGGCTCGTACCGATGCCGGAGATTCCCGTCTGCAAGGGCTTGCATGGCCAATTCGAAGACACCCATGGCAGCCTGCCTTGCGGTCATGTCGGTCGCGATCTTTACGATCCGTTCGACTTTGCCCTGATCATCCAAGACCGGGCCATAGGTTGCCTGGATAACGATTTCCTCGCCGGATTTCGTAATCCGCGTGTAGCGTGAAGTGAAGTTTTTACCCCCTCTCAGATCAGCCCAGAACTGTTCGTATTCAGGGCTGTTGACCAAATCGGGTTTGCAAAAAATCCGATGATGGCGGCCTTGAATTTCGGACAGCTGATATCCGACCGTCTTGCAAAAAGCTTCATTCGCTTCCAGAATCGTCCCGTCCGGTGCAAAATGAATGACGGCCTGCGTGTTCTTCACAAGCTGTAAGAGAGCGTCATCGGACTTCGGTCTCTGCTTTTTGCTGAATCCGAACATGTTGGGCGTTCTCCGCGAAGTTAATGAGACAAGCTGAGCAATCGCCGGGTCGCCGGGCAGGCGGGTGACCCTTTGACGGCCCGTGCATCTGGTCGTGTCAGTTGATCAGGGAATTCAACTACATCGGGAAGTTGAAGAGCGGTTTGCAGATCAACTCGGGGCAATCCCTTAACCGGCTTCTCAGGCGGCCCGCGCGCCGTGCCGGCGGGCGTGCAGCATGGGAGCGGTTGCAGCATGGTCTGCCCCATCGCCGATGCGGAAGCCTGCAAAGGTTCCGGCCAACTGGCGCGCCTCGTGGTTGAGGTTCTTGGTGGCGGCGTTGGTTTCTTCCACCATCGCTGCGTTCTGCTGGGTCATCTTGTCCATCGCGCCGATGGTTTCCGAGACATTGCGCAGCGCAATGCTCTGCTCGCTCACCGCATCGGCGATGCGGGTCACGGCCTCGGTCACTTCGCCCACGCGGGTGATGATCGTCTCCAGCGCCGATCCCGTCTCGTGCACCAGCGACACGCCGGTCTGGACATGGACCCCGACCGCCTCGACGCGCTTCTTGATCTCGCTGGCCGCTTCGGTGGCGCGCATCGAAAGCGCCCGCACTTCGGAAGCGACGACCGAGAAGCCCTTGCCCGCCTCGCCCGCACGCGCCGCTTCGACGCCGGCGTTGAGGGCAAGCAGGTTGGTCTGGAAGGCGATATTGTCGATCATCGCGGTGATTTCCGAGATTTCGACGCTGGCGGTTTCGATCTTGCCCATCGCCTGGATCGCGCGGCCCACCACCTCGCCCCCGGTTGTCGCTTCCTCGCGCGCCTCGCGCATCGATCCGCTGACGCCGACCGCAAGGCTGGCATTGGCTTCGATATTGGTGCTGAGGCTGATCATGGTGGAGGAAGACAATTGCAGGCGCGCGGCCTGATCTTCCGAACGGCTGGCCAGATCGGTCATGGCGTGTTCGATTTCTGATGAGGTCAGGTTGATCGCGCCGATGCTTTCATTGACCGCGCCCATCGCCCCCGACAACCGCTCCATCGCCATGTTGAAGTCATTGGCGAGCGACTGGAACGCAGGCGGCATACCGTGCAGGCGCACGGTGAGATCGGACTGGGCCACGGCTGCGAGCTGCTGGCCGATGCGGGCGACGGCTTCCTCGCGCTCGGCCACGGCCTGCTGGCGTTCGCGCGCGGCGTCACGGAACACCAGCATCGCCTGCGCCATTGCGCCCAGCTCGTCGCTGCGCTCGGTGCCGGGAACATCGATGTCGTGCGACCCTTGCGACAATCTGGTGACCGCCTTGGTCAGATCGACGATCGGGCGGGCGATGGAACGGGTCAGTCCGCGCGACAGCACCAGCGCAAGGCCGATCAGGATGGCCGCGCCAAGCCCCAAAGCCACCCACGCCATGCTGATGACGCTGGCCTGCCGCTCGCTCTGCGCTGTGATCGCGGCGTGCTGGGCATCGCGGATATCGCGCAAGGGGTTGACCGCATCGCTGACCAGCACCTTCTTGCCCGCTGCACGGATCGCCTCCTGTGCCGCGTCGCGTCCGCCGGCCTTGACGATCCCGACATATTTGTCGCCCCAGTCGCGCCGCCACTTCAGGGTTTCTGCGCGGCTGATGCGGACTTTTTCCTCCAGCGGCGTGCCGGCAAGGGCTGTTTCAAGCGCCTTGGAGGCCTTGTCGTAATCGTCGCGGCCTTCGTAATAGGACTTCAGGTAGCTCTGATCGGCGGTGACCAGAAAACCGCGCAGCTGGCTGTTCTGGCGCAGCAGGGATGTTTCCAGCGCCAGCACATCGGCGAGGATTTCCTGGCTCGCGGTGTTCTTGGCGGTGACCGACGAGATCATTGCAAGGCTACCCCCGCAGGCGATCATCACGGCGGCGGCGACCACATTGAGCATCAGGAAGGATGCGCCGAGGCGGCGGGGGATGTTCATCCGGTCAAGCATTGCTGAAGTTCCTATCATCCGGGACAAAGGCGGCGGCGTGCCTCAGAAGGCGTAGCGCAGCGATGCGGTGACGGTGCGGCCGTTCATCACCTGCGCGTTGGCGATCCCCGAAGGCGGGATGGCGGGCGCCTGAATGGCGACCACGGCAAGCTCGTTGAAGACGTTGAAGGCATTGACCGCGAGGGTCAGGCCTTCGGCCGGGCGATATTGCACGAAGGGGCTGACCAGCACGTAGCCGGGCTGCACCAGCTGGTTGACGTCCTGGGCGAAGCTTTCGGTTGTGCCGTTGATCACCGCGCCGAGCGCGAACCTGTCCCACTCGGCCGAGGGGCGCAGGAAGAAGGCGAAATCGGGAATGTGGCGGGGGATGCGGCCATCGAAGGCGGGGTCGAGCACATCCTTGTCGATCGCGGCATCGGTATAGGTCGCGCCGGCCACCAGCGTGAACGGCCCGCGCCGCCATTCGCCTTCGAATTCGAGGCCCTTGGCGCTGTAGGTCCGCTTGATCTGGGCGACAAAGGCCTGGCCGCTGGCATCGGCGGTGATCTGCGCGTTGCGTTCATCGGTCGAGGCCCAGAAGCCGGTGAGGAACAGGCTGAGCCCGCCCTTGCGGTATTTCACGCCCGCCTCGGCCTGCTTGACCATCGAGACGATGATCTCCGGATTGGCCGGACGCCCGGCGACAGGATCGAGCGTTTCGGTGCCGATGGCGTTCTCCGCGCTCGCCCGCCCGCCGCGGCTGACGCGTGCGAAGGCCGATAGGCTGTCGGCAAAGCGGTAGTTCACCCCGGCTGACCACGAGACGTAATCATAGCCGTAATCGACCGTCGCAGGCCGGGTCAGCGGCAGCACCGGCACGCGGCGTTCGGCGAGCGAGATCTGCCCGTCGCCGTTGACATCGACCGGCGCGAAGGGCGCGCGGCCATCGCCGAAGCCGGGCGAGAAGACCTGCCCGCCCACATCGCCCTTGTCCCAGCGCATGCTTGCCCCGATGGCGAGCTTGCCGATCTGGTAATTGACCGAGCCATAGGGCGCGAGCGTGTTGTATTCGACGTCGTAGCGGTTGTGGTAGATGCTGAAGGGCAGGCCCACCGCAAAGCCATAAGCCAGCGTCCCGGCATCGGTCACCGGCGCGCCGGTCGCGGTGGTAATGTTGACCGGCGCATTGCGGCCGCCGCCGGCAAGGTCCTGCAGGGTGTTGGCGAAGTTCCAGAACATGGCGATGTCCTGACGCGAGGTGTAGATCCCCGCGGTGGTCGTCAGCTTGCCTTCGCCTGCCTCCCACACGCGGCTGGCGCGCAGGTCGTTGGTGACATTGTCGAGGCTTTCGAGATCGGCCCGCAGCCGCACCGAGAGCGAGAGCAGGCGGGCATCATTGATAGCCTGTCCGCTCGCCGGGCCAGCGGCATAGGTCAGCCGCGCGCCCGGTCCGCCAAAGCGGGTGAAGAACGGCGCGGGCGCCGTCACAAAGGGGGCGCTGTCGTTGTAGGCGCCGCTGATGTCGGCATAGCGGAAGCGATTGGTGACGGTGAACCCGGCGATCTCGAACTGCGCCTCCATCCCCAGCGCCTTGACTGCGGCGGCGAGCCCGTCGCGCGCGTCGATCACGGTGGGCCGGTTGTTGCGGTCCACTTCGGCAAAGCTTGCCGTCAGCGGCGCAATATAGCCCTGGCTGCGCGGGTCATAGCCCGGCAGGAAGCCGATTGCGGGATCGGCGTCGGTGCCGGTGATGGTGACCGGCATGGTGCCGTAATTGGGCTGCCGGTCATCCAGATACTTGCCGTAAAAGCGGATATAGCCGCCATCGAATTCCTTGGTGATGTTGGCCTTGATCTGTCCGCCCTCAAAGCCGTTATAGCCGATTTCGCGCGGGCCTTCACCGCTGCGGTAGAAGCCGCCGACATGGAACCGCCAGCCTTCGCCCAGCGGGCTGCCATAGGCAAAGTCGATGCGCTTGAGATCGTGGCCGACACCGCTCGATACCTGCACCACGCCGCCCGCCTTTTCGCCCGTGTGCGAGATGAAATTGATAAGGCCCCCGGGCGAATTGGAGGCGAAGGTCGAGGCTGATCCGCCGCGGATTGCCTGCACCTGTGCCAGCGTCAGATCGGCGCGCAGGAACTGGTCGATCCCGGCAAACTGGATGTCGCCGAATTCCAGCACCGGCAGGCCATCCTCCTGCAATTGCAGGAACTTGGAGCCTTCCGCCGCCAGCGGTAGCCCGCGGATGGTGATGGCGGAAAACCCGTCAATGTCCGAGGTTTCGGAGCGGATGCCGGGGATGTTCTGCATGATCCCGGCGATCGAGCTGACGGAAAACTGGGCAAGATCATGATCGTCGACAACGCTGGCCGAGATCGCGGAATCGAGCAGGTCACGGCCCTTGGCAACGCCGGTGGTGAAGGTGCGCGGCACAGGGGCAGGCGCAGGCGCAGCGGCGGTGCCTTCGCCGGAGGCTTCGGCATTGTCATCCTCGCGCGCATGGGCGGGGATGGCGGCGGCGGTGGCGAGCAGGGTGGCGGTCAGTGCGATGGAAAGGCGCATGCCTCAGGAACTCCGGGTGGTGGATCGGTCAATCGAAGCCTTGCGATAGAACCGCCCCGCTTAAACCGTCCGCATCGCCCGGCTCGGTAATGATACGAGGCTAGGGTGCGGCCTGTGCGCCCAGTGTTGGGCCAAGCCCTGCGGCAATCCCCTAGGCCGGCGGCGAGGAAATTTGGGGCGGCCGGCCTATGCAGAGCGCCCCTTTCCTCCGATCCCGGGCGCTGCAATTTGAGCTTGCTTTTCAATCCTGCCGATCTTGTCCCCGTGCAGGCGCCGCGCCATCCGGCCGGGCCGCGCGCGGTGCGCCAATTGCTGATCGAGGCCGCCAAGGCCGAAGGATTTGGCAAGCCGCGCGCGGCGGCGCTGATGCTTGCGCTGGCGCGGGTGCTGCCGCATTCGGGCGCGGTGTTCGAGCAGATCGAGCACTGGCCCTGCGATCTGGCTTCTGACGGGGTGATCTTCCGCCTCAACGCCGGGCTTCATGCCTTTGCGCTGGCCGACCGCGGCGGCGTTCTGGGCGCGCTTTACGCCGGCGGGCCACTGCCCTGCGAGACCCAGCTTGACCGCACCCTTGCCCGCGTGTTGACGGAGCGCGCCGACGAATTGGCGCGCTGGCTTTCCCACCCCACCCAGACCAACGAGGTCGCGCGGGTCGCCGGACTGGTCGCCGCCCTGACCGAACTGGGGCGCGAGGATGCTCTGGCGTGCGAAGTGCTCGAACTGGGGGCGAGCGCGGGGCTCAATCTCAATTTCCCGCTCTATGCGATCAGGATGGGGGAGCGGGCTGCCTGCGCACAGGCCAGCGCGGTGATGCTCGCGCCCGAATGGCGCGGCGGGGCGGTGCACGGGGGAAGGGTTGCCCTTACCGCTGCGCGCGGGGTCGATCTTCACCCGCTCGATGTGACCTGCCCCGATGACCGCCACAGCCTTGCCGCCTATCTCTGGCCGGGCGAGACCGCCCGCGCCGCGCGGCTGGCGGCGGCGATCGGCATTGCCGCGGCCCATCCGCCCAAGGTGGATACAGGGCTGGCGAGCGGCTGGCTCGCCCGCCAGCTTGCGCTGCCCCAGCCCGCAGGGGTGCGCCGCGTGGTGTTCCATTCGATGGTGCTGCAATATGCCTCGTCATCCGAACGCGCGGCGATTGATGCGGCCTTTGCCGACGCCGCAGCCCGCGCCACGCCAGACCGCCCTTTGGCGCGTGTCGGAATCGAATGGCGCGCGGATCGCGGCGCGGTCGAACTCAGGATCGCGCAATGGGACGGGGCCAGCCAGCAGGGCGAAAGCCGCCTTGCCGCGTATTGCCACCCCTATGGCGAATGGATCGACTGGCGCGGCCTGACCTGATGCTGGGACCTGCCCCTAGGAGCAGTCCCTATGCCGTGCTTTCAAACCTGCAAATTCCCGAAGGCCTAACGCGCAGGCTGCACTCGATGAAGCCGGGCTGGATGTAGCCCCGGCACAACGGGGGGAGCATGCCATGAAGTTCAAAACCAGTCTGCTTGTGTTCGCCGCTACCGGCGCACTCACCGCGCCTGCAATGGCCGAAGATCATGCCGGCGCCGGGGCGGGCGCTGCTACCGAGGCCGAAACTGACACCGAAGCCGAAGCCGCGCCCCCGGCAAGCTCCGCCAAGCCAGCGACCGAGATCTTCTCGACCGGGATGGCCAAGGGCCGCGACCGGCTCGACAGTGCCACTTCGACCAGTTCGCTGAAGGGTGATGACATCCAGCGCTTCGGCCCGCGTCCCTTGGGCGAAGTGCTGCGCACCATGGCGGGTCTGCGGGTTGCGACCGGCATCGGCGAGGGCAATAACAACTACACCGTGCGCGGCCTGCCGCTGGCCGCCGGCGGCTCCAAATACATGCAGTTCCAGGAAGATGGCCTGCCGGTGCTCGAATTTGGCGATCTGTTCAATATCGCCACCGATGTCTATCTGCGAAACGACTTCACCGTGGGCGCGATCGAGACGATCCGCGGGGGCTCTGCCTCAACCTTTGCCTCCAATTCGCCGGGCGGGATCATCAACATCATCTCGCGCAATGGCGAGCAGGAAGGCGGGCGGGCGCAATTCTCGACCGGGCTCGATTTCGACGAGAAACGCCTCGATTTCGATTACGGCGGCAAGCTGGGCGAAAACACCCGTTTCTACATCGGCGGCTTTTACCGTCAGGGCGAAGGGCCGCGCGATATCGGCTTCACGGGTGTGCGCGGGGGACAGATCAAGGCCAACATCACCCGCACCTTCGACGGCGGCTATGTGCGCGCCTATTTCAAGCTGCTTGATGACCGTTCGCCCACGTTTGCGCCCTATGCGGTCAACATCACCGGCACCAATGACGATCCGTCATACCGCAGCGTGCCAGGCTTCGATCTGCGGCGGGATTCGCCCCTGTCGCCGTTTCTTGGCCCGGTGATCACGCTGGATCGCAACAACCAGCCGGTCGCCCTGCCGATTGCGACGGGGCAGAGCGCCAAGTCGAAGTCGATCGGCTTCGAGGCGCAGTTCGAAGTCGCCGGGTGGACGATCACGGAAAAGGCGCGTTACGGCAATAATGGCGGCGATTTCAGCCGGATGTTCCCCAATCGCCAGAACACCGTGACAGCCTTTGCCAATTCCATCGGCGGGGCCGGATCGACGGCGGCCTATGCCAGCGGACCGCTTGCCGGGCAGGCCATTCCGGGCGGGGCTGCGATCAACGGCAACGGGCTGCTGTCGCTTTATTTCGTCAGCTTCGTGCAGGCCAGGTCGCTCGACAATTTCGTCAATGATCTGCGCGCCAGCCGCGTGTGGGAGGTGAGCGGCGGCAAGCTGACCACCACGGCCGGGCTCTATCTGTCCACGCAGGAGCTTGACACCACGTGGCTGCACACCGCGATGATCGTTGACGAGGCAGGCGATGGCCGGACCGCGCAGGTGGATATCTTCAACGCCGCCGGCCAGCCCCAGACCCTCAACGGCTATTTCGCCTTCGGGCGCGAGACCAGCCTGTTCCGGCGCATCTTCGATGTCGATTACCGCGTGCTGGCGCCCTATGGCTCGGTCAATTACCACATCGGCAAGCTCGCGATCGGGGGCAGTGTGCGCTATGACAACGGGCGCGTGCGCGGGCAATTGTTCGGGGCGGATCTGGGCGGCGGGCGGCAGGGCCTGACCAGCTTCGATTTCAACCGTGACGGCACGATCAACCCGGCCGAGGCGCGCACCGCCTTCATCCCGCTGGATCGCCCCGCGCCGGTCAATTACAACTACCGCTATCTCGATTACTCCTTCGGCGCGAATTACCGGGTGGCAGAAAGCTTCTCGGTCTATGCCCGTTATGCCCACGGGGCGCGGGCGAATGCGGACAAAATCCTGTTCACGCCCGTTGTCGACCCGCTGACCGGCGGCGTCGCCGGGGATGACCAAGAGGACGTGGTCATCCAGTACGAGGCCGGTTTCAAGCTCCGCCGTGGCGGGGTCACGGTCAACGGCACGGCCTTCCATGTCGAGGCCGAAGATAAGAACGTGCTCAACGGCGCGGCCAATGCCACCAACCGTGTCTACAAGGCTGATGGCGTCGAGCTTGAGGGGAACTTCACCCGCGGCGTCTTCAACCTGATGCTGGCGGCGACCTACACCCGCGCCAAGATCACCGAAGACCGGCTCAACGCCGCGCTCACCGGCAAGGAACCGCGCCATCAGCCCGATTGGGTGCTGGTTGCTGTCCCGCAGGTCGATCTCGGCAAGTTTGCCGCGGGTGCCAATATAGTGACGATCACCGGCTCCTTCGCGCAGGACAGCAACCAGCTCAGGATGCCCGGCTTCACCACGGTGGGCGCCTTTGCCGAGTTCCAGCCGGCCGAGCACCTGCAACTGACACTGAGCGCGCAGAACCTGTTCAACACGCTCGGCATCTTCGAGGTCAATCAGGCGAGCGTGCCGGCCAATGGCATCGGCTTTGCCCGTGCGGCCAACGGGCGGACGGTGCAGGCCTCGCTGCGGCTTGCGTTCTGACCGAGGAGGGGGGCTGCGTGCCCCCCTTCACCGTCTCCCACAATAAAAGGGCCGGCGATTGCTCGCCGGCCCTTTTGGTGTGGGGGGAATGTCAGCCGCGCAGGCCTCAGGCCTGATTGCGATAGGCGCTCAGGAACACCAGCTCGCGCAGCTGGGCATCGCCCGGCAGGCCGAGACCGGCGAGATCGGCGATCCCCATGATACGTTCATCCTCATTGCTATTTGCCAGCGTGATGCGGTGCGGCAGGATGCGCTCGCCCGATTCCAGCGAATAGAAGGCCTGCACCACCGGGCGCATCGGGTCCTTGCGGTCCTCGTCGATCACCATCGCCAGCTTGCCGCTGGCGAGCACCACGAAGGAGCCGACCGGATAGAGGCCCACGGTCTCGATGAAGAGGCGCAGGATTTCGGGATCATAGGCCCCGCTTTCGGCCTTCATTGCCTCGATTGCCGTGGCCGGATCGACCGCGGCGCTGCGGTCGCTGGCGGACAGGCGGAAGTCGAAGCTGTCGCAAATCGCCGCCATGCGCGCGACCAGCGGAATATCGTCGCCCGCGCGCTTCTGCGGATAGCCGCGCCCGTCGACGCGTTCGTGGTGGAATAGGCAGGCGTCCAGCACCAGATCGGGCAGCGCTCCGTCATTCTGCAATGCCCGATAACCGAGCATCACGTGCTGCTGCCAGATGCGCTCGTCCATGTTGCGATAATCGCCGCCCGGCGGATCGCCCGCCTGGGGCAGATAGTTCACCCCGATATCGAGCAGCAGCCCGGCCAGCCCGCAATTGTGCACATCATGCGCGGGCAGCTTCATGCGGTCGGCCAGCGCCACCATCAACGCGCTGACCGATAGGGCGTGGCGGAACACCATTTCGTTCTTGAGCTTGCAGCGCATCAGCCCGCTGAAGGCCTGCGGATTGCGCCGGACCGAGGCGAGGATGTCGCTCACCACCGGTTCCACCTTGCGCACGTCCAGCGCCTTGCCGAGGCGTGCGGCTATGAAGGCGTTGCTGAGCTTGGCCTGGGCCTGTTCGGCAATGGCGTGCGCATTGTCCAGTTCCTGCGCAATTGACAGCTTCTGCTGTGCGGCGGCCTGCACTGCGGTGCGCTGCTTGATGCTGCGCATGCGGGATGCTGCGGGCGCTGCTGCAGCGGGTTGTGTCCCCGGCTGCTGCGCGGCCGGCGTGAGGTCGCGGCCCTTGGCAGTATCGATCACCACCGTCTGCACGCGGCTGTCCTTGATCGCGGCAAGCTTATCCGCGTCCTCGATCAGGAACTTTGCCTTCCAGAAGGGGTGATCGAACCAGGTGCCTTCGAACTTGTGGATGAACATTCCCATATCGAGATCGGAAACGGCGATCTGCTTCAACATTACGGTGACCTGCTCCCGGTTGACGTCTGCGAAGTTTAGCAGGTGCACATTTGCAAATGGCAGGGAGGACCCACGGGAAATCCCTTAGCCCGCGTTTGAGGGAGCCTCAGAACTCGCTCCAGTCGTCCTCATCGAGGCTTGCTACGGGTTGGGGGGCGGGTTTGAGGGCGAGGTTCCCGGTCACCGGCGGGGGCGGTGCGCTGATGGCTTTTCGTGGGGCAGGCGCGGGCGCCTTGCGCGGTGCGGGGGGGCGCGGTGCGGGCGGCGGCGGAGCATAGGCTTGCGCCGGGGCCGCATAGGATGCCGCAGCCCCGCTGCCGCTCACCCGGAACTGCGCGACCAGATCGCCAAGGCGCTGGGCCTCGGAAGACAGGCTGCGGGTCGCGGCGGTCGCCTGTTCGACCATCGCCGCGTTCTGCTGGGTCATGCGGTCGATGCTGCCGACGGCGACATTGACCTGTTCCAGATTGGTCGCCTGCGCGGCGGCCGTTTCGGCGATTTCGTTGACCTGCGCGGTGACCGAACCGACCTGCGCGACGATCTCGGCCAGCAGCGTGCCGGTTTCGCCCACCAGGCTCACCCCGTCGCCGACATGGGCGGTCGATTTGCCGATCAGCGCCTTGATATC
>CALRJK020000019.1:0-11682 GCA_943367535.1 Synechococcus sp. UW140 | reverse complement strand
GTGGCGGCTCGGGCGGCGGCTGGGATCAGGGCGGCGGCTCTTCAGGTGGCGGCGGTGGCGGCTTCGGCGGCGGCGGCGCACCTGCGGGCGGCGGCGGCTACGACGATCTGGATGACGATATCCCGTTCTGACCGGCGCCAGGCAGGCATAATCTCATAAGGCCCCGCAAGCGATTGCGGGGCTTTTTCGTGGGTGCGATGTAAAAACCTTTTGACATTTCTCGCCAGAATGTAAAAACATCTGAACATTCTGAGGCGAAAAGGAGCGGAGCCTGTGTCACACCAGACAAAATACTGGATGCTTTGTGCGCTGGCCTTCGGGGCTGCGGTGCTTGCGGGGGTGATCATGGGGCTGACGGTCCCTGCCAGCGGGGCGAGCGAAAATGCGGTGCCGGTGTTCGCGCTGCTGATGGGGGTCTGCGCTCTGGTGATGACAGCGGGATGGCTGTGGTGGCGCAAGACCGATGATTTGCAGCAACAAGGCCAGCTGGTCAGCTGGTATTGGGGCGGCACATTCGGAGCCTTGGTGATGCTGGTCTATCTGGCGGTGTTCTTTGGCCGGCACAGCGATATCAGCCTTGGCGCGACCTACCTGTTCTTCGCGCAAGGGGCGGGCTTCCTCGGCGCATGGCTGCTGTGGCGGCTGCGCGGCCGGGGGCAGCCGGAGTGAGGAACTGCCTGCGCGAAATGCGCAAGGGTCGCGGGCTCAATCAGGCAGGGCTTGCCGATGCGCTGGAGATTTCCCGCCAGACCATCATCGCAATCGAGGCCGACAAATATGATCCCTCGCTGCCGATGGCCTATCGCATCGCCGCCTTTTTCGATGTGCCGGTGGAGGCGTTGTTCTTCAATCCGTGGAAATCCGGGGCCGGGGCTGGCCCGGGCTAGACCCCGTCCAGACCCCGCCTTGACCCCTTCCAACCACGGTCTGACCCCCGCCAGAAGCCATTCCGGAGCGGGGTTTCACGTGAAACAATCCGGGTGTCAGCTTTTCTTGAGGCCTGCCAGCAGCGCCGCCAACGGCCCGTCCTGTTCGCCCTCTTTCACGATCCCGGCTGCCGCCCGCGCCGCATCGGCATCGGGGCCTTCGGCATAAGGGTCAATCGCCAGACCAAGGGTCTGCGCCACCGCTTCGCCCAGATCGAACATTTCGCCGGTGAAAGCGATCTCGTCGCAATCATCGGCTTCGAGCTCGATTTCCTCGCCCTCGGCGGCAGGGCGCTGGTTTTCTTCGACAAACCGCAGGTCGACAGGTTCATCGATGGTCACCGGGAAGTCCTCGCCGCTGATCGCGCAGGGCTGGAGAATCGCGGCTTTCAGGCGGCCCGTCGCCCGGATCGCGCGGGGCTTGGCATCGAGCACGACTTCGGCCCGCAGGCTCTCCACCGCGCCAAGGCCAAAGCGCAAGGCCAGCGCGGCACGCTCTGCCTCGCTGGCCTCGATCACCACTGCGCCTGCGGGAAGCGGGCGGGCCTTGATCATCCGGGTCAGCTCGGAAGGGGGCACAGGCGCGCTCACCAGATCGCGCTCGCTTTCAGCATTTCGGCATCGGTGAAACGGGCCAAGCGCGCGGAAAGCTTCAACATTCTGTCAGACACGGCGGCGGCGCCAGCGGCTTCATCGGCGCCCTGGGCATAGGTGACATTGCGCCCCACCGCCGCCGTAAGCTTCTCCAGATCGCCTGCATTGAGCGCCCCGCGATAGGCGCCGAGCCTCCCGCCCAGCACGCTCATCAGCTTGCCGATACGCTTGCCCACGACCACATCATTGACCCCGAATTCGCGCAGCTGTCCGTCCATGTCCTCGACGAAAAGCTCGGCCAGCAGCGCACTTTCCGACCGCATTTCAGATGCTTCGAGGCGGACCATCACGGTGCTGAGCACAAGCGTGATCATGTCGAAGCGCCCGGCGATCGAATCCGCCACGCCGCAATCGGTGTAATAGACGCTGTCGCGCGCCAGTTCGATCACGCGGTGCCACAGCGGCCGCACGCTTTCACGCGGGTCCGGGGCAGTGCCGAGCAGGCGGGAGAGGAAGGACATGGGGCAAAGGGCCTTTCGCGAGCCGATCAGGGTTCCAACACAAGCGGGGCAATGCCCCATGCAGGCTTACGTCAACGCACGAAGCGCGGATGCGTTCAACCGGGGTTCAACGCAAGGCTGCCACGGCTTTGCCATATGGTGCGTTGCCAGCGCGCGACTAGCCCCTTAAAGCACAGCCCCCAAGGGACAAGAGCGCAAGGGTGCTCGGATACAATGGACGGACACGGTTTGGCGCAGACAATGAAGGCAGCCGCGATGAACTCAGCTTGGCGCAAGACGCGCGCGGTGGCGGTGCTGGCTGCGGCAACGATGCTGTTGCCGGCGTGCACCGCGATCCGCGAGTCGCGCGGCTATATCGTTGACCCCACCCTGACCGGGCTGATCCAGCCCAAGATCGACAACCAGCAATCGGTCGAAGGCACGCTGGGCCGGCCCACCTTCACCAGCCAGTTCGGCACGCCGACGTGGTATTATGTCTCCAGCATCACCGGCCAGCGCCCCTTCAACCGTCCGCGGATCAAGGACCATTCGGTGCTCGCGGTCACCTTCGATGCCAATGGCCGGGTGAGCGAAGTGAAGCGCAGCGGGGCAGATCAGGTGGTCTATCTCGATCCCAACGGCAACAAGACGCCGACTCTGGGCCGCGAACGCGGCTTCCTTGAAGACCTGTTCGGCAATATCGGCCAGGTTGGCGGCGGCGGCATGCCGGGCGGTGCACCGGGCGGCGGGCCGAACGGCCAGTAACCGGCTTGAACCCCGGTCCCTGCGCGCCATATTGGCGGGCATGAGCAACGATCCTTCAGCACATGGCCTCGTGCAATGGCACGGCACCACCATCATCGGCGTCCGCCGCGGCGGCATTACTGTCATTGCGGGTGACGGACAGGTGTCCATGGGCAACACGGTGATGAAGCCCAACGCCCGCAAGGTGCGACGGATCGGCGATGGCTCGGTGATTGCCGGGTTCGCCGGGGCGACAGCGGATGCGTTCACGCTGTTCGAGCGGCTGGAAAAGAAGCTTGAACAATTCTCCGGCCAGTTGATGCGCGCGAGCGTGGAACTCGCCAAGGACTGGCGGACCGACAAATATCTGCGCAATCTGGAGGCGCTGATGATCGTCGCCGACAAGGAAACGTTGCTGGTGCTGACCGGCAATGGCGATGTGCTGGAGCCGATCGGCGAGATCGCCGCGATCGGATCGGGCGGCAATTTCGCGCTCGCCGCCGCGCGGGCGCTGGCCGATTACGAAAGTGATGCCGAAACCATCGCGCGCAAGGCGATGGCGGTGGCGGCGGAGATCTGCGTCTTCACCAACGGCAATTTGACGGTCGAGACGGTTTAGCCCTATCCGGCCGCGTCACCGCAAGCTTGCGGGCAGGCGAGGGGGAAGGGTCATCGGCCACAGCGCACAGATTGCCTTGCAGCCGGGCGAAGCTGCGCAGGGCAAGATTGTCTCCATCCAGTTGCTGCGCGCTTTGGCAGCGCTGACCGTTGCCGTGATGCACCTCGCCTTTGCCTTTGCAGATCACATCGGGCCGGGTCTGGGCATCGTATACCGCGCCAGCCCGGCGGCCCAGATGGCCGTGCTGCTGTTTTTCATCGTCTCCGGCTATGTCATGGTCGTCTCCTCACGCGGACAATTCGGCCAGCCGGGCGCGCGGTGGAGCTTCTGGCTGCGGCGCTTCAAGCGCGTGATGCCGGCCTATTGGATCGCCACTTTGCTGCTGGTGCTGGTTTTTTTCACCCTCCAGCCGCAGCCGGTGCCCTTTGTCCCCTTGATCAAGTCCTTGCTGCTGGTCCCCTACTGGCCGGAGGATGGAGGAACGCGGCCGCTTCCGTTCCTGTGGGTCGGCTGGACGCTGTTTTACGAAATGACGTTCTACCTCTTGTTCGGCCTGTTCATTGGCCTTGGACGGGGCAAGGGCATTGCCGCGACCGGATTGGCGCTGACCGCGCTTGTCATCGCAGGGATCGCGACCACCCCCGGCAGCGCCTTCCTGTTTGCGCTGACCCGCCCGGTCATGCTGGTGTTTATCGTCGGAATGGCGCTGGCGCTGTGGCGTGAAACCGGGGGGCAGGCACCGCGCTGGCTGCGGGTGCTGGCCGCGCTGGCTGTGATCCCTTCGATGATGCTGATTGCCACGCCCGCAGATGAAGCGGCGATGGGTTTCGATTACCTTTTGTGGTGCGGCCCGCCCGCGCTGCTGCTGGCCTTTGCCGCATTGAGCGGCCCTCTGCGCCTGCCCGCGGCGCGGCTGGTTGTTGCGGCAGGTGACACGAGCTACGCCATCTACCTTCTGCACGTGCCGATCGCGTGGTTCTGGTTGTCGTTCTATAATCGCCTGCCGTTCTTTTCGCCCGGCGCATGGGATTATCTGGTCACGGTGGTGCTCGCGACGCTCGTTCTGAGCTGGTTGTTCTACGTGAAGGTGGAGCGCCCGATGCTGGTGGCCCTGAACCGGCGGCCTTGAACCAGCGGGCGTCCTCGCCACATGGGAGTAAGCTTTCAGCCTGACACGGACAAATATGGACACCCCCGCAATCCAAAACCTCACCCCCAAGGCTATCGTCGCGGCTTTGGATGAACACATCATCGGCCAGGCCGAGGCCAAGCGTGCGGTTGCTGTGGCGCTGCGCAATCGTTGGCGCCGCCAGCGCCTCGGCGCGGATCTGCGCGACGAGGTTACGCCCAAGAACATCCTGATGATCGGCCCCACGGGCTGCGGCAAGACCGAGATCAGCCGCAGGCTCGCCAAGCTGGCCGAAGCCCCCTTCATCAAGGTCGAGGCGACCAAGTTCACCGAGGTCGGCTATGTCGGGCGCGATGTCGAACAGATTGCCCGCGATCTGGTGGAAGAGGCGATCCGGCTGGAAAAGGAACGCCGCCGCGAAAAGGTGCGCGAAGCCGCGTCCGAGGCCGCAATGGACCGCCTGCTGACCGCGCTGGTGGGCGACAATGCCTCCGAAGCGACGCGCGAGAGCTTCCGCCAGCGCATCGTCCAGAACGCGATGAACGATGTCGAGGTGGAGATCGAGGTGCGCGATGCTCCGGCCGCGCCCTTCGACATGGGCAATATGGGCGGCCAGATCGGGATGATCGATCTCAGTGACATGATGGGCAAGGCGCTGGGCCGCAAACCCACCCGCCGCGCCAAGCTGCGCGTGCCCGATGCGTGGGACAAGCTGGTCGAAGAGGAGGCCGACAAGCGCCTCGATCAGGACGATGTCACCCGCGCGGCGCTGCTCAACGCGGAAACCAACGGGATCGTGTTCCTTGACGAGATCGACAAGATCGCCGTCTCCGACGTGCGCGGCGGATCGGTGTCGCGCGAAGGCGTGCAGCGCGATCTGCTGCCGCTGATCGAAGGTACGACCGTCGCCACCAAATATGGCCCGATGAAGACCGACCACGTGCTGTTCATCGCCAGCGGCGCGTTCCATGTGGCCAAGCCTTCGGACATGCTGCCCGAGCTTCAGGGCCGTTTGCCGATCCGGGTCGAACTGCGCGCGCTGACCGAGGCGGATTTCGTGCGGATCCTGTCCGAGACCCGCGCCAATCTGGTCGCGCAATACAAGGCGCTGCTCGGCACGGAGCAGGTGACGCTCGTTTTCGCCGATGATGCGATTCCCGCCATTGCCCGCATCGCGGCGCAAGTGAACGCGAGCGTCGAGAATATCGGCGCGCGGCGTTTGCAGACGGTGATGGAGCGGTTGCTGGAAGAAATCAGCTTCGAGGCTGAGGATCACGCCGGCGAGACCATCACGATCGATGCGGGTTACGTCGAGGCGCGGCTGGCCGGGCTGGCGGGGAATACCGACCTTTCCAAGTATATCCTGTGACGGCAAGCGGCCGTGTCAGCGACCTTGCGGGGATGCTGGCGGGCATGGCCCCTGTGCTCGATGCGCGGCGATGGAGTTTCGTGGTCGCAGGAGGCGAGGCACCGGCTGATGCTTTCGCCGTGATCCGCGAGGATGAAGGCACCACTGCGATTGTCCCCGACACAGACGGTGATTTCGCGCGCATCACCCTGATGGTCCATTCCGCGCTTGATGGAGTGGGGCTGACGGCTGCAGTTGCAGGCGCGCTCGCAGGGCGGGGCATTGCCTGCAATGTCGTGGCGGGGTTCTACCACGATCATCTGTTTGTGCCATGGGAGCGGCAGGACGAGGCGCTGGCGATTCTCCAGCGCCTCGCCGGATAGGCCTCATTCGCCCAGCAGGTGCTTCTTCCAGAACACCAGCTGCGCGAGGAAGGCGTAGTCCGAGTTTGCCTTTTTGGCGAAGCCGTGGCCCTCGTCCGCCGCAACCAGATGCCAGGCCTCGCCCCCATTGGCGCGGATTGCGGCGACCATCTGGTCGGCTTCGGATTTGGGCACGCGCGGATCATTGGCACCCGTGACGACGAACATCGGCTTTTCGATCTCGTTCACGCGGGTCAGCGGGCTGATCTCGGCCAGCTTGGCGCGCTGGGCGGGGATGCGCTCGTCACCATATTCCACCCGGCGCAGGTCCTGCCGGTAGGGGTTGGTGTTTTCGAGGAAGCTCACAAAGTTGCTGATCGCCACCGTGCACTGGGTGGCGGTCAGCTTGTTCTTCAGCTGCACCGCGGCGGCATAGCACATGTAGCCGCCGTATGATCCGCCGGTCAGGCCCACCTTGGCCGGATCAACCGCCGCATCACCGCGCACCGCATCCAGCAGCGCGGCCATGTCCTTGACGGAATCCTCGCGCTTGAACGGCCCGTTGTCGAGGCTGACGAAGGTCTTGCCGTAGCCGGTCGAGCCGCGCACGTTGGGGTAGAAGACGCCGATGCCGAGCTCGTTGAGGTAATAATTGTTGCGCCCGAGGAAGCCTGCAACGCTCTGGCCTTCCGGCCCGCCGTGGACCGAGATGATCAGCGGGCGCTTGCCGGGGAACTTGGCCGGATCGGGCAGGTAGAGCAGGCCGGACACCTCCAGCCCGTCAAAGCTTTTGGTCTTGACGATCCGGGGTTCCACATTGACTTGCGGATCAAGTCCCCCGGTCTCGCTCTGGGTCCAGCGGGTGAGCTGCATGGTCGCCGGGTCAAGGCTCCACACGTCCGCCGCGCTCTTGGCGCTGGAGAAGGAGAAGCCGATCTCGCCCCAGGGCGCGATTTCCAGCCCGCCGATTTGCCCGGCGGGCAGGGCGTCGACCTTGGTCACCTTGCCGCTCGCCACATCGAGGATGCGCATCCGGTCAGACCCGGCCTCGTTCACTTCATAGACGATTGTCTTGCCATCATCCGAAATGTCGAACCCGTCGACGTCCCACGCCTCGCGCGTCACGGGGGTGAACTTGCCCGTTGCCGGATCGAGCCGGCCGAGGCGCTGGAAATCCGCGCCTTCATCGCTCGTCACCCACAGCGTGCCATCGGCCGCAGTGCGCAGGCCCCCATAGGCGATCTGCGCCTTGGGATCGCCAATCGCGGTCATCGCGCCGGTGGCCAGATCGAGGCGGTAGAGGTCGATATCCTGCACCGAGTTGTAATCGGCAACATAAGCGGTCTTGTTGTCGGGCGCGAAGGCGGTGATCGCCCAGCCGCCGCCCTTGCTTTCGTGCACCATCCGCACCGAGCCGGGATCGCGCGGGTCCATCACATAGAGGTCGGAATCCACCCCGTTGCGGCGGGTTGAACTGAATCCGATCAGCGCACCGTCATTGCTCCAGGCGTTGATCTCGTTGCGGCTCTTGCCGTCCGAAAGCAGGGTGAGGCGGCCGTTCTTGAGGGTGTAGAGCTGGTAATATTCGTCGCCGCCGCGATCCTTGCTGACCAAGATGACGTCACCCTTGCCCGGCGCGTAGGAGCCGGAAACAGGTTCCGCCTCAAAGCTGATCTGGGTGCGCGCGCCCATCGGCGCTGCGACCCGGTGGAGCTGGGAGGTGTTGGCAAAGCGGGTGGCGATCAGGACGGCGCGGGTCTTGGGATCCCAGCCATCGAACCCGGCGCCGCGCGATTCAAGGTAAGGGCGGACGCGCTCGGCCAAGCTGAGCGGGATGGGCGGCATCGCTTCGGCGGTCAGCGCGGCGGGCTTGGCGACAGCGGGCTGGGGGGCAGGTTGCGACGCGGGCGCATCTTGCGCGGCAGCGGGCAGGGCGGCGGTGCTGGCGAGGAACAGGGCAAGCAGGCGGGCGTGACGCATCAGGGTCATTCTCTCTCGTTGCGGATCAGGCGCTTCCGGATGGAGGCTTGCCACAAGAGGTAATGCGCGCTCGCCCGGCAGGCAATCCGGCTTCGCGTTACTCGGCCGCTTCGGCCTCGGCCTCGATATCGTCGCGCCGCTCGCTCGCCTGCCGGGTCCACATTTCGGCATAGAGCCCGCCGCGCGCGAGCAGGGCGGTATGATCGCCGCTTTCCACCAAACGGCCATGGTCCAGCACAAGGATGTTGTCCGCATCCGCAATGGTCGACAGGCGGTGCGCAATCGCGATGGTGGTGCGGCCTTTCGCAATACGCTTGAGCGTGGCGAGGATTTCCTGCTCGGTGCGGGTGTCCAAGGCGCTGGTCGCCTCGTCCAGCAGCAGGATCGGCGGGTTCTTCACCAGCGTGCGGGCAATGGCGACCCGCTGCTTTTCCCCGCCCGAAAGTTTCAGGCCCCGCTCGCCCACCATCGTGGCGAAGCGATCGGGCAAGCGGTCGATCAGCGGGGTGAGCGCGGCATCGCGCGCGGCCTGTTCCACCTGGCGCTGGTCTGCGCCTTCGGCCCCGTAGGCGATGTTATAGGCCAGATCCTCGTTGAACAGCACCGAATCCTGCGGCACGATCCCGATGGCAGCGCGCAAGGATTCCTGCGTGACTCCGGTGATATCCTCACCCCCCACCAGCACGCGGCCGGATAGCGGATCATAGAAGCGGAACAAGAGCCGCCCGATCGTGCTCTTGCCCGCGCCCGAGGGGCCGACAATCGCGGTGGTGCTGCCGGCGGGCACCTCGAACGACAGGCCGTTCAGGATGGTGCGGCCCGGGTCATAGCCGAAGGTCACATTGTCGAACACGACGGTGGGCTTGCGGATGATCAGCGCGGGCGCACCGGGCTTGTCCTTCACTTCGATATCAGTGTCGATCAGACGGAACATCTCGGCCATGTCGATCAGGCCCTGACGGATGGTGCGATAGACCCAGCCCAGCACGTCAAGCGGGCGGAACAGCTGGATCAGGTAAGTGTTGACCAGCACCAGATCGCCGACGGTCATGGTCCCCTTGCTCCAGCCCCACACGGTATAGGCCATCGCAGCGGCGACCAGCGTGTTGGTGATGGCGCCTTGTGCCATGTTGAGCAGGCCGACCGAATTTTCGGATTTGGTCGCGGCCACCGCATAGGCGCGGGCGGCCTGTGAATAGCGCGCCTCCTCGCGCTTTTCGGCGCCGAAATACTTCACGGTCTCGTAGTTGAGCAGCGAATCCACCGCGCGGTGCAGGGCCTTGCCGTCGAGATCATTCATCTCGCGCCGCAGCTTGGTGCGCCACTCGGTAATCGCGCGCGTCACATAGACATAGGCGACCACGGTCAGCGCCGTCGCAGCAACCAGTTCGATCCCGAAATTGATATAGAAGATCACGCCCACCGCGATCAGTTCGATGATGGTGGGAGCGATGTTGAACAGCAGGAAGTAGAGCATCTGGTCGATGCTCTTGGTCCCGCGCTCGATGATCTTGGTGACCTCGCCGGTGCGCCGCGCAAGGTGGAAGCGCAGGGACAGGCGGTGGAGGCGGTGGAACACATCTTCGGCCAGATGCAGCGTGGCGACCTGCCCGACCCGCTCGAAGGCGATGTTCCGAAGGTTGTCGAAGGCGATCGAGGTGAAGCGCCCCAGCGCATAGGCCGCCACCAGCGCAAAGGCGACGCGCGTGCCCTCGCTCACTGCGCCCTGGCCCGACATTGCATCGACCGCGCCCTTATAGGCAAAGGGCAGGGCCAGCGTGACCGCCTTGCCCGCCAGCACCAGCGTCATCGCGATGACGATGCGGATGCGCAGCTCGCGATTGTTTCGTGGCCACAGATAGGGAAGGAAGCGCTTGAGCGTCGGCCAGCTTTCCACGTCACGCGGTTCCCGCCCGCGTGTCTTCTTTGTGGAGGGATCGGCGGCGGGGGCGGTTTCGGGCGGCATGGTGTGCTCCATGTGGGCGCGCGCAGGCTATCCCGCAAGGCAGGCGGCTAGAAGCGCGCGCGGTAGTTTGCCGATTGCCGGGCCTCGCGCATGGCGCGGGCGATGTCGGCCGGCACATCGAACATGATGCGCTTGCGGTCAAAGTCGATCGCCACCCGGTCGAACAGCGCAAGGTGCTGCATCCCGATCGACAGCACCGGCTTGTCCTGCAGGCCGAGCGCCGCAAACGCCGGGGTGTCGGCAAAGGTCAGCGGCACATCGGTCAGCGACATCCCTTCAATGGTAAGCGTGCGCACGAAGGCCAGTTCTCCGGTGAGATCGACCCCGTTGACATCGGTGGTGACAACCTCCTGCGAGCGGCGGGCGCGGATCTTCTCGCGCAGGGCCATGTTGCCAAGGCTCGCCTGTGCGCCGGTATCGATGATGACGGTTGCGCGCACGCCATCAACCACGGCATCGGTGATCAGCAGCTGGCCAAGCCGGCTGCGCGCCTTGACCACGATCTCGTAGCCGCTGCGCCGGTCATTCAGGCTCGCGTCCTCGACACTGATGGTCTGCTTGCGGAAATCGATCAGCACACGAAAGTCCTGAAGCGCATCGAGCCCGATGATCCCGTCAGCCCCGACATGTTCCCGTTCGAGCACGGGGGCGGCAAAGCCGGTGAAGCTGTTGGAGCCGAAGTCGATGCGCCCGACACTGGCAAGCTCTACTTCGCGCCGGCTGGCCATCCCTACAAGGATCGCCTTGCCGGCTGGGGCTAGCTTGGCGGCGGCGCGGATTTCGTGGGTGACGGCGGTGGCCTGACTGCCGGTATCGATCATGAAGGCAAAGGGCCCGGTGCCTTGCACCATGACGGGCAGTGTGAGCCGGTTGTGGCGCTCTTCCTCGAGAGCGAGCGTTTCAGCCGCAGAGTCGACCAGACCGGCGACTGTCGCCGCAGGTGGCGGCGCAGGCGTCTCGGCGTGAGCCGGACACGCTGCGGCAAGACTGATGGCGGCAAGGACGATGCGCATGGTCATCCGGTCGGTCTCCCATTCAGCCCGGATACTTTATGGCAGTCCCGGCCGGTGGGGTGGTTGTATCACTGCAAGCACAACCACCCAACAGGCAGGCGGAGTAGGCTTCGGCGGGGGAGGAGGAGCAAAAACCCGATTCAGCGGGGTGATTCACGCGGGTTTGGGTGTTCATGGTGGTCATTTACCCCATGCCAAGCGTTCGGAGGGGCGATTGATGTAGGGGAAAAATGGCGGAATCCTGCGGTTCTTGCGCGGCCCTGAAATAAAATTGCAAAAAAGCCGTTGACCGAATCGCGGTCCGGGCATAGTGGCCCCTCACCGCAGACGCTGACGGCTTCAACAGCTGCTTCATCGCTCGGTCGCCAACAAGTAGCGGATGCCCGGTCCCCCGGTGTTAAGTCGGGGAGTGCATGGTTGTCCGTTATTAGTGTCTGGTGGTTCTTTGACATTGTTGTTTTTTGATGAAGGGACATGTGGGCGACGGCGCCCGGTCCGGGG
>CALRJK020000018.1:0-15765 GCA_943367535.1 Synechococcus sp. UW140 | reverse complement strand
CAGCCAGCCGTCGATGATCGCCTCGGCGGTCTTGTCGGGGGCCTTGTAATAGCCCTTCATGATCAGATCGCCGCGCACGCAGATCTCGCCGGTTTCGCCGCGCGGCAGGATGCGGTTCTGCTCGTCCATGATCTCGACCCGCACCAACGGATTGGGCCGCCCGACCGACGCCAGGCGTTCGTCGCTGGCGAGGGCGCCGCCATCGAGATGCTCGTCAGCGCGCAAGGTGGCGATTGAGCCCATCGCCTCGCTCTGGCCATAGGATTCGCTGAGGATCGGGCCCCACAGGGCAATCGCCTTCTTGAGCTTCTCCACCGACATCGGCGCCGCGCCATAAAGCAGATAGCGCAGCGAGGAGAAGTCGACCTGCTCGATACCCGGCGCTTCGAGCAGCGCGTAGATCACCGTCGGGGGCAGAAAGAACTCGGTGACGCGGTGGCGCACTACTGCCTGCACAAGCAGCCTGGGATCAGGCTTCGCCAGCACCACCACTGTGCCTCCCTGCGCGGTGCAGGGGATCGACAGCAGGCCCGCAGTATGAGTCATTGGAGCGGCCGCAAGGTTCACCGGGCGCGTGCCGTCGCGGTAGGTGCAGGCGAGCATGAAGTGCGCGAACGTGGTCTGCGCCGCGCGGTGGGTGTTCATTACCCCCTTCGGCGTGCCGGTGGTTCCGCCGGTGGGCATGATGATGAACACATCATCGAGATCAGCGACCAACGCGGGCTTTTTGGCCGGGGCATCGGCGCACCAGTCGGCGAGCAGAGGCGCTGCGGGCAGATCGGAATCGATGCAGACCCAGTGCTTCACCTTGGGCAATTGCGGGCGCAAGCCGGCGATGACCTCGGCGAAAGCGGCCTGAAAGAACAGCACCTCGCAATCGAAGGCGTCGAGGATGTAGCGGTTATCGTCAACCGCATTGCGTGGGTTCACCGGAATCCATGTCATGCCAGCCCGCCACAGACCGAGCGTGCAGGTCCATGCGGTCACATCATTGCCCGCCCACACCGCGCCCTTGGTTTCTTTCGGCAAGCCAAGGCCGATCAGCCGGTTGGCGATCTTGCATGATAGCGCGCCCACCTCATCGAAGGTGTAGGAACGCTCGTCCTGGGTATAGGCGACCGCATCGCCGGCCATGTCCCAGCCGCGGTCGAAGAAGTCGATGATCGCCACTGTTCCGGCTCCCTTTCAGTAGCGGCCCAGATCGTCCGCGAAGGTGATCGGCCCTTTCCACGCCTGCTCCACCTCGCTGCGCGCGGCGTCCATCCGCGCTGGGGTGATGCCGATGTGGGTGAAGAGCACGGACTTCACGCTTGCCGCTTGCGCCAACTGGCCGGCGGTCTGGGGGCTGAGATGGTGCTCGGCGAAATGCGCGCGGGCTGCCGCGAAGAACGGTTCGGGTGCGTTCGGACGACTGGCGCGAATGGTCGCAACCGCCCCGTCGAGATCGAGGATCGAGGCAACGAGCAGATCAGCACCCTGAGCAAGGCCAACCAGCCGCTCGCTCGGCCCCGAGTCCCCTGTCAGCACGATCGAACGGCCGGGCAGCTCGAACCGGAGAGAGAGCGACTGCGCCGTTGCCGGATCAGGAGCCGCGCTGCCCGAGAGATAGTGGGTGTTGGCGACGGCGCGCACGCGCACGCCCTCGATCGTCAGATCGGCACCGTCACCGATCTCGACCACCTTCACACCATCAGCCGGATCGCGCAGCGGCATGCCCGGCAGCGCAGGACTGGTGATCTTCAACGGAGCAAGCGCCGCGACCAGCCCATCGACCATCGCCTTCGTTCCCGGAGGACCGTAGATGGTGACCGGCGGGTCCATGAGCTGATACCGCCGCGCGAGCAGCGCATAAAGCCCGCCCATGTGATCGGCATGGGTGTGCGTGATGATGATGCTGCGCAGCGGTACGGCGGTGATGCCGGCCTTGCCCATCTGTTCGAGCGTGCCGTCTCCCACATCGACCAGCACCATCCCGCCATCCCACTTCAGCAAGGTGGCAGGCTGGCTGCGCTGCGGATTGGCCATCGGCCCGGCCATGGTGCCGAGGGTGATGACCTGCGCCTGCTGCGCCGCCGTGCCGGTCTCGGCCCATCCTGCGGAGGCAGGGGCGATAGTGGCTGCCAGCGACAGCGCGAGGGTGCGAAGCGTGCGCATCAGTCAGAACGCCATCCGCGCCGTCGCGCCGACCTGCCGGGGCGGTGCCAGATAGTTCTGGAAGCCCGAGGTCGTGCCGAAGAAGCTCAGGACCCCCGCCTGCTGGACGATTGTCTCGTCGAAGAGGTTGCTGGCCCACACCGACAGATCCAGCCCGTTGTCGAGCCGCACGCCGAGCCGCAGGTTGACCGTTGCAAAGGCAGCCTGGACGTTGCGCGGATCGAGACTGGCGCTGTTGACGTTGCTCTCGCTCTGCCAGTTCAAGTCAGTGCGCGCATAGAGCTCGCCCGCTCCAATCTGGTGATCATACTGGAGCGCGCTGGTCATGCGCCACTTGGGCGTGAGCGGGAGCTGATTGCCTGAAAGGTTGCAGCTGGTGAAGGCCCCGGCGGCATTGCGGTTCGCGTCGGGCGCCCGTCCGAAGGCGCAGGCGCCGCCGGTGTAGACGTCGAACTTGGCATCGAGATAGGTCGCGCCAAGGTTCATGGTCAGACCCTTCGCGAGGCGGAAGGTGCCCTCGAACTCGGCCCCGGTGATCTTCACCTGCTCGGCATTGTTGACGAGGTATTGCAGCCCGACGAAGCCTGCGTTCTGGTAATCGGTGAAGTCCGAATGGAACACGCTCACCGCGACCCGCGCCTTGCGATCGGCGAAATCGAACTTGCCGCCCAGCTCGTAATGGTTGACCGTTTCCGCCCCGAACCCACGTTGCGCAGGAAGAGCGCTGCCGAAGCCGATGTTGTGCCCACCCGACTTCGAGCCGCGTGAGAAGCTGGCATAGACCAGCGTGTCGTCGTTCGGCGTCACATTGGCGCTGACGTTCCAGGTGACGTCGTTATCCTTGATGGTCGGCAGCGGCCCGTTAATCGGCACACCGGCCGGGAAGGTCGCGGTAGGCACGAGGCTCGCGGTCAGGATGTTCAACCTGGAGAGGGGGCTGTTGGCCGGCAGGTTGGGGTTCGCGGCGACGATCGCGCTATTGTTGATCGAAGCGTTCTTCGTCTCAGTCTGCCAGCGCAGCCCGCCGGTCAGCGAGAACACGTCGCTGAAGCGGTAGGTCGCCTGCCCGAACAGGGCGAAGTATTCGGAGCTGGCGCGCGAATCCTGGAAGCCCCGGTCACCCGGCTGGCCCTGCACCACCTGCGGCGGCACAGCCGGCGAAAGCGGGAAGAGCGCCGCGGCAGGCTGAACCTCGAACATCGCAGTGCGACCGCGATCACCGCGCTCGAAGGTGGTGTCGAGATAGAAGCCGCCGACCAGCCATTCAAAGGTTCCGCCCGACGGCGAGGCGAGCCGCACTTCCTGCGAGAAACTCGCCCCGGCCTGAGTGTCACGGAAGGTGATGATCGGCAGCGCCACCTGATCGATGTCGGTGGCCAGCAATTCGCTGCTGTATTGCGACCAGCCGGTGATCGAGGTCAGCGTCGCAAAGCCCATGTCCGCCGTCAGCGTCGCCGAAATGAGGTCGGTCTCACTGCTCGAACGGTTCGGATCGGTGGTGCAGATCACCCGGTTCGTGGGGTTGTTGTCGGGGCAGGCCGACACGCCGAAACGGGTGTTGAGCGCTGCGTTGTTATCAAGCGCGAAACTCGCCTCGGTCGGCAAGCCGCGGAACCAGTCGGAATTGGTGCCATTGCTCGGCAGCACCTCGCTGCGCGCAGCGGTGATGTTGAGCAGCACGGTTTCGGTGACGTCGAATTCGAGCTGCCCACGCACGGCATAGCGCTTCATCTCGTTGGGCTGCTCACTGGCCGTGAGGTTCTGGAAGCTCGCGCCGGCCTGATAATAGACGCCGGTCACACGGGCGCGCAGGCGATCGGTGATCGGGCCGGACAGCGAACCGGCCAGCCGGTAAGCCATCGGCGTGCGTCCGCCGTCGATGAAGGACAGCGTGCCTTCGGCAGTGCCCTTGAAGCTGCTGGAGGGCTGCGCAGAAACGATGCTGATCACACCGGCGGTGGCGTTCTTGCCGTAGAGCGTGGATTGCGGACCCTTGAGGACTTCGACCCGCTCAATATCGACCAGATCCTCTACGCCGAGGCCAGAGCGCGGCATGTAGACGCCGTCGATGAACAAGGCGACGCTCGGCTCGAAGGTCGGGATGTTCGGATCGGAGCCAAGACCGCGGATGCGATAGCTCTGCGCGAGCGGCTGGTTGTTGGCGACCAGCGTCAGCGACGGCACGAGGGCGGCGATGCCGTCAACGCCGGTCACGCCTGCATTCAGCAAGGTCTCGCCGCTGATGGCCGAGATGGACACAGGCACGTCCTGAAGCGACTGTTCGCGCCGGAGCGCCGTGACGATGATCTCCTCGATCCCGTCGTCACTGTTTGCCGCGTCTTGCGCGGGGGCATCCTGCGCTGCGGCCGGTGCTGCGAGCAGCGCCGTCATGATCGCCATGCCGCTGACGCCGGCCAGCCTGATACGGTTGTAAGCCATAGACAAATCCTCCCCGTTCCCGCCCTTGAGGCGAGTTGTTTTCGTTGCTTGAGTGTTTTGAAATTCAGGTAGCTAGATCATGGCCCGGCCTCTGCGGGTCCGGTCAATTCACGAAGCATCAGCCGCGTCACATCGAGCAGCATCTGGCGGAATTCGCTGCGATCGAAGCGCCGGGTCTCCAGTCGCTGTTCGGCGTGCACCCCGACCATCATCGACAGCAGCGCCGCCGCCGTCACGTAGGCCCGGCGCTCATGGGCGCCCGTTTCACGCGCGAGTTCGGCCGCGATCAGCTGCCGCAGGTGTTCATGGAAATCTGCATAGACGGCCCGGATGGTGTCATTGTCACCGAACTCCACCAGCATCCGGGCGAAGAAGTCGGCCGTCGAGGAATTGTCGAATGCCCGGTCCAGCCGCTGCATTAGATCCAGCGTGCCGGAATTCTCGCTCGGGACGAGATTGGCCTTGGCACGCTCCAGCGCGTCTTCGAGACAGGCTTGGAGCAGCCCGGCCTTGGTCTTGAAATGGAAGAAGACCGTCGCCTGGCCATAGCCGGCGTGTTCGGCGACCTCTTCTGTCTTGGTGCGCGCGAAGCCCTGCTTGCCGAAAATATAGGTGGCAGATTCGATCAGCTTGCGCCGCGCCTCCACGGCGTTCTTGGAAACGCCGCGCACCCGGCCTTTGCCGGGCTTGAGACCTTCTGATTCGCTTTTGTCAGCCTTCCCCATGCCTCCTACATGCCACGAGCGCCGACACTGAGCAATAGCTTATTTGAGTCATGACTCAGTTAAGTAGCGAATCAGTAATTACCGGCTGGCCCGCCATTCCGACACGCTGCAGCCCGCCCCCCCCCCTGCCAAAGTTGTGTCGGAACACCTCAAGATCCAACGCTGCTCGCGCTCATCTGGCTGACCATTCGCAAGTTGGCACATCCGCCCCGCGGATCGCTGCGGTCCGCGGACATATTTGTCGCCATAAGGGTCTGAAATGGGTGCGCGGTGCCGAACGCTTTTTTCCCGGACCCACTAGCGACCCCTTCTGTCAGAAGCGGACTTTCGAAAGGACTGATCAAAACGACCGAGTCTGGTCGGGAGCTGCCGGAAGGTCGTGGGACTTTGCGGTCATTCATGCGCGGCGAGCGCAGCGGCAGGTTTATCGCCAAAACCCGACTTTCAACTACTGTTGGCTGCAGGTGATACCTTCATCGAAGAGCGAGGTATGAGCAAAGGGGCGGCTGGGCGCCATCGGGGCAATCGAAGATCCCCAGTCAAACGACGCTCATCTCGGAGCTGGGAAATGCCATTATTGGCTCCCCGGTTACCAACCGGGTTCGCGATAATCTTACGATCTCGTCTGACCTTTGACCAAATTCGTCAAAGATTGCTGCTTGATGACATTTGGTAGCGGCGGCGCTCCGAAACGGATGGCAAAGGCGAACAATCTGATGAGTGATGAATCTGAAGAGGCGGCGCGGCCTAACGGTCTCTCGAGCGGCACCATTGAACTTAATCCGCTTCTCCAGTGGCTCGGCCTGGTATCGGAAGACCGCTGCACCCTGCCGGTCAGCACCGAAGTCAGACGGATTGTGCTCAGCCCCGATGGCGGACGTTTTTTGCACGCGCTAACGCACGCGAGCAAAATTCGGGTGCTTGCCAGCCTAGCTTATCTTGAATGCGCCACGGCCGACAGGGAGGTAGGCGAGGTTGTTTCGTTCCTTATCACTGCTCCGGACAATCAAATCCTTGAGCAGGTACTCGCCAAAGTAGAGGGCACGGGCACGGCCATTGCTCCTAGGCTAAAGGCCGCGTTGAAAGCAAGCAAGCCGCTCCGGGCCTATGCAATCGGCATCCTTAACCGACTGCTATCGCAGGGCTGCAATCCCAAGGCAGCGGTTGATGCCGCGAGTCCAAAGCGGCATCTGCGGGTGCGCAGTAATCTGCACTTCGTCCATTCCCAAGATCTGCACACGCTGACGCGGCAAGTGATTTACCTGTGTGGATCAGAGCGCGAGATTATCGCGTTGGACCAGATTATCCATTGCCTCGCGCTGCGTGCCCCTGGTGTTCTTCCCGACGAGTTTCCCATGCGCCGCTTGGAGAAGCTTTCGGACCTCACGGAGTTGCTCAAGCGGCGGATCTTGCGGCATCGCGGCGACGTCGCAGTGCCCGACGTGTCCCATCCGCGCCTTGAATGGCTCGACTCGGTTCCCCGAATTCGGGCTGCGGGTCGGGTTTTTGCAAACTGTCTTAGCTCGAATACGGCCTACCCTATCTCCCTCATAATGGGGCGAAGCTTCGTTGCAATCTACACTTGCGAGCCCAAGGCACGTCCTCCTTCGCCTGCCGACAAATATGTTCTCGATATCAGGCCAACTTGGGAAAACGGCCATATGGTGCTGGCAGTTTTCGATGCCAAAGGGCCAGCAAACAATGAAATGTCCGGACGAAAACTGGCCAAAGCGCTGGAGGATCTCAACTCTGTAACTGGCTGGATCTGGCGCATAGACTTCCGGACGGCGATGGATGATCTCCTGCTTTACGACTGGCGTCCGGTGACCGAATGACTGCAGAAGTGGGTGATGGAACCGGGCAGCCAAAGCGGAAACGCATCAGCGGCATGCCCGAACTCTGGGCTATTCAGCGAGCGCTCGACCTCTGCGGGCTCAGCCACCAACGCGGTCAGGCAGAACGCGCGGCGAGCGGTTCGCGCGTTCTGCAGGTCTTTGCGCGCTACATCGAGCAACATGAGGAGCCCCAAGTCGAGGCGCTCCAGACAGCGGGGTGCGAAGCAGTGGAACGTTCTGATGTCGTGAGGCAGCGGGCGCAAAGGCGATCGCTTTCAAAGCGAAGTAAGGCAGGAGAGATGAAGAAATGGCTGAAAGTAGCGCTGCTAGCTATCGGCATGGCTGTGCTCGTGATGATGGTTTTTGCTAACTTGCGCGCATTGTTTAGCACACAGGCTGCCACGGGGGTTTGCAGCAAGCATCTGGCGAGTTCCCTGCGCAAGGTCGATTGCACCAATGACGCTCTGATCGCTCTGGACGAGAGCACCATTAATGCCACCGAAGACAACCATATGAGGGCCGCTGTCGTGGTCTTCCGACAGCCCAAGGTTTCGTCAACGACGGAAACCTTGAAACACTACGCCATCGTCGATGTCGATTGCGCCGCTTCGAGTGAATCCCAGGTACTTCTCGTCAGGACATTCTATACGAGCAACATCGAGCAAAAATCTCCGAAGGCTTTCGAGGACTTCTTTGATTTCTGGTATAGTCCGGAACCTGCCAGGTTTCATTCGAGGCTCAAGAAATTGATTTGCAGAAAGCTCTCAACCCGCTGATTTCTTTGCGCTTCGATGCATCATCTATTGAAACCGCCAATAGTGGCGTCCGGCTTGCGGAGGATAAGAGCGATCTTGCAAAAAGCAGGGGTGTAGAATGGAAGAATGGGCCGAATTGGACGCCGAGCCGGACACGTACGACGCCGAAGATCCTGAAGGCGATGAGCTCGAAGAAGAACTGGATCGCATTCCGGTTGGCGAATTTGACGATGAGTCTGGCGGTTGCGCCTTGCCGGGGGGCAACTGGAATACGATCCCATTTGGCAAGCCTGCGGGCTGCCTGCCGCGCTTGCTTGTTGTGATCGACAGCGACGCCAACGTCGTGCCGAGACTACGTGAAGCGTTGGCTCATCTGGCGCATTGCGACGGCACACGTGGTGTCAAAACCACCAGCGTAATGTTTTATATGACCGATTTCTTCCCATCGTGGCAAAGCCAGTGGATCGCTCATCGCGGCGCACTTGAGGCTGCCTTGGGCGTTCAAAGGATGGGAGAGCCTCCGATTATCCGCATCAGCGTCCGCCACCGCCCTAGCCTCACCTTTTTCACGTCGGACCGACGCCCCGCGGGTGGACGCGAATTTCTGAAGTGGTGGCGCGCCGCCAGTCCCGGACTTCGCGGATACTTAAAGCGGGGGCTCTCTTGTGTGATCCGCCTCGGTGTTGAGCAGGCGCGGCATTGCGGGTTTGTCGGTGGCTATACCAAGCAACCGCCGGGGTTGAGTGAAAAGAATGTCCTATCTTTCGGTAACTATCAGCCGGTCGGTAGTAAGATCCAACAATGGGTCCTGCGTTGCTTTTTAGTTCCGGGAGTTCCCATCGGTTTTGCCGGGCGGATCAAATTGCCGGCCACGCCGCTGCTAGTGCCAACGCCAGGCGTGCCCCGACCTAGCAGCACATGGGTAGCGGTTCACGCGAACCATTTCCTGAGAACGCCCGGAGATTACATCGATCTGGGGCGGCTGCCCTGATCGGCGTCGTCGGAGATAATACGCTTACTTTGACATGATTCGTCGCTGTTCGGGACAATATGGTGATGCGCGACGGATAGTCTGTGCCGCATTCATTGCGAGAGGCACAGGCAGTTCGCGTCGATGTCGATGCCGACATCGTAACTCAAATCCCATGAGGTCACCGATGAAACATTACCGCGTCAAGCTCAGCAAGGAACCCAACGGCTCCGGCTCCGGCATGGAAATGCCTTACATGGCATATAGCGAATTCCATGCCATGCAGATGGCCCAGAACGACTGGCCCACTTGGTATGCCGTTTCAGCCTATAGCCACTGAGCCCGCCCTATACCGGGAAAGGCAAAAGGGAGGTTAGGAATAGAGGCTCGCCATCTGCTGCGCCCAAGCGACAACGCCATCCTCGCCTTCGAGCACTTCGGGCGGGCCCAACACCTTGATGCGTGGGCCGAACGAGGTGATAAAGCTGGTCAGCGTATGCCAGTGCTTTGTCGTGACGGCGACATGGTACCACTCACCCTCGGCGTCCGGAGCGGTGATGACCTGATCCGGCCCGAGAGGGCGCTCCTGAAAATGATAAATCGTCTGGGGCGCAACGAGGAACTCGAGACGTATGGTCTTGTTGGGATCGCCTATGGGATGGCTCAGCTGGCCGGTTTTCTCTAACCAGGCATCGATATCGAAGGGAGCGTGGTGGAACGGTTGGCCGACATCAACCCATGCATTGCTCATACGATGCAGCGGCAGCGCCCGTCCGGGAAGCTCTTCGAAGAATCCGAGCCCGAGAAGATAAATAGACCCGTCCTTGACCACGAGGCCCAGCGGCCCAATCCGCTTGCGCGAGAGGTGGCCCTCCGACGAGCAGTAATCAAATTCGACCACCTTCTTGCTCACAAGCGCTTCGAGCAGGATACGCAGCACTCCCGGATCGATCCTTGCAAGCATACGGTCGATGCCATCGGGAGCCACGCGGATCTTGTTGGCGAGGGTTCCGGCGGTGCTGCGACTCGCCCCGAGCTTGGCGCGGGCGACTTCTTCGGCAGCATCGGCCTCGATCGCGCCGGCTTCGACGAGCGCCGGGTTGATTGAACCGCGTCCGAGCAGCAGCTGAAGCGCAATCGCTTCGCTCATGAAGAAATCGCTGATTGCCGGGAGGTTAAGATAAACTCGCGCGGCATCATCACGCCCCGCATATTCCGGACGGGGGATCTTGATGACAAAATTGCCCGCCGCTGTCGTTATCTTGTCGGAACTCAACTCATCGACACAGCGATAGAGATGCCGCAACTTTGCCAGTTCGGTCCTGTCTGAAGGCCAGGTTGATGCCAACTCCTTGACCGTTTTTGCGGTTTTGGCTGAACGAGGGAAGTGGCTCAAAATTTCTGCAAAGGCAGCCAGGTCCATGATTTTCCCATTTGCTCTGTCGGATCTTGTACCGATTATCCATCTCTTATGACGGATTTTGTCATAGGTGCAAACTAAGCGTCTAGGGTATCGATTCACAAGATACGCAGGGAACGCTCATGTCGCGCATTGCCACTCTCCGGGCCTCCGCGATGGATGCTGTCACAACCGACCCGCAGTTTGCTGCCCATACTTTGGTCGATCTTGAACGCCATGTGGCGGGGTGCGTAACCCATGCCTCTGATTGCCGAAGCGGAACACTCGACCGAGGCGCGCGGCCAACTTTCCAGGAATGGATGACAATGGCCCCTCAAAGTTATCTTCATCAAACCTTTAGGACACAGGTTCCTGAATGGCTTGCCAACTTCGATCCGCAGAACCCGGGCGCTGTTTCAGACCTTGTCCGGTCGTTCCTGAATTCTCGCATCGTGTTTTATCCGGGGGCCGGGCAGGATGGATCTCCCGTGCAGGTTTTCAACGAAGCTGAAGCCGCGCACTGCTTCCTTTATCTCGATTACATGATCACTCGCGATGCGATTGAACATGAACTCCAGCATCGCGGTTTCAAAGGCTATTCGCCTATCGCCCGTCTGGCCGTTTCCGAAAGCGATATGAGGCCAACCCAATGGACGGCACATTTGCGCCCGGATGAGGTCCAGTATCCGTTTCAGCCGGTACCGCCCTATGCGTTCATGGAAATTCTGGAAAAGGGTGACGATGCGGTCGGGGGTGCCTCGCGGTTGGTCATCCTGTTTCTCGCAGCCGATGCTCATGCAGCCTACGATGCGTTGTTCTGCCAGCAGGATAGCGGCCCGACTCCCTTCGCGATCGTTCTCCAGGATCACGGCACAGGTCTGAATTGGAGCGACTTCGGCGCAGACGGTGCGATGGAAACCATCGCTCGGCGTTCAGACACCTTCCCCACTCTCCTGCTTGTGGGAGACAACACCAAAGCTTGGGAGGGATTTACCCAGGTTGAAGACGTGGATCCGATCGCGATCACGGCGATGCGCACTCGCAGGCTTTACGCCCGAGATTTCGACCGACCTGCAGAACGAAATGATAATCTCACATTGAGGAGAGAGGCATTGCCGGATTTGATTTTTGACTGCCCTGTCGTGCTGAGCGACCATTATGAAGTGCCGGTGGACGACACCCATTGGCCTGCGCCATTCAACTACCATTCCCCTGGTAAGGGTCAAACGCCACATCGTCCAAGAGCGCCGTTCCGCACTGACGCCAAAGCCCTCAGGCCAGGATCACAAATGCCACATTTCGACGCCAATTTCGGGGTCTACATGCTGGCCATCGATCATCCGCGGAAGGCTTTCTATGTCGGAATTGCTGCTGCCGACAGTCGGAAACCAGAAGGTGTTGGCAGTCGGATCCGAAAGCACCGGGTCAAATTGACCGCTTCTCACGTGGGCCGGAGCCTTGCTTGTGGCTCACCTGCGGGCGCCGTAAACGTCGACCACACTGGTGGCTGGCGGCCGTTTGCAGTTGAGCGCTATCAGCATTATCTCGCCGCTGGGATCAACGACTGCTGCCCGGACGTTCGCCTGATGGTCGGCAGTGCGGGCGACAATGTTAAGGTCCAACTGAAACAGTTCGAAGACGCGATTCAGCACAATACTGGCGCAATCCGCAGTCGGATCTTCGATATTCTGTGGCCGGGCGAAAACAACAGCGACGTGGAAATCTTGAATACGGTGAAGGGGCGCGCGCCTGATAGCCTGCCAGGCGCGATCGTATTGCCGAAGGATTGCCCGAACCGCGACGTTGCTTCCGAGGTAGAGGATGGAATGTAAGCCATGACCAAGGCGGAGGCTGCGGATGCTCTTCCCATCACTGTTCTGCAATTTGGCTTTCACCGCCTTGATGTGGAGGTCACCGCTTCGGTTGCGCAGGCCATTATCAACAAATTCGATGTGCTAGCGTCGGAAACGGTCAAATGGGAAATGTCTGACTGCGACGGTAGTCCTTCGATCAGATTCGATCTCAGTCAGTCCCCTTGGCTGCTTGAAAGTGAGGCATTCAAACCGGTAATCGATGCAATGTACAAGGAGTGCCTGCAGATGATCCAGGCCATGGCAGCCAACGATGACATCGGCGCCAAGTTTCGCTGTGTGAGCGTCGAATTCGCCGAAGATCCTTATACCGCTGACGCTCTCAAGCAGATTTTCGACCTTCATGTGCCATGATTTGCATCCTGGAAGATTGGATTATCACCGCCGGGGTTGCCCACTGAGCGCCTCATATCCGGCGACAAAGCGATCACTGGCCGCATCAAGCTACCGAGTAGATCAGGCATTCGCCCGCTGCGAACGTCGGCATCTTCCCATACCAGACATTCGACTTGGTGGTGGTGAACGGCAGGGTCTGGTCGAGAGCCGTCACGACTCACATTAGGCGACCAATGGCCGCTTCGCCTCGCTTCTGATAAATTCCTGCCCTTTAGCAACCGCCACCTGTTTGGACGGCTCTCCGCTGGCAAGGGCCTTTCTTCACTGCGCTGGCTGGTCGTGGCGCCCACCCGCTAAAGCGTCTGGCCATCGTCAATTGTGAACACAGATCCCGTCACCTCGCCGCTGGCATCCGAAGCAAGGTAAAGGAGCATCGGATTGAGCGCGGAAGCCGACATGATCCGGTGACGGGGAAATTCGGCGAGGAGCCTTTTGCCCATAGGCTGGTCCCACATCTCTTCGTTGATCTCTGTCATCATGTAGCCTGGGGCGAGCATGTTGACGTTTACCCCCTTGCCGGCCCAATCTTTCGCCAACGCGCGGCCCAATTGATTCACCGCCGCTTTCGTTGCCGCATAGACGGCTGCTGCCGGTGGAACCCAGGCACCTGTAAGCGACGATACAAGGACGACCCTTCCCCGTCCGCTCTCCGGCGCACCTGCGGCGATCATCCGGCGTGCACCTTCGCGTGCTGTGAGGAAAACGCCCCGGAAGTTTACGTCACTGATGTGATCGAAGCTGTCGACCGCCAAGCCTAGCGCGCTTCCCGGCACATTCATGCCCGCATTTGCCACCACGGTATCAACGGGACCGAAAGCATCTTCGGCAGCGTCGAACGCAGACATGATCGAGTGCTCGTCCGTAACATCGAGAGGGACCGCTTTCGCCTGGCCGCCTGATGCGACGATATCCTGCTCTAAATCGGCGAGCAACTCCATGCGCCTCGCGCCGAGAACGACCGCAGCGCCAGCGGCCGCCAATGTTCTGACGAACCGGTTACCGATGCCAGAGGAGGCACCGGTTACGAGCGCAACCCGTCCGCTGCAGTCGAAAGCTTGATTTATCATGTCTGACCTTGATTGATGCGCTTCAAAGGCTCTGGCAGTCTCGCCTACCCGAGATATCCCAGCTGGGCTGCACGAAACACAGCTTGCACCCGGTTTACCGCGCTGAGGCTCTCGCAAGCCCGGGTTATGTGGTAGCGAATAGCAGCGTGGCTGCACCCGAGAATGATCGCGATCTCGTAGTCGGTCTTGCCGAGCGCCGCCCATTGCAGGCACTGGACCGTGCGATTGGGCAGGACTTTCTCGGTTGGCAGATAACGATCGCTTCGGGTTGTGCGAAGATAGTCTTGGAGGAAACGGGAAGTAACACCGGCCAACATGTCGGCGTGGCAGGCAAATTCCTGCGACAAGTCCGATCTGCAGCCTGCTGCGCAGACGAAGGCAGCAGCAGCAATCTTTCCGAAGGGCATATGTATTGGAACGACAATCGCAGCTGGACCCAACGCTCGTTGTTCGAAATCACCAACGTCGATCTCGTCGAGATATCGGTTCTGCCAGCGCGTAAAAATTCCGTCGGCACTGATCCAGAACGGCTCGTTCTCCACCCTGCTAGCACGAACCCATGGCGCGCTCAGGGCAAGTTGATAATCGTACAAGCGGTGTACTTGTTCGGGCTCCCAGCCAAAAACCGTCGTTGCGAGTGGCTGCAAGCTGTCATCGATCAGCGGATCCATCGTGGCCAGATCGGGCCAAACAATCGCTTTCAATTCAAAATCGTGAACGACCTGAGCCAAGGCCTGTGCCGCGGAGGCGATGTCGGCGCTGCGGTGAATGGTCACCGCCTCAAGCATGTCGCCTTTGTCCACCTTGATATCGGACCGGCGGAACTTCAGAACTTTGGCGGCCATTTGAACCTCCTACCTCAATGGCTGACAGACTTTCCAGCGACCGCTATCGGGCTGCGGGGTTTGCGTGAGCAGCTTGACCACCCGGCGTCTGCCCAGATTGCTCTTTCCCCCCGAACATCATCCGTCGAAGCACGGCCTTCTGGATCTTGCCCGACGGCGTGCGCGGAAATTCGCTCACGAGCTCGAGCCGTTCCGGGACCTTCTGACGAGCAAGGCCGGCCCGCGCAAAGGCATCGGCAACCGCTTCAAGCGGCAGTAAGCCGGTGTCTGCAAGGACCACGGCGCACACCCGCTCTCCCAGCATAATATCGGGCCAACCAATGGCGGCAGCCTCCTTTACGCCTGGGACAGTGAGCAACACGTCCTCGACTTCGCGCGAGGAAATGTTTTCGCCGCCACGGATGATGATGTCTTTCTTCCGATCGGTGATGGTGACGAAACCATCTTCATCCATTCGTCCGACGTCGCCGGTAAGGAACCAGCCGCCCGGCAGGAACGCCGCCGCGTCGAGGGCGGGTTCGGTGTATCCAAGGAAGCGTTCAGGGCCGCGCACCGCCAGCTCCCCCTCATCGCCAAGTGCGACATCGCGTCCCTTCTCGTCCAGGATCCGTCATTCGCACCCGGGGTTTAGCCGTCCGTCAGTGTTGAGACGCTTTTCCAGAGGGTCATCAGAAAGGCACTGCGTGATCGTGGGCATCTCGGTTGAGCCGTAGCAGCGTACACAGCGGATACCGGCCGCCTCGCTCGCCTCGACTACGGCTGGAGGCACTGACGTGGCGCCGATCACGAACTGCCTGAGGCTCGAAAGATCCCGACCATCGCGCTGCGCAGCCTCGAGAATGCCGCCGAGATGAAATGGGGTGCCAGAGGTCTGCTCCACCCGGAATCGCTCGATCAGCTCGACAGCGAGAGATGGATCCCAGCTCTCGAGCATCGCTATGTCACGCCCATGCGTGAGCTTGAAGACCCCTCCATGCACGCGTCATCGACTCATTTTCCGGGCCTCAACTTCGGTCGCCTGCTGACCGGCGAAGGCAAGCGGCAGTGGGTGTGGTCGTAGGGCAGAGCCAGCTAGCATGGGTAACGATTTAGCTTTCCAGCTCTAAACTCAGGATCAGGGGGCGGACCCACCAGTTCGCCCGCCCCGCCCGCTCCGGGCTGCCCCATTATTGCACCCGAGGCCTGTCTTGACCCAAACCGCTCTGACCCGCGACCAGTTCACCGAAAGCGCGGCGCTCTCGGTCGAGACCATCACCTATGTCCACCACTGGTGCGAAGGGCTGTTCACGCTGAAGATGACGCGCCCGGC
>CALRJK020000017.1:0-34288 GCA_943367535.1 Synechococcus sp. UW140 | reverse complement strand
GCCGGGCGCGTCATCTTCAGCGTGAACAGCCCTTCGCACCAGTGGTGGACATAGGTGATGGTCTCGACCGAGAGCGCCGCGCTTTCGGTGAACTGGTCGCGGGTCAGAGCGGTTTGGGTCAAGACAGGCCTCGGGTGCAATAATGGGGCCGCCCACGCGGGGCAGCGGTGTGGGCGCGCAAATGGACTTTTCCGCCTGCGCCTTCAAGACAGTTTAGCGATAGGGCGTGAAAGCGGGCCTTGATCCTGCGCAAATCACCCCGCGTCAATTCCAGCGCGCGGCGCGTTTCCCTTGACCACAAATCCATGATACATTGATGTTTTCAGGGGGCAGCGATGGACAAGATCGACAAGCGGTTTCTGGCAGTGGGTGTGGCGATTGGTGCCGGGGTCGGGGCGTCGACCGGCAATCTGGCGATCGGCATTGCGCTTGGCGTTGCCATCGGCCTCGTGCTGGGCCGCTGGAAGGCGACCCGCCAGCCATAAGACGGCCCGTCAGTTCCAGCGGGCCGCATTATAGAGCAGCGCCGCCTTGGCCTCGTTCTTGCCGATTTCGGCGGCAGGCAGCGGGTCAGCCTTGAACGCGCCCAAGGCCTCAACGGCGGATGTGGGCGCAAGGCCGTTGGCGGCGGGGTATTCGTTGTTGCCGTTCGCGAGATATTTCTGCGCGCTTTCCGATGACAGGTATTCAAGGAACTTCACCGCGTTGGCGCGGTTGGGCGCGGTTGTGACAACGCCTGCGCCGCTCATGTTGACGTGCGTTCCGGTGGTGGCCTGATTGGGGAAGATCACCCCGACCGCGTCCAGCACTTCCCGCTTTTCCGGCGTATCGAAGCGCGCGAGGTAATAGGTGTTGACCAGCGAAATGTCGCACTCGCCCGCCGCCACCGCCTCGATGTTGGACATGTCATTGCCCTGCGGCGCACGCCTGAAATTGGCGACGACGCCCTTGGCCCATTCGCCCGCCCTGGCCTCGCCCTCATGCGCGATCATGCTGGCGAGCAGCGCGATGTTATAGACGCTGGAGGACGAGCGCATGCAGATCCGGCCCTTGAATTCGGGCTTGGCCAGATCCGCGTAAGTGGCAAGGCCCTGTGGCGCGCCCTTGGCCTTGTTGTAGATGATGATCCGCGCGCGGGTGGTCAGGCCGAACCAGCGGTTTTGCGGATCGCGCAAACTGGCCGGGATGCGTTCGGCAAGGATCTTCGAATCGACCGGGGCGAGGATTCCCGCCTGCTCGGCCCGCCACAGCCGCCCGGCATCGACCGTGATGAACAGGTCGGCGGGGCTGAATTCGCCCTCGGCCGCGATGCGTTCCATCAACGCGTCAGCGTCGGCCTCGATGCGGTTGACCTTGATGCCGCTCTCGCAGGTGAAATCGTCATAGAGCGCCAGATCGGTGTCATAATGGCGCGCGGAGTAGACATTGACCACGCCCGCAGATGCGGCGCAGGCGGTCTTGGCCGCGTCCCCGCCCTGATCGGCACAAGCCGACAAGGCGAAAAGGCTGACGCTGGCGAGCACGGCGAGACACAGGTTCTTCATGGGACGCAGGCTTTCGGAGAGGTAATTGCGAATGACTTGCAATATTATCCGCCGCGGCGCAAGCCCTATCAATACCGCGCGAAGGCCCGCACGCTCTCGGGATCGGGGATCACGCTGTAGCTTTTGGCAGGATCCACCGTCAGCACGGTTTCAACCGTGATCGCCGCCCCATCCGCGCCGTCCAGCAAGATGCGGTTCCTCGGCCCCAACGGGTGGATATCGCGCACTCGCCCACCGCGCATATCAGCCACCGGCACCAACCGGTCGGCCTGCACCAGCAGATCGAGCAGCGCGCCCTCGGGGCATTCGCCCGCAAGGCTCGCCAGCGGCCACAGCCCGAACGGCGTATCGAGCCCGCCTTCCGCCACCATCCCCGGCACCACCTGCGCGCCGCTGAAAATCGCGCCGACTGCGGCGGTGGCGGGGGCCTCGTGCAGATCGAGCGGCGTGCCGAACTGGACGATCCGCCCACCCTCCATCACAGCGATCCGGTCCCCGATATCCAGCGCCTCGGCCGGATCATGGGTGACCAGCACCACCGTGGTCCCCGCCTCGCGCAGCAGGATGCGGCATTCCCGGCGCAAGGCACGGCGCAGCACGATGTCGACGCTGGCGAAGGGTTCGTCCATCAACAGCACCGCCGGTTCCGGCGCCATCGCGCGGGCGAGCGCGGCGCGCTGTTGCTGGCCGCCCGAAAGTTCGTGCGGATAGCGCGCGCCCATGCCGGCAAGGCCAACCTTGGCGAGCCAGCCGTCCGCCTCCCCGCGGCGCTCCTTGGGCAGGCCGAAAGCCACATTCGCCGCCAGCGTCATGTGCGGAAACAAGGCCCCGTCCTGAAACACCAGCCCAACCGGCCGCGCCTCGGGCGGAGGATTGGCACCGGCATCGGCCAGCACCTCCCCGCCCAGCATCACCGCCCCCTGCTGAACCCCGAGCAAGCCCGCAGCCAGCCCCAAAAGCGTTGACTTCCCGCAACCCGACGCGCCAAGCAGGCACGTGATTTCGCCCGCGGGCGCGGTGAAACTCACATCTTGCAGCGCCCGCACCGCACCGTAAGCATGGGCAATATGACGAAATTCGAGGCTCAATGGCACATTCCGGAGAGATTCGGGCCGAAGGGTTACCGGTGAGCCGCCTTAGGCACTTTGCGCCTCCTCCCGCAAGCGCCGGGGCACGCGCGGTGTCCGGCATAAGCGGCTGGACGCTCGCCGCGCTGGCGCTGGCGATGCTGGCGGGCCTGCCGATTGCCGCGATCGGCTGGGCGGCGCTGGGCGATGGCGAAGCCGGCGGGGGAGCGACCATCGGGGCGCTCGCTGGCACGGTGCTGCCGACCTATATCGCCAATACCGGCCTGTTGATGTTGCTGGCCGGAGGGATTGCGGCGGTGACCGGCACGGGGTGTGCCTGGCTGGTCGCCGCGACCCGTTTTCCGGGCCGCCGCCTGCTCGGCTGGGCGCTGGTGCTGCCGCTGGCGCTGCCGGCCTATCTTTCGGCCTATATCTACGCCGCGATGCTCGATTTTGCCGGGCCGGTGCAGAGCGCATTGCGCAGCGCCACCGGGTGGGGGCCGGGGGATTACTGGTTCCCCGATATCCGTTCCTTGGGCGGCGGGGCCTTCGTGCTGGGCTTTGTCCTTTACCCTTACGTCTACCTGCTCGCCCGCACCGCCTTTGCCACCCAGAGCCAGACCCAGTTCCGCGCCGCGCGCAGCCTCGGCGCTGCGCCTGCGCGTGCGTTCTGGCGGGTCGCCCTCCCTGCCGCGCGCCCGGCCATCGCGGGCGGGCTTGCGCTGGTGCTGATGGAGGTGCTCGCGGATTTCGGTGTGGCGGAATATTTCGCCATCCCCACCTTTTCTACCGGCATTTTCCGCAGCTGGCTGGCGATGGGCGACAAGGCGAGCGCGCTGAAGCTGGCGGCGGTCATGCTGGTCTTCGTGATCGCACTGGTGGCATGGGAAGCGCAATCGCGGCGCGGGCGCAGTGACAGCCGCGATGGCCTGTCCACGCGCCACACGGACGAGCCGCTGGTGCACCTCTCAGCGCCGGGCAAGGCGCTGGCGCTGGCCGCATGCTGTGTGCCGGTGCTGATCGGCTTCGTCGTGCCCGCAGCCTATCTGGTCAGCCTCGCCCTGACCCCCACAGCGCAAGGCGCTGCCGGAGACCTTGCGACCTATCTGCGCGGGAGCCTTTGGCTCGGCTTTGCAGCGGCGGCGCTGTGCCTGTTTGCCGCCCTGCTGCTAGCCTTTGCCCGCGCGCGCTCCACATCACGAATCACCGCGAGCGCGATCCGGCTGGCAACGCTCGGCTATGCCCTGCCCGGCGCGCTGCTGGCAGTGGGCTTGCTGGCGCCCTTGGGAGCCTTTGACGTTACCCTCACCCTGTTTGCGCGCGATAGCCTCGGGTGGAGCGGGGGCTTGCTGCTCACGGGAACCAGCGCGGTGCTGGTCTATGCCCTGTCGGTGCGATTCATGACGGTGGCCTATAATTCGGTCAGCGGAGGGCTGTCGCGTATCCCGCCCGGCCTTGATGCCGCCGCCCGCAGCCTTGGCGCTGCGCCATCGCGGGTGCTGGCGCGGATCTATGCGCCGCTGCTGGCGCCCAGCCTTGCAGGCGCGGCTGCGCTCGTCTTCATCGACACCTTGCGCGAACTGCCCGCCACCCTGATCCTGCGCCCCTTCAACCTCGAAACCCTGGCCACCCGCACCTATCGCCTGGCGGGTGACGAGCGGCTGGTGGAGGCCGCGATTCCCGCGCTGATCCTGCTGGCGGCGGGGCTGCTGCCGGTGCTTGTGCTGAACCGGCTGGGAAAGCGTTAGGCAGAAAGTGTAACGCCAGCCTGTCACACAGGCTTGTCCAACGCCGCCTGAACGTCCACAAGGCAACACACATGGCACGCTTCCCTTTCTCCGCTATCGTCGGTCAGGACGAGATGAAACAGGCCCTGCTGATCGCAGCGGTCGACCCGAGCATCGGCGGGGTGATGGTCTTTGGCGACCGCGGCACGGGCAAAAGCACCGCCGCGCGCGCGCTGGCCGGGCTGTTGCCGCCGATCATGGCGGCCGATGGCTGCCCCTATGGCGCGTCCAAGGAAGATCAGGCCCGCTACCGGGACGTTTGCGGACAGGGCAAGATGGTCAAGCGCCCCGTCCCCTTCGTCGATATGCCTTTGGGCGCGACCGAGGACCGGGTGATCGGCAGCCTTGATCTGGAACGCGCACTGCGATCGGGCGAGAAGGCGTTTGAACCGGGCCTGCTGGCCAAAGCCCACCGCGGGTTCCTGTATATCGACGAGATCAACCTGCTCGAAGATCACCTTGTCGACCTGCTGCTTGATGTGGCGGCTTCGGGCGAGAATGTGGTCGAGCGTGAAGGCCTGTCCGTCCGCCACCCGGCCAAATTCGTGCTGATCGGCAGCGGCAACCCGGAAGAAGGCGAATTGCGCCCGCAATTGCTCGACCGCTTCGGGCTTTCGGTGGAAGTACGCACGCCCAAGGATATCGAGGTTCGTATCAGCATCATGAAGCTGGTCGCCGAGAACGAGGCTGACCCGGAAGGGTTCGCCGCGCGCTGGGCCGAGGCTGACACCGCGATCCTGAACCGCGTCGCCAAGGGCAAGGCGCGTCTGCCGAAACTTGCCGCGGGCGAGGATGTGCTGCGCGATGCGGCGGAACTGTGCCTAGCCGTGGGCGCGGATGGCCTTCGCGGAGAGCTGACCCTGATGCGCGCCGCGCGCGCGCTGGCGGCGCTGGAAGGCGCAAAGAAGGTTACCCGCAAGCACCTTGTCGCCATCGCGCCGTCGGCGCTGCGCCACCGTTTGCGCCGCGATGTGCTGGACGAAACCGGCTCCACCGTGCGCATCACCCGGGCGATTGCCGAGCTGTTCGGATGATCGCCGCCCCCGCCGATCCGCTGGAAGACGCGGTGCTGGCGGCGCGGCTATTCGCTCTTGCTCCCGCCACCTTCAAGGGAATGGTCCTGCGCGGCTCCAGCCCCGCGCGCGAGGCGCTGGTGGCGGCATTGGGCGAGGCCATGCCCCTGCGCCGCCTGCCCGGCCATGTGGATGATGAGCGGCTGCTGGGCGGGATCGATCTGGCCGCCAGCCTCTCCGCCGGAAAACCCGTTCGCCAGACCGGCCTGATCGAGGAAGCGCGCGGCGGCGCGCTGATCGCCGGCATGGCCGAACGGCTCGATGGCAGCATCGCCGGGCGGCTGGCACAGGCGTTGGATGAGGGCGGCGCGGCGCTGGTCCTGCTCGATGATGCGGTGGAGCCTGATGATGCGCCGCCTGTCAGCCTCACCGAAAGACTGGCCTTCGCGTGCGACCTCAGTGCCTCTCGCCGGTGGCAAGGGGTGGAACTGCCCGCCGCCCAAGGACGCCTTGCCGATGTCGCGCCGCTGGCCGAAGCCGATTTGCGCGCGCTCGCGGCAACCGCCGAGGCGCTGGGGGTCGATTCCCTGCGCGCCCTGATCCACGCCGCCGAGGCCGCGCGCGGACTTGCGGCGCTGGCGGGACGCAATTCTGCCGACAAGGCCGACCTTTCGGGCGCTGTGCGTCTGGTGCTCGCCCCGCGCGCCACGCGCCTGCCGCCGCAGGAGGCTCCTGATGAGCCGCCCCCCGAAGACACCCCGCCCCCGCCGCCCGATGGTGAGCGCGACGACAGCACCGACAGCGACCGCCAGCAGCCCGAGCCCGACCTTTCGGAGATTCTCGTCGAGGCGGCCAAGGCGGCGATCCCGGCCGGGCTGCTCGAACAGCTCGCAGGCGGCAAGGCCCCGCGCCGCGCCTCTTCCAGCGGCACCGGGCAGAAACGCAAGGCGGCGACCCGCGGCAAGCCTTTGGGCGCACGCCCAGGAATGCCGCGCGGGGGCGCGAAGCTGGCGCTGATCGATAGCTTGCGCGCCGCCGTGCCATGGCAGGCCGTGCGCCGCCGCGAGGCGGGTGCAGACCCGGACGCGCCCCTCATCATGCGCAAGGAAGATCTGCGCATCCGCCGCTTTGAAGAACGCGCCGCCCGCGTCACCATCTTCGCGGTCGACGCCTCCGGCTCGGCGGCAGCGGCGCGGCTGGCGGAGGCCAAGGGTGCGGTCGAACTGATGCTGGGGCAGGCCTATGTCACCCGCTCGGAAGTTGCGCTGGTGGCCTTCCGGGGCACATCGGCCGAACTTCTGCTGCCCCCCACCCGCTCGCTCACCCGCGCGCGGCGCAGATTGTCCGAATTGCCCGGCGGCGGGGGCACGCCGCTCGCGCTCGGCCTCAACGCCGCGCGCGAAGTGGCCGAAAGCGTCATCGCCAAGGGCCGCAGCGCCGCGCTGGTAATCCTTACCGATGGCCGAGCCAATATCGCCGCTGACGGCGCGCCCGGCCGCCCGCAGGCCAAGGAGGATGCCGAGGCCGCCGCGCGTGCCATTGCAGCGCGCGGGATCGACAGTCTCGTGGTCGACATTTCCGCCCGCCCCGGCCCCGAAGGCGCGGCGCTCGCCAGCGCACTGGGCGGACGCTTTCTTGCCCTGCCGCGGGCTGACGCGCGGATGCTGCAAGCCGCGATCCAGGCCGTGCAGCCCACCGGCAAGGCGGCATGAGCGCGCTCGACTGGAGCCGCGAAGGCCTGATCTGGCCGCACCGCGAGGCAAGCGCCTTCATCACGGTCGGCTCCAAACGCTGGCACGTGCAGCGCATGGGCTCCGGCTCGCCCCTGCTGCTGCTTCACGGCACCGGCGCTTCGGTCCATTCGTGGCGCGGGTTGATGCCGCTGCTGGCGCAAAACCACGAGGTGATCGCGCTCGACCTGCCGCGCCATGCCTTCACCACCGGGCACGATGCCTATGCGATGAGCCTGCCCGCCATGGCGCGCGAGGTGGCGGGGCTGCTGGAGGCGCTGAAGGTGTCGCCCACCGCCGTCATCGGCCACTCCGCAGGCGCGGCGATCGCGCTGCAACTGGCGCTCGATCACGCCTATGCCGGCCCGATCATCGGCCTCAGTGCGGCGCTGCGGCCCTTTCCCGGCGCGCTCGCGCAAATCTTTCCCGCCATCGCCAAGACCCTGTTCGTCAACCCGCTGGTGCCGCGCATCTTCACCGGCAGCATCGACCTTGTCGGCGGGGCGGAGCGGTTCATGTGGCGCTCCACCCACTCGCGGCTCGATCGGGAAGGCCTCGCCTGTTACGCCGCGCTGTTGAAGCACCCCGGCCATGCGGGCGGCGCGCTGGCGATGATGGCAAACTGGGACTTGCCCGGCCTGCGCGCCCGGATGAGCGAGGTGCGCAACCCCGTCCTGCTGGTGCACGGTGCCAGCGATCCCGCCATCCCGCCCGACTGGGCGCGCGATGCCGCCCGCTGGCTCCCCAATGCGCGGCTGGAACTTCTCCCCGGCCTCGGCCATTTGGCCCATGAAGAAGCGCCAGCAAAAGCCGCCGCGCAAATTGCGGCGTTCCTTGCCGCGCCCGAACAGGAGAAACGCCCATGAATTTCGGCTGGATCGAGATCGTGCTGTTCTACGGCATCGCGATCGGTGTGGGCGTGTGGCAGTTCTGGAAGATGGACCGCATGCTGAAACAGCCCCGCGCCCAAAAGGCCGCCGAACAAGCGGCCGAGCGCGGTGACGGGCCTGCCGCCGACTAGCAGGCCCGCGCTCGCCGCCACTAAACTGTATAACATTTGAAGAATCCTTTGGCAGTTGCCCGCTTTTTCGGCATGGGAGCAACCTTCAGGTACAAGGGTGCGCCTGAAACGCCGGGCAACGATTCCGGCAAACGGAACACAAAACGCTGTAATCCATGAACATCGAGGCGGAACTCCTTGCGCGTGACATGATGCCGGCAGCCGCCTCGCCGCGCATCAAACTCCTGTCGGTCGCCGGCCTTCCCGAACTTCTGCTGGCGTTTTGCTTCCTTGGCGTTGCGCTGACGATGTCGCGGGCCTTTGCCCTTCCCTTCGTGCTGCCGGCTGAGGACGCGCTTGAATTCACCGGCATGAGCTTTGCCGTGCCGCTATCGCTGATTGCGGTTCTGGGCCTCTATCTGGTGGTCACCAGACAGACCGAGCGGATGATCTATTATTGCCTAGCGGCAATTGCCTATGGCGTGATCCTCGTTTCGCATTTCAACGTGAAATTGTGGATGAGCCTGATCAATCCGGTGCTGTGGGACGATTTCTACTGGAGCACCGATCAGGCTGTGCGCCCGCTGGTCAGCGTGGCCTTTGCCGTCCATGCAGGCACCGAGAGGATCATCCCCGCCGGCGATCATCTCTATCTGTTCGCGTTTCTGGCGATGTTTGCGGGCAGCATCATCGTCCATTCGCTGCAAAGCTTCATGGTGTTCCGCAAGGTCATCTTCTCGGCGATGCTGGTGCACGTGCTTGGCGCGCTGAGCTATCTGATCATGCCTGCGGTCGGCCCGTTCCTGTATGAACAGGGTGCCAACGCGCTCGAAACCGCGCGCCAGCAGCATATGCACGGCGGCTATCAGGCGCTGGTGGCAGGCGGGCGGCCGTGGGTCGCGAGCGAGGGCAGCCGCTACATGTTCGCAGCCGTCGCCGCCATGCCCTCGCTGCACGTCGGCTCATCCGCGGTGTTCGTGTTCTACGCTTTCAAGCATGCACGCTGGCTGGGGGTGCTCTATTTGCCCCTGTTCGTCTTCATCATCTTCGAGGCAGTGGCCACGCGCTGGCATTACTGGATCGATGTGGTCGCGGGCATGGCGCTGACCACGCTGGCAATTGCGATCACCACCGCGGTGTTCCGCCCGCTGGCAGCCCAGGCGGCTTCGCGCGCGGGTTAGGTTTTGCGCCGCGGCATGCGGTAGGGCAGCATGAACTGCACCAGCGGGGACGAAAAGCGCCGCATGTCGAGGCTCTCCTGCACCGCCACCACTTCCTCGCCCAGAAAGCGCGAGGCCAGCTCGCTGCGGGCATAGAACGGCGTGTCCTCCCATGTGCGGCGCACTTCGGCCACTCCGATATCGCTGCGGGTGCGGCGGGTGATGCCCCACTTGCTATCGGGCAGCGCGGCAATAGGCGGCAGTTCAACCGGTTCGGGCACGCCCTTGGCATCGAAGCGCAGGGCGCTGGCGAACAGCGATCCGTCCCCGCGCTCGCCCTCGTAACACACCAGCGCGCCTTCCTTCAGATGCGCGCGCGACCAGTGCCAGGTGTTGAAGCCCGTCTCCAGCGGTTCGGCCCCGCGGTTGTGATCGAGATAGGCCTTGCCGCTCCAGCGACACGCGGGCGAGGTCATCTCCACCTCGATCCGCGCGCAAGGCGCAAGGCAATGCCAGATGTGGTTCTCGGCCCCGTCGAGCGCGAAGGCGGTGCGGTTGAGCATTTCGGGAAACACCCGCACCCGCCCGCGCACCTTGCGCTGCCACGGCACGAACAGGCGCGTATCGCCTTCCACGATGTCGATGGTCAGCGCCCCGCCCTCCCAGCGCACATTGCTGGGGCCGATGGAGAGGGTGCTCGCATCACGGGCAACCTTGTCGCTCCGCCGCTCGGTCATCGCCCAGCGTGCCTGCGGGCCGTAGAGCGCGACATTGAGCGACGAGTGATCCAGCGGATCGCCCCGCCCGCTTTTCTTGTAATAGGGCGAAAATACGCTGCCCAGAAAGGCGATGATCGTCAGCCCGTGCTGCCCGTCGTCGCTGATCGCGTCGACATACCACCAGCTGTAACCGCCGGGCGGGATGTCTTCATCGAAGCGAGGTCCTTCGCGATCACCCGCGCTGCCAGCCGCCCTGACAAGGCTGCCATCGGGACGCCTGCTGCCGGATGGGTCGCCCCGCCCGTGCAATAGAGACCGGCCAACCGCGTCCGGGGCCCCTGCCGCTGGAAGGAGGCCGCCCAGCCGTGCGACGCTCTGCCATAAAGGGCGCCGCCCGTGGCCGGGAAGAGGTGCTCCCAATCCTGAGGCGTCATGAGGCGATGCGGGAAGGCGTCTTCCAGTGTCAGGCCGCAGCGTGTCAGCGTGGCCATCATGGCGTTTGTGCATCGCTCTCTCTCCTCGGGCGAATAGTGGTGAACGTCTCCGTTGGCGGGGGCGTTGACGATGATCTGGAGGCGCTCGCGGGTGTGCGGCGCGGGGTCGGTCTGGCGTGCACCGCGATCGATGGCGCAGACATAGACAGTCGGCTCGGACGGGGTGGCCCCGCCTGCGATCTCGCGGAATTCGCGGGCGTAATCGCGCGAGAAAAAGACGTTGTGATGCGTGAGCGGCGCGCCCCGGGTTTCGGCATGGGCGTACCACACCAGCGCCGAGAGCGAGCGTTTGGCCGGCGGAATCGCGGGCACGGCGCGGCTGGCGGCCGCACCGAATCGTCCCGTCGCCAGCGCGGATGGATCGCCGTTGCAGATGACAATATCGGCCGGAATCACCTCGCCATTGGCAAGCCTGACTCCGCTGGCGCGCCCGTTGGCCGTGAGGATTTCTGTGACCGGCGCCTGGGTGCGCACGCGTGCACCCTGCCGCTCGGCCAGCCCCGCCAACGCCTTGGCCAGCGCGTGAATGCCACCCTCCATCAGCCACACCCCTTGCGCTTCGAGATGCGCGATCAGCATCAGCGTGGCTGGCGCCTTGAAGGGCGAGGAACCGCAATAGGTGGCATAGCGCCCGAACAATTGCTGGAGCCGCGGGTCGCTGAAATGTTCGCCCAGCGCGTTCCACATCCCGTCAAACGGGCGCATCGCCAGCATCTGCGGCAGCTTGGAAAGGCCCATGCGCCACATCATCGGCAGCGGGGTGGATGCCTTGTCGCCGTGCAGGAAGGGGTCTTCAAGCACTGCGAAGATGCGCTGCGCTTCTGCGGCAAAGTTCGCATAGCCTTTGGCAGCACCGGCCCCGGCAAAGCGCCCGACCGCATCGATGCTGGCCCCGGTATCGGCAAACAGATCAAGGTGGCCGCTCGCCTCATCCCACCAGTGGCGAGCGAGGATTTCGGCCTTGCTGACGGTGACGTGATCCTCAAGCCGCGCTCCGCAGGCGGCGAAAATTTCGTCGAACACGCCGCGATAGGTGAAGACCGTCGGCCCGCCATCGATCAGCGCGCCGTCAACCTCGACAGCCCTGGCTTTGCCGCCGACCCATGCTTCCTTTTCGAACACGGTGACATCAGCCCCGCGCGCGGCAAGCATGGCTGCGCTGGTCAGCCCCCCAATGCCTGCTCCGATGACAGCGACTCGTGCGCTCACAGACCCTCGCTCCCGTAGATCTTTCGCGATTATCATTGACCTTACGCGCCGCGCTGTCCAATTATTTAGACATATGGTCTGTAAAGCATCTGCAAAGTGAACCGCTGGGCGACCTTCAAGCTCGGTTATGTGGCGCGTCGCAACCGCGTTTTCGCAAGCCCGAAGTTCCAGCACTGGGCCGCGCGCCTGCCGATCATCAAGTGGATCGCCAATTCCCGCGCCAACGGGGCGTTCGATCTGCTGGCGGGCTTTGCCTATTCGCAGGTCCTGCGTGCCTATGTGGAAAGCGGGCTGTTCGATATCCTGAAGGACGGCCCGCTCGGGGCGAGCGCGATTGCAGCGCGGCTGGACCTGTCGGAAAGCGCCGCGCTCACCCTGCTGCGTGCCGGGCGACCGCTGATGCTGTCGGAAGAACCCGCCCCCGATCACTGGATGCTGGGCGAACAAGGCGCTGTTTTCGCGAGCAACCCCGGCGTGCAGGCGATGGTCCGGCATCACCGCCTGCTGTACACCGACCTTGCCGATCCTCTCGCCCTGCTGCGCGCCGATCGCAAGGACCCCACCACGCTCTCGCGCTTCTGGACCTATGCCGGCGCGCTGCAAGGCGTGACCGAAAGGGGTGAGGATACGGCGGAATATTCCCAGCTCATGGCCGCATCGCAGCACTTTGTGGCGGACGAGGTGCTGGCCACCATCGGCTTTCGCGATGTGCAAAAGCTGCTCGATGTCGGCGGCGGGCACGGAGCGTTCCTGCGCCACATCGGCGCTGCCTGGCCGCATTTGCAGCTCGGCCTGTTTGACCTGCCCGAGGTGGCGACAACCGGAGCCAGGATGCTGGGCGAATCGCTCGGGGCACGGCGCGTTACGGCCCATCCGGGCAATTTCTTCAACGATTCCATACCGCAAGATTACGACATGGTATCGCTCATCCGCATCTTGCACGATCATGATGATGCGCCCGCACAAGACCTTCTCGGCAATATCCGCGCCAGCCTTGCCCCCGGTGCGCGCCTGCTGATCGCAGAACCGATGGCGCGAATCCCCGGTGCCGAGCCGATGGGAGAGGCCTTCTTCGGGCTCTACCTGTGGGCGATGGGTTCAGGCCGCCCCCGCAGCCCGGCTGAAATCATCGCCATGACCCGCGCAGCCGGATTCGTCTCCGCTCGCCTCGTCGCAACCGCGCAACCGGTCAACGCAAGCGTGATCATTGCGACCGCCTGAGCATAAATTGTCCAAGTTATTTGACAGTCACAACCGTAAGGCGTAGCACACAGTCGGGAGAACGCAGCAAACGAGTTCCCGACTCGGTAGCCGCATTGCAATTCTCTCGGAGAGAACGACAACATGAACACCCTGGCCGTCATACTCGAAGCACCGGAGCGCCTCGCTCTCCGGCCGCTTGAGATGAAGCCGGTGGAGGCTTCGGATGTCCTCGTTGATATCGCCTACAGCGGGATCAGCACGGGCACGGAAAAGCTGCTGTTCACCGGCCGGATGCCGCCCTTCCCGGGCCTCGGCTATCCGCTGGTTCCCGGTTACGAATCAGTCGGCCGCATCACCGACGCCGGGCCTGAAGCCCGCGGCCGGATCGGCGACTGGGTCTTCGTCCCCGGTGCAAATTGCTACACCGATGCGCGCGGCCTGTTTGGCGGCACGGCGCAGCGGGTCATTGTTCCGTCGGCGCGAGCGCTGCCGATCCCCGAGCACCTGGGTTACTCCGGGGTGCTCTGCGCGCTCGCGGCGACGGCACTCCACGCGATCAAGGGCGGTTTCGCCCGGCGCGAGGCGTTGCCTGACCTCATCATCGGCCACGGCGTATTGGGCCGCCTGCTCGCGCGCCTGACTCTCGCGCTGGGCGGCACGGCCCCCACGGTGTGGGAAACCAATCCCGCCCGCCGCACGGGCGCAGCCGGTTACGCCGTCATCGACCCCGCCACCGACGATCGCCGTGATTACCACGCGATCTATGACGCCAGCGGCGATGCCGGCCTGATCGACGATCTCATCATGCGGCTCGCCAAGGGCGGCGAGATCGTGCTGGCAGGCTTTTATTCCGATCGCGTCAGCTTCGCCTTCCCGGCCGCCTTCATGCGCGAGGCACATTTCCGCGTCGCCGCCGAATGGCAGCCCGGCGATCTCGCTGAAACGCGGGCGCTGATCGAATGCGGACGACTGGATCTCGCCGGTCTCGTCACCAACCGGCGCCCTGCCGGAGAGGCGCTCGACGCCTACCCCCAAGCCTTCAGCGATCCCGATTGCCTGAAGATGGTTCTCGATTGGAGCGAATGCTGATGTCTGTTCTCGACACCCAGGCTGATCTGCTGCGCGAAGAAGCGAGCCACGAACCCGATCCCGTCCACACCGGAGAGATCAAGAGCGAGACGCAGGTCATCGCGATTTACGGCAAGGGCGGCAGCGGCAAAAGCTTCGCGCTTTCCAACCTCAGCTACATGATGGCCCAGCAGGGCAAGCGCGTGCTGCTGATCGGTTGCGATCCCAAGTCCGACACCACCAGCCTGCTGTTCGGCGGCAAGTCCTGCCCGACAATCATCGAAACCTCGTCGCGCAAGAAGCTCGCCGGGGAAGAAGTGAAGATCGAGGACGTGTGCTTCCAGCGTGACGGCGTCTTCGCGATGGAACTGGGCGGCCCCGAAGTGGGTCGTGGCTGCGGCGGACGCGGGATCATCCATGGCTTCGAACTGCTCGACAAGCTGGGCTTCCACGATTGGGGCTTCGATTACGTCCTGCTCGATTTCCTCGGCGACGTGGTGTGCGGCGGCTTCGGCCTGCCGATCGCCCGCGACATGTGCCAGAAGGTGATCGTGGTCGGATCAAACGACCTTCAATCGCTGTATGTGGCCAACAATGTCTGCCAGGCGGTCGAATATTTCCGCAAGATGGGCGGCAATGTCGGCGTGGCCGGCATGATCGTGAACAAGGATGACGGCACAGGCGAGGCCAAGGCCTTTGCTGACGCGGTCGGCATCCCGGTGCTCACCGCGATCCCCGCCAACGAGGATATCCGCCGCAAGAGCGCCAACTACCAGATCATCGGCATCCCCGGCGGCGAATGGGCGAGCCTGTTCGAGGAACTGGCGATCAATGTCGCCGAAGCTCCGCCGCTGCGCCCCAACCCGCTTTCGCAGGACGGCCTGCTCGGCCTGTTCAGCCCGGACGAGACCGGCGGCAATGTCGAGCTCGTGCCCGCCACCCAGGCCGACATGCGCGGCGGGGTGTACGAAGTCCGTCCCACCCTCGAAGTGGTCTACGACGAGGCCTGATGCGATGAGCGACGCCTTCCCCACCACCGCCCCGCGCGCACCTGACCGGATCGAGCTTGGCTCGGCACCGGCCGAAGGAGGTGCCTGCGCGTCGAAGGACACCATGTCCGAGGCGGCCCGGGCTGCGGGCAAGAGCGATATCCTCGATCAATATGCTGCCGATTATCCGGTCGGCCCCCACGATCAGCCGCAATCCATGTGCCCCGCGTTCGGGTCACTCCGGGTGGGCCTGAGAATGCGGCGCACCGCGACCGTGCTCTCAGGCTCGGCCTGCTGCGTCTATGGTCTGACCTTCACCTCGCACTTCTACGGCGCGCGCCGCACGGTGGGCTATGTGCCCTTCTCCAGCGAAACGCTGGTCACCGGCAAGCTGTTCGAGGACATCAAGGAAGCGGTCGAAGGGCTCGCCGATCCTGAAAATTACGATGCGATCGTGGTCACCAACCTGTGCGTCCCCACCGCGAGCGGCGTGCCGCTGCGCCTGCTGGGCAAGGCGATCAACGGCGTGCGGATCATCGGCATCGACGTGCCGGGCTTCGGCATTCCAACCCACGCCGAAGCCAAGGACGTGCTGGCAGGCGCAATGCTCAATTACGCCCGCGAAGAAGTGGCCGCCGGCCCTGTCGCCGCGCCGCGTGAACGGTCTGACCTGCCGACAGTGGCCCTGCTGGGCGAAATGTTCCCGGCCGATCCGGTTGTCATCGGCCAGATGCTTGCCCCCCTCGGGCTGGCCGCTGGCCCCGTGGTGCCAACCCGCGAATGGCGCGAGCTTTATGCCGCGCTCGATTGCTCGGTCGTCGCCGCGATCCACCCCTTCTACACCGCCTCGATCCGCGAATTCGAAGCTGCGGGTCGTCCGGTGATCGGTTCGGCTCCGGTTGGCGCGGACGGCACGGCGGCATGGCTGCAATCGCTGGCTGACGTCATGGGCTTGGCCCAAGCCAAGGTCGACGGCGTCAAGGACGCAATGATCGCTGCGTGCAAGGGCGCGATTGCCAAGATGCCGATCAAGGGCCGCATCACGGTTTCGGGCTATGAAGGCTCGGAACTGCTTGTCGCCCGCCTGCTGATCGAAAGCGGCGCCGAAGTGCCCTATGTCGGCTCGGCCTGCCCGCGCACCAAGTGGTCGGATGCCGACCGCGAATGGCTCGAAGCACGCGGCGTACACGTGCAATTCCGCGCCAGCCTGGAACAGGACATCGCAGCGGTCGAGGAATACCGCCCCGATCTCGCCATCGGCACCACCCCGGTTGTGCAATATGCGAAATCGCGTGCGATCCCGTCGCTCTACTTCACCAACCTCATCTCGGCCCGCCCGCTGATGGGCCCGGCAGGGGCTGGCAGCCTCGCCACAGTGATCAACGCCGCGATGGGCAATAAGGCGCGCTTCGATGCGATGCGCGATTTCTTCGAAGGCGTCGGGACAGAACATGCCGCGGGCGTGTGGGAAGAACTCCCCGTCGACCGGCCCAAGTTCCGCAAGAAGTATGCGGCGCTCAATGAAGCGGCGCGCAAGGCATCGGAGGCGATCGGATCATGACCCTCGTCCTCGACCATGATCGTGCCGGCGGCTACTGGGGCGCCACCTATGTCTTCACCGCGGTAAAGGGCTTGCAGGTCATCATCGATGGCCCGGTGGGCTGCGAGAACCTGCCTGTCACCAGCGTGCTGCATTACACCGACGCCCTGCCCCCGCACGAACTCCCCATCGTCGTCACCGGCCTGGGCGAGGAAGAGCTGGGCAAGACCGGCACCGAAGGCGCGATGAAGCGCGCTTGGAAGACTCTCGATCCCGAACTGCCCGCCGTGGTTGTCACGGGCTCGATCGCCGAGATGATCGGCGGCGGCGTGACGCCCGAAGGCACCAACATCAAGCGCTTCCTGCCGCGCACCATCGATGAAGATCAATGGCAGTCGGCCGACCGCGCGCTGACCTGGCTGTGGACCGAATTCGGCCCCAAGAAGATGCCCGCCCCGCGCGAGCGCCGCGAAGGCGAGAAGCCGCGCGTCAATATCATCGGCCCGTCCTATGGCATGTTCAACATGCCATCCGACCTGGCCGAGATCCGCCGGTTGATCGAAGGCATCGGCGCAGAAGTGGGCGTGGTCTTCCCGCTCGGCACGCACCTTGCCGACATTTCCAAGCTGGCCAGCGCCGACGCCAACGTGTGCCTCTACCGCGAGTTCGGCCGCAACCTGTGCGAAACGCTGGAACGCCCCTATTTCCAGGCCCCCGTCGGCCTGTCGCAGACCACCAAGTTCCTGCGCGCGCTTGCCGCCGAGCTCGGACTTGACCCTGAGCCCTTCATCGAGCGCGAGAAGCACACCACCATCAAGCCCCTGTGGGACCTGTGGCGTTCGGTCACGCAGGATTTCTTCGGCACGGCCAGCTTCGGCATCGTCGCCAATGAAACCTATGCGCGCGGCATCCGCCACTTCCTCGAAGACGACATGGGCCTGCCCTGCAGCTTCGCGTTCTCGCGCTGTGCGGGCGTGAAGCCGGTCAACGAAGAGGTTCGTGCCGCAATCAAAGCCAACCCGCCCTTGGTGGTGTTCGGCAGCTATAACGAGCGGATGTATATGGCCGAGTGCGGCGCGCGGGGCATGTATATCCCCGCCAGCTTCCCCGGCGCTGCGATCCGCCGCCACACCGGAACGCCCTTCATGGGCTATTCGGGCGCGACCTACCTGGTGCAGGAAGTGTGCAATGCGCTGTTCGATGCGCTGTTCCACATCCTGCCGCTCGGCACCGAGATGGACAAGGTCGAGGCAACGCCTGCGCGCAATGAAGCGCAATTGACCTGGGACAATGACGCCAAGGCCAAGCTCGACCAGCTTGTCGAGGCTCAGCCGGTGCTGATCCGCATTTCCGCCGCCAAGCGCCTGCGCGACGCAGCCGAGCGGACTGCGCGCCAGCGCGGCGAGACCACAGTTACAGCAGATTGCCTCGCCGAGGCACTGCTCGAAGGGACGGGTGCATGATGATCATGCGCGCCCGCCCCAACCCTTTGACGCTGCTGCGGACCAGTTCCGCGACGGCGCCATCCCATGCCCCCATCATAAAGGGGGCTCTCCAATCCACGTGGGGGATCACGCGGGGATGCCGACGGAGGCCTTCGGGCTTCCAATCACACCCAACTGAACGGAGAAAACCCGATGAACGAACGTATCGGAACTCACCTGACGCCTGAAGAGGCACAGGAAATCCACAAGGGCTTCATGGGCACCTTCACCATCTATGTGGTGATCGCGCTTGTTGCTCACGCGCTGATCTGGGCCAACAAGCCCTGGCTGCCGCTCTGATCGAAAGCCGGATCTGAGCCGCTGATCCGAGCTCGTCTCGCGTTCTCCGGTTGATAACCTGCTATTCTTGCGAAACATTCGAAGGAATTCCCTATGTGGAGACTTTGGTTCTACTTTGACATCCGTCGCACGCTCGTTGCGCTGCACGTTGGTCTCGCCGTTCTGGCGTTCACCATCCACTTCATCCTGCTCAGCACCACCAACTATAACTGGTTGGAAGATGGCGCTGCTGCACCGGCTGCGGCTGCCGTGACGGCACCGAACGCTCCGGCGGCAGGATAGTACGTCTCGAAATGTGAGGGGGCAGGTTCGCCTGCCTGCCTCCTAACATTCGTCGAACAACCTATAGCACCCGTCCTTGCGGCGGGGAGGATGGACCTATGGCGCTCCTTAGTTTCGAGCGGAAATACCGCGTCCGCGGTGGCACATTAATCGGCGGCGACCTCTTCGACTTCTGGGTCGGGCCGTTTTATGTCGGATTCTTTGGAGTGACGACGGCGATCAGCGCCCTTTTGGGCACCATGCTGATCTTCGCCGCCGCTACACAGGGTCCGACCCTCAACCCCTGGCTTATTTCGATCAACCCACCGCCGGTCGAATATGGCCTCAGCCTCGCTCCGCTCGCCAAGGGCGGATATTGGCAGATCATCACAGGCTGCGCTGTCATCGCCTTCGGGTCATGGGTGCTCAGGCAAGCGGAAATTTCCCGCAAGCTCGGCATGAGCTACCATGTGCCGATCGCCTTCAGCGTGGCGGTTTTCGCCTATGTCTCGCTCAACGTCATCCGTCCCTTGTGGATGGGCGCGTGGGGCAACGGCTTCCCCTACGGTATCTGGACGCACCTCGAGTGGGTCTCGAACGTCGGCTACGCCTTCGGCAACTTCCACTACAACCCCGTGCATATGCTCGCGATCACGTTCTTCTTCACGAACTGCCTCGCGCTCGCTCTGCATGGCGGCCTGGTGTTGTCGGCGGTGAATCCGACCGGGGGCACCGACGTCAAGTCACCCGAATACGAAGACACCTACTTCCGTGACTTCATCGGCTATTCGGTCGGAACGCTCGGTATTCACCGGGTGGGGCTGTTCCTGGCACTGAATGCCGGGTTCTGGAGCGCCATCTGCATCGTCATCTCCGGCACTCTGTATGTCGGCAGCTGGATCGAATTCTGGGATTTCTGGAAGAAGATCCCGATCTGGTCGTAAGGAGCACCTGAACCATGGCGACTTATCAGAACATCTTCACGCAGGTGCAGGTCAAGGGACCACCCGAAATGGGTATCCCGATGCCGGCCGGGGAAGATATCCGTATCCCAACCACGGGATACAACTACTGGATGGGCAAGATCGGTCAGGCCCAGTTTGGCCCGATCTATCTCGGCACCACCGGGGTCATCAGCCTCGCCTTCGGGACGCTGGCGATCATGATCATCGGGCTCAACTTCTGGGCCCAGGCCGGATGGAGCCCGCAAACCTTCATGCGCGAGTTCTTCTGGCTCTCGCTGAACCCTCCGGGGCCGGAATATGGCTTCAGCCCGTTTGTCCCGCTGGACAAGGGTGGCTGGTGGATCCTTGCCGGCTTCAGCCTCACGGTCTCGATCCTGATGTGGTGGGTTCGCACCTACCGCCGGGCTGCGGCGCTGGGCATGGGGATGCACATCCCCTGGGCCTTCGCATCGGCCATCTGGCTCTATCTGGTGCTGGGCTTCATCCGCCCGATGCTGCTGGGCCAGTGGTCGGAAGCCGTGCCGTTCGGTATCTTTGAACACCTCAACTGGACCAACAACTTCTCGCTGGTCTACGGGAACCTTTTCTACAATCCGTTCCACGCGCTCTCGATTGTCTTCCTTTACGGGTCGGCCGTTCTGTTCGCGATGCACGGGGCGACGATCCTGGCACTCGGCCGCTACGGCGGTGAGCGCGAGATCGAGCAGATCACCGACCGCGGGACGGCTGCCGAACGTGGCGCGCTGTTCTGGCGCTGGGTGATGGGGTTCAATGCGACCTTCGAATCCATTCACCGCTGGGCCTGGTGGTTCGCAGTGCTGACAACGCTCACGGGCGGTATCGGCATCCTGCTGACCGGCACCGTGGTCGATAACTGGTACCTGTGGGCGCAAGAGCATTACTATGCTCCGGACACCATCAACTACAACCCGACCGGCGCCGCACAGGCAGCCGCAGGGAACTGAGTGAACAGGGGCCGGAGCGCGCCGCCAAGGGCAGCGCAACCCGGCCCCTTCTCTTAGCGATCACCAAGAAAGCCCGGCGCGCAGACCTTGCAAGGTTTGCGCGCCGGGCTTTTTCGCAGGCTAGCGAGAGGGGTGCGGGACGCCGCGCGTGGCCGCACGTTTGCGGAAAGCCAGCCCCCAGGAGAGGCCGGCGTGCAGCCAGCGCGGGGTGAGCGCGCATGATTCACGGCTCCTGCAGCTTACACGTCTCAAGGCATTTATCCTCGCCCCGCCTGCGGACGTCATGGCGTCCGGCGGGTCCATGCGAATGCGATATCAGAAGCCCAAGGGCGCGTTACGGCGGGCAATGAGGGGAGGCATCCTTAGCCTGTCGACCCTGCCACGCATTGGCGCACGGCAACACCGCACGCCTGCGTCTCTCAAGGAATGTCAGGCGCGGTCGCTTGCCGAAAGCCGGCTGCGCAGGTCCATCAGGTGGAGCGGCAGCGAGGCGGCCAGCGGCAGCGCGATCCACCACCATGCAGCGCCCGTCAGCGCAGCGCGCAGGCCCATCACGATCAGCGCGGCAGGGCCAAGCAGGGCGAATATTTCGCCCAAACGCCAGCGCCGCGCACCGCGCAGCCACGCCGCTTCGATCAGCAGCACGCCAAGGATCACGTCAGCGGCATGGCCGCTCGCAAAGAAGGCCTCGATCATGCGCCCGGCCCCCTCGCGACCATTACAGCCTCAGCCGAAAGGCGCGTTGAGCTGGACCACCGCCCAGTTGAGCATTCCGGCAAAGCTCACCCATGCCAGATAGGGCAGCAGCAACAGCGCCGCTCTGCGCGAGAAACGCCCGCAATAAAGGATCAGCGCGAGGATCGAGAGCCACAGCAGCACCACTTCGGCAAACGCCCAGTCGGGGCGCTGGAAGCGGAAGAACAGGATCGACCAGCTGATGTTGAGAAATCCGTTGAGTGCGAACAGCGCGATCACCCACTCAGCCTGCGCCGAGGTATGGGCCGCGCGCCATGCGGTGATGCCGGCGACCGTGATCAGCGCGTAGATCAGCGTCCAGCCCATCGGGAAGACGACATCGGGCGGGTTCCACGCCGGCTTGGCCAGCGCCTGATACCATGGCCCGAGGTCCGTCACCGTCGCCCCCAGCGCGGCCACACACAGCGCGGCCACGGTTGCGACCGCGACCGGAATGATAATCGTCGGCTTCATGATCACAGGTCTAAGCCGCATGGCCGCGCCCCGCAATGGCCGGGCATTCCGGTTTCTCATTCCTTGGCCCATGCCTTGGCCCATCCCTCGGCCCTGCATGGTCACGTCGCCGGTCTGAGACCGAGCAGGTGCGCGGTGTCTTTGAGGAATATCTTCACGTGCGCCATGGGTTTGGCGCGCACCAGCTTCTTGTGCATATAGGCTTGCCAGGTCAGTTCCTGCACGTCCTTGTCGTCGCACATGGTGACGAAGCGTTCGCGGCGCTTGTCGGATGAATACCACCAGTATTGCATCATCCCCAGCACCCAGAACACCGTGCCGTGCTCCTTCATGAAGCGTTTGCGCGCGGTGCGCAGCTGCCTGGCATCGCCGGTCTTGAGGAAGGCTGCGGCAGCCTCGCCCACCACCCGTCCGCCGACCATCGCATAATAGATGCCCTCGCCCGAGGCCGGCGCAACGACGCCCGCAGCATCACCGGCCACGATCACGTCTGCGCCGTTGTCCCAGCGCTTGAGCGGCTTCAGCGGGATCGGCGCGCCTTCGCGGCGCAGGGTTTCGCAGCGATCAAGCCCGAGGTCATCGCGCATCGTGGCGATCGCGCCGCGCAGGGAGAAGCCCTTGTTGGCGCTGCCCACTCCGATGCTCGCCGTATCCCCGTGGGGGAAGACCCAAGCGTAGAAATCGGGCGAAAGGCGGCCCTGATAATAGACATCGCAGCGCGAGGCATCGAACTGGTCGGTGTTGCGCGGCGGGGCCTTGATTATCTCGTGATAGGCGAACACGCATGGGATGCGTTCTGCGCCGGGCAGGCATTGCTTGGCCACGGCCGAGCGCGCGCCGTCCGCGCCGATCACCACACGGGCGCGCACGCTTTCGATCGGGCCGCCCCGGGTGCGGCGGAAGGTGACGAGCGGGTGGCGCTCGCCGTCACGCTCGATCTTCTCGAAGGTAGCGGTAAGGCGTTCGGCGCCCGAATGGCGCGCACGTTCACGCAACCATTCGTCAAATTCCTCACGGTCGACCAGGCCAACATAGCCGATTTCGCCCACCGGCATATCGACCGCGCGGCCCGATGGCGCGATCATGCGCGCAGACCTTGCCTTGGCCACCAGCAGCGATTGCGGAATGTCGAAATCGGCGAGCAGCCGCGGCGGAATTGCTCCGCCGCAGGGCTTGATCCGCCCTCCCCGCTCGATCAGCAGCACCGAATGGCCCGCCAGCGCAAGATCGGTCGCGGCGGTCGCTCCCGAGGGGCCTCCGCCGATAACCACGGCATCATAGATCATCTGGTTCATGCGAACTGCTCCCTCTTACCTTGTGCGGCGCTGGCCCTGATCGCCGCTGCTCCGGTCGCCTTGACCGCGAGTAACGCCGCAAGCACGAAGGCTGCAGCCTCCACCGCGAATACCAGTTGGAATGCCGGCCCGACCGCGCCCAGCAGGAGCCGCGCAAGATCGAGACCGACCGCGCCGAGCAATCCGCCCAAGCCAAATGCAATGGCCTGCGAAGCGCCCCAAACGCCCATGCGGACGCCTTCCCGCGTGGTCTCGCCAGCGCCGGCCAGCCCCATCATCGATCCGATTGCGGCGACCGCGAAAACGCCATTGCCGAAACCGAGCACGAACAAGTTCGCCTCCAGCGGCCACGGCGGCCCGTTGATCGCAGCAAGTCCGAGAGCGCCCAGCCCCAGCCCCGAGGCAAGGCAGCCGCCAACCACCCAGGGGCGCAGACCGGAAGCGCGCTTGCCCGAAAAGGCGCTGCCCCCCACCCCGGCCACAATCATCCCGATCAGGATGCCGCCTTGGTGGAACTGGCCCACGGTCTTGGTCGATTCCCCCGGCTCCATCCCGAAGATCAAGCCGGCAAAGGGCTCGAGGATCAGATCCTGCATCGAAAAGGCGATCATCGAGACGAAGATGAAGATGGTGAAGCGCCGGGCGGCAGGCTCGTTCCAGATCTCGGCCAAGGCCGCGCGAAAATCGGGCGCGGCACCATCGCGCGACGCATGGCCGAACCGGCCCGCCTGCCGCTCCAGCCGCCATGTCGCGATCACGGTCAACGCCACCATTGCCACCGCGAGCCCGCCCGCAACCAGCAGCATGCGGTCAAAACTGAAGGGTTTGAGGAGCTGGCCGACCGTAATCGCCGAGGCGACGATCCCCGCCACCATCATCGTCCATGTCACCGCTGCCGCTGCGGCCCGCCGTTCGGGCGCAACGCCGCTCGCGAGCAATGCCAGCGCCGATGTGCCGCCCGCGCCCACGCCCGCGCCAATCAGCGTGTAGGCAAGCACCGCCAGCGCAAAACCGGGGGCAAATGATGTCGCCATGATGATGGTCGCCTGCGTTGCCAGCAGGCCTCCCGCCGCCAGCACCGCAACGCCGCCAACAATCCAGCGGGTGCGATTATTGCCCTTGTCCGAAGCATGGCCCCACAGCGGACGGCCCAGCTGCACCGCATAGTGCCATGCGACCAGCCCCGCCGGGATTGCAGCAAGCAGCTTCAGCTCGACCACCATCACCCGGTTCAGCACCGTTGTCGCCAGCATCACCAATGCGCCGATCGTGGCCTGCACCAGCCCGATCCGCACGATCCCCAGCCAGCCGAACCCGGCGTTGGCAGCGGTCACTCCGATGGCGGCGCGCGGTGCATGCATCAGATATAGCCCCCAAGGCCAAGCGCCGCAGCCAGCATTCCCAGCACGTAAAGCGTCACGCCCACGCCATTATACCAGGGCGCATATTTCGCAGGGTCGCGCAGCAGACGCGGCATGGCGGCGATCTGCGCGGCGAGCACGCCAGCCACGACGCCCGCCGACAGGGCATAGCCCCACATTGCCAGCAGCACGATCACCACCACTTGCGCGCCCGCCATGGTAAGGCAGGCGAGCCGCGCGGCAGCGCCAACGCCCAGAACCACAGGAAGCGAGGTCAGGCCGGTCTGGCGGTCGCCTTCCACGGCCTTGAAATCGTTCAGAACCATGATCCCGTGCGCGCCGAGCGAGTACAGCACCAGCACCGCGATCACGTGGGCAGATGGCATCACGCCCAGCATCACGGTAGCCCCGGTGAACCAGCTCAGTCCTTCATAGGTCAGCCCGCACACCAGCGGCCCCAGCCAGCCATGCGCCTTGAAGCGCAGCGGCGGGGCGGAATAAGCCCAGGCAAAGGCAAGGCCGACCAGCGCCGCGATGAACACCAGCGGCCCGAGCAGCCAGCCGACACTGGCCGAAACCAGCGTGGCGATAATGGCGATATACAGGCCCCAGCGGCCCGGAATGCGGCCCGACGGGATCGGGCGATCAGGCTCGTTGATGGCGTCCACATGGCGATCGAACCAATCGTTCACCGCTTGGGATGTGCCGCAAACCAGTGGCCCGGCCAGCAGCACGCCGCCCGCCACAAACCACCAGCGCCCCTCCAGCCCCGCGCCCGAAGACACCGCGCCGCACATGAAGGCCCACATCGGCGGGAACCATGTAATCGGCTTCAGCAGTTCGAGGATATCGGCCGGACGGGGTCGCGCCCGGGGCCCGTGCCGCGATCCCGGGGTGGGCACTTTGCGAGTCGAGGATACCGAGTGCTCCATATTTGGAAGCTATGCCTGACTACCAAAAGCGTCAAATTATTTTGACACTATATTTGCGTCAAAAACCGCTTTTTGCGTTCAAAAAGGCATAAGCCGGCTTGGACTTGTCAGATTGGCACACGTCTATCAGGTTGACAGTTGGAAGTGCGGGCGGTTTTCGGGCTGCTTGCGCAAGGCACTCTTCAGGCACGTCCAGACCCTATCTTGACCCCATCTACCCCCCATCCAGACCCCAACTAATGAGGGCTGGCAGGAGGTTTGCCGGGGGGTATTTTAATGATGGAAACAGCCTACAGGCTGCCAATCCCTACTCGCCGTCGCCCGTCAGATTTCCGAGCCCGTAGCGGTGCAGCTTGGAATAGAGGCTCTGGCGCGACAGGCCGAGAATTTCGGCGGCCGATGCACGGTTGTCCGAGGTGTAGCTGAGCGCCGCTTCGATACACAGGCGCTCGATCAGATCGGTGCTTTCGCGGACAATGTCCTTGAGGCTCATGCGGCCAACCAGTTCGGTGAGCTGTTCGACCGAGCGCGGCAGATCCTGCTGGCCCGGCGGCAGATCGCGCAGGCGGCGGCCCACAGGACGGATCACGAAGGCGTAATAGCCATCCTCGCCAGAGGTGCGAACGGCTGATAATTCAATCGGTTCGCCATCAACATCATGGCCGATGCGCAGCACGGTCGCGACATTGCGGGCCGAACCATGCTGGTCGATCTGGCCTTCGATCAGATCGAGATCGATCCCCGGCCGGCCAATCGATTCCGAAAGGTGGCGCCCGCGCAGCTGATCGACGCTGGCGGCCTGCAACATCTCGACAAAGGCGGCGTTGGCGGTGACGATTTCGAGGTTGCTGTCAGCCACCACGAAGGCATCGGGCATCTGGTCAACCAGCGCCAGAACAGGGGAGAATTCGCCCGCTGGCCGGTCTGTTGCGGGGACGAGGCGCACGAGCAGGAACTGCCCGCGATCCTGCGTGAAACCGTTGACGCTGGCCATCACCTCGCGCTGGCCGCGGGCAATGCGGATGCGCGCCGGGCTAACCGTATCGGACACCAGCGCCGCGCCGACGAGCGATTGCAGCGCCTCGTGCGAGTTCTTGTCGATGAAGGTCACAAGCTTCTTGCCCGGCAGCCCCGTGGGGCGCGCGCCGACCAGTGTGTGCGCGGCAGGATTGGCTTCGCGGATGCGCAGCGTGCCAGCCTCGACGATCATCACCGGCTCGGTCGAACGCTCGAACATCATCCGGTAGCGCGCTTCGAGCTGCCGCATCCGCAGGTAATCACGTTCAAGCGATTGCTGGACCTGCAAAAGGCGCTGCTGGAGCTTGCCCGCTTCGCGCAGATCGCGGCCAAAGGCGATGCGATGCTCGCCCCCGTTGACGCTGAGGACAGCATAGCGGATCGGCACATCGCCATCGCGCGAGGGATGGTTGACCTGGCGCCAGTGCTGCACTTCACCGCGCCGGGCTGCGGCCAGCATCTCCATGATTTTGGGGCGGGATTCGTCGGTTACCGTCTCGATCCAATTGGTCCCGACCATGCCCGCAAAGCTCGGGAATTCACGCGGATCGAAGGCCGCATCAAGGATGGTTCCGGTATCGTCGAGCACCAGCGTGACATCGCCCGCAACCATTGCGAGCTTCATCGCTGCATCGGCATCCAGCGTGTTGAACAGCTCCGCCGCTTTCCCGAACGGGTGCTTGCCTTCAATCGAGTGTTTGCGGGTGAGCATCCTTGTCGAACCTACCGGAGGTTCAAAGCACGGGAAGACGTGGCATTCACCTGTCGGTTCGCGAATTCGAGCGCGGCAAGCGCATCCGCGCCCGTTCCATCGGCACCCACATCCATCGCTATTCCGGGATTCTCGTTGATCATACGCCCGCCGACAAGCACGATGATGTGAGGATTGGCCGACACGTTGCGCATGGCCTTGATAAGATTACTCACCGCGCCGCTAGGACAATCACGTGCGAGCGTCAATCCTACGAGGTCGAAGGGCTGGCGGGCGAGCCGGTCGAGCAATTCGCGCCGTTCAGGCTTGACCAGCGCCTCGCTGCGCCAACCGCCACGGGCGAAGACTTCCTCGAGCATCAGGGTGCCGAAATTGTGGTGGTCCCCCGGCATGGGGGAGAACAGGGCGCTGTGCGGCAGAGCAAGGCCGCCAAATTCGACCGGCGCGCGCGCGGCAACTTCGCGCATGACTTCCTGCAATCGCCACAAACCCATTGTAACGTCAAGGAAATCGCACTCGTCCTGTTCCCACATCTCGCCCAGCTTGCGGGCAGCAGGGGCGAGCAGATCGAGGCAGATTGTCTCAACCGTGGCACCCTTAGAGATGAAAGCGTCAACCTCCTCGAGCAGCGCGGCAGCCTCCAGCCGGATCGGGAGCACGGCAAAGCGCGAGGCTTCGTCCGAGGTGATGGCGCGAAACAGGCGCGGACGGGGGCGGGACTCGGCGATGGAATGGGCCATCAGCAGGCGCGGAATGATCTCGCTCTCGATGATGGTGTTGACCGTATCAGCCTGATCAGGGGCAGGAGCGGCGCGTCGTCGGACAGCCTCTAGCGGTGCGGTGATCACCCCTCGCAAGCCTGCGCCGAACATCCCTGATGCCTTCGACTCTCCCATTCGTCAGACCCTCCCAGGTCGTGCGGACGAACCTTCCGCAGGAGGTAGTGACCGTTTGGAAAAAACGGCCTTGGCCCTGATCCCGAAAAGCCAGCGACTCCTATCTACGCTTTTTTCGGTCATGGCGCAAATGGCCTTACCCATGATAGTCCAACCGTCAACAAGATAAGACGTCCAATTCATTTGACACTCAAGTTGGAAAGCGTAATGATCCGATTCTGAGAGAAAAGGCTGACGCATCACATGACTCGGACGGATCACGAATCCCCGGTCGAACCTGGAACCACGGTGAAAGGGGCGGGCCACACAAGGGAGCACTCCCGCGCGCTTTACACCGCCGAGGAGCGGCAGCGGCGGGATGGGTCGGTCTGGACGACCGTGCAGGGCGTGCTCGCCCCGGTGCAGTTTCTCGTCTTCCTTATTAGCCTCGGCCTGGTGTTGCGCGCACTCTCCACCGGAGAGGGTGCATGGGCCGCCGATGCCTCGATCGTCCTCAAAACGATGGTGCTTTACACCATCATGATCACCGGCTCGATCTGGGAGAAGGTGGTCTTCGGCAAATGGCTGTTCGCCCCCGCCTTCTTCTGGGAAGACGTGTTCTCGATGCTCGTGCTCGCATTGCACAGCCTCTACCTGGTGATGCTGCTGGGCGAGATCGGGACGACCGAGCAGCGTTTGCTGGTCGCTCTGGCAGGTTATGCAGCCTACGTGATCAACGCCGGGCAGTTCCTTTGGAAGCTGCGCATGGCGCGGCTTGAGGGCAATGCCCTCTCGCAGGCGGTGGCGGCATGAGCGCGCTCGACGTCCTCGATGGCTGCGCGGCCGAAATGGCGCGCCCCACTGCAGACACCCAGCGCCCGGTGCTGCGCGAGCGCGGGCAGCGCGAAGTCTTCTGCGGCCTCACCGGCATCATCTGGCTGCATCGCAAGATGCAGGACGCCTTTTTCCTCGTGGTCGGCTCGCGCACCTGCGCCCACCTTCTGCAATCGGCTGCCGGCGTCATGATCTTTGCCGAGCCGCGCTTTGCCACTGCGATCATGGAAGAGCGTGACCTCGCCGGCATGGTCGATGCGCAGGACGAGCTTGACCGGGTGGTGAACCGCCTGCTGGAACGCCGCCCGGACATCAAGACGCTGTTCCTCGTTGGCTCGTGCCCTTCGGAAGTGATCAAGCTCGATCTGGCCAAGGCCGCCCAGCGCCTTGGCGCGGTGCATATGCCGCGGGTCCGCATCCTCAATTATTCGGGCAGCGGGATCGAAACGACCTTCACCCAGGGCGAGGACGCCTGCCTGTCCTCGCTGGTGCCGGTGATGCCCGCACTTCCCGCCGATGCTCCGGCCGAGCTGCTGCTCGTCGGCAGCCTCCCCGACATCGTCGAGGACCAGTTCCTGCGACTCTTCGCCGATCTCGGCATTACCCGTGTCGGCTGCCTGCCAGCCCGCAACGCCCGCAATCTGCCGAGCGTTGGGCCCGGCACCCGCTATCTCCTCGCCCAGCCCTTCCTCGGCGAGACCGCGATGGCACTGGAAGGCCGGGGCGCGAAGCGGATCGAGGCATTGTTCCCCTTCGGCGTCGAGGGCACTTCCGATTGGCTGCGCGCCGCCGCCAAGGCCTTTGGTGTCGATCCCGCGCTGACCGAACAGGTCATCGCGCCAGGACGTGAACGCGCCCGCATCGCGCTGTCCAAACTGCGCCCGCAGCTTGAAGGCAAGCGCATCACCTTCCTGCCCGACTCGCAGCTTGAAGTCCCCCTCGCCCGCTACTTGCAGGACGAGCTGGGCATGGAGCTGGTTGAAGTCGGCACGCCCTACCTGCACCGCGCGCATCTTGCCCGCGAGCTTGAAAGCTTCGGCCCGAACGTACGCCTTTCCGAAGGCCAACATGTCGAGCGCCAGCTTGACCGCGTCCGCGCCGACCGGCCCGATATCACTGTCTGCGGCCTTGGCCTTGCCAATCCGCTCGAAGGCGAAGGCCTCACCACCAAGTGGGCCATCGAGCTTGTCTTCTCGCCAATCCACGGCTTCGACCAAGCCGCCGATCTCGCTGAACTCTTTGCGCGGCCGCTGCGGCGCCGCGATCTGCTGGAGGTATAGGCGATGCAACTGGCAGTCTGGACTTATGAAGGCCCGCCCCATGTTGGCGCGATGCGCGTGGCGACCGCGATGGAAAAGCTCCACTACGTGTTGCACGCACCGCAGGGCGATACCTATGCGGACCTGCTGTTCACGATGATCGAGCGGCGCAGCAAGCGCCCGCCGGTCACCTACACCACCTTTGAAGCGCGCGATCTGGGCAAGGACACCGCGCAGATTTTCCAGGACGCCGCACGTGAGGCGGTTGCCCGCTTCAACCCGCAGGCAATCATCGTCGGCGCGTCCTGTACGGCAGAACTGATCCAGGACGATCCGGCGGGGCTCGCCGAAGCTATGGGTCTGCCTCTCCCGGTGATTCCGCTCGAACTGCCCAGCTACCAGCGCAAGGAAAACTGGGGCGCGGCCGAGACGTTCTATCAGATCGTCCGCCACCTCGCCGACAAGTCGGTAGTGCGTGCACCCAGAGAAGGCCGCCGCGCGCGCGCCAATATCCTCGGCCCCTGCGCATTGGGCTTCCGTCACCGCGATGATCTGGTGGAGATTCGCAAGATTTTGGCCCTGCTGGACGTCGAGGTGAACCTCGTTGCCCCGCTGGGCGCCACCCCGGAGGACATCAAGAACATCGGCGCGGCCGATTTCAACATCGTCCTCTACCCTGAAATCGCAGATGAGGCCGCCCGCTGGCTCGAAAAGACTTTCGATCAGCCCGCAGTGCGGACCATCCCTATCGGCGTGGGAGCGACTCGCTCTTTCATCGCCGACGTCGCCGAGCTGGCAGGTGCAGATCCCACGCCTGCCCTCGGCGACACCTCTTCCCGGATGCCCTGGTGGTCACGGTCGGTCGATTCGACCTACCTGACCTCCAAGCGCGTCTTCATTTTCGGCGATGCGACCCACGCTGTCGCCGCTGCCCGGATCGCACGTGAGGAACTCGGCTTCGAGGTCTGCGGCCTCGGCTGCTATTCCCGCGAATTTGCCCGCGAGGTCCGCGCAGAGGCCGCTCGTTGCGGGGTCGAGCCGCTGATCACCGACGATCACCTTGCGGTGGAAGACGCCATCGCTGCCGCTGCGCCCGAACTGGTGCTCGGCACGCAGATGGAACGCCACATTGCCAAGCGGCTCGGCATTCCCTGCGCTGTTATCTCGTCGCCGGTCCACGTGCAGGATTTCCCCGCGCGCCACTCGCCCCAGATGGGCTTCGAAGGCGCCAACGTGATCTTCGACACCTGGGTCCATCCGCTGGTTATGGGTCTGGAGGAGCACCTCCTCACCATGTTCCGCGAAGACTTCGAATTCTCCGACGAGGCTGGCGCATCGCACCACGCCGCGCACAGCCCGCGCAAGCAGGTGGCAGTTGATACGCTGTCCGAAGCCCCGGTCGCAGACATTCCCGCACCCGCAATGGCCGATGCCGACACGTCGCTGTGGACGGCCGAGGCCGAGCGCGAGCTCAAGAAGATCCCCTTCTTCGTGCGCGGCAAGGCCCGCCGCAACACCGAGAATTTCGCCGCAGCCGAAGGGCGCAGGCAAATCGACCTCGAAACCCTCTATGACGCCAAGGCGCATTATGCACGGTAGTGTCGCCTCGGCATCCTCGGTGGACCCGCGCGCACCTGTGCGCGTGGTGATCGTCACGCTCGACAATCACCTGAAGGGTGCGGTTGACCGGGCAGAAGAGGCGCTGGCGAGGGAAGGCATCGACCTTTCGCTCCACGCTGCATCCGAATGGGGCAGCAACGCCGATGATCTCGACGCGGTCAAGTCCGCCATTGCCGGGGCCGATATCGTCATCGCGACGATGCTGTTCCTCGATGATCACATCCGCGCCATCCTGCCCTCGCTCGAAGCACGCCGCGAGGAATGTGATGCGATGGTGTGCCTGATGAGCGCGGGCGAAGTGGTGAAGCTGACCAAGATGGGCGGCTACCGGATGGATGCGCCCGCTAAGGGGCCGCTTGCGCTGCTCAAGAAGCTGCGCGGCTCTTCGGGCAAGGACGGCAAGCCCAATTCGGGCGCGGGGCAGATGAAAATGCTGCGCCGCCTGCCCAAGATCCTGCGCTTCATCCCCGGCACCGCGCAGGACGTGCGCGCCTATTTCCTCACGCTGCAGTACTGGCTGGCGGGATCGGACGAGAACGTGGTCGCCATGGTCCGCGCCCTGATCGACCGCTATGCGGCGGGCGAGCGGATGTATCGTCGCGGCAGCACCAAGGCCGGCGCGCCGCTCGAATATCCTGAAACCGGGGTATATTACCCGCACGCTCAGCAACGCATTTCCGAAAGCCTGCGCCTGCTTCCCACCGCCCAGGGGCGTGAGGGCACGGTCGGACTGATCCTGCTGCGTTCGTACCTGCTGGGCCGCGACTGCGCGCATTATGACGGCGCGATTGCTGCCTTTGAGGCCGCAGGTTTGAAGGTTGTCCCGGTGTTCGCCGCCGGGCTCGATGCGCGCCCCGCAATCGAGCAGTTTTTCATCGGCCCTGATGGCAAACCCACGGTCGACGCCATCGTCAACCTCACCGGTTTCAGCCTTGTGGGCGGACCGGCCTATTCCGATGCGCAGGCCGCACGCGAGATGCTGGGCGGGCTTGATCTGCCCTACCTCGCCGCCCACGCCATCGAGTTCCAGACCATCGAGGATTGGGCGCACCGTCCGCAGGGGCTGCTGCCGCTCGAATCCACCATGATGGTCGCCCTTCCAGAGCTTGACGGCTCGACTGTCCCGCACGTGTTTGGCGGACGTGCGGGACAATCGGGATCGGGCTGTTCGGGATGTGACCGCCGCTGCGGGCGACCCGCCTCGCATAAGGCCCGCCCGATGCAGGCCTGCCCCGAACGCGCCGAGGCGCTGGCAGCCAAGACCTGCAAGCTGATCCAGCTGCGCCGCTCCGAGCGTGCGGCCCGCAAGCTTGCGATTGTCGTGTTCAACTTCCCGCCCAATGCCGGCGCAACCGGCACGGCTGCCTTCATGGCAGTGCACGAATCGCTTTATGCGACCCTCCAACGCCTCAAGTCCGAAGGCTATGGCGTGGAAGTCCCCGCCAGCCTTGATGCGATGCGGGACGTGCTGCTCAAGGGCAATGCCGAACGTTTCGGCAGCGATGCCAATGTCGCCCACCGCATCCCGGCCGACGAACACGTGCGCCGCGAAACGCACCTTGCCGAGATCGAGGCAGCCTGGGGCCCGGCACCGGGCAAGCAACTGTCGGACGGCGGGCACATCCTCGTGCAAGGCGCGCAGTTCGGAAACGTCTTCGTAGGCGTCCAGCCCGGCTTCGGCTATGAAGGCGATCCAATGCGCCTGCTGTTCGAGGGCACCTTCGCTCCGACCCACGCGTTCAGCGCCTTCTACCGCTATATCCGCGAGGATTTTGGCGCCCACGCCGTCCTCCATTTCGGCACCCACGGCGCGCTCGAATTCATGCCGGGCAAGCAGGCCGGGATGTCGGGCAAGTGCTGGCCGGATCGCCTGATCGGCGACACGCCCAATTTCTACCTCTACGCCGCCAACAACCCCTCGGAAGGGATGCTGGCCAAGCGCCGCTCGGGCGCAACCCTGATCAGCTACCTTACCCCGCCGCTGGCGCAGGCCGGGCTCTACAAGGGCCTGTCCGAACTCAAGGCGAGTGTGGATCGCTGGCGCGCCACCATGGACGATGCTGATCACGCGGACGAGCGCGCCGATCTTGCCGCGATGATCGCCGACCAGTGCGAGGCGCTTGACATCGTCTACGCCGAGATCGGCGAATTGCCGGCCCGTCTCTACGAGATGGAGCAATCGCTCATTCCGCATGGCCTGCACATCTTCGGCCGCAACCCTTCGGGCGCCGAGCGAGAGGATATGCTTGATGCGATGTTGGAAGCCGGCAGCCATGATGGCCCGACGCCTGACCGGGCGCGGCTCGCGGCGCTGCTCGATTCTTCGGACGAAATGGCCTCGCTGATCCATGCGCTCGACGGCGGCTATGTCCAGCCCGCGCCCGGCGGTGATGTTGTGGTGAACCCCGACGTGCTGCCCACCGGGCGCAACATCCACGGCTTCGATCCTTTCCTGATGCCCTCGGCCTATGCCTGCCGTCTTGGCAGCGAGCAGGCCGAACAGCTGATCGCGCGCCATGTGAACGGCGGACAGCCCTTCCCCGAAAGCATCGCCATGGTGCTGTGGGGCACCGACAACATGAAGTCCGAAGGCGTCCAGATCGCGCAGGCGATGACGCTGATGGGAGCGCGCCCCCGCCGCGACACCTATGGCCGCCTTGCAGGGGCGGAACTGAT
>CALRJK020000016.1:0-36978 GCA_943367535.1 Synechococcus sp. UW140 | reverse complement strand
GCGGGCGGGCTGGGCGTGGTTGTGCGAATGTCCGGCCCCGCGAATGCCGGGATGCGCAGTGCTTGGCGCGACCTGGGGCTGTCGGTGGAGGACGGCGCGGCGCTTGTCCCCGTCACCCTGCCCCCGCTGGCCAGCGATGCCGAGGCGCTTGGCGCGCGGCGCGGGCCGGGATCGGACGATCTGCCTGACAGTCTCAACACGCTGGAAGACCCTTCGCCCGATCTGTCCCGCTGGCGGCTGCGCACCGGGCCGGCGTTCGTGCCTGCGGTGACCGATGCGGAAGGGGCGGTGCTTTCGGGCTGGCAAAGCCGCGGGCAGGGGCGCGCCGCACTATGGGCGCTTGATGGCAGCTTTGCGCTGGTGCTGGCGGGCCAAGGGGATCGCTACGAGCAATGGTGGAGCCAGACCCTCAGCGCCGTGGCCCGGCCCGAGGGGGGCTTCCGGCCCGATGTCCCTGCGCTGGTGGAGCCGGGCGAGCGCATTTCCATCTGCGGGATCGCACCCGGCGCGCGGGTGCTGGGCCCCGGTGGCGGCGCGTTGTCGCTTGCGATTGATCCGCTGGCCGGCGCACGCGGCTGCGCGGCCTATCGCCCTGCCGAAGCCGGGGTCCACACCATCGCCCAGCCATCGCTCGCAGACGATGGCCCCCGGTTTCAGCAGGGCGAGGCGCGCTTTGGCTTCATCGTCCTGCCCCAAGGCTCGCTAAAAGCGATCCGGGCGCGCGAGACGGGAGAGGAAACCGCGCGCTGGGCCGCCCGCCAGAGCGCCCCGACAGCCGCCCGCGCTGCTCCCGAACGGCGCGGGGCCGCATGGCCGTGGCTGCTTAGCTGGCTGGCGCTGAGCGCCGCGCTTTGGCTGGGCGAGCGCCGGCTGCGCGCCCGCACTGCGATGGACTAGTTGGCAGCTTTCCAATCGCGCCGCAGCTTCTTGGCCAGGCTCCACTTGTGGACTTCGGTGGGGCCATCATAGATGCGGAAGGCACGGGTTTCGCGGAACATGGTCTCGACGATGGTCTTGTCGGTCACGCCCGTCCCGCCCATCACCTGCACGCACTTGTCCGCAACCCGCATCAGCGCCTCGGACACGGCGACCTTGGCCATCGAGCTTTCGACCGTGCCCAGCGATCCGGTGTCGAGCACGCCCGCACACCAATCGATCATCAGCTCGCATTGTTTCAGGTCGATCATGTTCTCGGCGAGCATGAAGCCCACGCCTTCATGGTCGATCAGCGGCTTGCCGAAAGCCATGCGGCGGTTGGCATAATCGGTCGCAATCTCCTGCGCGCGGATGCAGCCACCGAGCCAGCGCATGCAGTGCGACAGGCGCGCAGGGGAAAGGCGGATCTGGGCATATTTGAACCCCTCGCCCGCATCGCCCAGCATCTGGTCGGCGGGCACGCGCAGATTGTCGATGGTGATTTCGGCATGGCTGCCGGGCATCGAGCTGTCGATGGTGTTGGGCACACCCGTGATCTGAATGGCAGGGTCCGGCAGGTCGACGAGGAACATGCAGGCCCCGCCCGCGCTGTCGGGGTCTTCCGACTTGGCCATGACGATCCCGACCTTCGCGCCTTCCGCGCCGGTGATGAAGCACTTCTTGCCGTTGATGACCCAGTGGTTGCCGTCCTTGCGGCAGGTGGTAATCATCATCGAAGGGTCCGCGCCCGCGCCGTTCAATTCGGCAGGCTCGGTCATGAAGAAGGCCGATCGCGCCCGGCCCGATACCAGCGGGGTCAGGAAGCGCTCTTTCAGATCCGCACTGCCAACCTTGCCGATGAGGTACATGTTGCCTTCGTCCGGGGCCTGCGTGTTGCAGGCCAGCATCCCCAGCGGCGTGAGGCCGGACTTGATCAGGATCACCGCGGTTTCGCGCTGGTTGAAGTGGCTGCCGTCAGGACGGATATGCGGGGTGAGCACACCTGCCGCGCGCGCCAGTTCCCGCATTTCCATCACCAGCTCGTCAGTCGGCGCGCCGTGATGATCGCGGCGGGGGTCTTGCTCGTAAGCGAAGATTTGCTCCCGCACGAAAGTTTCCACCCGTGCCGCCATTTCCAGCGCTTCGGTGCTGATCGTCATGTCCGCCAAATCCCTCCTGTCATGAGGAATCCCCTAGGCAGGCGAGACGCCGCTGCGCAAGGCGCGTTCCTGCTAGGGTGCCGCAGGGATCAACCTGCGAACGCGCTTTCGCGCGAGGCTTTCACCGAGGATGGGGGCGCGGGCTGGGCCGCTGGCATCACCAGCAGATCGCCCAAAGTCAAAGGGGCCGCCACCAGTTCGGGGTGCGGCGAATATCCGTCATGCCAGTATTTGCGCTCGATCATGTCGCGCGCAATGCTCATCCCGAAGAACCGCCGCGGGTTCAGCGAACGGTTGTCCGGCCCGGCGTGGAGCAGATCGCTGCGATAGAGAATGACAGTGCCCTTGCGCGGTGCGACCTGCACCAGCCGGAACATCGCGCCAAGCATCGCACGCTCGCGATACAGCCGCCACAGCGTGCGCGGACCCAGCATGGACAGGCTGAATTGGGCGTTCTTGCCGGTCAGGAAGCGCAACAGATTGGGCTGGTGCTGGTCCCACTTTGCCGAAAACACCCGGTCGCGGAATTCGCCGGGTGCCAGCACCGCTTGGCCGCCTTGGCGAAGGGCCAGAAGTTTCCTTAGATTGTGCCAGAAAATCTGCCAGTTGCAGCGCAAGCGGAACAGCTCCATCAGCGCCCGCGCGCGGCCGCCATGGGTGTTTTCAACGCCGCCATACACGTGTGTGCCGGGCACGAACACGGTGCCGCCTTGTTCGGGCGAGACATCCTCCAGCGCCGCAAACAGGCTGATCACCCCGCCCGGGTCGCGGTGGATATACTGGTGCGAGGAGCCGAAATAGCTGGTGAAGGTGGCCACTTCGAGCAAGCTGCGCGAGGTGCCGCAATATTCGCGGTAAACGCCCTCAAGCCGCTGGCACAGCATGGCCGCAAAGCCGTTGACGCGCGGGGACGCCGGCAGCGAGCAAAAATCGCGGCGTTTGTAGTGGTTGTCGGTCTCGCTGGCGAAGGTGGAGTGGCTGCGATCGGGATCATCGATCGTCTGGCGCGTGAGATCGAGGCCGAATTCCGCCTCGGGGTCGGACAGCAGGCCGGTCAGGACCACCAGCCCGTGGGTGTCGATCATGCCCAGGGCAGCGCGGGTGCAAGCGGCGGTCAGCCTGCCGCGCTCGTCCAGCACGGCCGCCACTTCGAACGCGGCAGTATCGTTGGAAACCCTGAGATCGTGCATCGCCTGGCGCCTGTTCATCCATCGGAAGCGGGCCTTTGTCATGCCGCACAACCTTCACCATCCGGTTAAAGCGCGGCTAACCGGCGCTCGAAAACCGGATGGTTGCGGAGAATTTTGCGTTAATCCCCATTGCGTTGCGGGCAAAGCGTGGCAGGGTAACAGATAGCGCCAAGCAACTGCCAAGGGGGGAGCAGCCTGTGCCGAGTATCTCTGAAAACATGATGGGTCTGTGGCGCAATTACCACCTGACCGAACAGGGGCGCTATGTGCCCGTGCTGCCGACCGATCCCGATTACGCGCGGGTATTGCCGCAAGGCCCCTACCCCAACGGCACGGTGCGTGACACCGCGAGCATCAATTGCAGCGATCTGGCGGGCGAGCCCGGCCCGGCGATGTTCGCGGCCACCGCCCGCGAACTTCAGTGCTACATCAGCCGCGTGCTGAATCCCCCGCCTCTGATCATCCCCAAGCGCAAGCCGGCCGATCTGGTGCCGATTGGCCGGGGCTGGAGCTTTTCGGCACTGGTCGGCGGGATCGACACGCAGATCGACCTTTCGGGCCTGTCCGGCTTTGCTCTGGCCGAAGCCGCCGACATGGCCGCCAACGCGGCCTATCCGGCCGACCGCACCGCCTTTGTGCTGGGCGGCACGCGGCTGCGCGAATTGCTGGCCTGGGCGCAGACACGGCACGGGCTTTCGATCATGACATCGGGCACGCATCTCGGCCTCACCATCGCCGGAGCCATCGCCACGGCCAGCCATGGATCGCGGCTTGGCTTCGGGGGGATGCAGGATCTGGTTACCGGGCTGCATCTGGTGACCGGCCCCACACAGTCGGTCTGGATCGAGCGCAAGTCGCGCCCCGTGCTGAGCGACGCCGTGATCGCCACCTTCACTACCCGGCCCGCCATCCGCGACGACGATATCTTCGCCGATGCGCTGGTGCATCTGGGCGGGATGGGGATCGTCAACGGCGTGACGCTGGAGATGGTGGACGACGCCCGCTACGAACTCGGTATCAAGCGCCGCATGATCGATGCCGCCTGGCTTGATGATATCGCGGCGGGCCGGTGGCAGAAAATCGCCGCTGCTCTGGGCTACAATGCCAGCCCCCTGTTCTACGAAATCACGATTGATCCGATGAACTGGGACGGCAACAAGGCGGTCCACACGGTCTACCTGCCCGGCCGGGGCGGCAACAAGGCGATGCTGCCCGATGGCGAGATCAGCCCGCGCGGCTTTGCCGATCTGTCGGGCGCGGTGATGACGGCGCTGGCCAGCGCCGAGACTGGCTTGAAGGCCAATGCCCCCGACATGTGGCAAGGCCCCGGCGCCTTTGATCGCTATTGCGAGGTGCTGGAAAATTCACCCGGTTATCAAAAGCCCCCCACCAACGCGCCGTGGAACAAGCTGCACTTCGACGAGATCACCGGCGGCTATCCCGGCGCGCTTTACAACGCGTCCTATGCCGTCCGGCGCGAGGACGTGGCAGCCATTATTCCGCTGATCTGTGCAGCGGTGAAAGGCCTGCCGCCGACCTTCGTGTTCACCATGCGGTTCGTCTCCAATCCCAGCGGCACGCTGGCCTTCACCCGCTTCCCGGAAACCTGCGTGATCGAGATTGACGGCTTCTCGCGCAACGCTCCGGGCTTCCCGCCGCAGCTGGGTGAGGCCATCGCCAAGGGTGCCGCCCTGATCCGGGCGTGTCTTGACGGGGCCAACGCGCAGGGCACCAGGTTCGATTATTCGATGCATTGGGGCAAGCTGGGCAATCTCGATGCGGCCAAGGTCCATGCCGATTTCGGCGCACCGGGCACGCCGGGATCGAAGATCGACCGCTGGCGGGCCACCCGCGCAGCGCTGCTCGACCCGGCGCTGGCCCGCGTGATGTGGAACAAGGCGCTGATCGATTACGGGCTGCTGGAAACACCCCTAGCGCCTGCCGAAACCGGATCGGAGGACGCATGATGACCCGCACCATCCTTGCCCTACTGCTCGGCGGGGTTTCGCTCGCCGGCTGCACGACCACGCCGATCAATGTCGCGTGCGATCCGTTCCGCAGCCAATTCACCAAGCCCGTGCCGCGGTCCGAGACGCTGGCGGAAATCCAGTTGGACGTCCCACCGCCTGCCGCTCTGAAATCAGCCAAGACCAAGGCCGATGTGGCCGATGATTACGCCAAGCTCCTCGCGCTGAGCATGCCCGATACCGAAAGCCTGCGCGACAACACGAATGAGGCGGTGCTGGCGCTGTCGGGCGGCGGACAATGGGGCGCGTTTGGCGCTGGCTATCTCAGGCAATTGCAGCGGGATGGCAAATTGCCGCGCTTCCGGCTGGTCACCGGAGTCAGCACCGGAGCCTTGCAGGCGCTGTTCGTCGGCGCAAACCAGGGGGCGGCGGGCAAGCCCGGCGACCCGCGCTTTCTCGACCGGTTGGCCGATGAATACGCGATCACCGACGAGCGCGATGTGGTCTATCGCCGCGGGGAAATCAGCGGAGCGTTGCGGGGGGCAATCGCCAAGCTTGATCCGCTGCGCCTCAAGATCGAAAAGGCACTGTGCGGCGCGGCCCATGCCGATCCCAAGACGCCGGGTGATTGCCAGTTGATCGCAGCCTTGGCGGCAGACGGTGCCCCCGTGGTCATGCTCGGCTTTGTCGAGGCGCGCACCGGCGAGATGCAGGCGGTCAACGTCAGCGCCATCGCGCAGGCCGCGACCAAGGGGCAGATGACGGCGAAAGAGGCCCAGCAATGCATCACCGCAGGCGCGCTGGCGTCCGTGGCGATGCCGCTGTTCTACCAGCAGGTGCAGGTCACCTCGCAGGAACCGGGTGTTGCCGGCAAGGGCGAGGCCGTGACCTATTATGATGGCGGCGTGCGCCAATCGCTGTTTCTGTTCGAAACCCTGTCCACGCTTGACCAGATCGAAGGCAAGGCGGCAGGCGCGACCGCACGGCCGGTCTACATGATCCGCAACGGCCCCACCACCGCGAAGGTCGAGGAGAAAAGCAACGGCAGGCTCAATGGCCTGAAAACGGCCAAGCGCGGCTACAGCCTGCTGGTCAACCAGTCCGAAGTCTCCGCCATCGAGACGATCCGCCTGCGCGACAAGCAGCCCGTGATGAAGCTGGCGACGGCTGACGGATTTGACCGCAAATTCAAGGATCCGGCGGGCGGCGAGAGGATCTGTGAAAAGCGCGATGACGAGGTGATGTTCGAACGGGAGTTCATGGAATGCCTGCAGGCCTTGGGACGGTCCAAAGCGGTGAGCACAGGCCCTCGGCCCCAGGGCTGGATCACGCTGACCCCACCCTAGGCCCGGCTCAATCTTTCAGTGGCCTTCGGGGACGGCCTTCCGGCGCGACCTTGAAGGGCACCACGCCGCGATGGAACAGATCAACCGAAATGCTCCGGTCGCTGGGCGGATAGGCGCGCTGGTCGCAATCGGTGCGCGGGCAGATGCGGCATGACACGCCGATGGGGGTCATCGCCTTGGGCGAGGCGATGTCCAGCCCGTCGGCATAGATGAATTCCTCGGCATGGGAGAGCTCGCAGCCGAGCGCCACGGCATAGCGGCGCGGGGTGCGATCAAAGCGCCCCGATGCCTTGACCAGCCCCTTGGCAATCGAGACATAGCGCAGCCCGTCCGGCGTTTCGGCAAGCTGGACAAGGATGCGATCGGGGATCGCGGCGGCTTCGTGCACGATCCATAGCGGACAGGCACCGCCAAAGCGGGCGAACTGGAAGCGCGTCGCGCTGTGGCGCTTGGTGATGTTGCCCGCCATGTCGACGCGGCAAAAGAAGATCGGCAGGCCCCGCTCGCCCTCACGCTGGAGCGTGGAAAGGCGGTGGCAGGTCTGCTCGAAACTGGTTTCGTAAAACAGCGACAGCCGGTCGACATCGTGGCGGAATTCGCGGGCGAGGCGGCGGAAGTGGCCATAGGGCATCAGCACCGCGCCGGCGGCATAATTGGCAAGGCCGACCGTCAGCAGCTCGCGGGCCACTTCGCTGCGCAGGCGGGCCGCGGCAGCGATCTCGCGGATGAGCGGGCCCAGCGTCATGGCGGCAACGTGATAGGCGATCTGGAAGCGGATGCCGGTCGCCGGCTGGCCTGCGCCGATGTGCAGCACGCGCTGGCCGCTATCGAAGCTGCGCAGCGCCGCATCATGTTGCAGTTCCACGGTGATACAGTGCTTGTCCAGCAGGTGCCGCCGCAGATCCTCGGTCGTGGCCACCTGCCCCGGCCCGGCGATGGCGTGCGCCAGTTCCTCGGCCGCCCGGTCGATCGGATCGACGTAATTGTTCGACAGGTGGAACCAGTCGCGCACCTCCTCCCACGGCAGGCGCGATCCTTCGCCGGTATCGACGGTCAAGGCCTCGTCGATCATTTCAAGCCGCTGGTTGGCGCGGCGCAGGGCTTCGTGCAGCTCGACAAAGCGCCGCGCAAAGCCGGGCTGCTGTTCGGCGATCTTCGCCACCGTGTCGAGCGGCACGGGTTCGGCAAACAACGGATCGCTCGCCGCCTCGCGCAGCATCAGCGCCAGTTGATCGGTGTCCTCGCCTGGGAACTCCTGCCAGTCGAGCGGGAACAGGCTGGCGACCCGTTCAATCAGGCGCGGGGTGAGCGGGCGGTCGTCATGTTCAAGCTGGCTGAGATAGGATGGGCTGATGCCCAGCTGCCCGGCCAGTTCGGCCTGCATCAACTGCCGCCGTTCACGCAGCACTTTAAGCTGGGCGCCTGCGAAAATCCTGTGTCGCTTGCTCAAGGGGGCGCCTCCGACATTGCAAAGTGGTGGTTTGCAAATTTGCAAATTAACATTGGACGATGCTCCGCCCTTGCGCAAGGTTGCGCTTGCGCGGCGGCCCGCGCGCCGGATTTCATCCGGGCACGCCGCCGCCGCTATCGACGGGACACCCTATGGCTGACAACGTTCTGGAACTTCGCCGCCCCGATGGGTTCGCCTTCCCCGGCGGCCTTGGCGACGTGACGATCCGCGATTCAGGCGACATCGCGGGCGCTTCTCTTGCCCTTGCGCGCGAGGCGCGGCGGCACGGGCTGCGGCTGATGACCTGGCACAACCTTGCGACGATGGAGCCGATGGTCGATGCGGCGGGCGATCCGCTCAACATCGGCGCATTCGGGTGGGATGACCGGGCGCTGGCGCCCTGGCTCGGCCTTGAAACCGCCGTGCGCTGCCCGCTGCTGAAAGCCTGCCGCGTGGCGAGCGAACCGCTGTGGATCAACCGTGATGGCCCTGCCACCAAGGGCCGCAACCGCTTCCTCGACCAGATCGACTTCGCCGACATCGCCGCCTTTGCCGGTGCCAATGCCGCGATCATCATGCCGGTGCGACTGCCCTTCGGCCACCTGGCCGCCGCGATCCTGACCAGCACCGATCCGGCCAAGGATGACCTGTCGCCCGAATTCGCCGCCTTCACCCGGACGCTTGCGTTGGCGATCCACCAATTTGTGCGCAGCTATGCGATGCTGACGTTCGATGATCGCTACCTGCCGACCGACAACCTGCTCACCAGCCGCGAGATCGAGTGTCTGAACTGGGTGGCGCAAGGCAAGACCGATTACGAAATCAGCGTCATCATGGGGTGCAGCCACGCGGGCGTGCGGTATCACATCACCCGCGTCGGCGCGAAGCTGGGGGCGGTGAACAGGGCGCAATCGGTGTTCAAGGCGTGCCAGCTCGGCTATCTTGGCGTGCCCTCGCAGCGCATGGCGGCACGGCCCGTGCCCGCAACTGCCACCGATGTGAGCGCCTCGCTCGCCTGTTAGGATTTCACGCCGCTTCGATCGCTTCCAGCGTAGCGCCCGCCGCCAGCCATGTCTCTTCCGCTTCGGCCAGAGCCGCGGCGCGTTCAGCCCGCTTGGCCAGCAGACCTTGCATCTTCGCACCGGCCTGACCACCCGCCCGGCTGCTCAGATCGACAATCTCCCGGTCAAGCCGCTCCACTTCGGCGGACAGGCGGGCGATGGCCGCTTCTGCCTTGGTGACGGCTGACTGGGCAAAGCGCCGCTCGCCGCCGGCATCACCCTTGCTGCCCCCGCGTGCCTTGCCGCCGCGGTCACCCTTGGGCTGATTGCGGCCGAGGATGAAGTCGATGTAATCATCCATGCTGCCGTCATATTCGCGCGCCGTCCCGCCATCCACCAGCACCAGCCGGTCTGACGTCAGTTCGACCATATGGCGATCGTGGCTGATCAGGATCACCGCGCCCGAATAGCCGTTGAGCGCCTGGATCAACGCCTCGCGGGCATCGACATCCAGGTGGTTGGTCGGCTCGTCGAGGATCAGCAGGTGCGGCGCATCACGCGTGATCAGCGCCAGCGCGAGGCGCGCACGCTCCCCGCCCGAAAGCTTGTCGACCCGCTGGTTGGCGCGCGGCCCCGAAAAGCCGAAGCGTCCCAGCTGCGCGCGCACCGCGCTTTGCGATTGTCCGTCCATCGCCCGGTTCATCAGATCGAGCGGAGTATCCTCGCCCGCCAGTTCTTCCACCTGATACTGCGTGAAATAGCCGACCTTCAGCTTGCCCGGTGCGTTGACCGCACCCTCGGCCGGGGTCAGCTGCGAGGCGAGCAGCCGCGCCAGCGTGGTCTTGCCGTTGCCGTTGCGGCCCAGCAGCGCGATGCGATCATCCGCCTCGATGCGGAAGTTCAGCCGTTTGAGGATCGGCGGCGCGTCACCATACCCCACCGCCGCTTGCTCGATGGTGATCATCGGCGATTTCATTTCGGCCGGATCGGGGAAATCGAAGCTGAGCGAGGGATCTTCCATCATCGCCGCGATGGGCTGCATCTTGGCGAGCATCTTGGCCCGCGATTGGGCCTGCTTGGCGGTGGAGGCGCGGGCCGAGTTGCGCGCGACATAATCCTGCAGCCGCGCTCGCTGGGCATCCTGCGAGGCCTTGGCCGCCGCCAACTGCGCGGCGCGTTCGGCCCGCTGCTTTTCGAAGGCGTCATAGCCGCCGGGGTAAAGCGTCAACTGCCCGCCTTGCAGGTGCAGGATGTGATCGACCACCTTGTTCAGAAGGTCGCGTTCATGGCTGATCACCACCAGCGTGGCGGGGTAGGATTTGAGGAAGTTCTCCAGCCACAATGTCGCTTCCAGATCGAGGTGGTTGCTGGGCTCGTCGAGCAGCAGGATATCGGGTTCCGAAAACAGCAGCGCGCCCAGGGCGATGCGCATCTTCCAGCCGCCCGAGAAGCTGTCGACCGGGCGCTGCTGCATTTCCTCGTCAAAGCCGAGGCCGTTGAGGATCTTGGCTGCGCGTGCGGGCGCGCTGTAGGCGTCGATTGCCAGCAGGCGTTCGTGCACATCGCCCATGCGGTCCATGTCGGTGCAGGTTTCCAGTTCCGCCAGCAAGGCGGCGCGTTCGGTGGCGGAGGCCAGCACCACCTCCTCGGGCGTCATGTTGCCGTGGGGCGCCTCCTGCGCGATATAGCCGAGCCGGGCGCGGGCGGGCTTGGAGATTTCGCCGTCATCCGGCTCGATCTCGCCGATCAGAGCCTTCATCAGCGTGGATTTGCCCGCGCCATTGCGGCCAATCAGCCCGACGCGCGCGCCCACCGGCACGGTTGCGCTGGCGCGTTCAAGGATGGCCCGGCCGCCAAGCCGCACGGTGACGTTGTCAATGGTAAGCATGGGCGCGCCTGTAACAGGCTATGCCCTCACGCCCAAAAGAAATCCCGCGCCCATCGCAACGGGCGTGAAACCCAGATCAGGCGGCCTTGCGTCTTGCCTCCCGGAAGGAGACGAGCTTGCGCTGCTCCTCGTCCCACAAGGCCAGGGTCAGGGGCTTCAACGTCTGCGGCACGGTGAGGCGGTTAAGCTCGCGCAGCTGCGGATAGGCCTTCAGCACGCCCTGCAAGCGGTAGAAGGGAATGCGGCTGACAAGGTGATGCACGTGATGAACCCCGATATTGCCCGTGAACCAGCGCAGCGGCTGCGGCAGATCAAGGTGCGAGCTGCCTTGCAAGGCGGCATCATGGAACGACCAGTCCTCACGCCGGTCCCAATGCGCCTGTTCGAACTGGTGCTGGACATAGAACAGCCACACGCCGGTGGATGCAGCGACCAGCAAGGTCGGAACGACCACAGCCAAGGTGGTGCCGATCCCGAAGGCCACCATCAAGCCTGCCAGAACAGCGGCAGTCGCCAAATTGGTCGCAATCGCGCTGACCCAGTATTGCGCGCCTTCCCGCATCAGACCGATCGGCAGGCGGTGGCGCAGCAGGAACAGGTAGGCAGGGCCAATGCCGAACATCACCACCGGGTGGCGGTATGCCCGGTATGCCAGACGTTGCAGGCGCCCACGCGACAGGAACTCGCGCACGGTGAGCGTGTCGACGTCACCAAAGCCGCGTGCATCCAGATTGCCGGTATTGGCATGGTGCAGCGCGTGCGCCCGCCGCCAGCAATCATAGGGGGTGAAGGTCAGCACGCCCAGCGCGCGGCCGAGCCGGTCATTGCTGGCGCGCTTGGCCAGAAACGCGCCGTGGCCGCAATCATGCTGGATGATGAAGGTGCGCAGTAACAACAGCCCCGCCACCGGCACCAGCGCGAGCGCGATGAGATAGCCGGCGTTCAGCGCCCACAGCATCGCCACGATCAGGCCGAAGAACGGTACCAGCGTCGCAGCCAGTTCCCACACGCTGCGCCCGGTGTGGGCTTGCATGAAGGGCCGCAGTTCGGACGCCAGGTTTCGTGGTTTCAGGGCAGAAGTTTCAGCGCCGGCAGCAACCTGCGGGCGGGACATCACATCGATGGTCAAAGCGTCACATTCCAGATTTCGGTCGGCTCAGCATCCAACGTGACGCGCAAAAGAGCAAGCACAGTTTTCCCTCCCAGAGGCCAGAAGCCGCCCGAAACCGCCCGAAAGTCGCGGGCACGAAAGATATTTGCGCCCGATCCTTACATCGCCCCTGTTGATCCGGGCCACAATGCACTAGGCGTCGCACGCGCCTGCCGGATTGTGCGACGATCCTGGCGCTATCGCCTACCCTCAGGCCACCCAACACCCCGCCACGGCAGGGTTTGCGACCGCCTCACTTATTTGCGCCGTGACGCCTTTGTGCGCCGGCAGGAGAATTCTGCATGAAAGGTTACAAGGCGCCGAGCTTCCAGGACAGGGCCGCGTCCTCGTCACAGGCGAAAGAAAAGGCTCTGGCCAAACTGAAGGCCGCGCCCAAGCCGGATGCGGCCGAATTGGCCGAACGCGCCGCCCGCCGGGTGGAGCGCGAGGCGCAGGCCGAGGCAAAGGCCGCCAAGGCCCGCGAAGCGCGTGAGGAAAAGCAGCGGCTGGCCGAAGAAAAGAAGGCCGAAGCCAAGCGTGAAGAGGCCCGGGCAAACCCGCCGCCACGCACCGAGGCGGAACTGAAAGCGGCGCGCGATGCCCGCTATGCTGCGCGTAAAAACCGCAAGTGACAGCCGCCGGGATGCAGTTCCGCGACTTCGATGTGGCGGCGTTCCTGAAGGATCACTGGCAACAAAAACCACTGCTGATCAAGTCGCCGTGGGAGCGCTGGGCCAATCCAGTAGATCCGGACGAATTGGCCGGTCTTGCCTGCGAACCGCTGGTCAATTCGCGCATCGTTACCCGCCGGGAGCAGGCGTGGGAGCTGGAAGATGGCCCCGTGCCCGAAAGCCGCTTTGCCAAAGCGGAGCGTGACCCGTGGACCTTGCTGGTCCAGTCGGTCGACCATCATCTGGCCGAGGTTGCGGCCTTGCTCGATCCGTTTCGCTTCATCCCCAACTGGCAGATCGATGATGTGATGGTCAGCTATGCGGTCGACGGCGGCGGCGTGGGCGCGCATTTCGATCACTATGACGTGTTTCTGGTGCAGGGCCTTGGCCGCAGGCGCTGGGAAATCGGCGCGCTGTGCGATGACGACACCCCCCTGCTGCCGCATGACGGCCTGCGCCTGCTGGCCGATTTTCAGGCGACGCAGGAATGGATCCTCGAACCCGGTGACATTCTTTATCTGCCGCCGCGCATCGCCCATCGCGGCACGGCGGTCGGGAATGATTGCATGACCTATTCGGTCGGCTTCCGTGCGCCCTCGCGCAGCGAACTGATTGAGGCCTGGGCCGATGACATGGCCGCCGAATTGCCTGACAGCGATCGCTATCATGACACTAGGCCCGCGCTTCAGGACAATCCCGGTGAAATCAGCGCCGACACGATCACGCGTCTGCAAGGCATGATCGCGGACACGCTGGCCGACCGCAGCCGCTTTGCCCGCTGGTTCGGCCAATACAACACCACGCCCAAGCACCCCGAGATCGATTGGCGGCCCGAGCAGCCCGCGCTAGCCGACGACATCAGGAACTGCCTTGCAGCCGGGATGCCGCTGATCCGCTCACCGGCCAGCCGTTTCGCCTTCATCCACGAGGCTGAGGGCGCCATCCTGCTGTTTGCGGACGGCCAATGTTTTGCCTGCTCCGGCGATGCGGCCGATTTTGCCCAAGCGATCTGCGCCGTGACCGAACTTCACCTGCCTGCGGACATTCCGATTACGACGCTGGAGCTTGTCACCGCGCTGTATAATGGGGGCAGCATCGCTTTTGACGGGGAAGAATGATGCGCCCCGCCCGCGCCGCTTAGACGGAAATCTCGCGAAATTCCCCGACCGCGATTCCGCTCACCGCCCAATCCCCGATGGACCAGCGCACCAGCCGCAAGGTGGGTAGCCCCGCCGCTGCCGTCATGCGGCGGACCTGACGGTTGCGCCCTTCGCGGATGGTGATGCGCAGCCAGCTATCGGACACGGACTTGCGCGCGCGGATCGGCGGATCGCGCGGCCACAGGTCAGGCGGGTCGATCCGCTCCGCAGCGGCCGGCAGGGTCATGCCATCCTTGAGCATGATCCCTTTGCGCAAGGGTGCAAGATCATCATCCGCCGGATCGCCTTCGACCTGCACCAGATAGGTCTTGGGCAGTTTGAAGCGCGGGTCGGCGATGCGCGCCTGCAAGCGCCCGTCGTCGCACAGGAGCAGCAAGCCCTCGCTGTCACGGTCGAGCCTGCCGGCGGGATAGACGCCCTTAACCGGGACATAATCCGACAAGGTCGAACGCGCCGTCTCCGCTCCGCGATCGGTGAACTGCGACAGGACGCCATAAGGTTTGTTGAAAAGGATCAGCCGGGCCATGATCATGCCTCTAGCGCATTCTTGCCGCCGGGTCTGCGGCGGGATGATTGCGGGTGCGGTTTGGGCTACATCCTGCCAATGATGGGCGGACAGAGAGGCAATGTGATGGGGGATAAGCGGGAAGCAGCCAAGGCGCACGGCCTGCTGGCCGGGGTTGGCGCGGTGTTGCCGCTTGCCCTGCTTGCCGCGGCGTGCGGATCGCAAAGCGTCCCGGAACCGGCCAAGCAGACCGCCGCCGATTTCGCGACCGACGCCGCGTGCCGCGCAATCGGATCGGAGCCGGTCCACATCAAGGGCGGCAGCTTCATCATGGGCAGCGATGCCGTGTATGCAGAGGAAGGCCCGCCGCGCGAAACACGGGTCGGCGGGTTCTGGCTTGATCCGCACGAGGTCACCAATCGCCAGTTTGCCCGGTTCGTCGCTGCCACCGGCTATGTGACGCTCGCCGAAAAGCCGGTCTATCCTGCCCGGTTCAACGTGCCTGCCGCGCAGATCCCGGCCGCGATGCTCTTGCCCGGCTCGGCCGTGTTCACTCCGCCCGAGCGGCCCTCGCGCAGCTATTCGGACTGGTGGCAATATGTGCCGGGCGCGAGTTGGAAGAAGCCCTATGGCCCGCAGGGACCGGATGCGGCTGCCGGCCAGCCGGTGGTGCATCTCGCGTGGGAGGACATGACCGCCTATGCCGCATGGGCCGGCGGGCGGCTGCCGACCGAGGCCGAGTGGGAATTCGCCGCCCATGCAGGCGCGCGCCCTTCCGCCGCCCAGCCGGGGCCGCAAGCGGCGAACAGCTGGCAGGGCGTCTTTCCTGTCACCAACGAGGCGGCCGACGGTTTCAAGGGCATCGCGCCCGTCGGCTGCTTTGCCCCCAATGCCCTGGGGCTTTACGACATGATCGGCAACGTCTGGGAGGTGACCGCGGATTTCTACCGCGCCGGCCACGACCCGCGCGCCGCCGACAATCCCCGCGGGCCGAGCGAGAACGAGGCCTATGATCCGCTCAACCCCGGCTTTACGAGCCGCGTCATGAAGGGCGGCAGCTACCTGTGCGCGCCCAATTATTGCCAGCGCTATCGCCCCGAAGCCCGGCAGGGCCGCGACCCGGGCCTTGGCGCATCGAATGTCGGCTTCCGGCTGGCCTATGACCGCAAGGCGAAATGATGCCGGTGATGTCTGAACCGGCAGCCGATCAGGCACCCCGCCGTCCGGGAAAGCGTCACGCCGTGGCTTGCTCATAGAGCGTCACAACGCAAGCGCCCCCAAGCCCAAGATTGTGCTGGAGCGCATGGCGCACGCCTTCAACCTGCCGCGCTTCGGCCGTGCCGCGCAGTTGGTGGGTCAGTTCATAGCACTGGGCAAGGCCGGTCGCCCCCAGCGGGTGGCCTTTGGACAGCAATCCGCCCGAAGGGTTGGTGACGATCCGCCCGCCATAGGTGTTGTCGCCGTCAGCGATGAAGCGCGAAGCCTCGCCCTCGCCGCACAGGCCCAGCCCTTCGTAGGTGATGAGTTCATTGTGGGCGAAACAATCATGCAGTTCGACCACGCCGATATCCTGCGGGCCGATGCCTGCTGCATCATAGACCGCCTGCGCGGCGCGGCGGGTCATGTCGGCGCCGACCAGCGCGATCATGCTGTTGGTCTCGAACGTGTCCGGCGTATCGGTGGTCATCGCCTGCGCTGCGATCCTCACGGCAGGATCAAGCCCGTGGCGCTTGGCGAAATCGCGCGAGACGAGCAACGCGGCAGCGCCGCCGCAAGTAGGCGGGCAGGCCATAGGCCGGGTCATAACGCCGGGCCAGATCACGGGTGCGGCGAGCACTTCTTCGGCTGTCATCTCGGTGCGGAACACGGACAGCGGGTTCTTGGCCGCATGGCGGCTGGCCTTGGCGCGAATCTGCGCAAAATCCTCGATCGTGCTGCCGAACCTCGCCATATGCTCGCGCCCCGCCCCGCCGAAATAACGCAGCGCCAAGGGCAGTTCGACATCGACCAGCGCATCGCAGGCGGCATCGAAATCGGCAAACGGGCTGGGCCGGTCGGCATAGGCGCTGCCGATCGCGCCGGGGTTCATCTGTTCAAAGCCCACCGCCAGCACGCATTCCGCCGCGCCCGAGGCAATCGCCTGCCGCGCGAGGAACAGCGCGGTCGATCCAGTGGAGCAGTTGTTGTTGACGTTGATCACCGGAATGCCGGTCATGCCTGCGCCGTAAACCACGCGCTGGCCGCAGCAGCTGTCACCGAACACATAGCCCGCATAGGCCTGTTCGACACTGGCATAGGAAATGCCGGAATCGGCCAAGGCCTGCTGGATCGCAGCGCGGCCCAGATCGTCATAGGTCGCCCCGGCGCTTGGCTTGAGGAAGGGCACTATGCCGACACCGGCAACCAGAACTTCGCGAGAATGGGCAGACATGGGGCTTCTCCTGTAGTCGAAATGGGCTTTCAGGCGAGGACGCCGGCGGTGCGCAGGGCTTCAAGCTCGGCATCGGTGTAGCCGATATTGTCCCAGATCGCTCTCAGGCGTTCGGCGTCTTGCGACAGGGGCACGGGCGACGCGGTCGGCGTGCCGGAATAGCGCGGCGCAGGCGCGGGCTGGGTGATGCCGTCCACCTCGATGAAAGTGCCGCGCGCCTGATTGTGAGGGTGGGCTGGTGCCTCTGCCATCGAGAGGACCGGCGCAAAGCAGGCGTCGGTATGTTCGAGCACCGCGCACCATTCGTCGCGCGTGCGGGTGCGGAACAGGGCGTCCAGCTTGTCCTTCAACGCGGGCCAGCGGCGGGGATCGTTCTGGACGTGGAAATCGCTGTCCTCCGCCAGCCCCAACCGCGCGATCAGATCGGCATAGAACTGCGGCTCGACCGGCGCGATGGAGATGAACTTGCCGTCGGCGGTTTCATAGCAATCGTAGAAATGCGCGCCGGTATCGAGGAAATTGGTGCCGCGCGCATCGTTCCAGCGTCCGCCTGCGCGCAGGCTCCAGATCATCGTCGCCAGCACCGCGCTGCCATCGGTCATGGCGCAATCGACCACCTGCCCCTTGCCGGTCGTCCGGGCCGAAAGCAGCGCGGCGACCATCCCGAAGGCCAGCATCATCCCGCCGCCCCCGAAATCGCCGAGCAAGTTCATCGGCGGGGTCGGCTTGTCGCCTGCCCGTCCGCAGGCATCGAGCACGCCCGACAGCGCGATGTAGTTGAGGTCATGCCCGGCGGCCTGCGCATAGGGGCCATCCTGCCCCCACCCCGTCATCCGCCCGTAAACGAGCTTGGGATTGTCGGCGAGCAGCGTGTCCGGGCCAAGCCCCAGCCGCTCCATCACGCCGGGGCGAAATCCCTCGATCAGCCCGTCCGCTGACGCCACCAGCCGGCGCACAGCGGCGATGCCTTCGGGCTTTTTCAGGTCGATATTGACCGACAGGCGGGAGCGGTTGAGCAAGTCCTTGGCCGGATCGCCGACCAGCGCCTGCCCGCCGGGCCGGTCAATGCGGATCACCTCTGCCCCGTGATCGGCCAGCATCATGCCGCAGAAAGGGCCGGGGCCGATGCCCGCGATTTCAATGATGCGGATGCCCGCCAGCGGCCCGCTCATAGCGAGCGCCCCACGATTTCCTTCATGATCTCCGAAGTGCCGCCGTAAATGCGCTGCACCCGCGCATCGCGCCACAGCCGGGCGATGGCATATTCGTTCATATAGCCCGCCCCGCCATGCAGTTGCAGCGCCGCATCGACGATCTGCCACTGCGTTTCGGTGTGCCACAGCTTGGCGGCAGAGGCTTCGTCGGCGGTGAGTTTGCCTGCGATGTGCCGCTGCAAGGCCCAGTCGATATGCGCCCAGCCGACCTGAAGCTTCGCTTTGAGATCGGCCAGCGTGAAGCGGGTGTTCTGGAAATCGAACACGGTCTTGCCAAAGGCCTTGCGGTCCTTTGTGAAGGAAACGGCTTCATCAAAGGCGCGCTGGGCAGCGGCCTGCGCCGAGATGGCGAGCGACAGGCGTTCCTGCGCCAACTGGCTCATCAGGTAGATGAAGCCGCGGTTCTCGTCGCCCAGCAGATTGGTCACGGGCACGCGCACATCCTCGAAGAACAGTTCCGACGTGTCACCCGAATGCTGGCCGATCTTGTCGAGATTGCGCCCCTTGGTGAAGCCGGTTCGCGTGGCTTCGACCAAGATCAGCGAGGTGCCCTTGGCACCAAGGCTGGCATCGGTCTTGGCAACCACGATCACCAGATCGGCGTTCTGGCCATTGGTGATATAGGTCTTGGCACCATTGATGACATAGTGGTCCCCATCACGGCGGGCGGTGGTGCGGATGCCTTGCAGGTCGCTGCCCGCCCCCGGCTCGGTCATGGCGATGGCGGTGATGATCTCGCCAGAAATCATGCCGGGAAGATAGGCGGCCTTTTGTTCATCGGTTCCGTATTCGACGATGTAATCAACCACGATATCCGATTGCAGCGAGGTGCCCGCGAGCGTGCCGGCCGCATAGCCGATCTCCTCGTCAATGATCGCGTTGTAGCGGAAATCGAGGCCGAGACCGCCCAGTTCTTGCGGCACGGTGGGGCATAGCAGGCCTGCATCGCCGCACGCCCGCCAGAACGAACGGTCGATGATGCCGTCAGCTTCCCAGCGGTCAAAATTGGGCAGGAATTCGCGTTCGAGGAACTTGCGCACCGTATCGCGAAACATTTCGTGATCCGCATCATAGGCGGTGCGCCCTTCGGTTGTCAGCATATCCACTCCCGGCCGGTTGCTTGCAGGGCGGCCGCGATTATTCGCGTGCCGCTATGCTGCACCTCTTCGGAGTTTTGACCGCACTCCGTCCAATTCATTGTGCGGCCCTTTCATTCCTGTTAGTCATGGCTAATGCTGGACCCGCGCCTCAATCATGTCGTGGCGGTCGCCCATGGCGGATCGTTCACCAAGGCGGCCGAGATCGTTGGCCTCACCCAATCAGGCATCACCAAGAGCATCGCCGATCTGGAGCGCGAACTGGGTTTTGCGATCTTCTTCAGAACCTCGCGCGGGGCGCTGATGACCGAGGAAGGGCGCGATTTCGTCGAGCGGGCCGAACGCTTGCTGGATGATGCACGCTCGCTCCTGCAAGGTTCGCGCGAACGCGGCGATCCCTATGCCGGGCCATTGCGGGTGGGCGTATGTCCGGCCTCGCTCGAATGGCTGCTCGCCGAGCCCCTCGCCGCGCTGCTCGCCCGCCATCCCGGCATCCGCTACGAAATCATCGGATCGAGCTTTGAACGCATGATCCGCCTGCTGCGCAACGGCAGCGTCGACGTGGCGCTGGGGTTCGACGCCGCCTTTGCTGAATGGAGCGATGTGCGGCGCGAACCGGTAGCCTCGATGCAAGGCGTGCTGTTCGTCCGCAAGGGGCACCCGCTGCTTGGCCGGGAGCAGGTGCGGACCGAGGATCTGGCGGAGTTCGACTTCATCACCCCTTCGGATTCACGGCCTTACGGTGTGGTGATCCGCGAAATCTACGAATCGCGCGGGATCGATTGGCGCAAACACCTGCACGTGATCGACAATTTCACGATTGTCCGGCAGATCGTCGCCACCTCGGACGCCGTCGGGGTGACAACGGCAGAATTTGCCGCAACGGCAGTATTTGCCAGAGGCTACAGTCTGATCGCCGGGGTCAATCCCTTCGCGCCGACACCGCTGGCCTGCGCGGTGCGATCGCGCTGGGACCCCAAGCCCGCTGTCCGGGCCTTTCTGGCAGAGATGCGGAACGGGGCGCACACGCGCCAGCCATGACTGGCAGTCATGGCGCCCAACAAGAATGAATTGGACGCTTCGCCGCGCGGCCATCACATTTGATCCCTACAGGCCACCTTCGCCAACAGGAAGGGGCCTAGGGGAGACAGATGATGTCGCAAGCCGACGTTGCCGCCAAGCCCGCGGGGCTATTTGATCGCAGCACCAAAGGCCATGCCTTGCCGACCGTGTCAGTTGACGTGGAGCGCGGCAAGATCCGCTTCTTCGCCAAGGCACTGGGCGAGACCGACCCGATCCATTCCGATATCGCAGCGGCGCAAGCTGCCGGCTATCCCGATCTGCCCGCCCCGCCCAGCTTCTTCATGGTGATCGAGGCGATGGCCGATGAGGAACGCGCCCGGCTGGGCCAGCCTTCGCTCATCACCCTGCTGAGGTGCGACTTCCGCCGGCTGCTGCATGGCGATGAAAGCTATGCCTACAGCGGCTTGATCTTCGCCGGGGACACCCTGCAATTCGATACCAGGATCATCGACTTCTACGAGAAGAAGGGCGGGTTGATGGAGTTCGTGACAATCGAATCCACCGTGTCCCACGCGGCGCGCGGCACGCTGATCACCGCAACCCGCACACTGCTTCACCGGCTCGGCTGACAGGGGAGAAACCGACATGGCACACGCGAATCTCGAAGCCGCGCAAGTGGGCGACCAGCTGCCCGGCACCACCTTCGGCCCTGTCACCCGCACCATGCTGGCGCTTTATGCCGGGGCCTCGGGTGATCATAACCCGGCCCACATCGACATCGATTTCGCCAAAAAGGCAGGCCTGCCCGATGTGTTCGCCCACGGGATGCTGTCCTTCGGCGGCCTCGCGCAGTTGGTCACGCGCTGGGCGGGCCTTGGGCGTTTGCGCAGCTTCGGCGCACGGTTCGTTTCGATGACGCAGGTGCATGATCTGATCACCTGCTCGGGCACCGTAACCGAAAGGTTCGAGGCAGAGGGTGAAACCCGGCTCCGCATCAATGTGGTGGCCGAGGCGCAGGATGGCCGCCAAACCTTGCTGGGCGAAGCTGTCGTGGCGGTATCCTGATCATGCTGCTGATCCAGGCCATGCGGCGCAACGCCGCCTTTCGCGCTGAGGAGATCGCCACCATCGATGGCGAGCAGCAGCACACTTGGGCAGATTTCGCGGGCCGTGTCGCGCGCGCTGCCGATGGGTTGTGCAAGCTGGGCGTGACACCCGGTGACCGGGTCGGCATTCTGGCATGGAACAGCGCGCGCTATCTCGAAGCGCAGTTTGCGATCTGGTGGATGGGCGGCGTGCTGGTGCCGATGAATATCCGCTGGTCGGTGGAGGAGAACCTCTACTGCATTCGCGATGCCGGGATCACCACACTGCTCTTCGACACCGGCTTTGCCGAAGCGGCTGCCGCAATCGCGGCGCAGGCTGGCACGGGTCTGCGTCAGATCATCCTCGACGCTCCGGCCCGTGATGGCATCGCCGCATTCGAGGATCTCATCACCGCAGGCATCGCGCACGAGGCGCATGAAACCCCGGCCGATAGCCTTGCCGGGATCTATTACACCGGCGGCACCACCGGCTTTCCCAAAGGCGTGATGCTATCCTTCGTCGCCTTGTGGACGGCGGCCATCGGCATTGTGCTCGCCAACCGCATGGCACCGGGCGGACGGATGCTGCACGCCACCCCGATGTTCCACCTCGCCGATGGCGGGATGTCGCACGGCGCCATGATCCAGGGCGCGACGCACGTGTTTGTCCCGCGCTTCGATCCCGCCCACGTCATCGATACGATCGACCGCTATCAGGTCACTGATGTGCTGCTGGTGCCGACGATGATCGGGATGCTCCAGACCAGCGACGCCTATGCGCCCGAACGGCTGCGCAGCCTGCGCTGCCTGTCCTTCGGCGCGTCCCCCATCCCTGCCCCGATCCTTGCCAAGCTGCAGGCTGATCTGCCGAACGTGAATCTGCTGCACGTCTATGGCCAGACCGAAATGGGGCCGACCATCAGCTATCTGGAACCGCACCATCAGGTGGCAGGCGGGCCCAAGGCGCTGTCGGTCGGCAAGCCCTTTGCCTGCGTCGAGGCCAAAATCGTCGATGCTCAGGGCGTCGAAGTCGGCCCCGGCGTGCCGGGCGAGATCATGGCGCGCGGGCCTTGCGCGATGATGGGCTACTGGAACAAGCCCGAAGACACCGCCAAGACCATGATAAACGGCTGGGTGAAGACAGGCGATGTCGCTTACAAGGACGCAGACGGCTTCCTGTTCATCTGCGACCGGGTGAAGGACATGATCATCACCGGCGGCGAGAACGTGTTCTGCGCCGAGGTGGAGAACGCCGTCGCCGCCCATCCCGCAGTCGCGCAGGTCGCGGTGATCGGTGTGCCCGACCCTGATTTCGGCGAACGGGTGCACGCGGTGATCGTGCCCAAGCCCGGTCAGACGCCGACCGCCGACGATATCAAGGCGCACTGCAAGGGCAGAATCGCCAATTACAAATGCCCCCGCTCCATCGAACTGCGCGATGCACTTCCGGTGTCGGCGGCGGGGAAGATCCTCAAGCGCGACTTACGCGAACCCCATTGGGCCGGGCACGCCCGCGCCGTGAACTGATCGGGCCAGCGCAGATGCCTGCCGCCCCTTCCGCACTTCCTTAAGGAGACTGAATATGGACCTTCGCTATGATGGCCGCGTGGTGGTGGTGACCGGCGCAGGCAACGGGCTTGGCAAGAGCCACGCGATGGAATTCGCCCGGCGCGGCGCGCAGGTGGTGGTCAATGATCTGGGCGCGGCAGGTGACGGTAACGGCGCGGATGGCAGCGTCGCCGCGCAGGTCGTGCGCGAGATCGAGGCGGCAGGCGGCACCGCTGTCGCCAACACGGACAGCGTCGAGGATGGTGCGCGCATCATCCAGCAGGCGATGGACAGCTTTGGCCGGATCGACGTGCTGATCAACAATGCCGGTATCCTGCGCGACACCGCGTTCCACAAGCTGGATGATGCGGCATGGGACATCATCTACCGCGTCCACCTGCTCGGCACCTATCGCACCACCCGCGCGGCGTGGGATGCGATGCGCAGCGCAGGCTATGGCCGGATCCTGATGACAACATCGGCGGCCGGCCTTTACGGCAATTTCGGGCAGGCGAACTATTCCTCGGCCAAGTTGGGGATTGTAGGCCTTGCCAATACGCTGGCGGTCGAGGGCGCGGCCAAGGGCATCTTCACCAACACCATCGCGCCAACGGCAGCCTCGCGCCTGACAGCATCGGTGATGCCGAAGCAGATGCTCGATGCGCTCGGCCCTGAATATGTCACGCCGCTTGCCGCGCTGTTGTGCCACGAAAGCTCGGCCGAGAACGGCGGTGTGTTCGAAGTTGGCGGCGGCTGGGTCGCCAAGCTGCGCTGGGAACAGGCGCAGGGCGCGATGTTCAAGGACGGCGCGCTGACCGCCGAGGCGCTTGCAGGCCGGTGGGACGAAGTGACCTCGTTCGACAATGCCCACCACCCCGCCAGCATTCAGGACACGCTCCAGACGCTGGGTGCCAAGATCGGGATGCAGTTCGGTCTGGCGGTGCAATAGCCGCAGGCAGGGTTGGCGGGCGGCAAATGAGAGAAGAAACATAATCGAAGAACAACTGGGGAGAGATATAATGAGAACCTGCTTTGCTTCACGGCGCGCCATGGCATTCGCCCTGTTCGCCGCCGCCACTATTCCCGCTGCCGCTCTGGCGCAGGACGCCGAAGCGCCGGCTGAGGACAAGCGCACCAGCACGCTCGACAGCATCAACGAAATCCTCGTCACCGGCACCAAGACCAAAGACGCTGAAAACGTGCAGGACGTGCCGCTGGCGGTGACCGCGTTCAACGCCGGCACGCTCGAAGCGTTCAAGATCCGCGACATTTCGGGCCTGTCATTCCAGGCACCGACCGTCAGCCTCGATCAGGTCGGCACCAGCCGCGGCACCGCCAATTTCTCGATCCGCGGGCTCGGGATCAATTCCTCCATTCCCTCGATCGATCCGACCGTCGGTGTCTTCGTCGATGGGGTCTATCTCGGCATCAACGGCGGCGTGGTGTTTGATCTGTTCGATCTCGACAGCGTGGAAATCCTGCGCGGCCCGCAGGGCGTACTGTTCGGCCGCAATGTGACCGGCGGCGCGGTGGTCATCAACACCGGCAACCCCACTGAAACCTTCCAGGGCAAGATCCGTGCGGCGGTCGATGGCCCCGTGGACGGCGGCCGCGGCGGCGCGAACTACACCACCAGCGCGGTTTTGAGCGGCCCGATTGTCGAGGACGTCCTGCTGTTCAAGGTCGGCGCCTATTACAACAAGGACGAAGGCTACTTCCGCAACCTTGCGGCAGCCACCCGGCCCAATCTGTCCGACAATCACGGCGCGGCGGAAACCAAGATCCTGCGCGGCGCGCTGGAAGCCCGCCTCGGCGGCCTGACCCTGCTCGGCAAGCTCGATTATTTCGAGAGCGAAGGCGATGGCCCCTCCGGCCAAAACCGCGGCTTCTTCGATCGCAACAGCTTCGATCTGTCGATCGATGAACCCGGCAGCTATGCCAACGAGGTCTGGACCGGTTCGCTCACGGCAACCGTCGATATCGGCCCCGGCACGCTGACCAATGTGTTCGGCTGGCGCAAGTATGATGCCACCACCAACGGCGACATCGATTCCACGCCGGTGTTCCTGTTCCACTCGAACACCGAAACCGCGCAGGAGCAATATTCGAACGAGCTCCGCTATGCGATCTCGACCGACAATCTCGATCTCACCTTCGGCGGGTTCTACTTCAAGCAGGACCTTGCCTATACCGAAGTGCGCAGCCTGCGCCGCGATCTGCCGGTCAACCTGCAACCCCCGCGCTTCTTTGGCGGCGGCCAGCAGGATCACGAGGTGATCGGCCTGTTCGCCAATGCGCAGTACGAAATCGCCAGCGGCCTCTCGCTGATCGCCGGCATCCGCTGGAACCAGGAAACCAAGGACGCTGCCGTCACCTATGTCTTGCCGCGTGCGGCATGCTCGGTGCTCGCAGGGACCTGCCCGACCGGCACCGCGCCGTTCAACCCGGCAACCGAAACCAACGGCTTCCGCGACAAGGTGCGGTTCCGCAACGTCTCGCCGAAGCTGGGCCTGCAATATGAGTTCGGCGATAGCCAGGTCTATGGCCACTGGAGCCGGGGCTTCCGTTCGGGCGGCTACAACTTCCGCATCACCAACGTGGCTGTCTTCAACCGCGCCTTCGCCCAGACCAACTCGCTGGGCTTTGACGAGGAGAAGGTCGACAATTACGAAATCGGCGGCAAGTTCCAGACGGCAGACGGTGCGCTGACACTCAATGTGGCAGGCTATGTCACCAAGGTCGGCAACATGCAGCGCGAAGTGAACCTCGCCGATCCGGGCGCGGGCGTGGTGCAGAACATCCTCAACACCGCCGATGCAACGATCATGGGCTTCGAAGCCGAGGGCCGGATGCGGGTGTCGGAATCGCTCGCCTTTACCGCCAGTATCGGGATCATCGATGCCGGCTATGACCGCGTGCTGTTCGACATCTCGGGCGATGGCCGCATCAGCGATGCCGACCTTGATCTGAGCGTGCCGCGCGTGCCCCCGATCACCGTGGGCGCAGGCCTGATCCATGATTGGGATCTGGGCAGCAGCAGCATCCTCACCCGCGTGAACTACCAGTACCGCGACAAGGCCGCCTTCACCGATGACAACTTCGGCTGGCTCAACGATCTCAGCAATCTTGAAGCCAACATCACCTGGAACACGCCGATCGAGGGGCTTTCGCTGTCACTCTACGGGCGCAATCTGCTCGATCAGGTGCAGGAAGGCGGGGACACGCAGGTGCCCTTTGGCGGACCAAACTCGACCGGCCAGCGCATCCCGTTCAACTTGCGCCCGACCGCTGGCACCTTCTCGCCGCTGATGCGCGGCCGGAACATCGGGATCGAAGCCCTGTTCGAATTCTGACGCGGCAGAGGCGCATCGCTTTGGCGGTGCGCCTCCCGCTAAATCGCAATCCGATAGGCCGCGAGCCGCTCGTAATAGGGAAGCGCAGCATCGGCGATGCGCTGCAAATGCTCTGGCAAGGACGGCAACGCGGAGCCGGACTGCGTGGCAAAGCCGGTGCTTTGCTCGACCGACGCGTACCACGCCGGCGCCCAGACGCCGTCACTCTCCCGCCGGCCCTTGGGCCAATGGAGCATCGCAGCGTCAAACGGGATCGCCAGAGCAGCGCAAAGCTTGCGCAAGACACCCTCGGGATCGCGCAGCAGTTCGTCGCTATCGACCACGGGCGGGGCCGTGCCGGTATCGTCTGCAAACCTGTCAAACAGTTCCACCTGCCGCACCAGACCAATGTCCGCCAGCGTCACATCCTCGCGCTTTGCGACGTAGGAGTTGAGCACCCGTGCAGGCGCGCGGATCAGGAACGCGTGCCGAAAATCGCCCATCCAGTCGAGGCCGAAGGCGGGCAGCATGTGATGGGTCATATGCTTTTGATACCAGATGGTCGCATCGCCATCTCCCGAACCCTGGGGCAAAGGCCCGGCAAGGCTCGCCGCGACATCCTGCCAGTCCGTGGGCTGTGACAGCAGAACCTCGTCCCGCATCGGGTGGTCCAGCCCGGTCTGCGCCAGATAGGCGGCGTAAAATGGCTCGTCGCTGACCACGGCATCCGCGCGGTTTTCAAACGAGCGCATCATCGCGGTCGACAGGTTGCGCGGGCCTGACCACATGGCAATCCGGGTAGTCATTGATTGGCGTGCTCCTCGGCATAGGCATCTTTCAGCCGTTCATAGGCTTGTGCGAGTCCCATCGTGACGGGCCCCGGCGCGGCCTGCAAGGCGCGGCCATTGATGCTGCCGACGGCGGTAACGCCGCCCATGGTCCCGGTGACGAACACCTCGTCGGCGGCCAGCAGATGATCCGCCAGCCAATCCCCTTGCTGCAAGGGCGCCGCCCCGGCCCGGCAAAGCGCAATCACGTTGCCGCGCGTGATGCCGTTGAAGCAGAATTCGTCACGCGAGGTGAAGACCGTGCCATCCTTGACCCAGAACAGGTTGGTCGCATTGCAGCTGGCCACAAAGCCCAGATGATCCAGCATGATCGCCTCGTCCGCGCCTTCGTCCATCACCTCCAGCAGCGCGCGGATGTAATTGACCCGGCTGTGGGTGTTGAGGTGCATGTCGAATATGTCGGGCGGCGAGGTCCGGATGGAAGACATCGCCAGCGCCAGTGGCTTGGCCGCAGCGGAGCGGCGCTTGAATTCGGCGGTGACTGCGATGGTGGGCGCGCCAAGGGTGAAGCGGGGGTCCTGATTGATCGTCGATTTGCGGCCGCGCGTCACCATCAGGCGCAGGTGCGCCCCATCCTTCATCCCGTTGGCGCGAAGGAGGTCCCTCAGGCTGGCGGTCAGAGCCTCGCGCGTCATGCCGATCTCGATGCGGAGCGCGGCTGCGCCCCGATAGAGCCGGTCCAGATGCGCTTCCAGAAACAGCAGCGCGCCCTTGTGCAGGCGCAATCCCTCCCACACGCCATCCCCCAGCGCAAAGCCCGCATCGAACAGCGAAACCTGCGCCTCATGCGCCGGAACCAGCGCGCCATTGAGGAGCACCATCAAGGCCTCGTTGCGGGTATCCGGGGCGAAATCCTGACTGCCGGGCATATGCTATTCTCTTTCGCAGGCGTCTGATTGTTGCAGGTGACCGCTGAACCGAACCGTCACGTGATGACGCGCATCACTTCTGCCCGAGCGGGACAACATCGCCCCCCGGCGTGCCGAGCCGCGGCAAGGGCTGCGGCACCAGCGCGGGCACCGGTTGGCGGGCGATCTTCTCCCGCAGCAGCCCCACGGCCGCCCGCAATTGCGCATCTTCGCCCTTGAAGCTTGCCGCGGGCGGGTTGTCGACCTCGTAATCAGGCGAGACGCCGTAACCCTCGACGATCCAGCGCCCGTCGATGCTGTATTGCGCGTTCTCGGCGATCCGCACCCCGCCCTTGTCGGCAAGGCGGTTGCGATCAGACAGCCAGATGCCCGCGCCTGCGGTGCGTTGTCCGATCAGCGGGGCCAGCCCCAGCGCCTTGACTGCGCCTGCGAAGGTCTCCCCGTCCGAATAGGTGCGCTCGTCGATCAGCACGGCGACATGGCCGCGATAGGCGTTCTGCATATTGGTGGTGGGGATGCCCGTGCCATCGGGCCGCGCCCAGAACGCCCAGGCGCGGCGCAACAGCATGTCCACCACAATGCTATCGATGTTGCCGCCATTATTGTTGCGCACGTCGATGATCAGCCCGGGCTTACCCAGCTGCGGGAACCAGTCGCGCGCGAAGCTGGCGACATCGTCCGAACCCATCGCGCGCAGGCTGATATAGCCGATCTGGCCGTCCGATAGCGTTGCTGTGGCAGCGCGCTTGGTCTCGACGTGATCGAGATAGTGCGCGGTCTGCACGCCCTGCACCGTCATCGGTTCGACAATAGCGCTGAAATTGCGTGCGCCGCGGGTGAGGTCGAGCCGCACCTGCTGGCCCGCCTTGCCCGCCAGCGCGAGCTGCAGATCGGCAAGGGCGGCAACCGAACGGCCATCCACCATGCCGATCACGTCACCTTCGCGCACATCGACGCCCGGGCGGCGCAAGGGCGGCCGCAGGGCCACCAGATCGTCCTCGGAGCGCAGGATCCGGTCGATGCGCAGGCCTGCTGCCACTGGGGTGTATGTCGCGCCGAGGAACGCCATCTCAGGGTTCTCGCTATCGCCCGGAAGGTCGCCGGGGCGCACCTGGCTGTGGAGGATGCCAAGCTGCGCGGCCATCAGCCCGAGAATGGTGTTCAGTTCCGCGCGGTGGCCGATCCGGTCGAGCATCGGTTCATGGGCAGTGCGGACCGCGTTCCAATCGACCCCGCGAAGGGCAGGATCAAAGGCAAAATCGCGGTGCATCCGCCAGGCATCGACGAACATCTGCCGCCATTCGGCCTTTGGATCGACAATCAGCCGCCAGTCATCGAGCCGGAGCAGATGCGGGGCGAGCTTTTCGGGCATCTTGCCCTCGGCAGGAACCAGCGCCAGCGTAGGCTTGGCGGGCGAACCGGAGGCGACCATCGCGGTCTTGCCATCGGCGGCCAGCGCGAAGTCCAGCGCGCCCTTGGCGAAAACCTCCTCCTTGGCATCGCTTTTGTCGATGGCGATGGCGACCACGTTCTCGTCGCGGCGGGTGTAGAGAAACTTCTCGTTGGCGAAGAGCTGACCGCCGACGCCGGGTTTGCCGGGAACCTTGTAGAGCCGCTCGGCAAGACCGGCGAGAACCATGGTGGCAGGCTTTTCGGCAGGTTTCGCCGCCTTGTCCTTGTCCTTGCTCTCGTCCTTGCCTTTCTCGCCTTCCGCCGCGTCAGTCCCGGCTTCGCGCTTTTCGCGCTCCTCGTCGCTGATCGTCAGCTCGTTATCCTCGCGGAAGCGGAACTTCGCCTTGGGGTCGAGCTGAAGGGCATAGATCTCGCCGCGGTCGGGGAAGGCAACGCCCATGTTGCGATCACCCCACGGGCTGCCGGGTTCAGGATCGAAGTTGCGGTCGGACAGGAAATAGAGCCACGCCCCGTCATGCGCGAAGGCAGGAGCATAGTCGTTATACTTGCCCGAAGTCGCCTTGACCCGCTCGCCGGTCGCAAGGTTCTGGACATAGAGATCGGAGGTGTTGCCGCCGTTCGCCGGGGAGGCTTCCGCATAGGCGATCATCTTGCCGTCGGACGAGAAGGCAAGGTCGCGGAAGGGCGCATCGTCACCGGTGGCGTTCCTGGCCAGCAGGGTGACGCGCCCGGTGGCAACATCGACCTTCTGCAGCCGCGCCAGCTTGTCCCACACCACCAGCGTCTTGCCATCAGGCGCGACCGCGAAGGACCAGATATGCGCGTCATAGCCTTTAGTGACAGCAATCGGCGCGCCCGTCCCGTCGGCCGCCATGGCATAAATATCGCCGCGATCACCCTGGTCGAGGATCATGAAGGCCTTGCCGTCCTTCGGCCCCAGCACCGCCTGCCGCGCGCGGGCCGCGGTGGGCACCGCAAATTCGATCCGGCGCAGCTGCTTGGGCGCAGCGAGCGCAACCCGCCCACGTGCGGTGATCGCAACTGTCTCACCCGAGGGCGAGATGCGCGCGGCCTCAAGCTGCCTGAGCGGTTCACCAAGTGCGCGGGCGCGGGTTTGCTCGCGGTCGGTGACAAGGTCGATCGCAAGCTTGCTGACCGCGCCGGTCACCAGCGAGACCTTGTGCAGATCGGCGCCGTTCTGGACGAAGGCCGCATCACCATCGATGCTGGCCTGAAGCACCGGGAAAGGCAGATCGGGCGAGACCTGCCGCACGTCGCTGCCGTCCTCGGCGGCTGACCACAAGGCGTCCTTGCCGCTCTTGTCGGACAGGAACCATATGCGCCCGCCCGACGCCATCGGATGGCGGATCGGCGCGCCGAAATCGGCGAGCAGACGCTCGGCCTCGGCGTTCGAGCCCATCGTCCAGCGCCACAATTGCTCCATCCCGCCTCCGCGATAAAGCACGGCATTATCGCGGGCGCGGGCGTAAAGGCCGCGGCGCGAGAAAAACAGGGTGCGCCCGTCGCTGCCGAAGGTCGCGTCCGTGGCGCGCCACAGCGGGATGGGCGTCGCCTCCCCCCCTTCCGGCGAGACCGTGTAGAGAATCTCGCCCTGACCGCCGCCCGGCAGGCGCGAGGCGAAGATCACCCGGCCTTCAGGCGTCCAGCCGACGGTCTGCACAGAGCCGCCCTCGAAGGTCAGGCGGCGCGGGGTGCCACCCGCAACCGGCATGACATAGATATCGCGATCGCTGTCATAGCTGGCGCTGAAAGCGACCCATGTGCCATCTGGCGAGATATGGACTTCGCTTTCCTCGGCTGGATGATTGGTGAGGCGGACGGCGCTTCCGCCATCGCGGGCTGTGCGCCACAGATCGCCCTCGCTGGCGAAGACCAGCACATCCTTGCGCGCGGCCGGGTATTGGTAAAAGCCCTCTTCCGCGGCCGCAGGCACCACGGCCAAGGCGCACACGCCCGCGATCAATGCCCCGTATAGTCTCATGCTGTCCGTCCCCTGCTGCCGCGTGCTTGCCCCGCGTCTGATCACGCCATGTGTGCCAGCCACGGCGCTGCCGCGCTAGGGGGCGAATGGGGAAGGTGCAAAGGGCATGGGCGCGAATCCACCCTCAAGCCAGTCAACCGGTAATGATGTGAGGCACGAAGCGGGAAAGATTGCGGGTGATCCGGCTCGTATCCTCGCGCATGCCGAGCCCTGCCGCCCGGTCGCCGATGATCCAGCTGCCCAGCACCGCGTACTGACCGGCGCCGGCATGGAGCGAGGCATAGGCCTGGACGATGCGCGGCTCGTCGGCGTAGTCGCCTCCGGTCTCGTCGATCGTCACGCCGCCCTGGCTGATCGTCACATTCTCGCCCTCGCGCGAGAACAGCGGCTTGGACACCGCGGCCGGTAGCGCGGCTGCGCGTGGATCATCCGCGAAATAGGCGGGCAGCAGGTTGCGGTGCCCCGGATGCCGCTCCCACAGCAGCGGCAAAATGCCCTTGTTCGACAAGATCGCCTTCCACGCCGGTTCGATGAAGACGCCGGGGACGATATGCGGGGCAAATGGCTCGCGCAGCATATCTTCCCACGGATAGAGTTTGAAGCACCGGTCGATGGTGCGGCTGGCGGTGTCCGTGAAGCGCCCCCGGGCATCCACGCCGATGGCGGCAACATCGATCAGTTGCACCTCGTGCCCGGCCTGTCCGGCGCAGTCCATCAGATAGGCGCAAGTGCCGCGGTCCTCTTCGTTCTGGAGCGCGCAGGCGAAGTGGAAGATGCGATCAGGGGGGAAGGTGGCAAAGGCCTCGATCAGGCTTTCCTGAAGCAGGTTGAACTGATCGGTGCCCTCGGGCAGCACCCCGGCCTCGATCTGGTCGATCAGCCAGTTGTGCTGGAAATAGGCAGCTTCAAAGATCGAGGTGGGGGTGTCGGCATTATACTCGAGCAGGCGTGCCGGGCCCGTTCCATCATAGGCAAGATCGAACCGGCCATAAAGATGCCGGTCCCCCGCCCGCCAGCTTTCACGCACCAGCCGCCATTGCTCTTCCGGAATGGCGAGCCGCCGTAGCAGGTCCGGGCTTTCGGCCACCTCCCCCACCAGCGCCATGCACATATCGTGCAGCGCCTCGGTGGGGGCTTCGATCTCGTCCTCGATCTCGGCGAGAGTGAAGGCATAGGCCGCCGCCTCGAACCAGTAGGGCTCGCCATACATCTCGTGGAAACCGAAGCCGACAGCGCGCGCCTTGTCGCGCCAATCGGGCCGTTCGGGCAGAATGATGCGTTGCACCCTGCGATCAGCCGCCGAAGCCGCGCGAGGAGCTCTTTCCGCCAAAACCGCTGCGGGCGACCGTGACGGTGTTGACGTTGACCGGCTTGGCAATCGCCTTGGCAGTGGGGCTGGAGCCACGGTCGATCACCACCGTCCCGCCGCTCCGGTTGCGATAGATAGGCGATCCGCGATAGCCGCCCGAGCCATTGATGAAGACGAAATCATCATCATCATAGTACCGCCGCTGGAGTGCCTGCGAGACCACGAAACCGGCCAGCAGCGGAACAAACACTTCGCCCGCGGTGGTGACATTGCCGGTGGGCGCATAGGAGCCGAGAGGCGCGCATTGCTGGTCGCCCCAGTCCTGCTGGCACGATTGGAGCGTGTTAAACTTCGGCGCGGTGTCCACGTATTCCTGCCAAGCGGCGTTGTAGCTGCCTTCGCACAGGCGATCGGGGAAGCCGGCGCGCACGCATTCGCTCACCGTTGTAAAATGCGCGTCCTGCAAATTGGGCGGCGTATCGTCGCAGCCAGCAAGCCCGACCGACGCGGCAGCAGCGATGCTGCCAAGCGCTAGCCGGGTGCGCGCCGGAGAGGCAAAACGGCGATTGGCGGGGCGGTGGTTGCCGGGGCGGTTGGGGGACGAGGTGTCGGCCATGGCTGGGTGCTCCCTTGCGCCGCTCAGTAGGTCATGCAGGCGGCGTTGAGCAGACCGGTGATAAGGGCCACGCCCCCTGCCCACAGGCCGGCGGCAGATTCGCCCGCAGTGATCCGGGCGGACAGGCCCTTCTGCGCGGCCGCGGCGATGCCGAAGGCGGCCAGCTGCACGATGCCGCCAATTGCCGCCCAGATGATGAAATCGACGATGCTGACCGAATTGGCCGCCGCCGACGTCAGCGGCAGGCTGAAGCCCACCAGCGCGCCGAGAAAGGCGGTCGCCGCCGCCGTGTTCCCTTCACGCACTAGCGTCAGTTCGCGATGCGGCGTGACCAGCGAATAGATCAGCGCGAAAACGATGATCAGCGCAGTGCCGGTACCGAAATAGGCGAGGAAGGCGGGAAGGCCGGAAACGTAACCGTACATGATCTCTCCGTGGCTTGGTGCGCGTCAGACGCGCATGATATCGGCTGTGCCCAGCCCATACCCGATGATGAAACTGATGGCCCCGCCTTCATTGCGGGCGTCGTGTGCAAGATCACGCTCGATGTTGATGAGCAGCATTTCCTCACCCGTTCCGACATCGCGGGAATAGAGCATGCAACGCTGATGGATCTCGCGGGTGTGGCTGCCGTCATCGACCGTCTCGACAAACTCGACGAGATCGGCGTGGTCATCGCCGCTGCCCCAGTATCGGGCAAACAGGATGCCGTCAGCGTCGTAGGCGGGGGCGCCGATCAGGCCGCGCGGGCCGCACCAGCGCTCCCACTCGGCGCGGCCAGCCGGAACGACGCTGTCCCAGGGCGCATAAAGGCTGACATCAGAGATAGTCTCAAGACCCCCGCCCGGCGCCGCGATCACCTGCACCATGCGATGATCGTCATCGTAATAGCGGGTCAGTTCGTTCGCCCCGTCAAGCCGCGCGACGCCGATGGCGGTAACGATGAAATCGCCCCCGGCCGGCGGGCCCATCGCCGGTTCGCCTGACACCAGCATCGCCTCGATCCCGAGCGTATCGATGCGCAGCGCACCGCCAATCGCGCAGGCAAGCGGGCCTTGTTCCTTAGGCAGATCAGACTTGCCGCCGCCGCGCGAGAACCAGCCCTTGATCATGCCGCTTTCCTCGCCGCAAGGCTCGCCCAGTCGACTTCGGCAGCGCTGACACGGTGATCGGCGATGTAATAAAGCGTGTCGCCGCCTGTCACTGGGCAGTCCACCGGGCAGTTGAGATCGACCTTGCGCCCGCCCTCGCGGCAAAGCCCGATCACCGTCAGCCCGTGGCGTTGTTTGAGCGCCAGCAGCACCTCGAGATAAGGCATCGCCTGCTGCCCGGCGGGGACCGCCAACGAATAGGCATTGTCGATCGCATGGTCGGCAAACATCAGCGCGGCCAACTGCGATGCCCCCGGATCGCGCGCGGCGCGCACCAGCAGGCCGGCGGCGATCGAGGTGATCACCTCGACATCGGGCATCTGGTGCCGGATCAGATCAGCCGCGCTGTCTTCATGGAAATGCGCAACCATGTGCGCCCGCGGCGCAGCACTTCGCCCGGCAAGGGTTGCCGCGAGCGTTTCGTCATCGTCAGCGCCGCGGATGATGACGGTGTGCGCACCCGCAGCGCCGGCACGCAGGAAGGCGGCGCGGTCCCCCAATTGCTCGGCCGATACGAAGTCGATCGCTTCGGGCATGGGATTGGCGTCAAGCCCGCGTGCGAGCAACACAATCCGCGGAGCGCCGGCGGGGGCATCGTTGAGTAGCCCTTCGATCACGCGGCGGCTGCGCGCGCCCTGCCAGCCCACGACCAGCGTATGCCCCGTCCGTTCCGAAAAATCACCCAGACCCTGCAACCGACGCCTCCAGAAGGCGCTCATCCCAGCGACCGCCTTGCCAAGCAGCACGGTAAACAACGCGATCGAGCCCGGCAAGACAAGGCAAACATTGACCAATCGCCCCGCATCACCGCCCGGCGACAGGTCGCCGTAGCCAACCGTGGTCGCGGTGGTCATGTAAAAATAGGTGAAGGTGATGAGGCTGTCGGTGAGCTTGGTTTCGCCCGCCAGCGCGAACAGAGTGTAACTCGCGAGCGCATGGCACGCGAACAGCATCCCCAGGACGCTCCATGAAAGCGTGGCGATGGAGACATAGACTTGCTGCCAGACACGGACGAAAAGCGGCACCGGACCCCCTTGCCTTGCGATAACGCTTCTCTACAAGGCGCTTCGATATCGGAGGTTTAGTGCCGATGGCCCGCTGTCGCAAGCAGGGCACTGCAGCATGGGAGCATGGTTCGGATGACCGACAATTGGATGGTTCCTGCCGGGGGTTGGGAGATTGCATCTCTCACCGGCCTGTTCGCCACAGACCCAGAGGCGCTTGGCGATGTCGATGTGACGGTGGAACCCGGCAGCGATGTGTTGCGCGTGACCTTGAAGGAGCGCGGGGACCTGGATGTGCTCATGACGGTAAGCGGCGATCAGGTGCTGTGCAGCGTCCTGTTGACCCCTTGCGATGCGGTGCCCGCGCGCGCCCAGTTTGAACGCCGGGCCCTGTCGATGCACAAGCTCATCCCGCTTTCCAGCTTCGGGATCACCACGATCGGCGGGACCGAGTGGTACGAATTGTTCGGTGCGCTTTCGGCGCGTTCGGATGCAGAGGCGCTGGTGCACGAGGTTGCCGTGCTTGCGACCAACGCGGTCGAAGCGGCCGAATGGATCGGCGAATGGGTCGAAGCTGACGGAGAGCCGGCATGAGTGTTTGGGGCAAGCTGTTCACCGCCTTGCGCGGCGGGGTCAACGAGGCGGCGGAGAACGTCGCTGACAGTCAGGCCATGCGGATCCTTGATCAGGAACTGCGCGATGCCGATGCGAGCTTGCGCAAGGCGCGCGGTGATCTGGCGGGCATGATGGCCACCGCCAAGCGCATTGAAAAGCGCATCGCCGACAATGCCGCCAAGGAAGAGCGCGACGTCGCCAACGCCCGCGCCGCGCTGGATGCCGGGCGCGAAGACCTGGCGCGCGGCCTTGCCGAACGGGTCGCAACGGTGCGGGCCGAACTTGCCCGCGATGATGCCGATCTTGCCAATATGCGCCAGCAGCAGGACGTCATGCTGCGCACGGTCAAGGAAACCGAACAGCGCATCGCGGCGATGAAGCGCGAGGTTGAGGCGGTCAAAGCCACGGATTCGCTTCAGCGCGCGCAGAAGGCCATCGCATCCTCGCACGCGGGCGTGAACTCGCGGCTTGGCAGCGCGGTGGATTCGCTCGGCCGGATCAAGGACCGGCAGGCCCAGCTTGCCGCCCGGCTTGAAGCGGGCGATGAAATGGCAGCGATCGAATCCGGCGCCGATCTTGATCGCCAACTGCTGGAAGCAGGGATCGGCGGCCGTGTTTCCAAGGCCGACGATATTCTGGCTGAACTCGCCGCCCCGCGCGAAGTGAAGGCGCTGCCCTCACCGGCAAGGACCAACACTCCCGGCTAAACGCTTTGCGAGGCACTGAAAGGTGCCTTGCTTAACCCACTGGTCGAATGGCGGCCGCCCTTGCGGCCGCGCGCGCAGATATCTGCGGCAAGGCCTGCTGGCTGTTTCTGAGTGAGGGATCGGATTGCACCGCCTTGTTCAAGGTGGTGGCGGAGCAGGAGGGATTCGCTCTTATAGATCAAATATCTGACTTGATCATATTTTTTGACGAAGATTTGTGCTAATACCCCGAAGGCTACCCCGAATTTTCTGCGCAGACTTTTACCCAGCCTTGTGGTGCCTTCGCGCCTTAACGTTGAACAGAGCGACCC
>CALRJK020000015.1:0-41711 GCA_943367535.1 Synechococcus sp. UW140 | reverse complement strand
GGCTGCACACCGGCGACATCGGCCATATCGACGCCGAGGGCTATCTCCATCTGACCGATCGCAAGAAGGACATGATCATCACCGGGGGCTTCAACGTCTATCCCGCGATGGTCGAGCAGGTCATCTGGAGCCACCCTGCGGTGCAGGATTGCGCAGTGATCGGCGTGCCGGACGAGAAGTGGGGCGAGGCCGTCAAGGCGGTGGTCGAACTCAACGCCGGTCAGAGCGTAACAGCCGAGGAGCTGATCGCGCTGTGCAAGGAGAAGCTTGGCAGCGTGATGGCGCCCAAGACCATCGATTTCATCGAACGATTGCCGCGCAGCCCGGTGGGCAAGGTGCTCAAGAAGGACCTGCGTGCTGCCTACTGGCAGGGCCAGACCAAGAAGATCTGAACAGGGACGCAAGCCATGACTGACATTTACATCGCCGGCATCGCCATGACGGTCTTTGGCCGACATTTCGAGCGCAGCCTCGAACACCTTGCGCGCGAAGCGGTGGACGGCGCGCTGAAGGATGCCGGATGCGCGAAGGAAGATCTTGGCACGGCCTTCTATGCCGGGATCACCAATGGTCCGCTGCAAGGCCAGTTTGCCATCCCCGGACAGGTCGTGCTGACGAAGCTCGGGATCGAAGGCATCCCGGTCTACAACATCGACAATGGCTGCGCCGCCGGATCATCGGCCTTCGCGCTCGCGGTGCAGAGCCTCAAGGCAGGCGTGACCGACGTGGCGCTGGCGCTCGGCGCGGAGAAGATGAATGTCGAGGACAAGCTCTCCGTCCTCAAGCTGATGGAAGCCGGGTGGGACGTTAGCCGGGTCGAGGAGAACTACGCCCGTCTGGTGAAGCTGGGCGAGGGCATCGTGCCGCCGGAAGGCTCGGAATCCGACAAGCCCTATTCCAAGTTCATGTCGATCTATGCGGCGCTGTGTCGCAACCACATGAGCAAGTGGGGCACGACCCAGCGCCAGATCGCGGCGGTCTCTGCCAAGAACCACCAGCACTCGGTCCACAACCCGTGGTCGCAGTTCCGCAAAGCCTTTTCGGTCGAGGAGGTGCTGGCCGCGCCGCCGATCACCTACCCGCTGACCTTGCCGATGTGCGCGCCGGTCACCGATGGTGCGGCGGCGGCGATCATCTGCACCGAAGAAGGACTGAAGCGCATCGGCGCGGATCGCAGCCGCTGTATCCGGGTGGCGGCGAGTGTGGTGCGTTCCGCATCGAGCCGGAGCATTGACCAGCACGAGCTGAATCTTTCACGTCTCGCGGCGAACAAGGCTTACGAGATCGCCGGGCTAGGGCCTGACGATATGGACGTGGCCGAGGTGCATGATGCCGCCGCGATGGGCGAGATCATCCAGGTCGAAAACCTCGGCTTTGTCCCGATGGGCGAGGGCGGGCCAGCGGCCGAGCGCGGAGACTTCACCATTGGCGGACGCATTCCGGTCAATCCCTCGGGCGGACTGGAATCCAAGGGCCACCCGCTTGGGGCCACGGGGATCGGCCAGCTTTACGAACTCGTCACCCAATTGCGCGGTGAAGCGGGAGCCCGCCAGGTCGAGGGCGCGCGTCACGCCATTCAGGAGAACGGCGGCGGCAACATCGGCGTCGAAGAAGCGGCTGTCGCCGTTCACATCCTCGCCAAGTGATCGGAACCGCCCATGCGCCTCATTGACCTCACCGTCCTGCTCGACCCAGCCAACCGCGAGAAGCTTCCCCCGGCCTTGCAGCACGCCGCGGGCGTGGTCGCGCCGCGCATCGATTACAACAACCCCGCCGAGAGGGCCGGCAAGGACGAATTCTGCGCCAGCCTCGGCTGCACCCATGACGACTTGCCCGATGGCGAGGGCTGGGGCAGCGAGCACCTCAACGACTTCAACTCGCATTGCGGCACCCATGTCGATGCGCCGCTGCATTCGGGCACTCTGTGCGAGGGACGCCCTGCGCGCACGATCGACCAGATCGACCTTAACGAACTCTACCGTCCGGGCATGGTGCTCGATCTGCGTCCCTGGGCCAAGGGCGGCGAATACATCACGCCCGAGATGCTCGACCGCGCCATCGCAGCCGTCGGCCGCGCCGTTCAGCCGGGCGATGCGGTGCTGCTGCGCACTGGGCAGGAAGCCTACACGATGGACGATCCGCAGTTCTACAACCAGCCGGGGATGTCGGCGGAATCAACGCTGCACCTGACGCAAATGGGGGCGACGATCCTCGGCACCGATGCGGTCGGGTGGGACCTGCCGTTCCGTCTGATGAACGCCAAGTGGCAAGAGCAGGGCGACAAGGCGCTGCTGTGGGACGGCCACAAGGCCATCACCCGGCGCGAAGCCTTCATCGTCCAGCAGCTCTGCAACCTCGCAGCGCTGCCACCGACTGGATTTCATGTCGGGTTCTTCCCGATCAAGCTCGCCGGTTGCAGCGCCGCTCCGTCGCGAGTCGTGGCCTTCGTTCCTGATTGAGAAGGAGTCGCTCCATGGATACCCCTGAAACGCTGGTGGGGCTCGGTCAGGGCTTGCGCTTCCCTGAAAGCCCGCGCTGGCACGCGGGGCGGCTGTGGTTCATCGACATCCACGGCAACGCGATCAAATCGGTAAGCCTCGACGGTGACCTGCGCACCGAGCTGGAGCTTGCGTTCAAGCCCAACGGGCTCGGGTTCATGCCTGATGGTTCGGCGGTGTTCAGCGATGCGCTGAACCTCGCGATGAAACGCTGGGATGGCAACACTTTGCACGATCACGCAAACCTTGAGGGGACGGCGGTCTTCTGCCTGAGCGACGCCAATACCGATGCCGAAGGGCGCATCTATGTCGGTGACATCGGTTATAATTTCTGGAATCTAGATGCTGCTCCCGTCAACACCTGTGTCATCGCCCGGATCGACGCGAATGGCGAGGTCAGCAACGCCGCCGAAGGGTTGGAGTTTCCCAACGGGATCGTCTTCACGCCTGATGGCCAAACCCTGATCGTGGCCGAGACCAATGCCTACCGCCTCACTGCATTCGACGTTGATGCCAATGGCTGCCTCTCTAACAGGCGCGTGTTTGCTGACCTCCCTGAGGGCGTCCAGCCTGACGGTATCTGCCTCGATGCCGAAGGTGCGGTGTGGCTCGCCAATCCGGCAGGCAACCCCGCTGTGTTGCGGGTTCGGGAAGGAGGCGAAGTGACCGACAGCATGGCGCTTGATTCCCATGCCTATGCCGTGATGCTGGGCGGGCCGGACGGGCGTAATCTCTTTATCTGCACGTCCGCGAGCCATGATCCGGCCGAAATCGCGAGCAACCCCAGCGCGCAAATTCTAGTAAAGGAAGTCGGTGCGCCAGCTTCAACGACAGGGTAAGCCCTTCACGCTGATAGTTCGGCTCCTCGCAGTAGGCGAGGAGCCTGCTACTCAAATGTCCGTGTTCTCGGCGAGGGCAAGCGCGTCTTCTACGTCGATCCCGAGATAGCGCACCGTGTTCTCGATCTTGCTGTGTCCAAGAAGTATCTGGACCGCCCGAAGGTTGCCGGTCGCCCTGTAGATGATCGACGCTTTTGTTCGCTGAAGCGAGTGGGTGCCATATTCGCTTCGCGTCAAGCCGACCCCACTCACCCATTCATCGACAAGCCGAGCATAATGTCGGGCGCTCAGATGCCGGTTGTGGTCAATCCGGCTTGGAAAGACATAGTCGTCCACGGTGCCACCGCGACGCTCAAGCCACGCCAGCAAACTGGCTCGGGCATCCGGCAGTAGCTCAAACTGAACAGGACGACTTGTCTTCTGCTGCATGACGATTGCGCGCGTTCGGATCTGGCCGCCGCTGACTATGTCGCCGATCTTCATTCGCACGAGGTCGCAACCACGTAGCTTGCTATCAATTGCGAGGTCGAACAATGCGCGATCACGCACGCGGCGGCGTTCGTTGAGATAAAATCGAATTTCCCAAATCTGCTTCGGTTTGAGCGCGCGCTTCGCGCCAACAGACCTCCCCGCATTCCAGATTTGGCGCTTGGTGGCAGTGGTTTCCGTTTCAGGCGTCTCCATGTACATTCTCCAGTGACCACAATGGTCATCTGAAGAATGTCTCTTGGCCTGATGGTTGAAAATGCTGCGGCGCTTATCAACGCTTGCAGGCCGGCCCGCTGCGTCGTCGCAGCTTCACGAACCGCCGGTTTCGGCGGAATCAGTCATTTCGGCACGCTGTGCCGGTAGGCAGCTTTGTCCAAGGATTTCGGGCGAAGTCGACCCAGAGCCGGTCGTTTCCGATCGTTGAGAGGAAAAGCCGCTTTTTGCAAAGCACGACACTTCAAACAGAGTCGGAGCTCCACGCCAGAGATGACCTCGGTGTAGCTATTCTTGCATGGTGCCTGGATTGGGGAGTGCGGGTTCCGGCAGCCCGAGGCGAACTTTTTCGGACACCACCATTTCGGTCACTTCTGCCAATAGCTTCTTGGCGTCGTAAACGATGCCATCCTTGATCGTGTAGCTGACGCCGCCCACAAGCTCCTGCTTGTTTGTCTTCGGGTTCAACCGCAGATGCCCGGTGCCGTAGAGCGTCTTGAGGTTGGCGAGCGGGTTTTCCTTCACGATCACCAGGTCCGCGAGCATGCCGGGGCGCACCACGCCGAATTGTGCTGCTTTGCCCGAGGGTCTGGCAAGTTCGTCCGCGCTCCACATCGTTGCCGCGCGCAGGATCTCCGGCGGGGTGAAGCCCGCCTCGCGGAACAGCTCGAGCTCCTCGACATAGGCAAAGCCATAGGTCTTGAAGATGAAGCCGGAATCGGTGCCGACCGTCACTCGCCCGCCCATGTTCTTGTAATCGTTCATCAGCCGGAAGAAGTTGGAATAGAACCTTTTCCAGGCGTATTCGTGTTCGGTTGTCCAATCGTAGAAGTAGGACCCATGGTTGTCGCGCGTGGATTGAAAGAAGCTCCACAGCTGCGGGGTCGTGTACCTGTTGTTCCAATCGGCGTTGCGGGCGCGCATCAGGTCACGTGAGGCGGCGTAGATGTTGAACGTCGGATTGAACACAACGCCGTTTGCCTTCTGTTGGCGCAGGTATGCGGTCCATTCAGGTGAACCGGGCGGGTAAGTCTCGTCCCAGATCTCGGCAATGTCGCCAAAGCGCTGCTGCTCATCGAAATAGTTGTAGTCAGACGGCAGATCCTGGACAGTCGCATCCTTGAGCAGTGCCTCGTGATGGCCGTAGAAATGCGTGATGGTGTCGAGATGCGCATCGCCCGCATCGCGCGCATTGAAGCTGGCAACCCCAGTCTGCGAAAGATGGGCGATCGTTCCCAAGCCATTCTTGTGCGCCTCGTCGATCGCGGCGGCGATGATTGCGGGCGATTCCGGAGAGCGGTTGAAGAACTTGATCCCGTCGATGTTGTGCGCGGCTGCCCAGCGCACCCACAGCCGCGCCTTTTCCGGCGTGTCGATCACTCCCCCCGTCCAGCCGGCACCCAGCGTCTGGTAATTGAAGATGCGCGGGGCCGCGATCACGTTGGCGGCCGCACGGTTCTTTTCCGAACTTGCAAAATCAGGCGGAGCGAGCGGTACGCCGCGCACACTCGTGACGCCGTGCGCCAGCCAGAGCTTGTAGGCGTAGCTGACGTCGGGCGCCTTGTCGGTCGCAGGCAGATGGACGTGTGTATCCACGAAGCCGGGCATCACGTACATGCCCGTGGCATCGATCTCATGCTCGGCGTCGCGCGGCTCGCGGTCCGCCTTCATCGGCAGCCCGGGCCAGCCCGCCTGGTTGACCGCAACGATCCGGTTGCCCTCGATCACGATGTCGATCGGCCCGCGCGGTGGCCCTCCTGTGCCGTCGATCAGCATGGCACCGCGGATCACCAGCTTGCGGAACGGGCCAAGGCTCTCGGCGGACGTGCGGTATGGGCCCTGCACATATGTGTCCGCTGCCCCTTGCGTGGCACCTGAGGCTCCGCCGGCAAACCACTGGCCATGATCGTCCTGAGCCATCGCCGTGCTCGTCAGCGCCGTCGTTGCAAGGATCAGCGCGGCTGCCGTTCGGAATGCCTGTTTCATCGGTGAAGCCTTTGCCTGTTGATCGCGGCGGAAGAGTGAGCCCTGATTTGGATAGGCCCTTACTCGGCTAGGTGTCTCCCGCTAACGCCTGTCCTGGTCAAGCCTCTCGTCCGCTCATGCTTCGAGGTTCAACAGCTGAGAACTTGGACGAGACGAATTCTCTCGTGCGGCTGCCCTCGAGGCGTGAATATCGTGCTCACACAACAAAAAGGTCTAAGTCTGGAGCGATTTGGGGGTTTCGGCTGATGGGATGCGAGCCTCGAATAGCCGCCGTTCGAGTTCCAAGTAGGGCATTGGCATCTACCGACCCAGACCCAGTCGTTCACGAAGACCAATTTGCACGTTCGAATTCGCCCGAAAACGCCATGCCGCTCTCGGTATCCCTCATCAGCTCAGCTCATCACCGGTGACGGGTGCTTTGTCTTCGTCCCAGTTGGCCCTGATCGAGGCTAGTCCATCAGCAGTAGCATAAGCACGCAAAGCACGAAAAAGATGACCGGCAAGACGGCTTCCCGGCTCTGCGGTTTACGGCCCAGTGCCGCGGGACCCGCAATGCTGGTGAAGCCCTTGGGCATCGGAGCAAAACGCTCGGGGCCCTTGGCAAGGTCGCTCGGGTTCTCGATGATCGCGCGCATTTCGGGCGCCATTTCGCGCCACGGGCCGTAGCGCCTGATGGAGAAATACATCAGCACCCGGCGCAACAGGTTCCCCATCACAGCAAGACCGAAGAAGAACGCGAAACACAGGGCAAATGCCGTCACCCCGTTCAGCAGCGAGGCGGTCAGCAGGAACCCGACAAGGACCCGTGAGAACACCGGGTTTTCGGGATAGGGCGTGTGCCACCTGCCGGGCTTTTCCGCCCGAGCGGCGGCCCATGCGTCGGCGCGCCAAAGTCCGCGCCGCATATCATGGCTGGGCTTGTTGATCATGCCGGAGCCATGAACTTGAGAGCGCCGCAGGGCAGGTAGTCATCCGGACGCGCGGCAAGCGCCTTCATCCGGGCGCGCTCCAGCGGCGCGAGGGCGGCGGCGAATTCGGTTTCGGCAAGCCTTGCCTCGATCCGTCCTAGCACCGCGCCATGGGCTGGCTCGGCAAAGGCCGCGCGCATCCTCTCCAGCCCCGGCAGGCCCCAGTTGCTGAAGGAGAAGGTGAGCAGAAATTCGCGCCGCTCCAGATAGGATCGCAGCCAGTCAGCCTCGTCCGCAGAGCCCGACATACCGCGTGAAATCACGAGCCCCGCAGCCTCGGCCTCGAAGTTGGTGATGGAGTAATCCAGGCTGCGGTCACCAACCATCCGGAATTTGCCTTTGGGATCGTTGTGAAAAAATGTCGACGGGTAGCAGCCGACCTGCTCCAGTTCCGCGATGACCAGCGCCTCGGGCACCTTGGTCGAGAAGGTGCCATCGCTGCTGTAGAAGCTGCTTCGTGCCGGATCAGCGAAGTTCGCGAACACGCCTTTCAGCCGCTTGCTCTGGCCCGGCCATTCCGCCCGCTCCCCACCCGGGTGGCTGAGGCTGGCGAGGGTCAAATCGGGGTTGGCGTGCCCCGCATCGCGCCGCTCGCGCGAGCGTTCCGCCAGATATCCTGCGAGCGTGTTGTTTTGCCCTTCGAAATCAGCGTAGCTGTCCACCTTACCTTTGCAGGCGCTGACGGGCATCATGCCGGTGTGACAGGCCAGCGGGTTGCCGATCATAGCCGCGATCGGGCGGGTGTCGAACTTGGCGAGCAACTTGTCCGGTTGTCCTATTTCCTGCCAGTGCAGCGTTAGCAGCGTGGCAACCGCGAATACCGCAGAAATTTGACCCATCTGGTCGAGCGCCAGCCAGTTTGGTTTGGCCGACCGGCGGATGCGCTCGATCGGGCGTGCTTCCGGTAAGCGGCGCAGCAGTGCGGCGGCCTCGGCCTGCGAGAGCGAAGGCATTGTGGCAATCGCCGCGCGCGAAGGGGAATCCGGACTGTTGAACACCATCGAACCGGTGGTGCGGGCGAGCGCGGCAATGCGCTGTGCGATGGTGGGGTGCGTGGCGTTGTCGCCTTCGGTTTCGCCGGCGATCAACATCGCATCATCAACCGCCCGCATCCCCTTCAGGCGGAAGGCATGTTCAACCTTGACCAGTGCCGAAGCCATCGCGCCGGGGTTCTTGGTCAGCTGAACTGCCTCGGCATCGGCGATGTATTCCCGGCTGGAGGCGATCAGCAGGCGCGATGTCTGCCCAGCGCGCAAGGCTACTGCGCCCAGCAGATTGCCCAGCAGCGTGATCGGCAGAAGGGCCGGCACCGCAATCGCCAGAACGGCGTGGATCGGGGTCATCTGCATCGGATTGTTGCGATGCATTTCCGTGAGCGCCGACATGAAAATATTGGCCGCCGCCATCAGCCGGATATCGCCGTTCTTGATATGGCTAAGCTCGTGCGCAAGTACGCAGGACAGCTCCTCGCGGGTCAGATCCTCGATCAGCCCGCGGGTTACAACCACCACCGCCTTCTTGCGGCCCACCCCGCAAGCAAATGCGTTGCGTGCCGGGGTTTCGATCACGCCGACAAACGGGATCGGCAGCCCCCACATCACGATAAGCGGTTCGATGACGCTGCACAGGTAGGGCTCGTCGGCATTGTCGATGAAATGAAAGCCGGCCGCGCGCTTCACCGTCTCGATATGCCACCAGTACTTCCAGCCGAACCAGCCCACCGAACCTGCCAGCACGAGCGGCGCATAGCGCAGGAAATAGCCGCTCCAGCCGAGGAAGGGAGCGTGGCCTGGATCGATCAGCATCAGTGGCACAAACAGCGACGGGATCGCCAGCAGCTGCACTGCCATCAGGAAGGCGAGGAACAGACCGGTCGAGCGTCCGTCATTGCTCCTGATCCAGCTATAAAGACCGGTCGGCTCCTGCGCGAACATGGCGTGCGTCCCTTGCAGCCAGGGTCAGAATCGCATCGCCATCGGTTCGTCGATGAGGGTGCGTTCGACCCCCAGGTCGTAGAACGGACGGCTGTTCATGCGCAGCTTCGTCGCGATGATGCTGCCCGGCCACATCCTGAGCGCCGTGTTGTATTCCTCGACCGCGAGATTGTGGAAGCGGCGCGCAGCGGTGATGCGGTTCTCACAGTCGGTCAGCTCACGCCGCAGGTTCTGGAATTCGGGCAGAGCGCGGATTTCGGGAAACTTGTCGACCGAGGCGATCAGCGTATCGAGCCGCGCGGTGAGATTGCCTTCAGCCTGGAGGCGAATTTCGGACGTCATCTGGCCGAGCGCCGTAGCCCGTGCCTCGATCACACCGATCACCATCTCCTTCTCGTGGGCCTTCATCCCCTTCACAATGTCGACCAGGCCGGGAATGAGGTTGTGCCGGTGCTTCAGGTGGACGTCGATATCGGCAAAGGCGGTATCGCAGCGCTGATCGAGCGCCACCAGCAGGTTCTGAGTCGAGGTGAAGCGCGCATAGATCAGATAGGCCACAAGCGCCAGCACGGCGGCAAGGCCAAGGAGGATGTAAAGAGCCGTTTCCATGATGTCCTCATCGTGTCTTCAGCCCCGGCTTTAGTTCAACGTGATTAAGAAATGCCTTCCCTCACATCAGAAAACCGTTCCTTTACGGCTTCTTAAGTGGCGCAGGCCTAAACAGCAGGCAGGATGATCAATAGGGAGGTCTTCATGGCCGAGTCCGTGTTTCTGCGTGTGCGTCGTCTGCTGTCCGGCAAAATCGAAGACTCGGTCGACGCGATGGAGCGCGCCAATTCTGATGGCACCATGCGCGAGGCGATCCGCGAAGTTGACCGCGCCATGGACGAAGTGCGCCGTGACCGCGAAGCGGCTATGACCCGCCGCCTTCAGTCAACCCGTCAACAGTCCATGATCGTCGACAAGCTCGACAAGCTGACCGAACAGGCCCGCTTTGCGCTGGCCGAGGGCCGCGAGGATTTGGCTGAGGGCGCGCTCATGCGTCAGGTCGATCTTGAAGCGCAAGCAGAGAGGCTCGAACGCCTCAAGGAATTGAGCCGTGAGCAAGAAGAGAAGCTCGACGAAAGCCTAACCGCGCTTCAGGCCCGCAAGACCGAGATGGAAGAAGCGCTCGCCGCGTTCATGATCGCGCGTGAGGATGCCTCGATGGGCGGCGATTCCGGGCTTGAGAACAAGCGCGAGATCGAAACCAAGATTCGCAACGCCGAGGCCGCGTTTGATCGCGCCATGACCGGAGCCGGCGGGGTCGGCTTCACACGGGGCGATGCCAAGGCGATCAATTCGGTGGCTGAGATCGAGACCCTGCAAAAGAGCGCGACCGTTGCCGATCGCCTCGCCGCGCTGAAGCGCGAAAGCGGCCTTGCCGCCTGAGCCGTGACGCGGGTTCGTGCCATGGCCGGACCCGCGCCGCTCCCATTGTCCGAATTGGCGCAGCAACCATGATCCGCAAGCCCACAGAGCGCGATTTCCGCGAAGGCGAAGCGGTCAGGGCGCTGCGCGAAACCCATAAGATCACGGTCGAAGGCTCGAAGGGCATAGGTGCAGGCTTCAACCGCATCGTTCTGACCTATCTCGCCGTGACGATGGCGCTGGGCTTCGGCTTGAGCCTCGCCGTTGCCACGGGCGGCCTCGGCCTGATCCCGATGGCGATTGGCGGCGTCTGGTGGTGGAACGGACGCAAGGCCAGAGAGACGGCCGAGATTGACCGGCTGCGCGCCGATCAGGATCGCATCGCGCGCGAGGCGCAGCCCCGCCACAGCTTTACCCCCGCCGAACGTGCGTCCGATTCGGGTGACGTCGCTTTCCCGCCCGAGGTGCGCCGCAGCGGCGTGATCGAAGCCGATATCAGCTCCGTCATGCAGCAGGCCTTCATGCTGGTAATGGGCGCACTGCTCGTGCTGTTCGCGTTCGCCAAGGTGACGGGCATTGTCGGCCTGATCGTCGGAAGCATCGCGATGATGCTCGCCGCGCTGATCGGATCGCGTGCTTTCGGCCACCGCAGGCTGATCGAATGGGACACCCGCAAGGTCAAGGTCTGGCATCTGCTTGGCGAGGCCGAGATGCAGTGGTCCGATGTGACCGAGGTAACGGTCGAGAAAACTTCGCGCCTTAATCTGATCGTCTATTTCCAGAGCGGATCGCGGCGCAATGTGCTGATCCGGGCACTGGTCAACCGGCTTGGCGGGCCGCTGGAGATGCGCGTGCCGATCCGCCACATGAACCTGGCCCAGCCGGAGCTGCAGCGGCTGCTGCGCGATCTGATGTGCTGGCGGGCCGCGGGGAACGCGGCTGGCGACGCAGATGCCCCGGCCCGGCGGCAGGCCGGATCACCGCCGCCGGGCCCGCTCACTGACCCGCGTGAGAGTTTCGATCCGGATGCGATCATGGCCCGCTATCTGCGTGACCGTGAGCAGACCTTGGTTGCGGTCGGCCGCGAGGAGATCACGGCGGAATGGCCCCGTCCGGCTTCGGCGTCCCCCAATAATCAGCCGCGACCGGTGTTCGGTCGCAAGCACACCTGACTCGGAGTTTCCTGCCATGACTGCATCGGTTTTCGTCGTCCTCTACCTTGCCGTTTTCATGCTCGCTGCGGCGCCGCTGGTGATCGAGGGCATCCGCCACAGGTCCGCAGGCAACGCCAGCAACGCGGTTCTTTTCGGCGGTGGGGTTGCCATGGCGGCCGCTGCCTACACGCTCGGCCATACCAGCTTCTCGTGGAGCGGGCTGATCATCGGGGTGATGCTGGCGGCGGGCTTGCTCGGCGCGGCGGCGGCGGGCGCGATATCGGGCGGGGTGGCGAAATCCTGCATCGCGCTGCTTCCCTGGTTCAGCACCGAAACCTACCTCTGGGTGTTTACCGGGGGTATGCTGGTCGCTGCATTGCTGGGCCTTGTCTCCAAGCGCAACGCCCTGATCGCGCCGCCCCTGGTTGCTTGCGGCGCGACCGCATTATTCTTGCCCATCATCGGATGATGCGGCGCGAACAGCACCTCGTGTGAGCTTGATTGGAGGCTCGTATCCGGCATTTATCTAGGCGCCGATCACAACGCCGGCGACAGCTTCAGGACCGATTTTAGAACGCCGGTGATCGGCAACTGAACCTGAGATAGCAGCCACTCGCTGGCCAAGCAGCTTAGTATAGGTGCCTCCCCGCCAACGAGGCATCGATTGCTCGACTTTTCTTCGCTGGAATCTTCGCTGCTTCACGAACCGCCGGTTTCGGCGAAATCGGTCCTTAAGATACGCTGTGCCGATTGGCAGGTTTGTCCCATTTCGCGGCCTTCGGCACAACCGGCAGCTGTCGCCCCATATGTTGCCATTCCCCGATCCCTTCAATAACGGCGGCTCTTGCCGAAACCTGCCCAACGATCGTGCTTGAACGGCGTGACACCTTCGAGTGCCACTACGGTCGTCTGTAATTTTTTTTATGACGTTGCCCGGATGCAGGCGTTGCTTCGTCAGACAACAACTGACCGAATAGGGTTTGGCTTGGGGAGGCTTGTGGGCTTCCGGTCAATGCTCGCGTCTTGATCGAGATGTAATCTTGTATCGTTCTGCGCCTTCAATTATGCGCCGGCAAGTTGTGTGTCGGGGCCCAAGCGATGGATCAGTCTCTAGCGGCGCTGGGCAATCCCGCCGTGCTCTTCTTCCTGCTGGGGGCGTTGGCGGCATTTGCCCGTTCCGACCTGACGGTGCCCGATGCCGTGGCCAAGGGCCTGTCGATTTTCCTGATGATGTCGATCGGCCTACGCGGCGGCGTCGAGGTGGCGCACGTCGGATTCAGTTCCGGTGTGGCAACAGCGGCATTTCTGGGGCTTATCCTTTCCGCCTTGCTGCCGATCCCGGCCTATCTGGCCCTGCGCTATATCGGCCGACAGGATGTCATAAACGCGGCGGCCATAGCCGGCCACTATGGCTCGGTCAGCGTTGTCACCTTCGTGACCGGCCATGACATCCTGATCGGCAAGGGACTGGCGCCGGCCGGCTATATGGTGGCCGTTCTGGCGATCATGGAGACGCCTGCCATCATTTCGGCCCTGCTTCTGGCGGGCCGGGCAAGAGGCAGCGGCGAAGCAGCAACGCCCATGTCCGATTTGCTCCGCGAAGTGCTGTTCAACGGGTCGGTGGTGCTTCTCGCCGGCAGTTTCGCCGTCGGCATGATCGTTGGTGATGCCGGTTTCAAGCCGATTGCCCCGCTGTTCGATGGATTGTTTCGCGGCGCCCTCTGTCTCTTTCTGCTCGACATGGGACTTGTGGCGGCGCGCCGTCTCATCGATGCTCGTCTGCTCACAGCGCCACTCGCGCTGCTCGGCGTGGGGTTGCCGCTGGTGCAAGGCACCCTCGGCGTGGTGCTGGGGACTGCGCTCGGCTTTGCTGCCGGCACGGCGGCTGAGTTCGGCATCCTCGCTGCGTCTGCCTCCTATATTGCAGTGCCGGCAGCCATGCGCCTGGCCTTGCCGGCGGCCGATCCGGGGCGGTATCTCACCATGAGCCTTGGCATCACCTTCCCATTCAATATCATCATCGGTATCACGCTTTACACCAGCCTCGCGCTGTCGCTCGCCTGAGGTCCCGCCATGCTTAGCTTTACCGATATCCGCATCGAAGTGCTGGTGGACGGTCCGTTAGTGCCGCGCATCATCACGCTGGCCGAAACCGCCGGTGTGGCAAGCTACACGCTGCTGACCACGCTCGGGGGGATGGGCGTACACGGCCGCTGGCGCCGGGATGAAGTCACCGGCACTACAGCCAAGCAGTTGTTCGTGACCATCGTTACAGAGGCCGATGCGGAGCGCGTACTTGCCGCCTTCTCGCCGCTGATGATCAGCCACGACCTGCAAGTGATCGTCTCTCCCGCAGCACGGATCAGCGCCTAGCACTCAAAAGAGGAGGAGCGGTGTAGGGCCAACGAAGCTGGCCAAGGCAGCAATCTAGGTCACTTATTGAAGCTCGCTCACGGCCGGCAGCAGTCGACCCAGATATCGCCATTCGATGCAAGTCGCTGGAACGACCGGCGCCGCCGAAAACAGACGTGGGTCGTGCTGTGATCAGTTCCGGGTGTTGCTCAAGAATTGCTGCACAGTCGGTGACATCGCATCCTTCGTCTCGCAACGCGATTGTGCGTCGGGAGGCGCTCGGCCTAAATCGATGATGCCGTGATGTAGGCTCCAATTGCGATTACGATGGCAGCAAAGCCGCGTTCAAGCAGTCCCTTGCAAGTGCCGAGAATCTTGCTCAGTAAGATACCGGCAATTGTTCCGGCTATGCCGCCAAGGACCAGCAGCGCGGTCACACCCCAATCAACCAATCCCGAGATCGCGTAGGAAGTAGCCGTGGTCAGCCCGAGCGCGCTAACCACTACGAGCGACGTGCCGATCGCGATGGACAGCGGCATCGCGGTCGCAAGGATCAACCCCGGGACGATCAGGAAGCCGCCCCCAATCCCGAAGAAGCCGGCGGCAAGTCCGACGCCGAGTCCAAGCGGCACCAGGCGCGGCAGTAGCGCTGCGGCACTCTCGCGGTTCAGCCGCACATCAGGTGCCTCGGGCGTGCGACGCTTGCGCAGCATCGACAGTCCCACGCCAATCATGAGCAGACCGAACAGGACGAGCAGCCGTTTTCCGTCGAACGCCTTGCCAAGCTCGGCTCCCAGTACCGCGCCGATCATCCCCGACGCCGCGAACACACTGGCACACCGCCACTTCACGCGGCCAGCGCGGGCATGGCCGGCCAGGCTGGCGAGTGCATTGACCGTCACTGCGACCGCAGCCGTCCCGATCGCGGCGTGTGGCGATCCAACGCCGACAACATAGATCAGGAGCGGCACGGCGAGGATCGACCCGCCCCCACCGACTAAGCCGAGGATCAGGCCGATCACGCTTCCCGACACGAGGGTGGCAAGGATGGCGGTGGTGTCCATCATGCCTCAGGCCGCCACGCGTCGATTCCACGGCATGACGCGCAGCAGGTTGGCCATGCCGCACCATCCCGTTACACCCGCGAGCATCAGCCCGGCGCCGACGAATGCTGACAGGCCAAAGAAGCCGGGGGCGACAAACGCGCCTAGCAGCACGCCTGTCAGCACGAGGGCACCAGCAGCAATCTGCACCTGCCGCATGATTTCCAGCGGTTGCGTCCGATCGGCGACAATGGGCTGCCCAGCCTGTCGCCACGCCTCAATGCCGCCTCCAAGGATATAAGCCGTTGCGATTCCCGCTGCCGCACCGAGCTGCGCAGCATTTGTGGCGGTGCGCATTCCCGACTTGCAATGGAAAACGACCGCGCGACCGTCACGCGGCAGTTCGCTGATCCGGTCGAGCGGCACGTTGATCGCGCCGGGAATGCGCTCACGCGCATGTTCGTCGGCGCCGCGGATGTCGACCAGGCGCGCACCGGCGTCGATCGCGCCGCGAGTATCGGCTGGGGAAAGAAGCGCAAGCGTCATCGCATCAATCCTTGCAATAGAGCTGGTAGAGGGTGGCGAGCAGCGTCTCGACGCGGGGGTCGGCGATGGCGTACCAGAGCGTCTGGCTTTCTCGCCGGTAGGTAACGAGCCCTTCGTCGCGCATTCGGGCGAGGTGCTGCGAGCAGGCCGACTGCGACAGGCCGACATCTCGGGCCAGATCGCCAACCGTCACCTCGCCATGCTCGACCAGCTTGCACAGCAGCATCAGCCTTCGCGCGTTCCCGATCGCTTTCAGCGTGTCGGCAACTCGTCCGGCCTTCGCCTCGAATGTCGCCAGGTCCATCGGCGGCTTGAGCATCATCGCTACTCCATTAGGTATTGCTTATGTAGCACTCCCTAATATATAAGCAAGCTCTAACGGAGGAAATCATGACCCAGCCCTTTATCGAGGCGTTCTTCGACGAGCCGACGAACACTATCAGCTACCTCGTGGGCGATCCCGCGACGCGGACAGCGGCAGTGATCGATCCAGTTCTAGACTTCGACATGGCTAGCGGCGTCGCTGATACGCGCTCGGCTGAGCGGATCTTGGCTTTTGCCCGAGAGCAGGATTGGCGGATCACGATGGTACTGGAGACCCACGCCCACGCCGATCACCTATCGGCGGCTCCCTTCATCAAGGCGCATACTGGCGCATCGATCGGTATTGGCGCGCACATACGCGACGTACAGAAAATCTTCCGTCCGGTGTTTGCGATGACCGACCTTAAGGCGAACGGTTCGGACTTCGACCGGCTGTTCGAGGACGGCGACAGCTTCGCGATTGGTGCGCTGGAAGTTGAAGTGCTGCACGTCCCCGGTCACACCCCGGCGGACGTCGCCTATTTGATCGGCAATGCAGCATTTGTCGGCGATACGCTATTCATGCCCGACTATGGCACCGCCCGCGCCGACTTCCCCGGCGGAGATGCGCGCACGCTCTATCGCTCGATCCGCCGCCTGCTGTCGCTGCCTGACGATACGCGCATTTTCCTGTGCCACGACTATAAGGCACCTGGCCGCGAGGACTATCGCTGGGAAACGACGGTGGGCGAGCAGCGCCGGTCAAGCGTCCACGTCCATGACGGCGTGAGCGAAGACGATTTCGTAGCCATGCGTGAGCAGCGGGACGCCGGGCTATCCGTGCCCAAGCTGCTGCTGCCTTCAATCCAAGTCAACATTCGTGCGGGACATTTCGACGAAGCAGAGGCGAACGGCGTCACCTACCTTCGCATTCCGGTGAAATGGAAAACCGATTAGGGTCGCCCACTATGACCATCGCATTCCAAAAGAAAGTGGGAGGCAACACGCCCAGTCCCTTACACGGCCTGAGCCCGCCAGTTCCCCTCATATCTGGGTATTTAACGCTACGGATTGGATGGGCTAAGAATGACGGCTGATGGTTGAACGGGTCGTTCGAGGGCGCGTATCAGACAGCGGGTAAGTCCCACCGTTGGCAGGTCGGCTCCTCGGCGCTAACGAGGAGCCGAGTGCTCAGATTTCCGTGTTTTCGGCGAGGGCAAATGCGTTCTCGACATTGATACCGAGGTAGCGCACCGTATTCTCGATCTTGCTGTGACCAAGAAGGATTTGGACGGCACGCAGATTGCCGGTCGCCCTGTAGATGATCGACGCCTTGGTCCGCCGCAGAGAGTGGGTGCCATATTCGCTTCGCATCAAGCCGATCCCGCTTACCCATTCATCAACAAGCCGGGCATATTGGCGGGTGCTGAGGTGCCCGTTGCGATCGACCCGGCTTGGGAAAACATAATCGTCCACGGTGCCACCCCGGCGCTCAAGCCAGGCCAGTAAACTGGCACGGGCATCCGGCAAAATCTCGAACTGAACAGGACGGCTTGTTTTCTGCTGCATCACGATTGCGCGCGTTCGGATCTGCCCTCCACTTACAATGTCGCCGATCTTCATTCGCACAAGGTCGCAGCCACGCAGCTTGCTATCGATCGCGAGGTCAAACAGCGCACGGTCACGCAATCGGCGGCGCTCATTGAGGAGAAATCGAATTTCCCAGATTTGCTTCGGTTTGAGCGCGCGCTTGGCGCCAACACTTCTTCCAGCGTTCCAGACTGGGCGCTTCGTTGCATTCACATCTGTTTCTGGCATCTCCATGATCATTCTCCAGTGACCAAAATGGTCGTCCGGAGAATGTCAGTCGCCCTATAGAATGAATTATGCTGGGAAGCTTTCGACCAGACCCGGTCGTTCAAAACTGACAAAAATGAACGTCTGGTTCGGCCTAAAGCCGCCAAGCCGCTTTTGGGGCGGCGTAGTCGTCCAGCTCATGACCGCGGATGCGTGTCACCGGAATAGAGGGTGTTCCTCGTAAAGCATCTGGATCTTGCGCTGATGGAGGTATTCCATCAATGCTTCGACCATGGCTCGCGGATCCGCGTGACCGGCGACATCATCGCGCTGTCCCATCCGCTGGTCATCGATCACGCTCAAATCGACCAGATCGGACCATCCCTTTCAACCGCCTCCTAGTCTCGGGCGGCGCGGCGTGCGGTGGCACCACGATCTCGCGAAGGCGCCGTGCCCCGGCTGCGTTTGTAGGCCCGTGACAGCGAGCTCAGGTGCCTGTAACCCGCTGCCTCCGCAACTTCGGATAGCTGCGCACGTGACGTCTCAATCATTTGTCCGGCCAATGCCAAGCGAGTTTCCTGCGCCAGTTCGCGAAACGACGTTCCCTCGCCGGCCAATGCGCGCTGCAGGCTGCGCGGGTGCATCGCAAAATGACGCGCCACGCCGCCCAAGGTCATCCCGCCGTTTTCAAGCTCCAGTCGCATCAGTTTTTGAACCTGCGCCGAGATCGCACCCTTCTTGCCGATCTCAGGCATGAGGCGATCGAAATATTGTGTCAGCGCGGACAGGATCGCTTCATTGCCGGTGGGGATCGACTGCCGGAGATCCGCTGCATCGAAGGCGATCTCGTCAAATGAAGCGGCAAAGAATACCGGCGCTCCGAAATAGCGCCTCAGCGCAGCAACATTTGGCGTCGCCTCGATCGACAGGTAAACTGCCAAAGGCGACCAGCCCGGCCCCATCATGCTGCGGATGGCCTCGAACCCGCGGGTAACGGATAACATGGCGATCTGGGGGCTGCGCTTCGCGCTAGCACCCAGTTCCTGCCGTCTCAGACGGGCGACATCATCATCGATGGTAAGGCCCCAATAGGATGATTGGCTATAGAGATCGCGATACTTGAGGAAGATGCGGATTGCCGCGCCGACATCGGGAGCGAATTGCAGGACCTGACTGATAATCCCGAATTGCAGCGGCTGCTGGTGCTTGCCGAGTTCAAAACCGAAGTCAGCGCAGCCTTCGCAGGCAGCGACATCCTCAAGGCAATCGCCGATCGCCTGATAGGACAGCAGCCCGCGCGAATTCTCGATCAGCCCGGGGTCGATGCTGTGACGGGCCAGATAGGGCGCTATGTCGAAACCCTTGTCGCGGGCGACTTCCATGCATCCGGCCAAGGCATCGGCGCTTACCCAGATCGAGCTTTTGGACACATCAACAACCTTGCTACCTGAATTTTGTCGTAATCAGACAAAATTATGTCGTCTCAGGCTAATTGTCGAGTGTTGCTTTGGCCTAGTTCCTGACGCTGGGAGGAACTTGCGTGCGCTTCAAAAACCTGAGGTTCAATCGTCCGATTGCGGCCGCTGCATTTGCGGTTGCGTCGGCTGCCATGCTTGTTGTGCCCGGACAAACAAGCGAGGCGCGTGAGCAAGCAAAGCGGCAAAGCCTCTATTTCAACGGCCCGATCCTGACCATGGAAGGCGAGGCACCCGAGTATGTCGAGGCGTTGGTAGAACAGGACGGGGTGATCGTATTTGCAGGACGCCTTGCCGAGGCGCGCAGGCAACATCCCGTAGCAATCCGCCGCAATCTCAAGGGCCAGACCCTGATGCCCGGGTTCGTCGATGGGCATGGGCACCTCTACCTGACCGGCCTGCTGCTCTCGATGGCCAATGTCCTGCCCGAACCGGATGGAGCGGCGGGCGACTTTGACGATCTGGTGCGCACCACCAAGGCGTGGATGGAAAGCACAACCGGCAAGCAGTTCATGGCAACCTTCGGCTGGGTGCTGGCCAACGGCTATGATCACACAAACTTGCGCGAAGGCGAGCACCCCACCGCCGATGTACTGGACCGCATCACGACCGAATATCCGGTGCTGATGCTGCACCAGTCGGGCCATGTCGCGGCGCTCAACAACAAGGGGCTGGAGGTGGTCGGCTTCACCCGCGACACGCCCGACCCGGCCGGCGGCGTGATCCGGCGCGGGCCTGACGGCGCACCCAACGGCGTCATTGAGGAAAGCGCGGTCACCTTGGTCGGAAACCCGATCATCGGGCGAGTCAACGCCGCGATCGATGCGATGGTGATCGACAAGGGGCAGGAACTCTACACCCGCTTCGGCTACACCACCGCCGAGGAAGCGCGCGCTTTTCCTCCTGTCTCGGCGGCGCTGGCGCAGGCCGCGCGGGACGGCAAGTTCCGTATCGATGTCATCACCTATCCCGATATCGCCGCCAATGCGAAGGGGCTGGATTCCGAGTTTTGGCGCAAAGACCGGGCTTACCGGCAGCATTACAGGATCGGCGGTGCCAAGATTTCGCTCGATGGATCGCCGCAGAGCAAGACGGCCTGGCTCACCCACCCCTATCACATCACCCCCCCGCACACCGATGCCGACTATCGCGGCTATCCCGCGATGCCCGATGCAAAGGCGCTGGAGTATTTCACGCTTGCAGCGAGCAAGAGTTGGCAGATCATCTGCCATGCAAATGGCGATGCGGCGATCGACCAATGCCTGAACTCCATCGAAGCCGCACAGAAGCTCTATCCCAACCCTGACCACCGTAGCGTGGTGATCCACGCCCAGATGATGCGGGCAGATCAGGTCACGCGGATGAAGACGCTGGGCGCGCTGCCAACCTTCTTTGCCGCACACACCTTTTACTGGGGCGATTATCACCGCGAATCCACCTTAGGCAGTCCGCGGGCCGAACGCATTTCGCCCACCCGCGATGCGATCAACGCAGGGCTGACGCTGACCACGCACCACGATGCCCCTGTCATCATGCCCAATGCGATGCGGATCGTCGATGCGACGGTGAACCGCACCACTCGCTCGGGTGTGACGCTGGGCCCGGAACAGGCGCTGACCCCGTTCGAGGCACTGAAGGCGGTAACGATCTGGGGCGCCGTGCAGCACTTCGAGGAAGACAGCAAAGGAACGCTGACCCGCGGCAAGCGAGCCGACCTGGTCGTTCTTGCTGCCAATCCGCTGACCATCGAGCCTTCGCGGATCAAGACCATCAAGGTGGTTGCCACGATCAAGGACGGAACGCCCGTCTACTGCGCACCAGAAAACGTGCGTTCGGCGATCTGCCGGAAATAGCCAATTCAAAAGAAAACGGAGGGGATTACCATGGCAATAATCAAGAATGCCCGGGCAGGCACCATCGGCCGCGTGTCCATGCTAGCGCTGGCAATTGCAGCCTCGGCGCCCGCAGTGCAGGCGCAGGATGCCGAACCGGCGGCTGAGGAGGTTGGCCTCGGCGAAATCATCGTCACGGCCCAGCGCCGAGCGGAAAACGTGCAGGATGTGCCGCTGGCCGTTTCGGTTTCGACCGCCGCCGATCTGGAACGCCTGCAGGTGACGAGCATCCAGTCGCTGCAATATTCATCGCCCTCGCTGGTGGTGGCGGGGAGCGATCCTTCGCGTCTGCGCTTCGGTATTCGCGGCATTTCCGACGGATCGCGCAACACCGGCTTTGAAAACCGGATCGGGGTTTATGTCGATGGCGTGTGGGTCGGCCGTTCAGCAGCGGCGAACCAGTCTGTACTGGATCTGGCGTCAATCGAAGTGCTGCGCGGCCCGCAAGGCACATTGTTTGGCAAGAACACCGTGGCTGGTGCCATCAACATCACCAGTGTCCGCCCTGACGAGGGATACAGCGGCTATGTCGAAGGCGAACTGGGCAATTACGATCGCCGCCAGCTGCGCGGTGCGGTCAACCTCGGTTTCAGCGACACGGCGGCCCTGCGGGTTTCGGGTTCCTATCTGAACCGTGATGGCTTCACACAGAACACCTCAAACAACCTCACTTACGACAACCGCGACGATTACAGCCTGCGCGGCCAATTCCAGTTCGAGGCGGGTGACACCACCTTCTACATCACCGCCGATACCGCCAGAATGGAATCCCGTGCCATGGCGGGCGGCGAACGCGTGCCCGATCCGCTCGCGCCCCTGCCGCGCCAGATCGCGCATGACGATCTGCAACAGTTCGCAATCGAATATGGCGGTGTTTCGGGCGAGGTCGAGCACGCCTTTGGCAATGGCGGCACCCTGACCTCGATCACGGCCTATCGGGGCAGCAAGCTGAACGGTTCAGCGGACGAGGATTTCTCGCCCGCACGCGTCGCTGCAACCGATGTCTCGTTCGAGGATTCCAGCCACTTCTCGCAGGAGCTGCGTTACGCCTCACCCACGGACGGCGATTTCGATTATCTGGTCGGCCTGTTTTTCCTCGACCAGACCGTGGATGGCATCGGTTCGGCCTTTGCCTTTGCCCGGGCAATCAACCCGGCTGCGCCCGCGATCTTCGTCGGAGCGCGGCATGAATCGACCGTCAAGACGACCAATTATGCAGCCTTTCTGCACGCCAATTACCGGCCTGCCGATAGGGTCGAAATCACTCTTGGCGCGCGCGTGACTGTGGACGAAAAATCGATCGATTACACTATCACTGACCGATCTGGCCTGTTCACCAACGGTACTTTGCAGGATGATCGCAAGCGGACCGATTTCTCGCCGACGGTAAGCATCAACTACGAGGCTACGGACGACGTGATGACCTATGCCCGCTATTCGCGCGGCTTCAAGTCGGGCGGCTGGAATGCGGATTTCGTTCGCTCGATCGCCGATATCGAATTTGATGATGAGAGCGTGGATTCCTTCGAACTCGGCCTCAAATCGACCCTGTTCGACAAGCGTTTGAGGCTCAACATCGCAGCCTATATGTCCAAGCATACGGATTATCAGGTGTTCAGCTTCGTGCAGCTGTCGAACGGCGGCACCGCGCTCAATGTGTCGAACGCGGGCGAGTTGACCAGCCAGGGCATCGAGATCGAAGCCGAAGCTGCGCCGACCGACTGGCTGACCCTTTTCGCCAACTACGGCTACAACGATGCGACCTTCGACAGCTTCGCCAATGGCGGCGGGCCGGGTGTGAATTTCGACGGCAACCGTGCCGCCGATGCGCCCGAGCACAACCTCAACCTTGGGGTGGCGACCGATTTCGATCTCGGCTTTGCCCAGTTGGTGCTGCAGGGCGATTACAATTATCGCAGCAGCTTCTTCTCAAACCCGGACAATCTGGCCGTCAACCTCAACGGATCGCTTGAACAGGTGAACCTGCGCGCTGGCCTCGATTTCGGCAATGTCTCGGTGTTCGGCTGGATGCGCAACGCCTTCGATGTGACCGAGACGATCTTCAACAGCCGGTCGTTCCTCGGTTTGCCGCGTGCGGTCTACAACGATCCGCAGACCTATGGCCTGACGCTCAAGGTTTCGTTCGGACAATGACGACAAGGCGGGTCGTGGCGGCAGCATGGCAACGTGCTGCCGCGCTGCTGCTGACCGGGATGGTCCTGTGCATGGCTGCCTTGCCAGCGGCAGCCGGTCCCGGCGCACCGGGAGCAATCGTGTTCGTGAACGTCCGCGTGCTCGACGGAAAGGGCAACCCGCTCACGGAACCCACGTCCGTCAGGGTCGAGGGCAAGGTCATCGCTGCCATTGGCCCCGAAGCGGCGCGGGATGCGCCGCTGGGCACGGTGGTGATCGATGGCGGCGGGCGCACTCTGATGCCCGGACTGATCGATGCCCACACCCACCTGCTTTACACCATCGTCCCGCAATCCGCGATCCTGACGAGCGATCTTGGTTACTTGAACGTTGCGGCGACCAAGGCGTCGCACGACATGCTGATGCGCGGCTTCACCAGCGTGCGTGATGTGGGCGGGCCGGTGTTCGGGCTGAAACGTGCGATCGACAACGGGCTGGTGCCGGGGCCGCGTATCTGGCCTTCAGGTCTTTCGATCTCGCAGACCGGCGGACACGGCGACTTCCGCCTGCCCAACGAACTAGCAGCCGACACACACAGCCACGCCGAAATGCTCGGAGCGGTGGCCGATTCTCCTGAAGGCGTGCAATTGGCCGTGCGCCAGCAGTTGGCGCTGGGGGCCTCGCAGATCAAGCTGATGGCAGGGGGCGGCGTGTCGTCGCCCTATGATCCGCTTGACGTGACCCAATACAGCCCGACCGAGATGCGCGCTGCGGTCGACACGGCAGCCAACTGGGGCACCTATGTGACGGTCCATGCCTACACGCCGGACGCGATCCGGCAGGCGGTGGAAGCGGGCGTTAAATCGGTCGAGCACGGGCACCTGATTGACGAGCCGACCGCAAAGCTGCTGTCCGAGCGAGGCACGTGGATCATCCTGCAAGCATTTCTGGATGATGAGGACGCAGTGCCGTTCCCGCCTGAATCGGCGGCCCGCGCCAAACAGTTGCAGATGATCGCCGGCACCGACACCGCCTATCGGCTGGCCCGCAAGCATGGCGTGCGGATTGGCTGGGGATCGGACACCCTGTTCGATCAGCGGCTTGCCACCCGGCAGGGCGCGCAGCTGGTCAAGCTGGCCCGCTGGTTCAGCGCGGTTGAGGTGCTGACGATCGCAACTGGCGGCAATGCGCAACTGCTGGGCCTGTCGGGACTGCGCAGCCCCTATGCCGGACGGATCGGGGTGGTGGAACAGGGCGCGCTGGCCGACTTGCTGCTGGTCGATGGCGACCCGACACGCCAGCTCGATCTGATCGCCGACCCTGACAGTAACTTTCTCGTCATCATGAAGGATGGCGTGATCTACAAGAACAAGATCAATTGACAGCAAAGGGGCGCGTGATGCGATTGCTCGACGGGCTGCTTGCCGTGGGTGTAATGACAGCCGCCTTGCCTGCAGCCGCGCAAGATCTCCGTCCAGATCAGGCAGCGTTCCGGGAAATTCTGGTCGAGCTGGTCAACACCGATACAACCTATTCGAACGGGAACTGCACGCTCGCCGCCGAGCAGCTGGCACGGCGGATGTGGGCTGCTGGCTTCACCCGCGATGAAGTGCGCGTCATCGTCCCGCCCGGCCACCCGCGCGAAGGCAATCTGGTTGCCGAATTCAAGGGCACATCGACCACGCTTCAGCCCATGCTGCTGATGGGACATATCGACGTTGTCGAGGCGCGGCGCGAGGATTGGACCCGCGATCCCTTCACGCTGGTCGAAGAAGATGGCTATTTCTACGCCCGCGGCATTGCCGACGACAAAGCGCGCACTGCGATCTGGGTCGATACGCTGATCCGTTACAAGCAGGAAGGCTATCGCCCCGCACGCACCATCAAGCTGGCGGCGACCTGCGGCGAGGAAGGCAATGGCGAAATCCTCAACGGTGCGGAATGGCTGGCGCGCAACATGCCGGAAACTCTCGCCGCGGCCTTTGCCCTGAACGAAGGGGGTGGTGGGCGGCTCGATGCGGCGGGCAACCGGCAGGTCCTCGCCATGCAGGTTGGCGAGAAGGCAACACGGACGTTCGACCTTGAAGCCACCAATCCCGGCGGCCACAGTTCGGTGCCGCGTCCGGACAATGCCATCTACGATCTTTCCGCAGCCGTTATCGCCGTCCGCGATCTGCAATTTCCGGTCGAACTCAACCCGACCACACGGGCGTTCCTCGCCCAGTATGCGCCCACATTGCCCGTCCCGGCACAGGCAGCGATTGCCCGGCTTCTGACTGACGAGAGCGACGTTGCGGCAGGCGATGCGCTATCCGCCGATCCGGCCGTCAATGCGATGCTGCGCACGACCTGCGTGGCAACGTTGCTCGAGGCAGGGCACGCCGCCACCGCGCTGCCCCAGCGCGCCACAGCCACGGTCAATTGCCGGATCCTGCCGACCATGGCAACCGAGGCAGTCGAGGCGGCGCTGGAGCAAGCCATCGGCAATCCGCGAGTGACCTTCACCCTGCGCGGCTCGCAAAGACCCATGGCCGTGCCCGCCCCGCTCGATCCTGCCATCCTGGAGCCTGCACGGCAACTTGCGGCCGAGATGTTTCCAGGCATACCTCTCATCCCGATCATGCTCACGGGCGCCACTGACGCCACGATGACAGGGCTGATCGGCATTCCGACTTACGGTGTGCCGGGATTGTTCTTCGACGCCGACGGTGGCGGCGCACACGGTCTGAACGAGCGGATCAAGGTGCAATCCGTATATGACGGACGCGACTATCTCCACAGGCTGGTGAAGACTTACGCTGGGCCATGACGGATGGGCCCCGGTGTTCTGCGGTTGGTATGCTGGGTGGCTGGCGCAGCGACAGGAGCCGGCCTGAGGTTTAAAAATGTTGCGGCGCTCATGAGCGCTTGCAGGCTCACCAGCGGTTTCGTTGCTGCTTCACGAACCGCCAGTTTTGACAGAAACCGTCGTTCCAGTGTGCGGCGGCGATTGGCGGCTTTGTCCCACGATGCGGCGTTCAGCTTCCGGCAGCACGCGACCAGAGGCGGTCGTTCGAGCCCATTCCATCGAGCGTCTGGTTCCGATAAAAGCCGTCACTGCGTTGGCGGGGCACGTTCTGTTGACCGCAAGCGGGTCGAAGCCGAATGGCTCCTTCCTGTTCGGTAATGTCTCTCCGATGTTACACGGTGACATCGCGATTTCTCTGCGCTAGAGGCGCGCCCGCCATGACTAGCCTTCGCGCCTTGACCCACAGATATGCCCGGCTCACGCTGGTGCTGGTGGCGATTGCCTTGGCGGTCAAGGCACTGGTTCCGGCGGGCTACATGATCTCTCCGGCAGGCGACCGCTTTCTGACGGTGACGATCTGCGCCGATGCCAGCGGCACGCCGAAGCAGATGCGGATTGCCATTCCGGACAAGAATGAGACGGGCGGCGACCATTCCGAGGCGGCAGACAAGTCTCAGCCTTGCGCCTTTTCGGGACTTGGCCATGCCGCGCTCGGCGGGGCCGATCTGCTTTTGCTGGCCGCTGCACTGGCGTTCATCCTGCTGATTGGGCTTGCGCCGCTCCGGGCGCCGCCTCGCCGCGACATTGCCTTTCTGCGGCCGCCCCTACGCGGGCCGCCCTCCCTTTCCGTCTGATCGCAAGGCTCTGCGCGCGGGTGTCTGACCCCGGCGTGTAAAGCCACCTCGCTTACTGACCCGCCACGGCAGGGTCGATGGCGCTTCGCCGCATCACAGGCGCGCGCCGGCGGAAATTGGAATACATCATGCAAATCAATACTGTGAAGCGCGCTCTCATGGGCGCAACCATGCTTGCCGCAACCACCACCGCCGTTCATGCCCCGCTTCAGGCACAGGGTATTGGCCAGCGGCAGGACGAGATCATCGTCACCGCCAGCCTCCAGGGCACCCCCACCGCCCCCACACCCGAGGCTGCCCGCAAGGAGCTCGAGCGCGTCGCCGGCGCAACCGGTCTGGTGGAGGATGAGGGCTTTGCCGACATCTTCGCCCAATCGATCGGCGACGTGCTGGAGCTGACCCCCGGCGTCTTTGCCGATACCAGCGCCCAGCGCGAAAGCCGCATTTCGATCCGAGGGTCGGGCCTCAATTCGAGCTTCGAGCGCCGCGGTCTCACCGTCCTGCGCGACGGGGTGCCGATCAGCCGCGCATCGGGCGCGACCGAGTTTCAGGAGGTCGACCCGCTCACCATCCGCTACATGGAGGTGTTCAAGGGCGCCAACGGGCTGCGCTACGGGGCGGCATCGCTGGGCGGGGCGGTCAATATCGTCAGCCCCACCGGGCGCACGGCCCGCGCGCCGGTTGCCCTGCGTGCAGAGGGTGGAAGCTTCTCCACCTTCCGCGGTAATGCTTCGCTGTCCGGCAAGAGCGGCGATGTCGACTATTGGGGCGGGATTACCGGCCTCACCAGCGACGGCTACCGCGAACACAGCGAGGTGCGCAGCCTCTATGGCCACGGCAACCTCGGTTGGCGGGTGTCCGACAACATCGAGACGCGCTTCTACGTTACCGCGCTATCAGACAATTTCGAGTTGGCGGGTTCGCTTCGCCTTGCCGACGCGCTCGCCAATCCGCGCGCGGCGGGGCGGCCTGTGACGGTCGGACCGTTCTTCCCCGGCGGGCCGGTGACCGTGCTCGACCCCGGCCCGGTGGCTGACGACTGGGACCGCAATCTTGACGTCTACCGAGTGTCGAACCTCACCGTAATCGACCTCGGCTCGGCCGATCTCGAATTCGGTGCATGGTATGCCCGTCGCAATCTCGATCATGCGATCACCCGCTTTGCTGGGATCATCGTGCAGGGCGAAGACGAGGTCGGCGTTTCGACCCGCCTGTCCGGCAGCCTCCCATTCCTTGCCGATCAGAGCCGCTGGCAGGTGGGAGCGATCTATGCTTTCTCCAGCAATGACGCCAAGACCTTCGCGAACAATTCGGGGGCGCGCGGAGCGCTCCGGACCCAGTCCGATCAGGACTCGGACACGCTGACGGTCTATGGCCAGGCCGATCTCGGGCTGACCGACGCCGTCACGCTGATCGCGGGCGGACAATATGCCCGCGCCACCCGCGATGTGACCGCGATCCTCAACGCGGTGACCGGCCGGGGCGAGTATGACCAGTTCAACCCGCGCGTCGGCCTGCTGGTGGATGCGGCCGAGGACATCCAGTTCTTCGGCAATATCAGCCGCAGCTTCGAAGCGCCCAGCCTTGCCGACCTCACCAGCGGCGGAGCCTTTCCCTTCGCGCCGCTCGATCCCCAGCGCGCGACCGTGTTCGAGGTGGGCACGCGCGGTCAGGCAGGGATCGTCTCGTGGGACATCGCGCTTTACCGGGCAGAGCTGGAGAACGAGTTTCTCGACCTTGCCGTGCCGGGTGCGCGCGGGTTGGTGACGGTGACGAGCAATGCTGACCGCACTATCCATCAAGGCCTCGAATTCGGGCTCGATGTGCGGCCCTTCAAGGCGGCGCTGGAGAAGAACGGTCAGGCCCTGCGACTGAGCGCGGCCTACACCTTCAACGACTTCACCTTCAATGGTGACGCAGTCTATGGTGACAACCAGCTCGCTGGCGTCCCGCGCAATGTGCTGATCGCCGAGGCCCGATTCGACCAGGTGGACAAGTTCTACCTCTCCACCACCCTGCGCTGGATCCCCGATGGTCCGTGGGCCGACTACGCCAACACCGAGCGCGCACCGGGTTATGAGACCGTCCAGATCACCGCCGGGGTCACGCTGACCGAAGGCATCGAGCTGTTCGGATCGGTCGAGAACCTGTTCGACACGGTGTTCATCTCCAACGTCACCACCAACGCCAACCAGCGGCTCACCAACGAGGCGATCTACACCCCCGGCCAAGGGCGCGCCGTCTTCGGCGGCCTGCGCGCGCGGTTCTGAGGGAGGCAGCGATGAACGCCAAGACCAAGACCGCGCGCTGGTCATATTCCAAGCATCAATGGCTGGGGTTGATCGGCGGGATCAGTCTGCTGGTGTGGGGCCTCAGCGGCCTCACCCATATCGCCATGGTGCTGTTCGGCCCGCAGCAGGCGGAGTTCATGCCGCCGGCTGCCACGGTCGCGCTCGAAGGGGGGCGACCGATTGCTGCAACGCTGGCCGAACAGGGCATCGCCGAGGCGGTGGCGGTCAAGACCGTCCCCGCTCCCGGCGGCGGGGTGCTGTGGCAGGTCACTCCGGCAGCAGGCGGCGCGCGCCGCTATTTCCGTCCCGCAGATGGCAGCGAAGTGACGGGAGGCGACCGGGCGCAGGCCGCATTCCTCGCCCGCCACTACCTCGCGACCGACCGGGCGATAACCACTGCCCGGCTCCAGACCGAGTTCGATGCGGACTACCCCTGGGTCAATCGCCTGCTGCCGGTATGGAAGCTGGAATTCGCCGGCGACGATGGCCTCACCGCCTATGTCCACACTGAAACCTCCAGCTTGGCGGCGGTGAACAACACCACCAAGACCCGCCTGCAATCTGTGTTCCGGGCGCTTCATACATGGGAATGGGTGCCGCCGGGGATGGACTGGCTGCGGGTGGTGGTGATCGCCCTGATGGTCGGGAGCCTGCTGGCGCTTGGCCTGACCGGCATCGCCATGCTGGTGACGGTGCGGCGCAAGGAGCGGCTGCCAGGCGCGCGGGGCTGGCACCGGATTGCGGGCTATGTGCTCGCTCTGCCGCTGATCATGTTCTCCGCCTCGGGCATCTACCACCTCATCCAGTCGGCAATGGTGCCGCCCATGAGCCAGCTCAAGATGGGCAAGCCCGTCAATGTCGCGAGCGGCAAGTGGCCGATCGAGGCCGACTGGGCGCTGATCGCCAAGGGACGCGACATCGCCTCGGTCGCGCTGGTCGAGGGCGCGGGCGGGCAGCCGGTCTACCGCATCGGTCTTGCTCCTCCCAAAGGTGCCATGTCCGGCGGGGAGCATGACCACGGACCCACCAAGACAGCGGCGGATCATGGCATGGCTGGGCACGACCACGCGGCGATGATGGCGGCTCAAGCGAAGACCCCTTCGACCGATGCCGAAATCCGCGAAGCACGCTTCGCCGGGATCAAGGCCGATGGCCCGGCGATCTACCTCGACGCGGCCACCGGTGCGGTGGAGGCGTCAGGAGACAAGGACCTTGCACTTGAAATCGCCCGCCGCTTCACCGGCGCGCCCGATAGTGCGGTAACGCGAGTGGAACTGGTAACCCGCTTCAGCCACGAATACGACTTCAGGAACAAGCGTCTGCCGGTTTGGCGGGTCGATTATGCCGCGCCCGTCAACGCCAGCCTGTTCGTCGATACCGGCACCGGCGTGTTGGTTGACCGGGTGGCGGATGCGGAGAAGCCCGAACGCCTCGTGTTCAGCTTCATCCACAAATGGAACTTCCTGTTCCCGGTCGGACGGCTTGCGCAGAACGTGATCGTCGGCGTGTTCGCCATTGCCCTCATCGGCTTCATGGCGGTGTTGGGCCTCAGGATGGAAGTGATCCGTCGCCTCCGGGTGCGGCGTTACGGTCAGAGGCGGAACGAGGACGTTCGCGCAACGTGAGCGAATAGAGCGGTTTCCGACCATTCTGATCATGGTGGTGTCTGCTCCTCGTCGTCAGCGAGGAGCAGGCCGATCATATCTCGGTGTTTTCGGCGAGTGCGAGCGCATCTTCGACGTCTATTCCGAGATAGCGAACCGTGTTCTCAATCTTGCTGTGACCGAGAAGAATTTGGACGGCACGCAGATTGCCGGTCGCCCTGTAGATGATTGACGCCTTGGTTCGCCTAAGTGAGTGGGTGCCATATTCGCTTCGCATCAAGCCGATCCCGGTCACCCATTCATCGACAAGCCGGGCATATTGCCGGGTGCTGAGGTGCCCGTTGCGATCAACACGGCTTGGAAAGACATAATCGTCCACCGTCCCACCTCGGCGCTCAAGCCACGCCAAAAGACTGGTCCGGGCATCTGGCAGCAACTCAAACTGAACAGGACGGCTTGTCTTCTGTTGCATGACAATGGCGCGCGTTCGGATTTGCCCGCCACTCACGATATCGCCGATCTTCATTCGAACTAGGTCGCAACCGCGCAGTTTGCTGTCGATGGCAAGGTCAAACAGTGCTCGATCACGCAAACGGCCGCGTTCGTTGAGATAAAATCGGATCTGCCAAATCTGCTTCGGCTTTAGCGCGCGCTTCGCTCCAACACTCCTCCCCGCATTCCAGACGGGGCGCTGGGTGGCGGTCATTACATTTTCAGACATCTCCATGATCGTTCTCCTGTGACCAAAATGGCCACCGGAAGGATGTCTGCTGGCCTGCAGATTGAGAACGCGGTGCTGCTCACGATCAGTTACATGCTATGCCAACGCAGCCATCGCCGCTCATCGAACCGCCGGTTTTGGTGCGATCGGACGTTCCGGTAGCCGGTGCCGATTGGCAGCAATGTCCCAAGAGCTTCCGGCCGCTCTCGACCAGACTCAGTCGTTCGCGACCGCCAAATCGAACGTCTGGTTCCGCCCGAAGCCGCCATGTCGCTTTCAGAGTCGCGGATCGGCGTCACTGATGATCGTTGGCAGGTGGAAGGGCGAGAAACCTCCTTGCCAGTCTTTCAGCGTTAACAAGAAGGGACCGCTGGAATTGCACTCCAACGGCCCCTTACCAGTCACTAAGGTTGTTTCAGTCACCGAACCGCGCGGTCAGCTGGATCCCGTAGAACCGTGGCTCGGCGGGGATGAAAGTCGGGATGGTGAAGGCCCCGCCGGTGTTGCCCGCGTCGAGCAGGTAGTCTTCATCGAAGGCATTACGGATGAAGGCGGCCACCTCGTAGCGCTTGTCGGCGAAGCTGAGCCCAGCGCGCGCGTTCACCAGCGTTACCGCGTCCTGCGAGATCAGCGGATTGTTCGGCACTTCAAAGAAGATCTGGCTGCGATGCGTGATGCTCGGGGTGGCGAAGAAGCGCACGCCACTTGCGATCTCCTTGTCGATGGTGAAGCCAGCTGCCGCCTGCCATTCGGGCTGCAACCGGAACCGCGCGCCCGAGAATGCGGGCGAGAAGGCGCCGTTCCGGTCGATCCCGCCGTCGATATAGCCGACATTGCCGAACACGTTGAGCCAATCGGTCACGTCCACCGCCAGCTCCGCCTCGACCCCGAGGTTGCTCGCACGGCCCGCGCTCTGCGTGACAAAGGCGCCGGTCGGGTTGCCGTTCGCATCAAGCTGCGCGACCGAGACCTGGAAGTCGTTGTAGACCTGATAATAGACCCCGAGCGAGCCGACCACGCCGCCGCTCGCCAGCTTGATCCCGCCTTCGTAGTTCCAGACGGTCTCTTCGGCGATAGTCTGCACGTTGGGCACCGGACGTCCGCCGCTGCGTGCCGCAGCGACCTGCACCACCGGCGAGCGGCGGCCCTTTGACACTGTGGCAAACACGTTCACATCATCGCTGATGCTGTAGAGCGCGTTGAAGCGCGGCAGCCATGCCTGGAACCACTTGTCCGAAGTGAAGGTCTGGCCGCCGGTGTCGATCTGGCCGGGGATCAGGGCTGCGCGGCTGATGGTGGAGTTCGGCACGCGGGCAAAGAAGCCCGAGCCGCGATACTCGGTCAGCCAGCGCACCTCCGCCGTCAGTTCGAGCGCGTCGAACGGGGTCCAAGTCGCATCGGCGAACAGCGAATAGGCCTCGTTGCGGCCCTGGTTCTCGAGCACCGAGGTATAGGGGATCGCCGTTGCCGCCCCGCCGGTAAGGATCGCCGTTACGCCGCTCGCGGGGACCGAACCATTGGGCGCGACACAGGCCACGCCCGGCACCAGCGGAGCGCCGAATAGGGTGGTGAGGCACTGGAGGAAGGTGCCTTCCTCGGTGGCGAAGGGCACATTCTGGCGACCGTCCTCGATGAAGGCGTTCCAGCCGAAGCTGCTACGCAGATAGTCGCCGGTGTAGGTGAAGCGGCCCTCGTGGCTGAACTGCCAGCCGTCCGCGATCTCGGCGAATTCGAGGAACGGCGCGCCAGAGCCGTCGGCGTCGAACACTTCGGCGCTGTCGAACTTGCGGTAGCCGTTCACCGTGGTGAAGCTCCAGTCGTCATCGAACTGGTGGTCGATGGTGAGATTGATGTCATAGACCTCGCGGTTGAGGCCGAGCTGGTCGTCGCCCAGCGCCCCCACGCCCCCCGGATTGCCGCCGAGGTTGGCGTTGCGGAAGGCGTTCGCGGACCCGCCCGGCGCGCCGGCGAAGGCCGGGAAGCGGCCCGAGATGAAGGGCGTCCCGCCGTTCCGCTGCTGGTCATAGGTGCCAACCAGATCGACCGTCAGATCGGTCGTCGGCTGCCAGCGCAGCGAGGCGCGCAGGCCCAGCTGGTCCTGCGCGTAGAGTTCCTCTTCCTGGTTTGGCGAGAGGTTCTCGACATAGCCATCGCGCGTACGCCACTCGCCCGCGAGGCGGAAGGCGAGAGTGTCCCCCCCGGCATTGACGAAGCCACCCAACAAGGTCTGGTTGAAATTGCCGTAACCGCCGCGCACTTCGGCGGCGAAGTCCGGGCGGGGCTTGGCTGAAACAAGACTGATCGCCCCCACCGCGCTGGCCGTGCCGAACAGGGTGGCCTGCGGCCCTTTGATGACCTCGACCCGCTCCAGATCGTAGATCGCCTGATAGGACCCGCGCGAGCGCGAGATGTCGACACCGTTGTAATAGAGCGTGACGCGCGGGCCCTGCTGGGCCGAGCCGCTATCCGAGGTGATGCCGCGGATTACGACACCGGGGTTGTTGGCGCTCTGCTCCTGGATGTTGAGACCGGGGATGTAGTTCGAAAGCTCGTCGAGGTCGGTCACCCCGATTTCGGTGATCCGCTGGCCAGTCAGCGCGGAAATGGTGATCGGCACGTCCTGAGCGCGCTGCTCGATCTTCTGCGCGGTGACGATGATCGCGTTGCCGGAGGCGGCGCTGTTTTGGTCTTCACTATCGGCCTGGTCCTGGGCAAGGGCGGGCGCGGCGGGCAGGGCAATCGACGCGAGCAGTGCCGCGCGGAGGAAGGTGATGCGCATAATGTGGGCCTTCTTGAAAGCGGAGAGACCCGGTCCGGCTAGATGTGTCCTGTGACGCGGCGGTTGCCGTTACTTTGCAGTTAGATGAAGGCGATAAAGGTTGCCGCTATGTTGCTCTTGGGCAACGCTATCCGGCCGGCTGTCAGGGATAACATAAACGGTCGATGCTGTTTTCCTCGAACGATGTCGGCGGGCTCGTTCCCTAAAGTACAGCCAGCAGTCGCCGACTTCTGGGCTGCGGTCGTGCCGCCACCTATCTGCTGCCGCCTTCGACCCACAGTCAGTCTTTCGCAATTCTTGCTGTGAGTGTCTGCAGCTGACCTAAGCTGTCGATCGGTCGCTTTTCCAAGGCCAAAACGATGCGCGCTCTGACGCGGATCGCTGACCCTATTGCCCATACACGAATCGCTGCTGTCTCAGGCAGGCGATAAATCCCATCCAAGCCAACCTGCATAGGTTGGGCGATAAAACTGACGAAATGGCGACGAGGCCGCTATAGCCCTTTATCCGATGAATGACTTCTAGCTGACCTCTACCGGCCACCGCGCGGTCATCATCGCTGCCATGGCGAGGCTGCGGGAGTGTTCGACATGGAACCGCGCCGCTTCCTCAGCGGCGGCTGCATCGCCGGCTTCGATGGCGGCGATTAATGCTTCGTGCTGTCGGTCGGCATCTTCGCGCTCAGCATCACCCGTCTGGGCACTGAATAGCCCGAGATGGACCAGGCGTTGCATTTCGTCGGCGAGCGATTCTAGCAAAGTGAACAGGCGGGAATTGCCCGTCGCGGCGGCGATTTCGCGGTGGAGGGCGCGGTTGCTGTCGATGAAGGCGAGCCGCTCGGCTTCGCTGCTGGCTGCCTGAGGTGGCTGGTTAATCGTACGCAACCGAGCGGGATCGACGTTGCCCACCGCCAACGCGGCCGCCGCCGGCTCGACGATCAGGCGCAGTTCGAACAATTCTCGGATCGAGACCATGGTGATCGGCGTCACCAGATAGCCATGGCGCGGGATAGGCTGGACGAGCCCGGTGTCGCCGAGCCGGGTGAGCGCCGCGCGGGTCGCAGCCCTCCCCAGCCCGAGCATCGCGGAAAGCTCAGCCTCGGAAAAGCGCGTGCCAGGCGCGAGGCGACACAGGATTATCTCGCGCTTGATTTGCTCGAACGCCTGATCGCTTTGCCGCTCTATGGCTGCGTGTTCGCCGCGGATGTCGTTCAAGTTCCTGCTTGCCATATCGCAACCTTGCCTTGTGCCGCCGCGTCGCGTCCAGCGACAAACTAACATCTTATTGACATGTTACAGCTGTGTTGGCTAGTCAGCGCCTGCGAGGAGGATCGAACATGGCGGAATTGCGTATGGCCTGGGCTGTGTTGGTGATGGGTGTCGGTGCCGCCGCCGCTGCTGTTGCCCCATCTGCCCCCGCACTGGCGCAAGCCACCGCCGCGAAGGACTTGCAGCTCGCGGTGGACCGCTATGCGCGCGCATGGGCCAGCAGGGATCCGGCGCAGATCGCTGCCCTGCATACCGGCGATTCGGTCTTCCATCTGGTCATCGACGGCGAGGAACCAGTGACCGGACGGGCCGCGATCGCGGTGCGCTTTGCGGGGATTCTCGCGGATAATCCGGCGTACAGCTCCACGCCCAGTTCGGTGGCATTCGGGTCCGATTTTGTCGTGATCGAGTATGATTTCGTGATGGACCCGACACGGCCCTTCGTCATGGGGCGTTGGCGGTATGAACCGGGCAGACAGGCCTTCACGGTGCCGGCAATCGACATCATCACCTTCCGCGACGGGCTAGTGGCACGCAAGGTCACCTATCTCGACACGGCGGTGGTTGGTGCCAACAGCCACAAGGTCACCCGCACGGGGGTTGCCGAATGATCCGTGCTGGGCTTGTCCTCCTGGCGCTGGCATGGGGCCTGACCGGGCTCTTCATCCTCGTTCGCCCGGAGGAATTCTACGGGATGGTCCCGGGCCTGTCGACAATGGGCCCCTTCAACAGCCATTTCGTCCGCGACGTTGGCCTCGCCTTCATCGCCAGCGGGGGACTGCTCGGATGGGGCGCTGTGCGGCACCGGCGCGCTCTTGTTCTGGCAGGCATTGTGTGGCCGCTGCTTCATGCGGCGTTTCACCTGCAGATATGGGGGCATCGGGGCTTTCCTCTCGACCGGATCTTTCTGTTCGATCTCATTGCGGTGATTGCGCCGCCCGCTCTCGCCCTCACCGCGATGGGCACCACGATCATGGGCAACAGCCGGGAGCGCGCCGCATGATCGAGCGCGTTTGCTGGCTCGGGCTGATGCTGCTCCACGTGCCGCCTTCGCTGGCGCTGGTGCGCCCCGGGCAACTCGTCGCCCTCTACGGCGTGGACCTGGCTTCCGACACATTCGCCCTGATACAGCACCGCGCCGCGCTGTTTCTCGTAATTGTGGTGATCTGCGCCTGGGCCGCGGTGCGTCCCGAGGCGAGAGTCCTCGCCAGCATCACGGTCGGCGTCAGCATGGGATCGTTCCTGATCATCTGGTGGGCGAGCGGCATGCCGGCGCACCTCCGAACCATTGCCATTGCCGATCTAGCCGGCCTTCCGGTGCTGCTATTTGCCGCATGGCAAGCGGTCACAAGGGCTAGCGCATGATGGCAACTGCGGGGATCATCATCGCGGCGCTGTTCTACGGCCTGATCGGACTTACGGCTCTGCTGCGGCCGCGCCACCTGCTGCAAGGCTTCGGCATCGAGGCCGAGGCGGTCGACAGCCGCAACGAGATCCGCGCGGTATATGGCGGCCTGCCCCTCGCCATGGCAGGCCTGTTGGCATTCACGCTCGGCGGTCCGGATCTGGCCGATGGCATTCTGGTGGCTCTGGCCACGGTGTCGGCCGGCATGGCGGCAGGACGGCTGGTCTCGGCCGCGATCGACCGCCAGATGGGCCGAAATCCGGTGATTTTCACTATCCTCGAACTAATCGTTGCCGCGCTTATCGCCGGCGGCATCTGAGATAGGCATTCCCATGAACCACCATTCTGCATCGCGCACGATCATTGACGGCTCATCGGGTGATCGTCTCAAGGCGGTTGAGACCCTTGCGCTGGCCTTCCACGCCGATCCCGCCCTCGCATGGATATTCCCTGACCCTGCCGCGCGCCGTCGTCGCCTGCCGCGCTTCTTCGACTGGCGCTTTGCCGATCATCTGCGCCACGGGATGATCCTCGCCTCGCCCGGGCGGGAGGTGGTGACCTTGTGGCGGGTGCCCGGCAAGGTCCATCACAAAGATCGGCTGACGCTCGGCGAAATCTGGCGGATGCTGGCGATCTTCGGCCCGGCGATCGGGCGAGCGGACACGGTCGGCAAACACCTTGGTCAGCATGTTCCGGCGGGCGAGGACTATCTCTACCTGCGCTATGCCGCTGTGCGCCCAGGCGCGCAGGGCAAGGGCTGGGGCGGCCTCGCCATCCGCGCCGGGATTGCAGAGGCGAACCGGCTCGGTGTCGATACCTGTCTTGAGACTGCCAAGCAGAGCAATGTCGCGATCTACCAGCGGCTCGGCTTCGAAGTGGTGGACGAATGGCAGGTTCCCGGCGGGCCGCGGTTCTGGACCATGGTCAGGCCGCGCGACGAGCACTAAGGCACAGACAATGACCGGCACCCTCGATACCGCCCGCGCTGCGTTCATCCACCCCACCGCCGTGCTCCACGGGTGCATCACGCTGGGGGAAGATGTCTCGGTGTTTCCCTATGTGGTGATGCGATCGGAAGCCTACGAAATTCGGATCGGCGCGCGCACCAATATCCAGGACTTCGTGATGATCCATATCGGCAACACCACGCCGACCATCATCGGCGAGGATTGCTCGATCACCCACCGCGTGACACTGCACGGCTGCACGATCGGCGACCGCTGCCTGATCGGGATCGGCTCGACGATCATGGACGGGGCGACAATCGGCGCGAACTCGATCGTCGCCGAACACAGTCTGGTGCGCGCCGGGCAGGAGTTCCCACCCAATTCGGTGATCGCCGGCAGCCCGGCGCGCCTGATCCGCGAGCGGGACTGCTCCGAGGCAAACCTAATGAATGCGCGGATGTATCAGGCGATCGCGCGCGGGTATGCTGAAGGGCGCGACAGACTCTGACAGATGATGAACGCGGCGTACAGGCCGTCACGAGCTGCCGGCCATCCCTCCGACGGTATAGCGCAACTCGATCTCGCTTGCCTTGGCGACATGCTAACGTCCCGGCTCCGCAGCATCCGTCCCCCTATAGATCGGTGTCAGGTTTTGGGGCATGATCGGCCGCTAAGCATATCAGAACGGAACGGCAGGTGAGCCCCAAGTCCTTCCGGCAGTACGCGACTCAGAAACGGACGTTCGCGTCCAGCACCGCAAACGTCCGGTTATTGACCGGCCCCACTGAGTGGTCCGTGTTGATTGTTAGCGCAAGATTGCCTCCGGCGCCATGGCTGGCAGCAGGTGGAGCGTAGCAGAACCGGAGGGCAGCCATGGCGGTATCGCCGCTACCAGGGCGGGTGGTCGGTAACCCAGCGAGCTGTGCGGCCAAACGGTGTTGTAATGGACTGGGCCTCCCTTTGTCGCTTGCAAGCAGCCTTGTTGGGGGGCAATTAAATCCTCACAGGCTTGCGAGCGGGAGCATTAGTAAAATGCCGATAAGAACCATAGCTAAAGGTTATTGCATCCGGTTTTTTGCGGCCTACCTAGCCTGCACATTCTGGATGCTGGAAGGCAGGTTGACGGCACTTACAAAGGTCCATCTCGGCATCGCATTCAAGACGGCCATCATATCAGCAACTATAATTCTGTTTATTTCGCTACTGCGGATCAGAATTTTTTCACAATACCAAACTGCAAAAGCGGCGCTCGTTGCCACGGTTACCGCGTTCGCTGATTACTTGACGCACGCAAGTCATTTTGGCTTCGCGTTCGAGGAAGCTATCTTTACCGGGATTTCTACTGCCGGCCTTGCCTTCGTGATTTCGATCCTTCTTATCAATGCCGAGTTCGCTTAGGCATATTACACACAGCCCCGCCTTCCGCCCAATCACCACCGCCTTTTAAGAAGGATTCCAACGGATGCTTCCTTCGCCCGACTTCACGATTGGCCCCATGACCCGCATCGAGGTCGAGACGCTTGGCGACTGGGCCGCAGCCGAAGGCTGGAACCCCGGCCTCTCTGACCTGCAAATAGCTTGGGACATCGATCCGGACGCCTTCGTTGCCATGCGTTACTGCGACACGCTGGTCGGCGGCGGCTCGATCTTCAGCTACGGTGGCGACTTCGGCTTCATGGGCCTGTTCATCATGCGCCCCGACCTGCGCAAGCAAGGCCTCGGCACCTCGCTGTGGCGCTGGCGTCGTGACCAACTGATAGCGCGGCTAAAGCCGGGTGCCGGCATCGCCATGGACGGTGTCTTCGAAATGGTGCCATTTTACGAGCGTGGCGGCTTCCAAAGCGCTTACCGCGACGTGCGCTACCAAGGTATCGCCGCCGGTACGCATGACCCTGCCGTTCAGACACTCGATGCCGCCGACGCGCCGGAGGTGATCGCCTACGACCGTCCCTTCTTTCCAGCATCACGCGATACCTTCCTCTCCCGCTGGATCGCCGCTCCCGGCGCCATCACCATGGGCCTGCGTCAGAAAGGAACTCTGGTTGGCTACGGCGTCGCCCGGCCCTGTCGGGAGGGTTATAAGATCGGACCCCTCTTCGCAGAAACGCCCTCCATTGCCGAATGTATCACTGACAGCCTGATGGCCGCCATTGCAGGACAGCAAGTGCAGATCGACATGCCGGAGGCGAACCAAGCCGCCGTCTTGCTCGCCGAGCGCTTCGGGCTGAACCTAAGTTTCGGCTGCATGCGCCTATATCGGGGTGCAGCTCCCGCGCTCCCGATTGAGCGGACCTTCGCTGTCACCTCCCTCGAATTCGGCTGACCTAGGTTTGCCGAACGACCTCGGCGCTCGAGTACGCAGCGCCGAAGCTGCTTCAGATGCCAACAGGCCCGCTGCCCTCATCTGCCTATCCTCTTTCCTGCCGGATCCCAGTTCGGCTTGCCCGGCAGAGCCAACGCGAAGCGACTTTAGCGCTAATCGCAATCCCCGTCAGCCAAGAGGTTTAAGCTGCGCATCCTCGTTGGCCTATTGGCCAAATACCAACTGCCATCACGCCTCCCTTTCGCACCTCGTGCCCCCCAGCTAACGACGTTTCCCAAAGAAGACGAAGATGGCCCACGGAGGGGACCGATTCATGCGCTCACGACTGGCTTTTGGTATCGTCTTTTGCGCGCTGGCGTCGGGGATGTCGCTTTTCAGCCATTCCGTCGAAGCTAAAGCGCACCTGCCAAGGGCTACAGCCTGCGTGCTGTCCGTTCAGGAAACGTCGGGTCAACTGGGCATTGTCTCGTCGGGCGGTGCAATGATGGCAACGATACCGATCAGCGAGCGGCCCCACGAGATCGCCGTCACGCTAAACGGCAAGACCGCCTATGTCTCGCAGTTCGGCATCACCGATTACGACAGCCGCCTCGGAACGCCGGGGGATCGTGTCGCAGAGATCGATCTGCTTAACGCCCGGCGTGTCGCCGATTTCATCCTGCCGCCACCGGCGCGTGGTCCGCATGGGGTGAAGTTGCGCCCCGCAACCAGCGAACTGTTCGTCAACGTCGAGGCCGGCGGGTATGAGATGTTCGTGTTTGATACGCGCACGCGTCAGCTGCTCCGCAGCTTCCCGCTGCCCAATGGGACGCACAATTTCGTTTTCTCGGCGGACGGCAAATCGCTCTACAGCTTTGCCGGTGCCAACGGCGCCAGCCGGATCGATCCGGATGACGGCAGCGTGCTGGCGCAACGGGATGTCGGATCACCCATCCGCGGTCTGTTCCTGACCAACGCCGGCACCATTCTGGCTAGCGCAAAGGGTGCGCTATTTACGCTCGAGCCGGTCGATCTCGGTATCGTGCAGCGGCTTGAGGCGCCCCGTCCCGGCCAGTACATCTATGCCGAACAGTGGCCCGACGGTATGATTGTCGCGCCCTCGCCTAGCGACGGGGGAATCGCCATCTTCCCGGCAAACGGCGGGCCTCCGCAGTTTGTCACGACAGGCAGATCACCAATCCTTGTCAGGCGCGGTCCGAACAACCTGATTTACGTATCCAACGCGGAGGACGATCACATCAGCGTTCTAGGCCTGCGGGGAGAAAACGTCCTTACGATCGAGGGATTGTCGGGACCCAACGGCCTGGGGTTTGGCCGGTGTCCGGCCACGGGCGAAGGCGGCCGATAGAACGGCCGCAAGAGACCTGCGCTTGACCGGGGGCACCACACGGCAATGCCATTCCGATCGTTGCTAACTTTGCTTGCTGCCATCGTCCTCTTTGCGGCTCTAGCCTAACCTCCGTCAAACAACGACGGCAACTGCGCAAGGCTCGAACGCCTGCTTTCGATCAAAGCCGTCGTTGCATTAGTGCATATGGAACGACCGCTTCGTCCCAGATAAGGTCTTTCGCGGCGATCGGCACCTCACCCCGTTAAAAAGGCATCTTCTTGTGGGTCGCTCTGTTCAACGTTAAGGCGCGAAGGCACCACAAGGCTGGGTAAAAGTCTGCGCAGAAAATTCGGGGTAGCCTTCGGGGTA
>CALRJK020000014.1:0-45788 GCA_943367535.1 Synechococcus sp. UW140 | reverse complement strand
CGCACGGAAGCCCGCCAGCGCATCAACCGTGATGCTGGCCGCTTCGAGGTTGCCGGTGAAGGTGACGTCGCCCGGAACCAGCGTGCCGCCAATCGTCAGCGCGCCGCCATTCGAGACCGCGCCTGCGCCAAGGATGCCGCCCGTGGTATTAAGCGTAATGTTCGATCCGGCGGCCAGATCGCCAAGGCTGAGCGTGCCGCCCGCAGTGCTGCGGATGTCGATGGTGCCCGCGGTCAGGCTGAAGGGATTGGCCCGGACCGTGCCGGTGGCGATGTTGTTCGCCGCGACCAGCAGCACATTGCCTGCATTGGCGGTGATGTTGCCAGCATTGATCCAGGACGCTTCGATATCGACGTTGCCGGTGGTCGCCGTCAGGCTTCCGCTGGTGAAGGTTCCGGTGGTGTCAACCGTGATGCTGCCGGCGCTCACCGCGCCGCCGAAATTCACGCTGCCCGGCAGGCGCACCGCGCCAACCGTGAGATTTCCGCCCGCGGTGATCGCGGCGGTAATCAAAGCGCCGGTGGTATCGAGGTCGATATTGCCGCTGGCATCAAGCACGCCGAGATTAAGCGTGCCGCCAGCGGTGCTGTCGACATCGATCCTTCCGGCAAGCGCGGTCACGGAGGCGGTCGTGATCCCGCCACTCGCCTGTAGCCGGGCGAGCCCTGTCTTGGCGAGGACATTGCCTGCCTGGATCGTCGAGCCGGACAGGGAGACGCCGGTAGCCCCTTCGACATTGCCAGCCCTCACTGGCCCGGTACCAAAGAATGTCCGCAGAGTTGCAGATCCCGTGGTGGCAACCACATCGCCAACATCGACGCTATTGATGCCGACCAGATTAACCCCGGCGCCCCTGGTAATGCCCGTCACCGTGATGGTGCTCGGAACAACGCCGTTAACGCTAATGTTGCCACCCGACGAAATCAGGCTGCCAAACGTCGCGTTGCCAAGATTACCCGCCTCGAAGAAAATGTTCCCGGTGGCCTGGACATCACCGGCCGTAAGGTTGCCGCCCGCGTTGAAAGTTACAGCCCCGTTGGTCGCGGTGACATCATCCACCGTAACACCCGTGTCCCCCCTGACACGAACGCCGCTTCCGGTAATCGCGGACGTCGAAGACAGCGTGCCATCGGTGCGCAGATCGATCAGGCCGGTGCTGGAAATGCCCCCGGTCATCTCGACCGTTACAGAAGCCGTGCCGGACTGTTCTGCGAACAGGCGGATGCCGTTGGCAGTCGGGGTGGCAGCGGTGGCGTTGAGCGCCGCGTCAACCTTGAGCAGGGCGCCGACCACGCCGGTGGCGGTGAGCATCTGGATGTCGATCGACCGGCCGGTAACCGAACCGGCGATGGTCTGCTCGGCCACGGTGGTGCCCGCGTTCAGCACATAGCTGAGCGGGCTGCCCGGCGTGAAGGTGACGTTGACATCGGATGCCGCCACAAAGCTGACCCCGCCCGACCCGGCATTGAAGGTCGCATCGAGGTTGAGATGTTCGGAGACGAACATCATCGAACCATCGGTCACGAAGCTGACATTGGGCGCGGTGGCGACGATCCCGTTGCCGAGCGACCCGTTGAACCTGAGCGTGGTCGCCCCGTTCCCGGTAAGGTCGGTGCCTTCGTAAAAATCGAACAGGTCCTGATCGCTGACGTCCAGCGTCGAGGCGAAGAAGGCCTTGCTGTTCACTGCAGCGCCGGAACCGAACAGGATGCCGTTCTGATTGATCAGCCACAGGTTGATATCGGGCGCACTGATGGTGCCGCTGATATCCGAGGCGGTCGCCCCGATCACGCGGTTGACCAGGGTTGCGGTGGGGTTGGCCGTGCCGTTCGCGATCGCAACCGTAGTGCCCGTGGGCACGTTGAAGCGGTTCCAATTGGCCACCACCACGGGCGCGAGCACGCGCATATCGGTGCGGATCGGGCTGGTGTCGGTCACCGTCAGCTGGCCGGGGTTCCCGCCGCTGTCGATTGCATCAACAAGATCGCCGCTGGTCACCAGCTGGGCGTGGGCCACCCCCGGCACGGCGACAAGCGCGGCCATAGCGGTGGAAAGCAGCATGGTCGAACGGAAGGTACGGTTCGCGGTTGCCATCTCGAATTCTCCTGTCGCCCACAAACGGGCTCAGTCACCCTTTCGGGTTCAGCGGAACAGTGCGGGGAAGCGGGTCGTCAGCGAGAAAAGCACGCGCTCTGGCGGTTTCTCTGCATCGATCGCCAAGGCGCGGTCGAGCGGCTTGGCATAGATCACTTCGGCGGTAAGCCCGCTACCGAAGTAAGCCCGCACCCCGGCCCCGACCGACGCAAGGGTGCGTTCGGGCGCGGGGGTGAAGGGATCGAGGTTGCGCAGTTTGACGATGTCGTAGAACCCGAAGCCCTGCACCCGCAGCTGCTTTTCCGGGTTGTCGATCACGGTCACCCCGGCCTCGCCCGAGAAGCCGATCGCGCGGTCGCCGCTATTGGCGCCGGGATCATAGCCGCGGCCGATGCTGAGGTTGCCGATCGAATATTCATCGAAGTTGAGCAGCGGATCATCGGTCCACTGCCCTTCCACCCGCGCGCGCAGGTCGAAGGTTTCGTTGATGAAGGCGGTGGCATCAAAGCCGCCGCGCACCACCAGCGCCTCGGCATTGCCGTAAGGCCGCGAGGCCGCCATGCCATCGGTTTCGGCAAAGCCGAACAAGCCGCCAAACTGGGTCGCGCCGAACACATCGAGGCCCTGACGCACTTCGGCAAAGGCCGAATAGTTGAGCCAGGTCGACCGGTCGAGCCGGGTGCGGCGCCCTTGCGTTTCAGCGCGCAGATACAGCGTGCGCAGCGAATCCTTGCTGAGATCGACTGCACCCACGGTGGAGTTCTGGTCGAGGTAATCAAAGCCCAGCGACAGGTTCGACGTTTTCAGCGGCGTGCGCACCAGCGGATAGGTCAGCGCCAGATTGCCGAGCTGGGTGACAGTCTCGAGATCGAGGTTCTGGATGCTGGGCCGCGCGCGGGCATAGGTGAACTGCCCGCCCAGCCGCATCCCGCTCTTGCCGAGGCCGAATTCGTGGCCACCCTGAACGATCAGCTGCTCGGAGAAATCGGCCGTCGCCTGACCGCCGATGAACGTGCGGTCCGACAGGCCGGTGAGGCCATGGAAATCGACCCGCGCAAAACCGGTTTCGCGGCCAATGGAGCGGGCGTTGTAATTGCGCAGGTTGAAGACCGCGGCATAGCGCTGGAAATCGACCGCAAGGTTGCCGACCACAATGCCCGGCCCCTCGCCCGAGGGCGCCAGCGACAGGCGGACATTGAGGCCCGGGATGTCGAAGGCCTTGAGCAGAATACGCTCGGCATCACGCTCGTTCAGGGGATCAAGCGCCTGGAGGGGAGCAAGCACCTTGGACAGAGCATCGCGATAGGGGCCGGGGCTGCCGTTGACGCGGATTTCGGAGAGTCGCGCCGAAACCACATCGAGCCGCAGCGTGCCCTTCAGATCCTGCTGCGGCACCTGCACGCTGGCGATCCAGCCATCGGCCCGCAGCGCGGCGTTGGCGGCATCGCGCACGTCGCAGATCACGCGGATCGGCTGTTCGCCCTGCGGCACGCTGACCCGCCCGAGCGAGCGCGAAAGCTTGTCAGACAGGTCACCGCCCCGCGCATCGGCAAAGGCGACATTGGTGAGCGTAACCTTGAGCGGGCTGTCATCGAACGGACAGCTGGCCTTCATCCCCGCATCGCGTTCAACCCGCACACCGCGCGCGTCTTCGGACGGCTTGGGATCCGGCAGGCGAAGGTCGTTGGTCGATTGCCCATTGGACTGCGCCGCCAGCGGGGCCGCTGTGGCAATGGCCACCAGCGACACGAAGGCACCAAAGCGGGCTGCACCTAACTTCATTCAGTTTCCCCCCGGAACTGCTATCGTCCGCCGACCCGGATCAGGTTGATCGGGTCTTGCGGCTAGCCTCCAGTTATTTACGTGGTCGCACCGAGTCAACGGATTCGACTAAAAATAAACAACTGGACATTTATCCGTTAGACGAGGCCGCTAATTGCGGCTGATTACATATGACGGCGGCTTACCACTGACAGCGACGGGGATGATTGTATGCAGCCGACACCTGCAATCGGTTGCAACCAGAGATTGGTAGAGCCGGGTGAAAACCGCAGCGTACCAATGGAACAGGCTGTCAGGCACCATCATGCAATCCTGCGCGCGCGAACGGTCGATGGTGAAGGCCCATGCCCCGGCAGGCGCAAAGGCGCCCGCGCCCACGAAAGTCCACGCGTGCTTGCGGATCGCGGCCATCAGCAGCGGTGCCGCCAGCCGTGCAGGAAGGCGGCGCAGCAGCCAGCAGGCAGCGCGCGGGATGCGATTGGCGATGATGTAATCGGCGGTGCGCGCGCCCGCTTCCTCGGCGATGACCAGCGCCCCCATCGGATCGTGCAGCGCCAGCCAGCGGTGGAGGCGCAAGGCATCGATCTCGGGGATCATGTGCTCGCCTGAAGGCAGGCGGGTGATCCGGGCATCGGCAAGGATGGCAGCGGTCTCTGTGTGGCCCAGCCGCTCCTCCATCACCTCCACCGTCTTGAGCACCGCGTTCGGCCCGATCATCGCCGGCTTCGGGGCACCGGGTTTGCGCCGGGCGTGGAGCCGCGCGTCAATCGACATCGATCCGGTCCCGCCGGCGCTGTTCACCCCGCTTCATCATCTGGCCGCGCACCGCCTCACGGCGCTCGGCCGCCTGTGCGGCGCGGTCAGCGGCGGTTTCCCAGTCGCCCGCCGCATCCAGAGCGGCAGCGCGGCTTTCATCGAAGTGGAATTCCACCTTCTTCGCCGTCTGCGGCCCCCAGTAACCCGCTTTACCGAGATCGTAGAAGGTCCGCTTGAACCCGGCCCGCAGGAACGCCCACAGGCACCCCAGCAGATAGCGCCGCCGGAAGCCGGTGCCGCGCCACGGATAGTGGAACAGCGCCTTTCTCATGTAGAACCGCCGGTAATTCTTCATGACGCCATCGAGCAACTCCCCGCGCTCCATCGCCGCAGGCTTCATGATCGGGGTAACGAAGTTGTACTTGCTGAAATCATGGACCTCGACCTGGTCCTTCAGCGTCTCGAACAGCGGCGTGTAGGGCCAGGGCGTATACATCGCCCAATTGGCGAGATCGGGCTGCCAGTCCCATGCCATCTGGAAGGTGTCCTCCAGCGTCTCGGGCGTTTCATTGTCCAGCCCGACAATGAACTGCGCCTCCACGAAGATATCCGCCTCGCGCAGCAGCCTGATCGCCTGCTTGTTCTCTTCGACCTTGGTTTCCTTGTTGAACCGGTCGAGCTTCATTTGCGCCGCCGCTTCCGTGCCGAGGCTGACATGGACAAGGCCAGCGCGGCGGTAGAAGGAGAGCAGTTCCTTGTCGCGGTAGATGTCAGTGACGCGGGTGTTGATGCCCCATTTGACCTTGTCGGGCAGGCCGCGATCAATCAGCTCCTGACAGAACTTGATGAAGGCCTTGCGGTTGATCGTGGGTTCCTCGTCCGCGAGGATGAAGAAGCCGACGCCGTGCTTTTCGTGCAGCTCCTGAATTTCATCGACCACGTCTTTCGGATCGCGCACGCGGTAATCGCGCCAGAACTTCCATTGCGAACAGAAGGAACAGGTGAACGGGCAGCCGCGCGCCAGATTGGGGATGGCAACGCGGGTGCCGAGCGGAATGTAGGTGTACTGGCTCCAGTCGAGCACATCCCAATCGGGCTTGATGGAGGACATATCCTTGATCGTGTCGGCAGCTTCGGTGGCGACCACCTTGTCCCCCTCGCGGAAGGCGAGGCCCTTGATGGCGCGCGCTTCGGCCGGGAAGCGGCCTTCGGCTATGGCGGTGAAGAGTTCGACCGCAATCTCCTCACCCTCCCCGCGCACGATCACGTCGATATGCGGCGCTTCGGCCAGCACCTGCGCATACATGAAGGTCGCATGGATGCCGCCCAGCACCCGCACCGCTTCCGGCACGGTCAGCGCGGCGATTTCGAGCACGCGTTCGGCGGCGTAGATCGAAGGGGTGATCGCCGTGGTGCCGACCACATCGGGCCGGGCGGCGCGCATCCGCTGGCCGAGTTCCTCGTCCGAAAGGCCTTCGGTCATCGCGTCGATGAAGGTGATGTCGGTGAAGCCTGCGCGCTTCAGCGGGCCGGAAAGATAGGCGACCCATGCGGGCGGCCATGTCCCGGCAATCTCGGCCCCGCCGGAACGATAATTGGGATGAACGAACAGAATGCGCATGGGCGACTCCCCCCCTCTTGGATCGTGCCAAGGTGGGGGAAGCGGCGCGGTTACGCTTTGCGTTGGATCAAATGTTAAACGTCATGCTTTCGCGGCGTGTTCTGCCCGGGCGAGTTCGTGCAGCCAATCGGCGTGGCGCGGGGCTTTCTTGGTCGCAGACCATTCTTCCAGCATCACCGGAGCGACGCGGGCGAGTTCCGCATATTGATCGGGGGTGCCGATATCGGCGGCCAGTTCCACGCGGTGGCCGTTGGGGTCGAAGAAGTAGATCGACTTGAAGATGCCGTGATGCGTCGGGCCGAGCACATCGATCCCCTGTGCCTCGATATGCGCCTTGGCCGCCAGCAGCGCCGCTTCGGAAGGCACCTTCAAGGCGAGGTGCTGCACCCAGGCGGGGGTGTTGGGGTCCTTGCCCATCTCGGGCTGGTTCGGCAGTTCAAAGAAGGCGAGGATGTTGCCGTTCCCCGCATCGAGGAAGATGTGCATGTAGGGGTCATACTCCCCCGTGGAGGGCACGTGATCTTCCGCAAAGGCGGTGGTGTAGGTCATGCCCAGCACGCGGGCGTACCACTCCACCGTCTCCTTGGCGTCCTTGCAGCGATAGGCGGCGTGGTGGATGCCGGACAGGGCGACGGGATGGGTCATTCGGCAGGCTCCTCGATGGTGAGCACGCCGCGGGTGATCTGGTCGCGCTCCATGCTTTCGAACAGGGCCTTGAAGTTGCCCTCGCCGAAGCCTTCGTCGCCCTTCCTCTGGATGAATTCGAAGAACACCGGCCCGACCTGCGCCTGGGCGAAGATTTGCAGGAGCAGGCGGGGCTGGCCGCCTTCCGTGGTGCCGTCCATCAGGATGCCGCGCATCTGGAGCGCGCCCACATCCTCGCCATGGCCGGGCAGGCGGCCTTCGAGCATATCGTAATAGGCGGCGGGCGGCGCGGTCATGAAGGGCACGCCGAGCTTTTGCAGGCGGTCCCAGCAGGCGGGCAGATCGTCACAGATCAGCGCAATGTGCTGGATGCCCTCACCGTTGAAGGCGCGCAGGAACTCCTCGATCTGGCCCTTGCCGCCCTCGCCTTCCTCGTTGAGGGGGATGCGGATCTTGCCATCCGGCGCGGTCAGGGCCTTGCTGGTGAGGCCGGTATATTCGCCCTTGATGTCGAAGAAGCGGATCTCGCGGAAGTTGAACAGGGTCTCGTAATAGTCGGCCCAGAACTTCATCCGCCCGCCATAGACGTTGTGGGTGAGGTGATCGATGGTGTGGAAGCCCGCGCCCACGGGGTGCTTGTCGACGCCGGGGAGGTATTCGAAATCGATGTCGTAAATGGTGAGGCCGTTGCCCCCTTCCGCCCCGTCATAGCGATCGACCAGATACAAGATCGCCCCGCCGATGCCGCGGATCGCCGGGATGCGCAGTTCCATGACGCCGGTCTGCACCGCCACTGGCTCTGCGCCCTTGTTGATGAGGTGATCATAGGCCGCCGCCGCATCGCGCACGCGGAAGGCCATGCCGCAGGCCGAGGGGCCATGCTCGCGGGCGAAATACCATGCGGGGCTGCGCGGTTCGTAATTGGCAATGAGGTTGATGCCGCCCTGCCGCCACAGGTGCACATCCTTCGACCGGTGCTGCGCCACGCGGGTGAAGCCCATGCTTGCGAACACCGGTTCCAGCATGCCCTTTTCCGGCGCGCAGAATTCGACGAATTCGAACCCGTCGAGGCCGGCGGGATTGTCGAAGAGGTCCCCGGCCCTCTTGGTGATTGTCGGCGCGTTCATGGCGATTCCCCGGTTTGCGGATATAGTTTCAATTGAAACCAAATACCGCAGACCGGCGATTCGTGCAAGGTCAGGCGATGCGGCCCATCACCCGCCCGCGTTCGTCCTGCGTCAGCCGCAAGCGCTTGCCGAAAGGCTCGCCGCTTTCGAACGCCTCGGCGGTGGCGGGGTCGGAAAGGTCGGCATTGCCCACCACCCGCTCGCCCGCGTCGGAGCGCCCGATGAAGATCGCCTCGGCGCCCTTGGGGCCACGGTTGATGGTGTAGGTTTCGACTGTGGCGGCATCGACCGGCCCGCGCGCCACCGGCACCTTGTCACTCGCCTTGGGGAGCACGGCAAAGCGGTCATTGGCGGACCAATCTGCCGCTTCCGTCGAGTAGACGCCGGTCGCATATTTGCTCATCCAGCCACCATTCGCGCCGACCAGCGCATAGCTGCCGCGATCAGAGCGCACCCGCTGCACTGCTTCGGCGATGGCATGGGCCGAGTAGTTGTTCCCCGCTCCGCCGAAGAACGGCAATCCGCCCGTCAGCGTCAGCCCCCTCGGATCATCCACCGACAGCCCGAAGTGATCGCACTGGTTGAACACCGGGATCGCGAAGCAGGAATAGAAGTCGATATAGCGCATGTCGCTGATCGACTTGCCCGCCCGCCCCAGCGCCGCATCGACGCTGGCGAGCGAGGCCGGGTTGCCCGCCAGATCGGGCCGCTGCGAAAGCTTCAACTCGGTCGCGGCGGTGACGGCGTGGATGTGCACCCACTTGTCCTCGGGCACGCCGAGTTCGCGCGCCAGACCAGCCGAGGCCACGATGATCGCCGCCGCCTGGTTCACCTGATCGCGGGCCACCGTCATGCGCGGATAGGGTTCTGCCACGATCCGGTTGCGGTCGGTAACGCTCGCCAGTTCTTCCGCCGTCCGCTCCACCGGAGCCGCCGAATGCGGGTTGGCCGCCGCAACCTTAGTGAAAGGCGCGAACAGCTTGCCGATCTGGAGCCGGTATTCCTCCAGCCCCATGCCCAGCCTATGCCGCCGCGCATTCTCCGCCAGCGCATAGAGCGGGATCGCCCCGCTCGCGCCGTGGGCGAACAGCACCGGCTCCATCAGTTCATCGACGCCGAAGCCCTGATCTTCAAAGTCGCCGCCGATGGCTTCCGACCAGTCGGGCGTTTCGCCCTTGGCCGAGAGCGCCAGCACGGTCGAGATCGCCTCGCTGCCGACGATCACCGCGCACCGGCTAGTTCCCGCCGCAATGGCCGCGGCAAACTCGCCCACCAATTGCTGGTTGGTCTGCCCGCCGGTGGTCGTCAGGATCGCCCGCGCAGGGTTCGCGCCAACCCGTCCCGCAATCGCACGCGGCACATTGTCCGCAGCGCCGAACGGCGGCTTCCTGTCAGGCCGCGACATTTCAAAGGCGCGGATCGCGGCGAGGGTGTCGATGGCCTGCGCCACCGACCCCGAAGCGCCGCTATCCGCAATCGCCGACCCCAGCGCCCGTCCGGCAAGGTCCATATAGGACAGGGCTTCGTAACCGGCCTCTCCGACCCGTTCCGAATACTGCCCGACCCCGATGATAACGGGCGTGTTGTCAGCGATCATGTGTCCGGCCTTAGTCGACGAAACCGTCGACCCGCTCGACGATGATCGCCGGGGCCATGCCGCCCGCTGCGCACATGGTGACAAGGCCATAACGCCCGCCGCGACGCTCCAGCTCGTCAACCACCGTGCCGATCAGGATCGATCCGGTCGCGCCGATCGGGTGGCCGAGCGCAATCGAGCCGCCGTTGACGTTGACCTTGTCCCAATCAAGATCGAGATCGCGCACGAACTTGGCGGCGACGACCGCGAAGGCCTCGTTGATTTCATAAAGATCGATATCGTCGGTGGTAAGGCCAGCCTTGGCCAGCACCTTCTTGGCCGCAGGCACCGGCGCATTGAGCATCAGCGTGGGATCATCGCCCATGTTGCAGGTGGCAACGATGCGGGCACGCGGCTTCAGCCCGTGCTTCTGCGCATAGTCCTTCGAAGTGATCAGCACGGCAGCCGCGCCATCGACCACGCCCGAGCTGTTGCCCGCATGGTGGAAGTGCTGGATCTCCAGATCGGGGTACTTCTGGTTGATCAGCTTGCGGAAGGTCGTGCCTTCGGCGTCCAGCGGAACGTCAGCGATCTTGGGGAAGGCCGGTTCCAGCTTGGCGAGGTCTTCGCGGGTGGTCTGGGGGCGGGCATATTCGTCACGATCAAGCAGCACCGTGCCATCATCCGCCGTCACCGGCACAACCGACTTGGCAAAGCGGCCCTCGGCCATCGCGGCGGCAGCGCGCTGCTGCGAACGGTAGCCGACTTCGTCCAGCTCCTCGCGGGTGAAGCCTTCCTTGGAGGCAATCGCATCGCCGCAGATGCCCTGGTGCGATTGCGGGTGCACGGCCTGAAGGCGCGCGTTGTAGCTGCCCATCATCGGCGGCTTGATCCCGGCGCGCATTTTCTCTTGGCTCATGGCGGCGGTGAGGCTCATCATCTCGGTGCCGCCGGCGATGACGCAATCTTCCATCCCGCTCATCACCTGCGCAGAGGCCAGCGCAACGCTGGTGATGCCGCCGCCGCAGAAGCGGTCCAGCGTGGTGCCGGACGAAGTGATGTCAAAGCCTGCATCCAGCGCGGCCATGCGGCCCATGTCGCCTGCCTGCATCCCGTCCTGAGTCGAGACCGACCAGATCACATCGTCAACCGTGGCGGTATCGAGATTGTTGCGGTCCTTGATCGCCTTCAGCACGGTGGCGGCCAGATGCTGCGGGTGGCAGGCGGCCAGCGCGCCCTTGCCCTGCTTGCCAATCCCGCGCGGCGTGCGGACTGCGTCGATGATATATGCTTCGGTCATGGTGTACCTCTCCCGGGTATCGAAAATGCGGTTGACGGTTACGTAAACCCGCTTCACCAGTCGCACAACAATTGCGTTTCAAATCGCAATGCCAAATTCGATAGGAGAGAGCCTGTGAGCGAGACCGCTGCCCCTGAAGTGCTGACTGAAGTCGAGGACGGCGTCCTCATCGTCACCATCAACCGCCCCGAAGCCAAGAACGCCATGACCCGCGCCGCGGCCGAGGGAATCGCGGCGGCGATGGAGCGGCTGGATGCGGATGATGATCTGCGAGTCGGCATCATCACCGGTGCGGGCGGCACTTTCTGTTCGGGCATGGACCTGAAGGGCTTCCTGCGCGGCGAAACCCCCTCGGTCGAGGGCAAGGGCTTTGGCGGCGTGGTGCAGGCCCCCCCGGCCAAGCCGCTGATCGCGGCGGTGGAAGGCTATGCGCTGGCGGGCGGGCTTGAACTGATGATCGCCTGCGATCTCGTAGTCGCCAATGCCAACGCCAAGTTCGGCATTCCCGAAGTGAAGCGCGGCCTTGTGGCAGCGGCCGGCGGCGTGATGATGCTGCCCGACCAGATCCCCGAACGCATCGCGCTGGAGCTCGCCCTGACCGGCGATTTCATCGGGGCGGAGCGCGCTTACCAGCTCGGCATGATCAACGAAGTCACCGAAGGCTCGGCGCTGGAAGGCGCCAAGGCGCTGGCGGCGAAGATCGCGGCGAACGGGCCTTTGGCAGTGAAGGTGTCCAAGGCAGTGATGAAGCAATCGCGCGGCTGGGCGATGGAAGACCGCTACGCCAACCAGGGCAAGCTGATCGCCCCGGTGTTCGTCAGCCATGATGCGCGCGAAGGCGCAGCGGCCTTTGCCGAAAAGCGCAAGCCCAACTGGACCGGCAAGTAAGCAAGGCTTCGAGGGGGCCTTGACCGGGCTCAGGTGGGGTTAGACCCTACCTTGCCCGCCTCTAGACCCCCTCCAGACCCCTGCTCGTGCGGGGGTTTCACGTGAAACATCAGGAGAGAAAAATGCCCGTCATCGACGTGCCCCAGCCGGCCTTCATGGAAGAAGAAGAAATCGCCATTTTTGCCGATGCGGTCGGCAAGTTCTACGCCCAGCACGCGCCGCAAAAGCGGGTCGAGAAGTGGCGCGAAGACGGGATGGTGGAACGCGAGTTCTGGCGCGAAGCGGGGGCGGCAGGCCTGCTCGGCGTTTCGGTGCCGACCGAATATGGCGGCCACGGCGGCGACTTCCGGCACGACATGGTGGTGATTGCCAAGCAGGGCGAACACGGCGTTGATGGATTCGGCGCGAGCCTCCACAACACCATCATCCTGCCGTACCTCGTGCGCCACGGCACCGAGGAGCAGAAGCAGAAGTACCTGCCCCGTCTGGTGGCGGGCGATCTGGTCAGCGCGATCGCGATGAGCGAGCCTGATGCGGGGAGCGACCTTCAGTCGATCAAGACCACCGCCCTGAAGGACGGCAACGGGTATCGCCTGAACGGCTCCAAGACCTGGATTTCCAACGGTCAGCTAGCAGATTTCATCATCGTCGTCGCCAAGACCGATCCGACGGAAGGCGCCAAGGGGATCTCGCTGCTGCTGCTCGAAACCGAGGGCGCAGAGGGCTTCCAGCGCGGCAAGAAGCTCGACAAGATCGGGCTGGATGCGCAGGACACCAGCGAGTTGTTCTTCGATAACGTCTTCATTCCGGGCGATAATCTGCTCGGCGGCGTGGAAGGCCGCGGGTTCTACCAGCTGATGGGCGAACTGCCGCAAGAACGCCTGGTGATCGCCATGGGCGCCATTGCCGGGATCGAGAAAGCGCTCGATGTGACGGTCGAATACGTCAAGAACCGCAAGGCCTTCGGCAAGACGATCTGGGACTTCCAGAACACCCAGTTCACCCTTGCCGACCTCAAGGCGCGCGGCACGGCGGCACGGGTGTTCGTCAATGATTGCATCGCCAAGCTGCTCGAAGGCAAGCTTGATGTGGCGACCGCGAGCATGGCGAAATACTGGGTGACCGAGCTTCAGTCGGAAGTGGTCGACAAGTGCCTACAGTTCCACGGCGGCGCCGGCTACATCAATGATTACGCCATCGCCCGCATGTACCGCGACACCCGCATCGCCCGCATCTATGGCGGCAGCAACGAGATCATGAAGATGCTGATCGCCAGATCTATGTAAGCGCAGCCGCCTCCGCGGCTGCGTCCTCGGCGCGTTTCGATCCTTGCAGGATCGGGCACCTGCGGGCGGACTTGTTGCTGGCCTATCGCTTCGCTACTTGAGGCTAGTCGGCCTTGCGGTCGCTAGCGCGACCTTTCCGGCGCGAGGCTCAAGGAATGGAAAGGCGGCCCCTCAACGGGCCGCCTTTTTCGTGTCAGCCGCCCTCCGTCGCCAAGTCGCGCTGTAACGACGCCAAGGGCGTCGCAAGCGCGACCGCGCGCCCGCAGGTGCTCCCGTAGCGTAGCGAAGGGAAACGCACCGAGGACGAGGGCGCGGAGGCGCCCTCGCACACAAAAGCACTCCCGCGGAGGCGGGTTCGAAAAACAAGAAAGGAGCGGCTTGCCGCAAGGCAGGCCGCTCCCCTCTCCCGCTCCTTTTCGGAGCTAACTTATTCTATACGCTCAGAACTTGGCGCGCAGCGTCACGCCGTACTGGCGCGGCGGCAGGGTGAAGGCCGAACGCGAGTTGGCCGCGCCTGACCCACGCAGGGTGGTGTTGAAGGTCACCCCGCGCACCACTTCGTCGGTCAGGTTGTTGACCCAGCCTTCGATCGCATACTTGCCCTCGGCAAAGCGCAGGCCCGCGCGCAGGTTCACGAAGGCCTTGCCGTCCTGAATGTCGGCGATGATCGGGGCCGAGGCGTCAACCGCTGCCTTCACCTGCGCCTGGGTCGAGCCAGCCGCCACGGTGGGCAGGATCTTCGCCTGGGTCGAGGTGCGCTGGTCACCTTCGAGACGGACCTGACCGGCGAAGAAGAACTCCATCGAATCGTTGATGGGCTTTTCCCACATCATCCCTGCCAGTGCGACGACCTGCGGCGCATTGGTGAGATCATTGCCGCACAGCGCCACAACCTGCACCGCCGTCTGCGTACCGGCGCAATCATCCGGATAGCTCGCTTCGAGGAAGGTCGCGGCAAGGTTGAAGGTCAGCCCGTCAGCCGGACGGATCACACTTTCGATTTCCACGCCCCGCGTCTCAGCGATTGGCACGTTGAAGGTGGCAAAGGCAGTGCCGGTGAACTCGAGCACCTGGAAGTTGGTGAACTCCTCGTAGAAGGCGGCCACGTTGAAGGTCAGAGCCCCGCCCGGGGTCTGCGCCTTGAGGCCCAGTTCGTAGGCATCGACCTCTTCCGAAAGGAAGGTCGGGTCGGCGCCGAGCACGGCAGCGGTGGTATCAAGGTTGATCCCGCCCGCTTTGTAGCCGTGGGTGAAGCTGGCATAGCTGCTGACGAAGGGGCTGAACTCGTAACCGAGCTTGACGGTGTAGATCAGCTCTTCATCGTTGAAGTCCGACTGGAAGGTGCGCACCAGCGGCAGCGCAGCGGCCTGCGGCAGGTTGGCAGGCGCGGTGAAGCCGAAGCAGCCCAGCGCCACGAATGTCGGACGAAGCGCCGCCGGAACCACCGCCGGACCCGTGCCTGCACCGATGGCGTTGAGTGTGGCCGGGCAGATCTGGTTGTTGATCGCGGTCTGGGTGAACCCGCCCGACTTGTCTTCCCACGAATAGCGCGCGCCCACCGTCAGTTCGAGACCGTCGGCGATCTCCAGCGAGTTGTGGGTGAACAGCGCGTAGCTCTTGGCATCCTGCTGGAAGCGGTTGGTGTTGCTGGTGCCAGCCGGATCGCGTCCGGTGAACACGGTCAGCGGATTTGGCCCCAGCGCCCCGCCGGTGGCCGGGAACAGCAGCGCGCCGACGTTTTCGCCATAATCGGCACCCAGCGCGAAGCTGACTGATTGATCGATCGTTTCGTCGGAATAGAAGCCGCCGACCATGTAGTTGAGCGCGCCGCCGGCGCTCTCACCCTGAAGCCGCAGTTCCGCGGTCCAGTTGTCGATTTCAAGGTTGAGCGCGGGCACGTTGAAGATGTCGAGTGCGGTGAAATCGGAGTCGTAGTTCTCAAGGCTCTGATACTTGCGGTACGAACCGATGAAGATCAGGTCCGCATTGTCCGAGACCGGGAATTCGAGTTCGCCGGTGACGCCGTAGTTGTCGATGTCCGCAATCGGCGCGAAGTTGGCCGAGACGACGCGGTTATCCATCGCCCGCTCGAACGCGCCATTGTCACGCTCGCGGGTGCTGACGAACGGCTGGCCATTGCCGCCGTTGGCGCCAAGGCCGACCGCAGCGAAGGCCCCGGCTGTCGCCAGCGGGGTCTGATAAAGCTCGATCGCGCCGCAGCAGCTCGACTGGCTCTTGGAATAATCGGCGATGATACGGCCGCGCAGACCGCTTTCGGTATCCCAACCGATCTGGCCGCGCACCAGCCACTGATCGACATCATTGGTGTCGCCGATCTCGCGGCCCGTGCGATCGACCACGGTGAGGAAGCCGTCACGCTGGCGGAAAGCACCCGTCAGACGCAGGGCCACGGTGTCCTCGACGATCGGCACGTTGATCGCGCCTTGCAGGCTCTTCTCGTCGAAATTGCCGTATTCGGCGTTCACGAAGCCGCTAAATTCGGTGACGTCGGGGCGGACATTGGTGACGTTGAGGGCACCTGCCGAGGTGTTGCGGCCGAACAGCGTGCCCTGCGGGCCGCGCAGCACTTCAACGCGCTCGACATCGACGAATTCGCTCAGCGCAACGCCCGGACGCGCCTGATAGGCGCCGTCGATGAAGATGCCGACCGCGCTTTCAAAGCCGATATTGTTCGAGGTCGTGCCGATACCGCGCACGCGCAGAACCACCGAACCCGAAGCAAGCTGCGCCTGGCTGGCAGTGAAGCTGGGGGCCAGCGCCGCGATCTGCTGGATGTTCACCACGCGCTGCGCTTCAAGCTGCTGCGGCGAAATCGCGGTCACTGCGAGAGGAATGTCCTGCACGTCCTGCGCACGGCGGGTCGCGGTCACGATGATGACGTTGTCATCACGGTTGGCCTTGGTGTCGGCCGTCTCGTCCTGCGCAAAGGCGGGGGTGGTCAATGCGCTGCAGGCCATCAGGCCGCAGGCGAAGGTAGCGAACTTGCGCGTCATGGTCTTCCCTCTCTCCACATTTCCAGCCGGTCTTTGCGCCGGACTTGGGTTTGCGAGGCGAAACCTATCAGCGTCGCGCGGCCTAACAAGACTGGTAGGCAACTTATGCGGAGACCGTAGTAAAAATACCACAGCCGGTGTTGCAGCGCAGCATGGCGCCCGTTCAGCCGAGGTTGAGGCAAGATTGTTGCGCAGACCTGCCTGCCCTCCGGTCAGAACCCGTAACGGACCCCCAGCCACACAGTGCGCGGCACGCCCAGATCGATGGAGCCGCCCTGATTGCGGGTCACGATGGCCTCGTCCGTCAGGTTCTCTGCGCGGATAATCAGCGACAGCTTGCCGAACAACGGCGCGGCGAGGAAGGCATCAAGCGTGGTGGCGGGGGGCAGGCGGTCGCTCTGGCGATCATCCTCGAACTGCGCGGAGACATGGCGCAGCGTCCCCGCCAGCCGCCAGCCGGGCGCAGGCTCCCAGCCCAGCGTCATGGTGGCGGCGAATGCGGGCGTCTGTGCCGGGCGCAGGCCGTCAAGGTCAGCAGAAGGCCCACGCCCCTCAACTTCGGCATCGGTCCACGCGAGCGCGCTTTCGAGGCGGACTGCGCCGAATTTGGCAGCGACACTCGCCTCGATCCCGCGCGCCGTGATGGCGGGCAGGTTCGCCCGGCGGCGCAGGTTGGGGCTGATCGTGACATTGGCGATGGCGTTGTCCACCTTGTTGTCGAAGGCGGTCACCGCGATCACCACTTCGTTGACCGGCTGCCAATCCAACCCGATCTCGAAGCCCTTCAGGCGTTCGTTCACGAGGTTCGCGTTGGCCTCGGTGGTGACGGGAAAGACCACGAAGGGGCGGTAAAGCTCGTTAAGGGTCGGCAGGCGCAGGCCGGTATAGGCCGCCGCGCGGATATCGAGCCGGCGGGTGGCATAGAACAATGCGCCCGCGCGCCAGCTTAGCGACCAGTCGGCACGGTCCGGCGCGATCACGGTGCTGACCGGCACGCCGGCGGCGCTGACTGCCCGGTAGAAGCCGCCGGTGATGCTGCTGCGGTCGGCGCGCAAGCCGCCGTTGATCGTGAGCGGGCCGATTTGCCAATCGTCTTCGAGGAAGATCCCGAGGTTGCTCGTCGCCCCCCCTGCGCGCCGCCTTTCGGTGATCGCGCCCGAAACGGCATTGAGCGCCTCCTCCTGCAACTCCCCATCGGCGCGGCGGTAATCGGCGCCGATGCGGATGTCGTGACCTTCAAGGATCGGCGGGCGCAGCTCGAACTTGCCGCCCACGCCGGTCGATGGCGTGCGGCGCTGGTTCAGTGTCGGGGTGAAGCGGGTCGAGGAAATAACGATGTTCGAAAAGTCGCGCGCCTGCACATAGGCCAGCGCATCGAACTGCCACTCCCCTCGCCCGACAAAGCGGATCGAGGCTTCCTCGCCCTCGCTGGTTGAATCCGCGCCCGCAAAGCGCAGCGTGCGTGCATCGCGGAACGCAGCGACGCGGGCCTGCACTTCGACGGTGTCGGTCAGCGGGGCGACGGTGCGCAGCGCGACATTCCAGCTATCGAAGGCGGCGCGGGCGGTGGCGGGAACGCGTTGATCCTCGGGCGTGGTGAAGAACCCTTGTCCGCGATCCCAGCGCCCGCTCGCGGTCGCAAAACCCCGCCCGAGGCTTTGGGTCAGCAAGCCCGAAAGCTCGCTCTCGCCGCGGTCATTCACCGCCGCATTGCCGAGGAAAGGCGAGACAGCGCCCGGCTCGGCGCTCTCCATGTCAATCGTGCCGGCCAGCGCGCCTGCGCCGAACGGGCCGGAACCGCCACCGCGCGTCACGCGGATCGTGCCGAGCGTCTCGGGCGCAATGGCCGATAGCGGGATATAGCCGAAGAAGGGGTCGGCCAGCGGCACCCCGTCCAGCAGCACCAGCGCGCGGCTGGTGGCATTGCCGCCCAGCGCCCGCAGCGTCACCCCTTGCGCGCTGGGGTTCGACGAGCGGCTGTCAGAACGGCGGAATTGCTGGAACCCTGCAACACCCCGCAGCACATCCTCGATCCGGCCAGATGGGCTGGCGACGATCACATCGCGCTCCAGCGTGGTGGTGGCATAGATGCCGGTCGACAGCGCCGGATCGAGCCCGCGCCCGGTGACAATAATCTCCTCGGCCAGTTCCTCGTCCTCCGTCGCCCCATCGTCCTGCGCAGCCAACGGCGCGGCGACGAGGGTGAGGGAGAGGGATGCGAGCAGGCGGGCACGAAGGGTCATGGGTCGCGCCATAATGCGTGGGGCCCACCGCGTCACCACAAACTCAGTTGCACTTTGCCATTCAAGACTCGCTTTCGCGCGGGGCTTGTGGTTACATCAGTGTCAACAAGGGAGAGAGAGGGCCCGTCATGCTCGCAACACCGCCTGATTTCGACGTGCTGATCGTGGGTGCCGGGATTTCCGGCATCGGGATGGCCGCGCACATGGAAATGAAAGCGCCGCACCACTCGTACGCTATCGTCGAGCGGCGCGACAACCTCGGTGGCACATGGGACCTGTTCCGCTACCCGGGCATCCGCTCGGACAGCGACATGCACACGCTGGGCTTCGATTTCGAACCGTGGCGGCACGAAAAGAGCATCGCCGATGCGCCTGCGATCCTCGACTATCTCGACCGGATCGTGGACGAGCGCGGCATACGCCAGCACATCCGCTTCGGACACAAGGTAATCTCGGCCGACTTCCACCATGATGACGCACGCTGGCACGTGGAGATGGAAAAGGCCGATGGCTCGCGCACGCACCTGACGGCGAACTTCATCTATCTCGGCTCGGGCTATTACGATTACGACGAGCCCTATGATCCCGGCTTCGACTTTGGCGAATTCGACGGTCAGGTGTTCCACCCGCAGTTCTGGCCTGAAAACCCCGATTACGCCGGCAAGAATGTCGTCGTGATCGGATCGGGGGCCACTGCTGTCACCATCGTGCCCTCGATGGCGCGCGAAGCTGCCCACGTCACCATGCTCCAGCGCACGCCGACATGGATGTTCACCCGCCCCGCCAAGGATGCGGTCGCCAACTTCCTGCGGGCCGTGCTGCCGGAAAAGCTGGCTTACCGGCTGACGCGGTTCAAGAACATCAAGATGCAGGACTTCAGCTTCAAGCTGGCGCGCGACAAGCCGCAGAAAGTGATCGACGCGCTCTACAAGAAGATCGAGCAGTCACTCGGCCCGGATTTCGACAGGGAGACCTTCACCCCGCCTTACAAGCCGTGGGAACAGCGCCTGTGCCTGGTGCCTGATGAGGATCTGTTCAAGGCGATGAAGGCAGGGCGCGCCGATATCGTCACCGGCCACATCGCCAAGTTCGAGAAGGGCGGCGTGCGCCTGACCGACGGGCAGTTCCTCCCCGCCGATATCGTCGTGACCGCCACGGGCCTGAAGCTGGCAGTCGCCGGCAAGATCGACGTGCGCGTGGATGGTGAGCCGGTCGCGTTCAACCAGCGGTTCTATTACAAGGGCTGCATGTTCTCGAACCTGCCCAACCTTGCGGTGGTGTTCGGATACCTCAACGCAAGCTGGACCCTGCGCGCCGATATCAATTCGGACTACGTGTGCCGGGTGCTCGAACATATGCGCAAGACCGGCGCAACCATCGCCACCCCGGTGCTGACTGCTGAAGGCGAGGCAGCGATCACCGAGGATGACGTGTTCGATTTCTCCAGCGGCTACATCCAGCGCGGAAAGCACATCATGCCGCGAAATTCGGTGAGCTACCCGTGGCGGCTCAATCAGGAATATGTGATCGACCGCAAGCGCATGAAGGACGATCCGCTCACCGACAGCATCCTGACCTTCACCCGCGCAGGAGCGAATGCCCAGCGCGGCGAGGAGCAATTGGAAGCAGCGGAATAAGCGCGCAAGGCGGGCGGTAATCTCTTCCGATTGTGCCCGCCTTCGCCTAACCTTTGTCCATGACCTCTTCCGACAAAATCTGGACCGCCGGACTCATCGTCATCGGCGACGAAATCCTCTCCGGCCGCACGCAGGACAAGAACATCGCGCAGGTGGCCTCGTGGCTCCAGGTGCAGGGCATCCGCCTCGCCGAAGTGCGCGTGGTGCCCGATATCGAGGCGCGGATTGTCGAGGCGGTCAACGCCCTGCGCGCGAGCAATGATTACCTCTTCACCACCGGCGGGATCGGGCCGACCCATGATGATATCACCGTGGACGCGGTCGCCGCCGCGCTGGGCGTGCCGGTCGTCATCCACCCCGATGCGCGCGCGATGCTCGAACGGTATTACGAAACGCGCGGCGGCCTCAATGAAGGACGCCTCAGGATGGCGCGCGTGCCGGAAGGTTCGGAATTGATCCCCAACCGGATGTCCGGCGCCCCCGGTATCCGCCGCGGCAATATCTTCCTGATGGCAGGCGTGCCGCACATCACCGCAGGGATGCTCGACGCGCTGACCGGCGAACTGGAAGGCGGCGCGCCGCTCTTGTCCGAAACGCTTGGCGGATGGATTCCGGAAAGCGAAATCGCCGAGCTGCTGCGCCGCACCGAACACGCTTACGAGACCTGCCAGATCGGCTCCTACCCCTTCTTCCGCGAAGGCCGTGTGGGGGCCAATTTCGTCGTGCGCTCGGTCAGCGCGGATGACCTTGCGGCCTGCTGCGACGCGCTTGCCGCCGCGCTTGAGGCGGAGGGCCACGCGGTTACCCGCGGCGGCATCTGACCCTCAGCCAAGCGGCGAGGAGACGCTATCACCTCGCTTTAACCCTTCGGTGCTATCCGGGGGTTCATGACCCGCGTGTTCATCACGATCGACACCGAATACTCGTCCGGCCTCTACACCGGCCCGGGGGCGGCCGACCGTGCCGATAACTTCGCGCGATCGATTGCCTGCGACACGCCGGAAGGGCCTTCGGGCATCACCCACAAGCTCGCTGTGCTGGCCAAGCACGGACAGAAGGCGGTGTTTTTTGTCGACCCTATGCCCGCGCTGGTGTGGGGCATTGCCGCCATCGAGGATATTGTCGGCCCGATCGTGGAAGCAGGGCAGGACGTTCAGCTCCACTGCCACACCGAATGGCTCGAACATGCAGGCCCGGCCAATCCGCTCTCCTCGCGCATGACGGCCAAGAACCTCGCCGAATTTGCCTTCGAGGACCAATGCGCGATTCTCGATTACGCGCGCACCACGCTGATCGCGGCAGGAGCGCCCGCGCCTATCGCCTTTCGCGCGGGCAACTACGGCGCGAATGACGATACCTTGCGGGCGCTGGCGGCCATCGGGCTGGATTACGATTCGAGCCACTGCCCCGCCTTGGTCGGCGGCAGCGCTTGCCAGATCGGCCTTACCCACGAAGACTGCGATCCGGTGGGCCACATGGGCGTGATCGAAATTCCCGTCGGCGCGATCGGCACCCTTGGCGGGGGCTTGCGCCACGCCCAGATCACCGCATTGACACTGGGCGAACTGCTCTGCGCAATCCGTCATGCGCGCGATAACGGGCGCGACAGCTTCACGCTGGTGAGCCACTCCTTCGAGCTCATCAATCGCCGCCGGATGACAGTGAACCACATCGTGCGCCGCCGCTTTGGCGGACTGATCAAGGCGCTTGGGACGATGCGCGGCGTGACCACCGGCACCTATGCCGACACGCCGCCGGTGCTGCGCCTGACCGGCGGCGCATATCAGCCGCTCCCGCCCAGCCCGATGCGCACCGGGCGCAGGCTGGCCGAACAGCTGGTTTCCAACGCCCTTTACGGCAATCTCTAGAGCACAAACGCAATCATGACGGCGAACATCGATTTCACCCTCGGGTCGCGGCGGCTGGCGAGCGTGCCGCGCGTGCTGTCAACCTGGGGCTTCAACCTTGAGGACGTGCTGGCGGGCGCCCTCCCGCCTGCGCCGCCTGCCGCGCGTGACGGGGTGCGCGTGCTTTCGGCCCCTACTGACCGGCTGGCCGATATTGCCGCGCGCTATCCCGGTTTCGTCGCGGGCGGACGGCAGGATTACCGCCGCCACTATATCGACATGGCGGCCGGCTTTGCTGCCTATATGGAAGGCTTCTCGGGCAAGACCCGTTCCACCCTGCGGCGAAAGGCGCGCAAGCTGTCGGACGAAGCGGGCGGATATGCGGTGACCGAACATCGCACCCCCGCCGAAATCGAGGCCTTCCTCGCTGCCGCCCTGCCCTTGTCGGCCCGCACCTATCAGGCGCGGCTGCTGGATGCCGGGTTGCCCGGCGATGCCGCCGCGCGCCGGGCGATGCTGGAAGCGGCAGAGGACGACCGGATGCGCGCCTTCCTGCTCCATGCAGGCGGCACAGCCGTTGCCTACCTGTCGCTACCGGTGAGCGGACGCACGCTGGTCTACGCGCACCTCGGCTATGACCCGGAGTGGTCGCAGCTTTCGGTGGGCACGGTGCTGCAAGTCGATGCGCTCGAACGCCTGTTTGCGGAAGGCCGCTTCGGCTGGTTCGACTTCACCGAAGGCGAGGGCGCGCACAAAGCCATGTTCGGCACGCACAGCGCCGCCTGTTCAAGCCTCATGCTGCTGGAGCCGACCTTTGCCAACCGCACCCTGCTGGGCGCGCGGGATGCCTTTGATGCGGGTGTGGCAGGGGCAAAAACCCTCGCCGCGCGATCAGGGGCGCTCGGACGGATCCGCGCTTTGCTGCGCGCCTGAACGTAGCCCATCAGCCCGCGATACGGCGCTGCGCCGGTTGGCCGACTGCTGCATTGCCTGTTCAACCAGCGAACTGCGCACCGAGGGCACCCCGCTGAGCGAGCCGTAACGCAGGGCGATATAGAGCCATATCGCCACCACCACGGCGATCACCACCCCCGCTGCCACGGCAAGACGCAGGTCGTAAGGGATGAGCAGCGCCTCCGCCGACAATGCGACACCGGCAACCAGCCATTTGGGAGAAAGCCATCCGGCAAGGCGCTCGGAAGGAACGGACATGGATTTGACCTCATTTCGCGTGAAGCGGCCGGGGGGAGGAGTGCAGGCCGCCTACCTACCGAAAATGGGGTAACCGGCCGGAAAAACAAGTGGCACCGCGAATTGCCGCCGCAAAAGCAAAGGGGCCGAAAGCATCCCGCTCCCGGCCCCTTGCTTTTGTTTGTACGGCGAACGAACGACCCCGGAGGGATCGCAAGTCTGGCGCCCGAGGCGCAATCGATTACGCGCCTTCGACTTCCGACAGGTCAACCTTGAGGCCCGGGCCCATCGACGAGGTCATGGTGACCTTGCGGACGTACTTGCCCTTGGCGCCCGAGGGCTTCGACTTCACGACCGCTTCGGTCAGCGCCTTGAAGTTCGCCTTCAACGCGTCATCCGAGAAGCTGAGCTTGCCGATGCCGGAGTGGATGATGCCCTGCTTTTCGACGCGGTATTCGACCTGGCCGCTCTTGGCGTCCTTGACCGCTTGCGCGACGTTCGGGGTCACGGTGCCAAGCTTCGGGTTCGGCATCAGGCCCTTGGGGCCGAGGATCTTACCGAGACGACCCACAACGCCCATCATGTCGGGCGAGGCGATCACGCGGCCGTAATCGAGGTTGCCGGCCATCATGTCTTCCATAAGGTCTTCGGCGCCAACCTTGTCAGCCCCGGCAGCCAGCGCCTTTTCGGCGTTGTCGCCGCGTGCGAACACGGCAACCTTGACGTCCTTGCCGGTGCCCGAGGGCAGCGAAACCATGCCGCGGACCATCTGGTCAGCGTGACGCGGATCGACGCCGAGGTTCATGGCGACTTCAACCGTTTCGTCGAACTTGGTCTTGTACTGGCGCAGCGTGGCCAGAGCCTCGTCAACGGTGTAGAGCTTTTCGCGATCGAGCGCGGCCAGAACCTTTGCCTTCTTGGTGATCTTGGTCATGTGCTTAGCCCTCCACCACTTCGAGGCCCATCGAGCGGGCGCTACCGGCGATGATCTTCATCGCCTGATCAATGTCGTTCGCGTTCAGATCGGCCATCTTGGTTTCGGCGATCTCACGGATCTGTGCGCTGGTCACGGTTCCGGCCGAAATCTTGCTGGGCTCCTTCGAGCCCGACTTCAGGCCAGCCGCCTTCTTCAGAAGGTACGACGCGGGCGGCGTTTTGGTGATGAAGGTGAAGGAGCGATCGCCGTAGACCGTGATAACGGTCGGGATCGGCATGCCCTTTTCCAGTTCCTGCGTGGCGGCGTTGAAAGCCTTGCAGAATTCCATGATATTCACGCCGCGCTGACCCAGCGCCGGGCCGATCGGCGGCGAGGGGGTAGCGGAACCCGCTGCAACCTGCAGCTTGATATAGCCTTCAATTTTCTTGGCCATGTGGCCTTACTCCTGTCGCACTGTTGCCGGGCTGTTTCCAGCGCGGCTCATGTTAAGCGGTCCAACGCTCCTGCTGCGTGCACAACAGAAACTCCCGCACGGAATCACCAGCCGAAGGGCCAGCGAAGGGGGGCGCATAGGCGCAGGCCTGCGCGAAATCAACCTAAACTGCGCGGCGGACGCAGCCCCTTGGTGCGGCTGGTGAGATGAAACCGGCCGCACAGCGCGCACTTGTACGTTCGCAGGGTGACATCGGCCCGCAAGGCCGCGGCGTCAGCTTCCTCGCGGGAAGCGAAGCAGCGCTTGCGCTGGCAGATGCCGGGCCGCGTCTTCACGACATCACCTCCCCCCGAAGCCGCGCAAACGGATCGGCCGCAAAGAGGCCGCAAGCGCACGCGCGCGCCCCGGAGGCGATCAAGCCCAAAGGGCCTGAAACTCGCCGAGGACGCTCGCCCGGAGGGGCGAGCGAAATACTATTTCGCGAGTTCCACGTGCTCGAAATCGAGCTCCACCGGAGTCGCGCGGCCGAAGATCGATACCGACACCTTGACCTTGGCCTTGTCGAAATCGAGCTCTTCCACGATCCCGTTGAAGCTGGCGAACGGGCCGTCGAGCACCTTGACCGAATCGCCGATCTCGTAATCGACGCTGATGTCGCGCTTCGGGGTTGCCTGCGCTTCGGCCACGCCGCCGAAATAGCGCGAGGCTTCCTTTTCGGAGATCGCCTGCGGCTTGTTGCCCGACCCGAGGAAGCCGGTCACCTTGGGGGTGTTCTTGACGAGGTGGTAGACATCGTCGGTCATGTTCAGCTTGGCCAGCACGTAGCCGGGCATGAACTTGCGTTCGACCTGCACCTTCTTGCCGCGCTTGACCTCGGTAATGGTCTCGGTGGGAACCTGCACTTCCTCGACGCCGTCCGACAGACCGAGGCGTTCGGCCTCGGAAATGATCGCGTCGCGCACCTTGTTCTCGAAACCGGAATACGCGTGAATGATGTACCAGCGAGCCATGAGACGTCCTTGGAAATGAATATCTTGCAGGAAAGGAGGAGGCGGTGGGCCTTACTTCAAAAGGCCGATCAGCGCGTTCACGATCATGCCGAAAATGGTGTCGACGCCGAGGAAGAAGACCGACAGAATCAGCATGAAGATGAACACGAAGATCCCCGTGCGCACGGTTTCCTCGCGGCTCGGCCAGACGATCTTGTTCGTCTCGGTCTTCACCTGGTTGAAGAACTCGCCGGGCGAGGTCTTGCGCTTCTTTTCTTCGGCCCCGTCCTTGGGAGCGATCATCTTGTCGGCCATACCAGCCAGTTCCTTCGCGTAATGCCGTGTCGTCTCGTCCGGCCGGCTTTCAGGTAGGGCTCCGCGCCGCCCGGGACAAGGTCGCCGGAGGGGCTGGATAATCTGCCGATGTCGGAAAGACGATTTGCGCCTTACGCGCTGCTCTGCGCGAATGCAAGATTGCTTGGGGCTGCCCGTGACATAGCGCGAAAATCCGGGCGACTTGCCCCCGCGCTGTCACTCGCTGCCCTGAGCGGCGAACACCAGTGCTCCGGTGATGCCGGCATCCTGACCCAGCATCGGCGTCGCCAGATAGCCTTCCCCTGCGACCTCTGCGGGCGCATAGCGGCCAAGCTTGCAGACCATCGCCTTGTGCACGGCCGCGACCAGACCCGGCGCGCCGCCCACCCCGCCGCCCAGCACGATCCGCTGGGGCGACAGGATCAGGACAAGCTGGCTGGCAAGCTGCGCGAGGTAATCGGCGATCATCGCGAATTGCGGGCTGTCACCGGCGAAATGATCGAGCGATTGGCCGAACCTCGCGGCGATGGCAGGCCCCGCCGCCAGCCCTTCGGCGCAGCTATCGTGGAAGGCGCAGGCCGAAGGCGCGTCGTCCCCGGGCAGGCGTTGCAAGGCAATGTGGCCCATTTCCGGGTGGAGCAGCGCGGGCAGCACCTGACCATCGACCACAATCGCCCCGCCGATCCCGGTGCCGACCGTGAGATAGACCCCCGTCCGCGCATCCCGCAGCGCGCCGAGCCGCGCCTCGCCCACCGCGGCCGCGCCGACATCCGTGGCAAGGTGCAACGGCACAGGGACCGCGCGCGCAAGGGCGCCGACAAGATCAAAACCGCTCCAGCCCGGCTTGTTGGTGTCGCACAATTGCCCGTAGCGGGGGGCGGCGCGGTCGATCACGATCGGGCCGAAAGCGCCGACGCCCAGTGCGGCAATGGCGTGGCCGGTCCCGGTGAAGAAGGCGGCAGCATCGGCGATCACCGCCTCGGGCGCGCGGGTGGGCACCGTGTGACGGGCGATGATCCGGCCCTCGCCCGTGCCGACGGCAAAGACGGTCTTGGTGCCGCCCAACTCGATCCCGCCAAACAGCGGCGCATCAGCCATGGCGCGCCCCTTCGCTCATGCGGGCGATCGCCTGCCGCACCAGCGGCCGCCCCGCCAGCAGCGCGATGACAGCAAGCGCATAGAGGCCCGCCATCATGGCAAACCCGGCCGCCAGCCCGGTATGCACCGCAATCGCAGGCAGCGCGACGGTGGAGACCCCTGCGCCAAGGAACCCCAGCATTGTCATCAGCCCGGCTGCCGTGGCGCGGGCGGAATCGGGCACAACATCATGCATGGCGGCATAGATGCAGCCATCGAACAGCCCCTTGCCAAAACTCGTCGCGAACAGCAGCGTGCCGACTACAACCACCGATCCCGCCCACGGGAACGGCAGCAGGAACAGCGCCGCCAGGCCAAGCCCGAGCGCGAGCACAGTCATGCGGCCCGTCGCGCTGCGCGCCGCCAGCCGGTCGGACAGCCAGCCGCCCACCAGCACCGACATGAAGCCTGCACTGGTGATCATCACCGGCCCCACCAGCGCGCTATCGGCAAGGTTCAGCTTCAAGACGTCATGCGCGTAGGTGTTGCACCAGTTGAGCACCGCCGAGGATGCGGCTGTGGCAAGGCAGAACACGCCGCACAGCAAGAGCGCGGCGGGATTGGCCAGAATGATCTTGAGCGGTTCCTGTTTCGGCGCATCGCCCGAAACCGCCGCCGCAGCCGCCACCGCCGGGGCATCGTCGCGCAAGGTGAAGATCAGCAGGCCGAACACCACGCCGCCCAGCAGGGCGAAGATGATGAAGGGCATGGACCAGCCATGCGCATCGGCCAGCGCGCCAGCCGCCCAAGCGCCGATCCCGCCACCTGCGAACACCGCCGTCTGGTGGATCGCCAGCGCGCGGCTGCGCATCGCGGGGCGGTGCCACGAACTGATCAGCGCGGTGGCGGTGGGGTAATAGGTGCTCTCCCCCACAGCCACCAGCGTGCGCATCCCCAGCAACATTGCAAAGCCGGTCGCAATCGGCATGAAGCCTGTCGCCATGCTCCAGAACAACAGGCCGAACAGCACCATGTTGCGGCGCCGCACGGAATCGCCGATCCGCCCGAACAGGAAGGCGCACACCGCATAGGTCCAGAAGAACACCGTATCGACCACGCCCAGCTGAACATCGGTGATCGCGAAGGCATCGCGCAGCAGGGGTTTGACCGCATTGAGGATCGCCCGGTCAGCTGAATTGAGGAAGGAGACCATCCACAACAGACCGATCAGGATCCACGGATAATGCGCCGGGGCGGGCTTCGGGAAACGGCCGATCATCGTCCGCACCCCCTCATCGCCCGCACCATGCCAGCCACATCGCCGCCGTCCACGAAAAGTCGGGGCCGCCCGATCCCTCGCCCGTTTCGGGGCTGAAGCTTTCATAGAAGCCGGATTTCTCGATCAGGCGGGCGGAATCCTTGCGGATCCGCTCCGCCCAATCGGCGTGGCCCTGTTCGGCAAGGCCTTGGGCAACCATGAAGCTCACTACCAGCCACACCGGCCCGCGCCAGTAGCGGCGGTGATCATAGGCGCGGCTGCCCGCTTCGAGGCTGGGGAGGAGATAGGCCGCGCTGCTCGAAATCCGCGCCAGCGCCGCGATCAGCCGGGCGCGCTGGCTTTCGCTGCCGACACCGGCGTAAAAGGCGAGGAAACTGGCATTGGTGACCAGGCCGGAGCTTTCCTGCGTGGACGCATCGCGCGAGCAATAGGCGCCCGCCTCCTCGTTCCACAGCCAGTCCATGCCCGCTTCGGACTGGGCAATCCGCCCGCGCAGTTCCTGTGCTGCGGCGGTGTCCCCAAGTGCTTCGGCCAGCACCAGCAAATCGCGATTGGCGCGCAGCAGCTCCATCGACATGCCGACATCCACCATCCGGAACGGGCCGTCATCGGCAATGGTGCGGTGGTTCCAGTCGCTTGCCCGGCCAAACTGGAGGATCGCGACATAGCGATCATATTCCTCCTGTTTGGGGCGCATCGCGGCATCCACATGGCCGGTGTCGCGCCGCTGATATGTCCCCACCCCGCTGGTATCGACGCGGGCGAGCGCATCATCCCACTCGCTGGAATTGTCGCGCCCTGTCTCCCAGTTGTGGGTGACCATGACGAGGCCGTTGCCCAGTGGATCGCGATAGGTGTGGAACCAGCGGTGGCTGGCAAGGCAGGCGCGGTAGAGCCGCTGCATGCGCGGGCAGGCGGGATCGGCGCCCTCTGCTTCCCAGAGCTGACGCACGATGGTGGCGAGCACCGGCGGCTGGGTGATCCCCGAGGTCGGCGGCGTGCGACCCGTTCCCCACACCCCCGGCCCCGGGAAATAGCCCTCATCGTGTTGGTGGAAGACGATGTGGGGGATCATCCCGTCCTCCCACTGGGCGCTGACGAGGGTTTCGATCTCGGCCCACGCCCGTTCGCGGTCAAACTCTGCAAAGCCGAGCGCGACAAAGGCCGAATCCCAGTTCCACTGGAACGGGTAGAGGCCATGCGTCGGCACGGTGTAACCGCCGCGATCATTGCGCACGAGGATCTCGCGCGCGGCGGCATCCAATTCGGGATTGCGGCTCATGTCGGGGCTCCCACGGCAATCAGACGGATATCGTTGACATTGGTGCGGGTCGGGCCGGTCATGATGAGGCCGCCGAGCCGCGCGAACAGGTCATAGGTGCAATTGGCCGCGAGCGCCGCCCGGCAGTCCATCACCGGCGCGCGGGTGGCAGCATCGAACCAGCCGCCGGCATTATCCTCGCTCCCGTCGATCCCGTCGCTGTCGCAGGCTAGCGCGGTGACAGGGGCGCCTTCGGGCAGGGCGGCCATCAAGCCGGTAAGATATTCAAGGTTCGGCCCGCCCCGCCCGCCGGGGATGCGCACCGAGACTGTCAGTTCCCCGCCCGAAACCAGCAGGCTAGGCGTGCCTTGCGAAGCATATTCGAGAGCGAGCACGGCGTGGGCGCGGCCCGTTTGCGCCGCGTCGCCTTCAAGGTCATCACCGATGCGGATCACGCGCCACCCGCGTGCTTCGGCTGCACGGGTCGCGGCATCAAGCGCGGTGCGCGCATCGGCGATCACGTGGACGGGGTGCGGCGGAGCAGGGGGCGGCGCGGCGGCATGGATCATGGCAGCAAGGCCTTCATCCACCGCCCAGCCGCTGTCCGACAGGATCGCAAGGGCGCGGTCCGGCTCGAAGGGGCTGGCAATGCTCGGGCCTGATGCGACCACGGCAGGATCATCGCCGACCACATCGGAAATCACGAAACTATGCATATTGCCCAAGGCCGCAGCTGCGGCAGCGGCAAGCCGCCCGCCTTTGACCTGGCTCAGGTGGCGGCGGACGCAATTGATGTCGGTGATGGGCACGCCGGATTTGACCAGATGATTATTGATCGCCGCCTTGGCCTCGAGCGTAAGGCCGGGGATCGGATCGACCAGCAATGACGATCCTCCGCCCGAAATCAGGAACACCACCCGGTCGCCCGCCTTCGCGGTGGCGGCCAGATCGCGGATGCGGCGGCCGGCGGCGAGGCTGGCAGCATCGGGCACGGGGTGGCTCGCCTCGATCACTTCGATCCCGCCGGTAGGGCCGCGCGCGCCGTGGCCGAAGCGGGTGACGACACAGCCCGTGACCTCGCCCGGCAGATGCGCGGCGGCAACCTCGGCCATCGCGCCGGCCGCCTTGCCGCAGCCGAGCACCAGCGTGCGGCCCCGGGGGGCCACGACCGGCAGCCTTGCGGTAAGCGCCGCAGGGGCGCTGGCCGCATCGACCCCGGACTTGAAGATCGCAAACAACTCGTCGCGCAGCAGCATTGCAGCCCTCGTTTCCGGTCCCGCGGGCCGGATTTGCGCATCCGGCCGGGGTTGCAGCCTAGGCTACAACCCCGGCGCTTGCATCAGAAGGTAAAGGTCGCGCGGGCGGTGATCCGGCGCGGCAGCACCGGACGCCCGACGAAGAACGCCCCGTTCGCCACCTGGTTCGCGTCCTGACGGGGCGAGCCTTCGGTCACCGCGTCGGTATCGAACAGGTTGAACACGTTGACGCTGAGCCGCAGCGAACTGCCGCCGATGTCCATCGTGTAGCCGGTATCGAGGTTGGCGATGTTCCAGCCTTCCAGCTCGATCGCGTTGGTCGCGGCGGTGAAGTTTGCACCGGTGTAGTTGGTGAACAGCGACAGATCGAAGTTGCCATCGTCGTAATACAGCCCGGCGTTGTAGAGCCATTCGGGCTGCCGCTCGACAGCATTGCCGATGTTCAGGACGCGGGTATCGAAGGCGGTGTATTCGGCCTTCTGCCAGGTCACGTTGCCCGCGAAGTTGAGGTTGTCGATGATCCGCACATCGATGGTGCCTTCCGCGCCAAAGCTTTCGGTGCCGACGAGGTTCACCTGCTCGGTCAGGCCGCCCTGCCCGTCATTGACGAACAGCACTTGCCGCCGGTTTTCTAGGTTGGTCCAGAAGCCCGAGAAAGTCAGCGACAGGCCCGGCTGGCTGATCTTAATGCCAGCTTCGGCCTGCTTGATGATTTCTGCGGTGAAGCTCTGCGTGCCCGGCGACGCGCTGGCGTTGGCAGCCGTGCCGGCCGCAAGCGGGCGGAACGCGGCCGAGCGCAGTTCAGGGAAGAAGAACCCGCGCGAGGCGTTGGCGTAAAGGCTCATACTGTCCGACAGCTTGTAGAGCGCGCCTGCGGCCAGCGCCCATTCGGTGGTCGACACCCCCCCGGTGATAAAGCCGCCGTTGCCCCAGATCACATCGCGCAACGCCGCCGAAAGGTTCGGGGTGCTGGCATCGGTGATGGTGGTCGAGGTGCGTTCGCGGCTGATATCGCCGTTCAGCTTTTCGATGCGGAAGCCGATGTCGAAGTTGAAGCGGTCACCGATCTTCATCTGGTCGGCGATGTAGCCGGCGAAACGTTCCGCCGAATGCTCGGTGTTGACGTAGCCCGCCCCTGCATTGAGCAAGCCGCCGCGCGAAACCACCGTCTGTGCGCCGCCAACCGGATTGGTCACCGTCAGGCTCACCAGCCGCGGGCGGTTGTTGAGTTCGGCAAGGTAGGTGGTGGTGGCGTTGACATCGCCCGCCGTCGCATTTCCGTAGAACGTGCCGAAGGTCAGCGCGTGATCGACGCTGCCGGTCACCAGCGACTTGGTGAGGTTGAATTCGGCGGTGAAATCGTCAACCGGACGGTCGCGATCGGTGAAGCGGTTGGCAAACAGCAGGCTGCCCGTGGGGACAGCGCCGCCGCCCACGAAGTTGAACTGGGCATTGGCAAGTGTTCCGAGGCCCCGGTTGGTCAGGAAGCTCTGGAGCGTTTCGGGCACGTTGATGACGCCGTCACCATCCGACCACAGGCCGAACTTGTGCTTGTAATCGCTATACTTGACGCGCCCGTTGATGCCCCAGCCGCTATCGCCGAAGTCCTTTTCAAAGGCGACGCCGAGCATCCCGCCGCGGGTGGAAACGCCCTCGGCAATGTCCGAAGTGAAGCGCCCGCCGCCCGGGATGTTGAAGCCCAGCGTCGAGAAATCGAACTGGTTCTGCACCGAGTTGACGATCTGGCCGTCATTGCCGCGCAAGCGGTTGCGGGTCGGCCCGGAAAGCGGGATCGGCAGGTAGAACTGGGTCTGGTCGTTAATGTACTGGCCGATCAGCTTCACATGGCCACTGCCATCGCTGAAACGGTATTCAAGGTTGCCGCGGATCTGCCCGCCCTTGGTGTCCAGCCCGGTTTCGATCGGGCCATCATCAACGCGATAGAAGCCCGACAGCGCGAAGTAGACATTCTCCGCCAGCGGGCCATTCAATGCCAGATCGCCGCGATAGCGGCCGCGCTCGGCCACTTCGAGCTGCGCCTTGCCCGCAAGCTCGTCTCCGCCCGAAGTGCTGATGTAGTTGATCAGGCCTGCGACCGAACCGGGGCCGAACAGGTTGGACACGCCGCCGCGCACGAATTCCAGCCGGTCGATGCCCAGATCATTGCGGGCGTAAACGTCATAGGCCGATGAATTGAGGCCGAAGGACGAAAGCACCGTCATCCCGTCATACATCAGCGGGGTGAACTGGAACTGGCCGCCCGAGGGAAGGCCGCGGATGAAGACGTTCGACGCGACTTCACCGCCGCCGCCGTCCGCCTTGATCGAGGGGATGGTGTTGAGAATGTCCGCCTGGCTGGTGACGCCCGCACGCGCCAGCGCGGTATCATCAAGCTGCGAGATCGCCAGCGGCGTATCCAGCGCGGCGCGCGAACGGCTGGTGCCGGTGACGATGATTTCCTGGCCGGCAATCGGCTCGGCCTCGTCGGCGGCGGGCGCGGCATCGCCGGTCGCTTGCGCCAGGGCGGCTGCGGGCAGAAGGGCGGTCAGCGAGACGCCGGCCGCCACAGATGCGAGAAACTGCTTCATGGATCCTCTCCTCATCCGAACCCATTGGCTGGGCTTCGATGGGCAAGGGGCTATCAGCGCCTCAAATGCAATACAACCCATGGTGAGTATTAAAGGAGTGATATGTTGCCCGTTTGCATCAATCCTGCGATGATGCCAGCATCATGAACCCGACCATGAACGACCTTTTCCAGCGGCCATCCGATAGCGAAGCGACCATTCTCAGCCATGTGCTGCGGAACGAGGGCACCATCCAGCCCGAGATCGCGCGCCATTGCGGGCTGTCCCAGCAAACCGTATCGCGGCTGGTGGGCGAACTGGTTGATCGCGGCGCATTGGTGCTTGGCCAGCGCAAGACCAGCGGGCGGCGCGGGCAGCCCAGCGTCTCGCTTTCGATTGCGCCTGATTATGCCTATTCGCTCGGCGTGGCGCTGATGACCGATGCCATGTCGGTGCTGCTGATGGATTTCGCCGGCAACGTGGTCGATTACGAATATGTGCCGATGCCGGTGATGAGCCGGCGGGCGGTGTTCGACCGGCTGGGCGCAGTGCGCGACCGCTTCCTTGACGAAACCCCCACCGCGCGCGAACGGCTGACCGGGGTCGGCATCGGCATTTCGGGATACTGCCTTGATGGCAAATCGCGCTACAACCCGCCGCGCTCGCTCGATGATTGGGCGATGGTGCCGATTGATGCCCTGTTCAGCGAGGCGCTGGGCCTGCCCGCATGGGTGGAGAACGACGCCAATGCCGCCGCCATCGGCGAGAGCTTTCTGGGCGCGGGCCGCGAACACGCCGATTTCGTCTATGTCTTCATGGCCGCAGGGCTTGGCGGCGGGGTGGTGATCAACCACCGGTTGATGCGGGGCAAGCACGGCAATGGCGGCGAGCTGGGCCTGATTCTGCCGTGGCGATTGTTCCAACTGCCGACGCTGGAGACATTGTTGCAATCAGTGCGCAAGGCCGGCGTCGAGGTGGAGGGCATTTCGCAAATGCTCTCGCAATTCGATCCGGCATGGCCCGGGGTCGATGCCTGGATCGAACAAAGCCGCGATCCCTTGTCGCTGATCGCCTCGTCGATTGCGGCCCTGCTCGATCCCGATGTGATCGTGCTGGGCGGGCGAATCCCGCGGGTTCTGGCCGAAAAGCTCATTCCCGCGATCGAGCTGTTCGATGATGCGCGGCGCCAGGAACCGCGCCCGCTGCCCCGGATGATGCTGTCCCAGACCAAGGTGGATGCCTGTGCCATCGGCGCGGCAATGCTGCCGCTGGAGCAGCGCCTCTACGCCAGCATGCTATAGCCGCGCACGGCCATCATCGGATTGTCGGGAAGCCGGGATTACCGGGCGGTAAATGGCAGGGGTGACAGGATTCGAACCCGTGGCCCTCGGTTTTGGAGACCGATGCTCTACCAGCTGAGCTACACCCCTGCACTGGCTAGGGCGCGGCCTTTAACGGAGGCGCCCGGATTAGGCAATCCTCTTTGCCACTTGGCCTGTGCGTCTGTATGCTGGCCTGCGCCATGCACGCGCCGCAACGCCCTCCTGTCCCGGTCGAGACCCTGCTGCTTGCCTATCGCAGCGGGATTTTTCCGATGGCGGACAAGCGCGACGATCCCGAGGTATTCTGGGTCGAACCGCGCGAGCGGGCGATTATTCCGCTCGAAGGGCTGCACCTTTCCAAATCGCTGAAAAAGGTGATCCGCGCCGATCGCTTTACCGTGACGGTCGATCGCGCCTTCGAACAGGTGATCCGCGCCTGTGCCGAACCACGCCCGGACCATCCCGATACGTGGATTTCCGAGCGTATCGTCCAGTCCTATATCGGCCTCCACCGCGCAGGCCATGCCCATTCGGTGGAATGCTGGCAGGTCGGGTCACAGGGCTGGCCGGAGCTGGTTGGCGGGCTTTACGGGGTCAGCTTTGACCGGGTGTTCTGCGGCGAATCGATGTTCAGCCGCGTGCCCGATGCCAGCAAGGTCGCGCTTGTCTGGCTGGTGGCGCTGATGCGGCGCGCGGGGCTGGTGCTGCTCGATTGCCAGTTCATGACCGAACACCTGCGCTCGATGGGCGCAGCCGAGTTGGCGCAGGCCGATTACCGGCGGCTGGTCCAGACCGCGCAAGGTGAGCCGGAGATGGGAATTGATGAAGCCTGGCGGCTGTTCGTCGCCGACAAGATCGCCGATTACCCCGCCGGTGCGGGCGCGGCGGCAGGGGTTGGCGCGGCCGGCGCAGAAGCCGAAGGCGCAGGGGCGGGCTTCGCCGATGGATCGGGTTTGGGCGATGCCGGGCCTTCCTCGCCCGGGAAGCTCATCGTGCAGTCCTTGGCCCAGACATCATAGACCGGGTGCTCGACCACGTTGAGGCTCGGGCTTTCAAGGAACATCCAGCCCGAGAACACCCGCCGGTGCTGGGCTTGCCCACGCTCGCGGATATCGACTTGCACGAAGGCACCGGTCTGCTGGGGAAGTTCCCACGGCGCCGTGCGCTCGCAAGCGGCGACGCGGATGATCACCGGCCCGATCTCGCGCGCCTCGCCGGGCTTCAGCTTGATCTCTTCGGACACATTGTTGCGCTTGTTGAGCAGCCCCAGCACCGCCACCCGCTCGTTCATCGGGGTCGCGCCGTAATCATTGGCGGGCGCGGCCGAGGCACTTGCCGCAGGCGCGGGCGCGGCGGTCGGATCGTCCAGAGGAACCTTGACGACCTCGCTCCCCGGGGTCGCGAAATAATCGCACGCCGTCAGCGTCAGCGCGCCGGTCAGCAGCACAGCAAGGCGAAAGGCCCGCACTGTGCGCCTCAGCTATCCGCGCTGCCGGGGGTCCACGCCTCGTAATCGCCGACCGCGCGGGCCCGCTTGCCGCCGCGTTCAAGATCGCCTTGCGGGCGATAGGCGGCGAGGGTGCCAGTGGCGTTGGGGGTGTAATCGGCCTCCCAGATCTTGGCCGGCGGCAGATGGCTTTCGGGCACATCGTCATAGGTGCTGTGCAGCCAGCCATGCCATTCGGAAGGCACGCGGCTGGCATCATTGGCGCCGTTATAGATCACCCAGCGCTTTTCGCGACTGGTGTAAGAGCCGTCATTGAGGCCGCCAGCCGCCTTCGGGCGCGCGCGGTAATATTTGTTGCCGGCCGCATCCGTGCCGACATGTTCGCCGCGCGCACGGCTGGCCCACAGGTGCGTGCCGACGGTGGCACCGTCCCACCAGGTGAAGATTTTTGCGAGGATTCCCATGACGGCAGCGCCTAGCGGAATTGGAGCACAGGGCCAATATTTGTTTTGCGTGCCCGCGTACGCTCGCGGTCGCTAGCGCGACCGAGGATAGCGCCTCTACTCCGTTTTCGCGCTGATCTCGGCCCACCAACGGACGGGCCGCAAGGCCGAACGGCCGCCCGCAGGCGCCCGCAGGCGCCCGGAGCGAAGCGGAGGAGCAGCGCCGAGGACAAGGGCGCGGAGGCGCCCTTGCAAACTAATAGCTCACCCGATCCCCCGCCACGATCCCCAGCGCCTTGGCCCGGCCTGCGCGCAGTTCCAGCACGCCGCTGGCAATGCCCTGGGAGGACACCGAATCGAGCGAATAGGGCGTGGTGTTCGCGGCGATGTTGAGGATCCGCCCGTCGGTGCCGATGAAGATGATGTCGAGGCTGAGCGGCGTGTTCTTCATCCAGAAGCTGCGCGGCTGCGGCGTGTCCGAGGGGAAGATCATCCCCTCGTTATCGCCCAGCGCGGTGCGGAACATCAGGCCCTTGGCCTGCGCTTCGAGCGTGTCGGCCAGTTCGACCTTGAAGGGCAGCTTCTTGCCCCCGCGCTCCACCACCAGATCGATCACCTTGAGGCCCGAGACCGGGTGCCGCGTTTCCTGCGCCAGCGCCGGGGACTGCGTGCTGGCCGTCGCGCCTTCTCCGGGCGAGCACGCCGTCACAACGACCATCAGCGCGATGCTCGCCAGAATGTGCCTTACCATAAAGCGTCCGTCCCTTCCTCGTCATCGGCCGCTTCGCCGATCCACTGGTCAATATCCTCGATCCGCGCGGCGGCGAGGATGATCTTCACGTGGTCATACTGGTGGCCTGCGCGCAGCATTGCTGCAACGGCTTTTTCGTGAGCCTTGCGCCGCGCGAGGGGATCGCCGCCTTCGGCCTGCGCGCCGAACGGGCCGAGCCGCCGCTTTTTCGCCATCAGCGCGGCAGCGCGGCGGCTGGCCGCCTCACCGGGGGCATGGTCGCGGCGCAGGCCTTCGCTCACCCCGGCATGGCGCAAGGTTTCATCCACCCGCCGCGCGCCATAGCCCCTCGCCCCCAGATCGCGCGCGCGCACCCGGGCATAGGCATCATCGTCGACATAGCCGAGTTCCACCAGCCGCGCGACAAGTGCAGGAACATCAACTTCCAGCGTCCGCCCATCAGCGTCCTCGGCCAGCCCGCGCTCCCGGATCTTGCGCACCAGGTAGCCCTCCAGCCGCGCCCCGGTTGAGGCGAAACGGGCGGCATAATGGAGCGCCAGATCGCGCAGCTTCGCCTCGGTCAGCGGGGGTTTCACCCGCTTCTGCGCGCGGCCCCCGGCCCCGCGATCCTCCCCGTACCTGTGTCCGGGTGATGACGAATTCGCTTTACCTGAAACCATTTCGCCTTATTCGTGCCACTTTCCTTATCAAATGCGAACTATTGGACGCCGCCGGACTATGCCCGGCGACACGGGGTTATGCCAGAGCGCGGACGGGAAGCCACCATGATACGCGCCGCAACTTACGGGTATCGCTGAAAATTATGACCGACGCCGCCTTGATGCCGACGCCGAATGATTGCGACCTGCCACGAATCCGTGCGCAATTTGCAACCTTCAACGAAGCGATCGACTATGCCGCGCAGAGCCTGAAGGGGCTCAACTTCCACGATATGCGTGGCGAGTTGGCGCGGGTCTATCCCTATTCGCAGCTGCGCGAAGATGCGCTGGTGATGGCGCGCCGCCTGATTGCGGCGGGCATCGGCAAGGAAGACCGCGTCGCCCTGATCGCCGAGACCGGGCCGGATTTCGCCGCGCTGTTCTGTGCCTGCATCTATGCCGGCGCATGGCCCGTGCCGCTGCCGCTGCCGACCAGCTTCGGCGGCAAGGAAAGCTTCATCGACCAGCTGGCGATCCAGCTGATGAGTTCGGACCCGAAGATCCTCATCTACCCCGAGGAAATTGCCGAGATGGCGTCCGCAGCCGCCGCGCGGCAGGGTTGCCCGTCGATCAGCTGGCAGGATTTCGGCCAGCGCCCCGCGCCCGATTGCGCTCTGCCCGAAGCCTCGCCGGACGACATCTGCTACCTGCAATATTCCTCCGGATCGACCCGCTTCCCCACCGGCGTCGCGGTCACCCACCGGGCGCTGCTGCACAACCTCTACGGCCATTCGACCACGATGAACCTCGGCACCAATGACCGCTGCGTCAGCTGGCTGCCGTGGTATCACGACATGGGGCTGGTCGGCTGCCTGCTGTCGCTGATCGCCAACCAGGTGTCGGGCGATTACCTCAAGCCCGATGCCTTCGCGCGCCGCCCGCTGGCGTGGCTCGACATGATCAGCCGCAACAAGGGCAATTCGCTCAGCTACTCGCCCACCTTCGGCTATGATATCTGCGCGCGCCGCATCTCCAGCCAATCGAACGTGGCCGAACGCTTCGACCTGTCGCGCTGGCGCATCGCGGGCAATGGCGCGGACATGATCCGCCCGGACGTGATGCAGAACTTCGTCAACGCCTTTGCCGAAGCCGGCTTCAAGGCCTCCAGCTTCACCCCGTCCTATGGCTTGGCCGAGGCCGTGCTGGCGGTGACGGTGATGCCGCCGGGCGAAGGCATCCGGGTGGAACTGGTCGAGGAAGAACGCCTGTCGGGCGCTCCTCGTGATCTTTCCCGTCCTGCCCGCTACCGCGCCATCGTCAATTGCGGCAGGCCGCTGCCCGATATGGACGTGCAAATCCGCGGCGAGGACGGCACGGCGCGCTCCGATCACCAGATCGGTAAGGTGTGGTGCCGCGGTCCATCCGTGATGCACTCCTATTTCCGCAACGAAGACGCCACCAGCGACTGTTTGCAGGACGGCTGGCTCGACACCGGGGACATGGGCTACACCGCCAAGGGCTATCTGTTCATCGTCGGCCGGGCGAAGGACATGATCATCATCAACGGCAAGAACCACTGGCCGCAGGATATCGAGTGGGCGGTGGAACAGCTCCCCGGCTTCAACCACGGCGACATCGCGGCCTTCTCGATTCTGATGGAGAACGGCGAGGAAGCCCCCGCCGTGCTGGTGCATTGCAAGGTCTCCGACCCCGAAGAACGCGTGAAGCTGCGCGACCAGATCGCGGATAAAGTTCGGTCGGTCACCGGCATGAGCTGCATCGTCGAACTCGTCCCGCCCCGCACCCTGCCGCGCACGTCCTCCGGCAAGCTCAGCCGCGCCAAGGCCAAGAAGCTGTATCTGGCGGGCGAAATCGTGCCCATCGATCTGGCAGCGTAAGCGCCCGGCGGAAGGCGGAGGATCTGACTGTCGCCTTCGGAGTCGATCCCAGACGGCAGCTTTTCCTCCGGCCCCGCCAAAGCGGACACCCAAGCCGCCCCGCCTCGCCGCGATGGACGCGGAGGGGCTTTCCGGCTTACCATGCACCCCGACGCTTGAAAGGCGTGTCTTAGATCACTAATACAGTGGGAAGCACGCGCGCCCACACGTTTGGCGCGCGGCGGGCTACAGGGAGCACGAGAGACGGCATGAGCACCGAAACGCAGACCGCCACCGCCACGGAATTCACCCTCACCCCGCCCGATCCGGTGCCCAATGTCGCGCCCGAACAGGCGGCGGGCCTTGTGCCGGTCACTTCGGAACAGAAGTCCAAGCTCGACACCAAGGTTGATGCCTTCGTCAATGAATTGGTGACGGTGGATGCCAACTCGCCCCAGTTTGGCGAGAAGGTCGATCAGATCACCCGCATGGGGCAGGAACAGATCCGCGCGGCCGCCGCGATGTCGAACCGCTTCCTTGATCGCCCGGTGCGGGCAATGGATGCCGATGGCAGCGTGGGCAAGGATCTGGCTGAACTGCGCCGCACGGTCGAAGACCTTGATCCGGGCCGCAAGGGCAAGCTTTCGGGGCCGCGCAAGATTTTGGGGATCATCCCCTTCGGCAACAAGCTGAAGAACTATTTCGACAGCTATACCTCGGCGCAGGGGCATATCTCCTCGATCCTGACGCGGCTCGAAAGCGGCAAGAAGGAACTGCATCTCGATAATGCGGCGATCGATACCGAGCGCCAGAAGCTGTGGGCGGCGATGGGCGAGCTGGAGCAGATGATCCACATCGCCAAGACGCTCGACGAACGACTGGAAGCCAAGGCGCTGGAACTGGACAGCTCCGATCCCGCCAAGGCCAAGGCGCTGCGCGAATCTGCGCTGTTCTACGTCCGCCAGCGCACGCAGGACCTGCTGACCCAGATGGCGGTGAGCGTGCAGGGCTATCTGGCGCTGGACCTCGTGAAGAAGAACAATGTCGAACTGGTGAAGGGCGTCGACCGCGCCAGCACTACCACCGTGGGCGCGCTGCGCACCGCCGTTACGGTGGCGCAGGCGATGACCAACCAGCGCCTTGTGCTGGGGCAGATCACCGCGCTCAACAAGACCACCAGCGACATCATTGATTCGACCAGCACGCTGCTGCGCGAACAGACCGCGCAGATCCACGAGCAGGCCGCCGCGAGCACGATCCCGCTCGAAACGCTGCAGCGCGCCTTCCAGAACATCTATGACACCATGGACGAGGTCGACAATTTCAAGGTCCGCGCGCTGGAATCGATGAAGCAGACGGTCAATGTGCTGACCAGCGAGGTCGAGAAGTCCAAGGGCTATATCGCCCGCGCCGAAGGCCAGGCCCAGGCGCAGGCCAAGGTTGCCTCGCAAACCCCGTCGCTGCTGGCGCTGGATCGCTGATCGGGAGTCTGATGGTCTACGAAACACCCGAACAGCAACTCCGCAGCGCCAAGCGATCCCTGGCGACGCAGCGCGATGGCGGCACCCACCGGCCTGCGCCGCGCGGCAAAAGCATCGGCAAGGGTTCGGCCGAGCTGAAGATGAAGAGCCTGCTCAAGAAGGTCCGCAACATCGCGCTGGCTATCTTCGCCCTGTGGGTGGGCGCGGGGATTACCGGGGCGGTGATCGGCGGGATCGGCTTTTGGGGCGTGATGACAGTCGTCGCTCTCACCGCGTTCATTTTCGCCATGTTCGCGGCGACCGGCAAGGTGAAGACCCCCAAGCGCGAGGAGTTGAAGCAGGGCAACCCTGCGCAAATGGTCGCGCGCACCGAATTGTGGCTGGAAGCCCAGCGCCCCGCCCTGCCGCCGCCCGCACAGGTGCTGGTCGATCAGCTGGGCGTGCAGCTCGATGCGCTGGGCCTGCAATTGAAGGGGCTGGGCGATAACGAGCCGGCAATGGCCGAGGTGCGCGAGCTGGTGGGCGAATACATCCCCGAGACCATCGACAATTACCGCAAGATCCCCGCCCATCTGCGCTCCGAGGAGCACGCGGGCAAGACCGCTGACCAGCGCCTCACCGAAAGCCTCACCAAGCTTTCAGGCGAGGTGGACCGCGTGACCCGGCGGCTGGCCGAGGGCGCTCTGGACGATCTGGCGATCAAGAGCCGCTATCTCGAATACCGCTATGGCGGGGCCGAGGCGCTGGAGGACGGCATGCCCGATACCGGCGTGCCGCTGCCCGATTTCTCCGCGATCCCCACGACAAAGGAGCGCTGAGCCATGCGCGTGACCCTCCCCCACAGTCTCACCAAGGAAGAAGTCCGCCGCCGGATGCACAAGCACGCCAGCGAGATCGGCGGATTCTTTCCTGCCGGCCTTGCCCGCGTGACCACCGGCTGGCCGACCGAGGACCGCATGACCATCACTGCCGAGGTGATGGGCCAGTCGATCCCCGGCGGCGTCGAAATCCGCGACCATGACGTGGTGATCGAAATGGACCTGCCCTTGCTGTTCTCGGTGATGAAGGGCCCGCTCGAAGCGGCGGTGAAAAAGGAAGGCGGGCGGCTGCTCGCGCCTTGACCTCGCGCTTGGCGATTGCCTGACTGCGGCAGGTGTGTCATAGTTATTTGACACAATAAATTGCCCAGTTTGCCTTACACGCCGGATCGTCTGGCAGTTTCGGCTGGAATGGTCGATTCGGGCAGAAAGGACGGGTGGCATGGCGCCGGTCAGGGACAGGGCACAGCAGCCGGACGAAAGTCTGCGCACCCACCTGCGCGCCGCCACCATGGCCGCGCATGATCTGCTCGATCACGCCATGCAGGCGGCAAGCGGCTGGCAAACCTGTGAGGATTACGCCCGCTTCCTTGCGCTCCAATATGCCGCACGCCTGCCGCTGGAGGCGTGGCTGGCCGAGCACGCTCCCGCTGATCTCGCCCCGCCCTTGCAGACCCCGCTGCTGGCCCGCGATCTCGCCACGCTCGGCGCGGATTTGCCGCCCCACGGCCCTGCCTTCACAGACGCCGCACCCCGGCCCGGGGAGGCGCTGGGCACCGTCTGGGTGCTGGCCGGATCAGCGCTCGGCAACAAGGCCATCGCCAAGCAGGTCGCCCGCATCGGCGGCGGGCAATGGCCGGTAGCCTTCCTTGGCGACGATGCGATGATGGTCTTCTGGCAAGCCCTGCGCGCCCGCATCGAACGCCCCGCCGCCCCGGCCGAGGCCGAAGGCGCAACCCGCGCGGCCGAAGCCGTCTTCGCGCATTTCCTCAAGCTCGCCGATGCCGCGCAAGCAGGCGTGGGAGAGGGCGTGGCCGCATGAACCTCCACCAGCGCAACGACACCCTGACCGAGTGCGACCGCGAGGCGATCCACCACATCGCCGCGGTCCAGAGCTTCGGCGGCCTGCTCGCGCTGGATGAGGCAGAAGGCATCGCCCATGCCTCGGCCAATATCGCCGACCTGCTGGGCCTTGCGGAAAACCCCGCCACCGGCACGCCGCTCGGCGATATCCTCACGCCCGAAGCATTGGCTGCGATCCGGCAGGCGCTGGCGAACCTGTCAGGGCTCGATACGCTCGAACGTCGCTTCGGGATCGATCTGGCCGGCACCGGCCAGCGGTTCGATTTTGCCGTGCATCGTTCCTGCGGGCTTGGCATCATCGAGTTCGAGCGCCACGCGGCGAGCGATTTTGCCGACCATGTCAGCATGATCGTCCCCGTCATCGCCAAGCTTGAAGCCGCCACCAGCGTCGCTGCCCTGTGTGATACCGCCGCGCGGCTGGTGCGGCAGATGACCGGCTATGACCGGGTGATGATCTACCGCTTCCATCCCGACGAAAGCGGCGAGGTGATCGCGGAAGACCGGGATGACGCGCTCGAGCCGTTCAAAGGCCTGCGCTATCCCGCCGCCGACATCCCGCAACAGGCGCGCGAGCTGTTCCGCCGCAACCGTTTCCGCATCATCGCCGACATGGAATCGGACCCCGTGCCGATCATCCCCGCGCTGGGCGAGGATGACATGCCGCTCGACCTGTCGATGTCGATGCTGCGCTCGCACTCGAAAATGCACCTCGCCTACATGCGCAACATGGGGGTGGGGGCGAGCCTCGCGATTGCGATCGTGCGGCATGACCGCTTGTGGGGCATGATCTCGTGCCACCACCGCGCGCCCCGCCTGCCGCCCTATTCGCTGCGCACCGTGGCGGAATTGCTCAGCCAGACCTTCTCGCTGATGCTCGACCGGATTCTGGTGGCGCAGGCCGAAGCCCTGCGGGAACGCGCGCGGCAATTGAACGACCGGCTGCTGCTGCGGCTGGCGGGCGGGGTGACGCTGGCTGATAGCCTGCCGATGATCGAGGAACTGCTGCAAGGCACGATCCAGCACGATGGTATCTCGCTGTTCGCTGATGGCGAATACCGCGCAAGCGGCGATGCGCCCGGAGAAGCGGAGTTCCGCGCCATTGCCCCGCTGCTGGCCAGCACGCTGGGCGGCGCGACCCATTCCTCCACGCGGCTTGCCGATCAGATCACCGAAGCCGCCGGTTTCGCAGGCCGTGCGGCGGGCGCGCTGGTGCTGCCGCTGTCACGCGGCACGCGCGATTCGCTGGTGCTATGGCGGCGCCCCCTGGAGCGCACGGTCACCTGGGCAGGCGATCCGGCCAAGGCCTCTGCTGGCCCGGGAGAGCTGCTCCAGCCGCGCGCCAGCTTTGCTGCCTGGTGCGAAACCGTGCGCGGCCATTCGGCGGACTGGAGCGCGGAAGAATGCGAAATCGCCGCCCGCCTGCGCCGCACGCTGATCGAGGTGATCCTGCGCATGAGCGAGGATCTCACCCGTGAACGCGCCCGCGCGGCCGAACAGCAGGACTTGCTGATCGCCGAACTCAACCACCGCGTGCGCAATATCCTCGGCCTGATCCGCGCGCTGGTCTCGCAATCGCAGGCCGATGCGCTGAGCGTCCCCGGCTTTGCCGCGATCATCGGCGGGCGGATTGCGGCTCTGGCGGCGGCGCATGACAATATCACCGCCAAAAACTGGGGCCCGGCCAGCCTTGCCAAGCTGATCGAGGCGGAACTGGCCCCCTATTGCGGGGCTGAACGCGCGCGCTTCCGCATCACCGGGGATGATGTGCTGGTGACGCCCGAGGCCTATACGATCCTCGCGCTGGTGATCCACGAACTGGCCACCAATTCGGCCAAATATGGCAGCCTGTCCGCGCGGGCGGGAACGGTCGAGGTGACGCTGGCGCGCACCGCTTTCGGCGATCTGGCGCTGCACTGGCGCGAGGCGGGCGGCCCGCCGGTGACCGCGCCCACCCGCCACGGCTTCGGGTCGACCATCATCACCCGCTCGATCCCGCACGACCTTCAGGGCGAGGCGGACGTGCGCTACCGGCTGACCGGGGTGGAGGCGGAATTCCTCGTGCCTGCGCGCTATCTTGCGGTGCCCGAAGAAGGCGCGCGGCGCGTGGTGCCGCACGTGCCCGAGCCCGCGCGCGGGCGAGCCAACCTCCCCGCCGATGCGCCGCGCCGGGTGCTGGTGGTGGAAGACAGCATCATCATCGCGCTCGACACCGAGGAGAATCTCAAGCGGCTGGGCGTGGCCGAGGTGGTGCTCGAAAGCTCGGTCACCGGCGCGCTGGCGGCGCTGGCCGAGGCGCGGCCCGATTTTGCGATCATCGACTTCAATCTGGGCGGCGAAAGCTCCGAACCTATCGCTGCGGCGCTGCGAGCGGCGGGCGTGCGGTTCGTGCTGGCGACAGGCTATGCCGATGGCGCGAATGGGTTCGAACGGATGGGCGCGGACGAGGTGCTGCGCAAGCCTTATGGCATGACCGAAATCGAGCGGCTGCTGGTGCGGTCCTGACCGCCCCCCAGACCGGGCCAGACCCGGCCTAGCCCCCGGTTACACCCCCGCCAGACCCCCGTTCAGCAGGGCCTTTTGGGGTGTTTCACGTGGAACATCGGCGCGGGTTACATTCCGCGGGTCAGCAGGGTTACTTGTGCGCTGCTGAAGTCGAGACTGGCGAGGGTGTCGGCCACCAGGCACTCGCCCGCCCCGGCTCGCGCAGATCCGTCCTTGGCGGCCACCTCGCCCGCAAGCGGCAGCACCAGCAGCGCGCCCGGATAGGCCGCCAGCGTCGCCGCATCGGGCGCGCCTTCCACCCGGTC
>CALRJK020000013.1:0-49304 GCA_943367535.1 Synechococcus sp. UW140 | reverse complement strand
CATCGAAGGGGCGGATTCGGTCGCGGTGTCGGCGCACAAATGGCTGTTTCAGCCCAAGGAGTCGGCCCTCGTGCTGTTTAGCGATGCAGCCAGAGCGCACGATGCGATTTCCTTCGGCGGGGCCTACCTTGCCGCGCCAAATGTCGGGGTTCTGGGCTCCCACGGCGCGACCGCCGTTCCGCTGCTTGCCACCTTGCTCGCGTGGGGACGGCAGGGGACGGCCACCCGTATAGACGCCTTGATGGCAGCGGCGAGCGAGCTTGCATCCCTTATATTGTCCCACGACCAGCTCGAACTTTTAGCTATGCCGCAGACCGGAGTGGTTGTCTGGCGGCCGAAGAGAACGGGCCTCACCGAGCCACTGTTTGCGGCAATGCCGCCCGGATCATGTTCGCTCACCAACCTAGGCGGCGAACGCTGGCTGCGCAATGTCGCGGCTAACCCGAACTTCGTGTTGGACGCCTTCGCGACCGCCATGGATGCGGCGCTGCGTGGCTTGGACATCCGATAAGCCGCCGTTCCGGTTCCCACCCATCAGCAGTCATCCGAGGCAATCCGACAAAATCCCAAAAGCTGCCGCGTCGCTGGGGAGGGCGGAAAAAATAGCCTTGGTCCGGATCCAGTCCCGGCAGACGGCGGGGAGAGCTGCTCTTACTGCACCGCCTTCCATGAATAGCGCGGGTTGTCATATGAGCGGACAGGGTGCTGCCCACTCTGAGTTAGCCCTTGGGCTGCCTCGTCCCTCCCCATTCCTCGGGAACGGGAAGGGACGAGGCGTCTCAGCCCAACGCGATCTTGTAGAGCGCCAGCAGGTCCGCCTCGCCAAGTTTGGCTGCGGTGTCGTTATAGGCGGGGCTATCGGGCACCATCCAGCCGTGGTCGCCGGCATAGACTTCTACCATCGCCTTCACGCCGGCGGCCTTGGCTGCATCGGCAAAGGTGGCCTTGTCGGCGGGGGCTTTGGCGTCATCGTCCCTGGCGATCGCTATCAGCAGGGCGGCGTCGACCTTGGGCAGTAGCTTGTGCGGGCTCATGGGCGCGTCGGGGCGCACCAGCCCGCCGCCGTGGAAGCTGGCTGCGGCCTTGATGCGCGATGGCACGGCGGCGGCGCTCCACACCGTGAACGGGCCGCCCATGCAATAGCCCTGCGTGCCGATGCCGCGTTTGGTGTCGACCGCCTTCTGGCTATCGAGCCAGCCGGTGATTGCGGTCGCATCGCGCATGATCGCCTCGGCGTTCAACTTGCCGCGCCACGGGCCGACCTTGCCAAAGCCGCCTGCGGTGATGAAGCCTGCAAAATCGGCAAACTGTTCGCCCGCAACGTCGCGGTAATAGGGGTTCACCACCAGCACGGCGTGGCCCTCGGCGGCGAGTTTTCGGGCGATGGTGCGCTTGGCTTCGCGCAGGCCTGCAATGTCGGGCCACAGGATCACGGCGGGGTGCTTGCCCTTGGCGGGGTGGACGAAGAACCCGTCCAACGTGCCGTCAGCGGTGGCAAAGCTGACGCTGCGTTCGGCCAGTGCCGGGGCCGGGGTGCTGGCCACGCCTTCACCGCCTGCGCAGGCCGCCAGCGCTGCCGCGCCGGTCAGCGCGCCGAACTGGCGGCGGCTGATGGTGGAACGCGCCCATTCCTCAAGCTTGGTTTCATCGCACATCGATCATCTCCTTGCACACCACCTGCGAACTGTTCTGGCGCGGCGGTACCTGTTCCACAAGCGGCAATGGACAAGCGGCTTCGGGCGCGGCAACATGGCCGCAAAGAAAAACGGGGAGAGGGATCGATGGACTTCAGGCGCTGGGCCGCAGGGGCGGCCGTTTTGCTGTCGGCAGGGATGCTGGCCAATTGCAGCCAGATTTTCGGGGGCGAGTCGGGGGAGGGCGTGACCACCGCCATGCTGGTCGGCGCGGATGGCGACGCTGCCAACTGGATCAGCCACGGCCGCACCTATTCCGAACAACGCTTTTCGCCGCTCGACGGTGTCAACCGCGAGAATGTCGGCCAGCTTGGCCTTGCCTGGTATGCCGATATGGACACCGGCCGCGGGCAGGAAGCGACCCCGCTGGTGATGGATGGCAAGCTCTACCTCACCACGGCATGGAGCAAGGTGAAGGCGTTTGACGCGACGACCGGCAAGGCCTTGTGGGAATATGACCCCAAGGTGCCGGGCGAAACTGCGGTCAAGGCCTGCTGCGACGTCGTGAACCGGGGCCTCGCGGCTTACGGCGACAAGCTGTTCTTCGGCACGCTGGATGGCCGCCTGATCGCGCTCGACCGCGAGACCGGCAAGGTCGCGTGGGAGAAAGTCACCGTCGACCAGTCAAAAAGCTACACCATCACCGGCGCACCGCGCGTGATCGATGGCAAGGTGATCATCGGCAATGGCGGCGCGGAATTCGGCGTGCGCGGGTTCGTCGCGGCCTATGACGCGGATGACGGCGAGCAGCTCTGGAAGTTCTACACCGTGCCTGAAGGCGGGCAGGGCGATGATGCGCCCGCCTACCTCAAGAAGGCCGCGGAAACGTGGAACATGGACGTGCTGGGCGCCAATGACGCGATCGGTGGCGGCGGCACGGTGTGGGATTCAATGGCCTATGACCCCGATCTCGACCTGCTTTATATCGGGGTCGGCAACGGGAGCCCGTGGAACCGCGCCTATCGCTCGCCCGGCAAGGACGGGACAGGCGAGGGGGACAACCTCTACCTCTCCAGCATCGTCGCGATCCGGCCCAAGACCGGCGAATATGTGTGGCACTACCAGACCACGCCGGGCGAAACCTGGGACTTTACCGCCACCCAGCACATCATGCTCGCCGACATGGAGATCGACGGGAAGGTCCGGAAGGTGCTGATGCAGGCGCCGAAGAACGGCTTCTTCTATGTCATCGACCGCGAGACGGGCAAGTTCATCAGCGCCAAGCCCTATATCTCGGTCAACTGGGCCTCGGGTATTGATCCCAAGACCGGCCGCCCGATCGAAAACCCCGAAACCCGCGTCGACAAGACCGGCAAGCCTGCGCTGGTGATGCCGGGCGCGCTGGGCGGGCACAATTGGCACCCGATGGCCTTCAGCCCCAAGGAAAAGCTCGTCTACATCCCGGCCTTCGAGGCGGGGATGATGTATGCGCCCGAGGCCAATTGGAAGCCTGACCGTGCGCGCGGCTTCAATGTCGGCTTCAACCTTGGCGCGGGCGATCTGCCGCCCGATGGCGGCTTCCGCAAGCAGGTTGCGGGCACCCTTCGCGGGATGCTGGTGGCGTGGGATCCGGTCGCGCAGAAGGCGCGCTGGACGGTCGAGCATCCAGGGCCGTGGAACGGCGGCTTGCTGGCAACCGGCGGCGGCCTTGTGTTCCAGGGCACGACGGGCAGCGAGTTCAACGCCTATGATGCGGCCAATGGCAAGAAGCTGTGGAGCTTTGCCGCGCAGACCGGCGTGGTCGCGCCGCCCGTCACCTACACCGTCAATGGGGAGCAATATGTTGCCGTGCTGGCCGGCTGGGGCGGGGCCTATGCCCTGTCGGTCGATGGCGATCTGATCAACCGCAAGGCGCCGGTGCGCAATATTTCGCGCCTGCTGGTGTTCAAGATTGGCGGTTCTGCGAAGCTGCCGCCCGAGCCTGCGCTGGCTGACCTGCCGCTCGACCCGCCGCCGAGCACCGCCTCGCCGGAGGTTATCGCCGTGGGGCAGGCCAAGTATGGCCGTTACTGCGCGGTATGCCATGCGCCGGGTGCGGTCGGATCGACCGTGCTGCCCGATCTGCGCCGCGCCGGATCGCTGGAAAGTGCCGCCACCTGGAGCGCGGTGGTGCATGACGGGGCGTTGAAGGACAACGGCATGGCCAGCTTCAAGGGTTCGCTCAGCAAGGACGAGATCGAGGCAATCCGCGCCTATGTGATCAGCCGCGCCAACGCGGACAAGGCGCTGGAGACCGCGAAAAAGGTCGCCCGGCGCTGACGATGGAGGGTGATCCTGCCGACATCCGCAACTGGCAGCGGCGGGCGGACGGGATCACCACCTCGGGCAAGCTTGAAGCCCAAGACCCGGCGCGGCTGGCGGCCATCGGCGTTCGCCATGTGGTGAACCTTGCGCTTGATAGCCACCCGGAGGCGCTGGCGGATGAGGCGGCGCTGCTGGCGGCGCAGGGGATCGCCTATACCCATATCGCGGTGCCCTTCGATGCGCCCTCGCATGATCACGTCGCCGCGCTGGAGCAGGCCCTCGCCGCCCATTCCGGCCCTGTCCACGTGCATTGCATCATGAACTGGCGGGTGACGGCGTTCTTCTATCTGCTGGACTGCGCCGCAGGGGTTCGCGAGCCCGAGGCCCGCGCGCGCATGGCGATTGTGTGGAACCCGCTGGAGGATGCAGACGCGCCCGAGGCATGGCGCGCGCTGCTGGCGAGCGGGGGCTAGCCTGCGAAGAAATTCAGCTCCAGCAGCACATTATTGGGGTCGGCGGTGAAGATCTGCCGAAGCCCGATCGCGGAGACATCATTGACCCGGTACTGGCTCCCCCGCGCATCGAGCCGCGCCTTCACCTCGTCAAAGTCCCCGCAGCGCAGCGCCACATGGTGGATCGCTCCGGTCTCGGCCCCCGGTGTCACCGCGCGGGGGAAGGTGCGCGGGCAATCGACCGCGTTGAGATGCAGGATTGCCTGCCCGCCCGCGTCAAACATCCAGCGGGCATTCTGCGGGGTCATTGGCGGGGGCGCATCACGCTCCTCCAGATCGAGCAGTTCGGCATAGAACCGCGCGGTCTCGGCAAGGCGGTCGGTGATGATGTTCACATGGTCAAGGCGCTGGACGATCATGGGCGCAAGTGTGCGCCGCAGCGTGCGGCAGGGCAACTGCGAAAAGCGTTCAACCCCTGAACACAACCGTGCGGCCCGCGTTCATCAGCACGCGTTCTTCCACGAACAGCCGGACCGCTTCGGCCAGCACCCGGCGCTCGATATCGCGGCCCTTGCGCACGAGGTCTTCGGGAGTGTCGGCATGGGTGATCCGCTCGACGTCCTGATGGATGATCGGGCCTTCGTCCAAGTCGGCGGTGACGAAATGCGCGGTCGCGCCGATGATCTTCACCCCGCGTGCATGGGCCTGATGGTAGGGCCGCGCGCCCTTGAAGCCGGGCAGGAAGGAGTGGTGGATGTTGATGGCGCGGCCCGCGAAATGCGCAGACAGGTCGTTGGAGAAGACCTGCATATAGCGCGCCAGCACGACCAGTTCGGCATCCGTTTCGGCTGCCAGCGCGCGCAAGGCGGCTTCCGCTTGCGGCTTGGTGTCGGGGGTGACGGGGATGTGGTGGAAGGGAATATCCCCGATATCCACCCGGATCGCAGCTTCACGCGGGTGGTTGGAGACGATCGCCACCGGGTCAATCGCCAGCTCGCCCGTCCGCCAGCGGTAGATCAGATCGACCAGACAGTGATCGAACTTGCTGACCATAATGATGGTGCGGCGCGGGCGGTCTTCCGCTGCCATCTTCCATTCCATCCCGAAATCCCCGGCCAGCGGGGCGAAATCGGCGCGCAGGCTTTCGGGCGCCGAGCCATCGGGATCGAACACGACGCGCATGAAGAAGCGGTCGTCGCCCCCGTTCGATGCGCGATCATTGAACTGTTGCGCATCGAGGATGTTGCAATTTCGCTCGAACAGGAACCCGGTGACCCGTGCGGTGATGCCGGGCCGGTCGGGACAGGCGAGGGTGAGGACGAGGGGTTGCGCCATCCTTAGCGGGCGAGCGCCGTCTCGCACTGGCCCATCAGTTCGGCGATAATGTCGGCGGCGGGTTCTTCCCTGGTGACCATGCCGACCGATTGGCCCGCCATGACGCTTCCGTTTTCCACGTCACCGTCGATCACCGCGCGGCGCAGGGCGCCCGCCCAGAAATGTTCGATCTGGAGCTGGGCTTCACCCATGTCCACTTCGCCTGCATCCAGCAGGGCGGCGACTTCGCGCTGCTTGGCGGTGAATTCCTCGGTGCCCTTGTTCTTCAGAGCGCGGACGGGGATCACCGGCAGGCGCGGATCGACCTGCACTGATGCGACAGCTTCACGGGCCGAGGCGCGGAAGAAGGCCTTCTTGAAATCGGGATGGGCGATACTCTCGGTGGCGCAGGCAAAGCGGGTGCCGAGCTGGACGCCGGCTGCGCCCATCTCAAGGTAGCTCGCAATCGCCTCGCCCCGGCCAATGCCGCCCGCGACGAAGATCAGGTGTTCCTCGGCCAATGCGGGCAGAATTTCCTGCGCCAGCACCGAGGTGGAGACCGGGCCGATATGGCCGCCTGCTTCCATACCTTCGATCACCAAGGCGTCCGCGCCGGAACGCAGCAGTTTCTTGGCCAGCGCCAGCGTCGGCGCAAAGCAGATCACCTTGATGCCGCTGTCGTCCGCCTTGATGGCTTCCACCGAGCCCTTGGGCGGGATGCCGCCGGCCAGCACCACGTGGGTGACGCCATGCTTGCGGCACACCGCGATCAGATCGAACAGCGCGGGGTGCATGGTGATGAGGTTGACGCCGAAGGGCTTGGCGGTCAGCGCCTTGGTCGCGGCGATTTCCTTGTCGAGGAGGTCAGGAGTCATCGCCCCGCAGGCGATCACGCCGAAGCCGCCCGCGTTGGAGATGGCCGCGACAAGGTTGCGCTCGCTCACCCAGCTCATCGCGCCGCACAGGATCGCGGTCTCGCAGCCGAGGAAGTCGGTGCCGCGCTTCATCATCGCGACTGTCTTGGGATAGGTTTCCATGCTCGCGCCCTAGTCGCTGGAGGGCGAATAGACAATCCGCACCGCGGCGGCGGCCTGTTTCGCCAAATCGACCGCGCCCGCAGCGTCACGAGCGCGGGCCAGCGCCACGCCCATGCGGCGATAGGGACGTGTCACGGGCTTGCCGAAAATCCTCACATCGGTGTCACCCAGCGCAAGTGCATCTCCGAGGCCCTCGAAGGCGAAGTCCTCGCTGTCGCGGTCAGCGAGGATCACGGCGGAGGCCGCGGGCCGCGCGGTTATTTCCGACGGCACAGGTAGGCCGAGGATCGCGCGGGCGTGGAGGTCGAACTCGGTCAGGTCCTGGCTGACCAGCGTCACCATCCCGGTGTCATGCGGGCGGGGCGAAAGCTCGGAGAAGATCACCTCCTCGCCCCTTACGAAGAACTCTACCCCATACAGCCCCCAGCCGCGCCCGGCGCCTTGCAGCGCCATGACGACCTTGGCCGCCATCTCCTGCGCGCTGGCGAGGGCGGCGGAAGACATGGCGGCGGGCTGCCAGCTTTCGCGGTAGTCGCCGCGCTCCTGCCGGTGGCCGATGGGCGGGCAGAAGCTGATGCCGCCTGCATGGCGCACAGTGAGCAAAGTGATTTCATAGTCGAAGGCGATGAACTGTTCGCAGATCACCCGCGCCCGGTCACCGCGCATATTGGCAACGGCATATTCCCAAGCGGCTTCCAGCGCCTCCGGCCCGTCGACCTTGCTCTGGCCCTTGCCGGACGAGGACATGACCGGCTTCATCACCAGCGGATAAGAGATGCGTTCGGCGATGGTCTGCGCTTCGACAAAGCTTTCCGCATAGCCATATTGCGAGGTCACAAGGCCCAGATCACCTGCCGCCAGATCGCGGATCGCGTCGCGGTTCATGGTGAGCTGCGCGGCGCGGGCGGAGGGGACGACTGTGAAACCGTCTGCCTCCAGACCGGCCAGCACCTCGGTGCGGATCGCCTCGATCTCGGGCACGATCAGGTCCGGCCTGTGCTTTTCCGCTGCTGCCCTGAGCGCGTCGCCATCGAGCATGGAGAACACCTCGCGCGCATCTGCCACCTGCATCGCCGGGGCGTTGTCATAGCTGTCGCAGGCAATCACCCGCGCGCCCAGGCGCTTGGCGGAAATGACGAATTCACGGCCGAGCTCTCCCGAACCGAGCAGCAGGATGGTGGCGATGTGGGTCATGCGGGCGGTTTAGCGATCCGCCCGCGCGAGTCCAGTTATGCCGCGCGCCGATGCCCCGCCACAGCCACCTTTCGCCCACCGCCGGCGCGGGCCAGCACCAGGCCAAGCTCGGCTTCGCGCAGGGTCCAGTCGACCGTGCATTCAACCCGCGCAAGACCGGCGCTGGCGGTCAGTTGCGGCGCCTTGGCGGAGGCCGGGGCGGCAAGGCCGGCAAAGGTGGTGATCACATCATCGGCCCATTCGCGCGCAGCCCGCGGCGTCATGTCGGGGAGCAATACGGCAAAGCGTTCACCGTCCAGCTGCGCCAGTTCATGACCGGGCGTTGTCAGCGTTTGGGCCATCGTTTCGAGGAACTTGGCAAAGCCCCACAGCACTTCATCGGCGGTGCGCTGGCCATAACGCATCAGCAGCGCGCGCATCGCGTCGATCGCGAAGACTGCGACCATCTGCCCGCCACCGCGCGCCAGGTGACGTCGCAGGCTCGCGCAGAACGCCTGACGGTTGGCAAGGCCGGTCAGCGGATCGGTGACCGCGCGGGCGTGCAGCTCGCCTTCAAGGCTGCGCACTTGCTGCACTGAACGCATCAGACACAGCGCACCGTCCGGCGTGCCGCTGCGGTCGCACATCGGCTTGAGGCTGAGCGCATACCAGCGCGGGCCTTGCGGCGCGCCGCAGCCATCGGGGGAGGCGATGACCGGGAATTCGATCCAGCCCATCTGCGCAAAGCCATCCAGCGCCCGCGTGACGTGTTCGCCGAGAAATGCAGCGTGTTCCCGCAGGGTTAGATCGGTGATGTGCGGCAGCAGCAGCGCAGCGGTGGTATCCAGTCCGATATCCGCAATGTTGGCAGAGGCGTGGATAATGAAGCCGTGCCGGTCGAGCCTGATCACGATATCACCCGATGCTTCTTCTAGCAGGCCATGCAGAACATGTCCTTCGACGTCGCTTAAACCAATATTCATACCGACAGTGCCCCAGCGGTCCAACGAAAAATTCGTCAACTCGCTCATAGTCAGATTGCTTTGGTAACTAACGAAACTCGACTTGAAGAAAACCTCCCCCTGTTTTCCCGATAGCGAATCTTTTTCTTGTCAGTTAAGTAAAGTTACTCGACTAAAAAACGAATCACGTCCGGGTTTCGTTTACCATAATTTGCTATCAGCACACTCTATCCAATACGTATTGGCGCAGTAAGTAACCCCTTCTAGCTTCGGGTAATGTGCAGGTCACAATTCAATCATGATCTTGACCGCCTCGGGAACAGTGTCGCAGGCCGCCGCGATGCGGGCGCGGCATTCGGCGATCAGGGCGTCGATTTCGCGCGGGGGCGGGGCGGATGACAAAAGATCGCGATCGACCCCGAGCGCGGCGGCAATCGCATCCAGCCGTTCCGGCAGGGGACGGGCCTTGCCTTTCTCCCATGCCCAAACGGTCGGTTTGCTGACCCTGAGGGTTGCGGCGACATCGGCAAGCGTCAGCCCGGCCTCGCGCCGCAGCCGCGCGAGCCGCGGGCCGAGCCCCTCGCCGCTGCCCGTGGATGCAGAAGCATAGCCGCCGAACCGGCTGGGCCGCGAAGGGGTTTCCGGGACGCCGGACGCAAAGCCTTGCAACTGCGCCGCCGCCAGCGCTGCCGGGCCAAGGGGGCGGGCAAAGGCGCAGCCGTAAAGCCGCTCGGACTGCCACACCACCGTGGCGGTCACCGCGCCTGCTTCTGGCAGATCCAGCGCCAGCTGTTCGCCTTCGTTCAGCGTCAGCCCTGTTTCCAGCAGGAGGCCGGTGGCCGAGATGTTGTGGACAGTGACATTAGCTTCGATGCCGCCCGGTTCAGCGCCGGCAAAAAAGCCGCTGGTTTCCAGCCACAAGGCGCGCCTCTGGGGGCGGGGCGCTGCGCTGCGCTGGTTGTCGGCAGGGATCGGGTTTTGGTCGAGGTGGGCCTTGATGGCCATGGCGCGCGGCTCCGTGCCCGGAAGTGGGCAGGTGGCACAGTCTCGCCGTAAACATTAAAGCGAAGTCACTTGGATTGGTTAACTCCGCTGGAATGGTCTATCTTTCAGCTAACGCGCGGGGCAAAGGGCAGAAAGTCAGGGGGCTGGGGCCGGCAATGAAATGGGCGGTGCTGATCATGTGCGCGCTGGCGGGCGTGACGCTGGTGCTGTCCGCCGCCGCCGCGCCGGTGCTGGCGCTGTTCCCGCTGGCCGGGCTGTTGCTGCTGACGCCTTCGCTGCTGCTCTACCTTCTTGCGATCTGGGCGGTGTCGGCGCTGCTGCCGATCCGCCCGCCATGGCGCGCGCACGGCGCGGCCATGGTGATCGTGCTGGCGCTGGCGAGCCTTGCCGTGCTGCCCCTGCGGTTGAGCACGATCGCCGATTTCGAAGCGCGCTCGCAGGTCCCTGACATTGTGCCGCCAGCCCGGCTTGCGCTGGCGGGGGATGTGCGGATCGAGGAGCCTTACGCTTTCAGCACGCGCGCCTGCGACGATCTGTGCCTCGCGGTGCTCGATCTGGAGGGGGTCACTTCAGTGACGGTCGCTGATCCGGACGGGGCAACGACCTTCCGGCTCGTCCCCGCATCACGCGCCGATCCGTCGCAAGTTGCCGAGCCGCGCAATCCCGGAGGGCTGGTCGAATGGGCGATGGGCGGGAGCGTGAGCGATAGCGGAGCGGTGGAGGCTTACTGGCAGACGCGTCTTGCCGGCCCGGAGCGGCTGGTGCACAGCGCCGCGGCCGCCCGTGCCGACTTCACCTTGCGCCACGAGCCGGGCGAAGTGCTGCGCGGGCGCGACGTCATCGCGCGCCACACCGCCGCGCGGGTGGCTGTGCCGGTGATCCCGCCGATTCTGGTCATCCCCTCGGCAGGCGCGGATTCAGGCTTTGCCGCAAGCGGCCTTGCGCTTGCTACGGAGCAGCGCAGCCTCGGCCCTTCGCCCGATGGCACGCACCCCTATGCCCTGTTCGGGCAATGGCTGGCGTTACGGGATTATGGTCAGTCCTTGGCGTCCAACCCATAGGCTGTGTGCAGCACGCGCACCGCGAGTTCGGTTTCGTCCTCGTCGATCATCACGCTGATCTTGATCTCGCTGGTGGAGATCGCCTGAATGTTGATCCCGCGGTCCGACAGGGCGCGGAACATCGACGACGCGACGCCTGCGTGGCTTTTCATGCCGACGCCGACGACAGAAATCTTGGCGATCTTGCTATCGGTGATGATGCGGTTGAAGCCGATCGCGTCGCGGCGGTCTTCCAGCAGCGCCTGCGCGCGGGCGAGGTCTGACTGGGGGACGGTGAAGGTCACGTCGGTCTCGCCCTTGTCGCGGCCCACGTTCTGGATGATCATGTCGACATTGATCGAAGCCGCAGCCAGCGGTTCGAAGATGTTCGCCACCGCGCCGGGGCGGTCAGGCACGCGGGTGAGGATCACCTTGGCCTCGTTCTTGTCATGCGCGATGCCGGTCACAAGCTGGCGTTCCATCAGGCCATTCTCCACCAATTCGTCCATTTCCTGTTCGGAGACGATCATCGTCCCCGGCAGATCATCGGCAGGCGGGGCGCCTTCGCCGATGAAGCTCGAAAGCACCTGCACCCGCACCTTTTCCTTCATGGCAAGGCCGACAGAGCGGGTCTGGAGCACCTTGGCGCCCACCGATGCGAGTTCGAGCATTTCCTCGTAAGTCACCGCCTTCTGCTTCTTCGCCTTGGCGACGATGCGCGGGTCGGTCGTGTAGACGCCATCGACATCGGTGTAGATGTCGCAGCGGTCGGCCTTGATTGCGGCGGCGACCGCCACGGCCGAGGTGTCGGAACCCCCGCGCCCCAGCGTGGTGATGCGGTTATCGTCCGAAAGGCCCTGAAAGCCCGGGATAACCGCGATCTCGCCCGCCTCCATCGACGCGATCAGCGCGTCGGCATCGATCGCATCGACGCGCGCCTTGGCGTGGGCTTCGATGGTGTGGATCGGCAATTGCCAGCCAAGCCAGCTGCGCGATTTGCAGCCCAGCGCCTGAAGGGTGAGCGCCAGCAGCCCGCTGGTTACCTGTTCGCCGCTGGCGACGACAACATCATATTCTGCCGGGTCGTAAAGCGGATTGGCCTCGCGGCAGAAGTTCACCAAGCGGTCGGTCTCGCCTGCCATGGCGCTGACCACCACGGCAACCTGATCGCCGCGAGCCGCTTGCGCGCGGACAATATTGGCCACCCGGCGGATACGCTCCGTCCCGGCCATGGATGTGCCGCCGAATTTCATCACGATGCGGGCCAAGTTGCAGCTCCTGCTGGTGAGTGTTCGCGGCGGCTGTTAAGGGCGGTTCATGGGAAACGCAAACGTATCGAATGTAACTATCCGCCCCGAGGAAGCCGATTTCTTCAGCAAGCTTGCGCGGGACTGGTGGAACCCCAAGGGGCCGATGGCCTCGCTCCATCAGGTGAACCCGGTGCGGCTTGCCTTTGTGCGCGACGCGATTGACGCGCACTGGCTGGATGCGGCGCGGTCTGCAAAGCCGCTGGCGGGCCGTTCCGCGCTCGATATCGGCTGCGGGGCCGGGCTGCTGTGCGAGCCTCTGGCGCGGCTGGGCGCTACGGTGACGGGCGTTGACGCAGCGGCCGAGAATGTCGCGGCCGCAAGCGCCCATGCGGAGGGTGTGGGCCTCGATATCCGCTACATGGCGGGCGAAGTCGCGGGGCTCGACATCGGCACTTTCGATCTGGTCACTTCAGTCGAGGTGATCGAGCACGTGGCCGACAAGCCCGGCTTCCTGCGCGATGTGGCGGCGCGGCTGGCGCCGGATGGCCTGCTCGTCATGTCCACCCCCAACCGCACGGCGGCGAGCCGGGTGCTGCTGGTCGGCGCGGCGGAGGCGGTCGGCTATGTCCCCAGGGGCACCCACCATTGGGAGGATTTCGTCACTCCCGAAGAGCTGGAAGAGATGCTGGCGGAAGCCGGGCTGACCGTCACGGCGAAGCGCGGCATCGCATGGCGGCCGGGCAAGGGGCTGCACCTGTCTGAGGATATGTCGCTCAACTACATCCTGAGCGCGCGGCGCGCCTAGGGACAGGTGCGGAGCTTCAACGGTCCGTCGCTGAACACGCCCGCCACGTCCGCTGCCTTGAGCAACGCCGCCAGCTTCACATCTCCGCAGCCCTTGCCCTTCGGGTCATCGCCCGTCCGCAGCATCGCGGGGAGGAATTCGTTCTCCGGACGCACCGTCCATGCGTGCACGGCAAGCCCCGCCGCCCTGGCATCGGCGACCAGCGACGTCGGCGTGCCATCGGCGTTCAGTATCAGCGCGATATTCGCTCCCACCACATCGGCATATTGTGCGACCTCGGCGAGCCCCGTCGGCGTCACCATCTCGGCATAGCGCATCGCCGGTTCGTCTGCCGGGCCGTCCTCCGGCTTGACCAGTTGCACCAGTTTGAACCCGGGCTCACGCTGCTTGAGCCGCTGGAGCGGCGCGATTTCGAAGCTCTGGATGAACACCGGATCGGCAGGCGTGATGCCCAGCGCACGAAATTCGCGCAGCAGCAGATCGACCATGTCGATGCCCGAATCTTGCAACAGGAATTCAGGGTGCTTCAATTCGGGGTAAAGGCCGATGCGCCGCCCCGTCGCCGCCTCCTTGGCGCGCACCAGCTTCACGATCTCGGCCAGGGTCGGCACCTGATACAGCCCGTCAAACCGCGCATTGGCGGGGCGCAACGAGGGGATGCGTTCCTTGGCGCGCAGGGTGCGCAATTCGGCAAGGGTGAAGTCCTCGGCGAACCAGCCTGCCACCTTCTGTCCATCGATCGTCTTGTCGCGGCGGCGATCCTCGAACTCCTCGCGCCTGGCGACATCGGTGCTGCCCGACAGCTCGTTTTCATGGCGCGAGACCAACACCAGATCCTTGGTGGCGACCAGATCGGGTTCGATATAATCCGCCCCCTGATCGATCGCGCGTTCATAGGCGGTAAGGGTATGTTCCGGACGCTCGGCGCTCGATCCGCGATGGGCGATGATCAGCATATCCTGCGCCTGTGCGGGGAGGGGGGCCAGCAGGAGCGCGGCGAGGATAAGGCGTGGCTTCATCATGTCATCGCTCCAATCGCGGCGCGCGCCGCTTGCAACCGCTCCGGCCCGCCGATCCGCACAAAGGGCACGGCGGCGTCAACCAGCACCTGTTCCACGATCCTTGCAAACCTGCGACGGTCTCCGGCGGCGCTGAAAAAGCGCGTGCCATCATCCACCCATGGCAAATCGGGTTCGAGCAGCAGGTAGAGATCGGCCTTCGGCGCGGCCATCAGTTCTGCCGGACGCTCGCCCAGCAGCATTTCACACCATGCCGCAGTCATCAGCGCGTCGGTATCGGCAATCAGCAGCGGCCCGGCCCATTCCGCCGCGGCGGCGATCATGGCTTGCTGGGCGCGTCCGATGAGGAGCAGGTCTTCGAGGGTGAGGGGATCCTTGTGCGCCTCGCAATGGCTGCGGCCATATTCGCCCACGGTCAGCGCGCCTGTCCCGGCGGCGAGCGCGGCGGCCAGCGTGGTCTTGCCGGTGCTTTCGGCCCCGTGGAGACAGACAGTACGGCGGTAATGGGCACGGACACTTGCAGGGAGCCACGGCCAATGGCCTGCCGGATCGGCGCGCACGGCGCTGGCCGAAAGCCCGGCGACCGGATCATCTGCCAGCCCGAGCACCCGTCCTCCCAAGGGCACGTAAAGCCCGCCCACCTGCCGCGCCAGCTCCGCCCCGTAATCCTCGCCCGCAAACAGATAATCGATGGGTTGCGGGTGAGCCTGCGCGACAATGCCGCGCCAGATTGGCCAGAAATCGGCGCTGTCTGCGGGCGCTTGCGGCACAACCTCGCCGTGGCCGATCACCCGGCAATCGGGCAGAAGTTCGCGCATCCATGCAAGGCGCGTCTCGCCCGCAATCGGATCATCGGGCAGCCAGCACACCAGCACCGTCAGTTCGTCCACCAGCGCAGCGGCGGCGCGGATCAGCGACAGGTGCCCGGCGTGCGGGGGCATGAACTTGCCGAGCAGAAAGCCGCGTGTTGTCATGCCTCGATGGCCTCGCCGCGCCGCGTGGCCCGCGCCCACGCCATCAGCCCCATCGTGGCGAGCACCAGAAACGCCACATAAAGCCCTGCGGTGAGATAGAGCGCGCGGTCGAGATAGACCCAGATCGACAGCACATCGATGGCGATCCACAGCACCCAGTTTTCGGTCTTGCGCATCGCCAGCAGCACCTGTGCCACCACGCTTGCGCCCGCGATGGTGGCGTCGGCATAGGGCAGCGCGGCGTCAGTGAAGCGCGCCATCGCCCAGCCGATGCCGATACTCGATACGCCGACCAGCACCAGCGCGAAGCTCCGCGCACGCCAGCCCATCCATTCCACCTTGACCGTCTGCGCCATGCCTCCAGCGCGCGCCCATAACCACCAGCCCCAGCCCTGCGCGGCAAAGAAGAAAACCTGGAGCCATGATTCCCCGTACAGCCGCGCCTCTCGGAAGATGACGAAGTAGCAGGCCACCATCGCCAACCCGAACGGGAAGTTCCAGATCGAACGGCGGACCAGCAGGCCGACATTGGCGATGCCGAGCGCAACGGCGAAGATCTCGAGCGGGTTCATTTTTGCGGTGAGGGTCAGCCGAGGGTGGCTGTCCATTCGTCCGGCTTGAAGCCCACGAGAAGCCCCCCGGCATGCTCGGCAATGGGGCGCTTGATCACGGAAGGATTGGCAGCCAGCAGGGCAGGGGCCGTGTCGGCGCTGGCGGCCAGTGCCTTGTCCGCGTCTGAAAGCGCGCGGAAGGTCGTGCCCTTGCGGTTCACCACGACATCAAGCCCCGCAGCAGCGATCCAGCCCGCGATCCGTTCGGGGTCGGCGCCTTCTTTCTTGTAGTCGTGGAAGGTGTAGCCGTGTCCGGCCGCATTGAGCCACGCGCGCGCCTTTTTCACCGTGTCGCAATTGGGGATGCCGTAGAGGTGGATGGTCATGCCTGTCTCGTCATTGCTGCGTGCCTTGCGCTCCTCGCAATGACGTAGGCGAGGGTCAAGAGCGCGGGGCGAGATGGGCGTCGGCAATTGCCACGGCGAGCGCGTCGGCCGCGTCGCTTCCGGCAATTTGCACCGCTGGCAGCAGCACTTTGACCATCGCGGCGACCTGCTGCTTTTCTGCCGCGCCCGTGCCGGTGACGGCTTTCTTGACCAGCCGCGTGGCGTGTTCGTTCACCGTCAGCCCCGCTGCGCCGCACGCCGCCAACACTGCGCCGCGCGCCTGTGCGAGCTTGAGGGTGGATTGCGGGTTCTTGTTGACGAAAATTTCTTCCGCCGCCGCGCGGTCGGGCGCATGTGCGGCGATCACTGCTGCCATCCCCGCTTGCAGCGCCGCCAGCCGCTCGGCCATCGGCGCGGCAGGATCGGTCTTGATCTGGCCGTTGGCGACATGGGCAATCCGCGCGCCCTGGCTGCGGATCACGCCCCAGCCGGTCGAGGTCAGTGAGGGATCGAGGCCGAGGATCAGCACCGGCCTACAATCCGACCATGAAGCCCAGCCGCCACAGTATCGCGACGAGGAACGCGGCCCCGAGCATTGCCGCCAGCAGCCACTCCCGGCGTCTCAGCCCAACTTCTCCATGACCGCGTCGGAGATCGCGTAGTTGCCCCAAACGGTCTGCACGTCGTCGTCATCATCAAGCGTGTCGATCAGCTTCATCAACGTCACGGCGACTTCCTCGTTGACGTCGACGCTGAGCACCGGCTTCCATGCCAGCTTCACGTTGTCCGCCGGGCCGAGCACCTTTTCCAACGCTCCCGCCACGCCGTGCAGCGCGTCGGCGGCGGTCCAGATGGTGTGGCCGTCTTCCGAGCTTTCGACATCATCCGCGCCGGCATCGATCGCGGCTTCGAGCACCTTTTCCTCGTCACCGGCAGCGGCCGAATATTCGATCAGCCCGCGCCGTTCGAACCCGTGGCTCACCGAGCCTTCGCTGCCGAGGTTGCCGCCGTTCTTGCTGAAGGCGGTGCGGACATTGGTGGCGGTGCGGTTGCGGTTGTCGGTCAGCGCCTCGACGATCAGCGCCACACCGCCCGGGCCGTAGCCTTCATAGCGGATCTCGACATAATCCTCGCCGCCGGCCTGCGATGCCTTGTCGATGGCGCGCTGGATATTGTCCTTGGGCATCGACTGCGCGCGCGCGGCGTTGACTGCGAGGCGCAGGCGCGGGTTCATGTCGGGATCGGGCATGCCCATCTTGGCCGCCACGGTGATCTCGCGGCTGAGCTTCGAGAACATCGCCGCGCGTTTCTTGTCCTGAGCACCCTTGCGGTGCATGATGTTCTTGAACTTGGAATGGCCTGCCATTGGACGACTTCACCGGTAATGTTGGAAGGATTGGCGGGGGCCTTACTCCGAGCCGAGCGGGCGATGCAAGGGCGCGCGCAATGACGGTGCGCGGCGCGCTGGCGGATATCGGGTATTTTGCATGGCGGCCGGCCTATTACGCGCAGCCGATGGCGTGGGGCAAGGCGGCGGCACTGGTGCTGCTGGTGGTGTTTGCGCTCGACATCGCGCTCGACCAGTTGGTGAGCGGGCTGCTTGCTGGATGGGATGCCGAGGCGGGATTTCTGCCCGCCGCCCAAGACGAAGACATATCGCTCGCCGAGGATCTGTTCCTCTCGCTGCTGTTCGCCCCGCTGACCGAGGAGGCGCTTTTTCGCGGGTGGATGCGCGGGCAAATAGCTGCCTTGCGCTTTGCCGCCTTCGGCTTTGCCGCGCTGGCGCTGTTCAGCGCGAGCTTGTGGGCGCCGCCGGAATGGACACTGATGATGGGCGGGGCAGGGGTGGTGCTGGTGTTCGCAGGGCTCGTCCAGTGGAGCCTGACACGCCACCGAGACACCGCCGTGCCCGCGTGGTTCACCCGCCATTACGGCGCGCTGGTGTGGGGATCGACTGTGCTGTTCGGCCTCACCCATCTTGGCAACTACGAGCCGCTGGCGCACCCGCTCGGCGTGCTGGTGGTGCTGCCGCAGGCAATCGGCGGATTGCTGCTGGCCTATACCCGCACCCGGCTAGGGCTGGGCGCGGCGATAGCGCACCACGCCGCCTACAACGCGGTGTGGATGGCCGGGGATTACGGGGTGTGGTGAGGGCTCGTCAGACCCGCACTGCGGTGCCGCTTGCCGATACCATCAGCATCGATCCGTTGGGGCCGATCACCTCGTAATCGAGATCGATCCCGACCACCGCATTCCCGCCCAGCGCGGCGGCCTCGGCCTGAAGCTCCTCGATCGCCTGCTTGCGGGCATCGGCAAGGATGCGTTCATAGCTTCCAGAGCGCCCGCCGACGATGTCGCGGATGCCGGCGAACAGATCGCGGAACAGGTTCGCGCCGACGATCACTTCGCCGGTGACGATGCCGCAATATTCCTGAATCGGTCGGCCTTCCAGCGTCGGGGTGGTGCTGACAGTGATGCCGCGCGCGTCTTTCCAGGGGGATGCCATTGCTAAGTCTCCTCTTAAAGCTGTGTTAGATAGATAACACAGCCTTGCGAATGTTCAATGACATCCCGGTGCGATCACGCCATCCCGAGCGCGTTCTTGTAGGTTTCCAGCAGCATGTCCTGCTCGCTGCGGTCGTCGGGCTTCATCTTCCGCAGGCGCACGATCTGGCGCATGATCTTGGGATCATAGCCCACGGCCTTGGCTTCCATATAGACGTCGCGGATATCGTCAGCGATGCCCTTCTTTTCTTCTTCGAGGCGTTCGATGCGCTCGATCAGAAGGCGCAGGCGGTCGTCGGCGGCGTGGGCGTCATCGGCCATGGTGGGTCTCCATCTGGAAATGAGAATCGGTTGGCAGGCGCGATAGCCAGAGCCTCGCGCCGATTGAACACCTTGCGCGAATTAATCCTGTGCGTTCTTCGCCCCCTCGTTCAATTTGAGGCTGGCTTCCATCCGCGCGAGTTGTTCTTCGGTGGCGGGGGATTGGCGGGTGGCCTTCCATTCCGCGCTCGGCATTCCGTGGATCACCGCGCGCGCGGCTTCCTTGTCGCCTTCGTAGCCCGCCTCGCGGATCCAGTCGGCAAGGCAGTTGCGGCAGAAGCCGGCAAGGCCCATCAATTCGATGTTCTGCGCATCATGGCGATGGCGTAGGTGGCGAACCAGTCGGCGGAAGGCGGCAGCGGCCTGGGCATCACCCAGCGTATCGAGTGGATCGGCATTGCTATTCATCGCGGCTTTTCCTTGAGTTGAAAATCGTCTGTGCCATAGGCTTGCCTTCAAGAGGGATAGCCAAAAATGTCACGACGGATCGACCCGCGCGGCCGCAAGGTCAAGATTCTCGCCACCATCGGCCCGGCGAGCCGTTCGCCCGAGATGCTGGAACGGCTGGTGAGGGCCGGGGCCGATGCCTTCCGCCTCAACATGAGCCATGGCACCCACGCCGATCACGAACCCGTGGTGGCCGCGATCCGCGCGCTGGAAAAGCAGTATGCACGGCCCATCGCGATCCTTGCCGACCTTCAGGGACCCAAGCTGCGGGTTGGCACCTTTGCCGAAGGCCAGGCCGTGATCCGCCATTCGGGCCACTTCGTGCTCGACCGCGATCCCACCCCCGGCGATCACAACCGCGTGTGCCTGCCGCACCCCGAATTGTTCGGCATCCTCGAACGCGGGCAGCGGCTGCTGATCAATGACGGCAAAATCCGGTTGAAGGTGCTGGAGGCGGATGACAGTCGCATCCTGTGCAGCGCCGAAGTGGGCGGGGTGATTTCCGACCGCAAGGGCGTGAACGTGCCCGATGCCGAGGTGCCGATCCCGGCGCTGACCGAGAAAGACCGCCGCGATCTTACCTTCGCCACCGAACAGGGGGCGGACTGGATCGCGCTGTCCTTCGTGCAGCGGCCCGAGGACATTGCCGAGGCGCGCAAGCTGATCGGCACCCATAACACCGCCATCTGCGCCAAGATCGAAAAGCCCAAGGCGGTCGACCGGCTCGATTCGATCATCGAACTGGCCGACGGGATCATGGTCGCGCGGGGCGATCTGGGCGTCGAGCTTGAGCCTTACGAGGTGCCGCCGCTCCAGAAGAAGATCGTCAACATGGCACGCCGCGCGGGCAAGCCGGTGATCGTGGCGACGCAGATGCTCGAAAGCATGATTGAAAGCCCCTCGCCGACGCGGGCCGAGGTCTCCGACGTCGCTAACGCCGTGTATGACGGGGCGGACGCGGTGATGCTCTCGGCAGAAAGTGCGGCGGGCGCGTGGCCGGAAGAATCAGTCGCGATGATGGACCGGATCGCGGTGCAGGTGGAGCGTGACGAGGGCTACAAGGCGCGCGTGCGCTTTCTTGAAACGCCGCCCGATGCGACCACCTCCGATGCGCTGGCGCACGCCTGCATGACCATTGCAGACACCGTGCCGATCAGCGCGATCACGGTGTTCACCACCAGTGGCTCGACCGCACGGCGGGTGGCGCGCGAGCGGCCCGCGACCCCGATGCTTGTGCTCACCCCCTCACCCCGCACGGCCCGCAAGGTCGCGCTGCTGTGGGGCGCGCACGCGGTGGTCACCAAGGACATCGGCAGCTTTGAAGAGATGATCGGCAAGGGCAAGCGCATGGCGCTGCGCCACAAGGTCGCCGCCGCGGGCGCAAAGCTGATCGTGCTCGCCGGGGTGCCGTTTGGAACGCCGGGGGCGACCAACCTGCTCCACGTCGTCACCGTGAGCGGCGACGAGTTGGATAAGCACAAGAACTGAAGCAGGGTACGCGGCTGACGTGCCGCAGCCCTGCCTCTCAGAACGACTGGCTGATCCTGAGGTTCAGACGAGGGGCGTTGTTGCCGGTGTCGTAGCGGTCTTCGGTCAGCGGCACGGCCACTTCGAAGTCGAGATCGAGATCGCGGGTGATATCGGTGCGCAGGCCTGCGCCGCTCGATGCCAGCGTGCCCCCGCCCAATCCGCCTTGCAGGTTCGATACTGTGCCGCCATCGGCAAAGGCGTAGAGCTGGAGATGCCGCACCGCGCCGAGCGCCTTGGGCCAATCGTAACGTAGCTCGGCCAGCCCAGCGACGCCTTCATCCCCCACTCTCTGTGCAAAATCATAGCCGCGCAGGAACTGCGTGCCGCCCAGCGTGAAGCTCTCGCCGATCAGCAGCGGGGCGGTGGCAAGCTGGCCTGTGGTTGCCAGTTGCAGGCTGACGCGCGGCATGATCCCGCGTCGCCAGTTGAGCCACCATGACAGCGTGGTGAAATCGGGCTGCGAATCCCAGCGCGAGGCGAGCGGATCGCTGTTCCCGGTCGCGCCCAGCACCGGCAGGCCCTGGCTCACGGTCGCGCGGCCTTGCAGGTTGCCCCCGGCCAGCGGCCCGAAGCCGTAGAAGCCGAGCCGCGCGGAAACGATGCGGTCCCAGCGCGCCACGGTGCCGAAGGTGTTCTGCTGCAGGTCCTGCAATTCCGCGCTCGCTTCCAGCCACAGGCTGCGGCTCTGGCCGCGCATCAGCGGGTGGCGGATGCGGACGCCGCCCTGCCATGCCTCGCCCAGCAGGCCGCGGCCCGCCAGATAGGCGCCGGGTTCGGTGCGAGAGAACGACCCGAAGGCGCCGACCGTGGTGCCGTCATCGTTGATGACCACGGTGTAGCGCGCGCTGAAGAAGGCGAGCTCCTCCGGATCGAGCGGCGTTGCCGAGAAGCTGAGATCCACCCGGTCGCGCGGGGAGATCAGGCCGTTGGCGTCAAGATCGATGCGCGCGCGGATCGGGCCCAGCGGTTTGGTGCCGTCGGTCGCGACCAGCACGCTGCCCCCGGCATCGCTGCGGTCGGCATCGACCACCAGAATGCGGCGCGGCCCGTCGCGCTCGAAGCGGGTGGAGCGAATCCACACGCCGGGCAGATCATCGGCCAGCAGCACCTCGCGTTGAAGAGCGGCCAAGGTGACAGGGCGGCCATCGACCAATCGTTCGAGCTGGCGGCGAACCACCGGATCATCTGATCCCTCGATCCGGACAGCATCAATGCGGCCTTCGTCGATCCGCACCCGCAGCATGCCTGCCACAAGGGTCTGTTCAGGGATCCATGCCGTGGCGAGGACATAGCCTTCGGCGCGCGCGCGGGCGGCGATGGCGTCGGTCAGGCGGGCGAGGTCAGTGCGGCTCAGCGGGCGGCCGGCGAAAGGTTCGATGACGCTGGCGAAATCCGGGCGCCCCATCGCCACCAGCCCGTCCACGACGATCGCGCCGACATCGAGCACCTCGCCGCCATCGGCCGCCATCGGCATATCGAGCACCGGTTGCACTTCGATGCGCAACCGGTCGGGAAGGGGGAGCGCCTGTTCGTCGCGATTGACCTGCCCTTGCGGATTCGTGCGGTCGAGCGCGTCCTGCGCTGCCAGCGGACCTGCCGCCAGCAACACGATAAGGCTCCCACAAAGATTAACCGGGCGAAGGAACAATTTGCAGCCTCGTTCGCGAATATTAGCTGTTCCCTACGCTGGAAAGGTTAAGGATTACTGGAGGTAAGCACCTGTTAACTATGTGCTTAAACAGGACGTCTGCAGGTTGGGTGTATTGGGTAAGGCACGGAGATTCCTATGCCCATCGTGATTCGTCTTCTTTTGCCGCTCCTTTTGCTGGTCTTCAGCGGGATGCCTGCGCATGCCCAAGAGGGCCCTTGGACGGTGAGCGAAGCCAAGGGCGTCGTCACGGTGATCGACGCCAAAGGGCAACGGACCGCGAAGGTCGGCACGCAGCTCGTGGCTGGCGCCACGGTCCGCACCGACGCGCGCAGTTCGGCTGTGCTGGTGCGGGGCAAGGAATTTGTGTCGCTGCGCCAGAACGCACAGTTGCGCATTGCGCCGGCATCGCGCGAGCGCGGGATCATCCAGATCCTGCAGGATTATGGCAGTGCGCTGTTCAACATCGGCAAGCAGCCCAATCCCCATTTCGGGGTGGAGACGCCCTATCTGGCGGCGGTGGTCAAGGGCACGACCTTTGTCATCACGGTCAACCCCGAAGGCGCGAGCCTGCAGGTCACGGAAGGCGCAGTCGAGACATCAACGCTGGATCGCGGCGTTAGCGAACTGATTCGCCCGGGGGCGGTGGCGATGATCGCTGCGGGTGATCCGCTGCGGATGGTGGTGGAAGGTGAAAGCCGGCGCGTGCTCGATTCGCCCGCACGGGGCGCGGCGGGTGCTCCTGTGCCTTCCCCGGCGGCGGTTTCCGCCGATCAGCGCCAAAGCCGGGGCCAGAGCGCCTCGGCGAGGATCGAAAATGCCATCGTGAGCACCCCGCAAGATCTCGGCGCGGTCTCGAACGGTTTTGCGAGCGGTGAGGTGGCCGTGCTAGCCGCCGTGGTGGTGTCCGACAATACGGGCCGTGGCAATGCTGCACCGGTAGGCAATTCTGGCGGCCGCGCCGAAGACGGCGTGGTTTGCGCAGGCGGAACTTGCGGCAATGCTGGCTCGGGCGCCGGCTCTGGCAGCGGCTCCGGTTCGGGTAACGGCGGAGCTGGCAACGGCGCTGGCGCAGGCAGCGGCAACGGTGCAGGGGGCGGCTCGAACGGAACCGACAACGGCGGCGGGACCGGCAATGGGGTAGGATCAGGCGCTGGTGGCGCTGGCAACGGCAACGGCAACGGTAATGGCAACGATGGCGGCGCAGGCAATGGCGGCGGCAACGGTAATGGCGGCGGCGCTGGCAACGGAAATGGCAACGATGGCGGCGCAGGCAATGGCAACGGCAACGGCAACGGCAACGGCAACGGTGGTGGTAACGGCAATGGCGGCGGCGCTGGCGCTGGCGGCGGCGGTGGCTCGAATGGAACCGACACCGGCGGCGGGAACGGCGGCGCTGGCAACGGCAACGGCAACGGCGGTGGCAACGGGAACGGTGGCGGCGCTGGGAATGGGAATGGCAACGACGGCGGCGGCGGCAATGGGGGCGGCAATGGCGGCGGTGGCCGCGGGCGGCTGGCTGGTAGCGTTGATGCGCTGATCCCGGCGCGGCGCTGATAGACACCGCAGCCCCGGCATGAACATCCCGCGTCAGACCATCTCCCGGATCGCGCCCGCGTTGCGCTCCGATGACTGGCGTGCCGCTATCCTGATGATCTGCGCGCTCGCGCTGCTGGTAGCGAGTGGCGCGCTCACAGGCACTTTCCGCGCAGCCGAGAACCGCGCCGACGAACTCGCCTCCTCACTTTTCAGCCGCGAGGCCAGCGGGCAAATCCACGTGGTCGAGATGGACGCTGCCAGCATGGCCGCGATTCGCCGCTGGCCCTGGCCGCGCGATCACTATGCCGAGGTCATCCGGCAGCTCGATGCCGCAGGCGTGCGCTCGATCAGCTTCGATGTCGATTTTTCGAGTAGCGGGGATTCGGCGGGTGATGCTGCCATGGCTGCCGCCATTGCTGCGGCGCGCGCGCCGATCGCTCTGGCAACCTTTCCGCAGGCTGCCGGGTTCGCCGACCAACGCAAACTCGATTCGCTCCCCATCCCGATCCTGCGCGACAATGCGCAGCTCGCTGCGGTTTCGGTCCGGCATGACCCCGACGGTTTCGTGCGGCGGATGCCATCCGGCATGATCACAAACGGCACCGCGCGGCCTTCGCTGCCGGCGACGGTTGCGGGCATGAGCGGCGTGGTGGGCGAGGAGTTCCCGATCGATTTCGCGATCGATCCCGCCACTGTCCCGCGCCACAGCTTCATCGCAATCGAGCGCGGCATGTTCCCGCGCGGTAGCCTTGCCGGCAAGGATGTGATCATCGGCGCGACCGCGATCGAGCTCGGCGATCGCTTTCCGGTCCCGCGCCACGGGGTGATCCCCGGTGTGATGATCCATGCCATCGCTGCCGAGACATTGCAGGGCGGCGTGCCGATTATCGGCTCGTGGGGGCTGCCGCTGCTGCTGGCGAGCGTGCTGGCGCTGACCTTGATTCTGACAGCGTCCGCGCGCCGTGCGGCAAGCTTGCGCACAGGAGCGGTGGCGGCGATCCTGCTGGGCGGGTGGCTTTATGCACGAATTGCGCAAGACTATTGGTTGGAGATCGTCCCGGCGCTGGTGCTAGTGCTGGGCGCAGGCGCGATCCGCCACCTTGTGCTCACTCACCGCTTCGCCGAATTGGGGCGCCGCATCGATTCCGAAAGCGGCTTGCCGAACGGCCTTGCGCTGGCGGTGCGGGTTCCCGTTACCGCTGACCGCTTCGTGATCGCGGCGCAGATCGACGATTTCGACGCGTTGAAGCTTGCCATGGACAACGCTGGCCTTGGTGCACTGCTTGCCCGCATCGCGGATCGCCTGCGCGGCGCGAGCGGGGCAGGGGTGGTCTATCGCAGCGAGGACCGCACGCTTGTTTGGCTCTCTCCGCTGCCGATTGACGAGGTCGAGACGCAGCTTGCAGGCCTGCGCGCGCTGATGCGCAGTCCCTTCGAGGTCGGTGGACGCCGGCTCGGCGTGTCGCTCACTTTCGGGGTGGCCGATGCCGACATGGCCGATCCTGCCGACCACGCCACGCACGCGGCCAGCCTTGCACGGCGGGCGGGCAAGTTCTGGCGGCTTCACACCACCGAAGCGGGCGAGGCGATCACGCGCGAATTGTCCTTGCTCGGCGAGCTTGACGATGCCTTGAAGAACAACCGGATCGCGGTGTTCTATCAGCCCAAGCTCAATCTGGTGACCCGCCGGATCGACGCGGTCGAGGCGCTGGTGCGCTGGAACCATCCTGAACGCGGACTGCTGCCGCCCGATTGCTTCATTCCCCTGTTCGAGGGGCGCGGCCGGCTGGACGAGGTCACGCTGGCGGTGCTCTCGCAAGCGCTGGCGGACGCTGAGCGCTGGGAAGCGCGCGGGCTGCGGATCGGGGTTGCGGTCAATGTATCGGCGGCCTTGCTGACTTCGGAAAGCTTCGAGGCGCGCGCACTGGCACTGGTGGCGCGGTGCGGCTTGGCGGCGGGGCAAGTCACCTTCGAGGTTACGGAAACCGCCCAGTTTGAAGACACCGATCTTGCCATCGCCGCGCTCCAGCGGTTGCGTGCGGCGGGTATCCGCATCTCGATGGACGATTACGGCACCGGCCAGTCGGCGCTGAATTATCTGAAGCTTTTGCCGCTTGCAGAACTGAAGATCGACCGGATGTTCGTGGCTCAGGCCCATGTCGACAAGGGCGATGCGATGCTGGTGCGCTCGACCGTCCAGCTTGCCCACGAACTCGGCCTCAAGGTGGTGGCCGAGGGGATCGAGGAGAGTGCCTGCCTCGAATTCCTTGCCCAGATCGGTTGCGATTACGCGCAAGGTTACTTCGTCGGGCGGCCGCTTGCGGCGGATGCTCTGGCCGAACTGGCCGCCACGACCGGCACCAACGCCCCCGTCCCGCTGCGCCGGCGCGCGGCCTGACCCGCGCAGGCCTTCCTATCCGCGCGCACGCCTGTTAGCGTGTCGTCCAAGCGCCGGAGACGCGGCGCAGGCGAGTGGAGGATGGGATGAAGGCGACAATGTTCCTGCTGGCGGCAGCCACGGGGCTTGCAGGATGTACCACCACCGGCGGTGAGGCCGCGCCCGATCAGGCGGCAGCCCCTGCCGCATCGACCTGCAACGCCGCGCCCGCGCAATATCACATCGGCCATAACGCGACCCAGGCGATGGGCACCGCGATCCTCAAGGATAGCGGCGCGCGCAGCCTGCGTTGGGGCCCGCCGGACAGTGCGTGGACCATGGATTACCGCGAAGACCGCGTGAACGTCCGCTATGACGGGAACATGAAGATCACCGGCGTCACCTGCGGATGACAGGCATGGGTTCGGGACGCCAGTGGACCACGTCCGGCTCGCCATTCGAGGCGACTTTCGGCTTTTCCCGCGCGGTGCGGGAAGGCAATCGCATCATTGTTGCCGGCACCGGTCCGGTCGAGGCTGATGGTTCCACCACGCCTGGCGATGCTGCCGCGCAGGCTGCGCGGTGCTGCACGATTATCGTCGCCGCGATCGAGGCGCTGGGCGGCAGCGCGGCCGACGTTGTGCGCACCCGGATGTTGCTGACTGACCCTGATGATCAGGACGCAGTCGGCGCGGTCCACGCAGCCTTCTTTGCCGAAGCAAAGCCAGCCGCGACTATGGCGGGTGTGGCATGGCTCTGCCGCCCCGAATGGCGCGTCGAGATCGAGGCCGAAGCGGTGATCCCCGGCTGATGCGGCGTGCGCTAACCTATCTGGCGGCTGTCACCGCGGGCCTTGCGCTCGGCCTGGGCAGCGCGCTGTGGATGGCAGGGTTGTGGCTGGCCGGGCAGAACATGGCCTTTGGCAACGTCGACGTCGGCGGTTGGCGCAGCGATTTTGCCAGCGGTTCGGAGGCTGCCGATCCCTACACCCGCGCCCGCGTTGCCCGCCACGGCCTGCTGGCGCTGGCCAAGACCGAGGCGGTTTATTTCACCCGCTCGCACGATGATGCCGGTGCCCCCTTGCGCGAGGCTTGCACCTATCGTCTCACGGGCGGAGCGATGCCGGCCGGTTGGTGGTCGGTGACGCTGTATGATGCGGCCAGTATGCTGCCCGCGAACACTGACGGCGCGCTTAGCATCGATGCCGGGCGGGCGGGCGCCGGAGCCTGGGGGGCGGTGATCGCGCCGCAGCGGCCTGCGGGTGAGGGCTTGTGGATTTCCAGCCGGGGATCTGGCACCTTCGATCTGACGCTGCGGCTTTATATGCCGACTGCAAAACTGTTGGCAGAACCGGCGCAGACCCTCGCCGCGCCGCGGATCGAGCGGCTGTCCTGCGGGGGTGCAGCATGAAGCGTTGGTTTGGTCCCATGATGCTCATGCTTGCCTGCGCAGCGGGAGCCCATGCGCTGACGCTGCACTTTGCGCCGCCCGTCATCATGTCCCGCGCCATGGACGTGCTGGCCGAGCGGGGTGTGGCGCTCCACGCTTTCACATCGACACCGCGCGTCACCCCGCAGAGCCAGCAAGTGGTGCGTTCATCGCCCGATCTTTATTACGCGCTGTGCCGCTACGATCTGAGCGATCCGGGTGCCCGGCTGGAGGTGGCTGTGGGCAAATGGCCGAATTACCAGTCGCTTTCGTTTTTCGACGCGCGGACTGACAATTTCGCCACGATCCGCGCCACCGGACGGCCTGTCGCCCTGCGCCTGCTCGCACCGGGCAGCGCGCCGGAGCAAGGTGCGATTGTCAGCCCGAGCGCCAAGGGCGTGATTCTGATCCGCCGCCTTGCGCCCGATGCTGCGCGCTTTGCGGCCGCGGCCGATGCGGGCAAGCTTGATGCCTGCCGCCTTCAGCAGGTTAGCGGTTGATCCGTGCCACCCGCGCTTCGATCAGCGCGATGAGCGCATCGAGATCAGGCAGTCCATCCAGTTCCGATGCACTGACCAGCACTTCGGGGACGCGCGACGCGCTCCCCATCAGGATCGCGGGCAAGGGAAGGTCGCGATTGTCGAGCGTGCTGCGGAACTCGTCGCGATAAAGGAACAGCGTCGGCATCGGGAGGCGCGCAAGAAAGGCCCGCCACGCAGGCCGCTTGGCCACCGCGCCATAGGTCAGCGCGCAAAGCGAACAGGGGTAGGTCGCGGGGCGCAAAAGCTTGTGGACCGCATCGCGCAACGCCGCCAGCCAGCCGCCGCGGGCGTTGTAGACGAAGATGAGGGTGGGTTCTTGCTTAGCCATTGGAAGGAGATACGCATCCGAACGCTGCGCTGGATGCTGTGCGCCACGCAGCGCCTAGCAAATTTCCGCCGGTCCGTCCCCAGCCGTGGTCTTCCCCGCCGCGCCCACACCGGCTAGAGCACCCCCCATGCAAGGACAGTTTCAACTCACCGACGACCAGCTTGCCATCCAAGAGGTCGCCCGGCGGTTCACCGCCGACGCCATCACGCCCCACGCCGCTGAGTGGGATGAAAAGCACATCTTCCCGCGCGAGACGATCCAGCGCAGCGCCGAACTGGGCTTCGGGGCGATCTATGTCTCCGAAGAATCGGGCGGCATTGGTCTGGGCCGGCTTGAAGCGGCGCTGATCATGGAGGCGATGGCCTATGGCTGCCCTTCGACCAGCGCCTTCATCTCGATCCACAACATGGCCGCGTGGATGATTGACCGCTTCGGCGGGGAAGCGGTCAAGACGAAGTATCTCCCCAGCCTTGTGACCATGGAGAAGATCGCAAGCTATTGCCTGACCGAGCCGGGATCAGGCTCGGACGCTGCGGCTTTGAAGACCACCGCGCGCAGGGACGGCGATCACTACGTCCTGAACGGCACCAAGCAGTTCATCTCGGGCGCGGGCGCGAATGAGATCTATGTCGCGATGGTGCGCACCGGAGAGGACGGCCCCAAGGGCATTTCCTGCGTGGTGATCGAAAAGGACATGCCCGGCGTCAGCTTCGGCGCGCAGGAAAAGAAGCTCGGCTGGCATTCACAGCCGACCGCGCAGCTGATCCTTGAAGACGTGCGCGTTCCGGTCGAAAATCTCGTCGGTGCCGAGGGCGAGGGCTTCCGCATCGCGATGATGGGTCTGGATGGCGGGCGGCTCAATATCGGCGCCTGTTCTCTCGGCGGGGCGCAACGCTGCCTTGACGAGGCGGTGAAGTACACCAAGGATCGCAAGCAGTTCGGTCAGGCGGTGGCCGATTTCCAGAACACGCAGTTCATGCTCGCCGACATGGCGACCGATCTGGAAGCCTCGCGCGCGCTGCTTTATCTCGCGGCCGCCAAGGTGACCGACAACGCGCCCGACAAGACGCGCTTTTCCGCCATGGCCAAGCGCCTCGCGACCGACAATGGCAGTGCCATCGTCGACAAGGCGCTGCAATTGTTCGGCGGCTATGGCTACTTGCAAGACTATCCCATCGAACGCTTCTGGCGCGATCTGCGTGTGCATTCGATCCTTGAAGGCACGAATCAGGTGATGCGGATGGTCGTCGGCCGCGATCTGCTGCGCCAGTGATGGCGACACGGCTTGCCCTAACCACGCTGGTGGTGCCCGATTACGATGCGGGGATTGCCTTCTGCGTGAATGCGCTAGGCTTCGATCTGATCGAGGACAGCGACATGGGCGGCGGCAAGCGTTGGGTGGTTGTCGGCGGCAAGGACGGGGGGCGTCTGCTGCTCGCACAAGCCGCCAATGATGCGCAGAGCGCCGTAATCGGCAACCAGACCGGCGGGCGCGTGGCCTTTTTTGCGCATACTGACGATTTCACGGGCGCCCATGCACGCCTTGTCGATGCCGGCGTGAATTTCCATGAAGAACCGCGCCGCGAAAGCTATGGCACGGTGGCAGTGTTCAGCGATCCGTTCGGCAACCGCTGGGACCTGATCGAACCGAGAGACCCGGGGCAATGACTGACGACGTTCTGATCCGCACCAATGGCCCGATCGGCCATATCAGCCTCAACCGGCCCAAGGCGATCCACGCTCTGACCCTGCCGATGTGCCACGCGATGAGCGCTGCGCTGACCGATTGGGCTGATGATGACAGCATCAAGGCAGTGATCCTCGATCATGCCGAGGGCCGCGGTTTCTGTGCGGGCGGCGATATCGCCTTCCTGCGCGATTCGGCGTTGAACGATGGCGGGGTTTCGGGCCGCAAGTTCTTCCACGACGAATACCAGCTCAACCACCAGATGTTCACCTACCCCAAGCCCATCGTTGCCTTCATGGACGGCATCACCATGGGCGGCGGTGTGGGCATCTCGCAGCCCGCCAAGTACCGGGTGGCGACCGAGAATACCCGTTTTGCGATGCCTGAAACCGGCATAGGCCTGTTCCCCGATGTCGGCGGCGGCTGGCACCTGTCACGCCTCGGCCAGCGATTGGGCCAGTTCCTGGCGCTAACCGGGGCGAGGCTCGACGGGTCCGAATGTCTGTGGACGGGGCTCGCGACGCATTACGCACCGCACGACATGCTGGAAGACCTGAAGGCGCGTATTCACGACCATCCTGATCGCATCGCCGGGGTGCTGAGCGAGCCGGTGGGCACCCCGCCCAAGGCTCGGATCGAGGCCAATGCCGACAAGATCGCCAAGCATTTTGCTTCCGATCGCTACGAGGACATTCTCGCCAGCCTCGAAGCAGCGGCCGATGCCGGAGACGACTGGGCGGTGAAGGAGCGCGATACGCTTGGCACCAAGAGCCCGCAGACCTGCAAGGTCGCTTTGCGCCAGCTGGCAGAAAGTGCGGGCCTGACCGATTTTGCCGACAACATGCGCATGGAATACCGCATCGCTGCCCGCGTGCTGACCCGCCCCGATTTCGCTGAAGGCGTGCGCGCGGTGATTATCGACAAGACCGGCGATCCCAAATGGAACCCCGCCAGCCCCGAAGAGGTCACCGACGATCTGCTTGATGCGATCTTCGCACCCCTGACCCAGGGTGAGGAGTGGGCGCCGCTCACAAATTGAACAATCGTCATTGCGGGCGCAGCGAAGCAATCCGGAAACCACGCGCGAAACGGCTCGGGATTGCCGCGTCGCTCCGCTCCTCGCAATGACGGGGCATGGAGAATCGAATGACCCACGAAACCATCACTGTCGAAACCAACGCTCGGGGCACCAAGGGCGTCACGCTCATCACCATTAACCGCCCGCAGGCGCTGAATGCGCTGAACTCGCAGGTTCTGGCCGAGCTGATCGAGGCCTTCGCCGCCTATCAAGCCGACGCGAGCCAGCTTTGCGCGATCCTCACCGGCAGCGGTGACAAGGCCTTTGCTGCGGGCGCGGACATCAAGGAAATGGCCGACAAGCAGGCGGCGGATTTCTTCCTCGACGATTTCTTCAGTCCTTGGACGAGCGAGATCGTCAAGAAGACCCGCAAGCCGTGGATCGCAGCGGTGAATGGCTTCGCGCTAGGCGGCGGGTGCGAGCTTGCCATGATGGCGGACTTCATCATTGCGTCCGACAAGGCCAAGTTCGGCCAGCCTGAAATCAAGCTGGGCGTGGCCCCCGGCATGGGTGGATCGCAGCGGCTGACCCGCGCAATCGGCAAGTCGAAGTCGATGGAGATGTGCCTCACCGGCCGGATGATGAATGCCGAAGAGGCCGAGCGGAGCAACCTCGTGGCCCGCGTGGTGCCGCATGAAGAACTGATCGCCGAAACGCTCAAGACCGCCGCCACCATTGCCGCAATGCCGCCGATGGCGACCATCGCCAACAAGGAGATGGTGAATTCGGCCTTCGAGATGACGCTTGATCAAGGCCTCATTGTGGAGCGCCGGATCTTCCAGATCCTCACCGCCTCCGAAGACAAGGCCGAGGGCATGGCCGCTTTCATTGAGAAGCGGGAAGGGCAGTGGAAGGGGCGTTAAGCCTGCCACAAGCGGAGGGAAGACCTATGAAAATCGCCTTTATCGGCCTCGGCAACATGGGCGGCGGGATGGCTGCCAATCTGGTGAAAGCCGGCCATGACGTACGCGCCTACGATCTTAGCGAAGCCGCGCTCGCCGCGGCGCGCGAGGCTGGGTGCGCGACTTTCGGCACAGCGAAAGAGGCCTGTCAGGGCGTCGAGGCAGTCGTCTCGATGCTGCCCAACGGCGCGATCGTCAAAGCGGTCTATTGGGACGACGTTATCGGCCATGCGCCCGAAGGCGCGATCCTGCTCGATTGCTCGACCATCGATGTCGCGACCGCGCGCGAGGTGATTTCGGTGACGGAGCAGCACGGCTACAAGATGGTCGATGCGCCGGTTTCTGGCGGTATCGCCGCAGCCAATGGCGGCACGCTGACCTTCATGGTCGGCGGGTCAGACGAGGCCTTTGCCCGCGCCCAGCCGATTCTTGCCGCAATGGGCAAGGCGGTGATCCATGCGGGGGCTGCGGGCAACGGACAGGCGGCCAAGATCTGCAACAATATGCTGCTCGCGATCCACATGATCGGCACCTGCGAAGCCTTCGCCATGGCCGACAAGCTCGGGCTCGACGCGCAGACCTTCTACGATATTTCCAGCGTGTCCTCTGGCCAGTGCTGGTCGATGACCTCCTATTGCCCGCTCCCAGGTGTCGGACCGGTGACGCCCGCGGACAATGGCTATCAGAGTGGGTTTGCCGCCGGGCTGATGCTCAAGGACCTGAAGCTCGCCATGGAAGCGGCATCAGGCGCAGGCGCCAAGGTTGAACTCGGAGAGCACGCCAGGGCGATCTACGAGGCCTTTGCCGCCGAAAACGCCGCGACCGACTTTTCCGGCATCATCCGCACGCTTTAAAGCCGCGCCCCGTCAGTTTGGGCAGCGGCGTGCGATTTCGGGGACTATTTCTTGCGGCAGCTACGGCATCGCGCTGGCGCACGCCTTCAGCGGCTGTCCTGAGCGGCTCGCAATCGAACCGGGCACCGCGCGCCGCAGCGGTGGTCAGCACCTGTGCGAAGGCATCTGCCGGCATCACCCGCGCGCCGCGTTGCAGAAACAATTCGTGCCAGCGTTCGGCACCAGCGATGATTCCGGCCAAGGTCGAGCGCCCTGAACCGCCTGGCTCCCCGAGCACCTGCGGGCCGAGTTCGATCAGCAGGGCATCGTTGGTTTCCTCGCGCCGGAACAGGGCGCCATAGCGCCGCGCGGCCTCGGCCTTGTCGCCCGCTGCCAGCGCAAGACGCAAGACGGTTTCCTGCGCAACCGGATCGCGCCACCCGCGCTGGGCAGCCAGCTGGATCGAAAAGCCAGCGCGCTCCGCATCACCTGCCTTGGCTTGAGCCGCGGCGAGCAGGGTGAGGTTTTCGGCGGGCAGAGGGCGGCGGCGCACCAGTTCTTCAGCGGCGGCAAGGGCTGCGGACGCGTTGCTGCCTTGCACCGCGTTGGTAGCGATCTGCGCCTGCGCGTAGCTGCGAAAAGCCTCGGGCACCAAAGGTGCGAGTGCCGGCGAAGCATCCGCTTCACGGTCTAGCTGAAGCCCGATGGTGACGCAGCCCACGCCAATCAGCGCGGCGGTCCAGATGATACGACCGATCATGCGCGCCTCCCTTCGGTCTGCATGGCTCCGCGTGCCAGCAGCAGCAAAGCCAAGGCAGCAAAGTCGAGTTCTTATGCTGGTGCGCTTCGAGATAGGCGTCGATATCCTCGGCGATCAGCGCGTCGGTCTGAAAGCTGGAATGGTCGTTCATCAGAAGAACCCTTTGGCCTTCTTCTCTTCCATGCTGGCCGACTGCCTTTTGTCGATCGCGCGGCTTTGTCGGTCTGATCCGGTGGCAAAAAACATTTCCTGGATGATGTCGTGTATCTCTGTTCCGGCCATGCGGGAGATATCGATTCTTTCGGCTTTAAGCCGTTCAGGATGCGCGACGACGCATGGTCACTCAGTTAGACGCTGAAATGCCGCTCACAAGCAAGTTTGCCTTTCAGGTCGCCAAGGCGGGGCCTGTTCAAGTCCCAGCGCCGGGAAGTGGAGCCTACTCTCTTATATGCTGCTTGCGTGCGCCTCCGTCCCATCGTGCCATCGCGCTTCATTTTGAGTATAATGCGACCATCGGCACACCCGCCGCTTTGGGATTTGGGTTTCGCTGAGTGGTTTATCCGAGAAGTGATCTGGCAAGTGGCGCAAGACCTTGCGCCTTGGGTGTCGACCGCAGCCGATGTCCTGAGCAAGTCCGGTTATCGTCGTGCCCAATGACCAAAGCCCGTTATGCCCGATAAGTAGGCTGGGCGGCGAAGAACACCGGGCACAATCTAGAATTTGAGCTTGTGCCGCTCAGCTTACAGCACCGATCAATTCTGCGATCCGCTTACTGGCCGTGCCATCCCCATATGGATTATGCGCACGAGCCATCGCCTGATAGGCTTTCGGATCGTCCAGCAAGCGCATTGCCTCCGCAACAATGACACTAGCATTTGCGCCAACCAGAAGCGCCGTTCCGCTAGCGACACCCTCGGGCCGTTCTGTCGTGTCGCGCATCACAAGCACCGGCTTGCCGAGGCTGGGTGCCTCCTCTTGGATTCCGCCGGAATCGGTTAGTACGATATCGCTAACGGCCATCATGGCGACGAAATCGAGGTAGTCCAAAGGTTCGATCAACGCGATGTTGTCATGCCCGGCTAAGGCTGGGCGCATCACGCCGCCAACGTTGGGATTAGGATGAAGCGGGTAGATGATCGCGACATCATCCCGTTCGGCAAGTAGCTGCAATCCTAGGGCAATTTCCTGCATTCCTGCGCCAAAATTCTCGCGCCGATGGGCGGTGACGGCAATGATCCGCTTGCCTGAAAACCGTGCCTTGATCGGGGCGATGGTGGGTGCAAGACCGGGATCGACGGCGATCCTCGCCTGCGCGTAAAGCAGCGCATCGATCACCGTGTTGCCAGTGACGTGAATGGCGCTTTGCGGAACATTTTCAGCAAGTAATGCGGCTGCAGCGGTTTCGGTTGGAGCAAAATGCAGATCGGCGATGGTGCCGGTCACCTTACGGTTCACTTCCTCGGGCCAAGGCGAATAGATGTCGCCGCTGCGAAGTCCTGCTTCGACATGGCCGACCGGAATGCGACGGAAATAGCATGCGAGGCTTGCCATCATCGTGGTGAGGGTGTCGCCGTGCACCAAAACGCGGTCGGGCCGCAGGGCGTCCAATGCGGCCCCGAAGCTAGTAAGGATGCGGCTTGCCAAGCCGTCAAGCGACTGGTCAGGCTGCATAAGATTAAGATCCACGTCGGGAGTGATACCGGCGAGCGCGAGGACAGAATCGAGCAGCTCGCGGTGCTGGGCGGTGACCACCACCTTCACATCGAATTGGCCCGTTTCGCGCAGCGCGAACACCATCGGGAACATCTTGATCGCTTCGGGCCGAGTGCCGAAGGTTACCACGATGCGCGGCAGCTTTCCACCGGCACTCATCGCCGCAGCATACCTCGCGTGTCGAACACGAGCTTACCCGCAAGATCAGCGGATCCGAGGTGCTTGAAAGCGGTGTGATCGACCAGAACGACGACAATCTCCGCTTGCCTGAGGCCTGCGTCAAGCGTCACCAGTTGAGCGCCCGTGCTGTCAAAGGCCTTGGGCAGTTCGTCAGCGAAAGGTTCCACTACGAGGACGCGGTCTCCGTGAGTGTGTGCCAGAGCTTCGGCAATCTCGAGCGCAGGACTTTCCCGGAAGTCGTCAATGTCGGGCTTGAAGGCGAGGCCAAGCAGCGCGACTTTGCCGCCCGGCGCGGCATTGAGAAGCGCGCGGATCTTGCCTTCTGTATGGATCGCCTTGTGGTCGTTCACCTCGCGGGCGGTCTTCACGAGACGCGCGGTCGAAGGCGCGGCCGCCACCAGAAACCACGGGTCAACCGCGATACAATGCCCGCCCACACCAGGGCCGGGCTGAAGGATGTTGACGCGCGGGTGGCGGTTGGCGAGGCGGATTACCTCCCACACGTCGACCTCCATCAAATCGGCGATCATCGACAATTCGTTCGCAAACGCAATGTTTACGTCGCGGAAGCTGTTTTCGACCAGCTTGACCGTCTCGGCCACGCGCGCAGTGGTGTAGAGGCAATCGCCCTTCACGAAGCTGGTATAGAGCACCGCGGCGCGTTCGGCGCATGCGGGTGTAACGCCGCCTATCACGCGGTCGTTATGGACCAGTTCATTGACGATCCGTCCGGGCAGCACGCGTTCGGGGCAATAGGCAAGCGCGATGTCCGCCTCCTCGTCGCTGCCGTTCTTGGGGACGACCAGATCGGGGCGCATCTTGCTGATGATTGCGGCGACCTGCTCGGTGGTCCCGATGGGCGAGGTGCTCTCGACGATGACACAGGCGCCGGGCAGGATTTTCGGCGCGATCGCGCGGGCGGCGGCCTCGACATAGCTGATGTCGGGCGCATTGTCTGGCCCCAGCGGGGTCGGCACGGCGATCATGTAGAAGCTGGCCGTGGGAACTTCGGTCGAGGCTACTAGCGTCTGCGCGGCAATCGCTTCCTGCACCAGCTTGTCGAGATCGCGCTCTTCAATGTGCACGCCGCCGGCATTAACGGTATCGACCACCCGCTGCGAGACGTCCACGCCGCACACGCTCCAGCCATAGGAGGCGAGCAGTGCGGCGGTCGGCAGGCCGATATAGCCAAGGCCAATCACCGCGACCTGATGATCCGGCGAAGGATATGCAAGCGCTTTGCGCCCGAGCGCTGCGGCGGCATCAAAAGGAGCGTTCATGCAGTTATCGTCCCGTTTTCTCGGCACGGGTTATGGCTGCAAAGCCCTTAAAATCGCGTTAGGCTTGCTGGGCTTTTTACCAAGAGTTGGCGCGGTGTTCTGAGCGGCGAGACGTTGTAGCCGATGCAATCATGCCATTCGGGGCAATTGTGCAAAGGCGCACTGTCTCTGGCGCACAAGCCACGCGTTGTCCCCTGAGTCTATGAACGGCGGGTGCTGGACGGTGCCATATCGCGGTTACGCACTGGCTATCGTCGGGGGACTCCCAGAACGCCCCAGCCCCTTCACGCAATGCTACAGCCGGTTCGTCCGCCGGCGCAAGGTCGGGAGGTGTGACAAGCTTAGGGCTGCTATATCAGCGGCTGTCACACGGGCCATGGCGATGATCGATTCCACCTGCGTCAGCGCCAACAAGCACGGTGCGACGGGTAAAACTGGAGGGTCCGGTGAAGCCGGCCCGTCAGGTTGTATTGTCGGCCTTCCGGTCGGAAACGTGACAACCGGCTTCACTCGATGCGTGGATGTGGCCTTGAACCTGAAGGACATGGCGGTGGAAGGTGCCCACTGCCGCTCGCTAGTCCCGAGTGTATAGGACAAGTCGGAAACTGCTCGCACTAGGGTCAGCGTCACGTACGCTGAGACCAAAATAATCAGCCAAGAGCCAAGGGCGCTTTTGGTTCTCCCGCCAGCGCCCCGCTTGCGAAAGTAAGCGTCTGCATTGTTCACAAATGCTCTGACAAGGCCCTTTCAACGCGGATCCTGCCGCTGTCAGTCAGTTCGACCATGTAGCGGCGCTTGTCGAGGGCATCTGGTCTTCGCACGATCAGGCCCCCGCTCTCAAGTACCTGTAGCCATCGCAAGCCAGTGGTCGCCGCGCAGGCGCCACCGATGCAGGCGCTTGTAACCGAAATCTCACGGCCCTGAATTTTGGCCTGATAAAGATCGAGCATCATGTCCCATCCGGGGCTGACAGCAAATCCAGCAACCCCGAAAATGTCATCGACCCGCCGGCGCGCCTGATAGATCTTTGCGGCCAAACCGAGCAGTGTGGCTTGAGAGGGAACGCTCTGGACCTCGTTGTCCGACAAAGTCCGTAGCTCGATCGCGAGCGCTTCCATCCGTTCTGCGATCTTCTGCCGGTTTTCGATCTGCCCGATCGAAGGGCTGGTTAGCGGCGATGCTTCTTTCACAAGATCAAGGTTCAACGATGCCTCCTGCGATTAGAGCGCAAGTTACGTCTGATGATGCAACTAACTTATCAGCTGCCTGGTTCCCGATGTCGACTAACTCAAGTGAGATTTTTGCCTAATCCGTATCATTTCGTATACATCGTGCCAGCCTCTGATCTTTAGGGAGACAATAAGGCCCGCTCGCGAAAGAGTGTGGCTGAGGATCAGCTTTTTCAGCCAGAGTTTCATGGTGCCCAACTGGCGTTGAAGCCAGGCGTGGCACCAAGTTGCCTTTGGGCTGCGCCTGTCGAGTTAGACAATAGTCGAGCCAAAGTTTTACAAATTAAGTTCCGCCAACATATATCACGTGTTTTGTGGATCGAATGACTGCTCGCGTTAGGCTCGCCATAGTGTAGCAGAATGGGACATCGTCCTCGTATGGGGCGGCGTTAGGGTTTGCGCATCAGGCGCACGATGTGCTTCTTTAGCTCTTTATCATATTGCGCGGCGCGGAATTATTCGTCTAACCGCCCGTAGGGATTAACGACAAAGATGAACGATTCGCAATTTCGAGACGAGCGGGCGGCCATTGACCGGGCTATAGCTTTAGCCGAGGCTGCTCTTCATCAGTGTGACGAGCACGGTTTTGTGTTTGCTGCGATTGATCTCTCATTAGCAATCGACAAGCTCAAGGCCTTGCGTGGAGGCGAGGCTAGGCTTTGACCCCGCGTTGCGGTGACGCCGTTAATCCCGTATACTTACAGCGATGTCGCCGACAGATGCCTTTGCCGTTTTCGATTCGCTGACCCCCAAGCAGCATGAAGCGCTGGTGCTCGCTGCGAAGCTTCTCACCTCCAAACAGATCGCGCTGGAACTGGGTGTGGCCCCGGTTACAATAGACAAGCGGATTGAAAGTGTGCGCGCCCGTCTTGGGCACATCATGCGATCAGACCTCCTGCGGCTTTATCGGGCATGGTGTGAGGCTTATGATCGGCCCATAGATGATCCAATCATACTGGATGACCAACCTCAACTTCCCCCATTGCTTCACCCGCAGCACGGCCAGCCCGTATTGATGTTCCAAGACAGCGTCGCTTTTGATGCGCGCGCGCCATGGGACCAAGGTGCCCCTCTGCTGCGGCCGGGCCTGACACTTTCAGAGCTGGGCGTTGGTGGTAAGTTGGCTGTTATGCTTTTGGGATCGGTCGCGATCATGATGGTCGCAGTTCTCTGCATGGCATTCGTCGGCGCGCTGATGTCTATTCTCGCAAGGTGATTTCTCCCGGTCTGGCGACCAAAGGAGAATGCTATGCCTCTCGAAATGAACACTGCCACTGCCCGTCTTGTGCGCGAGATGGGTGTTTCCGAAGACATGATCACCGATGCGCTCGTGGCAACGACTGCGCTGCTTCATTCGGCAGCCCTCGCCAGTCGCGATGTCCCTGATGCTCCTGTGCTTAAGGCGCAGTCCGCTTTGCTGCATCTCAACAAGATGCTCGCGAGCCTTATCGATGCGCGCGGCGAGGCTATGAGGGTTCATGCCCAGCTTCTCGATATTGGTCGGGAAATGGGCGCGACGGAGACTCCCTATTGTCCGCCCACCAAGGCGCTCGAGCCAGAGCATCAAAGAGCAGCTTGACTTGCCAAGGCAGCGGCGATCCGACATCGTGCGGGGCTATGCTAAGATTTTCTGCACAAGCCCTTCTGATCGTTGTCGTTTTCGTCGCTGCCTGGCGTGCAGGGGGGAAGCCTGAGCGCTATGTCGCTTCGATATATCTTGGGATGCTCCTTGCATCAGCGGCTAATGCCTTCTCTGGGAGTGCTCATGCAGGTGCCGACTATTCAGGTGTCAAGAATTTCCATTTCCTGCTCGATGGTCTCGCTCTGGTCGGGGTCGTCGCCATCGCCTTGCGGTATGACCGGTGGTGGATCTTATGGGTAGGCTCGGTTCAATTCATCGCGGTGATGGCGCATTTTCTACGAGTGCTGGCTTGGCCCATGCCGCCCATCGCCTACGCCGTGATGGAGCGCTGGCCGGTTTGGCTAGCGGTCATTCTGACGGGGATCGGGACGCTGCTCCATGTCAAGCAATCTCGAGAGACTCACTCCAGCATTTGAGCGGCCTTCTGGCGCCGCTTCATAACGAGCCAGAAACACTCGCTGCACGGTTGCTTTATCGGTTCGGCTCGATCGGCCGGATTGTGCAGGCTCCGGACCATGAGCTGCGTATCGCGGCTCGGACCGATGAAAAGTGGGTAGATGCATTTCTGGTTGTGCGGCGTTTGATGCACGACGGGATGCGTGAGACGCTGGTACGAAGCAGGCTGGGCGAAGATCGTGAAGCGCTTTTCTCTTATCTACTCATGACGATGCGGCATTTGTCCGAGGAACGCATGCTCGCGGTTTTCGCCGACGCGGACGGATTTGTGATTGCGGAAGAAATCATAGCCGAGGGCGATGCTGGACATTTGCTCGTCACGCCTCGCCGAGTGTTCACCAGAGCTCTCAATCTCGATGCCCGCAAGATTCTTCTTGCTCACAACCACCCTTCAGGCTGCGCAGAACCCAGCATGCTCGACCTGAAGCATACGCGCTTGCTCGCCCGCCAGGCAGCCGGACTGGGTCTCGCGATTGAAGATCACCTTATCATTGGTGGCCGCGTGGTCACCAGCATGAAAGACAGGGGGATGATTTGAGCAATCTGATTCCCCGCGAGGATCCAACATATGTTGAGGCGCTCTACCGGGCGGCTGAGATCAAGGCATTGACCAATCAACGCAAAAGATCTCTGCCTCCGATAGAGATCGTAGAACATCAATTGCCAAGTGATGATTGGCTCGCTGCAGCGGCATCCAGAGAGCTTGAGCGCCGCGCTTTACGCATGCGCTATCTGTCGACGGAGATCGGGGACAATTATGGCTGGTACGTCCTGCTTGATCTTTTCATCGGTGAGTATGAGCTACATGTCGTCAAGCTCGTTGACGCTCCGCGGCGCTGGCACATGTCTCCCGCGACGGCTGCTCGCCAGATTGCGGCTCTCATCGAGACGAACCTCGTGGTTCGCGTGTTCGATAAGGTGAGTTCAGAGTCCGTTACGCTCAGGTTGACGGATATGGGAAGAATGTATCTGAAACGAGTCCTTGCGCTCAGCGGGTGACGGCAGCGTTGAAGCAGGCGTCCGACGAGCGTATTCGCCTAAGGGGCAGTGCAGGGCACCGCATTAGCTTCGGAGACGAATACAGGGTCTGACTCTTTCCAGAACGACTGCCATGACATGCTTGCTGGGGTGGGAAATGCTGAGGTAGCTTCTGGCATGCTCGAAATAGACACGGAGCGTGTCCGTTCCAAGCGCCAGAGAGCCCTCGATGAAATCCTCGTTTTCGCAGTAGGCGGGCAGATCGAGGTCCCGGCCCGGGTCCGCCCCGAGCGCCACGGCGGCCTCAACCAGCATATCCCGGAATGGCGTGCTGTAATTGAAGACGTCCAAAACCCAGAAGCACAGCTGGTAGTCGCCTCCCGGTTCCTGATCGATCACGGGCGAAGAGCGAACTTTAATCATGGTCACAGCGTGCAGCAATCTATGGACAGAGGAAAGGCAAAATTGGTCGCAAGGGTGTAAGTGATGCTCCCCCGTCAGACGTGCTCCCCTGATTGTTACCAATCAAAGGGAGAGCCTCGCTGTTTCATGATCGTTGTTTGATGGGACTGCAACTTGTCTGGGTGCTGCGATCTCGGCGGCGGCCTTCCCGGCCCATTTTCGAGCAAGGCCTAGTCCAGATGTAATCGTTCGGCCAAGCGGCCAGAAAGAACCGGGCATGAGCAAGCGAGGTGAGCATAGTCTCGTTAAGACATTTGTCCCGCAGGCGGCCATTGATGTTCTTGACGAAGCAATTCTGCATCGGCTTGCCGGAAGCGATGTAGAACCACTCTGCCCGTCGCTTCTGCGATCAGTGCGGGATGGCCGGCGAGGTCAGTTCGGTGCCCTAATCGCTGACCGCCGTATGTGGCTTGCCGCGGCCACCCATCAAGCTTGTCAGCTGCCGGGCCACCCGTGACCCCGACTGCGATAGCCGAACCGGCGGCGCTCTGCCGCCAGCTCGCGTAGCCGTTGCTGCAGCGCCGCCTCATCGGACCGCAATGGCTCGAAACAAATTGCCCTCCGGCTTACACGCGCCAGTGAACACACCCGACGCTAGCTCACCCCGCGATGTTCCGGAGCATGGGCGATGGCTTCTCGCTTGGTGGCGGGCGTTACCATTTTCTTTGCCAGATCTTTTTTGCGCCGTGTCGTCAAGCATCGCTTTGGCTCGTAGCGCCTTTAGCCGGGAGTTCTCCTGCTCTAGTGATTGCGAACGCCGAACGTCCGATAACTCCAGACCACCGAACTTTGAATCCGAACTCGTAGAAGGTCCCGAAGCTCTAGCGGACTTAGCCTGTAGCAAGGCCATCGTTCGCACGCTTGCAATCAGCCCACGGACGGTGGGGGTTCCTTACGCAAATTGATGAGCAAGATCGCAGAATCGCACGCAGCCGCGGCGGTTCGAATTCGTTCGACGCCCGAATGGAGCTGCAGCTAGCACGATATGATGTCGTCCTGCCGAGCGTACCGATTGCTAACGGTTGTCGCTGGATCAACACATCGTTCTCCGGTGGGTACGGCACGCACGGCTTCGACAGTGCCGGCAAATTCTTGTTGCGCACAGCGCTGCGATTGGCTAACAACTATGCGAAGATTCGTATTGGAGTTTGTGCAATGCATTTGAAAAAGATCGCTGTCGGATTTGCGGCACTTGCTCTAGTGGCCGCGCCTGCCTTGGCGCAAATGACCCCTGCCGTGGCCCCGCTCTCTGGCGATGAGGCTGGCGCAAGTGAGGAAACCACATTGCTCCTTGCTGTTGGCGCTGCGGCTCTGCTTGTTGGGACGCTGGTGATCGCCTCCGGTGATAATGATCCGGATCTGCCCGTAAGCCCGTAACCAGCGCGATAGCGTCAGATTCAAGGGCCTGCCTCATCTGGCGGGCCTTTTTCTGTTTTTGCTTTGTGTGTCTTGGCTGCTCAAGCCACTTGGCTCACTAGGCAGGAGGGGGTGCCTCGACTTTGTTCTTCTTGGTGCGCAGCTATGATTGTCATAGCGGCGCAAATGCGCGTTGGTGTTTCTAATTGCCGTTTGTTCTTCTAAATCAGGCTCCGCTGCCCAACAACCGGGCGGGAAAGGTTGGCGGTGGAATATCTGATTTTTTCGACGGCCTGACGGATTATGGTTGCCTCGCCTACGCAGATGCTCGTATCTCACGTTTGCTGATTCGAAGCGCATGATGCTAATCTAGGTTGATCTAGGCATCCCGCGACGAGCATCATTGCTGCACCTTGGGGTCCAAGGTTGCGAGTTATGGGTGGGAATAAATTCGGCTCATGATCGTATCGGGGTTTAGAAAAAATATAAAATGATTGCCTCGCTCCAGGGATAACTCGCTCACCCGTTTCGGTGGGTGTCGTGTTCGGTTGGTTCGCTAAGCCTGTCGGGCAGCTTCGGGTCGCACGAAGCTAAAGAGAGCGACAAAATGACGAAGATGTTCAAGGTTCGTTCGGGCGAAGCCCCTTCAAGGAGGGCAATAACGACCGACCTTACTGGCGAGGCTTCTACCGTTGGGGGGGCTACCGCCTTTATATTTGGCTGTGGGGTTGGATCTTCACCTGCCGAGGTGCATGCTGATTCCCTCGGCCTCGAGGGCGGGTTTGCGGCGGAGCAAGAGAATGCATCCGCGTCGGTTGTCCTGCCTATTGACCTTCCTCGACAGCGGATGGCTTTTTTCAAAAAGGCGGAGCTTCCTCTGCTCCTTGCTGCATGCTTAGTTCCATCGCTGGCGCTGTGGTTGTTCCAGGGCCGCCAAATGTTCTCTGGCGCGTTTTCAGAGACCTCGCTGGCACTCATCGTTGGCATCATAATTTCTTGGTACGCTTTGGGGCGGATGAAGGATCACGCCAACTCTCGTCACTTGTCATATGTTTTGCCGGTAAATATCTCTGTATTTACAGGAATTTTGGCGGGAATTGCTCTCCTTCGCGCTCCGTATTCTGCCTCACTGTTTGCCGTTGGTGCGACGTTTGCTATCCTGGGGAGCTTTGTGTCCGCGACTTACGGCCGGCGCTTGAGTTTTCCACACGTTATCATATCCGGCGGCCGCACGAATGAGCTCACCTTGTGCGATCGCTTTGTTCAGGCGCCATCCATTGATGTTGTCGAAGCGTGGGTTGAGGCTGGGCGCCGAGATTGGGCCATCGTTGCGGACCTGCACGCCCCGCATTCTGACAGGAATGAGAGATTGTTTGCTAGGGCTGCGCTCAACGGCGTACCGGTTTATCACTATCGGGCAGTCGTCGAGATGCAATCCGGTCAGGTCAAGATCGCACATCTTAGTGAGAATGATTTAGGCTCTCTTATCCCGGATGCGTCATATACTTCCATCAAACGTGTGATAGATGTTCTGGGCGCGCTTATCCTACTGCCGGTGTGCCTTCCCTTATTCGCGGTCATCGGTTGTCTGATCAAGATGGACTCGCCTGGGCCTGCTTTCTTTCTCCAGAAGCGAATGGGCTTTCGGGGGCTACCGTTCACAATGGTTAAATTCAGGACCATGAGTGATCGCAGGGAAGCCGATGTGGCTTCTGACCAGCTGCAAGACGCTATGACATCAGCCCAGGATAGTCGCATCACTAAGATTGGTTCATTCTTGCGCAAGGCTCGCATCGACGAACTACCGCAGATCTTGAATGTGATAGCAGGGCATATGAGTTTTATCGGCCCAAGGCCCGAAGCGCTTTCGCTATCAGAGTGGTATGAGGCCGAATTGCCGTTCTATTCATATCGGCACATTGTGCGTCCGGGCATTACTGGGTGGGCGCAGGTCAACCAAGGGCATGTCACAGATTTACATGATATAACATCAAAGCTCCGCTATGATTTCTATTATATCAAGCATTTTTCATTGTGGCTAGATCTGCTTACAGCTCTTAAAACGCTTCGCGTAATCGTGACGGGAGCTGGAGCTAAGTAAAAGGTCCACGCATTATTCGTGAATTATACTTCACTAACTAGAGAGCGCCGTAAACTTGACTGCTGCGATCAGCTGCCCCTGAATATTGCGATGCTTTTGTGTAAAATATAACAGTGTAATGTATCGATTATATGATGATTAGGCGCATTTAAATTGGCCATTATCTATCTTCCATATTTCATCCTCGCATTCAAGTAGCCGCCTTTCCCACCAGTGAAAATTGGCGGTCCTTCAATAATATTATTTTTATAAGGTATATTATTCTATGTTTCCTTACAAATCCGTTCTGGTGACCGGAGGGACGGGGTCTTTCGGCAAGGCGTTTATCCGGCAAATTCTCGAAACGTCAGACGTAAAGCGCGTCATTGTTTTTAGCAGGGATGAGTTAAAGCAGTTTGAGATGCAGCAGCTCGATTGGGTGCAGGCCAATAGATCAAGGCTTCGCTTTTTCATCGGCGATGTGAGGGACAGCGAGCGAATGCGACTTGCCTGCGAGGGCGTCGAGGTCGTCATTCATGCAGCAGCGCTCAAGCAGGTCCCTGCCGCAGAGTACAACCCGTTCGAGTGCATCAAGACGAACGTGATAGGTGCCCAGAACGTGATTGATGCGGCTCGCGCCAACGGAGTGCGGCGAGTCGTGGCCCTATCGACCGACAAGGCTGCCGCTCCGATTAACCTGTATGGTGCGACGAAGCTTTGCTCCGATAAGTTATTCGTTGCTGCAAATAACTACGTTGGCGACCGCGATCTGCGGTTTTGCGTTGTTCGTTATGGCAATGTCATGGGCAGTCGCGGAAGTGTGATTCCCTTTTTCCGAGCACGCGCGGCCGACGCAGAGCCGGTCATTCCAATCACTGACCCCGCGATGACACGGTTCTCTATTACGCTTGAGATGGGTGTGCAGTTTGTGCTTAGCTCCCTCAATCGTACATGGGGCGGCGAGATCTTCGTTCCTAAAATCCCGTCGTACAAGATCATGGATGTTGCCGAGGCCGTGGCGCCTGGAGTGCCGGTCAAAGTGGTTGGAATACGGCCTGGCGAAAAGCTCCATGAGGAGATGATCACTCTCACTGATGCTTTGAGCACGGTGGAATTCGAAGACGACTATGTGATACTTCCGTCTACTCCGCTATGGGACGAGGACCGCTTTATTGCCGAGAGTTCCTCACAGCCCGGCAAGCGCGCGGAGCCCAATTTCCATTACGAAAGCGGCTCCAACCCCCACTTTCTCACTATTGATCAGATCCGAGAGCTCGTAGCCGATCATGTCCCAAACTGACTCGTACATTCCCTATGGCCGACAGGATCTAAATGACGAAGACATCGATGCGGTTGTTGATGTTTTGCGATCAGACTGGCTTACTCAAGGCCCGGCAATAGAGCGGTTCGAGGCGAGTTTAAGGGAAGCTACCGGGGCTGCTCATGCATTGGCGGTTTCTAACGCTACGGCCGCACTTCATATTGCCTGTCTCGCACTAGGCGTCGGCCCCGGTGATCGCGTTTGGACATCGCCCAACAGCTTCGTAGCGTCAGCTAATTGTGCGCTTTACTGCGGGGCTATCGTAGATTTTGTCGATATCGATCTGGAGACACTCAATATGAGTGTCCCCCAGCTCACCGATAAGCTCGCGCGCGCCGATGCGGATGGCACACTGCCAAAGGTCGTTATCCCGGTCCATTTTGCCGGGGAACCATGCGATATGGCTGCGATTGGCGAACTCGCTCAAAGGTATGGCTTTAAGGTGATCGAGGACGCGAGTCACGCCGTGGGCGGGCGCTATGGAAGTCAACCTGTAGGTGCATGTGAATATAGCGATGTAACTGTTTTCAGCTTCCACCCTGTGAAGATCGTGACTACCGGAGAAGGAGGCGCAGCGCTCACCCGGGATCCTAATCTTGCGCGCGCCATGGCCAGGCTTCGGACGCATGGGATTACCCGGGACGTCCTTGAGATGACCACAGCCAGCGATGGCGCATGGTACTACGAACAGGTCGATCTCGGCTTCAATTACCGCATGACAGATATCCAGGCTGCGCTTGGGGCGAGTCAAATGGCGCGGCTTGGTTCGTTCGTCTCGCGTCGTCACGCTATTGCCGATCGTTATGATAAAATGCTCGTTGACCTGCCATTGCGCACACCGCGGCGCGCGCCGGACAATTACAGCGGGCTGCACCTCTATCCTGTCCAGCTCGACGACGCGTCACAGCGCGCGGCGGTATTTAACGGTATGCGTGAGGCTGGCATTGGCGTAAACGTGCTCTACATTCCTATCCATACCCAGCCTTATTATCGCGCACTCGGTTTTCGTTCAGGGGGCTTCCCCGCGGCTGAAGAGTACTATGCGCGTGCGCTGGCCCTGCCAATGTTCCCGGGCCTAAATGAGCCTCAACAGGATCGGGTGGTTGCCACTCTGGCTGGCCTGTTGGCATGAAACTCGCGTTGGGGACGGCCCAGTTCGGTCTCGACTATGGTGCTTTCAATGTTGACGGCAAAGTCAATGTAGCTGAGGCTGCTGCAATTCTTAATTCTGCCGCGGTGGCCGGGATCGATACAATAGATACAGCCCGCGCTTATGGCAATAGTGAGGAAGTGCTCGGGGCCCTCAATGCGGCTCACCGCTTCCGCGTGATAACAAAGATTTCGTCACTTTCACAGGCCACTGATAAGGCGGTCGCGGTTGATGAAAGTCTGGCCCTCAGCCGCGCTGCGTTGCGTACCGAGCGAATAGATACTGTACTATTTCATTCAGCGGATGACCTTCTGGGCGACCGGGCTGACGAGGCTTGGCGGACTGCAGAACGCGCATGCGTAGACGGACTGGTCGGGAACGTCGGTGTGTCGGTGTATGATGCCGAGCAGGCGTTGGCGATCGCTCAGCGGTTCCCGATCAAGTTGGTGCAGCTGCCCGTAAGTATATTTGACCAGCGCGCGTTGATGTCAGGAGCACTTGTACGGCTCAAGGCACGCGGGATCGAAGTGCATGCCCGGTCGGTTTTCCTTCAGGGTTTCGCTCTGTCCGATCCTTTGAGATTGCCTGCCGGCTTGGAGCAGTTCCGCCCTCAACTCGCGCTCTTCCGGGCATTTGCTGAGCGTCATTCCGCCACAGCCCTTCAGGCGGCTCTTGGCTTCGTTCTAGCGAATTCAAGCATAGATCGCTTAGTGGTTGGAGTACAATCTCCCAAGGAACTCGAAGAAATCTGCAGGGCCAGTCAACATTTATTGGATTTGACTGGATCAGATGTGGTCGCATCATCCGATTTGCAATTGCTTAATCCGGGCTTATGGTTCCGGAACGGAGAATAAGATGAATGATGGCTATCGTGTTTACCTTCGTCCGATGAGTGAAGATGATGTGAACGAAGATTATATCTCTTGGTTTCAAGATACGATCGTAACGGAGTATCTCGACTCAAGGGAGATAACTGTAGATGATGCGCGATCATACTTGCGGAATGGCCAGGACACGCGGTCTTATTTTATGTTTGCGGTTATCGACCGTGAAAGCAATCTTCACATTGGGAATGTCAAACTGGGCCCTATAAGCTGGATGCATGGAACTTCCGATCTGGTAACTGTAATCGGCCGACGAGAGTTCTGGGGTAAAGGCCTCGCCACCGAAGCAATCAGTCTCGGCAACCGAATCGCGTTCGAGGAACATGGCATTCGTAAGCTCAGCGGCGGCATCGCAGACGGGAACATCGGTTCGGTCAAAGCCTATACCAAAGCTGGCTGGGTCATCGAAGCACGCCTGAAGGGGCACCACATGATCGACGGCGAAGCGCGCGATCGAATTGTGGTAAGCTGTTTCAACCCGAGATTTTTCGTCGACCAGGCTTGCTGATTTGTCCGTACATTGTTCGATGCAGCTTCTTTTTATTGAAAACAGAGAGAAGACTCGCTTTTGGGCGGCTGTCGCTACTCGGCTTGAGCGTAAGCGGTGTTTTCAGCCCACATGAGGGCGCGGCAGTAGCTCGTCGATCCGCGATGCAGGGTGACCATTTGCGAGACTTGTGAGCGTCGCGGTCAGCCAGGTGTGCGGGTTGATGCCGACGAGCTTGCAGTTCTCGATGAGGGT
>CALRJK020000012.1:0-76089 GCA_943367535.1 Synechococcus sp. UW140 | reverse complement strand
CACGGCCCGGCGCGATGATGCGGATCGGCGCGCCCTGATCCAGCATCGAGCGGATCTGCACCGGCGAGGTGTGGGTGCGAAGGAGTATGTCTTTCCCGACTTCTTGTTGGCCTACCGCTTCGCTGCTTGAGGCCGAGGTCTTATCCGGGAAATAGAACGTATCGTGCATCGCCCGCGCCGGATGCGTCTCGTCCATGTTGAGCGCGGTGAAATTGTGCCAATCGTCCTCAATCTCGGGGCCGGTCGCGACCGCGAAGCCCAGATCGGCGAAGATTTCGGCTAATTCGTCCATCACCTGCGACACGGGATGCACCGAGCCCTTGGGCGATCCTTGCGCGGGTAGCGTCAGGTCCACCGTCTCGCGCGCGAGCTGTTCTTCCAGCGCGGCGGCCTCCAGCGCGGCCTTCTTGGCATCCAGCGCATCGGCAATCGCCGCGCGGGCCGATTGGATCGCGGGCGCGGCGGCGGTGCGCTCTTCCGGGCTCATGCCGCCCAGCGTCTTCAGGGCGAGGCTCACCCAGCCCTTCTTGCCGAGGGTTTCGAGCCGCTCTGCCTCAAGCGCATCAAGGCTGGTCGCCGCGGCAATCGCGGCCAGCGCGGCCTCGGTCTGGGAAGTGATATCGGTCATGGATCGTGATGGCTCTGACAAGCGGGATTTCGCCGCCGCCCGCTAGCCGCAAATCACGCGGATTGCAAAGGAGGAGGCAAGCCCGGCGCTAGGCCTGCCCCTGCCCCGCGGGCGGGTGGAGCCCCTGCACCGCCTCCCCCGCGACCGCCGCCCGTGCCTGCGCCGCCGCCGCCAGCAGCGGCTTGGGCGTGCGGGCATAGGCGCTTGGGCTCATCCCCATGAACCGCTGGAAGTCCCGCACGAAATGCGACTGGTCGTGGTAGTGGGGGTCAATCGTGCCGATCCACTTGAGCGAAGGGTCGAGCATGAAGCGCGCAAGGCTGCGCAGAAACCGCTGGCGCCGCAACAAAAGCTTGGGCGGAAAGCCGAAAGCGCGGGCCGACAGGCGCTCGGCCGAGCGCACCGTCATCCCCAGCCGCGCCGCAATATCGGCGACGGTCGTGACGTCGGGATCGACCAGCGCCGCATTGAGCGCGAGGATCGCGGCCTCCCATGCCGGATCGAGCGGGGGTGCGGCAGCAAAGATACGCGCCATGTGCGCCTCGATCAGCGCAAGGTCGGCGGCGTGATCACCCGCGCTGGCAGCCAGCGCATCGGCGAGCGGGACAAAGGCGGCAAAATGCGCATCGGCGGCGCCATCGACAAAGCGGTCGGCAAAGTCGCTTGCCGCAGCGTTGGCGAACAATCGCGCCCACCCCAGCGGCAACAGGCCGATGCCCCAGCTTCGTCCCGCCCCCATCCGGAAGTGCGCGGCGCGGCTGGTCGGGCCGGTGACGGCGAAGGCCGGACAGGGCTGAAACTCGCCCCCGCCAATCGCCGAAAGCGCTCCTGTGCGGGCAAGGAAACGCAGGTTCGCCCATTCGGGGTGCAAGCGATCCTCCAGCCACGGCGTATGCGGCGCGCAGGACACTTCGGTGCAGTAATAGGTCGTCACAAAAGGTCGTAGCGGCGCGTCCGGCAAGGCAAAGCGCAATCGGACCGCATTGGTGGCAAACGGATGCATCAGAAAAAGCCCCCTTCTCTGTGACGTTGCGGCCCGGACCTATTCTTACAATGTTTGCAGGTTCGCTTCCCTTAAACACCTTTTTCAGGGTCGGGGGGAGATGACCATGACAATAAATGCACAACTTGTTGGGATAACAGCCGGTTTGGCGCTGATGGCCGCGCCGCTTGCAGCCAAGGAAGCCAAGAACGCGCCCGAACTCGCGCGCTGCGAGACCAGTATCGGTTCGATCGCGCTGGTCGAAGGCGATCAGGCGGGGTGGACTGACTGGGGCCTGGCCTCGCCGCGGGCGCTGATCAATGCGTTGGCGACACAAAGCGGCTGCTTCACCATCGACAATCCCAACGATGCCCTACCCGCGCGCTTTCTGGTGACCGCGATCGCGGGATCGCAGGAGGAGGTCGACAAGGGCATGGAGCTTGCTAAGGGCGCCGCGACCGAGGCGCTGGTGCGATCGGGCGCGGCCGGATCGCTGCTGGGCGGCGTGCCGGGCGCAGGCGCGGTGCTGGGGATGTTCGGCGGTCTGGGCGGCAAGAAGAAGACGGTGGCTGCAGGCCTGCGCGTCGTCAGCCCGGCCAATGGCATGACCATTGCGGCCGGCCAGGGAGTGGTCAAGAAATCGAGCATGACCTTCGGCGGCCCGGCATCCGGCTGGGCCGGTGCTGCGGCAGGGGCTTCGGGCTATCAGGGCAACAAGAACGGCGAGATGCTGACCGAGGCCTATGTCGTCGCCTTCAACCAGCTGGTCAGCCAGCGCCAGCTGATGGAGGCCGCACCTGCGCCTGCCGCAGCCGCAGCCGCCAGCGCCGAGGCTGTCGCGGTGGTCGCCGTCGATACCGTCATGCGCGGCGCTCCGCAGGCCGATGCACCCGCGGTGCGATCATTGCGCGCCGGCACCCAGCTTGATCCCACCGGAAAGCGAGAGGGGCTGTTTGTCGAGGTGAAGGACAATTTCGGCACGACCGGCTGGGTGTCGGTCGAAGACCTCAGGTAAGTCTGGTCATCATCCGCGCGGCGCAGGCGGATCAAGGGTCTGCGCCGCGCTGCCCCACACCCGTGCCCGCGCCTCCATGAACGAGGTCAGGATGGGGTGATCGAGCGCGGCATATTCGCTCGGGTTCATCGTCATGAAGGCGCGGAACTCGCGGGTGAATTGCGCCTGATCGTGATAGTGACCGTCGATCGCCTCGGTCCAGCGGCCGCCGCGCTGGAGCATAAAGGTGGTGAGGCTGCGCATGAACCGCTGGCGGCGCATCAGCAACTTGGGCGAAAAGCCGAAATAACGCGCGCAGATCCGTTCGAGCGTCCGGATGCTCATCGCGCAGGCATCGGCCAGATCATGGACCGCGGCAAAATCGCCGCTGACCAAGGCGGCATGGACGCGGGCGATGCGCGGCTCGTCGCGGTTGGGCCGCATCGCGCGGGCCAGAGCGGCGACGAGCGCGTCATATTGCTCCTCTAAGCCGATATCGGGATTGCACAGCTTATCGGACAGGTCGGCAAAGTGGGCGAAGGCGGGGTGTGCGGCGCCGTCGCAGATCATGTTGGTGCAACTGCTCGCGTCGGCCGAAAAGAACCGCGCCCAGCCGAGCGGCAGGAAACCCACGCCCCACATCCTGACCGTGCCCAGCGTGAACCGGCAGGGCAGCGAGCTTGGCCCGGTGCCGACAAAACGCGCGCCGTTCACCGCCCCGCCGCCGATTGCCGCTTCGGGAGTGGTGCCGCAGAAGAAGCGGATATTGGCCCATTCGGGCTGGAGGTAATCGGTGACCCGCCCAGCCCCGCCGGGCACATCCAGTGTCAGGTGGTAAAGGCTGGTGAAGCAACCCGCGAATTCCGCAGGAGGCTCTCGGAATTCCGCAGTGAGCCGCGATTCCGGCAAAGCCGCAAGGCTATGCGCCGCGCGCTGATTGTCTCCGTCCCCCATAGGTTCAGATAGACGCAGATGGCGCAGTTCTACAAGACTGCTGGCGGATTTATACAAGCGCGAACGAAAGGGGCAGGCTCCTGACTAGGAACCTGCCCCCGAATTCGTGTTCCGGGCCGAAGCCGCGGCGTGGCTTACGCCAGCTTTAGGCGGGCAGGGCCGCCTTCGCCTGAGCGATCACGGACTTGAAGGCGCCGCCTTCGTTCATCGCCAGATCGGCCATCGCCTTGCGATCGAGTTCGATGCCGGCCAGCTTGATGCCGTGCATGAACTGCGAATAGGTCAGGCCTTCCATGCGGACGGCGGCGTTGATGCGCTGGATCCACAGGGCGCGGAACGTGCGCTTCTTAACCTTGCGGTCGCGGTAGGCATATTGCCCGGCCTTTTCGACCGCCTGACGGGCGATGCGGATCGTGTTCTTGCGGCGACCGCGATAGCCCTTGGCCTGGTCCAGAATCCGCTTGTGCTTGGCGCGGGTGGTAACACCCCTTTTGACGCGTGCCATATCAGTATATCCTTATTTATGAGATGCTTGAGGGCCAATGGCCGCTCGCATCAATCCAGCCCGTAGGGCGCCCACTTCTTGATCGTCGGCGTATCATGCGACGACAGAACCGAGGTGCCGCGGTTGGTGCGGATATACTTGGCGTTGTGGCTGATCAGGCGGTGACGCTTGCCAGCGACCCCGTGCTTGACCTTGCCGGTGGCGGTGAGCTTGAAGCGCTTCTTCACGCCGCTCTTCGTCTTCAGCTTGGGCATTTTCATCTCCTAGTAGAGACACGTCGGAACCGGCCATGGCAGCCCTTGTCGCCAGGCTGGCTGATTGATTCGTGTCAGTGAAGTGCGCGCGGTTAGGCGGGAGAGGCGCAAAAGGCAAGAGGATTGGCGGCTAGTCCGCTCGGACCCACCACAGCCGCGGCAGATTTCGGGCGAGGCTTCAGCCTTAGCGAATGCCCGGTGATGGGTGGAATTCGGAATGGCGGCTTTGCTCAGTGGAGCATGCGTAATCGCCCGCTTGATCTCCAACGTGACAAATCATCCGGGCAAGCGCTCTATGGCTGCTTGTAGTTTTCGGCCAGCCTGAGGGCAGACGCCCGGTCGGAGCAAGGCGCGCAACCTCCGCACTTGCTGCGCTATTGGACATGCCGTGCGTCACTCACAATCACGCAGGCCCACCAGATAGGGGGGCTCGTCCATCTTCCTGAGCCGTTCCAGCGCCGAACACAGATCGATACCAACACGGTCAAAACCCGAGGCGTCCGCCATCGCAAGGGCCTTTTCAATAATGGCTGCCAGATCGATAATGTCCTTGCGATCATGCCCGCACAGACGAAGTGTCCCGAAGGCTTCCGCTTGCGTGTCACCGCCGGGTTGCGTCCCTTTTGCGGTATCAGGATGCCTTCGCGCCATCGGTCAGATCCGATCCGCGGCCAGTCCGCCCATCCGTCCCGCTGCAGCCGCAAGCCGGCCCTTGGCTTCGATCAGGGTGCTGCAATCCCCCAGCAGGGTCGGAGGCATATTGACGAAGACGTTCTCATAATCGCCCGGCTGGATCCGGTAGGTCTCGTGATAGATGCCGACGGTTCCATCATTGCCAACCTTGCGATTGAAGTCTGCCCAAGCCGGAAGGTGCTCATGGTCTTTGGCCTTGGCGTAGGCTTCAAGATGCTCGAACGACCGCCAGTACTGGATCAGAACGATCGTGCGCCCAAACCACGTCTTGCCGCCAAGGAAGCCAAGTTCGGGTTGCAGCGACAGTTCGCGGATCATGCGCCCCATCGCCAGGATAGGCGGCAGCCAGCGATGGATCATCCACCAGCGGTTGATGCGCATGCCGATAATGAACACCACGAAGCCGTCTTCGGGCTCGGCTGTCCACCGGCCCTTCATGATTGCGGTCATTGCGATCCCCCGGACGATTGTGATCCGTTCACGTCAATTCCCAGCGCCGCACCAACCTTGTACAACGCGTGCGCGACAAAGTCGGCGCGGGCCGTGGGCGCAAGATCGAGCGTCTTGATCGCATCGCTGCGCATGAGACTGACCACGCCGTGCAGGCTTGACCAGGCAAACAGCGCCTCATGATCAACCAGATCCTTATCGGGCTGCTGCCCGCGCGCTTCGAACAGCCGGGCAAGCGCCGCGCGCAGCACGTTGAATGCTTCACGTGCGCCGCGCATCATTTCGGGGTGGTCGCCCGGTTCGGGTAACGTCCCGCCGAACATCAAGCGATATTTCAACGGCTCGGCAAAGGCAAAGGCGACATAGGCCATGCCCATCGCAAGCGTATCTTGTGCCGGATTGTCCGTTTGCGGCGGGCTGCGAAGCGCCTGTGCAAAATCGGCAAAGGCGCGCCGGACGATCTCGGCGAGCACGTGGTCCCGGCTGGCGAAATGGCGATAGGGCGCCTGATGCGACACCCCGAGCCGGCGGGCGACCTCTCGCAGCGACAGCTTTTCGACCCCGGAGGTGCTGATGATCGCCATTGCTTCGGCCAGGCATGCCTCGCGCAGGTCGACGCCGGTTCTTGTTTCGGCCCTGACCATCATTTCGCAAGCGCAATCCTGAGGCGCAGGCTTCTGCCTCCTTCGAGCGTGAAGGCAGCTTCATCAAAACGCGGGGCGCGCAGCGCATGGCGGATGTTGTTGGATACGCCCCAAGGCTGGCGCGGACGGCCGACAAGGTCGCGGGTGATGTCAGCCTGACCTTCGGGCAGTAGGGCCACCACCAGCGCGTAATTGCCCGGCTCCAGTCCGCGGAAGATGCAGGCCGTGCCGTCTGCTGCGCGGCGGGCCCGGACCTCCCCGGCCGTGCCCTTGCCAAACGGAAAATTGCGCGCGCCATTGTAGAGGCGGCACGCAGCTTCGCCTTTCATACCTTGGGCACCGGACAGGATCACCGTGACATCGCTGCCTGCCGGGGTTGCAGCCGGGAGCGCGGTGCCGAGGGTGGCAACGGCAAGGGCGCTCAGGGTAACTGCGGCAGTCACAAACAGGCGTGGCATAAACAGTTCTCGCATGTTGACACTGTCTACAAATGGCCCTGACTGTTGACACTGTCAACCGACATTTCAGGGGGCTCTTTCCATGAACTACCCGGACAAAATGTCAGAACTCCGCGCCCGGGGATTGCCTGTCGCATGGCTTTCCCGACCGGCAGGGCCAGAGCGGGCCAGCGGGTAGGGTCAGCGTATCACTTGAAACGGCAGACGCGACCAATCTTGCGCGCTGTCTCGCATCAGCTCCTGTCGGGCGAGGGCACAGCTCGGGCCAGCCCGGCCCGGTCGAGCCGCCAGCGCAGGGTGTCGATCCGGTCCTGTCCGAAGAATGGCTCACCGCGGAACACCATGGTCGGCACACCCCAATGTCCGGCGGCATCGAGGGCTTCCTGGTTACGCTCGATCTCTTCGAGGTGGTCGCCATCGGCGATGGCAGCGTCAAGCTCGGCGAGATTCAGCCCGGCATCGGCCACCGCATCACCGAGCAAGTCGCCCTGATTCCACCCCCTTGTGCCACCGAATATGAGCGCGGCCACCCGGTCAGCGAATTCCACGCCCCGGCCGCGGCGAGTGGCCTCCACCCCCAGCTTGGAGAGGCGGTAGATATAGGGCTGCTCCTTCGCCACCTCCATTGTCCGGAAATCCTGGACGATCGGATCGGGATCGGCCGGCAGCACCACCGGCCGCCCCAGCATCTCGCCGCGGCGGATGCTGTCGCGGGCGATATACATTGGCGGCTTGCGGTTGGCCGGATCGAACAGCGCCCCGGGGTTTCGCACCGCCAGCGGCAGCACGACCCGCAACTGCACATCCACCTCGTAATCGGCCGGCAATTGCAGCAGGTCCGGGGTCACCAGCCGCGAATAGGGGCTGCGGAACGACCAGAACACGTCAACGGTCTCGCTCATCATCTTGTCCTCTTTTGCGTGCGTCACGCGCGCTGTAACCGGCGGCGACGCAGGCGGCGCAGGGCCAGCCAGATCGCCGCCACGATCCCCACGAGGATCGCGCCCAGCAGGCCGAACAGCCACGGGTAATTGCCCAGCAGCCGCGCGGCGATGTTGCGGTTCACCTGCGCCCGCGAGTCGTAGCCTTCCGGCATGGGCAGCACGCCCACCCGCTTGGCATAGGCGTCATATTCGGCAAGCAGCCGCGCCTTGACCGCAGGCTCGGCGGCGCTGAGATCGCTCGTCTCGCCCGGATCGCGCGCGAGATTGTAAAGCCGCCACTGGCCGTCCCCCACCGGGGGCACGCTGCGGGTGATCTTGTAGTCGCCCAGATAGAGCGCCGAATTGCCCGACACCTCGACCGCGCGGGGCTCATCGGGCCCATAGGCACTTGCCACCTTGCCGCCGAGCACCGACAGCAGGCTGCGCCCGGTCATCGGCTTGCCCGGGATCGCCCCGGGATCGACCTTGAGCCAATCGAGCAGGGTCGGGGCAAGATCGGTGATCATCGCCGGGCTGGAGATGCGCCGCGGCGCGATCCCTGGGCCCGCCACGATGAGGGGCACGCGAATGCCGCCTTCGGTCGCGTAGAACTTGAACCACGCCCCCGGCGTTGCCGCAGCGGCAGCCCATTCGGGACCGATGAAGCCCCAGAAACCGGGCCCGCCCATTGTCGCGGGCGCAATGTCATAGCCCGTCAGCCGGTGGTACGCGGCAAGACTGGCACTGTCGTCCCCGCGGGACGGTTCGGGGCCGTTGTCGGAAGAGACGACGAAGATTGTGTTGTCGTATTCCCCTTTCGCCTTGAGGTGCGCGATCAGCCGCCCGATGTGGAAATCCATCGCCTCCAGCATCGCTGCGTTGACCTCCATCCGTGCGGCATAGAGCGCGCGGTCGTCTGGCGAGAGGCTGTTCCACGGGCGGAAATCTGGCGGCAGGGCGGCCAGTGGCACGCCTTGCGGGATCAGGCCCAGCGCCTGCGCGCGGGCATGGCGCTCTTTCCGCAGGGCCTCCCAACCCGCGTCATAGCGGCCCTTGTAGTGGTCGATGAACTCCTGCGGGGCCTGCACCGGGATGTGAACAGCCTGAAACGGGATATAGGCGAAGAACGGCTTGTCCCCATCGGTGGCGTCCAGATACCTGATCGCGGTGTCGACGATGAAGCGCGAGGAATAGAAATCCTCAGGGACGCTCGCCTCGGCCCCGTTCTCGAACCACGGCGCGTCCTTGTAATAGGGCATGTAGGAGCGGTCGTCCCAGTTGTCCGCGCCCGAGGCGGCCAGCGCAAAGCTGCGGTCAAAGCCGTGGGCTTGCGGCATTTCGCCTGGTGCTTCGCCCAGATGCCACTTGCCCGACATGACGGTGCGATAGCCTGCGGCACGCAGCCGGTCAGCCAGGGTGAGCACCCCCCTCTCCAGCGCCATCGTGTAGCCGGGCTTGCCCTTCTGCCCGGGCGGCAGGACTTCGGGAATGGTGGCAAAGCCGGTCAGGTGCGCGTCCATCCCGGTCAGCAGCATCGCGCGCGAGGGTGAACACAAGGGCGAGGCGCGATACTGGGTGAACAATGCGCCGCGCCCGGCCAGCGCATCGATATTGGGGGTGCGCGCCTCGCCTCCGTAGGCGCCGAAGTCCATCAGGGCGACATCATCGGCAAGGATGATGACGACGTTGGGACGCTTGTCCGCCGGAGGGCTTGCGCCGACCAGCATGGTAAGGGCGAGGAGCGGCAGCAGCAGAGCGGCGCGCAGCCTTGGCATGGGGCTAGTGACTGCGCCCAAGGACGCGGCTGGCGATGATCATGATCGCCCCCATCACGATCTCGACCCCGATCATGTCGGCAAGGAAGGGCGCTCCGTGGAACAGGAAGGCGGCGGTGCGATATGCAGCGGCGGCCAGCGCCAGCACCGCAGCGGCGATGAACCACGGCCGTTCGCGCGTGACCAGCGCCATCACGATGAAACTGGCACCGGCCAGAAAGAACGCGCCGATATCCATCTGGCTGCTCAGGGCAGGGCCGGTCAGCAAGGGCATGGCGAGCGCTTCGGCCGCGCGCGCGGGCACCACCAGCCACAGCGCCGCGTTGGCCATCATCAGCAGGGCGACAAGAGCGACGAGGCCCAGCATAACCGATCGACGCGCGTTCATCCCGTACTCTCCCCACTTGGCCGTTTTTGCGTGGCTAATTTATGGCAATTATGGTGTCAATAGATGCACCCGCCGCGCCGCCGCGCTACAACAGACGGCGGCGCTCGATCGCTTCGCTACGCGCAGGTAGCGAGAACAACATGCCGTCCTCCCCCACAACAATCTCGCCGCCGAACCGCGAGGGCGCATCGCCGAGGAAGGCGGGGTAGAGATAAGCGTTCGGCAACGGCGGCACGAGGTGCGAGAGCACCAGCAGCTGGGCGCCTGCCGCCTGCGCGCTTTCTGCCGCCTGTTCGGGCGAGGCGTGGTAATCTTGGATGTCGGCGAAAATCTTGGCCGCGTTGGCGTTGCCCTTGGCCGCGAAGGCAACCTCGATGTCCTTGACCATCCGGGGTTGGAGGGCATCGTGAACGATCAGGTCGGCGCCCTTGCAGACGGCAATCAGATTGACCGATTTGGCGGTATCCCCGCTGATGCACAGCGCGCGGCCTTTGTAATCGAAACGATAACCGACCGCTGGGCTGATCGGATCATGATCGACGGTGAAGGCCGTCACCGTTAGTCCCCCGCCTTGCAGGATCACCGCGCGGCGCCCCGCCATCGCGAAAGGCCGCGCCGCCGCGCCTGCGCCGCTGGGCGGCACCACCGTCTCGCCGTGATGGGCCACGCGGTAGGTGTTATCGAGCGCATAGGCCGCATTGAAGCCCGCCACGACCTGATCGACCCCTTGCGGGCCATAGACCGGCAGCGGAGCGGCGCTCGCCCCGCGGGTCCAGTGGTAAAGCATCAGCGGGCCGATGCCGTCGATGTGGTCCGAATGAAAATGGGTGAGGAGCAAGGCATCAACTTCGGCGGTGCTGACGCCCATCAGGTTGAGGTTGCGATTGCCGTTTTCGCCCATGTCGATGACGAACACCTGACGGCCCGCGATGACGACATTGCAGGGGCCTGCCCTCCGGGGATTGGGCATCGGCGAGCCCGTGCCACACAGTCCGAGGTGGAGGCCATCGTCAAGGCCGGCCAGCGTGTCGCGCCCCGACGCCTCCTCAGCCCCGCGCTGGAAGATGGCCGCGCCGATCTGCTTCTGAAACAGGAACGCCGAAGCTGCGGCAATCGCCACAACCAAAAAGAGCCCGACGACAATTCGCCTCATCATGATTTCCCCAACCTTGGGGATATATTGGCACCATCAATGCCATTACGCAAATGGTTCTGGCCAAGGGGTCAAGAAGCTTGTCGGGGCGCCGGGCATGGCCGTGACGTCGGTCAGTTCAACGGTATCGCATGAAATGGCGAGTTTGGAGACGCTGGCCAAGCGGCAGCTCTTTGCGAAAAAGCTCGCAATAGCCGCCTTCAGCTCCCCCTAGCCCATCGCTTCCAGCACATCCTCCAGCCGCGCCGGATCGCCAAGGGCAATCACGGTGCCGTCACTGCCCGCATCCAGCGGATGGCCCTGCCAGTCGGCCATCATCCCGCCCGCGCCTTCGACCACCGGGACCAGCGCGGCGTAATCATACAGCTTCAGCCCCGCCTCGATCACCACGTCGACATGGCCGCTCGCGACCAGACCGTAATTGTAGCAATCCCCGCCGAACACGATCTTCTTTTCCGCCACCTGCTTGGCGACCGACATGAAGGCGTCGGCCTCTTCATTGGTGAACAGGTGCGGGCTGGTGGTGGCGAGCACCGCGTCCGACAATTCCTTGAGCGGCCGGCAAGCGGCAGGCTTGCCGTTGAACAGCGTCGGGTGGCCAATCCGGCCCACCCAGCGTTCACCGCTCACCGGCTGGTCGATGATGCCGAGCACCGGCCAGCCATCTTGCAACATCGCAATCAGCGTGCCGAAGATCGGGCGGCCGGCGATGAAACTCGTGGTGCCGTCGATCGGATCGAGCACCCATTGGCGGCCCGCGCCTTCGTTGCGGGTACCATATTCCTCGCCGATGATCCCGTCGGCGGGGAATTCCGCCTCGATAATCGCGCGCATCGCGGCTTCGGCAGCGCGGTCGGCTTCGGTGACGAAACTGCGGTCGGCCTTGCGCTCCTGGCTCCATTGCCCGCGGAACAGCGGGCGGATCGCGGAGCCGGCCGCATCGGCAAGGCGCAGGGCGAGGGCGAGGTCTTTATCGGTCATGCGTCCCCCAATAATCGAAGGCTTGGGCCTGTCGAGCCTCGGTATAGCGGCGGGCCTCCGGCCCCTCCCACTCCAGCGGCAGATCGTCGTAAACCTGCGTGCGGCTGACGAACCAGCCCTGGCCGGGAAGCCCGTCCGACTGGCGCACCACCAGCACCGCAAGACCCGGCTCGCCCACCGCGCGTCCGTCCTCGTCGATCCGGTCGAGCACCTTGCAAAGATGGCGCATCAGGGGACGGGTGAAGGTGTGGCCGAGAATGCCCAGCAGCACACCATAGGTGAACACCTGCCGCGCGCGGGCAGCTTCGACGAGCAGCCCGCGCACTTCGACAGGGTCAAGCATCAGTCAAACAGCGAGCTGACCGAGCTTTCGTCCGCAATCCGGCGGATCGCCTCGCCCACCAGCGGGGCAATCGGCAGGATGCGGATGCGGTCTGATGCGGCGGCGGCTTCGGTCGGGCGGATCGAATCGGTGATGACCAGCTCCTTGAGGCTCGACCCGTTGATCCGCGCCACCGCGCCGCCCGACAGCACGCCGTGGGTGATATAGGCCGCGACCGACTTTGCCCCGCCTTCAAGCAGCGCTTCGGCCGCGTTGCACAGCGTGCCGCCCGAATCGACGATGTCATCGATCAGGATGCAGTGCCGCCCCGAAACGTCACCGATGATGTTCATCACCTCCGATTCGCCCGGACGGTCGCGGCGCTTGTCGACGATGGCGAGCGGGGCGTTATCGAGCCGCTTGGCCAGTGCGCGGGCGCGCACCACGCCGCCAACGTCGGGCGAAACCACCATCAGCGACTGGTCGCCATACCGTGCCTGAATATCCGCCGCCATGACGGGCGCGGCATAGAGGTTATCGGTCGGGATATCGAAGAAGCCCTGGATCTGCCCGGCGTGGAGGTCCACCGCCAGCATCCGGTCAGCGCCTGCCTCAGTAATCAGGTTCGCCACCAGCTTGGCAGAGATCGGGGTGCGCGGGCCGGGTTTGCGGTCCTGCCGGGCATAGCCGAAATAGGGCACCACCGCGGTGATCCGCTTGGCCGACGCGCGGCGCAGCGCATCGATGCAGATCAGCAATTCCATCAGGTTGTCGTTCGCCGGGAAGTTGGTCGGCTGGACAACGAACACATCTTCGCCGCGCACGTTTTCATGAATCTCGACGAACACTTCCTCGTCCGAGAAGCGCCGCACGCTGGCATCGGTCAGCGGGATTTCGAGATAGGCCGCAATGGCCCGGGCGAGCGGCAGGTTTGAATTGCCGGACATGATCTTCATGGATGCGAATCCCCGTGGCCGCGTGACAAAGCCCGCCTAGCGCGGCGTCATGGAATTGCAACGCGCTAGGCGGGCGTTCTCGTCAGGTAAGCGCGGCGGCGGGCAAAGGAGAACCCCGCCGCCGCGCCCGCGCGCGCACTTGGGCGCGCTGCTGCCAGGCCTTGTGCCTCAGCCCGGCACCTTCCAGACCGCGAAGCTGCGCACCCGCATCTCTGCCGTACCGCCGATATAATCGGCAGTGCCGTGCTTCACGGCGACATTCATGAGCGGATACCAGGTCGTGCCGCGGAACGGGTTCACCGTCTGGTAGGTCTCCTTGCCGTCGACGAACCAGGTGATGAAATCTGGCGCGATATCGACAGCGAAGCGGTGGTAGCCGGTATCGAACCCGGACAGGCCGTAGGCACTCGCAGCGTTGACCTGCATCAGCGCGGTGAAGGTGCGCGACCCGCTGGCGCCGCCATGGATATTGCCCGAGATGTTACGGCTGAAGTTCCAGCCCGATGAATAGCCGAAGCCTTCATAGACATCGATCTCGGGCGGCCAGCCACCGCCGGCCGGCAGCAGCCACAAGGCGGGCCAGCCGCCGCGGCGGTTGGGCATCATCGCGGTCCATTCGTACTGGCCGAACTGGATCTGCGTGGCGGGCATCCGCTGGCCGGTCAGGACCGCTGCGCCATGCTTCCAGTACACGTTGTTATGGAAAATCGGGCTGAGCAGCTGCTGGCTGCGGATCACGACCTCCCCGTTTTCGATGGCGAAGGGCGGCAGCGGCGAATTGTGCAGCACCGGATCAAGGTAGAGCCCGGATTCGTTATTGGCAGGCTGGGTGCGCCCATGGGAAAGCCGGGTGCGCCACACATCCGCGCCGCCTGCATCGCTCCATGTCACCTTGGCGGGATCGAGCTGGTAGGCGAGCGTGCCATTGGCTGCAAAGCTGCGCGGGGCGCGGAAGCCGCTGGTCTTGGCCACCCCGGGCGCCGCCCCGACAACCGCAGTGACCCGCGCCGAGGAGTTGATGACGCCGCCACCCGCGACGCCTTCAGGCAGGATCACGTCGAAGGTGCGGCCTGCGTCCATGTTGATGAGCGGGATGCGCACGGTCTGTTCGAGCGCATCGCCGGGGCGGAAGAAGACGGTGGTTGCGGTCTTCTGGAAATGCCGCCCCTCGAACCCGCCGAGAGTGCCCGATCCATTGCGAGTCATCACCCGGACGATCACGGTGTTGGGCGTGTTGCGGTTGATGCGGATCGGCACGAAGGCCTCGGTCGCGCCGACCGGCACACTGACCGTGCCGATACTGATCGCCGCCTTGGTGGGATAGGCCGTGCCGCTCTTGAAATCGAAGGTGGCAAAGGGGTTGACGGTGGTGGTGGTCGCGCCCTCCGGAAGGCTGCTGCCGAGGGAGGCCACCCTGTCGCCGGATGGCACAAGCGCGGCCAGTGCCTCGGGCTTGGTGGTGGCCGCTGGGGGCGCAGTTTCGTCTCCGCCGCAACCGGCCAAGCTTGAAACCGCAAGTGCAAGAGTAAACAAACGCTTCATGGGCAATCCTCCTGTGCCCCATGCTGATGGAGGGAGGATTCCTTACCCGTCAATATAATCTATATTAAAATACGGTGAGTCGAAGTCTGATCTACATTTGAATAACAGAATAGAATCTCGATTGATCTTATGATAAACGACTCGTCTTCAAAAAGTGTCAAATGTATTTAGCCCGTATCTTTTGTTTAATGTCAAATGACATGGGCGAATCAGTTGATAGCAAACATCTGCAGCCGCAAACCCGTGCGGCGACCCGTTGCTGTGATGAAGATAGCGCCGCCCGGAGGCCGCCCGTCACGCTTCCAGCTCGACGTCCCAGTACAGCCAATCGCGCCAGGTTTCGTGCAGGTGGTTCGGCGGGAACAGCTTGCCGTGCTGCTGCAATTGCCAGCTTGTCGGCCGGATCGGGGCGTGGTGCAGCCCCATCCCCGCCTGCTTCGGCGTGCGCCCGCCCTTTTTCATGTTGCAGGGCGCGCAGGCGGTGATGATGTTCTCCCACGTGGTGCGCCCGCCAAGCCGGCGCGGCATCACGTGGTCGAAGGTCAGGTGTTCGTGGCTGCCGCAATACTGGCACTGGAAGCGGTCGCGCAGGAACACGTTGAAGCGGGTAAAGGCCGGAAATTCCGAATGCTTCACATATTGCCTGAGCGCGATGACGCTCGGGATCTTCATGTCGAAGCTGGGCGAATGCACCTCGCGGTCATAGCTGGCGACGATGTCGACCCGGTCGAGGAACACCGCCTTGATCGCGGTCTGCCACGGCCACAGGCTTAGCGGGTAATAGGACAGCGGGGTGTAATCGGCGTTGAGCACCAGCGCCGGGCAGGCCGAAAGGTTGCGCGTCGGATCCTCGTCGATCCCGCGGAACTTGGCCACTTTCTCGATCAGTTCGGCATTGAACACGGTGCGCGTTCCTCCCTGATTGAAGTGCATCCTGACCTGACAGGCCAAAGAGTCAAACCCGTGACAGGGTGGGTATCCACAGGGACACGCTGTGGATGGCCTGTGGATAGCGCAAGATTGTGTCCTGTGGCATGGGCGCAAGCGATGGATCGCACCTTGCCCGCCGTGACCCGTTTCGCGCCCAGCCCCAACGGGCACCTGCACCTCGGCCATGCGCTGAGCGCCATTGTGGCGCATGATCTCGCCAAAGCGGGCGGCGGACGCTTTCTGCTAAGGCTCGAGGATATTGACGGGCCGCGCTCGCGCCCGGAACTCGCGGAAGAATTCCGCCGCGATCTGGCATGGCTGGGGCTGCAATGGGAGGAAGTCCCAGCGCAATCGACCCGCCTCGGAAGCTATGCCGCCGCCGCCGAAAGCCTGAAGGCGCACGGATTGCTCTATCCCTGCACCTGCACCCGCAAGGAGATCGAGGAGGCGGGCGCGGCCGAAGGCTCGGACGGGTTGATCTATCCCGGCACCTGCAAACACCGCGCGCCCGATCCTTCGCGCCCCGCTGCATGGCGGCTCGATGCGGCCAAGGCGCTGGCAGTCACCGGGCCGCTGGTCTGGGAAGACGCGCGGGCCGGGCCGCAGCAGGTGGATCTGTCAGGCCTCGGCGATGTCGTGCTGGTGCGCAAGGACCTGCCCGCCAGCTATCACCTCGCCGTCACGCTGGACGATGCGGCGGACGGCGTGACGCTGGTGACGCGCGGGGCCGATCTGTTCGCCGCCAGCCATGTCCACCGCACCCTGCAAGCCCTGCTCGGCCTCCCCGTGCCGCGCTGGCATCACCACCCCTTGCTGCGGGACGAAAGCGGCGAAAAACTCGCCAAACGCCGCGGCTCGCCCGCGCTGGCGGAGCGGCGCGAAGCGGGTGAGGATGGGCGCGTGCTTGCCGAACAACTCAGAATGCAACTTTTGTCACTTGGAACCTAAGGGCCAAGCGTCCATTTAGCCACCATGACCTATGTCCTCATCCCCGCGCTGCTGATCCTCATGGGCCTTGTCGCCTATTCGCTGATCAAGGGTATCATCGCCTTCCTCAAGACGACCAAGATCGATCTGGAGACCGGCGAAGGCTCGACCGCCACCGATATGCAGCTTGCCCAGAACAAGGCGATGTTCGCGCGTATCAAGTATCAGGGGCTGGCGATCGCGGTGGTCGCCATCCTGCTGGCGGTATCGCGCTGACCCCCTTCCTCTGATGGTCAAGCTCAACAAGATTTACACCCGCACCGGGGATGACGGGACGACGGGCCTTGTCGATGGCTCACGCTGCCCAAAGCATTCCGCGCGCATCGCCGCGATGGGGCTGGTGGACGAGGCGAACAGCGCCATCGGCCTGGCCGCCGTCAAGATGGCCGGCGCGCCGGGAGCAGAAATCACCCGCATCCAGAACGACCTGTTCGATCTGGGTGCCGATCTAGCCACGCCGGGTGACGATTTCGCACCGTCAGAGATGGTGCTTCGGATTGTGCCGGCGCAGGTCGATTGGCTGGAGCAGCGGATTGACGCCTGCAACGAAAAGCTCGAGCCGCTGACCAGCTTCATTCTGCCCGGCGGGACGGAACTCGCCGCCCGGCTCCACATCGCCCGCGCCACGACCCGTGCGGCCGAACGCGCGATGGTGGCGCTGGCGGCCCAAGATGCGGTGAACCCCGCCGCGCTGGCCTATATCAACCGCCTGTCCGATTACCTCTTCGTGCTCGCCCGCGTTGTGAACGACAACGGGCGGATGGACGTGAAGTGGGTGCCGGGCCAGAACAGGTAGCCAAATAGGCTGCTAGCCAGCCGTAATCTTCCTCGCTAGGGGCGGCGTTCTTGCTGCACTTGCGAAGGACGACACCACCCATGCGCAACATCGCCGTTATCGGAGCCGGACAAATGGGCACCGGCATTGCACAGACCTGCGCCGCGCAAGGGCTGAAGGTCATGCTGACCGATGTTGACCTCGCCCGGGCCGAGGCCGGCAAGCTGGCCATCGAAAAGGCCCTCGCCAAGCTGATGGGCCGCGGCAAGATCGAAGCGGCCGAAGCGGAAAGCCTGCTCGCCCGCATCACGCCGGTCGCCGATTACGCCCCCTTTGCCGAGGCCGATCTGATCATCGAAGCCGCGACCGAGCGTGAGGAGATCAAGAACGCGATCTTCGCAAACGCGGGCAAGGTGCTGCGCAGCGATGCGGTGATGGCGTCCAACACGTCCTCCATTCCGATCACCCGCATGGCCAACCATTCGCCCGATCCTGCGCGCTTCATCGGGCTGCACTTCTTCAATCCGGTGCCGGTCATGGGTCTGATCGAAGTCATCCCCGGCCTTGCCACCGCGCCCGCCACCACCGACCGGGTCACCGCCTTTGCACGCGGCCTCGGCAAGGAAGTGGTGCTTTCGCAGGATGAGCCCGGCTTTGTCGTCAACCGCATCCTGCTGCCGATGATCAATGAAGCGGTGTTCGTGCTGGGCCAGTCGACCGCGGGGATCGAGGATATCGACAAGGGCTGCCGCCTCGGCCTCAACCACCCGATGGGGCCGCTGCAACTGGCCGATTTCGTCGGGCTGGATACATGCCTCGACATCATGAACGTGCTCTACACCACCACCCGCGACAGCAAGTATCGCGCTGCGCCGCTGCTGGTGAAATATGTCGAGGCCGGCTGGCTGGGCCGCAAGACCGGGCGCGGCTTCTACGACTACACGGGCGAGGCCCCCGTCCCCACGCGCTAGGCCGGTCGCACGCCCGCCCCGTCCCGGCGAAAGCGGTGCAACATTCGGCGCTCCTGCCCGGTTATCCCGGCAAAGGAGATGCCCCATGGCCAAGCGTGACGAACCGATCCCCGGCAGCCCCGAAGACGTGCCGCCACCGGAGATCGTCAATGACGAACAGGATCCGGTCGGCACACAGGCGCAGGATGTCGCCGATGCCGCCCGCGCCCCCGACAGCCACACCGCAAGCCCGCTCGAAAGCACCAAGCCCGAGGCCGATCCCTATGATCTGGCGCCCGACAGCACCGCCGACCTGGTTGACGAGATGCGCCGGATGGAGGGCGAAGGCCGGATCGATATGTCGGCCTTCGCGGGCGAGCCCAACCATGATGACGAGCCGGACACCTATGGCGGCGAAACCACCGATGATGACGAGGTCGGCGGGAACGGGGAATGGCTCATCGCCGATGGCGAGGACACGGCCGAGGAAGCCGATCTGCTCGATGGCGAGGGATTGCTGGAAGAAGTCGTTCTGCTGGAGGAAGCCGAAGCGCGCGACGATGATGATATAAGCCGCAGCAACCTGCCCGACGACGAGGAGGATTGACCCCGCGCAGCCCTGCCTGTCCGGCCTATTGCGGCTGGACCTCTTGCTCGGCCATCGGAATATCGGCGCCGGTGCTTGCCGTGCCGTTCTGCACCACGACCGCGCCCGGGGAAACCGGGGCGGTCATGGGGTTGTAGCCATTGCCGTAAGCGGGCGGCGCGCTCGCGACCTGCGAAGCAGAGGAGGGCGCGGAGGCATCATACTCGCCAAACACCGAGGGCGGCGGGGGCGCTTCGCCCGGCTGGCCGGGGGCATCGGAAGGGCCAGCCGCATGGCTGCGCTGCCCGTTGATGAGACTGGCAACGCGCAGCAACAACCCGCTGTCCTCCGAGGTGCCGACCATCGACACCGCGCTCATGATTGTCACAATCGCGAAAAGCAGGGCGACCTTGCTGTTCTGGAAGACCATCTTGTACATGGCCGGAAGCATAACCGCAGCAGGGTTAAGCCTTGGTTGAGGCGAGCCCGCACTCCAGGGTCAGCGGGGCAATCCGCGCTTCCATTCATACAGCAGGTCGAGCGCCTCACGCGGGGTGAGCGCATCAAGATCGGCGCTGCGCAAGGCATCGGCCAGCTGCGATTCGGGGCTGGCGGGCGCAGGTTCCGCGCTGCGCAGGTTGGCGAACAGCGGCAGATCGCCCAGCCCTGCGGCAATTCCGCCGGTCGCCTCGCGGGTGGCCTCAAGCTTTTCGAGCACCGCCTTGGCCCGCGCCACCACCGGTGCCGGCACCCCCGCCAGCCGCGCCACGGCAAGGCCATACGACCGGTCCGCCGGACCATCGGCCAGTTCGTGGAGCAGCACCAGATCGCCCTGCCATTCCCGCGCGCGAACATGGTGGAGGCTCAGCGCCTCACAGGTTTCCGCCAGCCGGGCGAGTTCGTGGTAGTGGGTGGCGAACAGACAGCGGCAGGCGATCTGGCTGTGAACCGCCTCGGCCACCGCCCAGGCGAGCGCGAGGCCATCATAGGTCGAAGTGCCGCGCCCGACCTCGTCCAGGATCACGAAGCTGCGGCTTGTGGCCTGCGCAAGAATGGCGGCGGTCTCGACCATTTCGACCATGAAGGTCGATCGCCCGCGTGCAAGATTATCGGCAGCGCCGACGCGGCTGAACAGGCGGTCCACCAGCCCGATCCGCGCGGCTGAGGCGGGGACGAAGCAGCCGGCCTGAGCCAGCAGCACGATAAGCGCGTTCTGGCGCAGGAAGGTCGACTTGCCGCCCATGTTCGGCCCGCCGATCAGCCACAGGCGGTTGGTCTGGCCGAGCGCGCAATCATTGGCGACGAACCGCTCCCCCGCCTTGGCCAGCGCGGCTTCGACCACCGGATGGCGGCCTGCGGTAATGGCGAGCCCGGCGTCCTCGGCAATTTCGGGGCAGCACCAGTCGCCTTCCGCCGCACGCTCGGCATTGCCCGCGCCGACATCGAGCCGCGCCAGTGCAGCAGCGGTGGCGGCGATGGGTTCGCGCAGCATCACCACTTCGGCCACAAGGCTTTCAAAATGCGCCTCTTCCATCGCGAGGGCATGGCCGCCTGCCTCGGCAATGCGGGCGGCTTCCTCGTGCAGCTTCAGCGAGTTGAAGCGCACCACGTCCTTCATCGTCTGGCGGTGGGTAAAGCCGCTGTCGGGCGCCATCAGCCGGTCGGCATGGCGTGCGGCAACCTCGATGAAATAACCCAGCACGCCGTTGTGCCGGATCTTCAGGGTCGCAATCCCGGTATCCTCGCGGTAGCGCGCCTCCATCGCGGCAATCGCCCGCCGCGCATCGCCCGAGGCGGCGCGCAATTCGTCCAGCCCCGCGTCATAACCATCGGCGATGAACCCGCCCCCGCTCCGCTCGGTCGGCGGCGAGGGGACGAGCGCGCGGCTGAGATGATCGGTCAGCGCGCCATGCCCGGTCAGGCGGGCAATCACATCAGACAGCAGCGCAGGCTTGTCAGGCGCTCCGGCGAGCCAGTGGTGCAGCCGCGCTGCCTCCGACAGGCCATCGCGCAACTGGCCAAGATCACGCGGGCTTCCCCGCCCGGCCACCACCCGCCCCAGCGCACGGCCAAGATCGGGGATGGCGCGCAGGGCATCGCGCAATTGCGCGCGCTCGATCGGGCGGGACTGCCAGAACTGCACCAGCGCCAGCCGCGCCGCGATGGCGGCGACATCAAGCAGGGGGGCAGACAGATCCTCGGCCAAAAGCCGCGATCCCGCCCCCGTCACGCAGCGGTCCACCGCGCCGATCAGGCTGCCGGCGCGGCCGCCTTGGGCGGATTCGAGGATTTCAAGGCTCCCGCGCGTGGCCGCGTCCATCGCCATGGTGCTCCGCGTCTCGCGCGCCACCGGCGGCAGGAGCAGCGGAAGCTTCCCGCGCCCGACATGGTCGAGATAGCTGACCAGCCCGCCTGCCGCGGCGAGCATCGCGCGGGTAAAGGCGCCAAAGGCATCAAGCGTCGCCACGCCATGCACCGCCTTCAACCGCTCGGCCCCGGCATCGCTGGCGAAGGTCGAGCGCGGGCGGTAAATCACTTCGTCCGGACCATGAGCCCAGTCTTCCGGCACCACCACCTCGCTCGGGGAAATCCGCGCAAGGGCCGCGCCCAATTGATCGCCAGCACACTCCTCCAGCACCATCGCGCCGGTCGAAACGTCAATCGCGGCGATCCCGATACCCTCGCGCAAGCCAGCCAAAGCGACCAGCACATTGGCCCGGCGCGGTTCGAGCAGGGCTTCTTCGGTCAGCGTCCCCGCCGTCACCAGCCGCACAATCGCGCGGCCGACCAGCACCTTTGACGAAGGCGTGCCCTCGCGCTTGGCCCGCGCCTTGGCTTCATCCGGCGTTTCCACCTGCTCGGCAATCGCCACCCGGCAGCCCGCCTTGATCAGCCGCGCGAGATAGTTTTCCGCCGCATGCACCGGCACACCGCACATCGGGATCGGCGCGCCGCCATGCTCGCCCCGCGTGGTCAGCGCGATATCGAGGATCGCGGCGGCGGTCTTGGCGTCTTCGAAGAACAGCTCGAAGAAATCACCCATGCGGTAGAACAGCAGCGCATCGCCCGCTTCCTCGCGCAGGCCCAGGTACTGCGCCATCATCGGCGTCAGCTTTGCAGGGGTCTGGGGATCATCAAGCGCGGCCATCTTTCCCGCCTAGCCCCATGCGGGCCGATTCGGGAATGACCACGGCGGCCGCTTTCCCCGAAGTCGCTCATTTTCGGGCCTATCGCATCGGCGCGCGCGCGGCTAAGCGATGGCTCGGTTCATCGCACATAAGAATACAGGGACACGCCACCATGGCCGACGAGAACGCACCACAAAACAGGGGCGGCTTCACCGCGCGCGAGGCGCTGTTCTATCACGAGACGATCCGCCCGGGTAAGCTGGAGATCGTCGCCACCAAGCCGATGACCTCGCAGCGCGATCTTTCGCTGGCCTATTCGCCGGGCGTGGCCGTGCCGGTGGAAGCCATCGCCGCCGATCCCTCATTGGCTGCGCGTTACACCGCCAAGGCGAACCTTGTGGCGGTGATCAGCAACGGCACCGCGATCCTCGGCCTCGGCAATCTCGGCGCGCTGGCTTCCAAGCCGGTGATGGAAGGCAAGGCGGTATTGTTCAAGCGCTTCGCCGACGTCGATTCGATCGATATCGAGCTCGACACCGAAGACCCCGAAGCCTTCATCAACGCGGTTGCCCTGATGGAGCCGACCTTTGGCGGCATCAACCTTGAAGATATCAAGGCGCCCGAATGCTTCATCATCGAAGCCGCCCTGCGCGAGCGCATGAAAATCCCGGTGATGCATGATGACCAGCACGGCACCGCGATCATCACCGCGGCCGGCCTGCTCAACGCCTGCCACATCACGGGGCGCGATTTCAAGGACGTCAAGGTCGTGGTCAACGGCGCGGGCGCTGCCGCCATCGCCTGCACCGCGCTGATCAAGGCCATGGGCGTGCGCCACGAAAACGTGATCCTGTGCGACCGGTCCGGCCCGATCACGCCGGGCCGTGACGGGGTGGACCAGTGGAAGAGCGCCCATGCGGTTGAAACCACCGCCACCAGCCTTGAAGAGGCTTTGGTGGGCGCTGACATCTTCCTTGGCCTGTCGGCTGCGGGCGCGCTGAAGCCCGATTGGGTGCGGCGCATGGCCGATAAGCCGATCATCTTCGCCATGGCCAACCCCGTGCCGGAAATCATGCCGGACGAAGCCAAGGCCGTGCGCCCCGATGCGATCATCGCCACAGGCCGCAGCGACTTCCCCAATCAGGTCAACAATGTCCTCGGCTTCCCCTTCATCTTCCGCGGCGCGCTGGATGTGCAGGCGACCACCATCAATGAAGAAATGAAGGTCGCCGCCGCACAGGCCATTGCCGAACTCGCCCGCCAGCAGGTGCCGGAAGAAGTGGCCAGCGCCTATGGCCAGAACCACAAGTTCGGCACCAATTACATCATCCCGGCCCCCTTCGACCCGCGCCTGATCGAAGTCGTGTCATCGGCGGTTGCCAAGGCCGCGATGGATTCGGGCGTCGCGCGTGCCCGGATCGAGGATTTTGACGCTTACCGGATGCAGCTGCGCAGCCGCCTCAACCCCACCACCTCGGTGCTGTCGGGCGTCTATGAAGTCGCGCGCGCCAATCCCAAGCGCATGGTGTTTGCCGAGGCGGAGGAAGAAGTGGTGCTGCGCGCCGCGATCCAGTTCCGCGATTTCGGCTATGGCACCCCCATTCTGGTGGGCCGCACCAAGGCGGTGCTGGACAAGCTGCACCAGCTTTCGGTCGGCGATCCGTCCAGCTTTGAAATTCAGAACTCGGCCGATAGCGAACACGTGCCGGCGATGGTCGAATATCTTTACAAGCGCCTGCAACGGCGCGGCTTTACCGAACGCGATGTGCGGCGCATGGTCAATCAGGACCGCAACGTGTTTGCCTCACTGCTGGTGGCGTTGGGGCATGGCGACGGGATGATCACCGGCATGACCCGCACCTTTGCGCAGACCGTGCGCGAGGTGAACCTGGTGCTCGATCCCAAGGAAGGCGCGCTGCCTTTCGGCATCCACATGATGATCGGCAAGAACCACACCACCTTCCTTGCCGACACCACCATCAACGAACGCCCCGATGCCGCGATGCTGGCCCATATCGCCAAGGAGACCGCAGCGGTCGCCCGGCGCATGGGCCACGAACCGCGGGTGGCGTTCCTGTCCTATTCGACCTTCGGCAACCCGTCGGGCCAATGGCTCGATTCGATCCGCGAGGCGGTGGCGATCCTCGACCGTGAGGATCCGGGCTTCGAATATGAAGGCGAAATGGCCCCCGATGCGGCCCTGAACCCCAAGGTGATGGCGCTCTATCCGTTCAGCCGCCTGTCCGGCCCGGCCAATGTGCTGATCATGCCGGGGCTGCAATCGGCGAACCTTTCGGCCAAGCTGCTGCGCGAACTGGGCAGCAATGCCACGATCGGCCCGATGATGATCGGCATGGGCAAGCCGGTGCAGATCGTGCCGATGACTGCGGCAGTGCCCGATGTGCTGACACTGGCGGTGCTGGCGGGCGCAGGCGTGGTGGGGTGAACTGGCTGCGCGCCGCTATCGCCTATTGGGCGGTGGTGTTCGCGCTGGGGTTTGTGCTGGGCACCATCAGAGTGCTGTGGGTGATCCCGCTGGTGGGCCTGCTGCCCGCGACCTTGATCGAGCTGCCGATCATCCTTGCCGCAAGCTGGTTTGCGGCCGGTTGGCTGGTGCGGCGGTTCCGCCTTGCCAGCGCGCGCGAGGCGCTGGCCGCCGGCGGGCTGGCCTTTGCCATTCTGATGATCGCCGAATGTGCGCTCGCCGGGGTGCTGACGGGACAATCGCCCGCGCAATGGCTCGCAGGCCTGCGTCAGCCGCACGCGCTGCTGGGGCTGGCGGGGCAGATCGTCTTTGCGCTGATGCCGTGGTGGCGGGTGCGGGCGGCGGGTTAGAGCGGCGCAAAGCCGGGTCAGACCCCGGTTAGCCCCCCTCCAGACCCTCCTTTGCCCCTCGTTCGACGCGCGCTTTTTGCTGTTTCACGTGAAACAACGTCGGGTCAGAACCGGCGCTGCGCCCAACCGTCCGCAATCTGCTCGCGGCGGTCACCGCGGAGGAAGTAAGCGCCCATCAACATGAAGGGCAGCATCACCAGCATTTGCAGCAAGGCCCCGAAGCGGCCCGTGAAGGTGTCAGCGACCGACCGTCGGGGATCGGCAGGATCATAGATCACCGGGATAGTCCGCCCGATCTCAAGTTCGGCTTCGAGGCGTTTGAGCCGCAGCGGGCCGGTCTTGGTCCATGTTCGATGGAAGTGGCCGCGGAAAGCCTCGCCCCTGCGGTCGGTGAAAGTGTAGGCCAGTTTGCGCCGGTTGCCGAACGTGTCGTAGCCTGCGATCTGTCCGGTGGTGCGCACCCCGTTCATCGCGATCAGGTTGGCATCGACCAGCCAATAGGCAAAGACGGAGAAGAAGAACCCGCCGATCAGCAGAAACAGCGCGCCAAACAATCCCTTGGGCCCCATCGCCAACCCCTGCGTCTATTTCCGCCGGAAGCGGAAATACCACACCTCGTGCCCGTAAACAGTGCGCGCCTTGTGTTCATAGCGCGTCTCGGGCCAGCCGGAGGGGCGCACCTGCCAGTCTGACGGTTTCTCCACCACCCACTCGAACAGATCGGTGTGGCGCTGCATCACCATCAGCGCATGGCGCAGATAGACTGCATGGTCGGTGCCGAACCGGAACTCCCCACCGGGCTTCAGCTTGTCGGCGATCAGCTTCACCGGACCGTCGTTCATCATCCGCCGCTTGGCGTGGCGGGCCTTGGGCCAGGGATCGGGGTGGAGCAGGTAGAGCATCGTCAGCCCGCCATCCGGCACGCGGGCGAGCACCTCCAGCGCATCGCCATGGTGCAGGCGGATATTGGCGAGGCGCTGGTCGGCGACATGGGTCAGCGCCTGCGCGACCCCGTTGACGAAGGGTTCTGCACCGATGAAGCCGTGATCGGGCAACAGATCGGCGCGATAGGCGAGATGCTCGCCCCCGCCGAAGCCGATCTCGAGGTGCAGGGCGCGCGAATCGCCGAACAATACCTCGGACGTCACCGGGCCTTCGGCAGGCACGGCGATCTGCGGCAGGAGGGTGTCGACCAACCCCTGCTGATACTTGCGCAGCTTCTTGCCGACCGAGCGCCCGTAAAGCCGTGCGATGGTGGTCGGATCACCTTCCTTGAATGCCGTCATGGGGCGCGCGCTTGGCACGCGGGCCAGCGCGGCACAAGAAAATCGTGCTGGACGCAGGGTCGTGCTGTGGTGATCAGGGGCCATGTCCAGCGCGCCGCCCGTCTCTCCCGATATACTGACCGACAAGGAGCGGGAGATCCTGCGCCTGCTTGCGAGCGGGCATACGGTCAAGTCGATCGCGGCGCAGCTGGGACGCTCGGAAGCCTCGATCAACGAACGCCTGCGCGAAGCGCGGCGCAAGACCGGGGTGGGCAGCAGCCGCGAGTTGGCGCGGCAGTTGGCGGACCAAAAAATCTGGGACGAGGAAATCGATCTGTCCCCGCCAGCGCCGTCCGCCCAGACCTCGTCCGTGCCCCGCAAAGGGGCGTTTGAATGGACGAAAGGACGAATTGCCATGGCTTTCATGCTCACCGCCGCCGCCCTCGCGCTTGCGCTGACTGCGGACACTACCTCCATGCCGCAGGACGCCGAAACGGCGCAGGCTGCGGCTGTTGCGCCTTTGGCCGGGCGCTGGTCGCTGGATGTCGCCCGGCTGCCACAGAACGAGCGCCCGGTCGCGGTGACGATCACCTTCACGCCGCAGCCGGACGGGCGGTGGCACACGCTGGTGTGGATCGAAAACCGCGGCGGCGCGAAGATCAAGGCCGAATCCACGGCGGCGCTTGATGGCGTGCCGGTGCCGGTGGGTGGTTCGATGGCCGGGATCGATTCGGTGTCATTGCGCCAGCCGGAGCCGGACACGCTGGTGATGACACTCAGCAAGAACCGCGCGAGGGTTTCGACTCGGGTCTACACCGTGGCAAAGGATGGCCGCTCGATGACGGAAACGATCGTCTGGGCGAACGGCGAAATGCCTGACCCGAAAGCCATAACCTTCAACCGCATCGGCTGAAACGCGAAGGCCCGGAGCAATGCCCCGGGCCTCCCGCAATCATTTAAGTAGCGCGCTGTTCCGGCCCAAAGGGCCGCAAGGCCGACCGGCCGCTCGCAGGTGCTCGATCCTGAAAGGATCGAAACGCACCGAGGACGAGGGCGCGGAGGCGCCATCGAAAAACCAGTTACGCCGCTTCGACCACCGTTTCGTCATCGCGCAGCACATAGCCGCGGCCCCAGACGGTCTCGATGTAATTGTCCCCGCCGCAGGCCAGCGACAGCTTCTTGCGCAGCTTGCAGATGAACACGTCGATGATCTTGAGTTCCGGCTCGTCCATCCCGCCATACAGGTGGTTGAGGAACATTTCCTTGGTCAGGGTGGTGCCCTTGCGGAGCGAAAGCAGCTCCAGCATCGCATATTCCTTGCCGGTCAGGTGCACGCGGCTGCCATCGACTTCGACTGTCTTGGCATCGAGGTTCACGGCAAGCTTGCCAGTGCGGATGACCGACTGCGAGTGGCCCTTCGAACGGCGCACCACGGCATAGATGCGGGCGACCAGTTCTTCGCGGTGGAACGGCTTGGTGACGTAATCGTCAGCCCCGAAGCCGAAGCTGCGGATCTTGGAATCCATTTCCGAAATGCCGGACAGGATCAGAACCGGCGTCTGCACCTTGGCGACGCGCAGCTTCTTGAGCACGTCATAGCCATGCATGTCGGGCAGGTTCAGGTCGAGCAGGATGATGTCGTAATCATACAGCTTGCCCAGATCCAAACCTTCTTCACCAAGGTCGGTCGAATAGACATTGAAGCCTTCGGTGGTGAGCATCAGCTCAATCGCCTTGGCAGTGGTCGGTTCGTCTTCAATCAGCAGAACGCGCATTGCAGTCCCCCGTACTTTCGGTGCCTGTCCCGTGGTAACCCCTGCTTAGGAGAGGTTGCCGCCTGTTAACCACGCCACTTCTCACCAAAAAAGGTTAATAAGAAGTTTAGGTCGTTAACTTTTTGCAGTGAGTCTTTCGAGTCACACCCACGGAGCAGACGAAGTACGGAGCAAGCTAGGCGTTTACGAATGCCGCGTCGCCTGAGGGGAAATGCTAGGACGCGCTGGCCAGCTTCTTGGCGCGGCGGCGCTCGGCGCTCGATCCCAGCCCGATCGCCTCGCGGTATTTGGCGACCGTGCGCCGGGCCAGATCGAAGCCCTCTTTCTGGAGCATTTCGGCCAATTGCTGGTCGGACAGGATGTTTTTGGCGGTCTCGGCATCGATCAGCGCCTTGATCCGCGCCTTGATTGCCGCGCTGGATGCACCCTCGCCGTCAGCTGACGCGACTCCGCTGGTGAAGAAGTATTTCATCTCGAACGTGCCGCGCGCGCAGGCGAGATATTTGTTGCTGGTGACACGGCTGACCGTGCTTTCGTGCATCCCGATCTGCTCGGCCACTTCGCGCAAGGTCAGCGGACGCAGTTCGGCCACGCCGCGGCGGAAGAAGCCGTCCTGCTGCTTCACGATTTCAGCCGCGGTCTTGAGGATCGTTTTCTGGCGCTGGTCCAATGCGCGGATCAGCCAATGCGCGTCGGCCAGCTTCTCCTTGAGCCAGCCCTGCGATTCCTTGTTGGTCGCGCCTGCATTGAGTTCGACATAATAGCCGCGATTGACGATCAGCTTGGGCAGCGTGTCCTCGTTGATCGCAATGTCCCAGCCGCCGGCTGCGTTGCCCGCCACGAGCACATCGGGCACCACCGTGCCGGTCTCGGCCGGCGCAAAAGCGAGGCCGGGGCGCGGGTTGTAGCTGCGCAGTTCACGCAGCATATCGGCGAAATCCTCGTCATCCACCCGGCACAGGCGCTTCAGACGCTCGATCTCGCCGCGCGCGACCAGATCAAGGTTGCTGATCAGCGCCGCCATGCACGGATCATAACGATCCGCCTCGCGCGCCTGGATGGCAATGCACTCGGCCAGATTGCGCGCGCCCACGCCTGACGGATCGAGCGATTGCACCAGCGCCAGCCCGGCCTCGGCCTCGTAGAGTTCCACGCCCAGATCATCGGCCACTTCATCAAGCGTGGCGGAAAGATATCCCGCCTCGTCCAGCAGGCCGATAATGTGGCGCGCGATGAAACCGGTGCGGGGATCATTGGTGAGCGCGCCGATCTGGCCTTCAAGATGTTCGGCCAGCGTCACCTCGGCCGCGCGCAGCTGCTCCCAGTCGGGCATCTCGCCCGAATCGCCGCCGGGCGCGCTGGCCGCCCCCCATTCGGCATCGCGCATCGAAGGCCCGGCGCCGTCCCCGGTATCGAAATCCCGGTCCACCGCGCCCAGATCAAGCGGCGCATCGCCCTCGCCCCCACCTGCCAGCATCAGCTGATCGGCGGTCGTATCCTCCCCGGCCGGGGCGGCGATTTCGATGCGGTCCGGCTCTCCGGGGTCGGCAGGCCCGCCGGTGTCGAGCAGGGGATTGGCCTCCAGCGCATCGGCGATGAAGGTCTCGATTTCGAGATTGGAGGCCGCCAGCAGCTTGATCGCCTGCTGCAATTGCGGCGTCATCACCAGCGATTGCGATTGCCGTAAATCGAGGCGGGGACCGAGCGCCATCGGGGCAGCTAGAGCGTGAAGCTCTCGCCGAGATAAAGCCGCCGCACGTTCTCGTCGGCGACGAGCTCCTGCGGGGAGCCGGCGAACAGCACCTGCCCGCCATAGATGATGCAGGCGCGGTCCACGATATCCAGCGTCTCGCGCACGTTGTGATCGGTGATCAGCACACCGATGCCGCGCGCCTTGAGATCGCGCACCAATTCGCGGATGTCGCTGATCGAGAGCGGATCGATGCCCGCAAACGGCTCGTCCAGCAGCATGATCGAAGGCTTGGCCGCCAGCGCGCGGGCAATCTCGCAGCGTCGCCGCTCCCCGCCTGACAGCGCCATCGCCGGGCTTTCGCGCAGGCGGGTGAGGCCGAATTCGCCGAGCAGGCGCTCCAGTTCGGAAGCGCAGGTGGCCTTGTCCGGCTCGACCAGTTCGAGCACGCAGGCGATGTTCTGTTCCACCGTCATGCCGCGGAAAATGCTGGTTTCCTGCGGCAGATAGCCAAGGCCGAGGATTGCGCGGCGATACATCGGCAGCTTGGTCACATCCTCGCCATCCATCAGGATGCGGCCCGAATCCGGCTTCACCAGCCCCATGATCGAATAGAAGCAGGTGGTCTTGCCCGCCCCGTTCGGCCCGAGCAGGCCGAGCACCTCGCCCTTGGCCACGCTGAGCGAAATATCGGTCAGCACCGCGCGCTTGTCATAGCTCTTGGCGATCGAGATGACTTCAAGCCCGCTGCCAAGCGGCTGAACCGGGGCGGCTTGGCTGGCCTCGTCCGAAAGGGTGGTGATGCTCATCTTAACCCCGTCTTTAGCACCATGGCAGCGGCAGGAAAGTGGGCACACGCGTTTGGCAGGATTTTTGCTTAGGCCTGCGGCAAAGGCGCGTCAGGCACCCCCGCGCAGGCAAGATCGCCACGAATTGAGCGGCTTGGCCCGCGTCATTTGCGCTCCGCGCAACAATGTGACGATTGTGAGCGAATTGTTGCAAGACTGCGTCACCTTTGCGATACTGTCCGCAAGATGAACGAGCCTCTGGGGAGCGGCACGCATGATCAATCCGGAAAAGCACAGCAAGGCACAGGCCCTTTCCGCCAAAGCCCCGCGCGATTGGCGCAAAGCGATGAGCGACCATGTCGCCTACGGCCTGCTGGTCTACACCGGCTTGCAGATTTTCGTGACCGTGAAGGCCCTGACCGAAGGTTCCTCGACCGCGCTGCCCTATCTGGCGCTGATCGTGCTGGTGGCGGGGATCATCCCTGTGTGCCGCTGGTTCGAGAAACGCTGGGCGGGCCTGTCCGATGCCGAAGCGATTGACCCGGGCTATGCTGGCGCCTTCCGCCGCGATCTGATCACGCTATGGGCGGTGGCCGTCGGCCTGCCCTTTGGCCTGACGCTGATCTTCAAGATGCTGTTGAGCGTGTTTTAATGTGTGAGCGGCCCTCAGGCCGCTCATCCTCGGCGCTGCTTCAAGCCCTGTGGGCGGCCGGCCTTGTGGTTGCTGCGCAACCGTTCCAATGCCTTCCTAACCGCCCCAGTCTTTGTCATTACTTGTCCGCGTTATACCGCTCGATCGCCTCGATCGTGATCTGGCGGGCTTCGGCGGCGTTGCCCCACTTGCCCACGCGCACCCACTTTTCGGCTTCCAAGTCTTTGTAGTGGGTGAAGAAGTGCTCGATCTGCTGGAAGATGATGTTCGGCAGATCGCTCGTCTCGATCACATCGGCGTAATAGGGGAACGTCTCGTTCACCGGCACGCAGATCAGCTTTTCATCGCCGCCCTGCTCGTCTTCGAGGTTCAGCACACCGATCGGGCGGGCGCGCACCACGCAGCCCGGGATGAAGGGCGAGCGCGAGATCACCAGCGCATCCAGCGGATCGCCATCGGGCGAAAGCGTGTGCGGCACAAAGCCGTAATTCGCCGGATAGCGCATCGGCGTGTGCAGGATGCGGTCCACGAACAGCGCGCCGCTTTCCTTGTCGAATTCGTACTTCACCGGCTCCCCGCCGGTCGGCACTTCGATAATCACGTTGAGATCGTCGGGGGGGTTCACGCCGGTCGGGATCTTGTCGATGCGCATGGATTTTCTCTTCTGTTGCAGGCCGCGCGTGTTCGCTTGCGGCGGAGAGGCTTGATTTGCGACGCGCCCCCTTAATGCGTGCCGCAGGATTGCGAAAGACCCTGTGTGAGCCTAATCGCGGCCCCCATGAGCAAGAAAACCCCGCAGGCTATCAGAGGCACCCAGGACATCTTCGGCGCCGATGCCGAAGCCTTCGCTTTCGTGGTCGAAACCTTCGAACGCGTCCGCCGCCTATACCGTTTCCGCCGCGTGGAAATGCCCGTGTTCGAAAAGACCGAGGTGTTCGCGCGCTCGTTGGGGGAAACAACCGATGTGGTGTCGAAGGAGATGTATTCCTTCGACGATCGCGGCGGGGAATCGCTGACCTTGCGCCCTGAATTCACCGCCGGGATCGCCCGCGCGTTCCTTACCAATGGCTGGCAGCAATATGCGCCCTTGAAGGTCGCCACCCACGGCCCGCTGTTCCGCTACGAGCGCCCCCAGAAGGGCCGCTACCGCCAGTTCCACCAGATCGACGCCGAAGTGATCGGCGCGGGCGAACCGCAGGCGGATGTGGAACTGCTGGCGATGGCGGATCAGCTGCTGAAGGAGCTGGGCATCCATGATGTGACCCTGCACCTCAACACGCTCGGCGATGCGGAGAGCCGCGAGGCGTGGCGGGCGGCCTTGATCGCGTATTTCCGGGCGGTGAAGGATCAATTGTCCGAGGAATCGCAGGAGCGGCTGGAGAAGAACCCGCTGCGGATCCTCGATTCGAAGGACCCGCGCGACAAGCCGTTCCTTGCGGACGCGCCGAAGATCGACGCGTTTTTGTCGGAGGAGGCTTCTGCGTTCTTTGCGGCGGTGACTTCGGGGCTGGACGCGGCAGGCGTGAAATGGGTGCGCGCGGAAAGCCTTGTCCGGGGCCTCGATTACTACCGCCACACCGCCTTCGAGTTCATCCCCGACGAGGGCAGCGCCTCGGCGGCGGCGCTGGGTTCGCAAAGCACGGTGCTGGGTGGCGGGCGTTATGACGGGCTGATGGAATCGCTCGGCGGTGCAGCCACGCCTGCGGTCGGCTGGGCTGCGGGGATCGAGCGGCTGGCGATGTTGGTCGGGGCACGGGAGGAGGCGAAGGCCGATGCTGTGGTGGTGGTCGAGAATGACGATCGCCTGGCAGACGCGCTTGCGCTGATGAGCAAGCTTCGCGCCGCGGGTTTCTCATCAGAACTCGTCGCCAGCGGCTCGCCCCGAAAGCGGTTCGACAAAGCAAAGAAGCTGCCTTCGCACGCGCTCGTGTCTTTCGCGGTCACGGACGAAGGTTCGCCAATGCGCATCATGGGCGATGGCGGAGTGCGCCATACGGAAGTGGAAAGCTTTATTTTGGCGAGCGGCTAACCTGTTCGCCGCCCCGGACTTGACCCGGGGCCCCGCTTCCCTTTTTCCGCCGCTCCAATAGAAAGCGGGGTCCCGGCTCGATGGCCGGGACGGTGAGTAAGAACCAGCACTATGCAAATCCCACCCGAACGCCTTGACCAGATCGCGCACCGCTTTGCGGAGCTGGAAGCGCGCATGGCGAGCGGAACGCTCGAGGGCGAGGCCTTCGTCCGCGCCTCCCGCGACTATGCCGAACTTGAACCCGTCGCCAAGATCGCCGCCGAGGTGAAATCCGCGCGCGAGGAAATGGCGGGTTTGCAGGACATGCTCGCTGACCCTGAAATGAAAGCCATGGCCGAGGAGGAGCTCGGCGCAATCAAGGCGACGCTTCCCGATCTCGAACGCCGTCTCGCCATCGCGCTGCTGCCGCGCGATTCGGCCGATGCCAAGCCCGCAATGCTCGAAATCCGCGCCGGCACCGGGGGCGATGAAGCCGCGCTGTTCGCCGCCGATCTCTACCGGATGTACGAACGCTATGCCGCCGAACAGGGGTGGAAGGTCGAGGCGGTCAGCATCAACGCCTCGGACATCGGCGGCTTCAAGGAAGTGATCGCCAACGTCACCGGCACCGGCGTGTTCGCCAAGCTGAAGTTTGAAAGCGGCGTCCACCGCGTCCAGCGTGTGCCTGTCACCGAAAGCGGCGGGCGCATCCACACCTCGGCCGCCACCGTCGCGGTCCTGCCGGAACCGGACGAGGTGGATGTCAGCGTCGAGGAGAAAGACCTCAAGATCGACGTTTACCGTGCCTCGGGCGCTGGCGGGCAGCACGTCAACACCACCGATTCGGCTGTGCGCATCACTCACCTGCCGACCGGCACGGTAGTGACCTGTCAGGACGGGCGCAGCCAGCACAAGAACAAGGAAAAGGCGATGCAGGTGCTGCGCACGCGCCTGTATGACGCCCAGCGCGAAGCCACCCAGGGCGCCGAGGCCGAGGCGCGCAAGGCGATGGTCGGTTCTGGCGACCGGTCGGAGCGCATTCGCACCTATAATTTCCCCCAAGGCCGCGTAACCGATCACCGCATCGGGCTGACCCTCCACAAGCTGGAAGAAGTGCTGGCCGGGCCAGGGCTGGGCGAGCTGGTTGATGCCCTGATCGCCGAGGACGAGGGCAAGCGGCTGGCGGCGTTGGCTGAGTGACGGGGGCCGAGTGACCGTCGGCGAGGCGATCCGCGCCGCTGCAGAGCGCCTCGCGGCCACCAGCGATACGGCGCGATTGGATGCCGAATTGCTGATGGCGCACGCGCTGGGCCTGTCGCGCTCGGACATGCTGCTGAAAGCGATGCGCGACCCTGCGCCCGAGGGTTTCGCCGCGCTGGTGGAGCGGCGCGCTGCGCATGAACCCGTCGCCTACATCACCGGCGCACAGGAGTTCTACGGCCTCACCCTCATGGTCACCCCCGCGACCCTGATCCCGCGCGGCGACAGCGAGACGCTGGTCGCGGCGGCGCTGGAGGGCATTGGCGAGGAGGGCATCGCGGGCGCGGGCCGCGCGCTTGACCTCGGCACGGGTTCGGGCGCGCTGCTGCTAGCTGTGCTGGCGAACCGTGCGGGCTGGCAAGGGGTGGGCATCGACGCCTCGGCTGGTGCACTGGCGGCGGCGCAGGCCAACGCTGCCGCGCTGGATCTCGCGGATCGCAGCGCATGGCACGTGCTGAGCTGGCATGAAGCGGGCTGGGCCAAGGATCTGGGCACCTTCGATCTGATCCTGTGCAACCCGCCCTATGTGGAGGCAGACGCCGAACTCGACCGCGATGTGCGCGATTTCGAGCCGGCCAGCGCACTATTCGCCGGGCCGGAGGGGCTGGACGATTACCGCATCCTCTTGCCCCAATTGCGCGCACTGATGAATGCGGGCGCGCTCGCGGTGCTGGAAATCGGGGCGAATCAGGCCGACGCCGTCGGGGCAATCGCGGCGGCTGCGGGTTTCCGCGTCGATCTGCGCCGCGATCTCGCCGGGCGCGCGCGGGCCTTGCTGCTGACATGACAGAAATGAACGGCGGGGCTTGGCAAACGGATTTACCATCGCTACGTCACACAAAGGCCAGACGATCTGCGAAGGGCGCAGACGGCTGGGCCAAGCTCCTAAACTCAGCTGATACGGCCGTCAGGGTAACCCCCCGGCAGCGGCAGCGCGGAGCACGCGGCATGGTTTTGGCACGGCCCAAAGTCAGGGCCAAGCGTGACGCTAGGGCAAGGGGTCTGTTGACCGCGCGTATGATCAGTTTTCTCGCGCCAGGTCGCTGATAAGGAACGTTTTCCTTGAATAATAATCGCAATAACCGGCGTCGCGGTCGCGGCAACCGCAATCAGGGCGGCAATGGCGCCCAGCTGAACCGCATTGACAGCCGGGCGCGCGGCAATGCCCCGCAGATGCTCGACAAGTACAAGAAGCTCGCGCAGGACGCCCACCACAACGGCGACCGCGTGCAGATGGAGTACTACCTCCAGTTTGCGGATCACTATTTTCGCGTGATCGCCGACAACAAGGCCCGTCAGGACGAACAGCGCGGCGGCAATGCCGGTCCCCGCCGCAATGACGAGCGCGACCAGAACGAAGACTACGACGACGATTTCGATTTCGATCGTGGCCGCCGCAACGATGCGCCGACGCGCTCGCCCTACGAACAGCAGGACAATGGCGCCACCACCGACATGGCCGAGGGTGAGCCGGGGCAGGAGGGCGAAAGCTTCCTTGCCGATGATCGTCAGGATGATCGCGGCGATCAGCGCGAAGACCGCCCCCGCGGCCAGCGTCGCCAGCAGCCGCAGCGCAAGCCCCGAGAAGGTGGACGTGAGAGCGGGCGTGACGGCTCGCGTGACGAAAACCGCGGTGAGCGGGACGGCAACCGTGCCGACCGCCCAGAGCGCAGCGAAAAGCGCGCCGAACGCGCCGAACGGCCTGAGCGCAGCACCGAGCGCGCCGCCGAGCGCAGCCCGGAACGTGCCCCAGAGCGCGCCCCGGAACGCTCCGCCGAACGCTCGGACGCCAAGCCCCCCCGCGCCCGCAAGCCGCGCAAGCCCGCCGGTGATGGCGAGCGTTCGGCGAATCAGGGCGGCATCGACAGCTCGATCCTCCCGCCCTCGATCCGCGGCGATGACGCGGGCGGCGATAGCGGCACACTCGAAACCGTCGAGTAAGCTGCCGTGATGGAGCGGCTGTCGGCAGCAGCGGCTTCAGTGCGCGCGCTGGCGCAGCGTCGCCCGGCGCTGGCTGCCATCGTGCTCGGCCTTGTCGCGGCCTGCGCCTATCCCCCGCTGCACCTGTGGCCGCTGGGCCTTGCCGCGCTGGCCGGGTTCGTGTGGCTGGCCTATCAGGCACCCACCAAGCGCGCGGCGCTGTGGACCGGGTGGTGCTTCGGATGGGCGCATCTGACGCTCGGCAATAACTGGATCGCGACAGCCTTCACCCATCAGGCCAAGATGCCCGAGTTTCTCGGGTGGCTGGCGGTGCCGCTGCTGTGCATCTACCTCGCGATATATCCCGCCCTTGCCGTTCTGGCGGCGCATTGGCTGGCAAAAAAACGCTCGCTCACCGCCTACGGCCTCGTGCTAGCGGGCGCATGGATCGTGACCGAAGCCTTACGCGGCTGGGTGTTTACCGGCTACCCTTGGCCGCCGCTCGGGCTGATGCTGCTGGGGACTTGGGATACGCCGGGGTTGGCGCGGCTGCTCCCATGGATGGGCACCTACGCGCTGTCCGGCTTCACCATGCTGATCGCGGCACTGTTGCTGGCGGCAGCATGCGCCGGGCGCTGGCGTGTGGCGGGCGGCGGAATTGTCGTGCTGGCCGCAATAATGCTGGCCCCCAGCCTGACCGCGGATATCACGCGCGAAGGCCTGCGCTACACCCTCGTCCAGCCCTATATCCCGCAGTCCGAGATCAACGACGGATCGAAGTTCGAGGAGCAGTTCGCAAGGCTCAACCGCCTCACCGCGCCGGGCCGCGATCAATCGCGGATCGTGCTGTGGCCCGAAAGCGCGGTGCCAGATTACCTTGAGGAGGGCTATCCCGACCGGTTCTATCTCCAGATGACAGCAGGCGGCGATCCCAAGTTCGCCCGCCGCCGCGTCGGCGCGGTGATCGGGCCGCAATCGACGCTGTTGACCGGCGTGGTCAATCTCAACATCGGCCCCCTGCCCGATGGCCCCGCCAAGGGTCAAAGAGGCGCAGTCAGCGCCCGCAATTCGGTGATGGCGATCGACGGGGCGGGCGCAATCGTCGGCGGCTACGACAAGGCGCATCTGGTGCCCTATGGCGAATATCTGCCGATGCGGCCGCTGCTTGAACCGCTCGGCCTGTCGCGTCTGGTGGCGGGCAGCATCGATTACCTGCCCGGCCCCGGCCCGCGCACGCTGGATTTGGGCAAGCACGGCAAGGCCGGCGTGATGATCTGCTACGAGATCGTCTTCTCCGGCCACGTGGCCGACAGGGCGAATCGCCCCGATTACATCTTCAACCCCAGCAATGACGGCTGGTTCGGCTGGTGGGGGCCGCCGCAGCACCTTGCGCAGGCGCGGATGCGGGCGATCGAGGAAGGCCTGCCGGTGCTGCGCTCCACCACCACCGGTATCAGCGCGGTGATCGACGCCAGCGGCGTGGTGCGCGGCAGCATCGCGAGCGGAAAGGCGGCCACCCTCGATGGCCTCGTCCCCCAAGCCAAGCCGCCCACGCTATTCGGCCAATGGGGCCATGCTCTGACGCTGGCTTGGGCAGCGGTGTTCCTGATCCTCGGCCTTGCGCAAAAGTGGTTTGGGCCGAGAGTGCTTGCGCTCGTCCGCGCGCGCGGCTAGGGCGGTCGGCAGACAAGCAGGACATAAAGGTTTCCTTATATCTCTATAAGGTGCTCTTTCTCCCGCTCCCGACCGACCATTCCAGCCCCCGGGGGACATCATGCGCAGCAATTACCTCTTCACCTCCGAAAGCGTTTCCGAAGGCCACCCCGACAAGGTCGCCGACCAGATTTCGGACGCGATCGTCGATCTGTTCCTGTCCAAGGACCCCGAAGCGCGCATCGCCTGCGAAACCCTGACCACCACCCAGCTGGTCGTGCTTGCGGGCGAAATCCGCTGCAAGGGCGTCTATGAGGACGACCGTGAGGAGTGGAAGGCCAACGGCTACTGGGCTCCCGGCGCAAAGGAAGAGATTGAAAAGGTCGTGCGCGCGACAGTGAAGCGCATCGGCTACGAGCAGACCGGCTTCCACTGGGAAAAGTTCGAATTCATCAACCGTCTGCACGGCCAGTCGGCGCACATCGCGCAGGGCGTGGACGCGGGCGAGAACAAGGATGAAGGCGCAGGCGACCAGGGCATCATGTTCGGATACGCGACCGACGAAACCCCGGGCCTGATGCCCGCGACCCTGTATTACAGCCACAAGATCCTCGAGCGCATGGCCGCCGACCGCCACTCGGGCGCGGCCCCCTTCCTCGAGCCTGACGCCAAGAGCCAGGTGACCCTGCGCTACGAAGGCTCGCTCCCGGTTGCGGCCACCGCCGTCGTCGTTTCGACCCAGCACAAGGCCGGTTATGACGAGAACGATCCGGCCAAGCAGGCGGAACTGGAAGCTTACGTGAAGGGCGTGATCGCCGACGTGATCCCGCCGGTCCTGCTGCGCGAGACCGAGTATTTCATCAACCCCACCGGCAGCTTCGAAATCGGCGGCCCGGATGGCGATGCTGGCCTGACGGGCCGCAAGATCATCGTCGACACCTATGGCGGCGCGGCTCCGCACGGTGGCGGCGCGTTCAGCGGCAAGGATCCGACCAAGGTTGACCGTTCGGCCGCTTACATCACCCGCTACCTCGCCAAGAACGTAGTCGCCGCTGGCCTTGCCACGCGTTGCACCATCCAGATCGCCTATGCGATCGGCGTATCGAAGCCGCTGTCGCTGTATGTCGACACGCATGACACCGGCACCGTGGGTGACGATGCAATCGAAGCGGCGATCCTCGGCATCGCCAAGCTGGGCGGTCTGACCCCGCGTTCGATCCGCACGCATCTTGGCCTCAACAAGCCGATCTACCAGCCGACCGCCGCCTACGGCCACTTCGGCCGCACCGCGGAAGGCGACTTCTTCCCGTGGGAACGCCTCGATCTGGTGGACGATCTGAAGGCTGCGCTGGCCTGATTTTCAGGTAGGGTGCTGTCCGTGACGGCACCCTTACCCCCTCCCCGACGCATCCTCGCGCTTGACGCGCTGCGCGGTGTAGCGGTGATCGGGATCGTGGGGATGAACGTCCTCGCGTTCGCGCTGCCGGGGCCGGCCTATTACAATCCCATGAGCTTTGGTGGCACCGGCCCGGCTGATTACTGGGTGTGGCTGGGCAGCTTCGTCTTCATCGAGGACAAGTTCCGCACGCTGTTCGCGATGCTGTTCGGTGCGGGGTGCCTGATCCTGATCGAGCGGTCAGGTGAGAAGCCGTGGCGGGCGCATTATGCGCGCATGATCGTGCTGTTCGCGATCGGGCTGGTGCACGCGACGGTCTTTGCCAGCAATGATGTGCTGCGCGCCTATGCGCTGGCGGGCCTCGCGCTGCCCTTGCTGGCGGACCTCTCTGCGCAGAGGCTGTTCACCGTGGCTCTAGGCCTCGTTTGCCTGCACCTAGCCCTCGGCTTGAGCGCGCTAGGCCCCCCCTTGGTGATGTTCCACATGGAACAATGGGGCTCGGATTCGCTGCTTTGGGCAGAACGGCAGTTTGGCCGGCATGCGCCGACAATCGCGATGCTGCTGGAACAGGGGCGCGAGGGATTGGGCGAAAGGGTGGTGCGGCGGACGCTCGGCATTCCGGGCCAGATGACCACGCTGGTGGCCACACTGCCGCTCAACCTCTCCGCCATTGCGCTGGGCATGGGGCTGTGGCGCGCCGGGATGCTGAAGGGGGAGTGGCGGACGTTCCGCCTGCAACGGGTGGCAGGCCTATCGGCGCTGGTGGCGCTGCCGGGGTTGCTGGGGCTGGCGGGATGGCTGGTGGCCGAGGGGTTTCCGGCGGCGCTGGTCGGGCCGGTGGCGCTGGTGTTGTCGGCCCCGTTCGATACCTTGTTGGCGCTTGCTTATGCCGCGCTGGCGATGGCTTTTTTGCGCGAAGACAAAGGTTTGACCCGGCGATTGGCGGCGGTGGGGCGCTTGTCTCTGAGCAATTACCTGATGACCAGCGTGATCCTGTCCGCGATCTTCGCTGCATGGGGCCTCGCCCTGTTCGGCGAGGTCACGCGCTGGCAGGCCCTAGCGCTGGGCTTGGTCCCGGTGGCGGCGATGTTGGCGTGGTCGCCCGCGTGGGTGGCGCGCTTCGGGCAAGGGCCGGCCGAGCGGTTATGGCGCGCCGGGGCGCGGGCGCTCTCCTAATCGTGTTCGCCGTGGATCGGTGAGGGCCGGTCGAGCGCCAATTCCGCATCGGAGAAGGTGAAAGGGCTCCGGATTCCCGCCATTCCGCCAAGCTCTACCCGCATGCCCCGGGCGATCACCTGCGGGTCGGCGAAGACCTCGTCCAGGCGGTTGATCGGACCCGCAGGAACCCCCGCCGCGTGGCAGGCATCAAGCAGGCCCTGTTTGGTCCAAGTGGCTGTTGCCGCAGCAATTTCCGCATCCAGCGCGGAGGCATTGGCGGTCCGGTCACCATTGGCGATAAAGCGCGGATCGTCACACAGATCGCTGCGCCCCAGCACCGCCATCAGCTTGTGGAACAGCCCGTCATTGGCCGGGGCGAGGATCACGTGGCCGTCAGCCACCGCAAAGACGCCATAGGGCGCGACCTGTGCGTGGGCGTTACCCATGCGAGGCGGGTTGTGACCAGTGGTGAAGAAATAAGTCGCCTGATTGGCGAGCAGGCCGACCGAGCAATCGAGCAAGGCCATGTCGACCTGCTGTCCCTTACCAGTCCGCGCCCGCATCAGCAGCGCCGCCTGCACACCGTTGGCCGCCCAGACGCCGGTCGCCAAGTCGCTGATCGAGATCCCCATCTTCACCGGATGCCCCGCAGGCTCGCCCGTCAGCGACATCAGGCCGCTCATCCCCTGCGCGACGAAATCATACCCCGCTTCGTGCGCTCTCGGCCCGGTCTGGCCGAAGCCGGTGATCGAGCAATAGACGAGGCCCGGATTGGCGGCGGCAAGGCTGGCGTAATCGAGCCCGAACTTGGCGAGGCTCCCGGTCTTGAAGTTCTCGATCACCACGTCCGCCCCGGCGCAGAATCCCCGCACCCGCGCGAGGTCATCCGCCTCGGAGAAATCCGCGATGATGGACCGCTTCCCGCGGTTGCAGGCGTGGTAATAGGCTGCCTCGCGGTGGACGGTGCCATCCGGCCCCACCCGCTCGACCCATGGCGGCCCCCATAGGCGCGTGCCGTCACCTTCCGGGCTTTCGACCTTGATCACATCCGCGCCAAGATCCGCCAGAATCTGCCCGCAGAACGGCCCCGCCAACACCCGCGCCAGCTCGACCACTTTCAACCCGGCGAGCGGCGCGTTCGGGTTGCGGGGCTCGGCCAACCACATACCTATTCGCCCATCCGGTTCTTGAGGAAGGCAATGCTGTCAGCCAGCACCGGCCCCTTGCTGCGGAACGGCACCGATAGGGCCATCACGATTTCCTCGTGATCCAGCGGGCCATAGTTCTTGACCTCCACGGTTGCGCCGAGGGTCTTCAGCTTGGCCGCAAGATTATTGGCGTTCTTCGGCCGCACGGTCTCGTCACCCTCGGAAGTGACGAGCAGCAGCGGGGGCGCATCGGTGCGAGCGAAGGTGATCGGTTGGGTCTCTGCGGGTCGCGGCCACTGGCTGAACGCGGCAATCGCCCGGTCGGAGGTGAAGGGATGGAAATCGTAAGGCCCGGACAGGCCAACCGCCGCCGTGACATTGGCCGGATCAACCCCCGCCGCTTGCAGCCGCTTGGCATCCAGCGCCAGCATCACCGCCTGATAGGCCCCTGCCGAGTGCCCCATGAACGCGATTCGCTTGGGATCGCCGCCATATTGGGCGACGCTGTCCTGCACCCAGCGCACTGCTTCCGCGCCGTCATCAAGGAATTCGGGGAAGTGCACATCCGGCACCTTGCGATAATCCGGGATCACCACCAGGAACCCGGCCTTTGCCAGCGCCCGTCCGGCAAAGGCATAGGAGGCGCGATCGCCTTTGGCCCAGCCGCCGCCATACCAGAAGATGACAACCGGCAGCGGCGCCTTGGCCATGTCGTTGGGTGCCCAGATATCAAGCGCCTGCCCGTGACTGCCGAAAGGAACGCCCTCGGCTGCCGGGAACGATCCGGCGCGCCCGCCAGCCAGCCGGTCATAATGCGATAACAACCGCGGCGGCGAAGTGAAGGCCAGCACCCCGCCCACCATCGCGGCAAGGGCCAGGCCGCCAAACGCAAGTTTCCGCTTCATCAGACGAGGTAATGCGCAGTGGTGGTCGCGGCGATATCGGCCGCGGTCACGCCCGGCGCGGTCTCGATCAGGCGGAACGGCTCGCCCTTGCCGGCGCGCTGGAACACGGCGAGGTTGGTGATGATCATGTCGACCACACCCGCGCCGGTCAGCGGCAGCGTGCATTCGGGGATGAACTTCGGCGTACCGTCCTTGGCGGTGTGGTCCATCACCACGATGATCTTCTTCACGCCTGCAACAAGATCCATCGCCCCGCCCATGCCCTTGATCATCTTGCCCGGGATCATCCAGTTGGCGATGTCCCCGTTCTCTGCCACTTCCATCGCGCCCAGAACGGTCAGATCGATATGCCCGCCGCGGATCATCGCAAAGCTGGTCGCGCTGTCGAAATAGGCGCTGTGCGGCAGTTCGGAGATGGTCTGCTTGCCGGCATTGATCAGGTCTGCATCGACCTCGTCATCATAGGGAAACGGCCCGATGCCGAGCATCCCGTTTTCACTCTGCAAGGTCACCATCATCCCTTCGGGGATGTGGTTGGCCACCAGCGTCGGGATGCCGATGCCGAGGTTGACGTAATACCCGTCCTTCAGCTCGCGCGCGGCGCGGGCGGCCATTTCGTCGCGGGTCCAGCCGGTCAGGGTTGCGGCGTCAGCCATGTGGTCACTCCTTGAAAATATACCGGCAGCGGCCTTGCGGCGCTCACTTGCCGAGCAGCGGTTCGATCAGGAACCAGCCATCGCCGACCACCGGTTCGATCCCGGCGCCCGCCTCGGGGCTGCGAAGATATTTGAACCGCTCGTCGAAATCGGGCCGCTCGTCGCCTGCGATGGCGATGATGCAGGACACCCCGGCAAGGCTGCCCCGGCGTTGGTCCTTGCTGTCACTCTCGTCCCGCCGCAGCGAGATGATGTCCTCGCCGCGCGGATCAAGGCCGGATTTTTCGAGCGCGGCGCGCACCAGACCCGATTGCTCGGTGGGCAGGTCTGAAATCCACGCAACCTCGATGCCAGCCTCGCGCAGCACCGCAAGGCCGAGCGCCAGTCCGGGGACCGTGGCCGAGCTGGCGGGCGGCGTGAATTGCCCGCCTGCGGGATCAAGATCGATCATTGCGATCAACTGCTCGCCCTTGGCGCAGCGGCGGCGCTTGCCATCGAGCGCAACCGGATCGGCGAGCATGGCGGAAGGCAACTCCTCCCCCTTGGCGGCGGCGCGGGCAGAGGCATAGCCGTAGCGCACGAAACGCGCGAAGTTGGCCTGCTCGGCTGCGATCGGGCGATCAGGGTCGGGATAGGTCACATCAGGCATTGCCGGGCGGGCCGGCACATTGGCAGGGACAGTCGTTGCCACAGGTGGGGGCGCGGCGGCGGGCATTGTCACGGGCTTGGGTGCCGGGGCAGCCGCTGACGCCAGGGCAAGTGGCGGAACAGTGGCAGGCTTGGGCGGAAGCGTAGGGGCCGCGGGCGCCTGCGTTGACGCGGGCGCGGGAGCGGGTTGCGCCGTGGCAGGCGCAGCAACCACCGCCTGCGGCTCGTCAGCCCCGTCGCCGTCTACCACCCGCGAACCGACCATCGCCGATCCTGCAATCGCCGGAATCGCCACGGCCACACATCCCGGCAGGGCTGTACCCGCCAGCAGCAGCAACGGCACCGCCGCCCAACCCTTGCGCATCAAACCGTCTCCCTCTCCCGCACGGTCCTGAATTCGATCTTCTTGTCATAGGGCGCGCCCAGCACGATCCGGTTAACGAACACGCCGGCAAGGTGGATCTGGTCGGGATCGAGCGCGCCTGCCGGCACCACTTCTTCGACCTCGGCAACGCAGATCTTGCCGCAGGTCGCGGCCGGCAGGTTGAAGTTGCGGGCCGTCTTGCGGAACACGAGGTTCCCGGTTTCGTCCGCCTTCCATGCCTTGACGATAGCGAGGTCGGCGAAGATTCCGTGTTCGAGGATATAGGTCTGCATTTCGCCGTCACGGTCGGGGAAGTCCTTGTGCTCCTTGCCCTTGGCGACTTCGGTGCCGACACCGGTGCGGGTGTAGAAGCCGGGAATGCCCGCGCCGCCCGCACGCATCCGTTCAGCAAGGGTGCCTTGCGGGCAAAATTCCACCTCAAGCTCCCCGCTCAAATATTGCCGCTCGAACTCCTTGTTCTCGCCGACATAGGAGCTGATCATCTTCTTTACCTGGCGCGTGCGCAGCAGCTTGCCGATGCCCTCATTGTCGATCCCGGCATTATTGCTGGCGAAGACAAGCCCCTTCACGCCCGAATCGCGGATCGCATCGAGCAGCTTTTCAGGCAGGCCGCACAGGCCGAAGCCTCCAGCGGCGATAAGCATATCATCGCGAAGCACACCGGCGAGCGCGCTGGCGGCGTCGGAGTAAAGCTTGGTCATGGGGCCGGGTGCCTCTTGTGATGTCGCGCAAGGTCGATCCCTTGGGCCGGGATCGCCCCGGTGATTAGAGCGTTGGGGGGGCTCTGTCACGCCCCACGAGTCGGGAAGTCGAATCACCTTTCATGTTGCGGCGCAAAATCATCGCGCCGGATTTTTCTGCTCAAACTTTGAGCGATTGCCGCAAATTTAGGCAGATGCGTGCAAGTTTGCGCACCAATTTGCACCAAAAAGGGCCTTAATTGCGTTCTTTGCAATCAAAGGGCGATCTTTCGCACTTGCACAACGGCTGGATCTGCGGCATTTGAAGGGTGCCTTTCAGGCATCCTCTCCCAAACTTTTCAAGCCCGGCACTCGTTGCCGGGCTTTTTTCTTGCCGTCTTGCAGCGGCCTCCGCACGGTTTGCCGCTGATTGCATTCGATTGCCCCTGTTCCTAGCTATCGGTTTCATCCAACCGACGCTCTTGCACAGGAACGCCGCACATGGCCGATGCCGAAACCGACACCCCTGCCCGCACCGTCAGGCTCCAGGTCGCACCTGCGCGGCAGGAGGAATCCGGTGCCGGCATTGCCCGCATGCCGCGTTCCGCTTTCCAGAAGCTCGGCATCACCGAGGGCGATGTCGTCGAAATCCGCGGCAAGCGAACGACCGCCGCCATCGCCATGGCTGCCTATCCGGAAGATGACGCGCTCGATGTGGTGCGGTTGGACGGGCTTCAGCGCGCCAATGCGCAAGGTGGCTCTGGCGAGCATGTCGAAATCGCCCGCGGCGAATCGCGTCCCGCCACCCGCGTGGTGTTCGCCCCCGCCCAGCGCGAAATGCGCCTGCAGGGGCCGACTCAGGCGCTGAAGCGCAACTTCTTCCGCCGCCCGCTGGTCGCCGGAGATCTCGTCGCGACCACAGGCCAGCAGCCCGTGCAGAACATGCCCGCCGACGTGCGCCAGCTGCTGCGCGCGCCCGCCTATGCTCTGACCCAGATCCGCCTCACCGTCGCTTCGACCACCCCCAAGGGCCTCGTACATATCGACGAGAACACCGAGGTCGAACTGCGCGCCGAATTCGAAGATCCGCGTGATGGCCGGGCGGTGGTCAATTACGACGATGTCGGCGGGATGGAGGAAACCATCCGTGCGCTGCGGGAGATGGTCGAACTGCCGCTGCGCTATCCCGAATTGTTCATCCGCCTCGGCGTCGAGCCGCCCAAGGGCGTGCTGCTCCACGGCCCGCCGGGCACGGGCAAGACCCGCCTCGCCCAAGCCGTGGCGAATGAAAGTGACGCCGAGTTCTTCACCATCAACGGCCCGGAAATCATGGGATCGGGCTATGGCGAATCGGAAAAGCGCCTGCGCGAGGTGTTCGAGGAGGCGACCCGCGCCGCGCCTGCGATCATCTTCATCGACGAGATTGATTCCATCGCGCCCAAGCGCACCCAAGTGCCGGGTGAGGCGGAAAAGCGGCTTGTCGCCCAGCTGCTCACCTTGATGGACGGGCTGGAAAAGCGCGCCAATCTTGTCGTCATCGCCGCCACAAACCGGCCCGACGCCATCGACGAGGCGCTGCGCCGCCCGGGCCGGTTTGACCGCGAGATCGTAATCGGCGTTCCCGACCAGCGCGGGCGGCGCGAGATTCTCAGCATCCACACCCGCGGCATGCCGCTGGAAAGCGCGGTCGATCTGGATGAACTCGCCCGCGTCACCCACGGCTTTGTCGGCGCGGATATCGCTGCGCTTGCCCGCGAGGCTGCTATCGAGGCCGTCCGCCGCATCATGCCGCGCCTCGACCTCGATGAACGCACCGTCCCGCCCGAGGTGCTCGAAGACCTGTGCGTCACCCGCGACGATTTCCTCTCCGCCCTCAAGCGCGTGCAGCCGTCCGCGATGCGCGAGGTGATGGTGCAGGTGCCCAATATCGGCTGGGACGATATCGGCGGCGCTGGGGAGGCCGTGGACAAGCTGAAGGAAGGGATCGAACTCCCGCTCAAGAACCCCGACGCCTTCCGCCGCCTCGGCATCCGCCCCGCCAAGGGCTTCCTGCTCTATGGTCCGCCGGGAACAGGCAAGACCCTGCTCGCCAAGGCGGTCGCCAAGGAGGCGGAGGCGAATTTCATTTCCATGAAAAGCAGCGACTTGCTGTCCAAGTGGTATGGCGAAAGCGAACAGCAGATCGCCAAACTCTTCGCCCGCGCCCGCGCAGTCGCGCCCTGCGTGGTGTTCATCGACGAGATCGATAGCCTCGTTCCCGCCCGTGGCTCAGGCCAAGGCGAGCCGCAGGTGACCGGCCGGGTGGTCAACACGATCCTTGCAGAAATGGACGGGCTGGAGGAGTTGCAATCCGTGGTCGTGATCGGCGCCACCAACCGCCCGACGCTGGTCGACCCCGCCTTGCTGCGCCCCGGACGGTTTGACGAACTGGTGTATGTCGGCACCCCCGACAAGGCGGGCCGCGCGCACATCCTCGGCATCCACACCGCCAGGATGCCGCTGGCGGACGACGTCGACCTCGCCGCGTTAGCGGCGCAGACCGAGCGTTTCACCGGCGCCGATCTGGAAGACGTGGTGCGCCGCGCCGGGCTTGCCGCGTTGCGCCGGGCTGGCGGGGAAGTCAGCGCGGTCGAGGGCAGGGATTTCGACGCGGCGCTCAAGGATTCGCGCGCCACGGTCACCCCGGAGATGGAGGACGAATATCTGCGGATGCGCGGCGAATTGAAGAAGCGCGCAGCGGCGGTGCAGCCAATCGGGTTCTTCTCGCCCGAGATGCTCAAACCGACACGGGAGAAGAAGCACGACTGACGTTCCCGCAATGTTTCACGTGAAACATTGACCGAAACCCCCTCACCCACACCTCGCAAAGGCGTGGGAGGCGGGGGTTTGGAGGGGGTCTAAGCCGGGTCTGGGCCGGCGCAGACCTGCCTTGAGATCAATGCGCCGCGTCCCAGCTTAGCCCGGTGCCGATGTCCACGCCCAACGGCACGGTCAGCTCCACCGCAGGCAGCGCGGCCTCGGCCATGACCTGCCGGATAATCGGCGTCGCCGCTTCGACGCGGGCTTCGGGCAGTTCGAACACCAGTTCGTCGTGCACCTGCAACAGCATCCGCACATCATCGAGACCCGCTTCCGCCAGCGCCGGGAGCATCCGCACCATTGCGCGCTTGATGATGTCGGCGCTGGTGCCCTGGATCGGCGCATTGATCGCCGCGCGCTCGCTGCCCTGCCGTTCCGCCTGGTTCTTGGAGTTGATCCGCGGGAACCACGTCTTGCGGCCGAACAGCGTCTCGGAATAGCCCTTGGCCCGCACCGTTTCGAGCGTTTCGTGGATATACCGCTGGATGCCGGGGAAGCGCTGGAAATAGGTGTCGATCATCGCCTGCGCCTCTTCCGGCGGCACTTCCAGCCGCGCGGCGAGGCCCCAGCGTGAAATCCCGTAAAGGATTGCGAAGTTGATCGTCTTGGCGCGAGCGCGGGTATCGCGCGTCACTTCGCCGAACATCTCGCGCGCGGTGCGGGCGTGGATATCCTCGCCCGCGGCAAAAGCCTCCTTCAGCGCAGGCACATCGGCCATGTGCGCCGCCAGCCGCAGTTCGATCTGCGAATAGTCCGCCGCGAGCAGAACGTTGCCCGGCTCCGGCACGAAGGCCTCACGGATCTGGCGGCCGATGGCTGTGCGGATCGGGATGTTCTGCAAGTTGGGATCGGTTGAGGACAAGCGCCCGGTCTGCGCACCGACCAGACTATAGCTGGTATGGACACGCCCGGTGGCCGGGTTGATCGCGTCTTGCAGGGCATCGGTATAGGTCGACTTCAGCTTTGCCAGCTGCCGCCATTCCAGCACCAGCCGGGCAATCGGCGCGCCTTCCGTAGCCAGCTTTTCCAGCACCGAAACGTCGGTCGAATATTGCCCGCTCTTGCCCTTCTTGCCGCCCTTGTAGCCCAGCTTGTCGAACAGGATATCGCCGAGCTGCTTGGGGCTGCCGACGGTGAACTCCTGCCCGGCGACAACGTGGATCTCCCCCTCCAGCCGCCGGATCTCGATCGAGAATTCCTCCGACAGTTTCGCCAGCCGCGCCCGGTCAACGCGGATGCCTTCGCGCTCCATCGCGGCAACCACCGGGATCAGCGGGCGATCGACCCGTTCATAGACCCGGCTCCCGCCCTCCACCGCAAGGCGCGGCTTCAAGTGGGCGTGGAGCCGCCAGGTGATGTCGGCATCTTCGGCGGCATAGGCCGTGGCTCGGTCCAATGGCACCTCGGCAAAGCCTATCGCCTTCTTTCCGGTGCCGCACAGATCCTTGAACGGGATCGGGGTGTGGGCGAGATGGCGCTGCGACAGCTCGTCCATCCCGTGGCCGCCGCCCATGCCTTCCTCGCCCCGCCCGGCATCAAGCGCGAAGCTGATCACCATCGTATCGTCGATGGGGCTGACATTGATGCCGACGCGGGCCAGCACGTTCATGTCATACTTGCCGTTCTGGAAGATCTTGAGGACTGCCTCATCCTCCAGCAGCGGCTTCAGCGCCGCAATCGCCTGCGCCATCGGAACCTGCTGCGGCTTCTGCGCGAACATGTCGGTGCCGCCGTGGGCGAGCGGGATGTAACACGCGTCATTCGGCCCCAGCGCAAGGCTGACGCCGACCAGATCGGCGCGGATCGAATCGAGCGAGCTCGTCTCGGTATCGACCGCCACGGCCTGCGCGGCGCGGGCGCGGGCGACCCATGCCTCCAGCCGTTCGAGCGTCTGCACCGTTTCGTAGGCGGCGTGATCGACGGCAGGGAAATCGGGCAAGGGCTGGCGGTTCGCCTCAGCCGACCCGTTCGCGCCCGCTGTGCTGGGCTTGGGCGGGTTCAGATCGGTGGGGCGCGAGGGGCTGCCCGTGCCGCCCTCAAGCCGCCGCAGCAGCGAGGTGAAGCCGTGAGTCTGGAGGAACGCCGCCAGCGGTTCGGGCGGCACGGGGCCAAGCTTCATCTCGTCGAGCGGCTGCGGCAGGTCGCAATCCTCCCGCAGGGTCACCAGAATCTTGCTGAGCTCCGCATCCTTGCGGCCTTCGATCAGGCGCTCCTTGAGCTTTGACGCTTTCATCTCCGGCGCAGCATCGAGCGCAGCGGTCAGCGAGCCATGTTCGGCGATCAGCTTCGACGCAGTCTTCGGGCCGATCCCGTAGATGCCCGGCACATTGTCGACCGCGTCGCCCATCAGCGCCAGCACATCGCCGACCAGTTCGGGGCCGACGCCGAATTTCTCCTCGACCTCTTCCAGCCAGATGCGCTGGTTCTTCATCGTGTCGAGCATGTCGATGCGGGAGCCGTTCACCTCGCCGATCAGCTGCATCAGATCCTTGTCGGAGCTGACGATCGTGACATCCCAGCCACGCTCCTGCGCTCGGCGGGCATAGGTGGCGATCAGATCATCCGCTTCCAGCCCCGGCACTTCGATGCAGGGCAGGCTGAAGGCGCGGGTGGCGTCGCGGATCAGCGGGAATTGCGGGACGAGGTCTTCGGGCGGTTCCGGGCGGTTGGCCTTGTAATGTTCGTAGATGTCATTGCGGAAGCTGACCCCGCTGGCATCGAGGATCACAGCAAGGTGCGTCGGGCCGTCCGCCGCGTCGAGGTCCGCCGCCAGCTTCCACAGCATCGTGGTGTAGCCATAGACCGCACCGACCGGCGTGCCTTCGGGGTTCGTCAGCGGCGGCAGGCGGTGGTACGCCCGGAAGATGTAGGAGGAGCCATCGACGAGATAGAGGTGCTGCTTTTCGGCCATGCTGGTCTGCTAGCAGGCGCGGGCTCACGCGGGTAGGGGTTTGGCGCAGGCAGCAAGTTGCGACAGGGCGCGCGGCAAATGTGGCGGGATTGCGGCGAATGCGCCTTGTGCACCGCGCCGACGCTCCCTAGATTCGCTCCCGAACCGGACACCCAGAATACCCGGTCAGCGCGTCTGCCAAGACGTCGCTTCTTACCCGCAGGATAAAGGATACATACCATGCGCAAGATCATCCTCGCCGCCGCCATCGCCACCAGCGCGCTCGCCCTGTCGGCTTGCGGCGAAACCGCCGAAACCGAAACCGAGACCGACGCAGCCGTGGGCGAAATGGCCGCTGACGCGGATCAGGCCGGCGAAGCCATCGAAGGCGCCGTCACCGAAGGCGCGGCCGATGTTGAAGCCGCAGCCGAAGGCGCTGCCGACACCGCCACCAAGACTGCCGACGAAATCGGTGACGACGCGCTCAGCGTGGTCGATCAGGCCGAAGACGCCGGCGCCGAATAATACCAAGGCGCGATGAGCCTGACTTATCGCGCATTGGTTAAGCCGGTGCGGCGCTTGAGCATTTCCAGCGCGTGATGCGTCAGCATCTTAGCGCGCTGGTATAAGTGCGCCTCAAGGGCAAACAGAAAGGGCGGCTGCCGCAAGGCGCCGCCCTTTTTTGTGTCTGTGGCAGAAGCGGCTCAGCCGCCGGTCGCGTAAGGGGCGCTGGCCCAGTTGCGGGTGGGGTTGGTCTGCGCCTTGACCGCAAAGCCATCATACAGCGCGCGGGCGCTGGCAGCGTTGCGTTCTTCCCGCGCCAGCTTGCCGCCCTGCCCGGTGACATAGATCGCCACCGCGATCACGCGCCCATCTGGGCATTCGATCAGGCCGATATCGCTGGAAGTGTTGCTGAGCGATCCGGTCTTGTGGCTGACCCGCGCGTCCAGCGGGATGTTGGCGGGAATGCGGCGCTTGCCGGTGACCGTGCGGCTCATCGCGCCGAGGATCACCTGACGGCTCTGGTCCGAAAGATATTCGCCGCGATAGAGCCCGGCCAGCAGGCGGACCATGGCGCGCGGGGTGGCGGCGTCGCGGCTGTCGATGGTGGTGGCGGGGTTATACTCGCCATCGTCGCGCACCAGCGTGGCGATGTCGCGGTTGATCGAGAAGGGGGCGATGCCCTTGCGGCGGATCCAGCTATTCACCGCCTCCGGCCCGCCCACCGCAGCCAGCAGCGCATCGGTTGCCGGATTGGACGAGCGGGTGATCATGATCTCGATCAGGTCGATCGCCGACATATACTGCCCCGGACGCACCGGTGCCTTGGCAGATGAATACTTGGCGGAAGGCACCGGCATCATCAGCGGGAATTCGCTGGTCAGCGTGTAGCGCCCCTGTTCCACCATCTCCATGAAAGTGGCGGCCACAGCGATCTTGCTGGTCGAGGCCATCGGGAACAGCTGGTCGCCCAGCACCATCACCTCCTCGCCCGTGGCAAGGTCCACCGCGGCCACGCCGACGCGGCCCAGCGCCGGGTTGGCGAGATCGGCGATGCGCTGCTGGAAGGTCGAGGCGTAGACCGCGTCGAAGCTTTGCGGATTGCGCGCTTCGGTGCCGAAGGTGCTGTCGAACGTCGCCTGAAGCTCGTCCTGGTTTGCCGCCGCCGGGCTGGCAAGCGCCGCCGCGAAGGTAGCCACAAACCCGGTCAGGGCGGCGAGAAAGCGGGGGCGTGCCATGAGGATCAGGCTACTCCAACAGGGTTTCGGCGGGATTAATGCCGCACTTATCCACACACGATTTGTCCCGGCAAGCAATCATTCCGGCGCATGCGGCGAACGGTGCGGGTGAAGCGGCGGGGGACAGCGCGGCGCAATTGCGGGCTGGGGGCGCGGCACGCCCTTGCTCGACCGTCATCGCAGGTTCGTCGATTGCGCTCTTGCAAGGGTGCAGATGGCCTTGACTGCGCAGACACTAAAGGCAGTCTGGCGGTCAATCAGTTTCAAGGGGACCTTTCGAGATGACCGATATCGCCACCCGCCGCGCCTTGCGCGCCGGCCTTGCCGCCCTGTTGCTCTCCGGCTCGGGCATTGCGTTTGCCCAAAGCGTGGCGACTTCCGCGCCCATCGTGAAGCCCGGCGCACCGGGGCAGGCTTCGAAAACGCTGTCGGCCGCCGAAGCGACCAAGCTGGCGCAGGCGAGCTATTTGCCCGCCGACGTCGCCTTCATGCAGCACATGATCGTCCACCACCAACAGGCGGTCGACATGGCCAAGCTGGTCAAGGACCGCACCAACACCGAAGACCTGAAGACCATCGCGGGCCGCATCGAATCCTCGCAGGCCGACGAGATCACCTTCATGCAGACCTGGCTCAAGGAACGCGGCGAGCCGACCGAAGACCCGGCGATGAAGGGCCACGCCGAACACATGCACCACATGATGAAGGGCATGGCCTCGCCCGAAGACATGAAGGCGCTGGCCGCAGCCAAGGGCGCGGATTTCGACCGCCAGTTCCTCACCCTGATGATCGCGCATCATGACGGCGCGCTCGATATGGCGGAAGAGCTGCTGGACGAGGAAGGCACCGCCGCCGATCCGGTGCTGTTCCAGTTCGTGGGCGATGTCGAAAGCGAGCAGAAGACCGAAATCGGCCGGATGGACAAGCTGCTCGCCAAGCTTTCGCCCGATCCGCGCTCGGGCTTGGCGGCGGGGTTCAATGATGCCGGCGAGGCGATCATGGGGCTGACCAAGATCGCCAGCCTGTCCAAGCCCGCAGGCTTCTTCAACCCCGAAAACCCGGCCGAACTGCGCCTGCCCGTCCCCCCCAAGAAGGGCAAGGACGCCAAGAAGGATGGCGCGGACAAGAAGGCCGAGGACGCCAAGCCGGCCGAACCGGCGCCCGCCCCCGCTGAAACCGCCCCCGCTGCCGCTCCGGCAGGAGGCGCTGCGGCCACCAACGCCGCCGCCACCCCTGCGCGTGAGGAAGAAGACAGCCTCACCCAGTTCGCCGAACGCTCCCCGCTGCTCGATTTCGCCAATACCGACATGGCCTTCTTCGGCGATGTGATGGTGGCCGGATCATACCACGGGTTCAACATCTACAAGCTGGGTGCTGACGGCATTCCCGCCTTGCAAAGCTCGGTCGTCTGCCCCGGCGGGCAGGGGGACGTTTCCGTGGTCGGCAATATCCTAGTGATGAGCGTCGAACAGACCCGCGGGCGGCTCGATTGCGGGCTGGAAGGCGCGCCGGGCAAGGTCAACGAAGACCGCTTCCGGGGCCTGCGCATCTTCGACATCTCCGATCTTGCCGCCCCGCGTCAGGTCGGCGCGGTGCAGACCTGCCGGGGGAGCCACACGCACTCCATCGTCAGCGCCGATGACAAGCGGTTGATCGTCTACAACTCGGGCACCGCCGGCATCCGCGATGGCGAGGAACTGGCAGGCTGCGTCGGCAGCACGCCGGGCGATACCCGCACAGCGCTGTTCTCGATCGACGTGATCGAGATCCCGCTGGCAGACCCTTCCAAGTCCCGCATCGTCAAATCCCCGCGCGTTTTCGCCGATGAAAAGACCGGTGAGATCGCAGGCCTGTGGAAGGGCGGCGATCACGGCGACGGCACGCAGAACACCTCGCGCACCGATCAGTGCCATGACATCACCGTGTTCCCGGCGCTGAAGATCGCGGCCGGCGCCTGCTCGGGCAATGGCATCATCTTCGACATTGCCGATCCGCTGAACCCCAAGCGTCTCGACGTCGTCACCGATGAAGGCTTTGCCTATTGGCACTCGGCCACCTTCAACAATGACGGCACCAAGGTGATCTTCACCGACGAGTGGGGCGGCGGCGGGCGGCCGCGCTGCAAGGCGAGCGATCCCAAAACCTGGGGTGCCAACGCTATCTATGACATCAAGGACGGCAAGCTGGTGTTCCGCGCGCATTACAAGATGCCCGCCCCCCAGACCGACAAGGAAAACTGCGTCGCGCACAACGGATCGATCATCCCCGTGCCGGGCCGCGATCTGTTCGCACAGGCGTGGTATCAGGGCGGCCTCAGCGTGATGGACTTCACCGACAGCGCCGCGCCTAAGGAAATCGCCTATTTCGATCGCGGCCCGATCGACAAGAAGCAGATGGTGCTGGGCGGATACTGGTCGGTCTATTGGTATCGCGGCCACATCTACGGCACCGAAATCAGCCGCGGGATCGATGTCTTCGCGCTGAAGGCGGGCGACGAAATGACCGAGGCCGAAATCGCCGCCGCCAATGCCGCAAAATATGAAGACAACCGCTTCAACCCCCAGACCCAGACCCGCGTGACGTGGGACAAGGGCGTGATCGAAGCGGTGGAGGCCAGCCGCAAGGGCGGCTGAGGCTTGCACCAAGCACCGACGGCGGCTTTTGGCAGTTGTTCGCCAAAAGCCGCCGTTCGGGAAGCGACCCCGTAGCGGACTGCCAGATTAGCGGTTAACATCGGGCGATGATTGAAGAACTACCTTTGCATGATGCCACCTTCGATGGCCTCGTGATGCAAGGCAAAGACTGCCGAATGTTCTTCAGCAGGTCTGATGGCAGCGGGTGCGAGGTTCTTCTGAGTGGTGTCGATGCGCTACAGATGGATGACTTCCGAGAAGGCAACATCGTCGTCTATTTTGGCACGACTACGCGGGAGCATCCGGGCAGACTGAGTAACCTAGCCAGACTGTATACACCCCCGCACCCAAGTGCTTCGGCAGAGTATCAAGAGGCACATGCGGGCCTAATTGCCCTAAAGGTCGGTGAAGTTGTCTCGGGCGACCTGATCTTCGTGGAGATGAGCCCTGCCATCGGAGCGGACTTGGTCGCGACTTGCGAGCAGGTATCTTGCAAGGTTCACGGGGGCGGCCGCTAACCACCCACAAGCAGTCGTCCACGGCAACGCCGTGCGATCCCGAAACCTGACCGGCGGCTTTGGCCGATTGATCGCGCATGGTCGACATTTTCGAACCGGCCCCGAGCCGGCCGCAGCTCTTGCCTCCCGGAAGTGGCCTTACCCCCACAACTGCCGGGACAGCTTCGGCAGGGCGGCGGTGTAGCGCGCAACGTCCTCCAGCTTGCCGGTGCTGACCCGCGAATATCCGTTCAGGCTGCCATAGGCGCCTCTGATGGAAATGCCGCTTTGCGCCATGGCATCGCGCAAGGCGTTGGCATCGGGCACCTTCACGAAGACGAAATTGGTCTGCGAAGGCAGCGCGGTCAGCCCGGCCTTGGCGACCGCCTCCACAATCATCCCGCGCGCCTCAAGCACCGCGGCGCGCGACTGATCGAGGAAAGGGGTGTCGTTATAGCTGGCGATCGCCGCCGCCAGCCCGCCCAGATTGCCGCCGAAGCTCATCTGGTGCGACCGTATCCTGGCCGCATTTTCCTCGCTGGCGATGGCATAGCCGACGCGCAGGCCCGCCATGCCGTAGATTTTCGAGAAGGTCCGGCACACGATCACATCGGCCCCGGCCTTGACCAGATCGATGGTGGAATTGTCATCCGGGCGATCGGTGAGTTCGTTATAGGCCTCGTCCACCAGCACGGTCGCCTTGGGGGAGACCTTGGCGATGAAGGCCTTTAGCTCGGCAGGCGGGATCAGTATGCCGGTGGGGTTGTTGGGATTGCACAGGTGGACCATCGCCACACTGTCATCCAGCGCCGCGGCCATGCCCGGCAGATTGACGCTCATATCCGCCATCAGCGGCACGCGCACCGCCTTGATGCCCTGACGCTCGGCATATTGGACGGTGGTATCCCAGAACAGTTCGGGAGCGAGGATCGATCCCTTGCGTCCCCACGCGAGCGCGGCAGCGCACAGCACCTCGGTCGATCCTTCGCCGATCACCACCTGCTCGGGGCTCACCCCGTTGCGCTCGGCGATCATTGCGGTCAGCTTGGCGTGGCCGCGATCATTGTAATAGCAGCCCATCTTCGACGTTTCGGCGATGGCGCGCAGCGCGCTGGGGGCCGGGCCATAGGGGTTCTCATTCCGGCTGAGCAGCGCCTGCCCGATCTTGGGCCCGAAATCGGGTTCGACCAGAGGCGCGGCGGCGGCGGCGCTCAGGCTGTGCAGGGGAAGGGCGCTGAGACCGGTCGCGACACCGGCTCCGGCGAGAAATGAACGGCGGTTGGTCAACATGGAGCAACTCCTCTGCTTGTGTGTGAAAGCGGTCAGAAACGCGTGATCATCACCAGTCCGATGACAGCGAGATAAACGCCGAAGAAGGCGCGCAGGATGGCGGAAGGCAGGTGGTGGGCGGCGGCCACGCCATAGGGCGCGAAGAACACAGAGGTGGCGATCAGAGCCAAGGCGGCGGGCACGTTGACATAGCCGAGCGATCCCCAGCCGACGCCTTGCGCACCAAAGCCGATGATCATGAAGCCGATGGTGGATGGCAAAGCGATGACCGCGCCCATACCCGCCGCTGTGCCGATGGCCCGGTGGATCGGCTGGCCGCACACTGTCATGGTGACAGTGGTCACGGTGCCGCCGCCGATCCCCAGCAAGGTCGAGAACACGCCGAGCGCGCTGGCTATCCCTGCGCGCGGCAATCCGGTGGGCAGGCCCGCAAACAGCGGAGCGCCCTTGCGCGCCGGGAGCAGGAAATAGACCGCAAACCCCAGCACGCCGATGCCGAAGATCAACGCCAGCTGGCGGCTCGATATCATCCCGGCCACCAGCGTGCCGACCACAGTCCCCAGCACCACCCAGATCGCCCAGCCCCGCAGCAATTCAAAATCCACCGCGCCGCGCAGCGCATGGCTTTGCGTCGACCTGAGCGAGGTGAAGATGATCGAGGCAAGCGACGTGCCGACCGCCACGTGGGCGATCTCTTCAGGCACGACGCCGAGAAGCGGGAGCAGTAGCATCAGGGCCGGCACGACGACAAAGCCGCCGCCGATCCCGAACAGCCCGCCAGCAAAGCCCGCAGCAGCACCGGCCAGCAGCAGGGCCGGTATGGCAAGATAGAAGGTCGATACGGTGGTCACGGGTCATATTGATACGCCCGCACGCGCTTTCGCCAAGCAAATTATTGCGGCGCACAATCGTTAATTATCATAAAAATTCGTTTATGTGCGGATTATTGCCATCATGTTGTGAAGAAGGGTAATCTTTTAATTATTTGCCGCATTAATTTGGATAATTTCTGGCTCTGTTTTGTAATATTCGCAAAACTTACGTCATTTAACCACCATAACTCCCTAGAATTATTGTAGTTTGATAGGCCCGGCATGGTATTGCTGCGATGCAACAATAACAAAAAGGGGCATCATCATGCGTATTCGTCACCTTCTCCTTGCGTCGCTTGCTGTACCCGTTTCTCCTCTGCTGGCGGAGGACGACACACTCGATCCGGCCGAGCAGGTTGCCACCGATCCCGGGCAGGCGATTGTCGTAACCGGCACCCGCCGCACCGATCGCACCGTGCTGGAAAGCTCCGCGCCGGTCGACGTTTTCACAGCCGACGATTTCAAGGCACAGCCCGCGCCGCAATTGCAAACGATTCTCCAAACGCTGGTTCCCTCCTTCAACCAGCAACGCAACCTGCTCGGCGACGCTTCCGCCTTTATCCGCCCGCCGACGCTGCGCGGCCTGCCGGCCGACCAGATCCTCGTGCTCCTCAATGGCAAGCGCGTGCACCGCTCGGCGCTGGTCCAGCTTCAGGGCGGCGCGCTCAACGCCGGCGCGCAAGGCGCCGACCTTTCGCAGATCTCCAGCGCCGCCGTGGGCCGGGTCGAAGTGCTGCGCGATGGTGCGGCCGCACAATATGGTTCGGACGCGATTGCCGGCGTGATCAATATCGGCCTGCGCCGCGATACCGGTTACGAGGTCACTGCGCGCTACGGCCAGTCCTATGCCGGTGATGGCGAGGATACCCAGCTCACCGCATTTTACGGCACCGAGCTCGGGGACAACGGCGGCTTCTTCAACCTGTCGCTGGAATTCATCGACCAGAACGTCTTCGACCGTTCGGTGGAGCGCCCGGCGATCGAGCCGCTCCGCGCACTCGGCATCACGCCCGACCAGCCGACCGGCAACCGCCTCGGCGGGCCCGAGAACCGCGCCTACCGCGCCACCATCAACACCGAAATTCCGGCTGGCGACACGACCTTCTACGCCTTTGCCAACTACGGCTACCAGCGCCAGGGCAACGACTTCAACTATCGCCCGCCGGTTTCCACCACGCACCTGCCGATCCCCGGCCGCCCGGGCACCAATTCGACCGGCCGGCCGGTGCCGATCGTGTTCCTCACCCAGGTCGGCTTCGATACACAGGGACGCCCGCAATGGGACCTGAACGGGGCGAGGTTCGACATCTTCAACGACAATCGCTTCCCCGATCAGCGCAACGGCTTCATCCCGTTCTTTGAACAGACCAACGAAGACATCGGCATCGTCGGCGGGTTCAAGGGCGAGATGTCGGGCGTCAACTACGATCTCTCGATGATGTATGGCGTCAACCAGATCCGCTATTTCATGAGCGACACGATCAACGCCTCGCTTGGGCCCAACACGCCGACCGAATTCTACATGGGCAAATTCGTCCAGCGCGAATTCAACTTCAACGGCGACTTCAACACCGAAGTCGAAGTCGGCTTTGCCGATCCGCTGTTCATCGCATGGGGCGTGGAAGTGCGGCGCGAGGCCTTCGAGGTCGGGCTGGGCGACACGCCTTCGTGGACGGTCGGCCCCTATGCCTCGCAGCGCCTGTTCCAGTGCACGCTTGCCGCGGCACCCGTGCCGTGTTCGACCCCGGGTGCGTCGGCTCCGGCCTTCGTGCGCACGCAGGTCGCACTGCCGGGCTCCAACGGCTTCCAGGGCTTTGGCCCCGCGTCGGTGATCGAAGGCGGACGCAACAACTATTCGGGCTACATCGATTTCGAAGCCACCCCGGTCACCGGGCTCGATGTCGGGATCGCTGCGCGCTACGACTATTTCGACGACTTCGGTGACACCTTCAACGGCAAGGTCTCGGCGCGCTATGAATTCACCGATGCCATCGCACTGCGCGGCACGGCCTCGACCGGCTTCCGCGCTCCGACGCCGGGCCAGCAGTTCACGCAGAACCTGACCACCGGTTTCCCCTTCGGCTCGACAGTTCCGCTCGGCACCCTTGTCGCGCGGCCCGACAGTGACATCGGCCAGTTCTACCTCGCCGAGGGGCTCACCCCGGAAAAGTCGCTCAGTCTCTCGGGCGGTTTGGTCATCCAGCCCGGCGGCGGGTTCAACATCACGGTCGATTACTACAACATCAAGGTCACCGACCGGATCGGCATTTCCGGCGCGATCAACCCCAATATTGTTAACGCCAACGGTTTGACCGACGCACAATTCCTGCTCTCGCAGGGCATCGCCGAGGCCGCCGAGCTTGGCTCGGTGCGGTACTTCACCAACGCCTTCGATACGCGCACCCAGGGTTTCGATGTGGTCGTCTCGCATGACGCAGACACCGGCATCGGTCGCTTCAGATCGAACCTTGCGGTCAATTACAACACCACCGAAGTGACCGATCGCAAGATCATCAACGGCACGCTCGCAAGCGGACGGGTGCTGTCGAACTTCCAGCCGGTGGACGATGTGCGCGTCGGCAATATCGAGGAATCGGTTCCGCGCTGGCGTGCGGTGCTTTCCACCATCTACACGCAAGGCATTGTCGATGCCGTCGCGCGGGTGAACTACTTCGGCAGCTTCACCAGCTTCTTCGATCCGATCACCACCGGCATTGGCCCGACGCCAAACGCCGGCGGCATCACCACGCAGGCGCAAGCGCAGGCGCTGTATCCGGTGCCGTTTGCCAAGAAGTTCGGCGCTCAGGCGAGCTTCGATATCGAAGTGGGCATGACCTTCGCCGAAAAATACCGCATCGCGGTGGGGGCGCAGAACCTGTTCGACACCATGCCCGAGCGTGAGACCCGCAACATCTTCGCCGGAACCGGCGGGGCGGCGAACGGGTCGATCTACAACGACGGCTCCCCGATCGGCTGGATGGGCGGGTTCTGGTACGCGCGGGTCACCGCGCGCTTCTGATCGGCGGCAATCCTTCCCTCATCCCGGTGCAGCAAGCAGGCTCTTGCGCATCGGGATGAGCGGGACATCCGCGTGGTGCACCCGCGCGGCGGTCGCGCTGTAACCGCAGCGGCGGTACAGCGGTTCGCCCGATAGCGTGCTCATCAACTCCACCGCACGAAACCCGGCAGCGCGGGCGGCGTCTTCGGCGGCGGTGATGATCGCCAGACCCACCCCGCGCCGGGCAAAACCGGGGTCGGTGTACATCGCCCTGATCCTGGCAGGCTCGGTCAAGGGGTCGAGCGGCGAGGGATCGATCAGATCCACCGCATCATCCCCGCCATAACGCGTCCGCCGCCAGCTCCACCCGCCGCAGCCGGCCAATTGCCCGTCAATGATCGCGCAAAGGTAGGTTCCGTCCCGCACCAGCTGGGTGTCCACCCCCATGAACTGGCGGCTAGCCTCGATCTCTGCCGGGTCGAGAAACCCGCGCTGCAATTGCGTGATGGCGCGCTCGATCAGGCCGCGCAGGGCGGGCAGGTCTGCCATTGTCGCGATGCGGACCGTTACATCCATGCTGTGTCTTGATGCTCCGACAACGCCCGTTCCACGCAGGTGTGCAGCCCGCCCGAAAGCGCCCGCTCCTACCCTTGCGCGCCCCGGCGCTTTTCCAGCCACGGGCGCAGCGGGAAGGTCCATTGCTCCCAGATCGACAACCGCTTGCGATCATCCTGACCGACGATGGCGCCCTCCCCCTCCTTGTAGGTGCCGAACACGCGGTCCCAGAAGATCACGCTGTTGCCGTAATTGCAGCGGGTGTCTGCATAGCTGGTGGCGGTGTGGTGGAGCGAGTGGTTCCGGATCGTGGTGAAGAAGAAGCCGTACCAGATCGGCGGGTTGGCCCGAACATTGGCGTGGGCATAGATCGCGATCGCGCCGCCGATGGTGAAACTGGCGAACAGGGCGTTGCGGTCAACATCCAGCAACGCGATCACGCCGATGCTGATCAGGAACAGCTCGACCGGATTGCCGATATAGCCCTTCATCGCGTTCAATTGCGTCAGGTGATGATGCGGCGCGTGGGTCAGCCATAGCGGCGTCCAGTTGTGCATCGCGCGGTGCATCCAGTATTGGCCGAGCTCGAACAGAAACAGCGCGATCATCGCCTGCGCCAGGAAGGGCAGTTGCATCAGCCACGGGGTGCCGATGCCCCACACCTCCTTGAGCGCGCGCAGGGGCGAGTTGATCAGCGCGTCCGAAGCTGCGCCGATCACGAAGAAGAAGAAGGCGAAGTAGAAGATGTCGGTGGCGAACTCGCGGATGTTCATGCGCCAGCCGGCGTGACGCTCGAACAGGAATTCGAGCGTCTGAACAAACACCACCGTGCCCACGCCCACGGCAGGCAGCGCCCACGGCGCCTCGACCCAGGCGGCAGGCGCAAGGCCCCAGAAGGCGAGGATCGCCGCCAGTGTCGCAGGCGGCAGCAGGTTGATGAGCGACTGTTTCACCGGATCGTCCCCTCGTGGATCGGCTGTGCAGTAAGGCGGCGTCCCGCATGGGGAGAATACGCCATTATGCGCAGGAGGTCGAGACGGGCGCGGAGATAGGCCGCTTCAGCGGGGAAGACGGTAGAGCGCGAGCGGGCAACCGGGCACGGGTGCGGCCGCGAAGGTCTGTTCGATCCAGCGGGCGCGCTGCGGATCGGCGGCCAGTGCGAAACGGGGCTGCCATGCGGCGGCAAAGGCGCGGGCTCCGGCGGGATCGAGGCGGCCTTCGGCAATGTTGCGCGGTGCCATCATCGTGGTGACGCCCCCCAACGCCCCGGCGCGCGCGGCCAATGTGTCGTCGCCCAGCACGAGCACGCGCGCTTCAGGGGCGTCGGCAAGGCAGGCCTTGAGGGCGCGAACGTCAGCGGGATCGTCAAAGGCAGCGCGATCGGGCCTGGCGGTGAAGGCGTGCCCCGCAGCCAGCACCGCGACCGCAAACATCGCTGCCGCCGCAGCGCCGCGCGCAAAGATCGTCCGCTGGTGGAGCGCGCCGCTCTGCATGATCCCGGCGCAGGCCGCGGTCAGCAGCGCCGCCCACACAGCCGCGCTGAAATACCGCTGCTCGATATAGCCGGTGAGCACCTGCGGTGCGAGCATCAGCCCGGCCAGCACGGCAAAGCCCGCCAGCACGAACAGCGCCGTTCGCGGATGTCGTTCTGTCCGGCACAGCCACGCCAGCATCGCGGGAAAGGCGAGAAACGCCGCGCTCGCAAGGCCGAACCAGCTCGCCGCCAGCCCCGCCGCGACCCAGACAAGCGTGCCTATGTTCGCCGCGACCTTGCCCGCCCATGCCAGCGGATCATCGGCGAGGGTTGCCTGCGGCGTCGGCCACCAGTCGGTCACATAGGCCTGCGGATCGAGGGCTGTCGCGATCCCGGCATTGTCGGTGGCGAACAGCACCCCGAAATGCGTCAGCGAATACAGCGCCCACGGCGACACGGCGAGGGCGGACGCCGCCAGCGCCATGGCCCCGCGCGCGGGCGAACGGGTCAGCCAGCCCACGGCCAGCGCCGCCGGAACCGGCAGCAGCAAGGCATCAAAGCGGTTCAGCACGGCAAGACCCGCGACGAAGCCGATCATGGCAGCGCGCACAAGGCTGATCCGTTCAGGTGCCAGCAGCCCCAGCAACACCAGCGCATAAAGCAGCAATTGCAGCGGGATCGTGCGCCCCGCCTGCATCTCGATCAGCAGCATGTTGGGGCCAAGCAGCAGCACGAGCGCCGCACCGAGCCCCAGCCACGCCGCCCCTGTCACCCGCCGCCCGATCGCCTCGGACACCAGCGCGAAGCCGGCAAAACTGGCAAAGGCGAGGAACAACCCGGTGCGCGGGCCGGTGCCCAGCAGCGCATCAAGGCACGCGATCAACAACGGGGTGAGCGGCGGGAAGCTAGCGGAATAGGGGATCTCGCCGGCATAACTGCGCCAGTGGGTGAAGCGGTAGAAATCGCCGAACACTGTCTGCGATAGCTCCCACAGCGCCCAGGAATCCGGCGAATATGGCGGCGCGGCGACCACGTTCAGCAGCAGCGCCGCCAGCAACGCGAAGAGCACCGCCCCCTGCCACAGCCACCCGGCGCGCGGTGCGGCGGCATCGGGCGTGTAGCCGCCGGTCGCCGCCACGAAGGTCTCCTTCAGCAGCGCCATTTTCGAGGCAAATCCGCCGATCTTGGTCGGCACCTTCCCGTCATCGGGATAGCGCCGCACCACCGGCACATGATCGACCCTCAACCCCAGCTGCCCTGCGCGCACCGTCAGGTAAAACAACAGGTTGTAGACCGAGAACCCCTCGCGGAAGGGCTGCACCCCCGGATGCGTCAGGTAACGGGCGGAATAGGCGCGGAAGCCGTTCGTGGTGTCGGTGAACCAGTGCCGCCCCGCGATGCTGAGCATTGGTGCGTGGATCAGGCGGTTGGCGATGGTGCGCTCCAGCGGCGTGTTCTCCGCCGCGCCGCCGGGCAGGTACCGCGAGCCCTGCACATAATCGCAGCCCTCCTCCAGCTTGGCGACCATCGCCGCCACCGCCTCAACCCCGTCCTTGCCGTTGCCGTCGATGGTGACGATCCCGGCATAGCCTTGGCGCAAGCACCAGGCATAGGCCATGCGCAACTGGGCGGAGAGCTTGCCCGGCCCGGTCTTGGTCAACACCGCGCGCACGCCGGCTTGGCCGACGAACTCGTCATCGAGCGAGCCGTCGGTCGATCCCCCGTCCGCGATCACCACATCGACCGGCAGGCCTGCCGCCTGAACACGCAAGAGCTGGCCGCGGATGCGCGCGCCCTCGTTGATGACCGGGATCACCAGCGCGTGGCGGTGCAGGCGCGGGGCGTAGAGCGCGACGTCATGCGCGGGGACGTCCCATGCGGCATCGTCCAGCAATGGTTCGGGGCGGATCGTCATGGCGTTTCACCTGCATGTGCCGGAGCGGTCCCGGGTTCAGGGGCGAAGACCACGAACTTGCTCAAGCCGAAGTTCACGAGGAACGATCCCCCCGCCCCGGCGATCAGGATGGCGAGCGGCCACGCCCCCGGCACCGCCTGTTCGAGCAGCGCCACAATCCCGACCCGCACCGCCAGCGTGACCAGCGCAACCAGCGCATACAGCGCCGCGCGTTTCAGCGAGAGCGGGCCGCTGCGGAAACTCCATGTCTGGTGGATGACATAATTGGCGCTCGCCGCGAGGGCAAAGCCGATCGCGGCGGCCAGCCACAGATCTGCGCCTGCATAGGTGTGCAGCGCAAGGGCGATGGCGAGGTCGATCACCACCCCCAGCACCGTCACAAGGAAGAAGCGCACGAGTTCGGTCATGGCGCCGCCGCCCTATATCGTTCGGCTCCGCGACTGAGCGAAGGGAGCGCGGCGAAATCGATGGCGGGCAAGGCTTGGGCGGTGCAGGTCGCCTCGCCAATCGGCGAGCCGTCGAGCGTTTCAAGCGTCAGCCGGGTGGCGCGGCCGGGCGTGACGGGGGCCATCAGCTCCAGCGCGGGGCTATTGGCGATGCCATAGCGCGGGAAACCGGCCCAGCGTTCGCGGCCGGAAGGGGCGGTATCCGGGGAATCCTCCACCACCGTCAACATCGCCCCGCGCCCCGTGGCGAAAGGCGGCTGGCGGGTGACGCTGACCGAGGCGATGCCTTCGGCAGCGGCGGTGATGTCCAGCGCCAGCCGCCCCGGCGCGCTTGCGGCGATGCGGCAGGATGCCGGGGCCGGAGCCATCGGCTTGCCCTCGGCACGCATCCACAGCACCTGCTGGTTATTGCGTGCAAGCGGTACGTAATTCTCGCGCAAATTCCGGAAGAACGGCCAGTTGGCGCGCAGCAGCCACCCCTCCCACCCGCTATAATCCGGCGCGATGGTGGTGACGGCGGCGACCCGCTGCTCCGCGACCAGCGCGGTGAAGGCGGCGCGTTTCTCCGGCCCCAAAGCGTGGATCAGCGATCCGACATCGGCGGGGCTGCGCGTCCCTGCAGCAATATCGATCGGCGAGGTATAGACTGACAGCAAGCGGCGATCCTGCGGCACGCCCAGCCCATCCCATGCCGCCGCCAGCTTGCGCATCGCGGCAAGGTCTGCGGCATAGGCAGGGGTCACGAAGAAGCCGAGCGCGGGATCATACACTGTCCGTTCGGCGCGGGCGGGGGAGAGGGCGAGACGCGCGGCCTCTGTCCCCGCCATCGCCAGCACGGCGACGCCGGTCAGCGCCGCGATCTGCCTCGCGCTGACCAGCCGCAGCACGTCGCTCGTCCGCCGCCACAGGCCTGCGGGGGCAACGATCAGCGGCGCGCAGACGCCCAGCACGAAGGTGATGCCATTATACTCCGCCCCCACGTGCCCGCCGATCTGCGGGAGCAGCGCGGTGCCGAGCACGCTCGCGCCAAGGAAAACGAAGGCGCTCCCCCGCACCGGCGCGCTCCGCCCGCGCAGCCGCTGGAGCGCGGCAAAGGCGACGCACAGCGCCAGCACCACAAGGCTCAGCGCCGAAAGCGGGTCGGCGTGCCGCAGGATATTGGGGAGGTCGCCCGGCCCGAGAATGCGCGTGGTTCTTTCCCACGGGGCGAAGAACCAGAACTGGTCGGCGGCGACATCGCGGAAATTATAGGTGAACCACGGCTCCGGCGCGCCATGCGTCACGCCCAGCAGGATCGCGCCTGCCGACGCCATGACGCCAAGCACGAAAGCCGCCATTGTCCGGGCCAGCAGCGCCGGGCGCGGCCACAGCGCCAGCACCAGCGCGCCGGTCAGCGCGATGGCCAGCGGGATGCCCGCATCGTTCGACCACAGCAGCCCCGCCCCGGCGATCAGCCCGAGCGGCAGCCCTCCGGCAATCGCCCGGCCCCCCAGCCAGACCCGGCGCACCAACACGAGGAAGCACGGCAGCACCAGAAACGGCAGCGCGCCTCGCAATGGCCGCAGCGACACGCCCGGATCGAGCGTCGCCGGCCCAGTTAGGCCTACCGCCTTGCCCGCCATCGCTCCGGCATAATAGAACAGGAAAACCAGCACCAAGGCAGCCTGCCAGCGCGCGCGCGGCGGCACCGGGCGGATCAACCACACGCAGGCGTAAGCGACGGCGAAAGCCCCTGCCAGCACCAGCGTGTAAGCCGCCAGCGTCGAGGCGAACAGCGTCTTGCCGCCAAGCACGAACACCGGCAGCAGCGCCAGCACCATGGTGATGCCGAGATAGGACTGGAACGCGGTCCCCAGCTGTTCCCCGCGCCCGAAGTGATCGAGCGCGAACCATGTCTGCAAGGCGCCGTCGATCGAATTGAGGCTGTGCTCGTGCAGCAGCAACGCGCCGCGCAAGCCCGCCAGCAGCACGAACACCACCGCCAGCACGGCGAAACCGCGCCAGCGCCCTGTCCCGCGCACAATCTCAGGCATGGACCCGCCCGAACACATGGACCGGATCCAGCGCGGCAAATTCCCCGCCGCCGTCCTTTACCGCCTCGAACAGGTCGTAGATATTGTCGATCTTGCCGCCCAGCACCGAGATCACGCGGCTCGCCTCGGGGCTGCGGTGATAGAGGATCGGGCGGCCATCATCGCCCTCGTTCTTGATGAGAACGGTCTTCACCTCGTAGATCGACCGGCGATAGGTGGCACCTGCAAGGCACGGCAGATAGAACTGCGCATCGCGCTGCATGAAGGCATAGCGGCTTTCAGGCTCCAGCGCGGCAAAGTGCGCGTAAGGATCGCGCGCCTGCGCATTGTCGGCCCAGCTGTCATGCGGGGTGTAGCGCACGTGGGTGAAGGAATAGAGCCCCTCCGCCGGATAGGGCATGGCCGAAAAGAACGGCCCGTCCATCACCGTGACACCCACCCGCTCCAGCTCGCGCGGGGGCTCGATCAGGGCGAGTTCGGCGATTTCGTGTTTGAGGCGTGCAGGCGGCAGGCCCGCTTTGGCCAGCACCGCGTTGATCTGCGAATAGGTGATGTTGAAGGCGTAGCGCGCGGACACCTCGCTGCCGTCGGACAGGCGGGCGACCACGCCGCTCGCGTGGTCCTCCAGCCCGGTGACCTGCGTGGCCAGCCGCACCTCGATGCCTGCCGCCGTCAGTCTTTCGCCCACCAGCTTGCCCAGGATTTTGTGATCGAAGGCGACCTCGTGACAGGCGAAGACCTCTTCGACCATATCGGGGTTGAACAGCGCGCGGTGGGCCGGCCCGGCGATGTCGATGGGCGCGCCCATATCGCGGAACATCCGGTGGAATTTCTTGGCCGTGACCTTCGAACGCCGCCGCGCGATGGCATAGAGCATCTGGAAGTCACCGACCACAGCCTCGGGGAAGTCGCTGAGGAAGCGGCGGTGGAGCAGCATCGATTTCACCGCTGTCGCCGCGCTGCGCGGGTAGTGGAAGCCGGTATGCACCCGCGCCTGGTTGACCCGCGAGGCGCGGTCCATCAGCCGCTCGCCCGCCTCCACCAGCAGCACGCGCTGCGAGATCGAGCGCAGGTACAACGCGAGGCAGCAGCCGTAAAAGCCGCCGCCGATCACGATGTAATCATATTGGGTGCGCTCGCCTGTGGGCATCAGGCCTCCGGGGGCGTCGTCGCGGAGGGCGTGTCGCTCTCCAGCACCACGTTGAGATCGAAGGCGACCTGCTGGAACAGGTCGATCCGGTTCACTTCCTCAGGCACCAGATCACACTTCAGCCGCCGCTGCTGCTTCAGCAGATGTTGCAGCCCAAGGCTCAGCCCCAGCATCGAAAAGCCCATGAAGGTGGCGCTCACCGCCAGCATCGCGTTGGTCGTCAGCCAGCCGGGGGCAAGGCTCTCCACCAGCACCACCGCGCCCACGATCCACGCGGCATAGGCCAGCCCCACAAGCGTCAGCAGGCACGAGGAAATCGCCACCACCGACAGGATCGTGGGCGTGAGGTAAACGAGCAGGGTCTGGAGCAGCGCAAGCCTGCGCCCCACGCCGGTGAAGGCGGTGCGGCTGGCGACATTCACCCCGGTGCGGAACCATTCGCGCGGCAGACGCGGATCGCGTGGGGGGAAACGCAGCGCAAGGCGCGGCTCGTCATGCGCGAGCAGCAGGTTGAGCAGCGTGCGCGGCACCGCAATCGACTGGAATTCCGCAGGATCGACATTGAACCCGGCAAGCTTGCCCAGCGCGATGAAGGGCCATGCCGCCAGCCGCTTGAACGGGCGACGGGCCGGACGAAAGGCCATCGTCACCGCGTTTTCGGCCTCGGCGTAATCAAGGAACGCCAGGAGATCGAGCGCGGCGACCTCCTCCAGATGGCCCAGCACCACCAGATCGCCGATGGACTCCTCGGCGGCGATCACGCGGCGATCATAATACTCCGTCCCGCGCCGGACGACGAACAGGCGGGTGTTGGGCACTTCACGCACCACCGGCAGGAAGGCCTCGCGCTGTGTGTCATCGACCACGAGAATGATCTCACGGAAGCGGTAAGCACGGTCGAGCGTGGCGGCGATATCGCGCAGGGCGGCGAAGGTCGCAGGGGTGGCGGCAAGCTCGGAGAAGCATACCGAAACCACCACATCCTCGCGCAGCTTCCTGAACTGGTCCCTGAACTGGTCAGCGGGGGGTTCACGCATGGAGCGCCTCCATTCCGTCACGCGCTGCCACCAGACCGGCCACCGCACGGCGCACGGCGGCGAGACCTTCAGGTGGGCGCTTCATTTCGATCGACACCGCACGCGCGTAACCGGCGCGGGCAAGGCTGCCGAGCACCGGGGCCAGCGCCTCGGGATCGGCGGGCGCCGGGGCAAGCTCGGGCTCGCTGACATGGACGTGGGCAAGGCGCGGCGCGAGGGCAGGCAGCCGTGCGGTAACGCCGCCGAAATCCCCGTTCATGTGCATCGCGCCCAGATCAAGGTGCGGCACAATCGCCGGGTGGGCGACCAGATCGACGAAGGCCAACGCCTCGTCCAGCGTGTTGCAGAAGTTGGTGCCATAGGCTGCCGGATTGGCCTCGATAGCAATGCGGGTGCCCGCGGCTCCGGCTGCATCGCCCAGCTTGCGGAACACCTCGGCGGCCTGGTTCTGCGCATCGGCCATAGCCAGCCCCTCGGGCACGCGGCGTTGCAGCGGGGAACCGAACACGAGGTTGGGAATGGCGAACCGCTCGGCCAGCGCGATGGCGCGGCGCATGCCAGCCTCGAAGGCTGCGCGCGCTTCCGGCCCATCGAACAGGCCAGCGCCGGAAACGCCGAACAAGAGCGACTGCATCGAAACCACTGTCAGCCCGGCATCCGCCGCCTCGACCCGCGCGCGGCGTGCGCCGGCCGTGTCGGGCAGGAAGGGGTCTTCGGCCTCATGGAAGAACAGCCCGGGCGCGATTTCCAGCCCGGTGAAGCCCGCGTCTGCAAGGATCGCATAGGCCTCCAGCCGTTCGTCGGGCGCCCAGGCGATGTTGGACATGGCAAACTTCATACCGCCAGCCCCTTCGGCTGCGCGAAGAAAGCAGCCAACAGTTCGAGCGTGCCAGCGGCGGAGAACTGGTATGGGCCCTGTGCGCCCCACAGCGCAGCATGGGCGGTGCGCATATCTTCGCGGTGGAGCCGGGCGGGCGTTTCGGGCATCGGCCGGCCGGTCAGCGCCGCGTGAATGGCTGCGGCCGTCAGCGGTTCGGGGGCGAGGTGGAGATGGCTCAGCCCCGCCCCTGATGCGATGCCGATATCCTGCCACAGCCGGTCTATCGGATAATACTGGTAGGTCGTGTCGCGGTGGTGGAACTGGGTGGCGGTCGCATCCATTCCGTCCAGCGCCGCTTCGAGCGCGCGGCGGCGCGGATCGGCATCCAGCGCGGGCCGGTCCAGCTTCAGCAAGCCGGTCGCAGCATCAGGGGTGTAAAGCCCGGCGAGCCACTCCCCTAGCTCCGCGCCCAGCGCCCGCACCAGCGCATCGCGCTTGGCCTCGGTCAGCATCGAGGGAACGGGGTTCATCAGATCGAACAGGAAATTCTTGCGCAGACCCGCCCCGAACAAGGCGGGCAGGCGAATGATCAGGTGGCCCTTGAAGCGGCTTTCGACAAAAGCTTCGAGCGCGCGGCGGTGGCGGCCATAGGCGAGTTCCTGCTGGAAGGCCTGCGTGCTTTCGTCATCGCGCCCTGCGAAATCCGCCAGCACCGCGATTGAGGAAACCAGCACGAATCGCTCGGCCTCGACCTTGTCCAGACGGGCGATCAGCGCATCGATCTGGGCTGCGTCACGTTCGGGCGCGCGGTTGGCCTCCAGCATCGATCCGGGCGCGGCGGCGCAGACCAGCGTGCCGAAGGTGCGGCCCTCGATCCCGGCGATGTTCGCGCTGTTATAGCACGCATCGAACGCGGTCTGGCGCAGCAGTGCACCGCCGACAAAGCCGGTGTGACCGATCAGGCCCGTGATGGCTGGAGAGGCATTGGCTGGGTTCATCGCTGGGGTGGCCGGGCTGCTCTGGTGACGGGACATCGCGGCCCTGCAAAACCGGACAGCCGCGCAGCCGCCCGGGCCTGCATGGCCCTTGGCTTCTCGCGATAATTAACATTGTTCTATATAAGGTTAACCAAGCAACTTCGCGCCGGTCACGCGCGCGCGGCAACCTCGGCTGCGTCGAAGTAGTGGATGCGCAATGTCCGCAGCAAGCCGTCTTCGAAAGTCCCCGCCTCGCAGATGGTCTGGGTGAACGGCGCGGAGCCGTCCTTGGGGTGCATGGTGAGGCGGATCACCATCACCGCGTGGGTATCCCCCCCGGTGCAATCGAGGATTTCGAGATCGGTGCTGCCCCAGGTGCCATACATCGCCGCCGCGCAGCGCTGGAGCGCGTCCTTGCCGCGCCATTCGCCTGCAAAGGGCAGCGAGTTCGCCTCGTAGAGCACGAAATCGGGATGGATCAGCGCCTCGACCGCCGCCCAATCGCGGGTGCCGGCGGTGGCATAGACGTTGGCCAGCATTTCGCGCGGAGTGAGTCCTTGCTGCCCTACCGCTTCGCTACTTGAGGGCATCACTCCTCGATCGTCCCGATCAGATCGCCCACCTTGTAGACCGCGCCTTCCTCGCCAGTGGGATGGATGGTCCCGCTGGCCTGGGCTTCGATCTCGGTGGTGCTCTTGTCGGTTTCAACCGTGTAGATGATGTCGCCTTTCTCCACGCGTTCGCCTGCGCCGAACATCCATTCGACGAGGGTCATTTCAACCGCGCTCATGCCCAGCTTGGGGATGCGGATTTCCGATGCCATTCTAGACCTTACCTACCGATGCTTTGATCTGAGCGATCATGTCCGATTTCTGCGGGATCCATGCTTGTTCCAGATGGCTGGCGAAAGGCACCGCGGAGAATGTCCCGCCGATGCGCCGCACCGGGCCCTTGAGGCTGTCCCAGCACTTTTCCTGAATATTGGCGGCGATTTCCGCCCCGGTGCCGAAGGGCCGGACCGCTTCGTGCAGCGTGATTGCGCGGCCGGTCTTGCGCACCGACGCCAGCACGGTTGCCTCATCGTACGGAGCGATGGTGCGCAAGTCGATCACCTCGACGCTGATGCCTTCCTTGGCGAGAGTCTCGGCCACATCCAGTGCATCGAGCACGGTGCGGCCATAGGTGATGATCGAGATGTCGGTGCCCTCACGCGCAATCGCCGCCTTGCCGAGGGGCACGCGGTAGCCCGGGCCCGGATCTTCCGACTTGAGGCCGTAGCACAGGATGTTTTCGATGAAGATCACCGGGTCATTGGCGTCAATCGAAGCCCGCATCAGCCCGCGCGCATCGGCGGCGTTGCTGGGCGTGACGACATGAATGCCCGCGACGTGGGCGAACCACGCCTCCAGCATGTCCGAGTGCTGCCCGCCAAAGCCGACGCCGACGCCGGTGGTGGTGCGGATCACCATCGGGCACGGGGTCTGCCCGCCCGACATGAAGCGCAGCTTGGCGGCGTGGTTGACGATCTGGTCCATGCACACGCCGACGAAGTTCATCAGCATGATTTCGGCAATCGGACGCTGGCCCGCCAAGGCCGCACCGACGGCGGCCCCGATGATCGCAGTTTCCGAGATCGGCGTCGCGCGGATGCGGTGTTCGCCATATTTCTCGGTCAGGCCGGACGTGACCTTGAACACCCCGCCGCCCTGCTTGGCGGAAACATCCTCGCCGAGGCAGAACACGCCCGCATCGTCGGCCATCGCCTCGTCAATGGCGAGATTCAGCGCCTGGGTCATGGTGATCTGGGCCATCAGGCGGTCTCCTCGAGCACGTCTTTGTAGATTTCATCGGTATCGGGCAGCGGCGCATTGAGCGCGTGCTCCACCGCAGCATCGATCTGCGCGTTGATGTCAGCGACGATGGCATCCAGCTCCTCTTCGGTGAACTGGTGTTCCAGCATCACCTTGCGCAGCTTGGGCAGCGGGTCTTCGGCCTTCATTTCGGCGATGTGTTCGGGCGGCATGTAGCTGAAGTCGGCGCCGAAGAAGTGGCCCATCATGCGGTAGCACATGGCCTCCACCAGCGTCGGCCCTTCACCGGCACGGGCGCGGGCAACAGCTTCGACCATCGCGGGGTAGATCTGGTTCACGTCATTGCCGTCAACCGTCACGCCCTTCATCCCGTAGCCCGCTGCGCGGCTGGCGATGTTCGGGCTGTCGGTGTGGTCGGCGTAGGACGTGTGCTCGCCATAACGGTTGTTCTGGCACAGGAAGATCACCGGCAGCTTATACAGCTGGGCCATGTTCATCGCTTCGTGGAAGCCGCCGATATTGGCCGCACCGTCGCCGAAGCTGACCAGTGTCACGCGGCCATCGCCGTTGTTCTGGCTCGCCATGGCAAGGCCGTTGGCGATGGGGAGTCCCGAACCGACCACGCCGGTCGTCACCATGATCCCCGTTTCGGGATCGGTGATGTGCATGGTGCCGCCCTTGCCCTTGCAGGTGCCGGTCGCCTTGCCGAGGCATTCGCCCCACCACTTTTCCATCGGGATGCCCTTGGCGGTTTGCTCGCCCTGCCCGCGATAGGTGCAAACGACGTAGTCTTCCTTCTCCAAGGCTGCCATCGCCGCTGCCGAGACAAGCTCCTGCCCGCGCACGCAGTAATACATCACCGCAACCTTGCCGCCCATCAGCAGCTCGCGGAACTTTTCGTCGGTGCGGTTCACCTTCATTGTGCGGGTGTAGATGTCGAGCAGCTTGTCGCGCCCAATTGTTTCGGCGATCTGGGCCATTTGTGTCACCTTTGTAGGGTAATCGGGGATTAGAACTGCACGCGCTGCGTGAAGCCGCCATCGACGACGATGTTCGCGCCGGTCATGTAGGGCACAGCCGGGCTGGCAACGAAGACGATTGCCTTGGCGACTTCCACCGGCTCGCCAAAGCGGCCCATCGGCATCTTGGCGAGGGTGGCATCGTAGAGGGGCTTCATGTGCTCCTCGATCACTTCCCAGTTGCCACCCTTGTAATAGACCGCGCCCGGCGAAACGGTGTTTACCCGGATGCCCTTCGCGGCATAGGCCTGCGAAAGCTGCGAGGCATAGGTGATCAGCGCGGCCTTTAGCGCGTTGAAGGGGTTGGGGGCGATGAAGGTTTCAAGCGCCGCGGTGCTGGACAGCATCACGATCGAGCCGGTGCCCGATGCTTCGAGGTAAGGCGTGAGCGTCTCGACCGCATAGGCCGCGCCCTTGATGTCCATGTCGAGGCAGGCCTGCCAGTCACCCGCTCCGCCGGTGCCCGATGCGCTGGCGGTGTGAACGAAGATGTCGCAGCCGCCGAGTTCCTGCGCCGCCTTTTCGAGCCAGGCCTGATAGGCTTCAGTGCCGGTCGCCATGTCGAACACCTCGGCAAATACCTTGCCCGGTCCGGCGGCGTCGATCTCGGCGACTGCGGCGGCGATTTTGTCTTCCTTGCGGCTGAAGAAGGCGACATCAGCGCCCTCTGCCGCAAACAGCTTCAGCGATTGCAGGCCGAGCCCATGCGCCCCGCCGTTCATGATGACCTTCTTGCCCTTCAATCCCAGATCCATAGCGCCTCTCCCCGGCTTTGCTGTGTAAGCAGGAGGAGATAGCCGAGTGGCGGGGCGGGGCGTATCGTCAATTTTGACGGGGTGGGACAAATCATTGTCCCGGCTCGGCCAGGTTCAGGCGGTGGGTCGCCGGGCTCCCAATCGCGCAAAGGCCCTGAGCGGGTTGCGGGGGGCGGTGTGGATGCTCGGCCCGTCGGTATAGCTTGCGTACATTTCGGCCCGGATGATCCGGATATACGGATCCGCATCCAACGCCAGCAGAGCGCATATCGTCCGCGTGAAGCCGAAGACGAATGTCTTGCCCGGCAGGCTGCCGAAATCGCCCGCTTCGATGCACTGCACATAACGCTCCGGTATCCGCGTGATCTGGGACACCTTGAGCGTGGACATGCGGCGCCGCTTACGGGCCTTCCCGATTTCATCGCCGATCTTCATCAGCGGTGGCAACTCGATTTTCCCTTTTTCTTTTTTCATTTTGCGACCCGAAGGGGAGCCGAGCATCCGGCGATGGTTTATCGGGTCATTAATCATGGCGGACAATGTGATTTGCCCATTTTGGGCAAACCGCCCGCGCGGCGGCCTCAATCCGGCATCTTGGCCAGGTAGGCGTTGAGCACCTCCATCTTGCGCAGCAGGAACACTCTGAGTTCCTTGGTATAATCGTCCTCGCCAACCTGTGCGGGAAGATATACGCCGCGCCCTTGCCGTTTGAGGAAGCCGCGCTCGACCAATCCTGCAACCTTGCGCCGGGTCGTCTCACGGCTCATCCCGAGGCTGGTGTGGATGAACTTCAAGCCCACCACTGGCCGAGCCGCATCGGGTAGGACGTCATCTTCGGCCCCGAAGTTTCGCATCACAAAGGGATCGCGGCGCAATTCACGAGTGGATTCGGCAGTGACCACGCAAATGATGGCGACCTCTTCGGCTGTCAGATTGTTCTGTTGGATCGCGAACCGCATGAAGTCGGCAAACACCTCGACGAAGAACGACGACACATAGCGCGTTGATGCCTTTGCCATGGATGCTCCCCTGCTGCGCAATCCTGCACCACCTATGCGGGCGAGGAGAAGCGCGACGTCACTATGGGAGGGTTCTATCGCCTGGCGCAAGTGTCGGCCTTCAAGGCCGCAAATGGCTGTCCGACGATGCCCGGATTGAACGCGAGAGCATTGTGGCCCGGCGCGCCATTGGCCGGCGGAACTGTAAGCACAAGACATCTCAGCACGCGACATCCGGTGAGAGCGGCGACAACGGATGTTCTTAGACAGATGGAGAACTGCAACTTCACCAGCAGCACGAATGCGTGTGGCGCATGGAGGGCCGAGGAAGTCGTCTTCCGTTTTGAGGTGGTTTTTGAGGAGACCGCTTACGGACGAGTTGGCATGCGGCAGCGAGCGCGCTTTGTTGTGTGTTGTTTGTTGTGTGTTATTTGGATCGGTGGTTGCGGGAGTTGGATTTGAACCAACGACCTTCAGGTTATGAGCCTGACGAGCTACCGGGCTGCTCCATCCCGCGATACCGATGTTGCGTCTTGAGCTT
>CALRJK020000011.1:0-101805 GCA_943367535.1 Synechococcus sp. UW140 | reverse complement strand
TCGCCGACATGGGCGGTCGATTTGCCGATCAGCGCCTTGATATCGCGCGCGGCATCGGCGGATCGCTGGGCGAGCAGGCGCACTTCATTGGCGACCACGGCAAAGCCCTTGCCCGCCTCGCCCGCGCGAGCGGCTTCGACGCCTGCGTTGAGAGCGAGCAGGTTGGTCTGGAAGGCGATCCCGTCGATCACGTCGATGATCTGGGTGATCTCGCGCGCGGATTGTTCGATTGCGCCCATCGCCGCAACCGCCTTGCCGACCACGGCGCCGCCCTCGGTGGCGCGGGCATGGGTCTGGGCGATGGCGTGCTTGGCGGCAGCGGCGTTTTCGGCCGATTGCCGCGTGAGGCTGACGGTGGTGCCGACAGACGCTGCGGTTTCCTCAAGGCTGGCGGCCTGCTGTTCGTTGCGCAAGGCCAGGTCTTCGGAGGCCGCGCGGATCTCGTCCGATCCGGTGCGCACGCCGCTGGCGGTCGAACGTACCGCCCCGATCATCGTCTCAAGCTTGGCTACCGAGGCGTTGAACGCCTCATGCAAACGCTGGTGCCCGCCCGAAGGCATGGCAGTAATGCGGTGGGTCAGATCACCCTCGGACAGGCGGTCCATGGCGTGGCTCAGTGTTGCGACGACCTCCTCCTGTGACGCCGCGTTAGCCGTGTTGGCCTTGAGCGCGGAGCGGAAGGTTTCGATCGCGCGGGTCATGGTGCCGATCTCGTCGGCGCGATGCTGCGTGGTGATCCCTGCATCGTGATCGCCCGCAGCCATGTCCCGCATGGTTTCGATGGTGCGGTAGATCGGCCAGAGAACCTTGCGCCGGAAAGCGAGATAGGCTGCCGCCAGCGCGGCGAGTACGACCAGCACCGCAAGGCACGCGCCTGCCAAGATCAGCATCTGGACGGTGGCATTTTCCTCCTCCGCTTCCGCTGTCTCGCGTTCGCTTTGCTTCACCAGATCATTGATGCCGGCGCGGTGGGCGCGATAGATCTCCAGCAGACGGCGGTGTGAAGCGAGCATGGCCGGCTGATCCCAGCGTCTGGCGGCGGGCTTCAGCGACAGGTTGATTTCGTCCCAGAAGGCCTTGCCGGTGTCGCGCCCGTTGACGGCAAGCCCTGCCTTGAGATCATCCGACATCGCGCTTTGGGCCCAGCGACGCTGCGCCTCCCAATAGGACTTTTCCAGCTTCGCCAGCCGCTCCTCGTTGATGGTATAGGAGTCGCGATGAATGGTCATGATGCTCGCATTGGCGAAGCTTTCGACCAGGAACATCGGCGGCGGCAGTATGTCGGCGCGGAAATCGGACAGCAGCTGCTCCTCCTCGTCGAGCGCGCCGCCGTTGCGGACATGATTGATGCCGATTCCGGTCAGCAGCAGGATTGCCGCCACCATCGCGCACAATGTTGTGCCGCCCAGTCGCGAATATCGTTCAATCGTCATTGCCAACCACCCACGTCTGACCCGGGCGGCCGGCCCGCGCGGGTATCTTTCAGGCTCGCACTTAGGGGGGTGTTCGATAAGCCTGCTCTGCTGTGGCCCTATGCGATAGCCCCTAGATGGTTCTGCCGAATTTCTTGGCGGCTTGGCGACTATTTCCGCCCACGTGATCCCGCATGGGCGGGAGGTGGCCGGGCCGATCCCGGCCGGACCGCTGCAACGAGAGGCTTTTGCGAACATGGCCAATGTAAGGGTTCTGGTAGTCGACGATTCCGCCGCGATGCGCGCGCTGTTTTGCGACATTCTCGATAACGCCAAGGGCGTCACCGTGTGCGGCACCGCCAAGAACGCGGATGAAGCGCGCGACCAGCTCGACAAGTTGAAGCCCGATGTGCTGACGCTGGATGTCGAAATGCCGGGCATGAGCGGGATGGAATTCCTCGAAGAGGTGATGACGACCCGGCCGATGCCGGTGATCATGCTCTCCAGTATCACCCAGGCCGGCACCGGCACGGCGCGGCGCGCGCTGGAATTGGGGGCGGTGCATTGCTTCCCCAAGCCGCTGCACACCTCACGCGAGGAGTTTGATGCGACTGTGCGCCAGCTGGGCGACATTGTGCTCAAGGCGGCATCGGGCGAATTGAAGCCGGGCGGCGAAGGCGGTGAGGCAGGCGAGGGCGGGGGCGCGAAGTATCGCTCTGACGGGCGGATCGTGGCGCTGGCCTGCGGCGCGGCCGGGATCGAGACCGCGCGTCAGGTGCTCGCCGCCTATGATGCGGGCTGCCCGCCGACAATCGTGCTGTTCGATGCCGATTCCGCCGCGGTCGAGAACGCGGTGCGAGCGATGCGCCATTCGCTGCCGTGCCAGCTGGCCGATGCGGTGGACGGGGTCTCGCTTGAACCGGGCAAGGTGTGGCTGGCGCATGATCCCACGCGCCACGTGATCGTGGAAGCGGGAGAGCCGCCGCGCCTCAGGCTGGTGGAGCGCGATCCGGTGAGCGGCTGCCGCCCCTCGGCTGACCTGTTGTTCGGCAGTCTTGCCAGAACCGGCTTGCCCGCGCTTGCCGGCCTGCTCACCGGCAGCGGCACTGACGGGGTGCGTGGCCTCGGCATTCTGGCCGAGACCAAAGGCAAGGTGTTCGTCCAGCGCCCCGCCGATTACGCGCCGCGCGACCGTTATGATGCGGTGCGGGCGCAGGGAATGGAGTTGGCCGATTTGCGGCAGGAGGCCATCCCGGACTGGATCCTCGAAGCGACCAACGCGGCCGCTGCCTAGGCTTTGCCGCGCCCGGTCAATTGAGCGACCTGCCCTCGCGCCGCAAGCGGGGGCGGGGCGTTCGCTTATGCGGCCTATCATTTCGATCCCTTGGGCTGCGCCCGCCTTGCTGTAGCTTCATGTCCCGGACGATACAGGGAGGGACAGGACATGGCGGGTTCACTGGCAGGCAAGGCGGCGCTGGTCACCGGAGCCGCGCGCGGGCAGGGGCGGGCGATCGCGCTTGCGCTGGCCGAAGCGGGCGCGGATGTCGCGATCTGTGATCTTGGCGCGGCGGCGATGGAGACGGTGGGCTATGCGCTGGGGGGCGCGCTGTCGGAGGTCGCGCAGGAGATCGAGGCTCACGGCGCCCGCGCGCTGGCGATGGCCTGCGACGTGCGCGACACCGCGCAGGTCGAGGCTTTCGTCGCCGCCACGATCGAGGCCTTCGGGCGGATCGATATCATCGTCAACAATGCCGGCATCCTCACCGGCGGCCGCCCCGCGCACGAACTGGACGAGGCGATGTGGACCACCATGATCGACGTCAACCTGACCGGCGCATGGCGCGTGATCCGCGCGGGCGTGCCGCATATGATCGCGGCTGGGCAAGGCGGGCGGATCGTCAATATCGCCTCGGTCGCGGGCCATGTCGGAACGCCGGGCTATGCCCATTACTGCGCCTCCAAGCACGGGATGATGGGCCTGACACGGGCCATGGCGGGCGAGCTTGCGCCCCACGGCATCACCGTGAATGCGCTGTGCCCGGGTCTGGTCGACACGCCCATGGTCGCCGCTGCGACCGACGATGTCGCCGCCGCGCGCGGTCTCAGCACCGAAGAGGCCTATGAACTCCAGCTCACCCCCCATCTCATCAAGGAGAAGATCACCGCCGAACAATCGGCCGCTGCCGTGATGTATCTGGTGGGCGAGGCTGCGCGGGTGGTAACGGGATCGGCAATGATGATCGATGCAGGCTGGTCGGCCACCTAAGATCGCGCTTGCCCAATCTGCAGGCAGGGCAGACAAGCAGGCACCATGGCAGACACAAGCGCACATCCCGACGATCCACACTATGTCCACCGCACCGGCTGGCTGCGCGCCGCGGTGCTGGGGGCGAATGACGGGATCATCTCGGTCGCCTCGCTGATCATCGGCGTGGCGGCGGCAACGCCCGAGGCAGGGCCGGTGCTGGTCGCGGGCGTGGCGGCGTTGATGGCGGGCGCGATGTCGATGGCGGCGGGGGAGTATATCTCGGTGTCCAGTCAAGCGGATTCCGAAAAGGCCGATATCGCCCGCGAACAGGAGGCACTCACCGCCACCCCGGCTGACGAGGAGGCCGAGCTTGCCGCGCTCTATCGCGGGCGCGGGCTGAGCGAAGCGACAGCAGCGGCGGTCGCGCGCGAGTTGACCGCGCTCGATCCGCTGGCGGCCCATGTGCGTGACGAATTGGGCCTGTCCGAACATCTTGCTGCGCAGCCGCTCGAGGCGGCGCTGGCTTCGGGCGTGACATTCAGCGCGGCAGCGGCTGTGCCGCTGGTGGCGGCATGGTTGGCACCTGCCGGCGCGATCATGGTGACGGTGGTGGCGGTTTCGGTGCTGGCGCTGGCGGTGCTCGGCGCGCTCGGCGCGAAGGCAGGCGCTGCGCCTCTGGTGCCCGCGACCTTGCGGGTGGTCGGCTGGGGCGTCTTTGCGATGGCGATGACCGCGGCAGTGGGCCGCCTGTTCGGCGTCAGCGTTTAACCCGCTTGCCTCAAAATGCAGCACGACATGGTCGTCACGGGGGCGAGATCAGGGAAACCCCGAGGGTGCTGTGAAGATTGCCCGTTTTTCAGGCAATCACCGCCAGCGCGGCGCGACACTCCGCCTCCTCGATTAGAGGAAGGTGCCTAGTCTTCAGTATGTTGCTGGAAAAGTGGTCGGGGAGACAGGATTCGAACCTGCGACATCTTGCTCCCAAAGCAAGCGCGCTACCGGACTGCGCCACTCCCCGACACTTTTCTTGTCGCCCGCCCCCGGTGGGCCCGGCAGGATTCGAACCCGCGACCTAGCCGTTATGAGCGGCCAGCTCTAACCGCTGAGCTACAGGCCCTTGCGCACACGGCGCCGGAAGGCAAGGCAAAGCAGGACGACGCCGTCCCCCTACTCTGCGGCGCGCGCCGAGACAAGCGGAGACGCGCACATGCTTATCCCCCGGTTGCCGTGACTATATCGGCAACGGTGCAACTGCGCACGCCGCGTGCCGCCAGATGGGCGTAGACCGTCTCGAACCAGGCATAGAGCCGCTCCACTCCGGCCTCGTCGCGCGTGTAGGGCGTGTGTCCGGGGGCGAGGGTCGGGCTGTGGAAGGACAGCACCAGCACCGGCAGGCCCGCTTCCAGCGACAGGTTGATGCCGCGCAGCGCCTCGTCCGCGGACACGCCCTCGGGCGTCAGCGCGATGCGTTCCAGCAGGCGCAGTCGCGAGAAACCGGAAAAGAATGTCGGCGTGTGGCGCTGTACGCGGTGGATAAGCGGGCCGATGCGCCGCAGAGGGCCCCAATAGGCGCTGGTGACCGGCAGTTCGAGCAGGCTGCGATCCGTGTTTACCCAGTAAGGCGTCAGCGGATGATTGCTGTAATCCGGCCCGCCTTGCTCGCTGTAATCAAATAGCGGGCGCACCGAGGTGTCGATCCGGATCCCCGCCTGCTTCAGCAGATCGGCGGTGTTGGGGCCAAGGCCGTAACGCCCGGCGCGGTAGATCAGCGGGGGGCTGCCGAAGGTGGCCTCGATCGCATCGCGCAGCATGGTGAACTTGGCCGCCTCCAGCCCCTGCGGCAGATTGCCGGCGAAGGAGTTGGGCACGCTGAGCTCTTCATTGAACGGCGGGTTGACCCATGGATGGAGCTGCACCCCGATTTCAGCCGTGCCCCGCCGTACGGCATCGCCGATGATTTCGGCCGCGCGCGGGTCTTGCACGATCGGCCAGTCAACCAGGTAGACCGGCTGCGCGCCGACGCTCTCGCAAAAGGCCTGAAAGCGCGGGATCGCTGTGACATGGCTGAGGCCGTAACCTTCGCGGCGGAAGGGCGCGCGCCAATCGAATTCCTCTTCGGTGTCGACCGTCAGCAGCACCCGCTGGCCGAAGCCGGGCGCAAATGTGGCGCTGCGCCCGCTGGGCGGCACCTCGAGCATCGAACCGTTATTCATCCCCTGCCGCGTCTCCCCGCCGCGTGCCGTGTTCAGGCTTCGACCGCGCCCCGCAGTTCCCTATTCCCGCCAAGCAGGGGCAGCGTCAATAGGACTACGTCACCTTCCCGACGCAAACCGCCGCCCGCTGCACGGGCTTCGGCCCGCGCAAGGCGAAGGGCGAAGCCGGTGCCGAACAGGCCGGGGGTGATCGGACTGCTCCCGGCGGCGCGAGTGGTGGCGGCGAACAGATTGTCCTCGCCCGCCAGCCGCGCAGGCAGCTCGCAGCGCACGCGCACCATTGCGCCGTTCTGCCCGATCAGCGGATCGGCGGTGATTGCCATGCGTTCGCCCGGCGCAGCGGCTGCAGCAAGGCTGGCCAGCAGCCGCCAGACCAGCGCCTCGGCATCATCGCGGTCGAGGCCGACCAGCAGGCACGTTTCCTGCCCGAGGGCGAGGGTGAACCCCGCCTCCTGCGGCGCCAGCACCGGGGCAAGCTGATCGGCGATGCGGCGCAGCAGGGCGGCCAGATCGCTCTCGCCCGGCTCGATGGCAATGGCGCCCGTTTCAAGCCGCGCCAGCCGGTCAAGTTCCTCGAACCCGGCCAGAATGCGCGCCGCATCGGCGGCGATGGCGGCGGCGAGCGCGCGATATTCGTGCGGGGCGGGGCCGAACAATTGCTGCTGGATCACCTCGGCATAGCCCTGCACCGCGGTGACAGGGGTGCGCAATTCGTGGAGCAACTGGCGAATGCGGTCAGCCTCGCGCGCTTCGGGCCGGTTGGCAGCGACAGCTTCGGGATCGGGAAGGCGGCGCAAGCGGCCGAAATATCCGGTGAAATGCCCCTCGGGGCTGAAGCGCGGTTCAGCATCGACGATCCACTCGCCGGCGATGGCGGGGGCGCCTTCCAGTTCAAGCAAACCGCGGCTGATCGGCTGGCGGCGCAAAAAGGCGCGGGCGATCGCGTCATCAGCCTCGCTCGCGGTGGCGGTCCCGGCAAACAGACGCGCGCCCGTCACCATCGGCGCAGCCTCGCCCGCCGCCCAGGCGATCCGCCCGGTGGTGTCGGCGGCAAAGCCGAAGCTGGTGAGGTGGCGGCGGCCGCGTTCCGGCAATTCGCCCAGCGGCAGGCGGGGCGAGCGTTCGAGCTCGGCCTGGGTTTCGCTGCGGGTGCGGCTGAACTGGGCGATGCGTTCGACCAGCGCGGAAATCTCGGTGCGGCCGCTGTCCTCAAGGCTGCGCGAGGTCTGGGCTAGGGGGGCGGCCACAGGCGCGGGCGCGGCAATATCGCGCAGGCCTGCCGGGACGGGGCGCAGCCGGATGGGCGGAGGGGAGGCGGGTTGGTCGGCTGGCGGCGGCGCGGGCATCGCCTCCGGCGCGGGCAGGGCAGCGGGGGCGGGCAGGCCGCGGTCATGCACGCCCAGCCGGGTCAGCACGGCTTCGGCATCGACTGGCAGATCGCGGCGCAACCTCAGAAAACCGCGGGCGCGCACCGGAAGGCGCGGGATGAGCGCGGTCCAATCCTCGGACAAGAGGTCCGCACGGGCAAGCGCGGCCGCAGCGACATCGGGCTCCTGATCGGCGAGATGCACGGCAAGATCGGGACTGCGAAAACGCCAGCCGGGCTCGCGGATCATCCGTGCGCGGGTCGCCGCCGGGATGGCCTCGCCCAAGCTGGCCAGCCGCAGCCATGCCGCCGCCATCAGGCTCTGATCAACCCCGGCCGGGTGCATTCGTTCGCGCCCCAATAGGTCGAGCAACTGCCGGTATTGGGTGCGCAGACCCGTCTCGCCAGTGGCGCGCTGGCGCAGCACGGTGGCAAGGCGGTCATCGAAAAACACCGGTTCTCCTCAGGCGGAAAGGGGGCGAATCACACGCCCCACAAGGCGGATGCACAGGCAGTATAGCCTGCCCCCGTATGATCCTCTTATCAGGATGGGGGAATTGTCACAGTCTGACGCGAAAGGCGCGTTGCAAAGCGGGACAATTGCTGGCAGACCTAATAATATTAGCCGAGCGAGCCATCCGGCACGCCTCTTGTTTCTTTGGGATCATGTCGCACGCACCCCGCCCGATCGGCGGCAGGAGCGCGCTGAAGGAGCACTTACCACGTGGCCAATCTCGACGATATTGACCGCCGCCTGCTGGCGGAATTGCAGGCGGAAGGGCGCGTCACCAATGTCGAACTTGCCCAGCGCGTCGGGCTGACTGCGCCGCCGTGCCTGCGCCGCGTGCGCGGGCTTGAGGAAGACGGCGTGATCCGCGGCTATCACGCCGATCTCGATCCTTCCAAGCTCGGCTTTGCGATCACGGTGTTCGCGATGGTCAGCCTCAAGAGCCAGGCGGAAAGCAGCCTGCGCGAGTTCGAGGATCATATGCGCGCCCTGCCCGAAGTGCGCGAATGCCATATGCTTAACGGGGAAATCGATTTCATCCTCAAGATCGTGAGCAAGGACCTGCAAAGCTTCCAGGAATTCCTGACGGGTAAGCTGACGCCTGCACCCAATGTCGAAAGCGTGAAAACCTCGCTGACGATCCGCACCGCCAAGCAGGAGCCGGGCGTCCCGCTCTAGCCAGCCTAGTGCAGCTTGAGCTTGGGCCGCACGATCCGGTTCACGCGGCCCACCAGCATCAGGAAGGTCGCCTTGATCCAGCCGTGGATGCCGATCAGGTGTAGCTGATAGAGCGAGGTGTAGATCAACCGCGCCAGCCGCCCTTCGATCGCCATGCTGCCACCCACCAGATTGCCCATCAGGCTCCCCACGGTCGAGAAGCGGCTTAGCGACACCAGCGAGCCCTTGTCGCGGTAGACGAAGTGGGTGAGCGCCTTGCCTTGCTGCATCCGGACGATGTTGGCGAACACCGTTTCGGCCATCTGGTGCGCGGCCTGGGCGCGGGGCGGCACGGGGCGTTCTTCGCCGGGCGCGGTGTAGCTGGCGCAGTCACCCAGCGCGAAAATGCAGGGATCGACCGTGGTTTGCAGCGTGTCGGTGACGAGGATCTGGTTGCGGCCGTTGGTTTCCAGCCCCAGTCCGGTGAGGAATTCTGCGCCCTTGACGCCTGCCGCCCAGACGATGAGATCGGCCTCGATCACCTCGCCGGTCTTGGTGATGAGCTGGCGCGGGCGGGCTTCCACCACCTGCACCCTGGGGCGCACCTGAACGCCCAGCACTTCCAGCTCATGCTTGGCCGCTGCGGCGAGCTTGTCGGGCAGGGCAGGCAGAATGCGCGGGCCGGCTTCAAGCAGGGTCACGTGCATCCGGCTCTCGTCAAACACTTCAAGCCCGTAGTGCCGCAAAGCGCCCGCCGCGTTGTAAAGCTCCGCGGCGAGTTCCACCCCGGTCGCTCCGCCGCCGACGATGGAAATGCGCACCTGCTCGTCCGCGCCCGGATCGTTCATCATCGCCCGGCTGACGCGCAGGCAGTGGTTTAGCAGGCGGGTGCGGAAGCGGTCGGCCTGTTCGCGGCTGTCGAGGTAGAGGCAATGCTCCTTCACCCCAGGCACGCCGAAATCGTTCGAAACCGAACCCAGCGCCACCGCGAGGATATCGTAGCGGATGGTGTGCGCCTCGATCAGCTCGCTGCCGTCCTCGTCCTTGACGGGCGCGAGGCTGATGGTCTTCGCCTGCCGGTCGATTCCGTCGAGACTGCCCTGAAAGAAGCGGTAACCCCAGCGGTAGCAGTGCCCGCGATAGCCGACCTCGTCGAGATTGGCGTCGAGCGAACCGGCGGCGACCTCGTGCAGCAGCGGCTTCCAGATGTGGCTGAGGTTCTTGTCGACCAGAATGATATCGTGCCGCTTGCGCCCGTATTTCGCGCCCAGCCGCCGCACCAGTTCAAGCCCGCCCGCGCCTCCGCCGACGACGACAATCTGGGTCTTGCGGTTCATTCAAAACTCCTTCGCACGGCGGCGCAGCGCAATCCCGGCACGGCCATAACCGGAAAGCCGCAGAAAATCGCGTCAATTCACGCCGCTGGCGGAGCGGCTTACCGTTCTCGAAGGGGAGGTGCAGGCCAGATAAGCGAACGGGCGGAAAGGTCCAACCCTCCCGCCCGTTTGCCATGTCGTTTTGTGCTGCGGTGCAACATAAATGCACCGCTTGGCGGTCAGGCCTCGCGTTCCTCAAGCCACTGTTCGAGCCACTTGATCGAATAGTCGCCGTTGAGCACGTCGGTCTGGCGGAGCAGTTCCTGGTGGAGCGGGATGTTGGTCTTGACGCCCTCGACCACCATTTCCTCTAGCGCCCGCCGGAGCCGCATGATGCAGCCTTCGCGGGTGCGGCCATAAACGATCAGCTTGGCGATCATGCTGTCGTAATAGGGCGGGATCTTGTAGCCGGCGTAGAGCCCTGAATCGACGCGCACATGCATCCCGCCTGCAGCATGGAAATAGGTCACCAAACCGGGCGAGGGCGCAAAGTTGAACGGGTCTTCGGCGTTGATCCGGCACTCGATCGCGTGGCCCTTGAACTCGATATCCTCCTGCGTGACGGACAGCGGGCGGCCTTCTGCGACGCGGATCTGTTCGCGCACCAGATCGACGCCGGTGATCGCTTCGGTCACCGGGTGTTCGACCTGCAGGCGGGTGTTCATCTCGATGAAGTAGAACTCGCCGTTTTCCCACAGGAATTCGATCGTGCCCGCGCCGCGGTAGCCCATGTCGCGCATGGCCTTGGCGCAGACCTCGCCCATGCGCATCCGCTCTTCGTGGCTGATGACGGGAGAAGGAGCTTCTTCCAGCACTTTCTGGTGGCGGCGCTGGAGCGAGCAGTCGCGCTCGCCCAGATGGATCGCATTGCCATTGCCGTCGCCGAACACCTGGAATTCGATGTGGCGCGGGTTGCCGAGATATTTCTCGATATAGACCGTGGCATCGCCGAAAGCGGCCTTCGCCTCGCTGCCGGCCTGCTGGATCAGCGTTTCGAGCTGGTCCGGGCCGTTGCACACTTTCATGCCGCGCCCGCCGCCGCCCGAAGCGGCCTTGATGATCACGGGGTAGCCAGCGGCTTCCGCAATCGCCTTGGCTTCGGTGATATCGGAGACCGCCCCATCCGAACCGGGGACCAGCGGCAGACCGAGCGCGCCCGCAGTGCGCTTCGCCTCGATCTTGTCGCCCATTGTGCGAATATGCTCGGGCTTGGGGCCGATCCAGATGATGCCGTGCGCTTCGACGATGTCGGCGAACTTGGCGTTCTCCGACAGGAAGCCATAACCCGGGTGAATCGCATCGCACTGCGCGATCTCGGCAGCCGAGATGATGTTTGCGACGTTGAGATAGCTGTCGGTGGCAGGCGGCGGGCCGATGCACACCGCGTGGTCGGCAAGCCGCACGTGCATGGCGTCGGCATCGGCGGTGGAGTGCACCGCGACTGTCTCGATCCCCATTTCATGCGCCGCACGGTGGATGCGCAAGGCGATTTCGCCGCGATTGGCGATCAGGATGCGTTTGATGCCCATGATCTTACGAGATCACGACCAGCGGCTGGTCGAATTCGACCGGCTGGGCGGTTTCGATCAGGATCGCGGTGATCGTGCCGGCGCGCGGCGCGGTGATCGGGTTCATCACCTTCATCGCCTCGACGATCAGCAGCGTGTCGCCTTCCTTCACAGCCTGACCAACCGAGACAAACGGCGCGGCGCCGGGTTCCGGGGTGAGGTAGCAGGTGCCGACCATCGGTGACTTGACCGCATTCTTGAGGTCTGGCCCGGCGGGCGCAGCGGCTTCTGCCGGAGCAGGCGCGGCAGCCGCAGGGGCCGGAGCAGCAGCAACGGGCGCGGGGGCTGCGGCATAGACCGGAGCCGCAGCGGCAACCGCACCGCGCGAGACGCGGATCTTGCGGTCGTCATCTTCGACCTCGATTTCGGTCAGCCCGGTCTCGTTGAGCAGTTCGGCCAGTTCGCGCACCAGTGCGGTGTCGATGTTCATGCCCGACTTGCGCCCGTTCGCCTTGCTGCCTTGGCCAGCGTCGTTTGCCATGTTCGCCCCTTATGAATTCCTGATCGCGCCATGCTGCGCGGTTGAAGCGCGAGGGACTATTGCGGCGAATTGCGGCTGGCAAGTGGCAAGGGTGCAATTTGTGAAAGTAGGGTGACGAATTACACCTGCCCCGACGCTACGGCTTCAAGCGCAATGCGATAGGAATCCGCGCCGTGGCCCTCGACCGTCATCGCCGCAGCCATGCCGACATAGGACAGGTGGCGGAAGGCCTCGCGGGTCTTGGGATCGGACAGGTGCACCTCGATCACCGGCGTGCGGATCGCTTTGATCGCGTCCAGCAGCGCGACCGACGTGTGGGTATAGGCCGCCGCATTCAGCAGCACCGCCCGCGCGCCTTCGGCTTGCGCCTCATGCAGCCAGTCGACCAGCATCCCTTCGTGATTGGTCTGGCGCATCTCGATTTCGAGGTCCAACTCGCGGGCGCGGTCTTCGAGCATCCCGGCGATATCGTCGAGCGTGGTGGTGCCATAAATCTCCGGCTCGCGCGTGCCGAGGAGATTGAGATTGGGGCCGTTGAGGACATAGACGAGGTTGGTCATGGGGCGCGGATAGCGGGAAGGGAGCGGGCGGGGAAGGGGGGTGCATTCGCAGCGCCGGAGCGGATCGTCTTGCCGCAAAACTTTCTGTATGCTCCCGCTCAAACCAATGGAGATGCCATGCTGACGAAGCGCTGGTTCATTTTTGCCGCGGCGATCCTGTTTGCTGGGTCGCTCTTGCACATCGCAGTCCTGATTGGCGGAGCGGAATGGATCGCCTTCGTCGGTGCGCCCCCGGCAATCGTGCAATCCGCCGAGCGTGGCACCTGGCTCGCTCCGGTGAGCACACTTGCAATCGCGGCCTTGCTGGCGGTTCTTGCTGCATACGCGCTTTCGGCATCAGGCGCGCTCCCGCGTTTGCCATTCGTAAGGTTCGTCCTCGCGCTGTTTGCCGCGATCTTTTTGCTTCGCGGGCTTATCGTTGTGCCGGCCTTGCTTCAGGGCCGCGTAAACTGGGCGGCTCCAATCGATCTCTTCATCATCGCAAGCTCGGCGGCAATTCTCGCGCTAGGGGTCGCGCTGTGCCTTGGGCTGCTGAGTTTGCGCCAACCAAAAGCCCGGCCCGCAACTCCGAACTAGACGATCTACCGGTCCACGCCCTTGACCTTCCCCCACTGCCGCGCCGCCGTGTAGCCGAGGTAGCCGGTGCCGAAGAGCGCGTAGAGCGGCTCGGGCAGGCCGGCGAGGTAGGCGTTCATGCCCGCCGCGATGTCATGCGCGGCGGCAGGGTTGAAGGCGCTCAGCACGCCCATCGGCAGGGATGCGAGCAGCAGGACATACATCACATAGAGAAAGCTCGGGCGGGCGCGGCTGGTCCAGGGGTCGGCCGAATTGGCCTCGGCGACGATTGCGGCAAGCTGGGTTTCCAGCATCTTCAGTTCCTGCGAGCCTTGCAGCGAGAGCAGTTCAATCTTGGCCTTGGCCTGCGCCTCTTTATCCGGAATGATCTTGTCGATGATCGAGGCGATCGGGCCGATAAGGGTATCGATAAGGGCCATGGGCTGCGCTCCTGCTGGATGAGTCGCGTCTAGAAATGACCAAATAGGTTAGAGTAGGAAAATGATTTAACCTATTCTGCGCCCGCTTCGGCCAGCAAACGCTGCGCCAGCACCAGATGCGGGCGGTCGAGCATCGCGCCGTCCAGCGCCACCACGCCTGCGCCGGGGTGATCGGCGAAGGCCTGCACCACCGCGCGGGCATGGGCGAGTTCCTCGGCGCTCGGCGTGAAGGCTTCGTTGATCGGATCGACCTGCGCAGGGTGGATCGCGAGCATCCCCCGGAACCCCTGCGCGCGCACCCGCCGCGCGCGGGCGGCCAGCGCGTCCAGATCGCGGAATTCGGGCTGCACCGTTTCAATCGCCGCAACCCCGGCCGCCGAAGCGCCGATCAGGCACAGGCTGCGCGCCATTTCATAGGTGTGCGCATATTCGCCGTCCGCCCCGCGCTGCTCGCGCGCGCCCAGCGCGGACGACAAGTCCTCCGCCCCCCAGCTCATCGCCACCAGCCGTTCGCGGCCCGGATAGTCGCCTGCATAGTCGCCCGTGCGGAACATAGCCGCTGCCGTCTCGGTCACCAATGCGGCGATCAGTGTGCGCCCCTGCGGAATGCCGTTTGCGGCCTCCAGCGCGGTGAGATAGTGGTGGAGCCGCGTCACATCCGCCGCGCCCTCGGCCTTGGGCAGGAACACCCCGCCGGGCCGCGAAGGGATCACCGCGACCAGATCCGCGATGCAATCGCTGGTCGTGACCGGATTGATCCGCACCCACAAACGCGCCTTGTTGTCCGACGCGGCCATCTGCCCGGCCACCATCGCGCGCGCGGCAGGCTTGTTTTCAGGCGAGACGGAATCTTCAAGGTCCAGCAGGGCGATGTCCGCCGGGCCACCAATCGCCTTGCCCATCTTCTTTTCACTGTCGCCGGGGGCGAACAGCCATGAACGCATACGGGGAAGGGCAGGGGCGGTGTGGGGCATGAAACGATCCTCTCCCGCCCCGCTTACGAAGCGCGGGCGAGCCCCGCAAGCCTCAGAACGAGCCTTCGATGTCGAAGCTGAACACCGTCCCGAAGCGCCGGTCGCGGCGTTCGCTGAAGGCGATCTGCCCGGCGGCGCGGTTGGAAAAGACCGTGCGCTCGAACCGGTCGCGCTGGTTCAGCAGATTGCCGACCCGCGCGCGCATCGTCATCCCGGCGACATCCTTGTTTTCAAGGAAGGCGAACATCTGCGCAAAGCTCGGCTGGTTGAGCGAAACCTCGTCCAGCCGCACATTGCGTGCAAGCTTTGCCCAGTCGCCGCGTGTGCCGAAGGCCCAGTCACTGCCCGGAACATCGTGCCGTACCCGGAATTCGAACTTGAGCAGCTCGTTGCCCGAAACTTCGCGCTGCGTGCCTAGCAGGGGATCGCGCACCGCGCTCTGGTTCCAGCCGAGGGTGAGATCGATCCGTGTGCCTTTCCACCCGACCGCATCCGATAGCAGCGTGGTCTGGCCCTCCACCCCGTAGAATCGCGCCGAGGGCAGGTTGCCCGGTGCCTGCCCGCCGCCGGGCAGCGGGACCTGATCGACCACGTCGACAAGGTTCTGGAGATAGGCGCTCACCGTCAGATTGCCGAGCGCGCCCATCCGCCAGCTCGCTTCGACATCATAAAGCCAGCTTTGTTCGGGTCGCAGATCGGCGTTGCTCGCATCCTCGCGTTCCTGATCGAGATCGACCGTGGCGATGAAGTCGAAGAAATCGAGCTGGCCGACAACGCGTTCGACCCGCCCGGCCAGATTGAGATTTTGCGCCACTTTCCAATCGAGCGCGGCAAAGCCCTTGGGACGCCAGAAGGCGCGGGTGAGGCCGAAGGGACCGGACTGGCTGAGGCGCGAATATTCGCCCCCGCCCGAAAGCTGGAGCTGGAGATTGCGGGCCAGCGGACGGCTCCATGTCAGCCCGGCATCAACCCGGTCCTCGTCCACCCGCGCGGTGGATCCGGCAAGGCCCACCGGGCGCAGCACGCCTGCGCCGTCGCGTTCGGACAGGGCCGAGACGATGGCGAGGTAATTGCGCGCGCCCTCGAGCGCGGCGACAAGACTGCCGCCGCCGACCTTGAAGGTATATTCCGACCGCAGGATCGTCTCGCCTTCATCGGCGTCCTGTTCGAACAGCGATCCCTGATCGGCCCGGCCATCGGTGAAGGTGGTCAGCACCGTGTTGGTGAAGGGGCTGCCTTCATAGCGGTGATAGCCGATCAGCTTCAATCGCCCCGGCCCGGCGGCGAATTCGTAATCCGCGCCCACTTCGTAATTGATCTCGTCCTCGGTGCGGCGCAGCAAGCGGGTGCGCAGCAAGCTGCCGCCGGGCGGGCGCTGGAACGAGATTTCGCGCTCGCGGAACACGAAGCCCTGCACCTGGCCCGTCAGATTGAGGATCGCGCCATTATCGGCATTGCGGGTGAACGCGCCCGACAGGCTGATGCGGTCGCTGTTGAAATTGGCCTGCTCGTCGCGCAGCGCGGTCAGCGTGCCGGCGGCGTCGAAGACCTGTTCCGGCCCTTCATTGCCGCGGCGGTTGGATTCGTTGCGCAGCGCGACGTTCCATTCGCTCTTGGCGCTGCTGCCCGCCAGCGCGACACTGCCGCCCAGCAGCCGCGCCGGAGTGCCATAGCTGCGGAATTCGGGGTTGTAGCGGAACTGCCCGCTCACCCGCCCGCTGGCGCTGGTGACGACATTGAGAACCTGCCCGGTCAGCCCGCCGATCCCGAGGCTGGCACCGTCCACCAGTTCCAGCCGCACCACATCTTCGGGCGGGATGCGGCGCAGCGCCTCGCTCGGGCCATTGGCCTTGCCGGAAATGCGCCGGCCATTGATCAGCACATTGGCATCCGCCTGCCCAAGCCCACGGGCATCATCGCCCTCGCGGATCGAGAAGCCCGGCACATTGCGCGCCATTTCGAAGGCGCTGCGGGGGGCGAAACGGGCAAAATCGGCAGGCAGGAAGGTGCTGCGGGTGGTCGCTCCGCCTGTTTCGGGCCGGGTCTCGGGCGCAAGCTCGGGGGCGGCAAGCTCCTGCGCGGCTGCGGGCACGGCCCCTGTCGCGACGACAAGGAGAGCCGACACGGACGTGCGCAACGCTGATTTGGCGGAAAATACCGTGACCATGGGCGCGCGCTTGAAAGCAAAAGCGTTCCCCTGTCGAGTGGTTCTGATTGGCGCCCTCGTCGAAAGTGCCTTGATGCTCGACGAAGGGGCAGCCTGCGCCGTGCCCCCCGGCAGGGCTTCTGGCGGTAGCGCGTTTTGCGTTTGGCGAGTGGGCCGATGCGTTGCTATGAAGGACGGGTAATCCAACCAGCGGGGGAAAGCTGTGGCAATCGCATTTTCGGTGAACGGCAAGCAGGTAGAGGTGGAGGCTGATGCCGATACGCCGCTGCTGTGGGCCCTGCGTGACGATCTGGGGCTGACCGGCACCAAGTTCGGCTGCGGCATCGCGGCCTGCGGGGCGTGTTCGGTGCATGTCGATGGCAACCTCACCCGCTCGTGCAGCGTGCCGGTAGGCGAGGTCGCGGGCAAAGCGGTGACCACCATCGAAGGGCTGAAGAGCGCCGATGGCACGCTCCACAAGGTGCAGGCTGCATGGATCGAAGCGCAGGTGCCGCAATGCGGTTATTGCCAGTCGGGCCAGATCATGGCGGCGGTCGCGCTGATCGAACAGGTCGGCACGCCCTCTGACGCCCAGATTGACGAGGCGATGACCAATATCTGCCGCTGCGGCACCTATCCGCGCATCCGCAAGGCGATCCTGGCTGCAACCGGCGCTGCCGCAGCACAGACGGGAGAGGCATGATGGCCGATAATCCGACCCCCGATCTCGATCTGCCCGAAACTGCTGCACCTGCCGCAAAGCCGAAGAAAAAGGGCATCAAGCGCCGCATCTTCCTCGCCGGTTCCGCGTTGGTGGTTGGCGGCGGGATCTTCGGCGTGTGGTGGACCGACAGCAGCGCCAGGGCGCGCGGCAATGCGTTGATCGGCGGCGAGGGCAAACAGGCCTTTGGCAGCGTGATGACCATCGCCGAGGATGACACCGTCACCGTCTTCTCGCCCCATATCGATTTCGGGCAGGGCTCGCATACGGCGCTTGGCCAAATGCTGGCTGACGAGTTGGATGCCTCGTGGGACAAGGTGAAAATCGAACAGGCCCCGGCTGATCCCGCCTTTGCCAATTCGGCGCTGGCCAAGGGTTTCCTGCCGACGATGACCGGCGAGTTTGCCGCAGGGCTGATCCCCGATGCGGTGATCGGCATGATGGCGCGGGCCATGCCGCTGATGATCACCGGCGGTTCCAGCGCGATCCGCTTTACCGGCGAGGTCGCGATGCGGCGGACCGGGGCGGCGGTGCGCGCGGCGCTGATTGCGGAAGCGGCTGACCGGCTGGGCGTGCCCGAAGCCGAGCTGACCACTGCCGATAGCCTTGTCACCCACGCCAAGTCCGGCAAGTCGCTGCGTTACGGCGAGCTGGCGGCGGGCGCGGCAGAGCGTTCGCTCAGCAGCGATCCGGTGCTCAAGACCCGCGACCAGTGGAAGTTGATCGGCAAGCCCGTGCCCCGGCGCGACATTCCGGCCAAGGTTGATGGCAGTGCGGTTTACGGGATCGATTTCACGCTTCCCGATATGCGCGTCGCCACGATTGCTGCGGCCCCGGTGCGCGGCGGCAAGCTGGAATCGGTCGATGAAGCCCCGGCGCTTGGGGTCAAGGGTGTCGAGAAGGTCATCAAGCTGGCCGATGCCGTGGTGGTGATCGCCAAGGGCTATTGGCCCGCGGCCAAGGGCTTGGCTGCGCTCAGCCCGAAGTTCTCCGATGGCGGCCATGCTGCCGTCTCGACCGCTTCGATCTATGCCGCGCAAGGCACATTGCTGGGCGGCGGCAAGGCGGACAACGAAGCGGGCGAGGGCGATGTTGACGGCGCCTTCAAGGCGGCCGGTGCCAAGCTGGTCGAGGCCGAATACCGCGTCCCCTTCCTCCACCACGCGATGATGGAGCCGTTCGCGCTCACCGGCCATTTCAAGGACGGCAAGCTCACCATCTGGGGCGGGCTTCAGGACCCGCTCAGCACCCGCGTCAAGGCCGCCAAGGCGGCCGGGATTGACGTCGAGAACGTTGAATTCGTGCCGATGATCATGGGCGGCGGCTTTGGCCGGCGCTTCCCCGATCTGGTCGAGATCATCGATCAGATCGCGATCATCGCCAAGCAGGTGCCATACCCCGTCAAACTGGTGTGGAGCCGCGAGGAGGAGCTGCGCCACGGGGCCTACCGCCCGCAATCCTCGGCGAAGCTCTCGGCCTCGCTCAAGGATGGCAGCATCAGCGCGATGCGGATCGATTACGCGCAAAGCGGGAATGCGGAAGGCGAGGTGCCCTTTATCTACACCCTGCCTGCGGCCTCGCGGCGGCATTTCGCCTACCAGTCGAACCAGATCGACGGGCCGTGGCGCTCGGTCAATGCGACGCAATTGGGCTTCTACACCGAAAGCTTCATGGATGAACTCGCGCTGGCGGCGGGGGCGGATCCTTACGAATTCCGGCGCAAGCATCTGGCAGCAGGCTCGCGGCATCTGAAGGTGCTTGATGAAGTCGCCAAGCGGGCCGGCTGGGGCACGCCGCTGCCCGCAGGCGTGGGCCGGGGCATCGCGATTGTCGAAAGCTTCGACACCATCGTGGCAGAAGTGGTCGAAGTGACCCTGAAGGACGATGGCAGCCCCAAGGTGGTGCGCGCCTTTGCGGTGGTCGATTGCGGGACCACGGTGAACCCGCTCAACGCCGAAAACCAGATCGCAGGCGGCCTGATCATGGGCCTCTCGTCGGCGATGGGCGAGGCCGTGACGCTGGATAAGGGCGCGGTGGTGGAGAGCAATTTTGCCGACTACCCGATCCTCAAGCTGGCCGATGCGCCGCCGATGGTGGACGTGCATTTCATCGAAAGCGGGGCCAAGACCGGTGGCATTGGTGAGCCGGGCCTGCCGCCTGCCTCACCCGCGCTGGCCAATGCAATCGCATCGCTGACGGGCAAGCGCATCCGCAACCTGCCGGTGCTGACCCAGGCGAAAGCCTGAGGTGAATGGCTGGTCCGCGCTGATCCTCGCCGCCGGGGCGGGGCGGCGGTTTGGTGCCAGTGGCAATGCCAGTGGCTCTGGGGGCAAGCTGCTGGCCGACCTCGGAGGTGCACCGGTGATCCGCCGCGTGGCCGAGCGTGTGGCGGCAGAGGGCTTTGCCGAGGTGGTAGTGGTCACCGGGGCCGAGGGCGCTGCTCTGGGCGCAAGCCTGCAAGGCCTGTCCTGCCGCATCGTCACCGCGCCCGATTGGGCCGAGGGCATGGCCGCCAGCCTGCGCGCCGGTATCGCCGCGCTTGATCCCCAGGCTGCGGGCGTGTGCGTGTTCCTCGGTGATATGCCGCTGGTTCCGGCGGGGCTGTGCGCCAGCCTTGCCACGAGCGCGCAAGCCGCAGGCTACGCCGCGCGGCCCCGCTGCGGCGGGCAGCCCGGCCACCCCGTCGCCTTCACCCGCGCTGCCTTTGCCGATCTGCTGGCCTTGCAGGGCGATGCCGGAGCGACCGCGCTGCTCAAGGCGCGGCCCGTTTCTGTTGCCTATTGCGAGACTGCCGACAGGGGCGTGCTGCTGGATATCGACACGCCCGGCGACCTTGCCTCTGTCGCCGCCGCGTGGAAGGCCTGAGCGACCTCGGCAATCAGGGAAAGCGCCACCTCGCGCGGGGCCTTGCCGAAGCCTGCAAGGCCAACGGGGGCGTGAAGGCGGGCGATGTCAGCCTCGCTCACCCCAGACCTGCGCAATCGCTCCACCCGCCCGCCGAGCCGCGAGCGCGCACCGACCGCGCCCACATAAAAAGCCTCTGAGCGGAGCGCGGCGGCCAGCCCCCGCTCGTCATCCTCGCGGTCATGCGAGAGCACCGCAATCGCCGTCCAGCGATCAGGCGCGATGGCCGCGAGGGCCGCATCAGCATCGCCGCGATGATAGGCCATACCGGGCCGGGGCGGTGTTTCCGGCCCGCCGGGAGTGAGCAGCGCGACCTGCCAGCCCATGCTCTGTCCCAGCGCCGCAGCGGTGAGCGTCGCCCCGTCTTCGCCAATCAGCACCAGCCGCAAGGGCGGGAGGAACAGGCGGGTGTAACGCGCCCCGTCCCAGCGATCGTGAGAGGGCGCCTCGCCTGCGGCTTCGGCGCGGCGCTGCGCGCCGTCACTTGACCACAGGACGGGGCTGCGCGTGCGCCAGCCTGCGATCAGCGCGGCGACGGCAGGTTCATCTGCGGCGACCGGTTCGACCAGCACGGTGATCCCCGATCCGCAGGCCAGCTTGATATCGATCCACGGACTGCCCTCGCCATAGCGAAGCAGACGCGGTGCGCCCTCGGCCATGGCCGCGCGGGCGTGGGCGGCAACGTCATCCTCGATGCAGCCGCCCGACAGAAAGCCCCAGTGTTCGTCCGCCGTAACCAGCATCTGCGCCCCCACATCACGCGGGGCCGAACCATCCACCTCCACCAGCGTGGCGATGGCGAACTGCGCAGGCACCGCTGGCAGGCCCAGCAGAGCCTCGCGGATATCCTCGACGGGGGCGGCAAGGCGCCAGCGGGTCATGCGGTGGGGCGGCTTTCCTGAGCGGCTGCGACAGGCCGCCAGCCTAGCCCGCGCAAGCCCTGCGCGCAATTGCACGCGGGCGGGATGAGATTGCGGATGAATCGGGGGACGCTGATCGGGCGGCCAGAGGCTGAAAACCGCTCTGAAAATGTCCTAGGCATGAAGAAAATGGCATCGGAGCGCATTCCCCTCTAGCCCTGATATCAGGCGGCACGGAATATCCAGCGCCTTAGGCATAAGGTGATTATCTTGCGTTTCTGGGCCTTGTCGTTTCTCGTTCTCTCCGGCTGCACATCTGCCCATGACCGCGGCGCTATCGCCGCGTTAAGAGCAACACTCGCGAGCCAAGCCAGCGCGACAGTTGCACTTGAGCGGTTGTGTGCGGATCGCAACAAAGACGATCCGTCCCGCATAACCGCCCGCCGGGTCCGCGATGCCGACTTGCCAGCGCCAGCCAGCCTGCAAGGCGATCTCGGCGTGCAGCCCAATACAGAGGTTGCATATCGCCATGTACGGCTATCTTGCGGCGATGCCGTTCTGTCTCAGGCGCATAACTGGTACTTGCCGGATCGATTGACGGCCCAAATGAACGAGCAGCTGACCGAAACTGACATCCCTTTCGGACGGGTGGTCGCCACACTGGACTTCCGCCGCTTCCCTTTGAAAACGGGGCGCACAGATCATGCCTGTCCTGCGGATACGGTTCTCGCCAATCGCTCCATACTGCGCCTGCCTGACGGGCGAGGTTTGGCCCTTGTCATCGAGTGTTACACGGCTGCCGCGATATCGGGCTCTGGCGGAAGATGAGGCGAAGCGCGGACTGATCAAGGCTGCGAGGCGGTGACCCATGCTGGTCCCGACTACGGCCCACTGGGCGGCCGGTACAGGTGAAGGGCACTCTGGCCTTTGCCTGGGAAAGCACCTTAAAGAAGGTGGTGCCGCTTACGTGACTCGAACACGTGACCCCATCATTACGAATGATGTGCTCTACCGACTGAGCTAAAGCGGCGCGCCATGTTGGCAGGGCGGGCACATAGCCACAGGAATTCCCTGAGGCAACGGAATTTGTGGGGTCAATCCCCAAGCCTGCATGTGTGCTATGGTGGCCGGGTGGTTTGACCGTCAGGCCGCTGCGCCGCACCCGGGCTTGGCAGTTACCCGCGCAGCCTTGCATAAGACTTGCGCCGCGCGTGCAAAAACCAAACGGGCGGCTTTCGCCGCCCGCTCAAACCGTTGGTTGTGTTTGAAATCCACTGGTCGGGACGAGAGGATTCGAACCTCCGACCCCCACACCCCCAGTGTGATGCGCTACCAGGCTGCGCTACGTCCCGACACCAGTGGAGCGGGGCCTATAGGGGCGGGTTTGAGTGCTGGCAAGCAGGTTTGGGTTTGTTTTGTGATCGCACCGGCGCGCAATGCTGGCCGCCCCGGCTGCCACCAGCGGCGGGGCGGCGGGGCGGCCAAAAGGCAGGGGCGTGTGCGCCACCGCAGGCGCCCCCAAAGATTGCGGGTTACTTGCATTGCTGCTAGGCGCGCCCACTTGAACGCACGGGGCGCACGCCTCGCACGCTATTTCACGAAGATCTGACAGGTTTAACCGCATGACAATCGACCTTCTCGCCGCCGCAGCGGGCGCTGCCGGAGCGCCGCCCGCATGGATCAGCTTCCTGCCCATCGTCGGCATGATCGCGATCTTCTGGTTCCTGATCATCGCCCCGCAGATGAAGAAGCAAAAGCAGCATCAGGCCAAGATCGCTGCGGTCAAGAAGGGCGATCAGGTGATCACAGCGGGCGGATTGCTGGGCAAGGTCGTCAAGGTTGACGATGTCTATGTCGATCTGGAGCTTGGCACCAATGTCCGCGTCAAGGCGCTCAAGGCGACGCTGGGCGATATCATCCCGCCCGGCGGCAGCCCCGCCAACGACTGATCGGCTGCGCGCCCTTCGCACGGGCGCAGGCCGCACCTTATCCTTTGCGTGTGAGACCCTGACGCAATGCTCGACTTTCCCCTCTGGAAAAAGATCTCGCTGTGGGCGGTGACGCTGTCGGCCTCGCTGCTGGCGCTGCCATCGCTGTTCAATGTTGCCGGGCTGGACTGGCCGGGCGCGCTGCCGCGCCCCGAAGTCAATCTCGGGCTTGACCTTGCGGGCGGTTCGCACCTGCTGCTTGAGGCCAAGGCCGGTGATGTGCGCACGCAGCGGCTGGATAATATGGAGGAAACCGTCCGCCAGCTGATGCGCGGCGCCAATCCGCGCATTCGCATCGGCGATGTGTCGACGGCGGATGGCAAGCTGTCCTTCATGCTCGAAAACGTGGCCGATATTGATCGGGCACGCGGGCTGATCGAGCCGGTGATGCAGGGCGCCTCCACCGCGCGCGAGTGGGAGCTTAACGTCGTTGACGGGCAGCGCATGGTGCTTTCCCAGACCGATGCGGGCGTGGAACAGGCGATCGATGATGCGATGGACAGCGCCACTGAAGTGGTGCGCCGCCGGATCGACGAGTTGGGCACGCGCGAGCCGACCATCATCCGTCAGGGCGATACCCGCATCGTGGTGCAGGTGCCCGGTCTTCAGGATCCCGATGCGCTCAAGAAGCTGCTCGGGCAAACCGCGCAGCTTGAATTCAAGCTGGTCGATCTGAACGCGCTGCCCAGCAATATCCAGGCGGGCATTGCGCCTCCGGGCAGCCAGATCGTCCCCTATGCCGAAGGGGAGGGCGGGGCGATTGCGGTCAAGCGCCTTGGCGGCATTCGCGGTGACAACCTCACCGGCGCGCAGGCCGGGGTGAACCAGCAGACCAACGAGAGCATCGTCACCATCAGCTTCGATGCGCAGGGCGGGGCAAAGTTTGCCAAGCTGACGACCGAGAATGTCGGCAAGCCCTTTGCCATTATCCTTGACGGGCAGGTGCTGTCCGCGCCCAATATCAATGAGCCGATCATCGGCGGCAATGCGCAGATTTCGGGCAGCTTCACGCCCGAAAGCGCCAACAACCTCGCGATTGCGCTGCGTTCAGGCGCGCTGCCGGTGCCGCTGGCGGTGGTGGAAGAACGCACCGTGGGGCCGGACCTTGGCGCGGATTCGATCCGACAGGGGCTGCTCGCCATGGGCATCGGCAGCCTTGCGGTGATCGCGCTGATGGTGGCGACCTATGGCCGCTTCGGCGTCTATGCGACCATAGCGCTGGTCTTCAACGTGCTGATGCTGCTCGGGCTGATGGCGCTGGGCGGCTTCACGCTGACCCTGCCGGGGATCGCGGGCTTCGTCATCACCATCGGCGCGGCGGTGGACGCCAACGTGCTGATCAACGAGCGTATCCGTGAAGAACGCGCGCGGGGCCGCAAGGTCGTTGCCGCGGTTGAGACCGGCTATACCGAAGCAAGCCGGGCGATCTGGGATGCGAACATCACCAACGTTATCGCCGGGGTGGCGCTGTTCGCCTTCGGTTCGGGGCCGGTCAAGGGTTTTGCGGTGGTGCTGGTGATCGGCATCATCACCTCGGTCTTCACCGGGGTGACGCTGACCCGCATGTTCGTCGCCGGGTGGCTGCGCAAGACGCGCCCCAACGACATCCATATTTAAGGAGCGCAGCGCCATGAAACTCCTGAAGCTCGTCCCTGACAACACCAACATCAAGTTCCTGAAGCTGCGCGTGCCGTTCTTCGTGATCAGCCTCGTGCTGATCTTCGGAAGCTGGACAGCCGTGGCGATCAACGGCCTCAACTTCGGCGTCGATTTCGCCGGGGGGCAGGAGGTCCGCATGACCTTCACCAAGGAAAAGGCCGCGCCGATCCCGTCGCTGCGCGAGCTGGTCGGCGGCCTCGGCTATGGCGAGCCGGTGGTGCAGGAATTCGGCGCCCCCAACCAGGTCTCGATCCGCGTGCCCCTGCCGGATGGCGCGGAAGACACTCCGGGCGCGGCGACCGCGATTGGCGACAAGGTGATCGCAAGCGTCCAGAAGGCCTATCCCGACGCGCGCCGTGACGGCAATGACACCGTCTCTGGCAAGGTCGCCGGCGAGTTCCGCAATCAGGCGATCCTCGCGCTGCTGGCGGCGATGGCGGCGGTCTCGCTCTATATCTGGGTGCGGTTCGAATGGCAGTTCGGCGTCGGCGCGATGTTCGCGCTGGTGCATGACGTGTCGGTAACGGTCGGGCTATTCGCGCTGACGCAGATGGAGTTCAGCTTGCAGATCGTCGCGGCGATCCTCGCGATCATCGGCTATTCGCTGAACGATACCATCGTGGTCTACGACCGTATCCGCGAAAACCTCAAGAAATACCGCAAGATGGAGATGGGCGACCTGCTCGATCTGTCGGTCAACGAGACGCTGTCGCGCACGGTGATGACCTCGCTGACGCTGTTCATCGCGCTGATCCCGCTGCTGTTCTTCGGCCCGCCCAGCCTGTTCGGCATGGTCGCGGCGATCACGGTGGGCCTGTTCATCGGCACCTATTCCTCGATCTACATGGCCGGGCCGCTGCTGATCTGGATGGGCGTGACGACCAGCAGCTTCGTGGCGGCCGAAACCGCGCTCGAGCGTCAGGAAAAGATCGCGCGCGGGGAAGCCTGATGGCGGGCGGGGCTCAGGCCTCGCCTACCAAGCTCTCGTAATGCTCCGCCAGCGCGGCGGCATTCGCGTCCCAGCTGAAGCCATCGGCCAGCGCGGCCACCGCCTCGCGCGCGGGGGGATGGGCAAGGATCGCGTTCACGCCCGCCGCCACCGCCCCGGCATTGCGCTCCACCAGCCGCCCGGCCACGTCGCTCGCGATCAGCTCGCGCGCGCCGCCGACATCGCAGGTCACCACCGGCGTCCCGCAAGCCAGCGCCTCGACCCAGGCATTGGCGAGGCCTTCATTGTTCGTGGGCAACACCATCACATCAGCCGCCGACAGGATCAGCGGCATCAGATCGTGATCGATCGATCCGGCAAAGAACACGCGGCCCGCCAACCCCTCGGCTGCGACCAGCGCGCGCAAGGCCGCCTCGTCCTCGCCCTTGCCGATCAGCACCATCCGCGCATCGGGAATGTCCTTCAGCGCGCGGATTGCAATGGCCTGCCCCTTGCGCTCGATCAGCGCGCCGACGCAGGCGAGCAGCGGGGTATTGTCGGGCATGGCAAAGCCCAGCTCCTCGGAGAGCTGGCGGCGCAATTGCGGGTGCGCAAAGGGGCGGAAGCGGTCGCGGTCCAGCCCGGTGTAATGCAGCGTGATCCGGTCTGCCGGCATGCCCATCAGCGCCATCTGCGCGGCAAGATCCATGCTCACCGCGAGCAGTCCTGATGCGGCGCGCGCAGCCGCCACCATCTGCGCGCGGGCAAAGGCCTGCTTGCCCCAGAAGGTGATATCGCTCCCGCGCGCCTTGATCGACAGGGGCAAATCAAGCGCGCGGGCGAGTTCGGCAGCGGCAGGGCCATCGGGGAAGAAGAACTGCGCGTCCACCACGTCCACCGGCGCCTCGGCATGGATGCTGCGGGCCAGCGGCAGCGCGGCGCGGGCGATGGCGGCGGCGTTGCGGCGCACGCCGATGCGCGGGATCAGGGTAAAGCGCGGACGGTGGACGGTAATGCCGCCCTCCTCGGCAAGCTCGGGCAGGGCCGCAAGCGCACGATACCGCCCCAGCACCAGCGGCGGCAGGCCGATGGGATTGATCACCGTCACCCGCCAGTCCCCGCGCTTTGCCAGCGCCTCCAGCGAACGCGCCACAAAGGTGCCGAACCGCGGGTTCACCGGGTTGGGATAAAGGGTCGAGAGGACGAGAACGTGTTTCACGGTGGCCTGATCCTAACGCCGCGCGGGTTAAAGCGCTCTCACCAGCATGAAGGCGAGGGCAATCCACGGCGGATTATCGACCACCACCTGCTTTTGCCCCGCGCCGGGCGGCAAGAGGCCAACCAGCGTGCCGCGCCGGTCGATCAGCCGCCCGAAGGCAAAGCGCCCGCCGGGGCGCGGCACAAGGCAGTCGCGGTTCATGGCCGATTGCGCATCCCCGGGCGCGATCTGGCGCAGCCACACAAGGTCGCCCGCGCGATATTCGCCCACGCTGGCGGTAACGGCGAGCACCAGTGCCCCCTCTTCAAGGCCGAGCGCGCTGGGCGCCAGCGCCTCGCGCGGGGTGGTCAGCGCCTCTGCGCCGCCCGCGCCCAGTTCGGCCACGATCTGCGCCGCCGCGCCGCCATCCTCGCGCATCAGGCTGGCGGGATCGACGCCGAGCGCGGCGGCGATCTTGTTCATCCATGCCAGCGAGAGCGAGCGCATCCCCGTTTCCAAACGCCCGATGGTCTGCGCGGTGGTGGGCGGCGAGCAGGCGGCGGCCAGATCGGCGAGCGTCAGCCCCTTGGCCTTACGGATATCGCGGATGCGGTTCATGTCGGTCCTGCCCTCAAGTAGCGAAGCGGTAGGGCGACAAAAACCCTTTTAACCGGATTGGTTTTTCCTTTCCTACAGATGGGCCGACTTGGCAAGTCCTCCGCCGCAGCAACCGGAGGAACCACCATGAAGCGCCAACTCGTCGAACGCGAACTCACCGCCGAAGGCCCGCGCCACCGCTCGCCCGCGCCGGGCGGTCTGGCGCGCAGGCGGTCTGTCACGGTCAACCTTGCCGAAAGCCCGCTGGCCTGGCTGCACGCGCGCGGGCATCTGTCCGAACGGTTGTTCGACGCGGGCGAGGCGCTGCGCAGCGATTACGAACGCGCGCAATTGTCTGCCAGCATCACCATGCGCTGGGATCCGGTGCGGGTGAAATCCACCGGCGAGCGGGGCCTTGCGCCGAACGAAAAGCAGATCGCCGCGCGCCAGCGGTTTGACGGGGCTATCCGCGCGGCGGGCAAGGGGCTGGATGATATCCTGTGGCGCGTGGTCTGCGCGGGCGAGCCGCTGCCGGAAGCGGAAAAAGGCCTCGGCTGGCCCACCCGCAGCGGCAAACTGGTGCTGAAGATCGCGCTGGAACGGGTGGCGGAGTTCTACCGGATCACGTGAGCGCAGCGGCGACCCGCGCGCGCAACTCCGGCAGAACCTCGTCCGCGAACCACGGGTGCTTGGCCATGAACAGCCGGGATCGCCAAGCGGGGTGGGGCAGGGCGATGAAGGGCAGGTCTTGCCCGTATCGCGCCACGCGCTCGGCCAGCGAGAGCTTTTTGAGGTGCGGCAGATAGCGCGCCTGGGCATGGATGCCGACCAGCAGGGTCAGGCGGTCTTGCGGCAGCACCGCCAGCACTTCGTCATGCCACCGGGGCGCACATTCCTTGCGCGGGGGCGCATCTCCGCCAGCTGCGCGGCCGGGATAGCAGAAGCCCATCGGCATCTGCGCCACCTTGGCCGCTTCGTAGAAGGTCGGTTTGTCGATCCCCAGCCAATCGCGCAGCCGCTCGCCGCTGTCATCGTCCCACGGCACGCCGCTCAGGTGCACCTTGGTGCCCGGCGCCTGACCGATGATGAGGATGCGCGCCGTGGCAGAAAAGCGCGCGACCGGGCGGGGGCCGAGCGGCAGGTGCTCGGCGCAAAGCGTGCAGGCGGCAATGCGCGCCCGGAGTGCCTCGATGCGATCGTGGTGCCCCGGTGCGGGGCCGTTCATCCCTCGACCATTTCGGCCAGCATCAGCCAGCGTTCCTCGGCCGCATCCTTTTCAGCCCTCGCGTTGGCCACCCCCAGACTGATGCTGGCGAACCTTTGCGGGTCCTTTGCATAGAGTTCGGGATCGCCCAGCAGCGCCTCGCCCTTGGCAATGGCGGCTTCGAGTTCTTCGATGCGGGCCGGCAGGATTTCGTAATCGCGCTGGTCCTTGTAGGTTAATTTGGGCGCGGCGGCGGGCTTTGTAGGAACAGGCTTTTGCGCCGGTTCAGACCCCTCCTTGCCCCCCTTTTGACCCCCGTTAGACCCCGCCTTGCCCCCCGTTTGCGGCGCTTTGCGGCGGGCTTCCCAATCGGCGTATCCGCCAGCGACAATATCCACCTTGCCCGACCCGTCGAGCCCCAGCGTGATGGTCACCGTGCGGTCAAGGAAGTCGCGATCGTGGCTGACGATCAGCACGGTGCCATCGAAATCGGAGATGACTTCCTGAAGCAGATCAAGGGTTTCAAGATCGAGATCATTGGTCGGCTCGTCCAGCACGAGCAGATTGGCGGGGCGCGCAAATTCGCGGGCGAGCAACAGGCGAGAGCGTTCGCCGCCCGAAAGAATGCCGATTTTGGTGTCGACAAGGCCGGGATCGAATAGGAAATCCTTGAGATAGGCCTGCACATGCTTTCGCACGCCGCGCACATCGATCCAGTCACCCCCCTCGGCAATGATCTGGCGAACGGTTGCCCCCGGTTCGAGCAGCTTGCGCTGCTGGTCAATCGTCACGCCGGTCAGGGTGCGGGCATGGGTGACGCTGCCGGTATCCGATTCCAGCTCTTTGGTGAGCATTTTCAGCAAGGTGGTCTTGCCAGCGCCGTTCGATCCGACGATCCCGATGCGGTCTCCGTTCTGGATGCGCAGGGAGAACGGCTTGATGATCGCGCGCTCACCGTAAGTCTTTGAAACATTGTCGGCAACGATCACAGATTTGGACTTGAAATCAGCGTCGCTGGCAAGCTTCAGCTTGGCCGTGCCCGCGCCCGAGATCATCGAAGCGCGAACGGCGCGCATCTGGTGGAGTTTTTCAAGCCGGCCCTGATTGCGCTTGCGCCGCGCAGTGACCCCGCGTTCGAGCCAGTGCGCTTCAATTTTCAGTTTGGCATCAAGGCGATCCGCGTTGCGGGCCTCTTCGGCATAGACGGTTTCTTCCCATGCCTCGTAGCCGCCAAAGCCCACTTCCTTGCGGCGCATCGTCCCCCGATCAAGCCACAGCGTCGCCCGCGTCAGGCGGGTGAGGAAGGTGCGGTCGTGGGAAATGGTGATAAAAGCCCCGCGGTAGCGCGAGAGCCAATCCTCCAGCCAGTCGATGGCGGCCAGATCGAGGTGGTTGGTCGGCTCGTCCAGCAGGATCAGGTCAGGGTCCTGCGCCACGGCGCGGGCGATGGCGGCGCGGCGGCGCTCGCCCCCGCTGGCGGTGGTGCAGGCGCGCGACATATCGATGCCGAGCTGGCCGGCGATGGCGTCCACCTCGTGGGCAGCGGGCGCGTCCTCGCCGCCGGTTGCGAAATCCATGAGGGTGGAAAAGGGCGTAAAATCAGGCTCCTGTTCGAGGAACACGATCCGCGTGCCCGGCTTGACCCGCCGTTGCCCGCGATCCGCATCGAGCCGCCCGGCGATCAGGCGCAGCAGGGTGGTCTTGCCTGCGCCATTGCGTCCGATCAGCGCCAACCGGTCTCCGGGCAGCACGTGGAGGTCGATCGGGGCTGCGCCGGTGGTGGGCGTCGGCCCGCCGAACAGCCAACGGCCGCCCTGTTGCAGGGCGAGGCCTTCGAAGGAGAAGATGGGGGGCTGTGCCATGGCCTGCGCCACCTAGGGGCTGGGCGGGGAAGGGGCAAGCCCGTGCGGCGGCTGGCGGTTCCGGGGGCCAGTTCCGGAAGGCGGTTCAGTCGCGCGAAAGGCAGGCTGCCCCAAAGGCACGGCCAACCGGAGGAATACCCATGACCGCCCACCGCTTTGCCCCTGCTTTCGCTGCCGTCGCCGCTGCCGCTTCCGCGCTGGTCCTGCCCGCCGCAGCCGCCTATGCCGCGCCGCAGGTTGCCATCACCCCGGCAGGGCCGGTGGTCGAACTGAACATCTACCAAAGCATCGAGACAACGCCCGACCGCGTGACCATTGGCGCAGGCGTCACCACCACCGCGCCGACCGCGACGGAGGCCATGCGCCAGAACGCGGCCGACATGATCAAAGTGGTCACCCGCATCAAGGCGCTGGGCATCCCCGACAGGGCCATCACCACCACCGGCGTGTCGCTTGGCGCGCAGTATGATTATCAGGAGAGCGGCCCGGTATTCCGCGGCTATCAGGCGGCTAACCGCGTGAGCATCATCCTGAACAAGGTTGATGATACCGGCCGCGTGCTTGATGCGCTGGTCGCGGCCGGCGCGACCGACCTTTCCGGTCCCGAGTTCAGCCTTACCGACGATACGGCCGCCAAGGATCAGGCGCGCAAGGCGGCTGTCACCCGCGGCGAAGCGCAGGCCAAAGCCTATGCCGCGATGTTCGGTTACGCGGGCGTTCGGGTGCTGTCGGTGTCGGAAACGATGGAGAACAGCTTTCCTGTCTTTGCAGCGGCCAAGGCGCTGGAGGCGACCGCAGCGGATGCCGCGACCCCGATCCAGCCCGGACAGGTCTCCACCGGGGTGAGCGTCACGATCACCTATGAATTGACCGGCGCGGGCGCTATCGCCAGCAAGTGAGCCATTCACGGCTTGTTCAATGGACGTACCCTAGGCACAATCCCGTCATGAATTACCGCCGCGCACTTTTCCTGTCTCCGCTTGCTCTGCTCGTGCTTGCTGCCATGCCTGCGTCCGCGCAATTGGAACCCCAGCGCGGCGACCAGGGCGAGGCGCGGCGTGAGGCGCAGGCGGGCAACATCATGCGCTCGGGCGAGATCGAAGCACGCATTTTGCCGATGATGGGCGATGCCGAATATCTCGGCTTTGCTTACGATTCGACCGCACGTGCCTATCGCCTCAAGTTTATCAGGGATGGCCGCGTGACCTATGTCGATGTCGATGCCCGCACGGGCAAGATCATCGGCCGGTCGCGCTGATCACAAGGCAACATGGGCATTCAGCGGGGGAAAGCAGCCATTTGTGCGCGAGGGGCTCGCTTGACGCCCCCGTGTCAAAGGCGCACGACCCCGCGCATGCTCAAGCAGGGAAATGGTGAACCATGCGCATTCTGATCGTCGAAGACGAACCCACGCTCGGCGTGCAATTGAAGGCGACGCTCGAAGGGCAGGGCTATGCCGTCGACCTTTCGGTTGATGGTGAGGACGGGCACTTCATGGGCTCTACCGAGGATTATGACGCGGTGGTGCTTGATCTGGGCCTGCCGGAAATCGACGGATTGACCGTACTCGGCATGTGGCGGCGCGAGGGGCGCACCTTCCCGGTGCTTGTGCTGACCGCGCGTGACAGCTGGTCGGACAAGGTGGCGGGGCTGGATGCGGGCGCGGATGATTACCTCGCCAAGCCGTTCCAGACCGAGGAGCTGATCGCCCGCCTGCGCGCGCTGATCCGCCGTGCTTCGGGCAATACATCCAGCGAACTCACGGCGGGAGACGTGCGGCTGGATACCCGTTCGGGCCGCGTCACGCTGGCCGGAGAACCGGTCAAGCTGACCGCGCAGGAATACAAGCTCCTGAGCTATCTCATGCACCACAAGGGCAAGGTGGTAAGCCGCACCGAACTGATCGAGCACATTTACGATCAGGATTTCGACAGGGATTCGAACACCATCGAAGTCTTCGTCACCCGCATCCGCAAGAAGCTTGGCGCAGACGTGATAACGACCATCCGTGGCCTCGGTTACAGCCTCGACGACCCCGCCGATCAGCCGCGCGCCTGAGGCGCAGGCGTCGGGCGGCGATGTGCCGGTGACCTTGCCTGCGGGCGGGGATGCAGACCTGCCCGCAGCAGTGCCCAAGCCCAAGGCGCGCGCCAGCCTTGCGCGGCGCATGGGGCTGATCGCAGCGGGGTGGATATTCGTCCTGTTACTCGGCGGGGGCGTCGCGCTTGAACGCACGCTGACATCGCAGGTCGAGGCGAATTTTGACGAGCAGCTCGATTACATCCTGACCGCGATGATCTCCTCGGCCGAGATCGACGCGTTTGGCGAGATCAATTTCTACCGCACGCTGGGCGATCAGCGGTTCCTTGAACCGGGCAGCGGGCTTTATTGGCAGGTGAGCGGGGCGGGGCATGATCCCTGGCCCTCGCGCAGCCTGTGGGACCGCACGCTCAAGCTGCAAGGCATCGCGCCGGGCGACAAGACCTTCGACAGCGACGCCCACTTCTACAATTCCGACCAGTTCACCGGCGAGCCACTGCGGATTGCCGAGCGCACGGTGATCCTGCCGGGCAGCGAGACGCGCTGGACCTTCGCGGTTGCCAGCGCGACCGAACAGATGGATGCGCAGATCGGGCGGGTGCGGCTGATCCTGTTCTGGAGCTTTGCTGTGCTGGGCCTTGGCCTGCTGCTGATGGCGCTGATGCAGGTGCGCTATGGCCTGTCGCCGCTGCGCCGGGTGCGTGCGGCGATCCAAAACCTGCGGACGACCGGGGCGGGGCGGATTACCGATCCCCTGCCGCTGGAAGTGCAACCGCTGGTGGAGGAGCTGAACGCGCTGCTCGAACATTCCGAGCGTCAGGCCGAGGAAGCCCGGCGCCATGCGGGCAACCTTGCCCATGCGCTGAAGACGCCGCTGACCGTGCTGACCAACGCCGCGACCGCGCGGGCGCCTGATATTGGCGATGCCGTGATGCGCGAGACCCGCACGATGCAGCGCCATGTCGACCACCACCTCGCCCGCGCCCGCGCCGTGGGCCGCCGGGCGGTGGGCCATGCGCGCACCAACGTGATGGCCAGCGCCGAGGCCGTGCGCCGCGCGGTCGAGCGGCTCTACCCTGAAGGCCGGCTGGACATCGCCGGCGACCGCGCGGCGATGGTATCACTCGAACGGCAGGACCTTGACGAGCTGCTTGGCAACCTGATCGAGAACGCCGCGAAATATGGTGGCGGATCGGTGTTCGTGACCATCGACCCTGATGAGGGCGATACTCCGCGCGATCCCCAAATGTGCCTGATCTGGGTCGAGGATGACGGCACCGGCATCCCCGAAGCAGAACGCACCCGCATTTTCGATCGCGGCGTCAGGCTCGACACCGGCAAGCCCGGCACTGGCCTTGGCCTCGCCATCGTGCGCGATGTGGCCGAGATTTACGGCGGCAGCGTGCAACTGGGAACAAGCGAGGATCTGGGCGGGCTGCTGGTCGAACTGCGCCTGCCGCGCGCATAGTGATGACGCGCGCGAAGGGTTTGGCCGGGCCGCACGTTGAAGCCCGGAACTCATCCACGAAGACAGGCCTTTGCCAACCGCCATGACCGCTACCGCGCAGCCCGCGCCCCTTGCGCCGCCGCTCGCCCCGCCGGGCGACGATGCGCTGTGGGCAGAGCGGCTGGCGGCGCGTGATCCGGCGGCGCTGCGCGAGATGATCGCGCGCCACGGCCCTGCACTCCACCGCATTGCCTTCCGGATGACGGGCGATGCGCATGAGGCCGAGGATATCGTGCAGGAGGCGATGCTGCGCCTGTGGGACAACGGGCCGGACATCGCCGCGCGTCACCCGCAGGGCAGCGAGGCTGCGGCGCGGCTGCGGCTGGGCGGCTGGCTGCACCGGGTGGTGAGCAACCTCGCCATTGACCGCCTGCGCCGCGCGCGCCGGGTGTCGGGCGGGGAGGTTCCCGAGGAAGCGGACGATGCGCCGCTCGCCGACCTGCTGATTGAGGCGGGGGAGCGCGACAATCTCGCCCGCGCGCTGGTGCTGGCGCTGCCCGAACGCCACCGCGCAGCGATCGTGCTGACCTATTACGAAGAGCTGCCCAATGCCGAGGCGGCCGAAGCAATGAACATGAACATCAAGGCCTTCGAAAGCCTGCTTCACCGTGCCCGTGCGGCATTGCGGCAGGCTTTGGCGGCGCAAGGAGATGCGCCATGGGCGTGAATGAAAACAATAAAGGCGCAACCATCACGCCCGGCAGTCCGCTTGCCCGGGTGCTGGATGGCTATGCCGCGCCCGAATTACCGGCAGGCTTTGCCGACCGCGTGCTGGCCGCGGCCGAGGCGCGCGGCCCTCAGACTGCGGCACCGCTGCCGCAATTGCGCCGCCCTGCCGCATCTGCCGCGCGCGGCTGGCGCATGGGCCGGCGGATCGCTCTGGGTGTGGCGTCCTTCAGCGTGCTGGCAACCGCTGCGGCGGCCACAGGCTTGCTCCAGCAGCTTGCCATCCCGGTTCCTTCAGCCCGGACCATGTGGGCGAGCATCGCTGGCCCGGCCGCCGCGGAAACAACGCCGCGCGCCGCTGCCGCAGCATCGCTCCCCGATGCTACGCCGACCGCGCCTGCATCGCCGGTCGCCATCGAAGGCCCGATTGACACGCCCGAGGAACTGGGTGAGGCGTTCCGCCGTGCCGAACAGGTCCGCACGGGCCGCCGCGAAGAACGCCGCGCGATACTCGATCAGCGCATCCGGAATGAAATCGCCCGTCGCCGTGCCGCAGGGCTGCCGGTTCCCACGCCCGAGCAGGAAGCGCGGCTGCGTGCGCGGTGGGAGGCTGAAATCACCCGCCGCGAACAACTCGCAGACCAGAAGATGCAAGCCCGCCGCGCCGACCTGGAGCGCAAGGTCGAAAGTGGCGAGGGGCTGACCCGCGATGATTTCGCCAGCCGCGCACCTGTCGATCCGGCGCTGCGCGAACAGGTGCGCACGCTGCGCCAACTCCCGCCCGAGGAACGGCGTGCAGCCTGGCGCAACCTTGCGCCAGAACAGCGCCGCGCGATCATGGAACAGGTCCGCGCCCGCCGCGCAGGCCAGCAGGCTCCCGCTGACGCGGCCTCGTCTCAGCCTGCGCCCGCGCCCGCTCCGGAAACGCCGCCTGCCCAGTAAGCACGATTGTTGCGGAGAGGGTAGGGAAGCGGCGGACGCTTCTCGCAGATGACGCCGGGGCCGCAGAAGCGGCCTGATGCGCCTTAGCCGGCCGCCGCGCGTTCGTGGTGGCGGATCACTTCCTCGATGATGAAGCGCAGGAACTTCTCGGAGAATTCGGGATCGAGATCGGCATCCTCCGACAGCTTGCGCAACCGCGCGATCTGGCGCGCCTCGCGGTCCGGATCGGCCGGGGGCAGCGTCGCCTTGGCCTTGTACTCGCCCACCGCCTGCGTGATGCGGAATCGCTCCGCAAGAATATGGATCAGCGCGGCATCGATGTTGTCGATGCTCTTGCGGAAAGCTGCCAGAACGGGATCGGGTCCGGAACCGGGCGGGGTGGGGTGTTGCGGATCATGCGCCATTGCCTGCGTAACTAGCAGCAATTCTGCGCTTGCCAAGCACGCGCGGGCCGCCCTAGAGCCAAGCCAGCATGAGTGCCGATATCATTCCCATGCCGCGCAAGGCTCCGACACTCGACCCCATGCTGTCGCTGACAGCAGGTGGCATGAATTCGGTCAACGCGGTCATCCTTGACCGGATGCAGAGCGAAATCCCGCTGATTCCGCGGCTTGCCGGGCACCTTATTTCGGGCGGGGGCAAACGGCTGCGGCCGATGCTGACGCTCGCGGGGGCAGAACTGGTCGGCTACAAGGGCACGCGTCACCACAAGCTCGCTGCCGCAGTGGAGTTCATCCACACCGCCACGCTGCTGCATGACGATGTTGTGGACGGCAGCGAACTGCGGCGCGGGAAGGCTGCGGCCAATATCATCTTCGGCAATCCGGCAACCGTTCTGGTCGGCGATTTCCTGTTCAGCCGCGCCTTTGAACTGATGACCGAGGACGGGTCTTTGCGCGTCCTTTCGATCCTCAGCCGCGCCAGCGCGATCATTGCGGAAGGAGAGGTTTCGCAGCTTTCCGCCCAGCGCCAGATCGCGACCAGCGAGGAACAATACCTCCACATCATCGGTGCCAAGACCGCTGCACTGTTCGCCGCCGCCAGCCAGATCAGCGCCGTGGTGGCAGAATGTTCGGAAGAGCAGGAGCGCGCGTTGGAGGCCTATGGCCGCAACCTTGGCGTGGCGTTCCAGCTGGTCGACGATGCGATCGACTATGATTCCGACGCGGCTGAAATGGGCAAGGACCAGGGCGATGACTTCCGCGAGGGCAAGATGACCCTGCCGGTGATCCTCGCCTATGCCCGCGGCAGCGAGGAAGAACGCAAGTTCTGGAAGGACGCGATCATCGGTCACCGCACGTCGGATGATGACCTTGCCCATGCGATCCACCTGATCGGCAAGCACAACGCGCTTGAAGACACCCGCGAACGCGCCCGCCTGTTCGCCCAGCGCGCCATCGACGCAATTTCGATCTTCCCGGACAGCAAGGCGCGGGCGGCCATGGCCGAAGCGGCGCAATTCGCGGTCGCGCGGGGGCATTGAGCAAGCTATCGGGCGCAGCGATGCGCTCCGATCTCCCCATTACGGCCGTTCTCCCGCAGATCCGCGACGCCTTGGCGGGTCGCGGCGCGGGTGTGCTGATTGCGCCCCCGGGGGCGGGCAAGACCACGGCGGTCGCACCAGACCTCCTCGATCAATCGTGGTGCACCGGCCAGATCATCCTCACCTCGCCCCGCCGCGTCGCCGCCCGCGCTGCGGCTGAGCGTATGGCCGAAATGTTGGGCGAAAAGCCGGGCGAGACCGTGGGTTACGTAACCCGGCTCGACAGCAAGGTTTCCGCGCGTACCCGCATTCTCGTCGTCACCGAGGCGATTCTGGTGAACCGGCTGGTGGATGACCCCGAGCTTCCCGGCGTCTCGGCGCTGCTGTTCGATGAGGCGCATGAACGCGCGCTCGACAGCGATCTTGGCCTTGCGCTGGCGCTCGAAACCCGCTCCGTGCTGCGCGAAGACCTACGCGTGCTGGTCATGTCGGCGACGATCGACGGATCACGCTTCGCGCGCCTGCTGGGCGATGGCGCTGCGGTACTCACAAGCGAGGGGCGCAGTTTTCCGCTCGTAATCAAGTGGCTTGGCGGCGATGCTTCACGGGCCATCGAGGATCGCATGGCCGCTGCAATTCTCACCGCATGGCGCGATGAGGTGGGTGATATTCTCACTTTCCTTCCTGGAGTCCGCGAGATCGAGCGGGTGCGCGAGCGGCTGGAGCCACGCCTTGCTGGCGTGCCGATCCACGCGCTCCACGGCCAGATCGAACCTGCCGCGCAGCGCGCCGCGATCCGGCGCGATCCCGAAGGCCGCCGCCGGATCGTCCTTGCCACCGCCATTGCCGAGACATCGCTGACGCTCGACGGGGTGAGCGTTGTGGTGGATTCCGGCCTTGCGCGGCTGGCCGAATTTGACCGAGCTGCGGGCACTACCCACCTTGTCACCCGCCGCGCTTCGCAGGCCTCGGCGGCCCAGCGGGCAGGCCGTGCGGCACGGCAGGGGCCGGGGGTCGCCTACCGCTTGTGGGAGGAAGCAGGCCATGCCGGCCGACCCGAATTCGCGCCGGCCGAGATCATGCAGGCTGACCTTGCCCCGCTGCTGCTGCGGCTGGCCAAGTGGGGGACGGCGGATCCGGCAGGGCTGCCTTGGCTCGATCCGCCGCCCGAAGCTTCGGTTGCCGCCGCCCGCCGCGCGCTGGAGGCCTTGGGCGCGCTGGCCGAGGGGCGCATCACCCCGCTCGGTCAGGCGATTGCTGCGCTGCCCATGGCCCCCGATCAGGCCGCTGCCGTCCTTCACGGCGCGGCTGCCGGGGTGGCCGAGGATGCGGCGCGGCTGGTGATGCTGCTGCAGGAACGCGGGCTTGAAGGCCGGGGCGAGGATTTGCTCCAGCGTCTGGCTCGCTGGCGCGGTGACCGCGCGCCGCGCGCTGTGGCGGCTGCCGGGATCGCCAAAGGCTGGGCGGGGCAGGCGGCCAAGCTGACCGGTGTGATCGGCCAGACTCCGGCGACCGATGCCGCCGAGGCGCTTGCGCTTGCCCGCCCGGACTTCGTCGCGCGCCGCCGCGATGCCACCGGCGAACTGTGGCTGAGCGCCGGGGGCAGGGGCTATGCGCTTGACCCTGCCTCCCCGCTCGCACGGGCAGAGTGGATTGTGGTCGGCGATGCGCAAGGGCAGGCCAAGGGCGCGCGCATCACCGCCGGGGCCGAACTCGCCCCCGAACGCATCGCGGCGCTCTTTGCCAAAGAACTGGCAGAACGCGTCACAACCCGCTGGAATAGCGACAAAGCCCGCGTCGAAGCGCGACGTGAACGGCGGCTTGGCACAATCGTCTTGGCGAGCGTCCCCGAGCCTACGCCCGATCCCGCGCTGCTTGTGGATATCCTCGTGGAGAAGGCTCTGGAGAAGCTGGGGGAACTCCTGCCTGAAGGCTTTCTCGCCCGCGCCCGTTTTGCCGGGATCGAGGCGCTTTCGCCCGACAACCTGCGGGCGCACGCAAACGCTTGGCTCGCACCGCTGCTGACTGGGCGGCGCGATCTCGATTTGCCGCCACATCGGTTTGCGGAAAGCGCGCTGGGGCTGCTCGACTGGAACGACAGGCAGGCGCTCGATCGCGCTGCGCCGACCCATTTCACCTCGCCCGCCGATACCCGCCATGCGATCGATTATGCGGGCGATGATGCGCCGAGCGTCGAGGTGCGGGTGCAGGGGGTGTTCGGGCTGGACAGCCACCCGATGATTGGCAGGACGCCCTTGTTGCTCAAACTCACCAGCCCCGGAGGCCGTCCTGTGCAATCGACCCGCGACCTGCCAGGCTTCTGGCGCGGCAGCTGGCGCGATGTGGTCAAGGACATGAAGGGTCGCTACCCCAAGCACCGCTGGCCGGATCAGCCGTGGCTCGAAAAGCCGAGCATGAAGACCAAAAACGCCTTCAACCGCGAATAGGATTGGGCTATCGGCATGGCGCAATTAGGGCCGTGGACGCGGCCCGAAAGGGCGCCAAAGTGTTTCGGCGCCCGCCCGCAGCGGTGCGGCCGTTGGGCCTAATGCAGCGCAGCGGTAGGCCAACAAGAAGGCCGCGAGAGCGAGGATCGAAAGCAGATATGTCCGCTAGAATTTATCAAAAGCCCAAGCACGCCATGCAGTCCGGCAAGGCCCACACCGATGAATGGGTGCTGGAATTCGAGCAATCGGAAGCGCGTTTTGCTGATCCGCTGATGGGCTGGACCGGTTCGGCCGACACGCAATCGCAGGTGCGGCTGACCTTCCCTGACAAGCTTGCGGCCAAAGCCTATGCCGAAAGATACGGCATCCCCGCTCGCGTGATCGCCACGCCGCCCAAGCGACTCAAGCTGCAGGCCTACGCGGATAATTTTCGCTGAGTTGACCTTTCGCGTCCGCGAGGCCATAGGCGCCACCGGGAGTCGGGTGGACGTTTGCGTCCGCTCACCGAGTCAGGTCCGGAAGGAAGCAGCTCAGGTGGATTGCGGCGGGTCGCCCGGCTCCTTTTCCACCACTATCGCGCTCAACCGCAGCATGACAAACCGGGCCCGAGCGCCTAGCTTTGCGCCATGAGCGATTCCGATCCCGACCTGCCGGAAGATACAGGCACCGGCCCGACGGCTGCCGAGCTGGAGGCTGCCGGGCAGAACGCGCTCTTCGGTGACCCCGGCCCGCCGCCGCTGCTGGTGGACTCGCCCGCCGCTGTTCCTTCCCCTGCGGCGCCGGCTCAGCCGTCTCGCGATTCGGCTCAGCCCTATCGGGTGCTCGCCCGCAAGTACCGCCCGCAGACCTTCTCGGAATTGATCGGGCAGGAAGCGATGGTGCGCACGCTGGCCAATGCCATCGCGCGCGACCGGCTGGCCCATGCCTTCCTGATGACCGGCGTGCGCGGGGTGGGCAAGACTTCGACCGCGCGGCTTATCGCCAAGGCGCTGAACTGTGTCGGGCCGGACGGGCAGGGCGGGCCGACGATCGATCCTTGCGGGCAATGCGAGCCGTGCACCGCCATCGCCGAAGGCCGCCATATCGACGTGATCGAGATGGACGCCGCCTCCAACACGGGGGTCGATGATGTGCGCGAGATCATCGAGCAGGTGCGCTATGCCGCCGTCTCGGCGCGCTACAAGATCTACATCATCGACGAAGTTCATATGCTGTCGCGCAATGCATTCAATGCCTTGCTCAAGACACTTGAGGAACCGCCGCCGCATGTGAAGTTCCTGTTCGCCACCACCGAAGTCGACAAGCTTCCCGTCACTGTCCTGAGCCGTACCCAGCGCTTTGACCTGCGCCGCATCCCCGCTGCGCTGCTGGCTGAACACTTCGCCAAGGTGTGCCGCCTCGAAGGTGTCGAGGCGGAGCTTGAGGCCTTGTCGATCATCTCCAATGCCGCCGAAGGTTCGGTGCGCGATGGCCTCTCGATCCTCGACCAGGCGATTGCTCATGCTGATCTCGACGGCGAGGGCAAGGTCGCCGCCGGGCGAGTGCGTGATATGCTGGGCCTTGCCGACAAGAGCGCGCAGCGCCGCCTGCTCGGCCACCTGCTGGAAGGCGACGCCAAGGCGATGCTTGCCGCGGTCGAAGAACAATACTCCCTCGGCGTCGAGCCGCTGGCGCTGATGCGCGCGCTGATGGACCTGATCCACCGCGTCACGCTGGCGCAAGTTTCGGGCGGCGAACCGGATGCACCCGCCGAGGATGAACGCGCGGCGCTTGCCGATTTTGCGGCGCGGCTGGGTGCCGGAGAACTGCACCGCCTGTGGCAATTGCTGCTCAAGGGCCATGACGAGGTGCGGACCGGCCCGGATCCGCTGGTGTCGCTCCAGATGGCGCTGCTGCGCGTGCTCCATGCCGCGCAAATGCCCGATCCCGGCAAGCTTGCGCGGCGGATCGAGGAAATCGCGGCAAGCGGCATTGTCGCTGCCCCTGCGGGCGAGGGTGGTGTGGTCACCGCGGCTGCTTCCGTTGCAACCTCGCCGGGGCAGGATTGGGCTGCGCTGGTCGATCAGGTCGATGCCTCGGGCCAATTGCGCGTCGCCCAGATCATGCGTGACCGGGTGCGAGTGATCCAGCTTGGCCCCGAGCGTCTGGTCTATGAACAGGCCGACAAGTTCCCCGATGATCCCGCGCCCGATATCCGCGAGGCGTTGTTCAAGGTGACGGGCAAGCGCTGGATGATCGAGCGCGGCACTGGGTCAGCACAACCCTCCCTGCGCGAAGCTGCCGAGGCCGAAGCCGCTGCCGAGGACGCGCGCATCCGCTCTGATCCGCTGGTCAAGGCTGCCTTCGAAGCCTTCCCCGATGCCGAACTGCTGGACGCCCCCGTCAAGGCTGCCGCCGGTTCGGGAAGTCCCCCCTGGAATTGATGGAGTACCCCCCGATGAAGTCGATGGAAGAGATGATGGCCGCCGCCCAGAAGGCTGCCGAGACCATCCAGAAGCAGATGAACGAGATGCAGGTGAAGCTCGATTCAATCGAGGTGGAAGGCTCGGCGGGCGGGGGTCTGGTCAAAGTCCGCGCCAGCGCGAAGGGCCGTATTCTGGGCGTGAGCATCGACGACAGCCTGATGAACGCGGATGACAAGCAGATCCTCGAAGATCTTGTTGCGGCCGCTTTCAACGACGCCCGCGATCGCGCCGACCGTGTGTCGGAACAGCAGATGCAGGAAATGCAGTCCTCGATGGGCCTCCCGCCCGGCTTCAACCTTCCCGGCTTGGGATAATGCGCCGGGCAGGGCGCAAGGGCCAGGCCATCCACAGCGGATTGGCATGAACCGTTGCAGCCTGCCCCGCCGCTTCCCATATCCCAACCATGACCCAGACCTTCCCCCTTCTCCCCCTGCGTGACATCGTCGTTTTCCCCGGCATGGTCGTTCCCCTCTTTGTCGGGCGCGACAAGTCGGTGGCCGCTTTGGAAGCCGCGATGGAGGCGTCCAAGGACATCGTCCTGCTCGCCCAGCTTGACCCCGGTTGTGACGATCCGGAAGGCGATGACCTGTATGATGTCGGCGTGATCGCGCAGGTGCTGCAGCTCCTCAAGCTGCCCGATGGCACGGTGCGCGTGCTGGTCGAGGGTAAGACCCGCGCGCGGCTTTCCGCGCTGGAAAATGTCGGCACGCACCTGCTCGCCGAAGTCGAAACCATCGCGCCTGAAACCGTCTCGGGCAGCGAGGTTACTGCCCTGATGCGGCAGGTGACCGAGCAGTTCGGCGAATACGTCAAGCTCAACAAGAAGATGGGCGAGGATTCGGGCGTTGATCTGTCCGAGATCGACGATGCCGGCCAGCTGGCTGACACCATCGCCGCCGCGATCAGCGCCAAGGTTTCAGACAAGCAGGCGCTGCTGACCGAGGGCAATCCGCTGAAGCGGCTGGAACTGGTGATGGCCTTCATGGAAGGCGAACTTTCGGTCCTTCAGGTCGAACGCCGCATCCGCGGGCGCGTGAAGCGCCAGATGGAGAAGACCCAGCGCGAATATTACCTCAACGAACAGTTGAAGGCGATCCAGAGCGAGCTGGGCGGCGGTGATGACGGCGAAGGCAACGAGATTGCCGAGCTGACCGAGAAGATCGAGAAAACCAAGCTTTCCAAGGAAGCCAAGGCCAAGGCGCTTGCGGAGCTGAAGAAGCTGCGTTCGATGCAGCCGATGAGCGCCGAGGCGACGGTGATCCGCAATTACCTCGATGTGCTGCTCGGCCTGCCGTGGGGCAAGAAATCGAAGCTGAAGAAGGATATCGGCAAGGCGCAGGAGGTCCTCGATGCGGATCACTATGCGCTGGAGAAGGTCAAGGACCGGATCGTCGAATATCTTGCGGTGCAGGCGCGCACCAACAAGCTCAAGGGTCCGATCCTGTGCCTCGTCGGCCCTCCGGGTGTGGGCAAGACCAGCCTCGGCAAGTCGATCGCCAAGGCGACGGGGCGCGAATTCGTGCGCCAGTCGCTGGGCGGCGTGCGTGACGAAGCGGAAATCCGCGGTCACCGGCGCACTTACATTGGCTCGATGCCCGGCAAGATTGTCGCCAACCTCAGGAAGGCCGGCACGGCAAACCCGCTGTTCCTGCTCGACGAGATTGACAAGCTGGGTCAGGACTTCCGCGGCGATCCGGCCTCGGCGCTGCTCGAAGTGCTGGATCCCGAACAGAACGCCAAGTTCCAGGACCACTATCTGGAACTGGATCTGGACCTTTCGGACATCATGTTCGTGTGCACCGCGAACAGCCTGAACCTGCCGCAGCCGCTGCTCGATCGGATGGAGATCATCCGGCTCGAAGGCTATACCGAGGACGAAAAGGTGGAGATCGCCCAGCGCCACCTGATTGAAAAGCAGGTCGAGGCGCACGGGCTGAAGAAGGGCGAGTTTGCCCTTGAAGAAGAGGCCCTGCGCGATCTTATCCGCTATTACACCCGCGAGGCCGGGGTGCGCACGCTCGAGCGTGAAATTGCCAAGCTGGCGCGCAAGAGCCTGCGGCAGATCCTTGAAAAGAAGGCCGACAGCGTCACGATCACGCCCGAAAACCTCGGTGACTATTCCGGTGTGCGCAAGTTCAAGCACGGCGTTTCGGAAGAAGAAGCGCAGGTCGGTGCGGTGACCGGGCTGGCGTGGACATCGGTGGGCGGCGAGCTGCTCACCATCGAAAGCGTCACCACGCCGGGCAAGGGTGAGGTCAAGACCACTGGCAAGCTCGGTCAGGTGATGAACGAGAGCGTTGCGGCGGCCTTCAGCTTCGTGAAGGCGCGCGCGCCCGCCTATGGCATCAAGCCCAGCCTGATCGGCCGCAAGAACATCCACATCCACCTTCCCGAAGGCGCTGTCCCCAAGGACGGGCCAAGCGCCGGCATCGGGATGGTCACATCGATCGTCTCGACCCTCACCGGCATTGCCGTGCGCCCTGATGTGGCGATGACGGGCGAGGTCACGCTGCGCGGCCGGGTGCTGGCAATCGGCGGCCTCAAGGAAAAACTGCTCGCGGCTCTTCGCGGCGGCATCAAGACCGTCTTGATCCCCGAGGAGAACGTCAAGGATCTGGCCGAAATCCCTGCCAACGTGAAGGAAGGGCTGGAGATCGTCGCTGTCGCCCATGTCGACGAAGTGCTCGCCCGCGCATTGGTCGAGCCGCTCGAGGCGATCGAGTGGACAGAGGCCGATGATCTCGCCAGCCAGCCGGCAACGGGCTCCACCTCGGTGGTGAACGGGGTGCCTGGAGAGGTGCCAACCGCGCATTGAGTCGCTAGAAGAGCGGCACTTGCCGTGATTCGCGGCAGGGTCGCAATTTCCGGAAGCCGGCAACACCTGATCTGATCCTTGCGCCCAACCTATGTTAGGCGCGGGAAGTTAACTGCTTTTTGCACAGCGCGCTGCCAGAGGCTGATTGCCTTTGACAGTGCTTGCAAAAACGTCTCAATTTGCCCGCTTTCGACATACGCGATTCATCGATGTAACGAAAATCCTGAAGCGAGGGGGTTCCCATATGAACAAGAACGACCTGATCAGCGAAGTTGCCAACGCGAGCGGTCTTTCGAAGAACGACGCCTCGAACGCCGTGGAAAGCGTGTTCGACGCGATCACCAAGGCGCTCTCGGGCGGTGATGAAGTCCGCCTGGTCGGCTTCGGCACCTTCTCGGTTGCCAAGCGCAAGGCCTCGACGGGCCGCAATCCGCGCACTGGCGAGCCGATGAAGATCAAGGCTTCGAACCAGCCCAAGTTCAAGGCGGGCAAGGGGCTGAAGGACGCGGTCAACTGATCGCGCAGCCCTGAAGCTTTGCCGCCCGGCAACGCGCATAAGAAAACCCCGTCAGCCTCGCAGCTGGCGGGGTTTCTCTTTGGCCCGGGAGCAGCTTAACGCTTCGCGGCGATCAACGCGGTCGGGGCCTGCGCGGTGCGCGGGCTGATTTTCCACACCAGCGCCTCGCCCGTGGTGCCCGCAACGGGGCCTTCATCGGTGTTGTTGGCAAGGATCCGCATCCCCGGCGCCGACCGAACGGTGAAGGTGCCGTCGATAACCGGGATGCCCTTGAGTGCCTCGCCCTCAGGCGTTTTGCCTCCCTCGCTCGCCGCCATTGCCGCGAGCGGGCCGAGCGAGCCCATGCCCATCATCGGCCCCATGCCCGAAGGATCGCCCTTTTGCGCGGCGAAGCCCGGCGCGTTGATCCGCACCTGCCCGTTCTTGCGCAGGAACACCTGCACGAAGGGATTGATCGGCGGGAAGCCCTCGATCAGCGGGAAGGTGAAATCATGGCCCATCGTGCCGCTGGCGCGGTAGCTGACGTCGAACACCCCGTCGCCCTTGTGCACCACGCGCTCCCAGCCCTTCTGGCGTTGCAGCAGCGCGACGAGTTCTTCGGCGGCCTTGGGGTCGCTGGGGTCGATGCCGCCCATCAATGCGGCCATTTCCTCGGCCTGCTTCTTGGCCTGCGCGGCGCGATCCTGCGCGCCTGCGTCCCAGGTTTCGCGCTGGGAAGCGAGTTCTTCCTTCGTACAATCGCGCGGCTCGTAGGTCTCGTCATCGTAGCATTGCTCGGGCGTGAAGACCTCCTCACCGGCGTCCATCTGGGCAAGCTTCGACAGGCCGAGGAAGAAAATCTCCCCATCATAGCTGAAGGTGAAGCTGTCCGGCCCGGTGATGGCGAGTTCGGATGTGAATTTGCCCGGTGTCATGAAGCAGCCGGTCAGCGCCAGCGCGAAGCCCGCCAGCAGAGCGGCGCCGCGCAGGCGAATGTGTGAAAACATGGTCATGCGATTTCCCCCTTCTCGCGCCCGTTCTACCCGCGCGAGGCCACCGCATAAAGCGCAATTGCACCGGCGTTCGACACATTAAGGCTTTCGATCGCCGAGGAAATCGGCAGCTTTGCCAGCACGTCGCAATGGGCGGCGATGTTCTGGCGCAGGCCTTCGCCCTCGGCGCCGAGCACGATTGCGACCGGCCCGGTGGGCAGGATGTCGGCAAGCACGGCTTCGGCCTCTCCGGCCAGCCCGATGCGCCAATATCCGGCCTCGGCCAGTTCTTCCAGCGCTCGGGCAAGGTTGACCACCCGCACCCACGGCACGGTCTCCAGCGCGCCCGAGGCCGCCTTGGCGAGCACGCCGCCTTCGGGCGGGGCGTGGCGGTCCTGCGTGATAATGGCAGCGGCACCGAAGGCTGCGGCCGAGCGCAGGATTGCCCCGACATTATGCGGATCGGTGACCTGATCGAGCACCACGACCGGGCGCGCCGCTTCGCCCAAAGCGACTTCATCAATGAACACGTCTTCGAGGGTTGCGCATTCGAGCACCAGCCCCTGATGCGGCGCATCCTTGGCGACGAGGCGGGCCAGATCGGCCGCCTGCGCGTGTTCTATCGGGAAGCCGGCGGGCAGTTCGCCGTCTAAGCTTTCCAGCCCCTCGGGCGTGGCCCACAGCTTGCGATGCTGGCGCTCGGGGTTCCTGAGCGCGGCTTCCACCGCGTGCCGCCCCCACAGGCGCACTTGCCCGCCCGAGGCGCGGCCCGACCCCCGTCCGCCCTTCATGCGCCCTGCGCGACCCCTGAGAGCGCGCTTCTTTTCACCTTTGCTCATGCTTGTTCCTTGGCCTTCCCGGCGTTGCAGCCTGCCCCCTGCCAGCAGGGGCATTGACAGGCAAGCACCGCTTCGCCAAAGGGGCGCCTCTCGGCAGCGGAGCCCCTCGGGGAATCGCGCTATTTCAAGGCGGATCTCGCTTCGGAAGCCCCCCTCAAGCAGGGGACTGTGTGGACAGGTGGCCGAGTGGTTAAAGGCAGCAGACTGTAAATCTGCCCGCGCAAGCGTACGCTGGTTCGAATCCAGCCCTGTCCACCACCCCCTTATTCACTGACATCCGCCAACGCCCATGGAAATCCCGGATTTCCTAGGGTATTCTGCCCTCATTGGTCCGCCCATGACCGCTCCTGTTCGCCTGCAGCCGGAGCCTAGTGTGGGGACGGTGTGGGGACAGAAGGGGCCGTCCCCACATTTTGATTTTGGCTGGCGGCCTCTGAAAGTGTGGGGACGAAAATGGGCAGTCTTACGGCAGTGGCGGTCAAGGCCGCGCTCGCGAATCCGGGAACCTATCAGGACGGCGACGGACTCTTCCTGAAAGTGAAGAAGTCTGGCGGCGCTTCGTGGATGGTGCGAGTCCAGCGCGACGGGAATCGTCAGGACATAGGGCTGGGGAGCGCGAAGATGGTGACGCTGGCCGAAGCTCGCCAGAAAGCGCAGGAAATTCGCAAGGCGACCAGGGTCGAGCGGCGCGACGTTCTGGCAGAGCGTAAGGACGAGGCTGCCGCGAAGGTCACTTTCCGACAGGCTGCGCTCCAGTATCACTCCGAGAACGAGGCGGGCTGGAAAAGCACAGTCTATGCGCGCCAGTGGCTCGCCACTCTGGAAAACTACGCCTTCAAGAAACTGGGTGACATGGCGACCGGCAGCATCACCAGCGCCGACATCATCAGCGTGCTGACGCCGATCTGGCAGGAAATTCCAGACACCGCCCGTCAGGTGCGCAACCGGATTTGCACCGTGCTCGATTATTCCCACGCCAAGGGCTGGCGCTCACGCGAAGCCCCATCGGGCAATGGCAGCCTGAAGGCGGGCAGGGGTCTTCCGCGACAGGTGAAGCAGGCGGAAAACCGCAAGGCCATGCCCTATGTCGCGATACAGGGTTTCATGATCGCCTTGCGGCGCAAGCCTACTTACACGCGTCTGGCGCTCGACCTTCTCATTCTGACGGGCGTCCGCTCGCAAGAGGTGCGGCTCGCGACATGGGATGAATTCGATCTGGAACAGCGCCTATGGACGATTCCAGCCGAGCATATGAAGCGCAACAGGGCGCAGATGGTGCCGCTCTCAGACGCGGCTCTGGCGGTGCTTGCAAAGGCGCATGCGATGCGCCTTGAAGGAGCCGAAGTGGTCTTCCCCGGCATGACCGGCAAGGCGATGTCCAACATGACGCTGCTCAAGGTGATGCGCGATATGTGCGAACCTTACCACGTCCACGGCTTCCGCTCCACGTTCACCGATTGGGCCGCCAACGAAGGCTTCCCCGATGCCGTGGTGGAAGCGGCGCTGGCGCACAAGACGCCCGACGCGGTGCAGGCGGCCTATCGCCGCACAACCTATCTCGGCACACCGGACCAACCGGGCATGCGGGTGAAGTTGATGGAAGCGTGGGGGCGCTACTGCAATGGCGTAGCGCCTGATGCAGGCGAGGCTGCGAAACCGGAATGAGGGCGGGGCGGGCGCTCGCCGAAGACTTCCAGAGAGATGAGCCAACTGATCAAGCGGTTGACAGAAAGTCGTTTTTCTGAATTATTTTCGGCATGGGACGCAGGCCGGGTTCAACTTCGGGCGGACTTGCCCTTCCACCGCAGATGAATGCGGCAGCCGACGTGCACGTCCGCTTCGAGGATGTCGTTGCCGAGTGCTACCGGAGGCGCCTCAAGGGCGACGTCGAAGCCAGCACCAAGGCCATTTCAGAGGCCGCACAGAGCCCGTACGACGCTTATAGGCGGGCTTTCCGGACAAGGATTTGGGCGTCGAGGCTTTCCTGGGTGCTCACGCCTGTTGGCGTGGCAGTTCTCGTAGCTCACTACGCAGGTGAGTTTGTCCTCTCGCCAGCTCCTTTCATGATTGCCTTCATCGCTTCGTTGGCGATGGTTCTGGTTCCGATCGGTTGGCACTCGTGGCAATACGCCTATGGCTTTCCTCAATCTCCTTTGCCGGTTGCTCATGAGACTGACAGCATAGTCGAGCCCATTTTCGCGGCATTGCAGGCCCCGCAGGGTCCTCGGCTAATGGTGCGAATCCCACTCACCGGGCAGTACTGGCCGCTCGACCAGCGCATTTGTTTCGGACGGCTGCGCTATCTGCTTCTGTCGCGCTTCCGGGAACAGCGCTCCGATGTGACAGCCTTTCCATACCCATGGTACTTGTCTGGTGATCTTTACCTGACCCCGGCAGGTGCGGATCGCCTGATAGCGGTGACGAAGCCGCCTCGGAAAGGCGGCACAGGTCGCACCTCGCTCCATGATTATGTCAGCGCCAAACGGGATGTTTCGCGCAAATACGCCAGAAAGCGTTTGCCGTCAGACCCTGATGCAGCCTGCGAGCTGCTGGAAGATGAACTGATCGGATGGTTCAAGAAGCTGAACGATCCCTCGTGCAAGATCCCCACCCGGAAGCAGGTCAGCAATCACGCCGCCGAAATTTACCAGAAGCGCTCAACCAAGGGCTGAAGGCCACCCGAACGGCAAAAAATTATCGAAAAAATGAAGCTCGGATTTTGTTTTTTTCGGCATTTATTTTCATTTATTTCATTTATTAGTTCTGCATTTTCAGTGGCTTGGATTGTTGCTCCGAGCTTGGGCGAACCTGTGCAACCTAAAGCGTCTCTCGCCGCGATTCGGCAACCACAGGAGACCAGAATGGAACAGCTTACCGTATCAGTATCAGTAGCCGCCAAGGCCCTCGGCCTTGGCCGCACGTCAATCTACGCCCTCATCAAGCAGAACCGCATCGAGACGATCAAGATCGGCAGGCGCACCCTGGTGCCCACGTCATCCCTGCGCCGCCTGATCAATCACGAGGAGGCAAACTGACAGGCGCTCACGCGCCTGCTTTGCCTGTTCTCGCTCCCATCAATCACCAAAGGACAATGCCATGTCTCTCATCCAGAGAGTACGGGACAGCTTCGCTCGTCCCCTCAACAGCGGTTACCATAGCTACACGTTCCGCATCGACCAGCAGGTCGCCTACCACCTTGTCCCCATGATCGAGCGCATGGCCGATGGCGACAACGATGCCTGGGCCCTGGTCAACGCGGTGCGATTCCACTTCGCCGACCAGCGCCCGATCATCGCGCTCCACATGGGCCACGAGGGCAGGGCCTATATCGAGGGTCCGTTCTACAATGTTGGCGGTGAGCGGTTTCCGCTCGGCGCACAGGTGGCGGTCGGTTGCGCAGGTTGGGTCAATCTCGATCCGGTCGAAGCCCGCGATCTTGATTGTGCCATCCGCAAGGCCATCGATGACGCCCTCTATCGCTGGCTTGCCGAACACGACCTCGCCGGGCGCGGCACGCCGTGCCGTCAGCCGCGCAACCGCGAACTCGAAGACCATATCGCTCTTCGCCAGATGGCCGCCGCCGCGGGCCGGTTCGAACCGGAAAGCGAGGCCAGCCATGGATGACAGGACAGGGCAGGCAACAGGATCGCAGGGCTTCGGCTCTGCGATCCGAAGCAGTAAGTCAATCTCACACCACACTGACCAGTCGATGGCGGCCAACCGCCGTTTTCTTGGGGGGCGATGCGCGCGCTCTTTTGGCGGCGCGCTCAGAACCCTCGCATTTCCGCCATTTCGGGAGCGCGCGCATGGCGCGCTTCGGGCGGTGCAGTCATGAACCGGGTCAAGCTCTCGGTGCGCGTGCCGATGGGGCAGGAAGTGATGATCCGGCGCTATGCCGAGGCGCGCGGATTGACCCGCTATCAGGCCCTGTCGCGGGTGATCGAGGCCGGGCTTGGCGCGGTTGCTGATGCGCCAGTGGCAGGCGGCAGCAGCGTCGGCGATGACGACATGGCGGCATTCGATGCGCGGCTTGGCGTGATCGAGGCGCTGCTCGATCGCAGCCTGTTCACCGCCAGCGCGGCCTATGCCTATGCCCGACGCGCGGCCTTGCGCGGCGATGGCGATGCCGACCGCACCGACAGCATGATCGGCGAAGCGGCGCACTCGGCCTATCGCCGCCAGCGCGCCCTTGCAGCGGAGGCGCTGTCATGAGCCGCGACCGCGATAATCTCCTGAGGGGCCAAGGCCTCTTCAAGCAGACCATCGCCGGGCTCGCCGCGCGGTGGCGCGGCTATGCTTGGACCGTTGCGGGCAGCGCGGGGCTCGGGGCCTTCATGCTCGCCCGCCATGATCCGGCGCCGGGCCAGTTCGCCTGCGCCTATCAGCACGCGCAGGGCGTCGCAGTCAGCTGGGTCGCCAGCGGACGCAGCGATCCCGAGATCACGATTCAGTTCATGAACCGCACCGCGCGCGTGCCGGCCAGCGTCCTCGCCAATGATCGCATCTGGTTATGGTGTTGGGATGACCTTGTCGGGAAGGTTGTGCTGGGGGGCACGCTTGGCGCGCTGGTTGGCCTGCTTCTGTGCTTCGGTTTCGCCATCTGGATACGCAGCGAGGGCAAGGAAGCGGCGCGGGATCGGTTCATATCCGGCACGAAGATTGTGACCGAGCGCGTGCTTGCCCGGATGACGCGCAAGGCCACCAATGCGCGATCGATCCGCATCACCTCGGTCGGCATTCCGGCATGGCTGGAGTGTCGCCATTTTGCCCTGCTCGGCACCACCGGGGCTGGCAAGACCACGGTCATGCGCCAGATGCTCGACCAGGTCGAAGCGCGCGGCGAACCGGCGCTGGTCTATGATACCTCGGGCGAGTTCATCACCCACTACTACCGGCCCGAGCGCGGCGACATCATCCTCAATCCCTTCGACGAACGCTCAGCCTTCTGGTCGCCATTCTCCGAGATTGCCCATCCGGCGGATGCCGACCGTATCGCCCGCCAGCTGGTCTCCGAGACTGGCGAACGCGATGACGATGTCTGGCTGGAAACGTCTCGCATTCTTGTCGCCAATATCCTGCGGGTGCTGAGCGCCGAGGGGCGGACCACGTTCCCCGAGCTGCTCGACGCGCTTCAGGTCAAGGGCAAGGAGGAGATGAAGGTCTGGCTCGCTGGCACATCATCGGCGCGCACCTTCGCCGATGATGCCGACCGGGCGACGGGCAGCGTGCTGTTCATGCTCGCCAAGGCCGCGACCCTGCTGCAGTTCCTGTGGCGCGAGCCGGGGGATCGGGGCAGCTTCGCCTTCCGCGAATTCATTGCCGGGCTCGACGCGCATCAGGGGCCAAAGCCCTGGCTCTTCGTCCCGCGCAAGGAGGATTACTTCGAGGCGATGAAGCCATTGCTGGCCTGCTGGCTGGAGTGTGCGGCCAGTGCCATGCTAGGCCTTCCGCCGTCCGACAGGCGACGGATGTGGTTCTTTCTGGACGAGCTTGCCGATCTTCCACGGGTCGACAATCTCACGCGGCTTTTGCCCGAGGGTCGCAAGTTCGGGGCCAGCGTAGTGCTGACCTTTCAGGCCATCGGCCAGATGCACCGGCGTTATGGCCGCGACAGCGCCGAGGCCTTGCTGGGTTGCTGCAATTCGAAGTTGTATTTGCAGCTGATCGACCGCGACACGCGGGAATGGGCATCGCGTAACATCGGCGATGTCGAGGTGGAGGTGCGCAGCGCCTCGGACAGCTTCGAGACCGGCCCCAATAGCGGCCGCACATCGGTGGGCAGCACCCGCGTCGTTCGCTCCGCCGTGATTGAGAGCGACCTGCGTCTGCAGCCGCATCACGGCTTTCTGCAATTGCCCGATGCCTTGCCCGTGGGGCGGATCAAGCTGACGCGGGAGCACATCGATGCGCGGGGGCCAGCCCGCCATCCGGCCTTTGTTCCGGCTCACATCAGCAGGATGCTCTGGAACCGCATGCCGAAGAAGGCTGATACCGGCACGGCCAAGGATGACCCGGCCACCACACTCAAGGGACCGGTCTGATGGTTGCTACCATTGGCGCGATCAGCAGTTCGGCCGCCGCTGCGAACTACTTCGAATCGGATGACTATTACGCCGATGGTGGCATCTCGCCCAGCGAATGGCAGGGCGAGGGGGCCAAGGCCCTGGGTCTGTCAGGCGAGGTCAATCGCGAGACCTTCCGCGCCATCCTTGATGGTGCGCTACCCCATGGCCAGCAGCTCGGCACCATGCGCGAGGGCAAGCTCCAGCACCGGCCTGGTTGGGACATCACTATGTCCGCGCCCAAGTCAGTCTCAATCATGGCCGAGGTGGCGGGGGATCGCCGGTTGGTGGCGGCGCATAACAATGCGGTGAAGGCGGCGCTCGCCTATGTCGAGCGCCATGCCGCCGCCACCCTTATCCGCGCACCGGGCGGCGTCGAGCGGCATACCACTGACAATCTCGTGATCGCCAGCTTCCGGCACGACACGAGCCGGGCTCAGGACCCGCAGCTCCACACCCACAATGTCATCATGAACATGACGCAGGACGCCGAGGGGAATTGGCGCAGCCTGGAGCCGCGCGCGCTCTACCAGCTGCAGAAGGCCATTGGCGCGGTCTACCGGCAGGAGCTGGCGGTGGGCGTGCGGGCGCTTGGCTATGGCATTGAGCAGGGCAAGGATTCCCTGTTCGAGATCAAGGGCGTCCCCGCCGCTGTTATCCGCGCCTTCAGCGAGCGCGCCGCGCAGGTCGAAGCGCGGCTTGCCGAGCGCGGCCAGACCCGCGCGACCGCATCCGCTGAGGAAAAGCAGATCGCCGCGCTCGATACCCGCGAGGCGAAGCAGAGCTTGGAGCGGGGCGAGTTGGTGGCGAACTGGCGCGCGGAGGCGGATGCCGCCGGGTTCGGGAAAGATGCGCGGGAGGCCTTGGTCGCAGCTAGCAAGGAAGCGGCGGCCAGCAGTGGGCATGGCAGCGCATTGGCTGCGCAGGGGCAGATCACCGCGCATCAGGCTGTGGCACTTGCCGCCGCCAGTCTTGGCGAACGGCAATCCGTCTTCGCCGCCTCCGAGCTGGAGAAAGAGGCCGGGCGCTATGGGTTGGGCCGGGTGACCGCTGCACAGATCAGCGCAGCCGTTGCGCGGGCGCAGGGCGACGGCGCGCTAGTGCCGCGCACCTTTCTCGACAAGCGTGGCGCAGAATTCGCCGGTTTCACCACCGCCGAGAACATTACCCATGAACGGCAATTGCTGCGTCTCGAGGCAGAGGGGCGGGGCACGGGGGCTCCGATCCTTTCGGCCAAGCAGGCCGCCAACGCCGTTGCCCGCGCCGAGCTCCAATCCGATCACCCCTGGAATGAAGGCCAGCGCGCGGCCACCCGCGCTCTGCTCACCAGCCCGCACCGCGTGACCGGCCTTCAAGGCTATGCCGGGACCGCCAAGACCACCACTGTGCTGGCGACCTTTGCGCGCGAGGCGCAGGCGCGTGGGGTTATCGTCACTGCGCTTGCCCCGACCGCGTCGGCTGCACAAACATTGGGCGATGCGCTGGGCCAGCGCGGTGAGACTGTCGCCCGTCAGCTGGTGCGCAACAGTGCATCGCTGTCCGGCGGCGTGTGGATCGTCGATGAGGCCTCGCTGCTCTCGGCCCGTGACATGGCTGCGCTGCTTGGCCTCGCTGCAGACAGTAAGGCGCGCGTCGTTCTGGTGGGCGACGTCAAACAGCTCGGCTCGGTTGGTGCTGGCGCAGCCTTTGCGCAGCTGCAATCCGCCGACATGGCCACCGCGCGGCTCGACAATGTTGTGCGTCAGACCAATGCCGCCACCCGCGAGGCTGTGCTGGCATCGATCGAAGGCGATGCGCGCAGAGCGCTGGACGCGCTGGAGCGCGGCGGCGGAAAGATCATTGCCCATGGCAGTCAGGGCGAGCGTTTTACCGCCATAGCCAGGGCCTATGCTGCGCTCGACAGCAGGGAACGCGCGCGCACCCTTGTCGTCGAGCCGTCCCGCGATGGCCGCGATGTGCTCACCGCTGATATCCGCCGCGAGCTTGCCGCAGTAGAGGCTCTGTCCGGTCCCGCCGTCACCATGGAGAGCCTGGTCGCCAAGAACCTGTCACGCATCGAAGCCCGCGATCCGGCGAGCTATGCGCCGGGCGACACGGTTCGCTTCATGCGCGACTATGCCGATAAGGGCGTGACGCGAGGGTTGGCATACCGGGTCGAGCGGATCGATCCGGACAAAGCGGCGATATCGCTCAAGTCCGCCGACGGGTCAGCCATCGACTGGCGGTTGCGCCAGTGGGGCGCGGGCAAGGTGGAGGTCTTTGAGCGGAAGGTGATGGAGTTGCAGGCGGGCGACCGCGTGCAGTTCACCCGAAACGATCGCGAGGCCGGGCGCATCAATGGTCTGCGCGGCACGGTGACCGGCATCGATCCCGAGCGGCAGCGGGCGACCATCGCGCTGGCCAATGGCCGCGAGCAGCGGCTTGATCTCACCGACCCCCGCGACGCCCATCTGCGCCATGCCTATGTCCAGACCGCCCACGCCGCGCAGGGCCAGACCGCAGATCGCGTCCTGATCCACGCCGACAGCCGCTCCGCCAATCTGGTCGATCAGAAGATGCTCTATGTCGCGCTCTCGCGCGCGAAGTCCGAAGCCATTGTGGTCACCGACGACCAGGCGCGGCTGATCCGCGCCATCCACGAGCGCGCGGGCGAAAAGCAGACCGCCATGGAAGCGAGTGCGCCCGAGGCCGCGAAGACGAAGTCTTTGGGGGCTGGTCTCGGCTGAGCGTGTGATGCGTGAATGCCCGGCCACGGCATCCTTCGCCCTGCCATTGGAATGAACTGCTCCCTGAGTGACAGGCCGTGCCGGGCGGGATCAACAGCCTGCCCGCTCCATTCGGGCTTCGCCCTCCAGGGTTGGCTGTTCCGCGCTTCGCGCTGACCCGCCCGGCCATCCGGCCCGTCCCTTCATCCGCGTTCCCAACGACAGGACGAAGGAATTACCACCATGGCCAGCACCGCAACCGCAAGCATCTACGACACCATCACCAACCAGATCATCGCCGCGCTGGAGCGCGGCACGGGCGACTACACGCTCCCCTGGCATCGCAGCAGCGCCCCGCTCACGCGGCCCATCAATGCAGTCACCCGCAAGGCCTATCGCGGGATTAATGTCCTTGCCCTCTGGGCCAGTGCCGAAGCACAGGACTTCGGGCATGGTCTCTGGGCAACCTATCGCCAGTGGCAGTCTCTGGGCGCGCAGGTCCGCAAGGGCGAGAAGGCTTCGCCCATCGTGTTCTACAAGATTCTGGACAAGCCTGAGGGCAGCGAAGACGAGGCGCGCGATGGCGCGGGCCGGATCTTCGCCCAAGGCTCGCATGTGTTCAACATTGCGCAGGTCGAGGGCTACGCCTTGCCCGATGTGCCGAAAGCCGAGGCCTTTGATCCCATCCCGGATGTCGAAGCTTTCATCACCGCCACGGGTGCCGCCATCCGCATTCAGGGCGACAGTGCCCACTACACGCCCTCCGCCGACACGATCACCATGCCCGACCGCGAGCGGTTCTTCACCACCGACACCGCCAGCGCGGTGCAGAACTGGTATGCCATCCTGCTCCACGAGCTGGTCCACTGGACCGGTGCCGACCACCGTCTCGCCCGCACCTTCGGCAAGCGCTTCGGTGACGAGGCCTATGCCATGGAAGAGCTGGTCGCCGAGCTTGGCTCAGCCTTCCTGTGCGGGGACCTCGGGCTGTCGGTCACCCCGCGTCCGGATCATGCCTGCTACCTCGCCAGCTGGCTCAAGGTGCTCAAGGGCGACAACCGGGCGATCTTCACCGCTGCCAGTGCGGCTGCGAAGGCGGCGGAGTGGTTGGGGGATATTGCTTCTTGAAGGAATGAGGAAACGGGGTCGGGATCTCCATCCGGCGCATGAACCAACATTCTACGGACCTTGTGTCTCGACATAAGTGCATCATTTGCTTGTGTGCTTGGCTCTCGAAACAAATCCCCATAGGATGATGTATTGATAGGGAGGCAAGGAGTTCGTGACGAAGTTACCAAGACCGATGGCGATCAGTTTCATGGAAACCATCGGCCTGATCCGCGCAACCAAGAAAGGGCAGGAAGCGGCCATGTATGGCCCGCTGCGCGACCTGTTCTGCGAAGTGCTGGGCTATCCGCGCGGATCGGTGTTGATCGATGTTGCGGGAGAAGCAGGCCGCCCCGACATTACCTGCCGTGCCCCCAGCGGTATCACCGACCGCAACGGCAAACCGCTTGAAATCGACTGGGTGGTGGTCGAGGCTAAGGACGAGCGCGACGCATTCTCTACCGTTGGCAAACGGGAAGCGATCTTTGCGCAGAAGGCCAAATACATCCGGCCTGATACCGCTTGGTTCCTCATGGCCGATCCCACGGTGATCGTCGCACGCCCGGTGATGAGCGCGCAGCTCAGTGCCATCAGCGATATCGAATTCAAGCTCGACGATACCGCCACCGAGGCAGGCTTTCGCGAGGCTTTTGCCCGCCTTTCCTTCGGTGTGGCCGGAGTGCCGCAACGCCTAAAGCAGTTCCGCGAAGGCGATGTCAGCCTGATTGCCACCGAGAAACTGTCACCGCCGGACAAACCCGACAAGCGGCGCGACAACCAGGTGCTGGTCGCCCGCCGCAACTTCTACGAGACATTGCGCAATACAACCGGTCACCTTCAAGAATCCACCCTAGGCACGCTGAAATCTGTCTTGGGTATGGCGACGGATGTTTCGTCGTCGTGGGAAGAGTTTTACAAGAAGTATGCCGATGCGGTCTTCGATCCCTATACCCTGACAGTTAGCGCCAAACCTACTAGCTACGAGCTGGCGATGAGCTATGGCGGCGATGTTGCCCGGCTCAACCGCAAGCTCAAGAAGGCTGGCAGCATCGCCCGCCTCGCGCTCGATGGCCTGCCGCAGTTCCGCGCCCGCGTGAATGCGAAGGACGATAAGCAGGCCATCGAAATGTTCGCCACCGAAACGGCGAACCTAATTCTCGCTCGCATCCTTCTTATCCGCTTCTTCGAGGATCACGGATTCTTTGGTGAAAACCGCTTCCTTTGCAACGGGGGCGTCGAAGCCTTCCAGAAGCTGCGCGAGAAGTTCACTTTCGGCTATACCCGCCTGCTCAAGATGGCCTACGAGAAGGCGCAAGCGCTCTATGCCGCTGCCTTCGATGAAACCGAACTGGACTGGGTTTTCGCCACCAACGATCCCAACCTGTCGAACGCCATCGAGTGGGCGATGTATCAGCTCTCGCGCTATGATTTCACCACTGTGAAGGGCGACATCCTGACCGGCGTTTACGACCGGTTCCTTGACCGCGAACAGCGCAAGAAGTTCGGCGAATACTACACGCCGCCTTCGATCGCCCGCTACATTGTCGACCGGCTTGAACTGAAAGCCGAAGACCGTTTCATGGACCCGGCTTGCGGCAGCGGCACCTTTCTGATCGAACGCTATCAGCAGGTCGTCGGCGAGGATGCAGATCAGGGCCTTGCTACCTATGCCGAGGTTGTCGCCGCGCTTAATCGGATCGGAGGGAACGACCTCAACACATTCTCTGCGGTGCTCGCGCAGATTCAAATCCTCTGGCACGTTCTCAGTTTCAAGGACGACCTGATCGTCGCTGACGAGTTCCCCGACATTGCTATCAGCGACAAGGCCAACAGCATCATCCGCCCCGGTGTGGAATTCGCGCAGCATGGACGCTTTATCGAACTCGATCAGCCCGAATATGGCGGCATTGGAGGCAACCCGCCCTATGTGCGGCCCGAGCGCTCGGGCGAGATCGACGATACCACCCGCGAATATTTCGAAAGCGACCATGGCCGCTGGAAGGGCATTTCGGCGGAAGCCAATCTCTATGCCCTTTTCATCTACCGCGCGCTGGATGGTTGGTGTCGTCCGTCGAACAAATGGGGCGAGAATGCGGGCAAGCTTGGCTTCGTCGTTCCCTTGGCCCTGTGCGGCACCAAGGAGAATGGCGATCTGCGCCGCCTGTTCGGTCCGGATGGGCGCTGGACGATCACCGAAATCGTCGATCTTGAAGTAATCTGGCGCAATGTCTTCGATGCGGACGTTCTGCCCATTGTCCTGATCGCAGAAGCGCGCCCGCCGCGCCTGCCGATCGATCCCAAGTGGCTGGAACCCGGTGCCGCGTTGCCTGACCAAGCGGAACTGCGCCATCAGGTGCGCGCCGCACGGATGCAGCCATGGCTAGAGGCGCGGCTTGTCAAAGCCGGTCCAGACGCCAAAGCAATCTGGGGATCGCTCGCCGCGCGCAACCGCCAGCGCTGGCAACCCGACCAGGTGGCGATCAAGCTGGCCGACAAGAGCTGTATCGATTTCGGCGACGGAACCAAGCGGCCCACCTTCGACCTGGCGGGCATCGAACCCGCGCTGATCGACTATGCCGACCTGTTCACGCCCGATGGCCGGATTGTCACGCGTATTACGCCCGAACGCCGCGCAATCATCGAGAAGCTGCGCGGCAATGCCCCGCTATCGAGTGCCTTTCAGGAATACTGGTATAAGAAATCCGGCGAAGCTCGTGGTTCGGTCCGGTTGGCGGAGCCCACCATGGACTCCTATCGTTGGGAGCATCGCGAGATGATTTCCCGAGGCATCGTGTTCGCGGGCCGGAAGGCATTTGCAAAGCAAGGTGCTGGACACACGATTTACAAGGCCGAGAACATTGTCACCGGCGAAATCTTCGGCGACCCGCAGGATACAGGCGTGGACATTTCCGCCGCGCGAAACCGGTACCTGTTCGAGTTTATGGACATCCTCCCCGAGAAACTCTGGGCCGTGGCGATGATCGCGACTTGCCCCAACGCTGTTGGCTTTGACCCACGAGCTATCGCTTTCACGGATACCGCGACGATCTTCGCACCGAGAAGCGATCTTATGACGGTGCCGTTCGACCTGCTGTTCGTGTCCCGCATCTATCGTTATTTCTACGCGCTCGAATGCCGCATGTCCTACCTGAACATGATGCGCAGCCATGTTTACCCGACAAACTTGCGCCTGCTCCCATGGAACGACGCGCTTGCCGGGGTGGCCGACAAACTTGAGGCGCTCCGCCCTGCCTTGGTCGTTGCTTGCGAGAATCACTTCCGCACAGAAGCCGCCATGTTTGCCGCGCTCGATGCCTTGCCCCTTGCCAAATTCCGGGACGTATTCAAGGCGCAAACCAAGGCCAGCGGCGGCAAGGTTGAATGGTCCGAAAGCCTCAACAAGGGCACGGAAAAGATCGAACTGTCGGGACACTTAAAGGCAACTCCAGATAGTGAAGCCTGGCATATCACGCTTTCAGGGTACCTTCTCGACTGGGTGAAAGTGCCCGACGAGGCATCGGCCCTCGGTCTCGCTATGGCCCTCTCCGCCCGCGCCGGGACCGACGAACGCATGGTCGACCGCGAAGCACTTCTCAATATGCCCGTCCCCGCCGATGCCGAAGCTCGCGCCAACTATGCCGCGATTGTTAGCCAATTCCGCGATGCCGACCACGCCGGAGCAATCGAAGCCGTCGTCGATCAGGTCGACTCCCTGATTGGCCCCGCGCTTGGCCTCGATACCGCCGACCTTGCCTCGATCCGCCAGGACATGCTGGAAGACCCGTTCCTCAAGAACATTACCCCCCGTTGGCCTGCCACTGAAACCCGGATCCATGGATATCGGACGGGGCTGGATAGTTCAGAACGATATAGCTGACTCGACTACGAGGTGGAAATGGATAGTCAAGACCCTGTGTGTGAAGCTCTGTCACGTATGACAGACCGTATACATCAGGCCGGTATGGATATGAAATCATATATATTCGGGAGCTACGTTAACAATAAAGGGGTTCAATTCGACGAGCAAACCGGAGATATAGACCTTGCTCATGTCCTTCCTCAAAACTTTGATTGCCTAAGTAGGTCAAGAATTATTTTCTCACTCCGAGCGATTTTCGACGACCTTGAGATCGACTTGATGCGCTCCTTGCAGAGAGACAACGTTGGATCCGCAATTGCCAGTCATTGCGTGTTGACGCCCTTGGAGCAAGGTTTCGACATCCACAAAGATCAGAAGAAGGATTTGCTCTCCGGAGAGCGCTTTGTACTTCTGCCTAACTCTAATCTGCGCGCCTCACCATTGGTTGCTATTGCACCGGCAAGAGACCCCATTTGGGTTGAAGAAAATTTTGAGATCATTCAGACTATTGCATTTGCACAGTCGACCCGGAACCGGTTTTTGAGCGCAGCAGCTAACGGAAAAAGGGCGATGGCTCCTATCCCTCCGAACGCGTCAAAGGACCCTTTGCCCAAGGAGTGTATGAGGATTGCCGCAATGCTGGCGTGGGCCAAAAGTGGGCGCGGCAATATTGCAGACCGGGAAAACACCCAAAAAGGCTTGGACCTAATCACCAATGAGATCTTACCCAGATACTCGAAAGGAAGCCTTGATTATCAGGAACTGTCTGAAGTCTTGAGCGTGCGACGCGGCGCAAGGGGAAGGGCTCAAGATTTGAAGGCTGAGCATCAGGTCCTGATCGCAGAAATGCTCTACGACTATGCCGCTGATGATATTGAGCCAAGCTTTAGAATGAAGCTAAGGGAATTTATCAACGATTTGAATGGCATGATGCAAAAACCATTTGATCCAGCAACATAGTCATATGGTGTGGACCAAAGGTGCGAAACGCCATGGAATATGTGATGTATTCATGTACCGGTCTGTTTTCTTCCGCAAAGAACGCCGATACATATGATTTTAAACAATTCGCGCCGTCGCAAGTTCTTTGGCAGGCGCTACGAACAGTGTCGTGAAGTAAATCGCCGTGTCCCTTACCTTGCTTCTCAAGAAAGGCTAGTGATAACTCAAGGCAAACCTTCTCGTTAACCTCATCAACCTCTACCGCTTCACCATCAACCACTCTGAGCGCATATTGGATCGGCTTAACTTTCCGAATCCAGAACGCCCAATACCCAGCAAACTTCGTTACGGAAACCTCGTCACTTTGTCGATCTGCGATTCGCAAAATGTCTCTGAGAAAATAAAAAGCCAGATTCCGCACCCTACTATCGGAAATCCGATAGTCGGTTAAACCTTTCTCTTTTAGAATAAACTCAATCTTCGAATGTGTAGCCGCGGCGACCGCCGCTACCATTGTTGAGTCAGGCTCCATTCTTGAGCCATGTTTTTTGGGGCTAGCCAATGCGCACCTCAGATCAGATCAGAACGGAACAACGTTCATAATCTTTTTTTCTTCGGTGAACGCAACTAGTTGCTTTATGAAGTGATCAATTGTCTTGCCAGTATTGCCTGGCTCACCGCCGTCCTTCTGGCGCGCAGCCTCATCGAGAGCGAGATATTGGCTGTAGAGCTCGTCATAGCTCCGGACTGCATTTGGATTGCTCATGATCAGCCCATCACCCCTCTTGCTGAATGACATCCGATATTTCGATTTCTTTGCCCAAACGCTCACTAATAGGACGAAGCATCTTCGAAATTGTCAGCTCCTGTACGTCCTTGCCGTTTTCGGCATTGCTGATTGTGCCTCGGTCAAGGTCTGCTAGACGCGACAACGCGTTCTGGGATAGGCCCGCCTTAATCCGAAGATCTTTCAACTTTGACGCACACTTAGGCATACAATTTTCCCTATATGACGGCCAACTAGCGTTGAGACCCGCAGAAATCAACCGCATTCCGCATAATCCCGCAGGTTTCGTCGGAAATATGAGGGAATCAGACGAATTCAGCCGAGCGGGCGTTGCATGCTGTCGCAAAGGAAAACGTCTAACTGTTGCCAGTTTGGCATGTGCCTTGATTGTGTCGGCAGCGATTTCCGGTTGAACGCACCGAAAATTCTCTGGGAGCACGCTAGCTTCGGAATATCTGGACGATTTTGAAGGGGGAGTAAGGTGCTACCCTGTCGGGCAACCTGCTCTATCCGCTGCGCGGACCGGGCCTGTAGTCCCGGCCCATCCGGGTGACGATCAGGAGCGGGCAAGCGGAGCGGGAGTTTCTGGAGGACGCGCTCTGTCCCGCATGGCCGATGGCCATGCTCCTGAGGGCGCGGCGTTCCTGAGCTAACCCGCAGGCGCTCTTGCCTCGCTCATTGCCAGACGCCCGCTGGCCCACTTGGCCCGCGCGCAGGGCGTCCGGCGGCTTCGCGCCGTGCAAGGGCGCCATTCTTGTGCGGATCGCTGCGGCGGTCCTTGAGGGGAACGCCAAGGGCTTTGCCCTCTCGTTCCCAAACCCCAATCGACACCCCCGTGTGACGGGCTTCGCCCGCTGGCCCGCGCCAGGGCATCGATTGGGGTTTTCCCTCCCCCTCCCATCCTCGCCGGAAGGCAGAGCCGCATGCCGCGTGACGGATGCGGCTTTGCCGGATGGAGTTTGGACCATGGGTGACCTGATCTTGAATTACCGCGCATGCGGGGCCGAGTGCCGGGAGGACTGGCTGCGCATGCTGGCGCACGACAATGGATTGCCGCTGGTGGCGGTGCAGCAGCTGGCCGACGAGCTGGGCGAGTGCGAGGATTTTGGCGAATTGGTGCGGCTCTGCGAGTGCGGCGGGAGCCTTGCGTCATGAGCGGCGCGGTGCTGACGCGGGCCGAGCGGATTGCGCGGCTCAATGATCTGGCGCGGCGCGCCATGGGCATTGCCTGCGTGGTCGTTGCGACCGAGGGCATTCGGACCTTGCCCGAGGCGGACCAGTCGCGGCTGCGCGAGTTGGTCGAGACCTTTGATGCCTTCACGCCGGACAACGATCCCTATGGTGAGCGCGACTTCGGGGCGATCTATCAGGGGGCGGACGATGTCTGGTCGACTTCGCGGCCTATTGATGTTGCCATGACCGTGTTCTGGAAGATCGATGCCTATGACCACGAGTTGCGGTTTGGCAGTGAAGACCCCGCCGACCCTGCCATGACCCGGCGGGTGCTGACCATCATGTTGGCGAGTGAGTATTGATATGGCTGCCCGCTCCCACAAAGTGGAACCGTCGCGCCTTGCTTTCGGTGTGTGGTGCCACGCCAGCGAAAGGCAAATTGGCGAAGGCGATATTCGGGCTAGCTACAGCGCCGACCGCATCGGGATGGGTCAGCCCATCCGCAAGCCATTCCGATACGCCGGAGAGCTTTGGGTCTGTGTCGGCACTGGTCCTGCCGGAGCCGAGGCCTACCGGCTCGTGCATCCTTCTCTCTATGGCGGCATAGCCCGCAGCTATCATGATCGCTGCCGGAATGGCGATCGCGCGCGCGGTGATGAGGCGGGGTTCTATGACGGTATCACCGTGCGTCACGCCGGACGGGAACTTGTGATGGTCGGTCCGCCGGTCCTGCTCGTCGCAGGCGAGGAGGCGCAGCTGTCCCTTTTTTGATGTAGTCGGTGGATGGGGGTCTGCTAGCCAAGCGCGCCGCCTGACACGTCAGGCGGCGCGGTGATCCACGAAGCAATGTTCATTGTGCCAGTCGAGAAAGGCCGGTTCCGGATCGAATCGTGCCGCTGGACGCAGGGTCGCCTTCTCGAATTGCTGGAAATAGTTTCGGGTCTCGCGGCTGCGGCTGTCGCGCAGCTGGCGCGAGACATGAATGCGCCGCGCGCGGTCCACCGTTATCAGCCCGCGATCGAACGCCCGGTCGAGCGTTGCCGACAACAGCAGGCCATTGGCAGGATTATGGCGGTTCTGGCTGTCCTTGCCCCACGGCTTGATATGGCTGGCGGTCAGCAGGCGCGGATCGGCAATGCCGGTGATGCAGCAGGCCTCTTCGTAATTGGCGAGCACCGCGCGGCGGAAGAAGTCCTGACCGACGCGCTGGTTGACGATAGCCTGTGTCGTAGACTCGCCTTGCCACGGCTCGAATTTGAACTCGCTGCGGTTTTCGTGGAGGCGCAGGCTGGCGGGCGGCGACAATTGCGCGGCGGCCATCTGGTGATCGACTTGGCTGGACCACAGCTCTTCGGCCCGCGCCACCAAGCCAGACCAGTCTTGCCCGAACTCGGTATAGGTGGCGCGGTCGAGCTTTGATGCACCGTCCAGCCCTTTGCGCCCGCTTTCGGTGATCTTCGGATCGAGGCTGGCGAAATTGCACAGCTTCATCGCCACCGAGCTGCTCGACCGATCGATGGCAGCGGCCAGCGTCTGGATTTCGGGATTGCCCGAGTGCAGCTTTCCGAACGGCAGCTGGAAATAGAGGTAGAGCGCGAGCACCGTCTCCTCCTCGCTCCAGCGTTTCCGCGCAGTGCCTTCCATTTCCATGACAAGGGTCTGGGGCAGAGCGCAGCGTGGTGCAAGCGGGGGATGGGGGCGGCCTAGGTGTCCCTCGGTCTGGCGGCTTCGTTTTGAGCACCCGCACTGGCCGCGCGCGGGCGAAGGTCAATGTCCGGCCCGCGCCGGTTCCCCCGGCCTGCGCCGGGGTCACCCGTGTTGGACATGACCCCGCGCCCTTTGCCGCGCGGCCTTTCTGTTTGGTGCAACGAGCCACCAACACGAAAGGAACATCTCATGGCCCGCACGTCCCAAGCCCCCGCACCCGCCACTGCGCCCGAGCCAAAGGCTCCGGATTTCATCGCCTGGCATGTCAGCAATCGCGGTGAGAGAGCCTTCTGGACCAAGGTCGGGGCCGCATGGTTCCACCGCGACCGCAAGGGCCTGTCGCTCCAGCTCGAGGTCGTGCCAATTAATGGCCGGATCGTCTTGCGGACGCCGCTCGACGACGAGGCGAGGGAAGGGCAGCCGGGCTCTTAGCGCCCGGCGATGCCGCCAAGGGAAGGCGGTGGTTGTCGCAAGCGGGCATGACCTATTTCTCGTTGAAGCACGCCTGCGAAAAGCAACACACTGATCGTCTTACACCTTGTCCGCCGTGCGGTAGAAAAGTGCGCGCCCAGTCGGAACAAGCTGAAGCAGGAAATCGAACTCGACGATGTTGCGCGTCAACACCGTGAATCCCAGCTTCTGGGCTTGCAGGAAGAGCGTGCAGTCTTGCAGCGCCTTGAACTTTGCGTCCTTAACATAGCCCTGCAGCCGGCAGAGCATGCCAGCGAGCAGCGCGGCCCTTCCGAGCACGTCGGCATCGGGCGTAAACACGCGGTGATCGGGCATCGCCGCAATCTGCGCCCGCACAGCGTCGACGACGCTGGCTGTTCTGCTATCCTCTGGTCGCAGCACACCGACTGTGTGCATCAGTTCCTGGATTGCGACAGTCGAGTGATTGACGTGCCGCGTATCAACGAGCTGCTCGACAAGATCGGGCGCACGGCCCTGTATCTGATCGATGTAGACGCACGTGTCGAGCAGAAGCGCTTGGCCTGCGAGTTCTTCCGCGCTGGCGAACGGAAGCTCGGAATCATTGCGTCGCGCGAGTGTGTGACGCGGGTCGAAGCGCGCCCAACGGAGCGCGGCGTCGATATCGAACCCCGGCATGTCAGAAGCCGAGCTTCAGGTCCGGATCGACAGTGCCGCGCACGGCTCTAAAGCTCTCGGCGAACCTGTCTTCGAGCGCGACGCTGGCGAGTGCGAACTCGATGAGGTCGGTATCGGTCTTGATGCCGGTTTGCGCCTTCGCCTGGCGTACAAGGGCCGGACTGACGCGACCGCCGATCCGTCCTCCCTTCTCATGAAGGAGGCCGGAGCGCTCGGCCGCAGCCATAACCGCATCTACCATTTTCCCGCGCACGATGACAACCTCGCCGGTACCCGCATCACGCCCGGTCCGCTTGTTCCGGCGGCCGCCGATTGGTGCCTTGGCGCGGCTCTTCGCCGCGTCCTTGATACTGCTACCTTGCTTGACCATTACGCTTCGTCCAACAAAATTACATTTTGTCGAACATATGCCGATTGACCCCTTTCCGCAAGGGGCCCGACGTAGCCGATGACCCAACGCGGCGCGCACGACATTCGACAAGTCCGGAGGTCCGAGATTGGTGATGTCGACGTGCTCGGGCTCGCCCAGCACAATGTCGCGGAATTTGCGCCAAGCTTTCGTTCCGCTTGCATTGCTTTCGGCACGTCATAAGGTGCAAGAGAAGATCAAAACACGAACAAGGTCTGAATGGCAGTGCAGCGTTCTTTCCGCGAAATCTCCAAGGATAATGTCGGCGAGGCGGACCAGCAGTCGTTCCTCGTCAGTCTTGGATGGTCGAAAGCGCCCGAATGGGGTGATTTGCTGAAATCCAAGCGCGTGCTGATAATATCGGAAGCAGGCGCCGGAAAGACATACGAATGCCGCGCCCAGCGGCAACGCCTCTGGGAAGCCGGCGAACCGGCGTTTGTTCTGGAACTCGCGACATTGGCAAACAGCGATGTCCGCGCCATGCTCGACCACGATGAAGAGGTGCGCCTTGATGCGTGGCTTGCTTCGCAATCCGATGTGGCGACGTTCTTTCTGGATTCGATTGACGAACTAAAGCTCAGCCTTGGCTCCTTTGAGCAAGCCTTGAAGCGACTAAACAAGGCCATCGCCGGGCAACTCGCCCGTACACGCATCGTGATCACGACCCGGCCAGTTCCATTTGATGAGGAGCTTGTTCGCCGCCTTCTGCCTGTTCCCTTGCAGCCCGATACCGAGGCCACAGGCGACACCTTCGCGCAAATTGCGCTGCATGGACGCGCAAACCGGCAGCAAGCCAGCCGGGACACGGGCGCTGCCGATTGGCGAACGGTCGCCCTCATGCCGCTGTCCGACGAGCAGATCGCGGAATTTGCAAGAGATCAAGGCGTCGATGATCCGCAGGCGCTGCTTGAAGATTTGCGGCGACGTAATGCGCAAGAATTCGCCAGACGTCCGCAGGACTTGCTCGAACTCTGTGCGGACTGGCGCGACTTCAAACGTATTCGCACCCATCGCGAACAGGTAGCTTCCAATATCCGCATCAAGTTGAAGCCGCGCGAAGATCGGCGAGAACCCGCAGAACTCTCGGTCGACAAGGCAATCGACGGCGCGAGTCGTCTCGCCTTGGCGATGATGACCACGCGTCGGCTCACCATTCGGCATAGCGCGGAAGCCGATGCCGGTGGGGAGCAAGCCGCCTTTGACCCGTCGATCGTCCTTTCGGACTGGATCGTCGAGGAGCGTAAGGCACTGTTAGAACGCTCGCTGTTTGGTTTCGCGTCCTACGGGCGTGTGCGTTTCCACCATCGTTCGGTTGCTGAGTATCTCGCCGCCGAGCGCATTCAGGCGCTTCGGACAAGGGGCATGACGGCGCGGGCTCTCAAACGTCTGATTTTCGCGGAAACAAAAGGCAAAATTATCGTGCGCCCGTCTATGCGCCCGATGGCGGGATGGTTGGCCCTTTCAGACGACATGATTTTCGAGATGCTGCGTGACCATGAACCCGCAGTGCTGCTCAATGATGGCGATCCGGAATCCCTGACGCTGTCTCAGCGCACCCAGGCATTGCGCGCCTATGTCGAACGCTATGGTCAGGGCGGATGGCGCGGCCTCAGCGTTCCTGACATTCAGGTTCATCGCTTCGCATCTACCGAACTGTCCGATGAGATAAATCGCCTCTGGGCCAACGGCATCGAGAACTCCGAAATTCGTGAGCTCATGCTGAAACTGATCGAAGCTGGGCGGATCAAGGGATGTGCAGACATCGCCTACGCAACAGTGTGTGATACCACCGCAACACGGATTGAACGCGTTTTTGCCCTCGATGCATTGATCGCCATTGACGATCTGCGTCTTGATGATGTGATAAAGTGTCTCGTCCAAGACTCTGTCAAATGGCCAGATGAGCTGTCGCGCATTGCAGTGCTCCGCCTGTTCCCCAAACATCTTAGTGTCGAGCGTCTCTGCCAGGTTCTTGCAAGGGTAGAAGAGGACAAGCGCAGCGTCGGCGATCTGAGCTGGCAATTGCCCAGATTGATCGCAAGCGCAGAGCTGGATCAACCAACCTTGGAAGCACTGCGCGATGGATTGTCTGCATTGCTGTCTGCCGGTCTTCGCTGGCAGACCAATTGGCCGCACATCACCACAGATCGACCACATCTGGCCAATGCACTTGCCGCAACGTGTGTTCGCGGTTTAGGCGGTGAGGTGACGGAGGACTGGCTGCGAGCCAGCGTCCTCGCCATGCACGTGCCGCATCGTGAACATGGAAGCGACGAACCGTTCGCTCAGCTCAAGAAGGTGCTCGCCGTCCTGCCTGCCGACAAGAACGCGGAACTGTTCTGGGCAGACGATACGTTACAGCAGTCGCTGCACCCTACGCCTGATCCTTGGAAGCGCTACGCCAGAGTAGTTTTTCACGACGGTCCAGTGAGGATCGAAGCCGCGCGTGATGAAACTTGGATCAAGGCAACACTTGCCGACCAGACACGACCGCTTGAGGCCCGCGCCATGCTGCTGGAAGGTGCAATGCGCCTTGCTCCAAGCCCCGGGGCATGGCGTGATCACCTATCAGGCTTGAAAGCCCTTGTTGCCGATCAGCCGGACTTGCTCGCGACAATCGATGACCGATTGAAACCCTCCAAACAGGACAAGGAGCTGAAACGCTGGCAGATCGAGGATGCGAAACGCAAGCAGCAGCATGAGCGGCGAGAGGCCAAAAACCATGCAAGCTGGGTGATATTCTGGCGCGAAGTTGCGGAACAACCCGACAAGGCATTCTCCGTCGAACGCGGCGGGAATACCGCCTGGAATCTGTGGCGTGCCATGAGTCAGGCCGGAGACGACAGTCGGGAATCTGGCTGGAACCGGCGTTTCATTGAAGCCAATTTTGGGAAAGAAACAGCGGATCGTTTGCGCCTAACCCTCATGGCGCAGTGGCGAAACGATCGGCCAACGTTGTCCAGTGAACGTCCAGACAACGAGAAGAACACCTATCTTGTCCGATGGCAGTTGGGTCTCGCCGCCATTTACGCCGAAGCGGAGGACCCACTTTGGGCTACGAAGCTCTCTGACGAAGAGGCGAAGCTCGCGGCCCGCTATGCGCCAATTCAACTCAACGGTCTGCCGCTATGGATGGAAACACTTGCAGTGGCCCATCCGTCGGCAATCGACGCCACGCTCGGCGAAGAGCTCAGCCTCGAATTGAGCGGCTCAGCGGGCGCGCAATGGCACTCAATGTTGCTCCAAAGCATCGGCTATGCGCCCGAAGCGGTTGTCGCTGCCTTTGTGCCCCGCCTTCGCGCGTGGCTCGACGAGCGTGGCGATCTTGTCGGGCACAATGAAGACAAAGATGGGGCGGCCAATCGCCTTGGTCGGGTCATCAATATCTTGATGAAGCATGGCGATGCAGAAACTCGCGCTCATTTGCGCGATCTTGCCGAACAACGGCTGCGTGAGGACATTCCCGCGTCATTTGCCCATGTTTGGTTGCCCGTGCTTCTGCGCCTCGATGCAGCGGCGGGGGTGGATGCGTTGGAAAGGCGCATCGCTGGCATTGCAGTGGCAGCACGAAGTGAAGCGGTGGCGTGGTTTGGCACCCTGTTCGGGGATCGCCACGATGGCATCGATCTGGCGAACCCGGATTTTACGCCATCACTACTCTTGCGGTTGCTTCGCGCTTCATACTCCCATGTCCGCCCATCCGATGACGCGGTGCATGAGGGATCTTATTCGCCGGATGACCGTGATCATGCGGAACGGGGCCGAAATGCCTTGGTTGGGGCCATTTTCGAAGCAAAGGGCGAGGAAGGATGGACAGCCAAGCTGGAAATGGCGGCTGATCCTCTCTTCGAGCATTTCAGGTATCGCATCCTTGCGGTGGCTGAAGAGAATTGGGCCAGCGAGGTCGATTCTGTCGCATTCGACGATGCACAAGCCGCTGCGCTCGACAAAGTCGGAGAGGCTGCGCCCGCCACCAATGAAGCTATGTTCGCTGTCATGGTCGATCGATTGGAAGACATTGATGACCTGCTCTTGCGCGACGTGTCTCCGCGCGAAGCCTGGGCAGGCATTACCGATGAAAAGGTCTTGCGCCGCGAGATTGCTCGTGAACTCGGCCGCAACGCCAACGGGCTTTATAAGGTCGACCAAGAAGCTGTGACGGCGGACGAGAAAGAGACGGACATACGGCTACGTTCCACCGTAACGGACCATGAGGCAGTTGTTGAACTTAAACTCGGTGACAAACGGTCGGCGAGCGACCTTCGCGACACGATAGGCGGTCAACTCGTCAAGAAATACATGGCGGCGGAAACAAGTCGGTCCGGCTGCTTGATGTTCTCTATTTCAAAGGATCGGAAGTGGGAACACCCGGATAGTGGAACGCGCATCAGTCTGGATGAATTGGTAAGCCTGCTCCGAGATGAGGCGCAGAAGATTGAAACAAACCTTGGCGGATCGCTCCGGTTGCACATCCACATCTTGGATTTACGCCCACGCCTGCCGACCGAAGCGAAGCGGGCAGCCGCCTGATGAGGCCGCCGGCCTTGCGGAACCAGGTGTAGAAAGCCAATTGATCGATCGTGAGTAGGGTTTGCAGCGCTCGGGCATCGGTATAGCTGTCTGCCGCTGCGGCTCCATGGTCTAACGCAGGCAATCTGAGTGGCCGGGTCTGGGTCGATAGCCGGCGAGCGTTGGCCGGACACTGATATCGTGCTAAGCAGCCAGGACTAAGGCCTAGGGCTGCTCTATCCGTCAGGGCTATCGGGGTGAGGCGTAATTCGCCATCAGCCTGCAAGCGAGGGAAATGCATCAGCTGGACGTTCTGCAGACAGCCCATTTTGCAAGCCGTCCCCCCCAAACAAAGTATCGAACGGCGGTTAGATTTACGATAATGTGGGGGAGAGTGTGGGGGCGGTTTTTTGCAGACCCCAATAAGGGGATTGATATCAAATCGTTATTTTGATGGTTCGATTCTAGCCCTGCACCACTTCCTCTCAAAAGTTTCACGTGGAACAGCCGCAAAGGCGCCTCTGGCATGGGTCTGGAGGGGGTCAAGGCGCACCCTGGAGGGGGTTTAACCCGCCGCAGACACCTCCCAGAAATCACCGCCCACGCGCGGCATCAGCGCTGCGTTTTCACAGACTGTCCGGCTGTTCGTGATCGCCTGCGGGCTGTGCCTGATCAACCGGACGCCGCTGTCCCACCGGCTGCCACGGCTGGCCGATTACCTTCGCGAGCCTGTCGCGCGCCAGCCACACCACCGCCACGCGGCGTTCGGCGATGCCGGGCAGGCTGCTCGGGTCGCCGCCCAGCCATGGCAGGAACGGGTTGCGCCGCGCATAGGACCACAGTTCGACCCGCTCGCCCGGTTGCTGCGAGGCGCCGCGCCGGTGAAACCCGACGGTGTCGGCCACCACCAGCGTATTGGCCGGAACCGCCAGACCGCGCGCCGGCGGCAGGCCCAGACCGGGCAGTTGATCATCGGCGATACGCGGCGAACCGCGGGCCGAGAGACGATTGATCGCGCGCGGATCGGCAAGGCTGCGCTCGCGCTCCCAATCAAGGCGCTCCGGCGTGAAGCGGTGCGATCCGGGCACAAAGGTGAACGGCCCGTCAGCCTCGCTCACCGGGTTGAAGAACAGCCACGCCTTGAGCGAGGAATGAAAGCTGTCGGCGTGCAGCGTTTCTTGCGGATCGGGTTCATTCCCGCCGACCTTGCTGACGATGGTCTGGATGTAATGCAGGGGGGTGATGCGATAGCTGGCAACATAGTGGAACAATGCGGTGATATCATCACGTTGCAACAGGCGGCGCAGGCCGGGAATGGCTGTCAGCATGGCCGGGTCGATCGCCATGCGCCGGGTGATCGCATCGCCTTGGCGCATTTCGCGGGCTGGCCCGACATACCCGAGCACAGCTTCGCGCAATGCGGCAAATTCCTGGGGCGGGACGATGTCGGGAATCGCCACAAAGCCATCGCGGTCAAAGGCCTCGCGCCATTCGGGCCGCACCCGTTTGGCGAGCCGCCGCCTGCGCCACCGGGTCATCGCGTCGGCCAGCCGGACCCGTCCGACATGCATCCCGAGCGCATTGAGCCGGCGCGATCCGATCAGCGGATTGTCAAGAAAGCTCTTCGCGCCCGTGGCAAGCTGCAGCACCCAGAACGGAGCGATCACGATCTTGCGGATGCTGATGGCCATGCTCGAAACAGTCCCTCGGATCACCGTCGCCGGCGCAGTTGACGGTCATGCTAAGCGCAGATGACAGGATCGCAAATCCTCCAACGCTCTCAAGTTCCGGCATTTTCGCAAAAACCACAGCCGATCCTTGTGGGGGTTGGCCGGTAGTTGTGCGGCCGCAGCCCGTCAAGGCCGGGCCGGACCGGGTGGGGCACCTCGCGCGCGGTTGATCCGGGCCAGACAGGCAATCGCAAGGGTCACGATCACCGGGCCGAGCCAGTCCGCGATCTGGTCGGTATTCTGCCAGACACGCGGATCCATGACCGCGTGCCACGGCATATCGGCGCGCAGGCCTGTCCCGAACTGTTCGATCCAGCGATACTCTGCCTGCGCGACTTCGCGGCCGATAAAGTAGCACGAGGCGAGCGCGCCGCCCGCCCACCATTTGCGGCTCAGCAAGCCGACAAGCGTCTGGATTGCGGCGGTGACCAGAGCGTGTTCGAACAGCGCGAAATCGATCATGTCCGTCCTTCCACAGATGCGGCGCGCACCGGTCGCTCAGTTGCGTGCCGGATCAATCCGGCAGCAGCGCCTGGCCTTCAAAGCGCGCGATGGCATGCTCGACCACCTTCGCCACCGCCCCGTCGGAAAAGAACCCGCCGGGGATCAGGCAGCGGTCAATCAGCACGCGGCGGAAGGCGGCGAAAGTTTGTGGATCGGGCGGGGTGCACTGCGTCCAGAACCGGTCAAGCCCGTCCTGAAAGGTCAGCGCGGGCATATTGTAGATCGCCGTCCCCAGCACGATCACCGGCAAACCCCGCGCCAGGCCGAGCGTGCCGCTGGTGCTGTTGATCGTCACCATCCCCAGCGCCCGTTCGGCAACCGTCTCGATATCGCCCCACGCGAGGTAATCGACCCGGTCCGCGACTCCGGCAAGCACGGCGAGATCGCGGGTTTCCAGCTCCCAGTCGCGCACCCCGTTGTCGAGAGGATGTTCCTTGACGACCAGCCTGACATCGGCCGGCGCATGGGTGGCAAAGGATGCGATCACCAGTTTGAGCGCATCGGCCACACCCGCAAACGGCGAGTGCAGCCGGATCTGCGCATCCGAATCGAGCTGCAGCGGAAACAGGAAATAGCGCGGATTTTCCGCTTCCATCACCGCGATCAGGCGGGCTGCCTGCTGTTGGCGCATCTCCCGGTTGTTCAGCTTGCGCGCCCAGCCTGCGGCTTCCACCAGCGGGTGCCACGGCCGGTGGTTGGTCCATCCCTTGTAGCGCCAGCGGGTCAGCACGTCGGCGGTGTTGTACAGCAGCCCCTGCGTCGCCCGGCGGCGGAACGATGAAAGCACGCGCTTGTGTTCGGGCAACGGCGGCAGCGCGGCGGCGGCATCGCGATACCATTGCGGATCGCGTGGCAGCGAGCTGTGGCCGTTGACCCCGCCCAGTTCCATCGTCACCCAATCGGGGCGGATATAGCCTTCCTCGAAGACCCAGGCCCGCACATCGCGCTCCCGGCAAATTTCGAGCGCGCCGGTATGATGATCGCGGCAATCGCCGAACAGCATGATGTCGGTGATCTGGTGCTTGTCGATCAGTCCGGCAAAGGTCTGCGGCCAATCCGCGAGCGATCCGTCGTAGTCGATTCCGTTGGGAAGTCGCCAATAGAAGCGGTCACCCCCGTTGAAGTTGACCTTGAACACCTTGTGCCCGCGCGCGATCAGGCCCTTGCCGAGTTCGCGGAAAAATGGCCCCATCAGGCCCTGCAACAGCATCACGCGCCGTTGCCCGGTGCCGGGCACGCTGGCGGTTTGCGCGCCGGCTGCGGGGGAGGGGTTTCCGGTGCGGCCAGCAGGCATATTGCGTCCAAAAGATTGATTGCTCACGATGATCCCCCTAATGCGGCCGGGTGTCCGATGTCGACCCTGAGCGATGCTTGCCTGTGTGCATCAGGACGATTTTGGCAGGCGTGTGGCCGTGGATGATCACTTCCTTGCGGCGCGCCGCACCTGCGGGCATGGGCGGCAAGCGGCCGGGAAGACGGCGAAAGGCTTCAGGTGATTGATCCGGTTGCATGTCTGGTGATGACACTCGGCCTGATCGCAGCCGACGCTGCTGCGCGCCCCGGGGTGGTATCGGCCCGGCGGATGCGCAGCCTTGGCGGGCTGGCAGTGCTGATCGGTGCCGGAGCGGCGCTGCTGGGCGCTCTGGTGACGGTGATGGGGGCATGGCTGCCGGCCGCGGTGCTGGTGGTGCTGCTGGCCGCTGCCCTGACGCTGGTTTCGAACATCAAGCGCGATGTGCTGGGCGAGCCGCTGGTCTTCACCGATCTGGCACTGGTGGGGGCGGTGTTCCAGCATCCCCAGTTCTATCTTTCGGCGCTGAGACCGTGGCATCTGGCGGCGCTGGGGCTGGGCGGATTGACGCTGGCCGGTGTGGTGCTGTTCTTCGCCACCGGCGACCTGTCGGCGCGCCTGTCCGGCCTTGGCCTGATGGCGGCGGCGCTGCTGTGGCTCAGACTGGTCGCCGGAATGGCGGTGTGGCGGCCGCTCGCCGCAGCGCCCGATCTGGCGCGCGATGTGTGCCGCCACGGCCTTGTCGCCACCTTGCTGATCTATTGGCACCTGTGGAAGCGGCAGGGCGGGCCGGAGCTGTGCATGCTCCCGCCGGTGGAGGGTGAGGCCGATGCGCTGCTGATCGTGATCCAGTGCGAATCATTCGCCGATCCGCAGGAGCTGTTCGGTGCGGGGGAGCCGGCCCTGCCGGGCCTCGCTGCGGCGCGCGCGCAGGCGTGGCGGGCGGGGCAGCTGGCGGTGTCGGGCTTCGGGGCCTATACCATGCGGACCGAGTTCGGCGTGCTGTTCGGCCTGCCCGAAAGCGCGCTCGGACTGCAACGCTTCGATCCCTTTCTCACCGCCGCGTCTGCCGCCAGCTGGGCGCTGCCCAACCGGCTGGAGCGCGGCGGGTGGATCAGCACTTTCGTCCACCCGCACGACCTGCGCTTCTACGGGCGCGACCGGCTGATGCCTGCGGCAGGGTTCGACCGGATCATCGGCGAGGATGCCTTCCCCCCGCCTGCCGCCACAGAGGGCCGCTATGTTACCGATGCGGCGCTGTGCGACAGGCTGCTCGCACTGGCGGCCGCGGCCGAGGGCAAGCACTTCCTTTACGCGGTGACGATCGAGAATCACGGCCCCTGGTCGGCGGGCGGGACGGGCACGGGCGGCAACAAGGCCGGGTATCTGCGCCTGCTCGCACATAGTGATGCGATGCTGGCGCGCCTGCTGGCCGAACTCCCGCGGCTGGGGCGCCCTGTCACCTTGTGCTTCTTCGGCGATCACCGCCCGAGCATTCCGGGCGTCAGCCTGCCCGGGGGGGACCGGCACACGCCATTCGTCATCGTCAGGTTCGACGCGGACGGGAACGCCATCCGCGCCGCCGATCCGGCAGGCACCCTGACGCCCGCCGAACTGCATGGCGAGATCCTCGCGGCGCTCGCCTCAGGGGGCGGGCAGGGCAAGTAGCAGCCGGTCGCGCAAGGGGCGGGGCAGCACCATGCCGAGCCACCGGAGCAGCAGGAACCAGCGCGGGGTCACGACTTCGCTTCTTCCCGATGCGGCCGCACTGATTAGCCGTGCGGCGACTACCTCCGGCGCGATTTCGCCGGGGCGGGCATAGGCATGTGGGGTGTCCGCTGCGGCGGCGAAAAAACCGGGCGAGGCGAGCGTGACGCTGACCCCGTGCGGCTGCAGCGCCAGCCGCAGGCTTTCGGCAAACAGCGCCAGGCCGGACTTGCTGCTGGCGTATCCGGCAGCAAAGGGCAGGGGGTGCGAGGCCGCCGCGCTGCCGACCAGAACAATGCGACCGGCACCGCGGATCGCCATACGCTCGCCCAATTCGGCGGCCAGCGTTGCGGGGGCGACATAGTTGACCAGCCCGAGCCGGGCGACAAGCTCCGGACTGTCGAACCGCCGCCCCGTCTCGCGCGTGTCGCCTGCGCCTGCGACGAAGAAGGCGGCATCGAACGGGGCCGCGTCATCTGCCTCCCGCATGGCAGCAAGGGCGGCGGCAATGTCGCTGATATCGACGCAGCGGGTGGCAACGATGGTGCCGGTGGCGGATCGGCAGGCTTCCGCGAGCTGATCCAGCGGGTCGGATTTGCGGCCCCACAGCGTCAGCCGAAGCCCGAGCGGTGCCAGCTGCCGCACAAGATGGCTGCCGAGATTGCCCGATGCGCCGCAAACCAGAACATGCCGACCGGCAAAGGCGTGCCGGACGCGGCCCTGATCGCGCGGCGAAGATATCACGGGCATCACACGCTCCCGTGAAGGCCACACAGCGCGTCTCTGCGGAAAGTGCGTGTGGAGTGCCGCGGATCAAGCATGGCGCAGGCTTAGCGAAAGCCGTCGCGTGCCGTCCAGCCGGGGAAACAAATCCAGTTACATTCATTATGACCCAATTGGCTCCTACCGACCGTCAAGAGCCGTGGTATGCGGTTCAGCTTAGCGAAGGGATGTTTCTGACACAGGCTTTTAACCTGGTTTAGTCCGACCCGTTTTTTCCGTTCACATGCTTGGTCCCGCTGTCTGCAAAGGGGTGGCGCTGGGGTGACAGCCCGCCGCGAATACAAAAGGATACGCTCCAAGATGCTTGACTTCCGAGAGGACATAGAGCTGAGACAGGGCATGGATCGCACCACTCTTTCCCGAGAGAGGACCCGTCTTTTCGGGAGCCCTTTCCTCGAATCCCTCACTGTAATTTCCGCGCCTGCATTCATCGCGCTTTGGGCTGTTCTGCTCCCGGCAATCCTGATCTGCGCGTTGGTGGTTGCACCGACGCTGTGGGCCCCGGCCCTGATCGTGGCGGGCTTGCTGGGCTGGAGCTTGACCGAATATGCGCTGCACCGCTTCGTCTTCCATTTCGAAGCGCGCTCGCCGCTGGTGAAGCGCTGGATCTTCATCATTCACGGCAATCACCATGCCGATTCCAATGATCCGCTGCGCAACCTGATGCCGCCGGTGGTCAGTCTGCCGGTGGGCGGGCTGGTGTGGCTGGCGTGCGTCAGTGCGATCGGACCTGCGGGCACCTGGGCCTTGCTCGGCTTCATGAGCGGCTATGTGACCTATGACCTTGTTCACTATGCCTGCCATCAGTGGCCGATGAAGAGCCGCCTTGCCCGCATGCTCAAGGTGCATCACATGCGCCATCACCATCTGAATGTGCGCGGCAATTACGCCATCACCGGCATGGCGTGGGACCGGCTTCTGGCGACCCGGATCGGCTCTGCCCGGGATCAGGCCTAGGTCTGCCCGGCGTGAACGCGCGCGAACAGATCAGTCATCTGGTGGAGCACGGGGAGTCCCGGGTGGCGGGTGCGTGCGTGCGCCGTGCCGTAACCCCACGCAACGAGGCACGCGGCAAGGCCCGCGGCCTCGGCCGTCTCGACATCGATGACCGAATCGCCGCAGAACAGCGTGGTGTCCGCCATGCCGCCCACCGCGCCCAGCGCCAGCATTGCACTGGCCGGATCGGGCTTGCGCGGCCGATCGCGCGCGCTCCCGTAAATTCCCGCAAAGAAATGGTCGATCTCCAGATCGCCGAGGATTTTCTCGCACAGGCCCTGTGGCTTGTTGGAGCAGATCGCCATCCCGATGCCGCGCGCAGCCAGTTCGCCAAGCACCGCGGCTACCCCGGGGAACAGCACGTCGCGCGGCACTTCGACAAGGTGGTGGCGGCGCCGGAATTCCTCGAGATCGGCGGCCGGATCGGTGGTGTGCTGGCCCAGCACCGCCGCGATCATCGCCGCCCCGCCCACAGCATCCATCGCCTTGATCACCGCCCGGTCCGCCGCTTCGGCAACCCCGCGATCGGCGAGCATCCGGTCGAGAATAGTGCCGGTAATCCGGGCGCTGTCGATCAGCGTGCCATCAAGGTCGAAAATGATGTTATGATATGCCATGCGGTCCATTTCAGGGGTGGCGAGCGTTTTCGCGCCGTTCCGGGCCAGCATAGCGGATGTTGGAGATGAAAATGCAAATGGTGTCGCGCCTTGCATCTCTGCCTGAGGCAGAGCTTGCTGATCCGAAGATCGCTACCCGGTCGCATCTCGAAGTCGGCCGGCAGGTCATCAGGATGGAGGCTGAGGCCTTGTCTGGGCTTGCGGCCAGCATCGACGATTCGTTCGTGCGCGCGGTCGACCTCATCCTCGGCTGCCGCCAGCGGGTGATTGTTTCGGGGATCGGCAAGTCGGGCCATGTCGCCCGCAAGATCGCCGCGACCCTCGCTGCAACCGGAACTCCGGCTCTGTTCGTCCACGCTGCCGAAGCCGCGCATGGCGATGCCGGCATGGTCAGCCCGGGTGATGTCCTGATCGTCTTCTCCAACAGCGGCGCCACAGTCGAAGTCCAGCCGCTGTGCATCTATGCCAAGCATCTCGGGTGCTCGGTGATCGGGGTTTCGCGCAACCCCAATTCGCTGCTGATGCGCACCGCCGATATCGCGCTGCGCCTGCCCAAGGTCGAGGAAGCCTGCACCTCCAGCCTCGCGCCGACCACGTCGTCCACCATGATGCTCGCGCTTGGCGATGCGCTGGCCGTGGCGGCGATGCGGGCGCGCGGTGTTTCGGGCCAGGATATCCGCGCGCTCCATCCCGGCGGCGACATCGGGTTGCAGCTGCGCAGCGTCGAGGATGTGATGCATCAGGGCAGCCGTCTGCCGCTGGTCCACGCGGCGGCCAAGATGCCCGACGTGCTGATCACGATGACCGAAAAGCGCCTTGGCGTTGCCGGAGTCGTCGATGATGAGGGACGTCTGGTCGGGATCATTTCCGATGGCGACCTGCGCCGCCATGCCGATGAACTTTTCGTCGGCTCCGCGCGCGACGTCATGACCCCGGCACCGCGCACGATCCTGCGGACCGCGCGGGTGCAGGAGGCGCTGGAGATGATGAACACGCACCGCATCACGTTGCTGTTCGTCGTTGACGAGCGCCAGCCCGACGTGCCCGTTGGCGCCGTCCAGATCTACGATATCGCAGCGCCCTTGCCCGAACTTCCCGTCAGCTGATCCTGCGTGACCCGGACTGCGATCATCATCCCCGCGCGGCTGGCGTCCACGCGCTTTCCGGCCAAGCCGCTTGCCCCCCTGCGCGGGCCGGATGGCATCGCGCGCGCGGCGCTTAGCTACACCTGGGCGGCGGGCGAAGCGGCGGCGCGGGCGCTGGATCCCGATGCCGTCTGCGTTGTGGCGACCGATGACGCCGCGATCGCTGATTTCGCCGCCGGGACGGGCATGAAGGTCGTGATGACCCCGGCCGAATGCCGCAACGGCACCGAACGCTGCGCTGCGGCGCTCGATGTGCTGGGGGAAGACTTCGATCTCGTCGTCAACCTTCAGGGCGATGCGCCCCTGACGCCTGCCCATTTCGTCGCCGCCGTCGCCGAACGCCTCGCGCACGAGCCTGCGCTGGCGATGGCCACCGTGGCGGTCGCCGCGACGCCGGGAGTGCTGCAGCACCTCCTCGCGGATGCGGCAGAGGGGCGGGTGGGGGGCACCACGATGGTCTGCAACCGCGCGGGCCATGCGCTGTATTTCTCGAAGTCGATCATTCCTCACATCCCGCGCGGAACCATGCCGCAGGAACCGGTGCTGCTGCATCTCGGCGTTTATGCCTATCGCCCCGCAGCGCTGCGCGCCTATGCCGCGCTTGAGCCTTCCGCGCTGGAGCTTCAGGAAGGGCTTGAACAGCTGCGCTTTCTCGATGCCGGAATGCCGGTCGGCGTCACCGTGCTGGCACCGCCTGCATGGGAGATGATCGAGCTCAACAACCCGACCGATGTCCCGCTGATCGAAGCGGCGATGATCGTGCGCCACAATTCCGAGGCCCACTGATGTTACCCCCGCTCCACCGCGCCGCGGGCGCCCCGCCGTTCCTGATTGCCGGACCCTGCGTGATCGAGAGCGAGGCGCTGTGCCTTTCCATCGCTGAACGGTTGGGAAAGATCGGGGAAGAACTGGGCATCCCCGTCATCTTCAAGGCGAGCTTCGACAAGGCCAACCGCACCTCGGTCAACGGGTTTCGCGGGTTTGGCATGGAAGAGGGCCTGCGGGTGCTTGAAAAGGTCCGCGCCGAAACCGGCCTGCCGGTGCTGACCGACGTGCACCTGCCCCATCAGGTCAGCGCGGTGGCGGAAGTGGTCGACATGTTGCAGACACCGGCCTTCCTCGCCCGCCAGACCGATCTGATCATGGCGGCAGCGGCAAGCGGGCGTCCGGTCAACATCAAGAAGGCCCAGTTCATGGCGCCCGCCGATATGGGCGCAGTCCTCGGCAAGGCCCGTGCTGCGGCCGAGGCTGCGGGCATCGCCGATCCCGGAATCGCCCTGTGCGAGCGCGGCAGCAGTTTCGGCTACAATAATCTGGTGGTCGACATGCGCGGCCTTGTGATCATGCGCGAACTGGGCGCGCCGGTCGTGTTTGATGCCACCCACAGCGTGCAACTGCCGGGCGGCGGAGGTGACCGCTCGCTCGGCCAGCGCCAGTTTGTCGAGCCGCTCGCCTGCGCGGCGATGGCGGTTGGTGTGGACGGGCTGTTCATGGAAACGCACCCCGATCCCGATCAGGCCCTGTCCGATGGGCCGAACATGGTCCCGCTCGACAAGCTCTCCGATCTGCTGCGCAAGATTGTCGCGATCGCCGCGATCGGCTGACATGCCTGTCGCACCGCTCCTCGCCATTCCGCCTTTCCCCGGGGCGAAGCCGCCGCGCTTTGCCGAGCCGGGGGGCGAGACCGCGAAGGGTGCGCAGGCCGGGGAATTGCTGGCCGCGCTGGCCCGGCACAAGGTTGGCGGCTGCTATTGGGGACGCCAGCGCGCGCTTCCTGCAGCGCCCTTTGTGCTTGATGGAACAGGCGGACGTGTTGGCGAAGGCGCGTTGGCATGGGCGGCTGACGAGGATGCTTGGCACCTCCTCGGCCATGCGGCAGAGGTCCGCCTGAACGAGGGCGATCCGCGCGCGCTGCTGGCCGTGGCGGCCGGCGTTCCGCTCACCTTGCGCGCAGGTGACGGGAGCGAGCGGAGCGCGGGGGGCGATGATGTGGCCCGCTGGGCTGCGGCATGCCTCACCGGCTGGCGTTACACCGATCCATTTACCGGCACGCCTCTCGCACCGATGGAGGCCATCGAACTGTGCGGTTTCTGGCGGCGGCTGATCGATGCCAATCGCCCGATCCGCTCGGTCATGGGGATCGCCTACTGGAAGAAGCCGACCGTGACCGCGCTGCTGTGGGGTGGCGGCGCGGTGCCCTATAATCGTGCGATCGGCGATCCGCCGGGCCTTGTCGCCCTTTGGCGCACCCGCATGTCCGGCGCGCAGGCGCGCCGCATCGCCAAGTGGGATGTGCTCGTCGCCGAGATCGAAGACGGCTTCATCCGCTCCCAGGGCCTTGGCGCGGATTGCGTGCCGCCGCTCTCGATCATCGTCGATGCCCGCGGCCCCCACTTCGCGCCCGGCACGGCGAGCGAGCTTGAGCTGCTGCTCCAGAACGGCACCTTTCCGCCTGAACTGCTGGAGCGTGCCCGGGCCTTGCGGGCCGCGATCATCGCCGCCGGGCTTTCCAAATACGAATCCGGCGGCGCGGCTGCCCTGCCGCGTCCTGGCGGGGGGCGCCGCCACGTGCTGGTGACCGGGCAGGTCGAGGATGACCGTGCCGTCACCAGCGGCGGGGCGATCGCCTCCAACCTCGAATTGCTGCGCCGCGCACGCGCGCACGCGGGGCCAGACGCCTTCCTCATCTACAAGCCGCATCCCGATGTGCTGGCCGGGCACCGCCGCGGGGCGATCGCCGAGGGCGATATGGCGCGCCTCGCCGATCAGGTCGAAACCGCGCAACCGATGGCGGGTCTCATCGCGATGGTGGACGAGTTGCACGTCAACACCTCGCTCGCCGGGTTCGAGGCACTGATGCGCGGCAAGCCGGTGACGGTGCATGGCGTGCCCTTCTATGCCGGCTGGGGCCTGACAACCGACCATGGCCCAGTCCCCGGCCGCCGCTCAGCAAAGCGCACGCTTGACGAATTGGTGGCCGCCGCGCTGCTGCTTTATCCGCGCTACGTTGATCCGGTGACCGGTCTGCCGTGCCCGGCCGAGGTGCTGGTGGAACGGCTAGGAAGCGGCGCGCCGAGGCTCACGCTAACAGCGCGCACAGTCGTCACCGTTCGCCGTGCTGCGGGGCGTTTCGCTCGAATGCGAAGAGCTTGATAGGCCTATGCCAGACCATCTTTCGCACCCCATAAACCCCGCTTTTTTACTGGCATTTGCCGTTTGGGCAAACCATAGGGCCGTTCATGAATTCTTTGCGTAATCTAGTGACCATTGCCCGGCGAAACCCGTGGTTCATCGTCGGCGTCGTTCTGCCCGTGCTGCTGAGCGCGATCTACTATTTCGCCATCGCCTCGGACCAGTATGTCTCAGAATCCCGCTTCGTGGTTAAGTCGCCCAATCAGCGCAGTGCGCAGGTCACGTCCTTTGCGAACCTGATCCAGACCACCGGGCTATCGGGCGGGCAGGAACAGGCGAATCAGGTGATCGATTACGTCCGATCCCGCTCTGCACTTGAGGCGTTGGAGCGCAAGCGCCAGATCCGCGGAACCTATGGCTCACCTTCTGCCGACGTGCTCTCGCGTTTCCCGCGACCATGGGAGTCCCGCAGTTTCGAGGACATGTTCGATTACTATCGAAAGAAGGTCCAGATCGACCGCGATGTCGATACCGGCCTGGTGGTGCTCCGCACGATCGCTTTCGATCCCAAAGAGGCTGCCGCCATCAACGAGACGCTCCTGAGCCAGAGCGAGCAGCTCGTCAATGAACTGAACCAGAATGCACGCAGCAATGCGATCGAAGAAGCGACCAGCCGGGTAGTCGAGGCTGAGCAACGTGTTGCTGCTGCGCGCAAGGCAATGGCGACCTATCGAAACCGCGCTGCGGTGGTCGATCCGCTCCAAGAAGCAACGGGCGTTGCCGAGATCGTGAATCGCCTGATCACTGAGCGTGCGGCGCTGGAGGCTCAACTTTCGACCTTGCGCAGCATCACCCCCGATCATCCGGCCATTCCTTCCTTGCGCGAACAGGTCGCCTCTCTCACGCGCGAGATCAATCGCCAGACGTCGCGAGCGGTCGGCGGGCGCGATGCGATCAGCGCCAAGCTGCCATCTTATGATGCGCTGGTGCTTGAACAGGAGCTGGCGTCTGAATTGTTGGTGCTGGCCCAAACCAGTCTCGAGGGCGCCCGTAATGATGCGCTCCGGCAGCAATACTACCTCGAACGGGTGGTCAATCCCAACGTGCCTGACAGGCCCGAATACCCGAGATCTCTGCGCATAGTGCTGACGATCCTCGGCTTTGCGCTATGCCTTTATTTCATCATCTGGATGTTCGTGGTCGGGATTCTCGAACACGCGCCTGAGGACTGAGCCGTGGGGGCGCTGGCAAGGGGATGGAACGTCCAGGTTCGGGTCATCAAGGCCCTGATGCTGCGCGAACTCACCACCCGTTTCGGGCGCGAGAACATCGGCTTTCTTTGGATCATGGTCGAGCCGCTTCTGTTCGCCGTCTTGGTCGGCCTCGTGTGGCGCGGAATGAAAGGCCCTTTTGAATTTGGCGTGGACATCATCGTTTTCGTGGTGTCCGGCTACATTCCCTTGGTTCTGTTCCGCAGTTCTTTTTCTCGCTCACTCAATGCCTTCACCGCTAATGGCGGACTGCTTTATCATCGCCAGATCACTATTCTCGACCTGTTGCTGGTGCGATTCTTTCTTGAACTGGTGGGACATATGATGGCCTATTTGTTCGTGGCGCTGGTGTTGGGTGCGATGGGCATCTTCCCTTGGCCGCACGACTTCGCCTTCCTTTTGCTCGGATGGTGCTATTTCGCCCTGTTCACCTTTTCCGTCTGCACGGTGCTGGCGCCGCTCAGCGAAACCAATGAGGTTCTAGAAAAGCTCGCGCCCGTAACCACCTACCTCATGGTGCCTTTTTCGGGCGCTTTCTTCCTCGTTAGCGGGCTTAGTGAAAAGGTTCGCGACATCGTTCTTTATTCCCCGCCGGTGCATGCGATGGAAATGATGCGCTATGGTATCTTCGGCCCGTCGGTCGATCCGCAATTCAACCTCACCTACACCATTGCTTTTTCGCTACCGTGCATGCTGCTCGGATTGGTGATGTGCCGCAGGGTTCGCAAGGGTCTGGTCATCGAATGATCGAGTGTCGCAACCTCCGCAAAAGCTACCGCGTCGGCCATTCTCGCCGTGAGATCTTGAAAGGCATCAATCTCACGATTTCCCGGGGCGAAAAAATCGGCCTCATGGGCCGTAATGGAGCGGGGAAGACCACGCTAATCAAGCAGATCGGCGGCGTCGAATTGCCGGATTCGGGGACTATCCGCCGGCACATGACGAATAGTTGGCCGATTGGGTTCAATGGTGCGTTTCAAGGCAGCCTCACGGGTTATGACAACGCCCGTTTCATCGCCCGCATTTATGGCCAGACCTATCAGGAAATCCAAAGCTTCGTCGAAGACTTCAGCGAGCTTGGCGGCGCATTGAAGATGCCGGTCAAAACCTATTCATCGGGTATGCGCGCGCGTCTCGCCTTTGCCTTGTCGCTCGCCATCGAATTCGATTGTTATCTTATCGACGAGGTGATCCTCGTCGGCGATGCGAACTTCCAGCGCAAGTGCCATGAAGAACTTTTCGAAAAACGCGGTGACCGGGCGATGATAATTGTCAGCCATGACATGCACACGATCAGAGAGTTCTGCAATCGGTCGGTTCTGCTACGTGACGGACTGGCAACTGAATTTGCAGATATCGAGGCTGGGATCGCCGAATACGAGAGGCTTTAAATAACAAAGGGACCGCTGAGGGGCAGTATCGGCAGTTGCTATTTGGCGCCGGTGACTTTCAGCCCACGTGGGTGAGTGGCATGAACTTGTCGATCCGCGTGCAGGACGGGCGTTGGCGAGGCTGGTCAGCGTCGCGGTCAGTCATGTGTGCCGGTTGGCGCCAGTGAGCTTGCGGTTCTCGATGAGTGCGGCGATACCACCGCCCAGTTGGTGCCACCCTCGTCGGAGCCTGTGAACAGGGCGTTCTTGCGGTTGAGAGCGGTGCCATCGGAAGGTGCCTTGCTCCAGCCTCTTGGCCATCAGGGTCAGGCCGGTTCCGTCCCACCAGATGAGGTTGATCGTTCCGAGGCCATCCCCGGACCGAATGACCCGATCTGGAGATGGCTCGAATGCTTCAGGCGTGGTTCAGTGCGCTTACTTGTCCATCGCCGCGAACGAGGGCGTTATGCCGCGATGGCTGAGTGTGCTCAGCTTGGCGTTGGACGTCAGAAGGGCATAAGACTTAAGCGTCCGGCCGAACCCGCCGCGTCTTTCGGCCATTCCGAATTCGAGGAAATGTCGCAGGGGGTCGGTGAAACCGTTGGCAACGGCCTCGGCGACGTCTCCGTTTGACAGCAGATAGTCCGAGCCATCTGCGTCAATGGCGGCATCGAGGACTTCGCGCGCCAGAGCTTCGTCCCCGGTCAGCCCTGCCACCGCCGCGCCCGTCACTGCATCTGGTACGATGCTCGCACTGTGAGCCCGCTTGATCTCGGCCACGATCGCCTTCTGGCGTGGATCGTTCCTGAGAGCTGCGAATTGATTGATATTCTCGGCTAAGGCGAGGATCAGGTCTGCGGACACGCCGCGGGTGCCAATATAGTCTTCTATATAATGAAGCGCGTCTTGCCCCCGGTCGAGCGCAAACAGAAAGCGGGCTTCCATGAGGCTGCGGGCCATCGTGGGGGCTGCGGACGAGCGCCTGAAAGCGCGATAGGCCGATGGAGTCCGGTGCGCCTGCTTGAGTGGCGGATGGTCGGACCTTTGGCGATCGATTGCTGCTTGCAGATCAAGGCCAGCGCGAAAGGCGGCCGCTGCATGGCGATTGCTTTCCTGCTCGGCGAGCTGGGCGGCAAGTTCGAGGGAGCGCTCCAGCGGAAGCTGGTCCGACATGATCTCATGCCGCAGGGCGCGCGTAGACTTCTGATCGTTCAGCCAGAAGCTCCGGTTCCTCTGATTTATGTATGCGGTTCGTCCGGCGCTCAGGTTGACATAGTCCACCATGATTTGCGGCATGTTAGCGGCGATGGGATGGAAGCACCGGTTGAAGTTGCGGACCAAACTGGTCGCAGAAACCATACTCGGTCTGCCCACCTCGTAAAAGAACAGCGCCTCCGGACAGACTTCGATCCGGTGTCCAGCAATGGCAAGATTGATGTAAAGTTCGTAGTCTTCATGCCCCACGCCATAGATTTCGGTGTAACCCCCGACGCTCAGGACTGCTTCCCGGCGAAACAGCGCAGTGGCCGACCCAAAGACGTTCTGTTCGGTGCTGAGCGACAACGGGCCACCGAGGGGGAAATAGGAAACCTTGAAGTCCCCGTCCGGATCGACCAGCACTTCTCCCCGTCGCCCTTCGGGCATGAAGTAATTCAAACAGGAAATCACGTCGGCTTTTGACCGATGCGCCGCGCCGACGAGCGTGGACACCATGTTCGGCGCTGCGATGTCGTCGTCGTCGAGGAAGATGACATATTCCCCGGTGGCTTCGGCAAGGATCGAATTTCTCGCCGCACCGAGATAACCGTTCTTGCGGCGCACAAGTCGGCCTCCAACCCGAGAGAGAACGACCTCTATGTGCTCAAGGGCGGAAAGGGCATCCTTGCTGCGTGAACCATCATCGCAGACGATCAGTTCGATCCGGTCGTAGTCCTGCTTGATAATGGACAATACCGCATCGAAGAGTTTTGCCGGGCGTTCGAAATGCGTGATTCCCACGGTCACCAGCGGATCAATGTCGCTATGTTCAACTGCCTCGCGTTCGTCTGGAATCTGGGCGTGGAAGTTGTTCCACTTCTCGGCGACAGCCGAATCGTCCTCGGATAGTCTGGCCGGCCTGATGCCCGTCCCGAGCTTTTCGAGAAGGCTTTCGGCGAGGGACGTTATGCTCATGGAGGTGCACGCGGACTCCCGGTCACGCTCGTCGATCAGCTCCCTTGCGCCGCCCTCGCTCGAACAGAGCAGCGGCGCTCCGACGATAAGCGTTTCAAGCACGGTGTAGGGACTGTTTTCATACGGCGATGGCACGACAACAAGCACATCGTCCCGATCGGCCAGATATGCAGCGACGTCATCGCGGCTCAGGCCGAAGTGGAAGGCAAACGGGAAGTCCCACTTCAACGAAGCCTCATGGAGGTATATCAGCGATGACTGACCCGAAACGATTCCAGTGTTCCCGATGAAGGACACTGACACGCGCGCCTCGTCGAGCTGCTTTGAAATGCGCGAGAGCGCCTGGCAGGCGATATCGATGCCCTTGCGGTCTTCGTGCCGACCGAAAATCACGATCTCGCGGAGCGGGGTGGTTGTTGCGGAGTCTTTCGGCGCCGCTCGCTCAGGTCCCACCCGTGCCTGAAGATCGCCGCACAGGTTCCGGATCACCGCGATATCGCGGGGATTAGCGAGCATATGTTTATTGACCCAGTCCGCGATGTACTGGCTTGGTGCGACGACTTTGTCGGCCAATTCGATCGATCGGCTCTCCATGAAGTCGATCGCAAGTTGTTCCTCATGGGTGAAGAAAGAACTGTTGGCTTCGATCGTCCAGCGTGTCGGACCGTGAAGTTGCACGACGAACTGCGTTGCGCTGAACGCGAGACCCTGATGCTTGGCAAGCAACGGATAGAACCCGAAGCCCTTATAGTCCGCAAAATGGACGAAATCGTAAGGATAGGCGACGGAGGTCAGGGTCCGGTAGACTGCGAATGACACCGCACGCGGTGTTGCTTCAGCGTCGATAAACTTGCGGCAATCCAGCGTCATCATCCGGATGCTTGATTGGGCGTAAAGCGCCTGCGCGCGTTCCAACCTGTCCGCGTCCGCGCCCGAGACATTGTGATAGAGCAGGTCGACCCTATGGCCCGCCTTTGCAAGCACCAGTGCGACCTCGTGCATGGCTGCACCGATACCACCAGTTCTGCCGACATAGGGAAGTTCTTCGGTGACGATGCAAATCCGAGCCATTTTGTCCGTTACTCCGATAGGATGATTGCTGCGTCTTGCGCGAGTGACTGAGGGGTGAAGGCCCCGAACGACAGTTAGCGAAGGGCCGAGCAGTGTGCTCTGTCTTGATCTGGGGCTCGCATCCGGCGCTTAATTTAGGCGCGCTACTTGGTTTAGTGTTTGCCTTGCAAGCATAAAAAATAGTCCCCCTTTGGACTGCCAGGGCGGCGCATGACTTGGTTTTCACACGCTTGCCACTAACGCGATGATCTGCCCGTTGCTCTTGCTGCGCGCATCCGCACCGGAATCGAAGACGCTAGGGTGTCAGGCTTGCCTGCGCAGTCCCGAGTGCGCGGCCCTTCTGCGACCAAGTCAGCATCCGGACGTACGCTTCCACATCGCTGACCGGCAGGCCCCTGCGTCTCGCATGCAGCAGGGCCTCGTTCCTGATATGCGCGAGGTGGGCCGGTTCGAATTCGTGTTCGGCAAGGTGGTAGCCAAAATGTTCGGCAAACATCCGGCCTTCGCAGGCACCGACCTTGATCTGTTCTGCTTCCCCCAGATCGTGCGAATGCCACACCACGGCCTTGTCGGCATAGGCTTTCGCAAGGCCGAGCTTGAGCATTTCCCAGCACCAAATCTGGTCCTCTCCCCAATCCACTTCCGGGTAGGGCAGCTTCTCCCAGACCGTCCGGCGCATGGCCGAATTGTTGTCCGAATAGAAGTGAAGCATCATGCGCCAGTCGACCGAGCCGGGACGCAGGAAGCTGGGCAACCCTTCGCCAAAGCAGAAGATCGGACCGAGATCGCGGAACCGGTCGAACATCAGATCAAGATCGCGCGCGACGAGACCATTATGTTCGGGGTAGGCGCGGTGCCGACCGATTGCGCCGGCCACGCCCACAATGGAGAAGGGCGCGACAAGCGCGCCAAGCCAATGGCGGTCCTGCGGCATTGCGTCTTGGGTCAGGATCGCCACCACCTCGCCATCCGTGAGCCCGATGGCATCATTGCGAGTACGCCCGTGCTGGAAATCCCGCTGGTCGATCACTTCGCACCGAACCCGCCCCCCGAAGCGCGCCGCAAATTCTCCCGTACCGTCGGTTGAGGAACTGTCGATAACCAGCACATCGTAGTCGAAGTCGGTCGCTTGATTGGCTGTGGCCTCGAGCACACGGCGGAACAAATCGCCGCCGTTATAGGTCGGGATCACCACCGAGGCCTTGCGGCCGCGCAGATGAAGGGCAGGGGTAAGCGCTCGGGGATCAATGGCCTGATAACCCGTATCGGAAAGCCGCTCCCGGATGGCATTCTCGATCATCCGGGCGCTGCTTTCCCAATTGAGGCTCTTCACGAAAGCTTGAGAGGCGGCAATCTGGCTGCCGCTTTGATCGGCATTATCAAGCAGCGCTTCGATGGCGTCTGCAACCGAAGTCGGGGAGGGGCCGGCGAAAGTCACGGTCCCTTGCGGGAAGGCTGCACGGGCGCTGGGCGTGTCGATTTCTACCACGGCCAGCCCGCAGGCCATCATTTCGAGCGGGACGAGCGAATAGTTGGTGGTGGAAAAGGACACACCGACATCGGAATTGCGATAGAGCTCGGCGAGGCCGTCAGGGTCGAGGATTCCCTTCTGTTCGTGGGGGAAGTTGTAATCCTTGCCCGACCCGTCCTCGCCGAACATCTGAACGACGAAATCATTGCGCCGCCTTGCAAGTTCCTCGAATGCGGCTAGCCCCAGCCCAACCGCGCGGCGTGGGGTGTAGGACCGGCCATAAAAGGCAATCCTCTTCGGTTCGCCTGCACCCGCATTGCGCGGCATGCTGGCAGGGTAATAGCTCTGCGTGTCAGCCGCCAGGCTCCATGAACGCGCCCACATCCCGTATTCGCGCGCCTTGCCCAGCAGCCAGTCGCCGGCACACAGTGCGGCAAAGCCGAGGGAATAGGTTCCCTCTGCGATGAGGTAGCTTTCCCCCATGGGGTGGAATTGCGGCTCGAAGTCCTGAATGAAATAGAACCGCTCCTTGAAATTCGTTGCCCTGCTGACCGGGAAGGCGGTCCAGCAATCCGTTGCAATGATGGCATCCCCCGAAAGTTGCCGCACGTCATCGGGAAGGAATCGGACATGCACCCGCGGGCCCAGCTTGCGATAATGCCGGTTGATCAGGGCCTTGGCGCTTGCCGGGTCTCGATGGTTGTAGGCGTTCTGGATCCAGATGGTCTGTTCATGCCCGAATGCCTCTAGAAACTGGATAATCCGGAAGATCGTCATGTGACCGCCCGCGCCCTGACCGAAATCGGGGATGACCCAGGAGAGCTGCAGCCGTTCTGGGTCATAGAGGCGCGACAATGGCGCCAGTGGCAGCGACCGGTGACGTGCGATCCTCGACGTGTCGCGCGGCCACGTCTTGCCTACCGGCTCACTCTGCGGACTGGCGCCGTGATAGGTCTCGGCGATCAGGGCGGCGGGAATGGTTTTGAGATAATAGCGGCACACGTTTGCGCCAGAGGCTCCCGCCGCGAGTGGGATTGCGCGTTCGAGCACATGGGCGAGCGTTCCCTCGAGCTGCCCATCCTCCTCCTCGAAATTCTCGAGCGACAGCCCGCTCGCGAGCTTTTGGATGAATTCGCCGCGGTACCAGGCCATCGAGCCCGCGGCGAAGTTCGCGAACCGCGGCAAGGACGTCTGCGCCCTCCCGAAGCGGTCAAGCACGGCCCGTAGACTTGATTCGTTGCCCGCCCATCCCGCGAACTTCTTGATGGCATGGTAATTGTCCGGGAACATCATCATGCAGTCCGGATGGGCTTCTAGATGCTCGATGACCGCTTGGCCGATCCAGTCCTCGCCAAACATGGAACGGAGAACCCAGTCGAGCCAGGCTCTGCCGAAATTGGTGTGCGGACTGCGCTTCGAATGCAGGTGGCAGACGTAATCATAATTCGCCAGAAGATCGCGGAAGCCAAGCAGAAAGGGGGCTAGATCGCGGCCCCGATTTGGCGTGACGCGAACGACGGCCTTGCGCTGAGAAATGTGGCTGGCGACGAAATTACGAAGAAATCTAGCGTCCGCCTCGCTCGAAGTTGACAGTAACAGATCGAACGCAAGCGGGAACCGCTGAAGATAGGGCAGGAAATCCTGAATCATCTCGGTATAGTGGAGATGGATCTGGATTGCGATCCTGCGACCGCTTTTGCCCGCCGACGGCTGGTTGGGCCGTTCCAGCACAATCGCGCCCGGGGGCACTGGCGACATGCGCATCGTGTTGCGGTGGGTGAGATAATGCAGCAGCGGATTTGCGACAGGGATCTGTTCAGACTCGCAGCCCATGATCGTCGTGGCGACATAATGCGTATCGAATTGCGCACTCGGATTGCGGTTCTCGCACCAGCCTCGCTCCAGATAATGCCTGAGCGGATCGGTTCCCTTCTGGAGTTCATCGCCATAGGCCGAGCGGTAATAGCCTTCGTCAAACAGGCCGGATTTGTGCGCAATGGCATAGTCCCGCCTGCTGACGCGCAGTGGCGGCACCGGTTCGACAGCCGTGCCTCCTGTGGCCGATGCATCTGAGGCATGGGGCGCTAGATTGGCTTCGCGAGCCGCGAGCGGACAGGGAGGCTGGCGCTTTCCTTTCCGCCCTTCGTCCAGCCAGTCGATCACGATGTTTTCAGCAAACCGGGCGGCAGGGTTCGACATGACGTAGAACGGCCCATCGAAATTGCGCGATGGGGAGCGAGCTTCGCGCCCGCCGTTCCTAGCGAAATGATCGAGCGGGTCTTGCCCGGAGGCGGCGACATCGGGATATGCGCTGAGGTAAAAATCAGGGTCGAACAATCCCGATTTTAATATTCTGCGCTTCATGTGGGCAAGGCGGAGGGCCTTCGCCAATTGCTTCACCATTGCCTAGACCTGTCTGACTCTTTGCGCGATGGACATATGGCGGAAATCCAGTTCAACAATCCGGGCAGTGCGGCGGACCGGCGTTTGATGCGCGCTGCCGAGACCATCTTCCTGCCGCTGCCTTTCGTGCCCACCCCGCGCCCGGATACAATTGCCGGGGAGGCCGTGAACGTCAAACCGGCATTGCCATTGCCGCTCGCATTGTCCATTGTGCGGCCCTTAGCTGATGGCATTTGCCATTGTCTACGAGGAGTTAGTCAAAATGAACCGCGTCGCTCGCGCGACAGGCCGTGTTCGGGGGGGCAATCCTTCCGACGCCTCTTCGCCGATGGGCGAGACGCGCACCAAGCGCGAGAGCGCGCACCGTTTAGCTGCTATCGGCCTGATCATTAAGATTCACTCCGAAGCATTTCGTCGCGCTCCTGGCGCCTATCTGACCGCCCTTAAGTGGCGTCTGCTCGGAAAGAAAGTGCGCGCGCGCGGGCATTTCGCGGTGCTGCTTGGTCGCACCTCTTGCGCCTATGAGTGGCAAAGCTTGATGGAGGCGGCCGAAAGCAAGCCACACAGTCCCCACGGACTGCCGCCGATCATTGCGCTGGTGCAGGAAGTTGGCTCGTCATCGCGGGTTGAGGCGACGATTGCCTCGCTTGTGTCGGAACACCTGTCAGTGTTTCGGGTCGGCGACGAAACCACACACGCTTTGCAGACGATCGCGGCCCAGATCGACTGGTCAAAATCGCCATGGCTCATGCCGATCACGGCGGGTGACCGGATCGCGCCCGGGACGGCACAGTCCTATCGCGACGCCATGGTGCGCTCGGCCTGTACAGTCATCTATTCCGACGATGACGAGATCGCGACCGGCGGGCATCGAAGTCGGCCGCATTTCAAGCCCGACTGGAACGCTGAGCTGCAACGCCACCACGATTACGTGACCGGCGCGTGTATCATCAAGGCGGATCGTGCCGCACTCGAGAATGCCGCACGGGCGCAAGACTGGGCCTCCGTTCTCATCGAAAACGCCATTTTGGCTGGCGGCGACGCTGAACATGTGTGCAAGGTTCTCCACCACCGGTACGACCGGCCGGCACCGCGTCTGCCGCTGCCGGCGGTGAAATTGGTCCCCGATCTGCCGCGCTTGTCGGCCATCATTCCCACGCGCAATCGCGTGGATCTGCTTTCGACCTGTATCGAAGGACTTGCGAGCACGGATTATCCGGACCTTCAAGTGATCGTTGTCGATAATGACAGCGATGACGAGGCCACGCTCGACTATCTTGAGCAGCTTGCTGATCGTGGCGTGCGTGTAATCCGTCACGAGGGCGCCTTCAATTATTCGGCCATCAACAACCGTGCTGTGGCCGAGGCAACGGGCGAACTGATCTGCCTGCTGAACAACGACATCGAGGTGCTCTCACCCGACTGGCTGGCGATCATGGCAACGCAGGCTCTGCGCGAAGAGGTTGGAGCGGTGGGCGCCCAGTTGCTGTACCCTGACGGTCGTTTGCAGCATGCCGGCGTGGTGATCGGAGTGGGCAATGCCGCTGGCCACGCGCACCGTTTCCTCGACCCCAAGGAGGAAGGCTATTTCCGCCGCCACGCTTTGCCGCAATACGTGACTGCCGTGACGGCAGCTTGTCTCGTGGTCCGCCGGGATCGCTTTCTTGCTGTGGGGGGGCTCGACGAAAGCGCCTTCCCGGTCGCCTTCAATGATGTCGATTTGTGCCTAAGGCTGAATTCGCGCGGCTGGCAGTCATTCTACGAACCGCGGGCCTCGCTGGTGCACCATGAATCCGTCTCGCGCGGGTTCGATCGAGATCCCGTTGGTGCTGCGCGCTTCGCGCGCGAGCTTGCTGCGCTCCAGAACCGATGGCGCACCGCGGAGATTTACGACAGCTATCATCATCCTAGGCTTAGCAGAGCGAGCGAACAATTCGCTCTTGCACTCTAAAATGAATATCGCGCCTTCACCACGTCTTGCCCTGCCGCAGGTCACCTTGCTGGCGGTTACGTCGGTCAACATCGCCGCAACGGTTGCCGCGCTTGAAGCGAGCATGGCTGCGGTCGATTTCGGAGCAGCCAAGCTGCTGACCGACCGGCCGCCAACCCATTTGCCTGATGGTCTGCAAGCTGTAACTGTCCCCCCAATTCGCTCGATGCATGCCTACTCCGATTTCGTCCTGCGAAAGTTGTCAGACCACGTCGACACCTCGCATGCGCTATTGGTGCAATGGGACGGACACGTCCTCGATGCGCGGCGTTGGCGACCTGAGTTTCTGGCGTATGATTATATCGGAGCGCGCTGGCCGCAGTTTTCGGACGGTCACGATGTCGGCAATGGCGGCTTTTCGCTGCGTAGCCGTGCGTTGCTAGAGGCGTGTCGGTCAGCAGAGTTTCGGGATGCGCACCCCGAAGACGTGGCGATCGCCCGTCACAATCGAATATGGCTGGAAGGGCAGGGCCTGCGTTTTGCCCCTGCCTGGCTGGCTGACGCTTTTTCGGCAGAACGTGCCGGGAGCCCGGCGGCCACCTTCGGGTACCATGGCATATGGCACATGCCTCGGCTGCTCGGCCGCGACACGTTCTGGCGGATATATTCTGGGCTCGACGAACGCACCAGCACTCGACATGATTTTCGCAGTATTCTTTGGCAGATGATGCGCGGGCGAAGCGGCCTTCCCCGTGCCGTGACGCTTATTCGCGATCAGTTGTACGGCCCAGTGTGAGCAGGAAGATCTATAAATGCCGAATACCCCGCTGCCCGGGCTCCCACTCGTGGAATCGCCGCTGTTCCCGGCGCTTCTCCCTGCGCTCGGCCTGACCGAAGAAGAAGCGCGCATCGGGTTGGAGTTACACCATCGCGGTTATGCCGTGATGGATTTCCCCGACCCTGATCTCGATGCACGGATCGATCGGATCAAGTCCAATCTAGGGCCGCGTTACGGCATTGATTTCGCCGATCCTGCAAGTGACAAGACGACAGCGGAGCGGCGCATACAGGACGCATGGCGAGACGACGCAGACGTCCATGCGATAGCGTCGAATGCAAAAGTGCTGGATTTGCTCGGTCGACTTTATGGCCGGCCGGCCTTTCCTTTTCAGACTCTCAATTTTCCGGTTGGCACCCAGCAGGGCGCGCACACCGACATCGTGCATTTCGCCAGCCAGCCGGAAAAGTTCATGTGCGGCGTGTGGTTGGCGATGGAAGACGTCACCGCCGAAGCGGGGCCGCTCTTTTATTTTCCCGGCTCGCATCGCTGGCCGGTGATGAGCAATGCTTTGGTTGGCCGTTTGGGTTCAGGCATGTCGCTCGCATCGGCACAGGACCCGTTCGAGCAGGCATGGTCGATGATTTCCGCTGCGACAGGCGCTCAACCCGAAACTTTTTTGGCGCGAAAGGGTCAGGCGCTGATCTGGTGCGCGAACCTCCTTCATGGGGGTAGCCCACAGGCCGACCCGAGGCGGACTCGCTGGTCGCAGGTGACGCACTATTACTTCGAGGATTGCATATACTATACTCCCGCTTTCTCGGATGAAGTGCTGGGTGCGCTGGACCTTCGCCAGATCAGCGCAATCCACGACGGGCGACCCCGTCCCAACACATATCTGGGCCAGCCGCTGACGACCGCACTTGAAAAGGCAAGGGTGGGCAGCAAAGGGGAGCCGCCAACACCTGCAACCTCGCAATGGCTGAAGCGGATTTTTGGCCTTACAAGCAGATCGAAGTGACTGTCGGTTGCGTCTACGGAACAGCTAGTTATAGCGGCACCGCGCGAGCCGATGGTGCAATGATCGATTGAGGTATCTGGACGTTATGGTTCCGCAGTTATTCCGCTCCCCCTCGGCACGTCTGTTCAGCCTCGGCACGTTGATGCCGTTGGCCATTGCGGTGGCCGGGTGTGCAACTCTTCCTGCCAGCGGGCCCACAGGCCGTGAACTTCGGTCGCAGCTTGCCGACGAGGCGGCGGCTACGCCGATCAGTATCGTCCCGGTGCTGAGCATGGCCGATCTGCCGGTCAGTTCGCAGCCTGCTATAGTATTCAGGGATGACTACACTCCGCCGGCACCGACCGAACTGGTCGGGCCGGGCGATCTGGTCGAGATCGCGGTGTACGAGACTGGCGTTGCGCTGTTTGGCGGCGCGGTTGCCTCCCCGGCGGCGGCCGGAGCAGCGACCGGTCTCGCGCCGGGCGCGCGCGCCGAACGTTTCCCGCCTTTCCGGGTCAGCGACAGGGGCACAATCAACTTCCCCTTCGTCGGCGAAGTCGCGGTCGCGGGCCGGACCACAGACCAGATCGAGTCCTTGCTGCGGCGCGAGTTGCGCGGAAAGTCGCAGAACCCGCAAGTTCTGGTTTCGATCGCGCAGGGACTGACCAACTCGGTCATCATCGGCGGCGATGTGCGCAACCCCGGCCGCCTCGTATTGCCCACGAACCGCGAGTCCCTTTCCGACGTAATCGCTCTTGCCGGGGGTAGTTCTGGCGACATCAAGGACCTGCTTGTGCGGATTCAGCGCCGCGACACGCTCGGCGAGTTTCGTCTCAGCGACATTCTGGCCCAACCTGAACAGGACGTCCGCATATTCCCGTCCGACCGTATCCTGTTGGTGCGTGCCCCGCAGACCTTCTCGGTGCTCGGTGGCGCGGGACGCAGCGATCAGATCGTATTCAATGCCCCGCGTCTCTCGCTTATCGAAGCGGTGGCTCAGTCCGGCGGCTCCAATCCCAACGCAGGCGATCCGCGAGCAATATTCGTATTTCGCCTGGTCCGCCAGTCCGACGGGTCTGAGAAACCGATCGTCTATCATTTCAACATGATGGAGGCGAGCTCCTACATTTTGGCCCAGCGCTTTGCGATGCGTGACAAGGATGTACTCTACGTCGGCAATGCCGAGGCCAATCAGCCGAGCAAGCTGGTACAGATCGTCAGTCAGCTCTTCTTCCCGCTGGTCACACTGGGTCAAGTCGTTTCCACCGGCAATAACTGACCACTGCGGGATGATTGTGCGGGACAATGATGCGCCGCTGCTGCTCGATGCATCGCGGCTGGTTTGGCGACGCTGGACAGGAACACGGGCGACCGGGATCGACCGTATCTGTCTTGCCTGGATGCAGCATTATGGCGCCCGCGCGCAGGCGGTGATCGTTCATCGGCAAGGGCAGGCCATCCTGCCGTTCACGACGTCTCAGGCCTTGTTCCGGCTACTGGCGGAGCCTGAACACGGAACGGGCGGCGTGGTCCGGTTCCGCGCTGCTTTGGCGGCCCTCGCCATTCGGCGCTCCGGGCACCTTCGCGACAGGCTTCAGGGCCACGGGCGGTTCTGGCTCAACCCCGGGCATACCGGTCTCGACCGACCGGGGCTCGCCGCCTGGGTGCAGAGGCGCCACCTTCGCCCCGTTCACCTTGTCCATGATCTGATCCCGCTCACCCATCCGCAATTCTGCCGTGAGGGCGAGCAGGAGCGCCACCTTCGGCGTATGCTCACGGTCCTCGAAACAGGTGCGGGTGTCATCGCCAACAGCGCTCATACGCTGGAAACCCTGGGCGCTTTCGCTGCCGCTCACGACCGTATCCTGCCACCTTCGGTGATAGCATGGCCGGGGACGCCGGTGCTGCCACCTGTTGAGCCGCGCGAAGAGGTTGAGCCTTCCTTCGTGATCCTGGGTACGATCGAGGGTCGAAAGAATCATTCGCTACTGCTGTCCGTTTGGCGACGCATGATCGACGAACTTGGCCATGCAGCGGTTCCACGGCTGGTGATAGTCGGTCGCAGGGGCTGGCAGGCAGATGAAGTCTTCGCCCGTCTGGACCGGCGCGAGTTCGGCGACCGGGTGGCGGAGGTCGGCCCGCTTGACGACCGGCGCCTTGCCCAAGCACTCGCAGGGTCCCGGGCCCTGCTGTTCCCGAGCTTGGCGGAAGGCTATGGCATTCCGCTTATCGAGGCACTCGCCGCCGGGGTTCCGGTCATTGCCAGCAATCTGCCAGTGTTCCGGGAAATCGGCCAGGGCATGCCCGAATTGCTACGCCCTGACGATGTCGCGGCTTGGACCGCCGCGATAGCCGATTACGCGCGACCCGGAAGCACGCGTCGGGCAGGCCAATTGGCCCGCTTGCCGGGCTTCCGAGCGCCGGATTGGGGAAGTCATTTTGCGAGGATCGACGAGCTTTTGGCAGCGCTGGCAAGGTGAGTCCCGGCGTTGGTCCTCAGCGTTGCATATCTGTTTGACCTCAATGGACAACGATGTCAGCGGGAGCCGAAGTTTAATCGGTGCAGTGTAGTTTATGATTAACGTAGTGCAGACGTCGTCGAGGCGTGGCATAATCTTGGCGGGCGGATCGGGTACGAGGCTCTACCCGCTGACCCGCGGCGTATCCAAGCAGCTGATGCCGATCTTCGACAAGCCGATGATCTACTATCCGCTGAGCACGCTGATGCTTGCCGGGATCCGCGAGATTTTGGTGATCACCACGCCTGAGGATGCCGATCAGTTCAAGCGTGTGCTGGGCGATGGCTCCGATTTCGGTGTGTCGCTGGTCTATGAGGTCCAGCCCCGGCCCGAGGGGCTGGCTCAGGCCTTCCACATCGGCGCCGATTTCGTGCGCGGAGGGCCGTTGGCGCTGATCCTTGGTGACAACATCTTCTATGGCCACGGCCTGCCGCAATTGTTGCAGAACGCCGATGCGCGCGAGGCCGGGGCAACGGTTTTCGCATACCGTGTCAACGACCCGCAGGCATTTGGCGTGGTCGAATTCGACGCGGCTGGCAAGGCGGTCTCGATCGAGGAAAAGCCCACGGTCCCCAAGTCGAACTACGCCGTCACCGGGCTTTACTTCTACGACGAGACCGTCGCCGACCGGGCGCGTGATCTCAAGCCTTCGCCGCGCGGCGAGCTGGAAATCACCGATCTCAACCGCCTCTATCTCGATGAGGGGGCGATGTCGGTGGAGATCATGGGGCGGGGCTTTGCCTGGCTCGATACCGGGACGCACGCGTCGCTGCTGGATGCGGCGACCTATGTGCGGATCACCGAGGAGCGGCAGGGGCTGAAGATCTGCTGTCCGGAAGAGATCGCCTGGCGGCAGGGTTTCATTACCGCGGACCGTTTGCGCGAGCTCGCCGAGCCGCTGAGAAAGTCGGGCTATGGCGACTATCTCCTCAAACTGCTCGAAAATCCGGTGCTGCCGTGAATGTCATCGAAACGGCCATCGCCGGCCTGCTGATCATCGAACCGCGCGTGTTCGGCGATGCGCGCGGCTTCTTCATGGAGACCTGGAACGCTGGCGCCTTCGCCGCGGCGGGGCTCGATCTCACTTTTGTGCAGGACAACCACAGCCGCTCACAGAAGGGGGTGCTGCGCGGGCTGCACTTCCAGAACCCGTCTCCGCAGGGCAAGCTTGTGCGGGTGACGAGCGGCGCGGTGTTCGATGTCGCAGTGGACCTGCGCGCCTCGTCGCCGACCTTCGGCAAATGGGTGGGGGTCGAGCTCAGCGCGCAGAACAAGCGGATGTTCTGGGTGCCCGAGGGCTTTGCCCACGGGTTCCTGACGCTCGAGGACGATACAGATTTCCTCTACAAGTGCACCGCGCCCTATGCCCCGCAGAGCGAGCATACGCTGGCGTGGGATGATCCGGCGGTGGGGATCGAATGGCCGGTCGCGGGTCTCGATCCGATCATCTCCGACAAGGACGCGCGCGGGCTTTGCCTCGCCGATGTGCCTGTGTTCGCATGAGAGTGCTGGTCACCGGCGCGAACGGGCAGCTTGGCGGGGCGTTGCAGCGCACGGCACCGGCCTGTGCCGATATCAATGCGATCGACGTCGAGGATGTCGATCTCACCGACAGCGCGATGCTGACTGCGCGAGTGGTGGTCGAAGCGCCCGATCTGATCATCAATGCCGCCGCCTGCACCGCGGTCGACAAGGCTGCCCGGAGCGGCAGCGCAGTGAGCGGCGCCCGCCAGCTGCCGACCCAGATGGTGGCGAAGGTCTGGGGCCGCGACACGCTGCCCGCGCCCTTCACCGCGCCGCCGGGTGAGCGGATCGGGGAAATCTGGTTCGAACCCCCGCCTGAAGTGCCGCAGGTGCTGGTCAAGTATCTGTTCACCAGCGAGAAATTGTCGGTGCAGGTGCATCCGTCCGACGATACCGCCCTGCCCGGAGAGGCGGGCAAGGAGGAGTGCTGGCTGGTGCTCGATGCCGAGGATGATGCACGCCTCGCCATCGGCTTCACCCGCGCTGTAACGCCCGAAGAAATCGCGGCAGCCGCGCAGGATGGCACCATCGAGGATCTGCTGGTGTGGCACCGGGCGCGCGCGGGCGACCTGTTCTATCTGCCCGCCGGCACGGTCCACGCGATCGGCCCGGGCCTGTCGCTGGTGGAGGTGCAGCAGACCAGCGAGACCACCTTCCGCCTGTATGACTATGGCCGCCCGCGGGAACTGCATCTCGAACGCGCCCTCGCCGTCGCCAGCGGCGCGCCCTACGGGGCCGAGCACAAGCGCTCCATCGCAGGCGGGCCGGTGCTGGTCGATGGCCCGCACTTCCGGCTCGACCGGGTGGAAGGCGCGCCCGAAGCGGCGACGCTGGCGGCCTATCCGGGCGCGCTGCTGGTGCTGCCGCTTGCGGGCGAGGTTGCCGCCAAGGACGGATCTGCGCGAGC
>CALRJK020000010.1:0-102203 GCA_943367535.1 Synechococcus sp. UW140 | reverse complement strand
GTGGCCGGGTGCTCAGGGTCACCCGGCCACGCCCGCCCGCAGCTCCTCCCTCGGTGGGTCTCCACGCGATGCCGCGGCCCGCTTCAGGGCTGCGGCCAGGATCAGCGGGTCGATCGGTTTGGCGATCACTTCGGCTTCGAGACCCGGCTCGATCTGCGCGCCGGGTTCGGCATAGCCGGTGCAGTAGATGAACGGGATACCAAGCCCCCGCAGCGCCCGGGCGACGGGGGTGTTGCTGTCACCTGCAAGATTGATGTCGAGAACCGCCAGATCGGCCGCCGCCTCGCTGATGAGCGCCAGCGCTGCGGCGGTGGTGTGGGCAGGGCCGATCACCTTGCATGCCAGCGCCTCGACCGCCTCGCGCAGGGCGAGCGCAATCAGCGCCTCGTCATCGACGATCAGCACGCGCTTGCCGGTGAGGTCGATATCCGGCGTGCTGCGGCATTCGGGCGAGGGCGGCGTGCCGGAGGCGGCCTGCGCTGCCTCGACAAGATTGCGCTCCACCGGGAAGGCGATGCGGCAGGTGACGCCCGTTTCGCCCCATTCGAAGCCGATATCGCCCGCCAACTGGTGCTCGATCGCGCCGAGCATTGCGGTGAAGCCGAAGCCGTGTTCTGCGGGCGCCGCGGTGCGCGGCCCGCTCACCTCGGCCCACGCCAGTTCGAGCCGCGCGCCCGCGTCGGGCCTCGCAATCTGCCAGGTCACCGCCAACTGCCCGCCTTCAACCGACAGCGCCCCGTAGCGGGCGGCGTTGATGGCCAGTTCGTGCAGCACCATCGCCAGCGCCTGCGAGGCGTTGGGCTTGAGCATCAGTGCTGGCCCCTCGATACGGATCGGTGCAGCGCCCTCCCGGCCGAAGGGGGCAAGCTCCTCGCGCACCAGCGTCGCAAGGTCCACCCCGTCCCAGCGGCTGGCAGCCAGCAGGCTGTGGGCGCGGGCCAGCGCGCGGATACGGCCCGTGAGCACCGCCTTGAATTCGGCCACATCATCGACCCGCGTCAGCCGCACGATTGACTGCACCACGCCCAGCAGGTTCTTGGCCCGGTGATCGATCTCGTCCGCAAGAAAGCGCAGGCGCTGTTCGACCTTGCGCCTTTCGGTCATGTCCAGCGAAATGCCCATCAGCCCTTGCGGCTGGCCCTCGGCGTCCTTGAAGGGCGCCTTCACCGCCAGCCAATAGGACATCTCGCCATTGGGCAGGCGCAGCGCCTCTTCGATCTGCCGCATCTCGCCGCTGGCGATGATCGCCGCGTCATTGGCCATGATGGTGCGGGCCTGATCCTCATCGGCGAGCAGTTCCAGATCGTTCTTGCCGATGAAGGGTTCCTGATCATGGCCCACGGCCGCCGCAAACACCGGGTTGCCCAGAAGGTAGCGCCCTTCGCGGTCTTTCGCGAAGGCTGCCCCGGGCAGACTGTCGAAGAAGGTCTGGATCAGCGAATTGGCGCGGTCGCGCTCGCTTTCCAAGGCGCGGCGTGAGGTCGTGTCGTAATTGATGCCAAGCAGGCGCGAGGGTCTTCCCTGCTCGTCACGGAACAGTTCAGCCCGGCCCGCCAGCCAGATCATGCTGCCATCATCGCGGTTGAAACGGAATTCCAGATCGAGCCGGTCGCGCCCCTTGCGTGCGGCATAGAAGGCCTGGTCGGCGAGCGGCCGATCGTCAGGGTGGATGCGATCTAGCACCGCGCGCACACTGGGCGGCTGGTCGGGGGCAATGCCGGCAAGGGTATAGAATGACGGGGACCACCACAGCGCGCCGGTCTTGAGGTCGAAATCCCAAATGCCGATCTGCCCCACTTCATGCGACAGGCTGAGCCGCGCCTCACTGCGATGCAGGCGCTGGTAGGATGATCGCAGCAGGTACGCGACAGTGATCACGCCTGTGTTCGAGATGACGAACAGGATCAGGTTGACCACGCCCGTCGGCGACAGGTTGAGCAGACCCGCAGGTTCGATCCACATGATCGTGGCGGCAAACGCGGTGAGCGCAAGAGCCAGCAGACCCGGCCCCACTCCGCCCAGCAGGGTGCAGGCCAGCACTACCGGATAGAACAGCGCAAAGGGCACAATGCCGGGACCAAGCACATCAAGCCAGCGCCGCAAGGCAATAGCCGCCAGCGCCAGCACGGCGGACGCGGCATAGGCGGCCACGCGTCGCCGCGGATCGAGCATACCGGCGTGTTCAATCACGCCCGCGTAATGCGAAGGGGCGGCCGTCGTCGTGTCTCCGACGCCGTTCGAAACGCTGGTCAAAGCTCCCCCTTCGGCAGCCGCCGCACACTTGCCGGTGCGACTCAGTAGTTTTCCATTGCCGGCTGTGTTTCCGGAACACCGTCATTTGATAAACTGGACACAAGGTCACTAATACAGGTTAACTTGGGCAAAATTGCTAAGCCGACTTGCGATTATAACCTGTGTTATTGTTATAGGGCGGATCGTTGAGTTGGTAATTCTGCATCCCGATCGCGCTTGACGTTTTTGTGGCCATCTGTTCAAGCCTGTGACTGATCAACGCACTCGTCTGTGACGAGGTGACGATCGGCTCAGTTCGAGACCCGCCGGTAACGCGGGCGTGATTGCCCGACAGGGATGGTGGTGGCCCGCCCCTTCTTACGCGAGGGATTAGCTGCATGGAAAATCACGTCGTCGACTACGGCGAATACATGCCTCACGGCATGTGCCTTTTGTGGAAACCCTGGCTAGTCTTGCTGTGGGCGGGATCGGACTTCCTGATCTTTGTATCCTATACGGTGATCCCGATTGCCCTGTTCATGGTGCTGCGCCGCCGCACGGAAGTGCCGCAGCCCGCGCTGGTGATGCTGTTTGCCGCCTTCATCCTGCTCTGCGGCATCACGCATCTGTTCATGATCGTGACCCTGTGGGTGCCGATCTACCCCTTCGTCGCGTGGGTTAAGCTGGCCACCGGCATCACCTCCACCGCAACGGCGCTGATGCTGTTCCGGCTGATTCCGGCCATTGTCAGCCTGCCTTCGCCAGCAGCGCTCGAAGCAGTCAATCGCGGCCTTCAGGCCGAGATTGCGGCGCACAAGTTGACCTTGTCCTCGCTTGACCGGCTGGTGAAGGAGCGCACCACGGAGCTGGAAGCCGCCACCACCGCGCTGGCGGTCCAGACGCGCGAGGCGGTGCATCGCAGCAGCAACCTGTTGTCGGTGGTGCACACGCTGGCGCTGCAATCGGCGAAAGGCAGCCGCAGCGTGGCAGATTTCCTCGACCCCTTCCTCGGACGGCTGCGCGCATTGGCTGACGCAACCCGCTCGATTGCGCAGGGCGGACAGGACGGAGCGCAGATCGCCATGGTGGTCGACGCCGCACTGGCCGTGCCGCGCGCAACCTATGGGGGCCGCATCATCGCGACCGGACCGGCCCTGTCGATCAGCCCGACCGCCGCACAGCACCTCAGCCTCGCGTTGCACGAGTTGGCGACCAACACCCACAAATACGGGCTCGGCGCGGCGGACGGATTGCGGGTCAGCGTGAACTGGTCGGTGGGCGAGGGCAGTTTCGTGCTCGAGTGGCGCGAGCATGGTGCTATCGGGGTGCTGGCGGAGACAGCGCAGACGCGGCCCGATGGCTTTGGCACCACCCTGCTCGTCAGCATCGTGCCCGCAACCCTCGGCGGCCGGGCCGAGCGCCGGTTCGAGGCAGGCGGGATGGTCTACCGGCTGGTCGTCCCGCTCGGCGCGGTCAGCGCAAGCGCGCAAAGCCTGGAGAACGAGGCGCTCGCCGAACGGATCATCGAGGCCAACTTCGGCGACTAGGCCTCCCGCGCAATAACCGGGGCGACGAACTGGTGTTGACCAGCCGCCCGTCATCGTGGCAAAGGGCACCCCGCATCCGGCAGGACAGCGCCCCAGGGGGCCATCCCGCCGCCGCGATGCGGGTGTAGCTCAATGGTAGAGCAGAAGCTTCCCAAGCTTACGACGAGGGTTCGATTCCCTTCACCCGCTCCAATTCCCCGTCCATCGGCATCCATAGATCAGGCGTTCTGACCGCCTGTCGGGCACATAGATTGTCAGGAACGTTGGTTTCTTCCGATTTCGGACGTGCACCGGAGTTGGACTGAACGGCCGGGTCTGGGTCGAGGACGGCTCTACGTCAGTGACGCTCCGAATGGCGAATTGCCTGCAATCGGACCTGGAACCTGCCGCTCCAGACTACGGTCCCGAACCGACAAGATCGTTCGATCTTGCATGAGTTCCTGGCAGCAACGCTGTGCCGCCAATCCAACCATTTGACGGGCTGACCTCATTTGCATATGAACATAGCTTCATAGCCTTGCAGGTTTGTAGGGGAGACTATTATTCCCAGCCGAGTCATCGTGTCGAAAGAAGTGGCTGACCTGTTCAAGGTCCTCGCTCATCCGGATCGCGTGCGCCTCGTGGAGGAGCTTCGTCTCGGAGAGAAGGATGTGACGGGCATAGCGCGCGCGCTCGAACTGCCGCCAACACGCGTCTCGCAGCATCTGGCAGCGCTGCGTAGCCACCGGCTGGTGAGAGAGCGGTCGGAAGGACGTCAGCATTTCTACCGTCTCACAGAGCCGGCGATGGCCCGATGGATCCTTGATGCGCTGCAATTTCTGGAAGTCCGAAATCCGATCGAAGACGGCCCGCACCTTGAGACGGTGCGGAGGTTATGGGCCTCGGATCGGGCCTGAATTTCAAGTGGAAGGAAACGAAAGATGTCGCGATTTGCCATGGGTGTGATCAAGTTTCAGCGCGAGGTCTTCCCCGAAAAGCAGGAGCTGTTTGAACGGTTGAGTACCGGGCAAAGCCCGGAGGCGCTGTTCATAACCTGCTCGGACAGCCGGATCGAAACGGCCATGCTGACCCAGACCGATCCGGGCGAGCTGTTCATCTGCCGTAACGCAGGCAACATCGTGCCCCCGCACACCAACCAGACCGGTGGCATGACCGCCTCGATTGAGTTCGCGGTCGGCGCGCTGCGGGTGCCTAACATCGTGGTCTGCGGTCATACCGAATGCGGGGCGATGAAGGGGGCGATGAATCGCGACGCGCTGACTCACTTGCCGCACGTGCGCGAGTGGCTGGGCTTTTCGCAAGGCGCTGTCGATATCGTCGAGGCCCTCGGCACCGGGCTAAGCGAGGCTGAACGCATGCGAATGCTGCTCGAGCAGAACGTGATCCTTCAGCTCCAGCACCTCAAGACCCACCCAACCGTGGCGGTCGCGTTGGCGCAGAAGGCGGTCGAGCTGCATGGCTGGGTCTATGACATCAAGACCGGTGCAGTTTCGGCCTTCGACGACGCAACTCGTGAGTGGGTGCCGATCGAGGACAGGTACGCGTCTGAAGCGGCGAAGGCAGCGATCGGCGCCCACGCCTGCTGATCGCGCTTTGACACTGAGACTTCGGATCTGACCCAACCGAACCTGCCCTGCTTCGAAGGATCGCGCTCCATGACCGCCCTTACCGCCCATCGCCCCTCTGCTGCAGTCTTGGGCCGGGACTTTCTCGCCTCGATCGTGGTCTTCCTCGTCGCCCTGCCCTTGTGCATGGGGATTGCAATTGCATCGGGCGCGCCCCCCGCGCTCGGCCTGATCACGGGGATCGTCGGCGGGCTGGTGGTGGGCAGCATGGCCGGGTCGCCCTTGCAGGTGAGCGGGCCTGCGGCGGGCATGGCGGTGCTGGTGTATCAGCTGGTCAGCGAACAGGGGCTGATCATGTTGGGGGTAGTCGGGCTGATCGCCGGTGGGTTTCAGCTCCTCGCCGGCAGCTTGCGTCTCGGGCAATGGTTCCGCGCGATGTCGCCCTCGGTCATCCACGGCATGTTGGCGGGCATCGGCGTCCTCATTTTCGCATCGCAGGTCCACGTCATGTTGGACGATGCCCCGCGTTCGAGCGGGCTTGCCAACCTTGCCGCCATTCCGGAAGCAGTCGTCAAGGCCATTCCGACTGACGGTTCGGTGCACCACCTTGCAGCACTGGCCGGGATGATCACGATCGCCACCATCGTTCTGTGGAACAGGTTCAAGCCGGCGCAGCTCGCCCTGCTGCCCGGACCGCTGCTCGGGGTGGTTATCGGCGCCGTTTTCGCGCTGGTGTTTGCCTTGCCGATCACCCTGGTCGATCTTCCCGCCAATCTGACCGACGCGCTCAACATCCCGACACCGGAGGCATTGGGCCGCGCGATCGATCTCCAGATCATTGGCATGGGCTTCGTTTTCGCTTTCGTAGCGAGCGCGGAGACCCTGCTGTGCGCAAGTGCGGTCGACAAGATGCATCTCGGCGCGCGGACGAATTACGACAAGGAGCTGCGTGCACAGGGTATCGGCAACATGATCTGCGGCGCGTTCGGTGCCTTGCCGATGACCGGTGTGATCGTGCGTTCGGCCGCCAATGTCGAGGCAGGTGCCACGACCCGCTTTTCGGCCATCGCGCATGGCGGGTGGCTGCTGCTGGCCGTCGTCGCCTTTCCCTTCGTGCTCAACGAGATCCCCACAAGCGTGCTGGCCGCGATCCTCGTCTACACCGGCTACAAGCTCGTCAACATCGCGCAGCTGCGCAAGATCGCCGAATTCGGGTGGCAGGAGGTGGCGATCTACCTTGTCACGCTGATCGGGGTGGTTGCGGTCGATCTGCTGTCGGGCGTGATCTTGGGTTTCCTGCTGGCCACGCTGAAACTCGTTTACACTTTCTCGCACCTCGATATCCGCACCACCACTGACGAAGAGGCCAACCGGATTGATGTGTGGCTCACCGGGTCAGCGACCTTTTTCTCGATCCCGCAACTGAGCGGTGCGCTCGACCAGATGCCGCCGGGCAGCGAGGTGCATATCCACGTCGAGATGCTCGACTACATTGACCACGCCTGCCTTGAGACCCTGTCTTCGTGGGAGAAGCTGCACCAGAGCACGGGCGGCATTCTGGTGGTGGAGTGGAGCGATCTTGTCAGGCGTTACGGACGGCGCTCACAAGATCCCGGCAAGACCACCATCCCGGCGCTGACGCAACGCAACGCGGCGTGATGGCGCCGGATCAGTGGTCCGAGACGAGTTCCAGACGAGCCGGACGCATCGCTGCAGCGCTATCCCCTGCACGCATTGAAGGCATCGCCTTCCACGTTGGGACAGGCCTGCCGGTCAGATCGGACGGCCGACAAAGTTCCTCGACCATGGCGGCATCGCAAGTCTGCATGCAATAGGGGCCAGGCGATCCCCGCGTCGGCGTGACCAAGCCCCGATCACGGAGCCGCGCCCAGGCTTCCGTCAGGCGCCGGGCAGCGGGTGCCTTGCCGCCGTTGCAGGCCACAAGCGCAAGCGTCTGGATCAGCAAGGCTGCATCGAGTGGGCCATTCGGGGCTGCGGGTATGACTGCCTCACCACATACGAAGGCGAGACCCTTGCCGTGCCAGACCATGGGCCACGTTCCGCCGATGCCGGTGAGCCGAGCCAGCAGCGCGAAGATCAAGCTGCGCAGTTCAGGCAGGACGATGATCGCGTCCCACGATGTCGGATCGCTCGCCAGTCGAGTGAGCGCCTCTTCAACAGCGAGCACTTCAAGGTCCAGTTGCGCGAAGGGGAGCCTTGATTTCGCAGACAGCAGCTGCCGCGTTGTCACGTTCCGGCTGCGCTCATAACCGACGATCACGATCCGGCTGCGGTCCTCGGCCTGTGCGGCGCAGATCATTTCCTGCAACAGCCCGATGCCGGGCAGCGATGCACAGCTGTCCTCATCGGTCCTGCAAGCGGTAGGATGCGGCGAGATCAGCATCACGTCAGCTACGCCGCCCTTCACGAGGCGGCTGCTGCAAGCGGGGTCCCACAGGTAGCTTGCCACCCAACGCGCGGGGGAGGGTTCCCGCTGGCCTCGAGGATCCTGAAACGCCGTGCAGGCGTGTGAAAACCACGGGGCGAAGACTGGCGCCGCGGGCACGGCGTGGACGCCCCAAGGCCATGTGATGCGCTGCCTCAACGCAATCGAGCGGTTCTGGACGGGCTGTATGCCGATGTTCATCCGCGAGGCCAGCTGCGCCATCGCATCACGCCACACAGCGTTAGGTGCCAGGAAGGGCTCGGCCAATACGAGCCTGTCATCGACCAGTGTGAGCGTCGCCTGCTCGTTAACCGGGGACTGAGGGCTTCCGTCGCCGGTCACTTTGGGCTTTTTCGCGAGCCCCGTCTCATCGGTAGCGAGGTCGAGATGGCTTGAGATACTCATCCGGCAGGTCCTCCGCAGCTCGGTCGCAAGACCTAGTACATGGCCCCAACTGCAAAGAAATTACATTTCATACGCGAGATCATTCGGTTTTATGTATGGCTAGAACTGGTAACCAATAGGCCGGCATACAGCCTGACCTTTGGCTGCGGATGGAAATTCGGGTCACTTTTCCGTCCTGATCGTCATGCCGCAGCTGTCCGATGAACTCAAAGACAAGCGTTGGCGAACGGGAAAACGAAAAATCTATGCGAGGATCAATCAGACAACTTTTCAGTCGTTCCGCATTTCATTTTCTTGCGAGGACATCCTTCGTCGTGATCGGCTGAGAGCCTCCGTGATCGCCGCTAGTGCGGTCGACGGCCAACCGTCCGCCCTGCCGGCACCTTCTCCCGCTAGAACTTGTAAGCCAGGCCGAACTGGAATTGCCGCGGGGGGCCGGCGTTGCGTTGCACGAAGTCCGCGCCGCCGCCCAGCTGGATCTGGTTCGATGTGGTCGCCGCGTTGGCAAAGCCGCTCTGGTTGTTGGCATTGAACAGGTTGAACACATCCGCGCTCGCCTCCAGCTGCCCGCCGGAAACCGCGATGGCATAGCGCACGCCAAGATCGACACTGGCTGACCATGGCAGGCGCGCGGAATTGCGCCGCTCGCCCGGGTAGCGATCCGAATTACCGAGGTAATTTTCGCCGAAACTCGCGCCGTCGCCATTGAGGTCCTGCGTGCCGAAAATACGGGCATCGGGCACCAGATTGACCGGCTGGCCCGATTGGAACAGGCCGGCGGCGGTCAGGGTCAGCCCGGAGGCCGGATAGAGGTAGCCCACCGCCGAAATCACGTGCCGCCGGTCGTTGGCCGAGGGGCCCCATTCGCTGGCGAAGTCGTTACCGTTCGCCGCGCGGAAGTTGATGTCGTCGGTGTCATTGCGCAGGCGTGAGAGGGAATAGCTGAGGCGGAAGGCGTAGTTGTCCCCGCCCCGCAGCTTGATCGCTTGGAGGATCAGCGCGAGGTATTCCGCGTTCCCCGCCGTCTCGGTTACGGTGATCTGCCGCGCGCCGCCAGTCACCAGCGCGATCGGGCGCGAGGCATCCGCCGCTGCCTGGCTGCGCACCAGCCCGAGGTTTTGCGCCAGCGCGATCCGCGCGGCATTGTCCGGCAGGGCGCGCAGGGCGGCGATGTTGGCCGGGGTAAGGTTCGCAAGGTTGGGCGTGAAGGGGGCGGGCGCGTTCAGGTCACGCAGCCGCGCCAGATTGTGCGAGCGGCTGTAGAGCGCATCGACCGACAGGGTCAGGTTGCCGGTCGCGGCGTATTGATAGCCGCCGCTGATCTGCACGCTCCACGGATTGTCATAGCCGGCGGGGCTGAGGATGCGCCCCTCGCCCAGCGTTGCCGTGCTCCGCAGCGCCTGCACCTGCGCCGGGGTGGGGCAGGCGCTGACAGTGGCGCAAGGCGGCGTGACGGTGAGATTGCCGTCGAAGGTGATGTCCTTGAGATCGACCCCGGCGGGGATCGTGCCCCGCGCCTGCAATTGCGCCAACTGGCCGAGGAACCCGGCGGAGGTGGTGTTGCGCTGAAGCGCGTCGGAGACGACCGCATAGCTCAGCTTGCCGGTGAAAATCCCCGCCCCGAAGCGCACGGATGAACGCGCGTCAGGCTGCCAGTTCACGGCGAAGCGCGGGGCGATATTGTCGGTATCGCCGCGTCCTGCGCCGCGCTGCGTCAGTGTGTCGTAATCCCAGCGCACCCCCAGCGTGGCGGTGAGATTGGGCGAGAGTTCCCACGCGTCTTCCATATAGAGCGCGATCAGCGTCTGGCGGGTGCCGAAGTTTTGCGGGCGCAGTTCGACAGCGTAATTGGCCACCGCCGGGTTCAGCGCCAGCACCTCCTGCGCCGCAAGCGCAAGCCCTCTGCCCGAAAGGCTGGCAAGCTGCGCGGCTGTGAGATCAACCGTAAAGTTCCCCGCCGGATTGCCCCCGCCCAGCAGCGCGAAATCGGAGGCGATCACGTCCACCCCGGCGCTCAGGCGGTGGGCGCCCATGTCGCGCGTGAGGCGGTGGGTGGTCTGCCAGGTCTGCTCCAAGCTGTCGAACACGAAGCCGGGATTGCCGACCACGGCAGCGACCAGCCCTGACGGTCCGCGCAATGTGACCTGCGGGCCGGGCGCAGCGGTAGCTTCGCCGTAATCCCAGCGGAAGCGGCTGAATTGCACCGCGCCGTCATAGCTCCATTCAAGACCCGCATAGCTGGCGGTCGCGGCGATCAGGGTGGAGGAGCGGTCCTGCCGCGATCCGGCCGAGGGGAAGGTGGCATTGCCGCCGCCCAGCGCGCCGCCGGGCCGGTCGATGGTGACGCGGCCGATATTGGCGCGCAAGGCCAGCGTCCAGTCCTGCGTCAGCCGGTGATCGAGCCGCACCGAACCCAGATGGAAGCGGTTGTTGCCGGTGACGGTGTCAGCAATGCCAAGCTGCGGCGCATCCACCACCTGCGTGTTGCGATCGGCGGTGAATTCGTAATTGGCGTAAAGGAAGGTTGTGTCGCGCTTCAGCGTGCTGCCTGCGGCAAAGCCGGCCTGGTAACGTTCGAAACTTTCGCCAACGGGGTTGCCCGACAGGTCGCGGCGGGGGAAGGGAGAGGAGGAATCTAGCGGCCTGCCGGGCCTCACCAGCGTATAGGCCTCACCTGTAAAGTCGTTGCTGCCCGACGGACTGGTATAATTAACTATACCATTGGCAGTGCGCCCGTAAGCGGCGGAATAGCTGTTTGTCAGCACGGTCACCTCGCGGGTGAATCCCAAGGGCACGGGGAACTTGATCCCGCCGAGGAAATTCTCGTTATTGTCCAGCCCGTCGATCAGGTAGTTCGTATCCAGACCGTTCGATCCGTTGATGGAAATCGACGGCGCCTCGGGGAAGAACCCGGTCGAGGGGACGACGTTGGGCAACCGGATCAGCGCGCCCAGCACATCGCGGCCCTCCACCGGCAACGCCGCCAATTGCTCGCGCCCGAGGGATGCGGAGATTTCGGCATTGCCGGTGTTGAGCCCGGTGATCGCGCGCGCGGCGGTAACGGTGATGTTGCTGTCTGCGGCCGGGCGCAATTGCAGCACCACGCTGCGGGCGAAATTGGCGCGCAGTTCGATCGCTTGCGCGGCGAGCGGCGCGAAGCCCGGAGCCTCAGCGACCGACACCTGATATTCGCCCGCCGTGCTTACCCCATCAATCCGCACCGTGCCGCGCGCATCGGTGGTGAGCGTGCGGGCAAAGCCGATGGCGGGGTTGGCGATGGTCACCTGCGCGTCCGGCACAGGCGCGCCGCTTTCATCCACCACGGCGATCGCAATTGCGGCCTGCTGGGCAAGCGCGGCCGGGGCGATCAGCACGCTGGCCGCGGCCAAGGCTGCGCCGCCGACGCTGGTGCGAAGCAAGCCGGTGATCATCCGTGTTCCCCTTGTTGCGTCCGGCGCGGTTATCCGCCGGGCGCGGTCATTCGGCGATGCGCTTGGGCTTGCCGATCGCTTCTGCCGCAATCGCCTTGGCGGTGAAGGGCAGGCGGTGCCACTTCTTTTGCGCATAGGCCCGCGTCTGGTCATAGGCGTGGGGGCTGGCGGGGTTGGTGGACTGGCTGTAGCTCAGGATCGCGTCCGCCACCGGGCCCTTGTCATCGAAACCGACGATCTGGATGTAGCTCGTCCCGTGGCGGGGGATGAGCTTGCCGCTCGCCGCACGGTCGGATTCCTGCATATTGAGGATGCCGAGCCAGCCCGGCCCGCCATGCACCGGGATCGCGTCATTGCCGGCCATTACCAGTTGTTCGTCACCCCAGCGCGAATCGAGGGCAAGCCCCTGTTCCTCCATCGTTTTGACGACGGTTGACAGCGCGGCGAGCAGCTTGGTGCCGGCCTCCGCGTCGGTCTTCAGATCGCGCGGCGTGTTCACCGGATCGGCGGGGTTGAACGGCACCGCCCAGGCATTCTTGCCGCTGTCGATGGCCTGCCAATAGGCGCGGAACAGGCGCGCGCCGCGGCTATCCGCCTCGAACCGGCCATCCCACTTGGCGAGCACAGCGCAGCCGCGGGCCGCAGCCTCTTGCGCGCCCTCGCACAGCGTCATCAGGCGCGGCAGCACAAGGCTGGCGGCAAGGCTCTTGTTGGCAAAGGCATGGGCCTCGGCGCGGGCGTGATCCACCTTGCCGCCGGCGATCAGCGCGGCAGTCTCGATGAAGTTCGACCGGGTGCGCAAGGACCGCGCCGTGGCGTATTTGCCAAGGATCGGTGACAATTCGCTGTGCGGGATCGCCGGGTTGCTGATCCAGTAACTGTCATTCGAATTGGTGAGCCAGGTCTTGACCGTGGTCGCCGCCTGATCGCTGGCTGGCATCAGGCCGGGGGCGGGCGTGCCGGGGGCAACGTCCCAGTCACACGCCGATTTGCTGCCATCCAGCAGGATCGCCAGTTCGGCAAACAGCCCGGCAATCGGCGTGGCGCAGGTCTTGGCCTTTTGCGCCGAGACATTGGGCACAGCGGTGACATCGGCGTGGAGCGCATTGCCATAGCGGTCGGCCGCGATGGTGTTGACCCACGGAATTCCCAGCGTCTCGCTGACTGCGGCCTGCACTTCGGCCACGTTCTTCGCCTCGCCGATGCGCAGCCAGGTCTCGATCCCGCGCTGGTTGCCGCGGTTGGCGTCTTTCAGGGCGAAGGCGGACCCGGCGCTCCAGGTGATCCCGCGCGCGGGCACGACGAAGACCGGCCCCCAGCGGGTGGAATAGAGCGTGCGGGTAACCGCGGGCGTGCCTTCGGGCATCGGCACGGTCACCGCGAGCGGGGTCATCGCCTCGGACTTGCCATCGACCATGTAGCGGGTGGGATCAGCCGGATCGAGCGCGAGCTGGAACAGCGTGAAGTGCCGCGCTTCGGTGACGGTGTGGGTCCAGGCGATGTCCTTGTTGAAGCCCAGCGTCGGCATCGGGGTGCCGGCAAGGCCGACGCCCATCACCTCGTAGCCGTTCGGGCCCTTGACGTGCATCTGCCAGAAGCGGCTCGGCCCCTTCCACGGGAAGTGCGGATTGCCGATCACCATCCCGCGGCCATTGGCGGTCACATCGCCGCCCAAGGCCCAGCCGTTGCTGCCGATGCCGAGGTTCTTGGGGTCAGGCAGGTTGATAGCAACCTTGGGGGCAGGGCTGCCCGGAGGTGCGGCGCTGGCGATGGCGACGGCAAGGTTGAGCGAGCTTGCCAGCAGCATCTGCTTTTCATTGAGCCGCAGCATATCGTCGGTGGTGATGGGGCGCACCCAGCCCTTGTCGCGGCATTCGGCGGGGATGCCTTGCAATCCGGCATCCTTGAGGAAGCGGTTATAGCCAGCGACATAGCCGGACATCAGATCGCGCGCGCGCGGCGTGATGGTTTTGGCACCTTCACGCAGGGCCGGCAGATCGATCACCGCGCGGAAGAACACATCGGACGATAGGTTGTCGACCTCCTCGAAGCCCAGCACCGCCTTGCCCTCCGGCCCCCAGAACCGCGAGCGGTCGCCTGCCACCGTGGCGAATTCCTCGGCCAGCAGGCACAGGTTGTCTTCGGCATAGGCATAGGCGACCCCGTAGCCGACGCCGCGCCAGTCGCGCGCCTCGATATGGGGGATGCCGTAAGTGGTGCGGGTGATGGTGGCGGCATAGCGTTTGCCCGCCAGCGCCTCGCTTGCCGGGGCCACCACCAGCGCGGCAGCCGTGGCCGCCAGAACCGCAATCCGCTTCATCGTCTCTCTCCCGTCACCCGTACCGGGTTGCGGGACGAAACTTATCGGGCGCCCGCGCAAAAGGAAAGGGGCGCCCCGCCACTTATGGCGGGACGCCCCCTCCTGCTAACGGTCCCGGATCAGAACGATGCGGTAACCGAGAACACGACAGTCGCATCCGAGATCGAATTGCCATCAAGCGTGGCGAAGTTCGGACGGATCAGCGCGGCTTCGGCTTCCGAGATGTCGGTATCGACATAGGCGACCGAAAGCGTCAGGCCCGAAATCGGCACGATGTCTGCGCCGATCAACCAGTCGAAATAGGTGCCGGTCGGGGCAACGCTGGTGCCGTTGGGGCCAAGGCCGGGGTTGCCATCCGAATAGCCGATATGCGCCTTCAACGTGATCGGCGCGCCTTCCACCGCATAGGTCGCATCGCCGGCGAGGTAGAGGTTGTCTTCCTTGTCGCCTGGATCGATCGTGGGGCCGACGGGATCCCAGTTGCCCAGCGCTTCTTGCGACGGCGCGTAGGCGACGGTGCCGGTCAGGCCGATCGGGCCGACAGTGCCCGAAAGCTTGGCGTAGAGTTCGGCGAAATCGGTTTCGCTCGCGCCGCTCGGGTACATGTACCAGGTCACGCCCGCATCGAGCGTGCCTTCACCGACCGGAACCTTGAAGCCTGCGATCAGATCGAGCTCCATGTTGGCGCCGCCGAAGGTGCCCCAGCCCGCAAGGTTGGAGCCCCACGCGCCGACATAAAGGCCGCTCTCATGCGAAATGGTGATGCCGCCCTGCACGGCCATGCCTTCATCCGACTGCGAGACGCCGCGGAAGCGATAGTCCGAGGTCAGCGTGGCCGCACCCGAAATGGTGATGGCAGGGGTGTCTTCTTCCTGCCCGGTCACCTCGGCCAGATCGATCGGCGCGAGCGCGGGAAGGCCGGCAGAACCGGTTTCGGCGATAGTGATTTCGGTTTCGGTTTCAGCAGCCGGGCCGACAGAGGCGGCGTCCGCCTCACCCGCGAAGGCGGGGGTGGCAAGGCAGGCTGCAAGAACGACAGCCGAGGTGGCTGATGCGAAACGGATGAACATAAGGAACGCTCCATGAAGAGTTTGGATCGTTCCACCTGCGTGCACGTGCGGGAGATTTTATCCGAAGACTCGGGTTCCCGTCACGACCCGATCATCATCAGACAAGATGTTGCGGCGCACAAAGCTTATGTGGGAGGGCGTCTTCGTATTATCATGTTGCGTGATATTCCTGCCACAGTTTGCAGATTCTTATATAAGAATGTTTGTCGCAAGGAGTTTCAGGCGAGCAATGGTGCTGCCGGTCAGGGCACTCCGCACGAAAAAGGGCGCTGCTGCCGATCCGGCAGCAGCGCCCCTTCAGGCGTCTGGCGTGTCAGCCGATCAGAACGACATGCCAACCGCAAGCTTGTAGAAATCGCCGCGGTTGCCGCCGGCCCCGCCGCCTTCTTCAATGCCGCCGGTGAAGCGGGCAAAGAAGCCGCTCTTCATGGTGAACTGCACATAGGGGCCGTACCATTCATAAACGTTCGATCCGCTCGCGCGGGGCAGATCGACGCGGGTGTTGGCGAGGACTTCCATATGGGCGCCAGCCGAGAAATTGCTGGAGAACTTGTAGCCCGCGTTGATCCAGGTGTGCAGGAAGTCGAGCGCGCCGACATCGCTGCTGCGGTTGCGCAGCGCCGCGTAGTAGCCTGCGTAGAACTCGCCTTCGAACTTGGCGTCGCTGTAATTCACGGTGATGTTGGGCACGACGCCGTCGAACGTGTTGCCGCCATTGAGCGTGGTGGTGGTGTTGCGGGGGCCGCGGCCAAGGTTGCCGCGTGACAGCAGGGCGCCGTTGGTGATGCCGATTTGCGGCTTGATCTGCAGCTTGCCGTCCGCCGCATAGAAGTTGGCGCCGATACCGAATTCGGTCCACAGATCCGATCCGAGGCCGGTGGAGCTGGCGAAGTCAGGGGTGGTCCACAGAATGCCGTAGAAGCTCAGGTCGACCTGCTCGCCAACCGGGATCAAGCCGTTGAAGGTCGGGTAGAAGCCGAAGAAGGCGTCCTGGTTCAGCACCACGGTGAAGCGTTCGTTGCGCTCGGCGGGGCCGGCCTGGGCAGCGGCGGCGAGCGCGGCGGCGGAAACGACCACTTCGGCGCTGCCCGCACCGACTGCCAAAGCAGGGGCGGCTGCAGCGACAGGGGTCAGCTTGTAGGTTTCGGCCTCATTGCCGGTTTCGATATCGGTCAGCGGCATTGCAGCGGCGGCAGCGAGGGCCGGCGCGGCGGCATCGCTGGCGGCGAGCGGGCTCTGCGCCAGTGCAGGAGCCGACAGCGCGCAGCTGATGGTCAGCGCCGAAGCGGCACAAGCAAAACGAAGATTCATAGGGAACGCTCCTGTTCGAGAGGTGGGATCGTTCCGCCTGCGTGCTGCGCCAGCCTTCTTTTGTTAGGTGGGGTCTGTGTTCACAGCAAGAAAACCCAATACTCATCAGGCTGCGCAGCACAATTCTTGTCATAAGTTAGAGTAGCACATTGTTTCTTTGGTGTTGCGCCGAAGAAACAGATGCAAATACATATATTTGCTTGTATTTATATCTACCAATGATATTATCTGCAATAATAGCGATACTTGAATACTTATGGTGTCACGCCGACCTGAGGCTCTCCATGTCGATAACGAAGCGATACTTGATATCGCTCGCCTCCATCCGGTCATAAGCGGTCTCGATATCTTGCATCGCGATCATCTCGATATCGGGCAGGATGCCCTTTTCGGCGCAGAAATCGAGCATCTCCTGCGTTTCCGCAATCCCGCCGATCCCGCTGCCGGTCAGCACCTTGCGCCCTAGCAGCACGCCGGTGTGAATTTCGGGCATCGGCCCGATCAGCCCGACCAGCACCTGCACCCCGTCGATCCGCAGCAGGTGCAGGTAAGGCACGACATCGTGGCGCACGGGGATGGTGTTGAGCACCATGTCGAAATAGCCCCGCTTGGCCCGCATCGCCTCCTTGTCCTCGGTGTTGAGGAAGGAATGGGCACCAAGCTTTTCGGCGTCGGCGCGCTTGCTCTCGGAGCGGCTGAGCACCGTTACCTCCGCGCCCATCGCCGCAGCCAGCTTCACGCCCATGTGACCCAGCCCGCCAAGCCCGGCGACAGCGACCTTGCTGCCCGGCCCCACCTTCCACGTGCGAAGCGGCGAGTAGGTGGTGATGCCTGCGCACAGCAGCGGCGCGGCTTCGGCCATCGGCATGCCGGCGGGAATTTTCAGCACGAATTCCTCGCGGCACACAATCCGCTCGGAATAGCCGCCATAGGTCGGCGATCCGTCGCGCCGGTCTGTGCCGTTGTAGGTGCCGGTCATCCCGCCGTTGAGGCAGTATTGTTCAAGGTTCACCTCGCAATGGGCGCATTCCAGGCAGCCATCGACCATGCAGCCGATCGCCACGCGGTCGCCGACCTCGTGCCGGGTAACGCTGTCACCGACCGCGCTGACGATGCCGACGATCTCGTGGCCGGGAACGATCGGGTAGACTGTGCCGCCCCAGTCGTTGCGTGCCGAGTGGAGGTCCGAATGGCAAATGCCGCAATGGCTGATCTCGATCAGCACGTCGTCATGGCGCAGACCGCGGCGGGTGATCTCCATCGGGCCGACGCCGCTATCGGGTGCGGTCGCGCCGTAGGCCTTGCTCGGATATTCGTTGGTCTGGGTGGCCATTTAACCTCTCCTATGAAGTGCATTTTGAACCCGCAGGGTTCGCAAGGGCGCCAAAAAACCTAGGCGCCCGCCGGCCGGTAGGCCGCCCCCGCGCAAGGCGTTGGCGCAGCCAACTAGCCGCGAGCGATCATTTGGGCGGCATGCGGATCGCCCCATCCAGCCGGAACTGGTGGCCGTTGATGTAGCTGTTGCGTGCGATCTCCAGCACCAGCGAGGCGAATTCCTCCGGCTCGCCGAGGCGCTTGGGGAACGGCACGCTGGCATTCAATTGCGCCCACATCGGCGGGTTTCTGTCCTTCATCCCCAGCATCAGCGGGGTGGCGAAGATCCCCGGCATGACCGAGTTCACACGGATACCCATGTCCATCAAATCGCGCGCCATCGGCAGCACGAGGCCGTTCACCCCGGCCTTGCAGCTGCCATAGATCACCTGCCCGATCTGCCCGTCCTGCGCCGCCACGCTGGCGGTAAGGATGATGCAGCCGCGCTCGCCATCATCGTTGACCGCGCCCGCATTGGCCATGCCCAGCGCCGAGATGCTGGCGACGCGGTAGCTGGCGACCAGAATGCCTTCAGCCCCGAAGGCGTAATCCTCGGTCGACAGGCGCTTGAAGGCGCCCGCTTCCTTGTCCCAGCCGAGCGTCTTGCCGCGCCGTGAGGCCATCGCACAGTGGAGCGTCACACGTTCCTGCCCATGGGCGGCGCGGGCGGCGGCAAAGCCTGCCTCGACCGATGCCTCGTCCATGATATCGACATGGCAGAAGATGCCGCCGATCGCCTTGGCATGGGCCTCGCCCGCTTCATCATTGATGTCGAAGATCGCGACCTTGCATCCCGCATCGGCAAAGGCCTGCGCGCTCGCCTTGCCAAGCCCGCTCGCCCCGCCGGTGACGACCACGGCCATGCCGCTTTCCAGTTTCATGCGAATGTCCCTCCCTTGATGTCTTTTGCCGGAGGCTAGGCGTTCCGGTGCCTGCACGCTAGCTCTCCAATTTCATGGCATCATCTTGCCGCAGAGCGTGCGGGGCAGTAACCGCTTGTGCATGACACAGCCCTTCGCCGCTCCCGATCGCCGCCGCTTCCTTGGCGCCACCGCCACCGCTTTTGCCGCGCTTGCCGCCAGCGGGTGCATGACCCGCGGGCAGGGAACGGCAACGCGCGCTCCGGCCAAGGCCGGCGGCTTTGCAGGATACGGCGCGCTCAGGCCCGATCCGGCGGGCTTTCTCGATCTGCCCGAAGGCTTCACTTACCGCGTCCTCTCGCGCCTTGGCGACACAATGGATGACGGCGGGACCGTGCCTGACCGTGCCGACGGCATGGGGTGCTTCGACATCGGCGGCTCAGAGATCGCGCTTGTGCGCAATCACGAGCTCCAGCCCCGCCACGGCGCGGGCGGGCCGATCGCCAAGGGGTATGGCAAGCGCGGCGGGGTCTATGTTCCGGGCGGGACGACCACGATTGTGCTTGATGCGCAGACGCTCGCCGTGAAGCGCCAGTTCCGCAGCCTTGGCGGCACGATCCGCAATTGTTCGGGCGGGGTCACGCCGTGGGGCAGCTGGCTGACCTGCGAGGAAGCGCCGACTGGCCCCGGACAGCCTTATGGCGAAGGGTTGGAGCAGGATCACGGCTGGGTGTTCGAAGTTCCCGCCGCCGCCCGCGGGCTGGTCGATGCTGTACCCCTGAAGGCGATGGGCCGCTTCAACCACGAGGCCGCCGCGGTCGATCCGGCGACCGGCATCGTCTACATGACCGAGGATCGCGACGACGGGGTGCTCTACCGCTTCGTGCCCAAGACCCCAGGCAAGCTCGCCGAGGGCGGGCGCTTGCAGGCAATGGTGGTCGAAGGCCTTGCGGATACCCGCAACTGGAACGCGGCCGCGATGCCGGTGGGCCAGGCCTACCGCGTGTCATGGCTCGATCTTGACGATGTCGAGGCTCCGAAGGACGACCTGCGCCAGCGTGCGGTAGCGAAGGGCGCGGCGCTGGTGGCACGCGGCGAAGGGCTGCATATGGGCGTCAAGCGCGGGCAGGCCGAAGTCTTCGCCTGCTGCACCAGTGGCGGTGCAAAGCAGCTCGGCCAGATCCTCAGGCTGATGCCGGGCGTGGCGGGCAAGCCCGACATGATCGAGCTGTTCTTCGAAAGCGAAAGCCCCGAGCAGTTCAATTTCGGCGACAACTTGACCGTCGCCCCCAGCGGCCACCTGATCGTGTGCGAGGACCAGTATACCGCGGTGGTCGATAACCACATCCGCGGGATCACGCCCGATGGCCGCGCCTATAACCTCGCCAAGCTGCACGCGCAGACCGAGTTGGCGGGCGGGTGCTTCTCGCCCGATGGCAAGGTATTGTTCGTCAACGCCTATGGCCCCACGGCGACGCTGGCGATCACCGGGCCCTGGGCTGCCTGATCCGCGAAGACGACGAAGACGAAGGCGGGGACGGGGCCAGGAGCGGTGGACGGATTTTTGCTCGCATTGCTGCTTGTCGCGGGGCTCGCTTGCGGCGGGCGCGATCAGTGGATGGTGGCGCGCTGGGCGGACAGCCTTGGCCGCAGCGGGCAGCTTTTGGCGGTGGCGATGGTGTGCGCAGCGATCAGCGCCGGGGCGATGGCATGGGTGGGCGCCGAATTCGCCGCCCTGCTGCCACGCCGCGCCGCGCAGATGCTGGTCGCCTTCGCGCTCGCGATTGCGGCCTTTGAACTCGCGCTGCCGGTGCGCTTCAAACAGCCGCAAGAGCCGACCCGTTCGCTGCCTGCGCTCGGCATCGTGCTGCTCGCCCGCCAGATCGGTGACGGCGCGCGCTTTGCGGTCTTCGCGCTGGCGGCGTGGACGGTGTGGCCGGTGACTGCCGGGCTTGGCGGGGCGCTGGGCGGTGCGGCGGCGGTGGCGCTCGGCTGGGCGGCAGGGGGCGAGGCGCTGGCCCGCTGGCCGCTGCGGCCCTTGCGCCTGACGCTGGCAGCCGGCCTCGGCATCGCGGCGCTGTTCGTCGGCATCGACGCGCGTTTCTGAGCGGCTGCGCACCCACCCCAAACCAGATTGCCACTCCAGTTGAAGGAACGTGCCGCCCAGACCCTCAAGGTCACGCGGCCCCCTTCAACGGAGACCATCATGGCCGACGCCAAAGACAATTCCAAAGCCGCACTGATTGACGAAATGAACGGTCTGCTGGCCGATCACTTCGCGCTCTATATCAAGACCAAGAATTTCCATTGGCACGTGATCGGCCGCCACTTCCGCGACCTGCACCTGCTGTTCGACGAGCAGGCAGCCCAGATCCAGGCGCAGACCGATGTGATCGCCGAGCGCGTCCGCAAGCAAGGCGGTGATACGCTGACTTCGGCGGGCTCGGTCTCCAAGCACACTCAGATCAGGGATCAGGACAGCGTCTCGCTCAAGGCCGAAGACATGATCACCGAACTGCGTGACGATAACGTCAAGGTGATCGAGCGTCTCAAGAACCTGAAGGACCTCGCCGAAGAAGCCGGCGACAACGCCACCGACAGCCTCATCGATGACTGGACTGACGAGGCCGAGGAGCGCGTGTGGATGCTCAGCTCGTTCCTCAGCGAGCGCCACGTCGACGCATAGCTATCCATGGAAGGGCCGCCCCATTGCCGGGGGCGGCCCTTTTGCTATGGTCGCCGGCATGGGTGACATCACGATTATCGAGAACGCTGACGCGTCCGGGATTGCCGCGTGGCTGGCGGGCCGGCTTGGCGCGCCGGGCGCGATCACGGTTCCGGGCGGGTCGACCCCTTTCCCCATAATCGCCGCGCTGATCGAACAGGGCGGCATCGGCTGGGAGGGGCTTGCGGTCTGGCCGAACGATGACCGGATTGTGCCCGAAGACCACGAAGCTTCCAATACCGGCAAAATCCGCGCGCTGCTCGAACCGGCGGGGGCACGCGTCCTTGCGCTGGAAGAACGCGCGCAGCCCCCGCATTTCGCGCTGACTTGGCTCGGCATGGGGCCGGACGGGCATATCGCCTCGCTGTTTCCCAACACCGATCCACAGGTGGATGATGCCCGCAAGGTGCGCCGCCTCACCCCCGATCCCTTGCCGCCCCATGCCCCGTTTGACCGGATCACGTTGACGATGCCGGCCTTGCTCGACACCGACGGCATCCTCTTCACGCTGGGCGGGGCTGCCGACAAGCGCGCCGTGTTCGATGCGGCGGCGCGCGGGGAAAGCGACCTGCCGGTTGCCCGCCTGCTGAAGGCCGCACGCGAGCGCGGCATTCCCGTGGCAGTCTTTGCCTGATGCTGCACCTCGTCCCCGCCCCGATCCACCGCGCACTGATGCCGCTAGCGCATTTCGCGCGCCACAACTGGCGGCGCTGGCGCAAGACGCCGATTGCCGGGGTTAGCGTGATCATCACCAACCTTGGCGGCGATGTGCTGCTGCTCAAGCATTCCTATGGCCCCCAGGTCTGGAGCGTGCCCGGCGGCGGGCTTGGCCGGGGTGAAGATCCGCAGGCTGCTGCGCGGCGCGAGGTGTTTGAGGAACTGGGGATGGAACTGACCCGGATCGATCTGGTCGGCACGCTTGACGAAGTGCTCTCCGGCTCGCCCCACACGGCCTATATCTACGCCGCTGTCTGTGACCGCCAGCCCCGGCCCGATGGCCGCGAGGTGACAGAGGCGCGCTTCTTCCCCTCGCACTCGCTCCCCGAACCGCTGGGCGAGACAACCCGCGCGCGGATCGCGGTGTGGCGGTCGCGGGGGGTGGGGTAGGGGAGTCTTTGCTCTTGTCGCGCTAACGCGCGACGCAGACCGCCCGCCCCGCCTCCCCACCCGGCCACCACAACATAGTGGTACTATTGGTGGCTTCCGGCGTCGCCGGCCGCCTACAGCGGTGGGGAGGCGGGGCGGCCAAGGAACCGGCAGGTCTGCGCCACCGAAGGTGGCTTGAAATCAAAGCAGTCGCAACTGCGCCTCGTCGCGCGGCGGTTTCTCGTCCCCGGCCCCCTCCAGTGCCGATAGCGTCAGCCCCATCAGCCGGATCGGGCCGCGCAAGGGCAATTCCGCCTCCAACAGCGCCCGGGCGGCCTGCGCGAATTCGTCCTTGCCGCTGACATAGTCCGGCAGCGAGGCCGCGCGGGTCATGATCTGGAAATCGGTGAACTTCATCTTGAGCGTAACCGTGCGGCCCTTTGCCTGCGATGCCTCGATCCGCTCCCAGACGATATCGATGATGTTTTCGAGCGTTTCGCGCAAAGCCGCGCCGCTGCCAATATCCTCGGCAAAGGTGCGCTCCCCGCCCACGGATTTGCGGATGCGGTGCGCGCGCACGGGGCGCAGGTCGATGCCGCGGGCAGCGCGGAACAGGTAATCGGCCATGCTGCCAAAGTGCTGGCGCATGAAGGCGATGTCCTTGGCGGCAAGGTCCGCCCCCGTCGCAATGCCGAGGGCTTGCATCTTTTCCTCGGCGCGCGGGCCGACCCCGTGGAACCGCCGGATCGGCAGGCCCGCCACGAACTGCGCGCCCTCGCCAGGGCGGATTACGCACAGGCCGTTCGGCTTGTTCTGATCGCTGGCGAGCTTGGCGAGGAACTTGTTGTAACTCACCCCCGCGCTCGCGGTGAGGCGGGTCTTGGCGCGGATTTCCTGCCGGATCAGCTCGGCGATGCGGGTGGCGCTGCCGATGCCGAGCCGGTCATCGGTCACATCAAGATAGGCTTCATCGAGGCTGAGCGGCTCTATGATCGCGGTGTAATGCTCGAACACCCGGCGGATCTGGCGGCTGGCTTCCTTGTAGGCATCGAAGCGCGGGCGCACGAAGACGAGATCGGGGCACAGGCGCTGGGCGGTGACCGAGGGCATGGCGCTGCGCACCCCGAACAGCCTCGCCTCGTAACTGGCGGCGGCCACCACCCCGCGTCCGCCCGCCCCGCCGACCGCTACGGGCCTGCCCTGCAATTCCGGGTTGTCGCGCTGTTCGACGCTGGCGAAGAAGGCGTCCATATCGACATGGATGATCTTGCGCAGACCCAGTTCGGCCCCGCGCGCATCATCGCTTTCGTCTGACGGGGCCATCTGCACCATAGCTTGCAAATAGAACCTTCGCCTTCGCGAAGGAACTGTTGCTGGAACTAATCACCCGGCCTGCCATTTTGTGCAGATGCGAAAAGAACAGTGGTCATCCGGCGAACCCATGGGCAAGGCCCCCCCGATGGCTACCTCGCCCGCCTCGTCCCATGCTGATTCCGTCCCCGCCCGCAAGGCGCTGGGGGAGCGTGAGCTGATGTGGATGATGGCGATGCTGATGGCCCTGAACGCCTTCGGGATCGACGCAATCCTGCCCGCGCTTGATGCGCTGGCTGCTGATCTCAGTGTGCCGGGGAACGAGCGGCAGTTCGTGATCGGGGTCTATCTGCTGACCGGCGGCATCGGCTCGCTGGTGCCGGGCGCGCTGGCTGACCGCTTCGGGCGGCGGCCGATCCTGCTGGGCTCCGTCGCGATCTATATCGTCCTGTCGATGCTGAGCGCGCTTGCGCCTACCTATGACGCGCTGATCGCGGTGCGCGCCGCGCAGGGCTTTTTCGCCGCCGGGATCGTCGCCCTGCCGCCCGCGATCATCCGTGACCGGGTGGGCGGCGACAAGATGGCGCGGATGATGAGCCTCATCTTCGTGATCTTCCTGATGGTCCCCGCAGTTGCGCCAACCATCGGTGAAGGCATCCTGCAAATCGGCAGCTGGCGCGCGATCTTCGGCGCGATGGTGGGCTTGGGCGTGATGATGGGCCTGTGGGTCTATATCCGCCTGCCAGAGAGCCTCACCGACGAAAACCGCCAGCCGATCATCCCGCGCATCATTGGTGCCAACATGGTCCGCGCGCTGACGCAGCCGAGCGTCGCGGGCTATGTCATGGGGTCGGCGCTGGTGTTCGGGGCCCTGTTCGGCTTCATCAATTCATCGCAGCAATTGATCACCCACACCTTCGGGGCGGGCGACATCTTCCCGATGGTGTTCGGCATCTGCGCCGGATCGATGGCGCTGGCGAGCTGGTCGAATTCGCGCATCGTCGAACGTTTCGGCGCCCGCCGGGTGAGCCATACCGCGTTGTTCGCCTTCATTCTGGTGAGCGCGGTGCAGGTGATGTTCGCCTTCCAGCCGGAGGAGCAGCTGTGGCACTTTGTTCCGCTGATGGCGATCAACATGGCGCTGCTGGGCTTCATCGGCAGCAATTTCGGCGCGATCGCGATGAACCCATTCTTCGCCATCGCCGGTGCGGCCAGTTCCGCGCACGGCTTCGTGCGCATGACCACCGCGGCGCTGCTGGGCGGGGCGATCGGCTATGCCTATGATGGCACCGCCCGCCCGCTGGCGCTGGCGCTGCTGGCGTCGGGCCTGACTTGCCTTGCGCTGGTGCTGTGGAGCGAGAAGGGCAAGCTGTTCGGCCCGTCGGACGCCGAGTTGCAACGCAGATGACGCTGCAACCCGGCGCCGTCCGGGTCAGGCTGCGGCCCTTGCCCTGACCTCGTTGAGGCTATGGCGCACCAGCAGCGCGCCGTCGCGCCAGACAGGCACCAGCAGGTCGTCCCCCGCCGCCACCGCCTCGCGCCTGCGGGCGACAAGTGTGCCGCCTTCGCGCACCACCGCCTGCCTCCCGGCTTTGCTCGCCTTGGCCGGGTCTGTCGCGGGGGCCTTGGCGACATCGTGCCACACGCCCTGATCGTCGCGCATCGCATTGGCCTTCATGGCAAAGCGCAAGCTGTCGCGGTTGACCATCTGGAGCAGCCCGCCACCCATCCCGAAAGCGATGTTGTCGATGGCGAAGCCTTCTTCGATCATGCGGTCAACCAGCCGGGCGATGGTATCGGGGGTCATGCCGTCCCCCTGAATGACGCGCACGTGCGGATCGAGCACCCGGAAGCCCTTGGCGTTGATGCTGCCGCCAAACGCCTCCCACAGCACCTTCACCGTGCGCAGCGGCGTTTCCACCGGATCGCCGCTATCGGGGCGCACCACCAGCGTGCCTTGCCGGCTGAGCACCTTGTCACGCAAGCGCCCGCCCCAGATGCCGGTCAGCGCCGCATCCAGATCATAGCTGTCCGAAACCACCGCCACCATGCGCCCCTCGCCATCGAAGGCGTCGAGCATATTGGCATAGGCTTCCATCTCACGCGCGCGGCCCCAGGCGGTCATGGTGCTGTGTTCTGCCGCAGGGATCGAGAAGCCCGCCATGTCCGCGCCGTAGAAACGCCGTGCCGCCAACAGCGCCTCCATCGTGTCGGTGCCCATGAAATTGACGAGGTGCGCCATGCCGCCCAACGCAGCGCTTTCCCCGCTGGAAACCCCGCGCGCGCCAAAGTCATGCAGCTTGAAGGGAAGCTGGCCCGCCGGATCATCGCTGGTCCGCGCGAGGCCTGCGGCAATGATCAAGCGGCACTTGCGGCTCAAGGTGGCAACAGTGGTGGGATACCACACGGCGCGCAGCAAAGCGGTTTCGATGAAGGTCGCCAGCCACGGCAGGCGCGGATCGGTGGTTTCCACCTCGATCAGCGGCACGCCGGTCGGCACGATCATGCCTTCGGGCAGGGCGCGGATTTCAAGCGGCAGGAAGCCGCCATGGTCATCAAGGATGATCTGCCAGCCTGCGCGGTTGAAGGGCACGCCGTGCGCGGCGCAGATCGCCCCGGCCTCGTCGATATCGGCTTGGGTGATGGGTTTGCCCAGCCGCTCCAGCAGGAAGGGCTGGAGGCCGAAGAACAGCACTTCGCTGGCGAAATCATTGGGCCGCGCCTCTATATAGGCGCTTATCGCGCGCGCTTCGGGCGGGTATTGCAGGAAGTGGCTGTGTTTGTAGCTGTCAGTGGCGAGTATCAGGTTGTCGGTCATGATGTGAGCTCCTCACATGGAAAGGCCGGATGCGGGGCTCCCCCGCGCGGCCAAGGGTGTTCAAAGGTCGGCCATCGCGGTGATGATGGCCCAGTGGTCCTCGAACAGCATCTCGGGCGAAAGGTCGCCGAGGCGATACCAGCGCGCGTGGGCGGCATCGTCACCGCCCTTGACGCTGAACAGCTTGCGGCGTTCGGGCAGGCGGAACAGGAATGCGTGGGTGATGATCCGGCCGCGCAAGCTGCGGCTGGGAGCATCGAACACGCGGGTGCGGGCGTCCTCGATGAAGCTCGCCAGCATGGCAGGCGGGATCTGGCCCTTGCCGTCGCTGATCGCGGTCTCCTCGCGCAGTTCGCGGATCGCGGCATCGCGGATGCGCACGGCCGGGTTCACGAAGCCGCCGGGCAGCGCGAGCAATCCCTTGCCCGGCGCACGCCCGCGCGTCACCAGCAGGATGTGCCCCGCCTGCACCACCACCGCATCGGCGGTGACGAATGGCCCCGGCCCCCACTGTGCCGGATAGGCGGCGAGGTATTCCGCTTCGTCCAGCAGGCCCTTGAAGGTCTCGCCCAGCGAGAATTCCCGAAGGAAGGCGGCCACGCCGGGGGAGAGGATGGCCTCGGGCACGTCAGGGATGCGCCGGAAGTACCGATTGCGCACATCTTGGGAAGAAAACGTGCCATATTGGCTATCAATCTGCAGGTTCTCCCATTCGGGAAACAGCTTGAGGTAATAGGAACTGGCGTCCTTGCCATATCCCGCCAGCGCTACCCGGAAATCGGCGAGCCCGTGGTTCTGGAAGCCGTGCCCGTTACCGTGATCCAGCACCAGCGCGCGCACCGTGCGTTGCACTTGCGCGGTCCACGCGGTGTCGGAATAAAGGTGATCGTCTAGAGGGGCGATGATCAGCCGGCCGCTTGCGACCTCGTGCCGGAAGGCGGAGCGCAGCATCGCCTCACGTTCGGCATAGGTGAAAGGATTGCGCGGATCGCGCGCCACATTGGCCGATCCCACCAGCACGATCAGGCGGTCGACCTGTTCAAGCGTGCGGGCGATGACGTTTTCATGGCCGAGATGCAGCGGCTGGAAGCGCCCGATGAAGACGCCAAAATCGATATTGCTCATGGTTCCGAGGCTCCCCCGAAAGTTGCGGCGAGCCGGACTCCCCGACTCGCTGAGATACATATATCCAGTTTGCATATAAGTAGTCAAGCAATATGGTGGCTGCCATGTCTCACCCGCCCTTTGCCGTGACCGTCGATCTGGTGCTGATGACCGTGGCGGAAGATCGCCTTTCGGTGCTGCTGCAACACCGCGCCGCGGAGCCTTTTACGGGGTGCCTTGCACTGCCGGGCGGGTTCGTGGGGGTGGACGAGCCGCTCGATGCCGCCGCGCGGAGGGTGCTAGCGGACAAGGCGGGTTTCGGGGCGGGGGAAGGGGCGTGGCTCGAACAGCTCTACACCTTCGGCGATCCCGCGCGCGATCCCCGGATGCGCACGGTCAGCATCGCCTATTTCGCGCTGCTTGCCGGCGAGCGGCTGGCTGCGGCGGTGGACGCGGCGCAGGATCTGACGCTAGCGCCGATGATGGATCTGCCAGCATCGCTCGCCTTCGATCACGCCGCGATCATCGCGGCGGCGCATGACCGGCTGAAGGGCAAGCTCGATTATATGCCCCTGGCCTTGGCGCTGCTGCCCGACCTGTTCACCCTGCGCGATCTGCAAGCGGTGCACGAGGCGATCACGGGCACCAGCCTCAACAAGCCCGCCTTCCGCCGCCGCATGATCGACACCGGCTGGATCGAACCCACGGGCGAGCGCGAGACGGTAACGAACTTCCGCCCGGCCGAACTCTACCGCCGTAAATCCGCCTGATCGGCTCCCAGCCGCCGCCACGCCAGCCCCGCGAATTCGCACAGCAAGGGCCGGGTGTCGCGCGGGTCGATGATGTCCTCGACGTTGAAGCGTTCGGCGCTTCGGAAGGGCGAGGTGACCTTGGCCAGCCGCGCGCGGATGTCCTCCAACAGCGCGGCGGGATCGTCCGCCGCCTCCAGTTCCGACTTGTAGGCCACCTCCAGCCCGCCCGCGATGGGGAGGCTCCCCCAGTCGCCGGACGGCCAGCAATAGCGGTACTGATACCGGTCGGCATTGCTCATCGCGCTGCCGGCGATGCCATAGGCGCGCCTGAGGACAATCGACGCCAGCGGCACGGTGGCGCGGTAGATCGCGTTCATCGCATTGACCCCGTAGCGGATCGTGCCTGCCATTTCCGCCTCGCGTCCGATCATGAAGCCGGGGTTGTCGACCAAGTGGACGATCGGCAGCCGGAACTGGTCGGCAAGGCGCACGAAACGTTCGACCTTCTCGGAGGTCTTGGCCTCCCACGACCCGCCCAGATAGCTGGGATCGCTGGCAATCACGCACACCGGCCAGCCATCCAGCCGCGCAAAGGCGGTGATCGCGGCGCGGCCCCAGTGCTTGCCGATCTCGAACACGGTGCCGGCGTCGAACAGCATCTCCATGCAGCGGCGCATCGAGTAGACCTGTTTCGCGTCACGCGGCACAAGACTGAGCAACGCCTCCTCGCGCCGGTCGGCGGGGTCATCGCAGGCGGAGCGGTGCGCGGGCGCGCCGACATATTCGGGCATGAAGCTGAGGAAATGCCGCGCGCGTGCGAAGGCCTCGGCCTCGGATGCCACCTCGTCATCCACCACCCCGTTGCGGGTGTGGATCGCCGAGCCGCCGAGCGCTTCCTTGGCCTCCTCGTGATTGGCCGCGCCGCCCTTGTAAGCATCGCCCAGGCCATCGACCACGGCGGGACCAGCGGCGAAGATCTGCGAGAGGCCCTTGACCATGATCGAATAGTGGCTGGCCACCGTGCGCGCGGCGCCGAGGCCCGCCGTGGGGCCAAGCGCCAGCGCCACTACCGGCACAGTGTCGAGATTGGTCACCACATCGCCCCAGCCGGGTACGGCCGGAATATAGGTCGCGCCGATCTGTTCGAGCGTCTTCACGCTGCCGCCGCCGCCCGTGCCGTCGATCATGCGGATGATGGGCAGCTTCATCTGGTGCGCCATCATCTCGGCCTGCACCATCTTTCGCGCGATGCCTGCGTCCGCCGCGCCGCCGCGGATGGTGAAATCGTCTGCCGTGGCGACGACCGCGCGCCCGTTGATGAGGGCTTTGCCGAACAGGAAGGGGGCGGGGGTGACGGCTGCTAGGTCGCCGTTCGCGTCATACTTCGCGGAGCCTGCAATCTTGCCAATCTCGCGGAAGGAGCCTTCGTCGCACAGCGCCGCAAGCCGTGCGCGGGCGTCCATCTTGCCGCGTCCATGCTGGCGCGCCACCTTGTCCGCGCCGCCCATCTGCTCGGCCAGCGCCTCGCGGGCGCGCAGTTCTTCGAGTTCCTTGGCCCAGGTCATTCCCTCTCCCCTCAGGCCCATCCCTAACCCCTCCCGCAGGCGGGAGGGGGAATGGCCACCGTTTCCTCCCCTCCCGCTTGCGGGAGGGGCCGGGGGTGGGCAAGTCTAATCTTCAGCCGCAGGCACCACCCGGCACAACACAGCCTCGACCTGCACCTGTCCGCCCGCGCTGACCGCCAGCCCCTCGACCACCCCGTCGAAGGGCGCGGTGAGGGCGTGTTCCATCTTCATCGCCTCGAGCACCATCAGCCGCTGCCCGGCGGTGACTGCCTGGCCCTCTGTCACATCGACCGCAATGACCTTGCCAGGCATCGGCGCGATGATCGCGCCATCGGCGGCGGAGGCTTGAGCAAGGCTCCGCTGGGCAAGCGTGAAGTCGAACGCTGCCCCCCCTTCAAAGAAGGTGGCATCTTCTCCACTCTTGATAGATCCGACGCTAGGTTCCCAAACCGAGGCACCGTCGTACAGACCAATGTCGAAATCTATCGAATGAGAAATGCCACCTTGGCTCACTACAACATGGAACCGTGGCTGCTGGTTGAGCCGGAAGCCTGTGAGCCCTCGATCTGAACGTAAGGTGCGGTGGTAAAACTCATCTGCATCATCCCAGCGGCTTTGGATGAAATGCTCGGCAGCTTCCTGGAGAAGCAGATTGCTCGGCTTGGGAGCGATTGTGAGTGCGTCCGACTTCTCGCCAATGTGGCCAGTTGTCATACGACCTTCACCTACGACTTCGTCCCGGCAAAGGCGTGCCAAGAACCATGCATTGGTTCTGACGGGGTGACAACAAACTGTCTCGCAAGCTTCGGCGAGTAGGTTGAGCGCCGCGGCTCTGCTGGTCGCTCCGACTACTAACTTGGCGATCATAGGGTCGTAAAATGGCGAAATTTCGTCGTTTTCAGCGACGCCAGTCTCGATCCGAACGGATTGGCCTTCGACTTCTTCCGGAAGATAGAGATACTCTAAGACGCCAATACTCGGCAAAAACCCCTTCGCCGGATCCTCAGCATAAAGCCGCGCTTCAATCGCATGGCCGCTGATCGACAGCTCCTCCTGCCGCTTGGGCAGCGGCTCACCGCTCGCCACGCGCAACTGCCACTCCACCAGATCGACGCCGGTGATTTCCTCGGTCACCGGGTGTTCAACCTGAAGCCGGGTGTTCATCTCCATGAAGAATATGCGGTCGGCGCGCAGGCCTTCGCTGGCGTCGGCGATGAATTCGATCGTGCCCGCGCCCTCGTAATCGACCGCCTTGGCGGCGCGCACGGCGGCGGCGCAGATCGCCTCCCGGGTGGCCTCGTCCATGCCGGGGGCGGGGGCTTCCTCGATCACCTTCTGATGGCGGCGTTGGAGCGAGCAGTCACGCTCGAACAGGTGGACGACGTTGCCGTGGGCATCGCCGAACACCTGCACCTCGATATGGCGGGGCGAGGTGATCCACTTTTCCAAGAGCACCTCGTCATTGCCGAAGCTCGCCTTGGCCTCGCGGCGGCAGGATTCCAGCGCGGCGGCGAAATCGGCTTGCGTCTCGACCTTGCGCATTCCCTTGCCGCCGCCGCCCGCGACCGCCTTGATCAGGACGGGATAGCCGATCGCTTCGGCCTCCGTGGTCAGCCGCACCACCGATTGATCCGACCCGTCATAGCCCGGCGTCACCGGCACGCCCGCGCTGCGCATCAACTGCTTGGCCGCGTCCTTCAGCCCCATCGCGCGGATGCTTGCAGGCTTGGGGCCGACCCAGACGAGGCCAGCGTCGATCACGGCCTGCGCGAAGTCGGCATTCTCCGACAGGAAGCCGTAACCCGGATGGATCGCATCCGCCCCGGTCTGCTTGGCCGCCGCGATGATCTTCGCGCCCACCAGATAGCTTTCAGCAGCGGGCGAGGGGCCGATATGCACCGCCTCGTCAGCGGAGCGCACGTGCAGTGCCTTGGCATCGGCATCGGAATAGACCGCTACCGTCGCGATCCCCATCGCGCGCGCGGTGCGCATGATCCGGCAGGCAATCTCGCCGCGATTGGCGATCAGGAGTTTGCGGATCATCAGCGAGGCACCTCCGGCGCGCCGAGTTCGTCGCAGAACTCGGGGCGCTCCATCGTGAAGCTGGTGTTGGCGACCTTCCACGTGCCCTCGTCAGTCAGCACCATGCTGAGCGAGTTGACGCCGCAATGGCTGGTCTTGCCGCCCGCCATGAAGCGGTAGGGGCCCCACACCAGCGCCATGTCGCCATCCAGCAGCACGGTCTGATAGATCATGCGCTCGTCCAGCCCCGGCGGGGTCTTGAGCCAGTTGGCGAGGTGCTGGGCGACAGGCACCACATCAATCTCGCGCTCGGGATCGCGGGTGCGGTCGTGGATGAAGATCATCCCTTCGGGCATCATCTGGCGGGCAAGCGCTGTCTTGTCGGGGTTGCGCAGCGCGGCGAAAAAGGCGTCAGCCGCCCGGCGCACGCCTGCATCGCGCATGGTGTAGGGATCGGCATCGTCCGCGGCGAGCAGGCGGTCGATATCGGGCGCGGTGGTCTGCGCGGCCAGCGGCGCGGCGGCCATGAACGCGGCGGCGGCGGCAAGCATCGCGGGAGCGAGAAGGGCTTTCATGGCCACAGGATTAGTCCAGCTTGGTTTCAAAGGAAACCGTCTCGCCAGCGGGAAAAATGCGAGGCCGGATCAGGTCCGGTGTGACGCAGAGGCAGGGCGGTAATCGGCAATCCCCCAATGGATGCCGCCCGCAGGGTTCTTCTCGCGGTTGATCACCGCCGACAGGAAGGCGCGCACGCCATAAAGCGCCTTTTCAGCGCGCGGCACATAGGTGCGGCTGTTCCACGCCTCGGTGCCGCGCTTGCGCACCTTGCGGCCGATGGCGCCATAGATGCGCGCGGCCGATAGCACCGCCCAGCGGCTGCGGAAGGGCAGCTTGGCCGCCCCCACGCGCGCCGCCGCCTCGTGCTTTTCCACCAGCGCCACCAGCCTTGCGGTCAGCTCGGCCAGTTCCTTGCGGTGATGCGGCTTGGTGTGCTGGCCCGGTTCGATATCCTGTTCGACCAGCCAGTTGACGGGCAGATAGCACCGTCCCGCCGCATCATCCTCCACGATATCGCGGGCGATGTTGGAAAGCTGGAAGGCAAGGCCCAGATCATTGGCCCGGTCGAGCGTTTCCTGGTCGTCCGGAGAGACCCCCATCACCACCGCCATCATCACGCCCACCGCGCCCGCGACATGGTAGCAATAGCGCATCATGTCGGCCTCGGTGCGCGGGCGCCAGTCTTCGGCGTCGAGCTGGAAGCCGGCAATGACGTCCTCGGCCATCTGTTCGGTGAGACCGACTTCGGCGGCGACCACGCCGAGCGCATCAAAGGCCGGATCGCCCGTCGGCTCGCCTGCAAAAGCAAGCGCGGTCAAGCGGCGGATATGGGCGAGGCGGCCTGCCAGATCGGACTGGTCGCCCAACTCTCCGCCCAGTTCCTGATTGTCGGCAATATCGTCCGCCCGGCGGCACCAGGCGTAAAGCAGCCACGCCCGCTCGCGCGTTTCCTTGTCAAACAGACGCGCGGCCGCCGAAAAGCTCTGCGATCCGTGCTTGATCGTCAGCCGGGCATGCTCGACCAGCGCGGCGCGGGTGGTGGCATCGACTTTCATGCGGGGGTTCCCAGGCCAGCCCGCGCCCTCCACCCTACCACCCGGATGGTATCCCGGCAGGCTCCGGGTGGCAGGGTGGAGGGCGCGGGCTGGCACGGCAACATAACAAAAGCCCTACAGCTCCTCGGCCTTCATGCGGAAAATCGGCGTGTGGGGCTGATAGGCCGCCATCTTTTCGAGCAGATCGGTGCAGGTCTCGGCCGCGATCAGGATGTTCTGGTGGGCGGGCCGCACAAAGCCGACTTCGGCCATCTTGGCATTGAAGGCGAGCAGGTGATCGTAGAAGCCGAAAGCATTGAGGATGCCGACCGGCTTGGAGTGGTAGCCTAGCTGCGACCAGCTCATCGCCTCCCACAGCTCGTCCATCGTGCCGACTCCGCCCGGGATGGTGACGAAGCCATCGGACAAGTCGGTAAAACGTTGCTTGCGCTCATGCATTCCGCTGACGGTCAGAAGTTCATCGCAATCATGGTTGGCGACTTCAGCCTTCACGAGGTGTTCGGGGATGATCCCGATCACCTCGCCGCCCGCGTCCTTCGCGCCCTTGGCGACCGCGCCCATCAGCCCGAGCTTGCCGCCGCCATAAACCAGCCCGATTCCGCGCGCCGCCAACTGCGTGCCGACCTCATGGGCGAGGCTGAGATAGCGCGGATCTTCGGGCGAGGCCGAACCGCAATAGACCGCAAGGCGCTTCATGTTCTCAATCTTTCATCGCAAATCACGATCCGCCGCCTAGCCACAGCGTCGATATCTTCAAGCACAAGTTGCGGCCCGGTTACTGCGCCGCCTTCCCCGTGCAGGCATGTGCGAGGATGGCGAGGTCGCCCGGGGTGGGCGGGATGCTGGCGAAGGTCATTATCACGCGGGTAATCGGCATGCGCTGGTTGCTGCCATAGCGGGACAGGAACAGCCAGCTATCCTTCATCCCGATCGTGCGGTCTTCGCAATTCACCGCCATCACCGCATCGAACAGCATCGGCTTACCGTCACTATCGGTGATGTTCATGCGCACCAGCACCATCTCGACCGGGCGGCCCTCCACCTCGCCGCGCTGGTGCCAGGTGGGATCGATCCAGCCCTGCCCCTGATCGTCCACCGGCAGCGATTGCCACTGCGGCGGGTGGCCGATGTCTGCCAGCGGCGAGGGGCCGAGCAGCGATACCGTTCCGGCAAGCAGGGCTAGCGCAAAGCTCACGCGCTCGCCTTTACCGCCAGATCCTCCAGCATCAGGCCCGCCGTCGCCTTGGCGCTGCCGACCACGCCGGGGATGCCTGCGCCAGGGTGCGTGCCCGCGCCGACGAGGTAGTAATTGTCGATCACGTCATCGCGGTTGTGGCCGCGCAGGTAGGCGCTCTGCCACAGCACCGGTTCAAGGCTGAAGGCGCTGCCCATGTGGGCGTTCAGATCCTGCTTGAAGTCCTTGGGCGCGTAGCTGAACTTGGTGACGATCCGGCTGTGGATGTCGGGGATCAGGCGGCGCTCCAGCTCGTCCAGGATCATCTTTTCTAGCTTCGGGCCGACATCGTCCCAATCGATCGGCATCTTGCCCATGTGGCTGACCGGAACGAGCGCATAGAAGGTGCTCTTGCCCGCAGGCGCCATGCTGGGGTCGGTCACGGTCGGGTGGTGGAGGTAGATCGCGAAATCTTCAGGCACCACGCCGTTCTTGTAGATGTCGTCCAGCAGGCCTTTGTAACGCTTGGCGAACAGGATCATGTGGTGCGGGATGCCGGGCCAGGTGCCCTCCAGCCCGAAGTGCACCACGAAGAGCGAAGGCGAGAAGCTCTTGCGCTTCAGTGACTTGGCCATCTGCTTGCCGCGATCGGAACCGGACAGCAGATCCTTGTAGGAATGCATGATGTCGGCGTTGCTGGCCACGGCATCGAAGCGCTGCTTGAAGCCGCTCTTGGTTTCCACCTCGGTCGCCTTGGTGCCCAGCGTGTGGACCTGAACCACCGGATCGCCGACGCGCATGGTGCCGCCCAGCCGCTCGAAATGGCGCACCATCCCGGCGATCAACCGGTTGGTGCCGCCGCGCGCCCACCACACGCCGCCATCCTTCTCCAGCTTGTGGATCAGGGCATAGATCGACGAGGTGTTCATCGGGTTGCCGCCCACCAGCAGCGAGTGGAAGCTGAAGGCTTCGCGCAGCTTGGGGTGCTGGATATAGCTCGACACCATCGAATAGACGCTGCGCCAGGCCTGTTCCTTGATCAGGGCGGGGGCGGCTTTCAGCATCGACTTGAAATCGAGGAACGGCTTGGTGCCAAGCTTCAGATAGCCTTCCTCATACACCCGCGCCGAGTATTCGAGGAAGCGCGCATAACCGGCCACGTCCGCCGGGTTCAGCTTGGCGATTTCCGCGTTCAGTTGCTGTTCGTCGTTCGAATATTCGAAGTTGGTGCCATCGGGCCAGTTGAGGCGGTAGAAGGGCATGACCTTCATCAACTCGACATCTTCCGAAATGTCGTGGCCGGTCAGCGCCCATAGTTCCTCAAGGCAGGGCGGATCGGTGATGACGGTCGGCCCGCCATCGAAGGTGAAGCCCTCACGCTCCCAGAAATAGGCGCGCCCGCCCGGCTTGTCGCGGCTTTCGATCACGGTGGTGGTGATGCCGGCCGATTGCAGGCGGATGGCCAGCGCCATGCCGCCGAAACCCGATCCGATCACGCAGGCGGTGCGGCCCGCATAGCGTTCGGCCAGAGCGGGGTTCACGCCTTTAGCGCCGGAAAGATTGAGTTTCGCATCGGCGTTCATGCCGGGGTCTCCGTTTTGAAAGGCTTGCCTGAAGAAAATAGCGCACGAATGGCGCGAGGGATAGCTACGGGGGGCTTGCCGGTAAGGATGCGCAAGCGGTCAGGCCAGGTGGACCGGCCCGCATAGAAGCGTTCGACAAGGTTGCCCTTCAAGGCGTAGAAATGTTCGAACACAACTACCCGCTTGCCGGGTTCAGCCGCTTCGAACAGCATCCGGCTGAGCATCCGGTAATAGGCGGTGGCGCGCCAGTGTCGGCGGGAGCGGCGGCGGCAGAAGGCGGCCAGTTCCTCGCCCGAAAGCGCGGGCCGCTCGGCGATTATCTTGGCGATGGCGAGCGCATTGCTGGCGGCAAAGGGCAGGGTGTAGCTGGTGAGCGGGTGCGAAAAGCCCCCGCGTGCGCCGGCCAGCGCCACGCCGGGGATCGCCACTTCGGCCAGCGCGGCGTTGAAATTGCCGCCCGAAATCACCGGCAGGATGCCCGCCTCCTGATCGATCACTTCGCCCTTCCAGCCATTGCGGTGGGCATATTCGGCAACGCGGCCCTTCAGGGTTTCGGCATCCATCTTGGGCTGGTCGGCATAATAGGTGTCCTCGATGAACACCTCGTCTTCGGACAGGGGCAGGACATAGACGAAGCGATAGGCCTCGCCGTTGCCATAGGGCGCGATCTGATCGACGCTGGCATCCATGATCACCGGGCGGGTGAGGCCGTGGGGCTTTTCGCACTTGAAGTGCTGGCCAAGGAACACCTGCCAGCCGCCGGCAAGGTGCTTGGAAGGCTTGAAGGCGCGGCAATCGATCACGCGCTTGGCGGCCATGCGAGTGCCGTCCGCCAGCGTCACGCCGCCAGCATCCAGCGCGGCGACCTTGGTGCCAAGCATCACGCGCTCCGGCGGCAGTTCCGCTATCAGCTTGGCGTGAAATTCGGCGCTGGCGAGCGAGCGATAAGCGGTTGGCAAAGTGCGGCCGAGGCGGGGGAAGGTGATGTCATAGCCTTCGTCCCAGCCATTCAGCGCAAAGCCCGCCATCAACCCGCGCTCATGCTCGGGGATGTCGGTTTCGAACCAGCTCCAGCGGTGGTGGCCGCCCAGCGTGCGACCGGCCTCGATCACGGCGAAACGGCACGCGGGGGCATGGCGGTGCAGCGCCAGCGCGATCAGCCCGCCTGCCAGCCCGCCGCCGACGATGATCACGTCATGCGGCGCGGCGCCCACAGGCGCAGGGGAGTGCTGGGAATCGACCATCGCGCAAAGCCCTAGGGCAGCGATGCGGAATTGCCAATCATCTGGCCAATCATCTGGCGTCATTGCGATGTTGCAACATTACGCGGAAACATTAGAGCGGCTCCGCGTTTGACCCGCAGATACCTGTTTAAAGCCCAAATATCCTCGAGGATCGCACCTGCCCATGAACCGCACTGTCCTGTTTGCCCCGCTTGCGTTCGCCATCAGCAGTGCCGCCGCGCCCGCGATCGCCTCTGACGCCGACACGGCCGAAACTTCCGTTGCCGAAGCCGAAGCCGAAGCAGAGGTTGAAGTGGCGCAGCCCGCGCCTTCCGCCCCTGCGCGTCCCTTTGCCTTTGCCAAGCCGGTGTTCGATGACACATGGGCCACCATCGGTCTCGGGGTCGGGATGGTGCCAAGCTATGCGGGGTCCAATGATTACATCGCTTTCCCGCTGCCGCTGATTACGGGCCGCGTGGGGGGCGTGGGGATTGCGCCCAACGGGCCGGGGTTCGTGCTGGATGTGAACTCGCCCAAGCCCGCCATGGGCCCGCGCAAGGGTGCACGCCTTGCCTTTGGTCCGGCCATCCGGTTCCGCAATGATCGCAATAACCGCATCTCCGATGTGGTGGTGGCGCGCGCGGGCAAGCTGGATGCGGCGCTGGAAGTGGGCGGCAATGTCGCGGTCAGCTTCCCCGGGGTGTTCAAGCCCTTCGATGCCCTGACCATCGGCGTGCAGGCGCGCTGGGATGTGCTGGGCGCGCATGAAGGCATGATTATCGAGCCGCAGGTCAGCTACCGCGCGCTGCTGGGCAAGGGCTTCACCTTGCAGGCACAGGCGAGCGCGGAGTTCGTCGATGACAATTTTGCCGGCTACTACTTCACCGTTAGCCCTGCGCAGAGCATCGCCACCGGCCTTGCCCAATACCGCGCCGATGGCGGGCTGAACCGCGTCGGCACCATCGCGATCCTCGCCTACGACCTTGATCGCAATCCGATCAATGGCGGGTGGAGCCTGACCGGCATCGGCGGTTATTCGCGGCTGATCGGGGACAGCGCGGACACGCCCTTCACCGCCGTTCGCGGGGATGCGAACCAGTTCATCCTTGGCGCAGGGGTCGCTTACACCTTCTGACAGGTAGGGCTGACCCGCCCGCTCTTGCCTTGGGCTCTCCTGCGCGCCATCACGCGCCATAAGAGACCCGAGGGGAGAGACATGATGCACGTTTACCGCAAAAGCCTGATGGCAGGCGCCGCCCTGCTGGCCGCCGCTGCCGCGCCGCTGGCGGCTGAAACTGTCGCCATCCGCGCAGGAAGCGTCATCACCGATGCCGCCGGCGACGCGAGTGGCCCTGCCACCATCCTTGTCACCGATGGCAAGATTACCAGCATCACCCCCGGCCACGGCGCCGTGCAGGCCGACCGCGAGATCGATTTGAAGGCCAAGACCGTGCTCCCCGGTCTGATCGACCTCCACACCCACCTCACCGGCGATCCCGGCGGCGATTTCTGGAAGGAAGCGGTCGAGCCTGAAGAATGGGGCGTGGTCGTGGGCGCCAAGAACGCGCGCGTCACCGCGCTGGCGGGCTTCACCACCGTGCGCGAGGCGGGCAGCGGGCAGGAAACCGCCTTCTCGCTGCGGCGCGGCACGGCCGAAGGCATCATTCCGGGGCCGCGCATCGTGGCCGCCGGCCCCGCGCTGTCGATCATCGGCGGGCACGCCGACGTCAACGGCTTCACCCCCGCCGTCAACGAACTGCTCGATAGCGGCTTCACCTGCACCGGCGCGGTCGAATGCGCCGCCAAGGTGCGCCTCGCCAGCCAGAACGGCAGCGACGTCATCAAGATCACTGCAACCGGCGGCGTGCTCAGCCAGCAGGGGCGCGGCCTTGAAGCCCATTTCACGCCCGAGGAAATGAAGGCGATTGCCGACACCGCCCATTCGCTCGGCCTGAAAGTCATGGCCCATGCCCACGGCGCGCGCGGCATCCAGCAGGCCGCCGAAGCGGGCATCGATTCGATCGAGCACGGCACCTACCTTGACGAAGCGGCGGCCAAGGCGATGAAGGCGCGCGGCACGGTGCTGGTCCCCACCCTGATGGCGCTGGAAGGCGTTTCCGAAGGGCTGGGCAAGGGTGTCTACACCCCCGTGGTCGAAGACAAGATCCGCGCCGTCCAGCCGCTGATGGCATCGCTCGTCAGCCGCGCCCGCCAGTTCGGCGTCACGGTCGTGTTCGGCACCGATGCGGGCGTCTACCAGCACGGCCGCAATGCCGAGGAGCTGGGCCTGATGCGCAAGCAGGGCATGACCGACCGCGAAGTACTCGCCAGCGCCACCACGGGCGCAGCCAAGGTGCTGGGCATGGAGAGCCAGATCGGCAAACTCGCCCCCGGCTTCTCGGCGGATATCATCGCAGTGCAGGGCAACCCGCTGGCCGATGTCACCGTGCTGGAGAAGGTCGACTTCGTGATGGTGCGCGGGCGGGTAATCCAATAAGGCGAAAGCCCTACAGCGCCTTCATCGCCGCCAGTTCGGGCCGCTCGGCTATGGCGGCGGCGGTGTAGGCGCGGGCGGCTTCCGCCACCGCGGTGCCCTTGTGCCAGTCGAGGATCTGCATCCCATCCGGGATCGGCGGCAACAGCAGCACATCGGCCTTGGCCAGCGCGCCCGCAGCGGCCGCTTCCGACCCCACCACCATCGCCCGCGCCATGATCTCGACAAGGCTGGGGAAGGCGCGGGCCGGTTTGCGCCGCAGCACAATGTCGCGCAGCAACTGCCAGGGCGTGCGCACATCCGAATAGCGCGCAGCGATCCGCCACGCCGCGCCCGCATCGGCGTGGAGCGCGACCACCACATTCGGCCCGGCCTTGGCGGCACGCATGATCTCCACCGGGACATTGTCGAGCACGCCGCCATCGATCAGCACGTCGCCCTCTGCGGTCACGAACGGCGGAAGGATCGTCGGCAAACTGCCTGACGCGCGCACTGCCTCCCACAAGGGCCCGCGGCGGTGGACATGGACGCGGTTGGTGGAAAGATTGGTGGAGACGGCAAAATAATTGAATGGCAGGTCGGCGATGTCGGTGTCCGTATAGCGCATCTGCAATTGCGCATCGAACACGCGGGCATCCAGGAAAGAATGCACCGGGATCGTCACCCGCCGCATCGCCCGGCGAGTGATGAACATCTCCTGCATCTGCGCCAGCGTCTCTTGCGCGGTCAGGCCGCGCGCCAAAGCGCCTGCCATGGCCGCGCCCGCACTGGTGCCGCCATAGAAATCGATCGGCACGCCGGCTGCGATCAGCGCCTCCATCACGCCCAGATGCGCGCAGCCCAGCGCCCCGCCGCCCGCCAGCACCACGCCGTTCGCCCGGCCACCGATAAAGCGGGCCACGCGCGCGCAGTCGGCCGAGGCATCGAGCGCGAGGTGATGATGCAGCTTGACCGCGCGCCCTTCCAGCCAGCGCGCCGATCCGGTGATAGGCTGCGCGCTCCTTGTCCGCCACAGCAGCAGCGTGCGGTCATCGGGGCGGAAGCGGGCGAGGGCGTAATCGTCCAGCGGGGAAAGCCCCGCGTCCGCCTCTGCCAGCGGGGCGATCAGCACCAGATCATCGGAATTGCGGGCGATGGCGCGGTTCCAGCCCTCATCCTCCCCGGCCATCAGCAGCACGCGGTCACCGCTGGCTTCGAGCTGCGCGATCCAGCGGCCGAATTCCTCGGCATCGGGAGCAAGACCGGGCGGGCAGTCGTCCGGCCCGATTGCCTGCACCGCTTCATGCGCGGCGAGCGCGGCGGCGATGCGCTGGGGCAGGCCTTCGGGGATCCGGCTGGCACCCGTGGGCAGCAGCGCGACAACGCGCCCCGGCCTTGCGGGCAGTGCCGCCGAGTGCGCCGTGGTGCGCGCCAGCCGCCGTGCGATGGTGGCCAGGATCGCGTCGGCAATCGCGCGGTGCTCGCCCGTCACCTGTTCGTAAGCCGCGCGCGACAGGGCATAAACCGTGCTGTCGCGGCCGGCGCGCACATCGGCAGTGCGGGTGCCGCCCGCAAAGAAGGCAAGCTCGCCAATCGGCTCACCCGCCTCGATCTCGGCGACGACGCGCCCGTTCGGCAGCGTCACATGAAACCGGCCGGTGGCGACGATATAGAGTGTGTCGGCAGGCTCGCCGTGGCGCACCAGCAGCTCGCCCCCGCGCACCGTAAGCCCGCGCGCTCCGGCCGCCAGCGCGGCGCGCGCGCCCGCATCGAGCGTGGCAAAGGCCTCGACCTTCGCCAGCACGTCAGCCGCCTTGCTGTCCCCCGCTTCGCCCACCCGCGATTCTCCCCTGATCGCGGAGCCTAGACAAAAGCAGGCAGCGCGCAAAACAAATGGATTTCGCTGCGGGGTGCCGCTATCGCTGGGCCATCCCCGGGGAGCATGCCCTCCGTGAACCGCTCAGGCGAGCGACCAAACGGAAAACTGCTGAGAGGTGGGTGTAAGCACCCCACGACCCGTCGAACCTGAACCGATTAGCATCGGCGGAGGGAGTGGGCTGGTCAACGTGCCACAGGTCCGCTCGCCTTTCCGCCTTGGAGAGAGCAGATATGGCCGACATCAATTCACCCGTAGAAATCGGTGTAACCACAGGCCCCATTCGCGGCAGCCGCAAAATCCATGTGGGCGCGCGCACCGGCTCCGGCATCCGCGTCGCCATGCGCGAGATCGATCTTGAAGGCGGCGAGCCTTCGGTGCGCGTCTATGACACCTCCGGGCCCTACACTGACCCTGCGGCCCATATCGACATCAACGCCGGCCTGCCGCAGCTGCGCCGTGACTGGATCATGGCCCGCAATGATGTGGAGGCCTATGACGGGCGCGAGATCAAGCCGGAAGATAACGGCCAGCTCGGCCCGGATCGCTCAGGCGGCGTCCCGCAATATCCGAATGCCGTGAAGCGCCCCTTGCGCGCCAAGGCGGGCATGAACGTCAGCCAGATGCACTATGCCCGCAAAGGCATCATCACGCCCGAAATGGAATATGTGGCCGAGCGCGAGAACCTGGGCCGCGAGATCGCGGCTGACATGGTGCGCGACGGGCAAAGCTGGGGCGCGGAAATCCCCACGATCATCACGCCGGAATTCGTGCGGCAAGAGGTGGCACGCGGGCGGGCGATCATTCCCAACAACATCAACCACCCTGAATCCGAGCCGATGGCGATCGGGCGCAACTTCCTCGTCAAGATCAACGCCAATATCGGCAACTCTGCCGTGGCCTCGAACGTGGCGAGCGAGGTCGACAAGATGGTGTGGGCGACCCGCTGGGGCGCGGACACGATCATGGACCTTTCGACGGGCCGGAACATCCACGACACCCGCGAATGGATCATCCGCAACTCGCCCGTCCCCATCGGCACCGTGCCGATCTATCAGGCCTTGGAGAAGGTCGGCGGCGTGGCCGAGGAGCTGACGTGGGACATCTTCCGCGACACCCTGATCGAACAGGCCGAACAGGGCGTCGACTACTTCACAATCCACGCGGGCGTGCGCCTCGCCTATGTCCCGATGGCCGCCAAGCGCGTCACTGGCATCGTGTCGCGCGGCGGCTCGATCATGGCCAAGTGGTGCCTTGCCCACCACAAGGAAAGCTTCCTCTACGAGCACTTCGACGAGATCACCGAGATCATGAAGGCCTATGACATCGCCTACAGCCTTGGCGATGGCCTGCGTCCCGGCAGCATCGCAGACGCCAATGACGAAGCGCAGTTCTCCGAACTCTACACCTTGGGCGAGCTGACCCACCGTGCCTGGGCGCAGGATGTGCAGGTGATGATCGAAGGGCCGGGCCACGTGCCCATGCACAAGATCAAGGAGAACATGGAAAAGCAGCTGCAGGTGTGCGGCGAAGCGCCGTTCTACACCTTGGGCCCGTTGGTGACCGACATCGCGCCGGGTTACGACCACATCACCAGCGGCATCGGGGCGGCGCAGATCGGGTGGTATGGCACCGCCATGCTCTGCTACGTCACGCCCAAGGAGCATCTGGGCCTGCCCGACCGGGACGATGTTAAGGTCGGCGTCATCACCTACAAGCTGGCCGCCCACGCTGCCGACTTGGCGAAGGGGCACCCGGCCTCGCAGGTGCGCGACAATGCGCTGTCCAAGGCCCGCTTCGAGTTCCGCTGGCGCGACCAGTTCAACCTGTCGCTCGACCCCGAAACCGCCGAGCAATACCACGACCAGACGTTGCCTGCCGAAGGCGCGAAGTCGGCGCATTTCTGCTCGATGTGCGGGCCGAAGTTCTGCTCGATGCAGATCAGCCAGGACGTGCGCGATTTCGCCGCCAAGCAGAACAGCAGCCCGGAAAGCTTCCTCGCCTCGGAAAAGCTGGGCGCGGACACCGCCGAGGCGAGCCGCCAGGCTGCGCTGAAAGGCATGGAGGAAATGAGCCGCCGCTACAACGAAGGCGGGCGCGAGCTTTATGTCGGCGCGGGCGGACGCGAGCACGACTAGACGCACAGCGGAGAGCGGCGTGCCGGACTGGGCGCGCCGCTTCCCCGCGCGTTCAGGCGGGACCGATCACCAACCCCACGGCGCAGGCGGCGGGGTGACGGGCCGGGTGAGGTCAAACTCCACCCGGAACAACCGCCCCTTGCGGCTGAGCTGATAGGTATAGGCCGCCGCGTCCACCTCCACCCGCCACACATTCGTGACCGAGGCCGTCATCCCGCCTGCACGGAACATGGCGATGCTTTCCGCGTCCACCGGAAAGTCCTGAGCGCCCGCGCTGCCGGCGCCCAAACTGCCCGGCGCCGTGTCCCCGCCATACATGGTGACCGCATCATGCGATCCATCCGCGTGGCGGTGATCGTGCTTCAGCCTGAGACCGCCGCCCGTGCGGGTGATCAGCCACGTGCGCGACCGGTCCCACGTCCCGTCCGCGCCCTCGACATGGAACGGGATCGCCATGCGTGTCCCTGAACATTCGCGGAAATGCACCACCATCGCCCGGCCCGCCATATCGGCATCGGCCGCATCGGTGGAGACAAGACGGCCCGCATAGGCCTTCCCGCAATGCCGCGCGAGGGCGGCCATGAAGTCCCCCTGCGGGTCGCTCCGGCTCGTCGCGGGAGAGACGCAGGCCGCCAGCGCCAGCAGCGGCGCTAGCAGAGCGGCAGAACGAAGAGCGGCGGGGCGAAGAAGAGGGGCGCGAAGCGCGGGGGCCAGATGCATCATGCCACCCGTCCTGAAGGCTCGCGGCCCGAATGGCAAATCCGCGCAAGGTTCACCCGTTCAGGGAACGCGCCCCCAACACCCCGCGATACAGCCCCGACGCAGCATCAGGATCATCCGCGTCGGTCACGCACAGCAGGTGCACCCCGTCTGCCATGATCTGCGCCGACAGGCCCTCCACCTTCAGCACCGGCTCCAGCGGTTCGACCACCAGCACCGCAAGATCCGCGCCCAGTTCCACAATCGCCGCACCCACCAGCGCGCCATCGGCATAGCTGTTGTCGGTCGCCTCGGCGGCGGCGGATAGGAGGATGTGGCCGCTCTCCAGCAGACAGGCATCGGTCACCGTCAACGGCACGCCCGCCACATCCGGCAGACGAAGCTGCGCGCACAGCCGCGCCGTAACACAGCCGCCCTCCAGCACCTCGGCCAGCACCTCGGCCAGCGGCACCGCGATCACCTGCGAGGCGGGATGGGCGCTATTGCCGCGATTGAACAGCAGCAGCTCGTCCCCCCGCAGCACCGCGCCCTCGACGTTGATCTCGGGCACCAGCGGAGCAATGGCGGCAAACAGCGCGCGCAGATCGATCAGCCGCATGTTCACAGGCGCATCATCCGCCGGCAGATCGACAACCACGCCGCGCATCCGCTGCCCCGTCGATCCCGAGCCCATGGCGAGCAACCGCGTGCCCGCCGCACAGGGCAGGGCGAGCAGCACTTCAAAATCAGGCTTCAGCTTCTTGCGCGCCGCCGCATCGCCCGGCAGATCGCCCGCAATCAGCGGGATCAGCCGCCCCGGCCCCGCGCCGGCCCCCGCACTGGCAAGTTCCGGCCCGCCAAGGTCAAACACCCCAAGGCACTGCGCATCATCGGCCACGACATAAAGCGCATCGCCGCACACCACCATCCCGCTCGCCGCGGAGAGAAAGGCGTGGCCCGAGGGCAGCGGCGTATCGACCGCCAGATCGCGAAGATGCTTGAGTTTCATGGGCCTTGGCATAGCGGGCGCGGCGCACCCCGCCAACGGCGCCCGGCAAGGCTCAGCTGTTTTTCATGTTCTCCAGCCCCTTGATCCCGCCGGGCTTGGTGCTGGGCTGACTGGCGTTTTGCTTGGGTCCCTTGTCCGCCTTGGGCTTACGCGCTTCGCGGCTCTTCTTCTGTTGGCCCTTGGCCATATGGTGTTCCGATCACGGGCGAGATGCCCAGCACCGGAGGTGGGGTCGATGGGGGGCGGTTTCAATGTGAGCGCTAAACAATGGATAGTCGGTTGATATTTTTGGACATTTCTGCAAGCTTGGTCGCTCACAGTAAACTTTGAGGGGCGCAATGGCTGATCGTGTAACACTGGACGCAATGATAAGGCGCGCTGATTTCGCAGTTGGGCCAGAAAATCCGGGAACGAGTGAACAAATTCAAACTCTGTCGATTGAGTCTTTAACAAATAACTCAATGATCGTTCCAATGTTACGGAAGCCAGATTTTCAGCGTGAGACAAACCAGTGGACGCCACTCCAACTGGTAACGTTTCTAAAAAGCTATCTCGATTTAGAGCTGATCCCATCTGTAATTTTGTGGCGGTCGCCTGCGCATGTCTTTGTGATCGACGGGGGACACCGACTTTCAGCGCTCCGTGCTTGGATCGAAGATGACTACGGTGATGGAAATATTTCTCGTCAGTACTATGGGCATGAAATCTCTGATGACCAAAAGCGAGTGGCTGGTCGTGTCAGAAGTATGGTTGCTGCGCAGATAGGAACTTATAATGAAGTGAAGGCTGCGCTATTTGCTGAGACAGGGTATTCTGAGTTGATGAAGGCCCGTGCTCGAAGCATGGCCACACGCCAACTTAGCTTGCAGTGGGTTGTGGGCGACGCAGAGAAGGCCGAAAGTTCATTCTTCAAGATTAACACTCAAGGAACACCGCTGGATAAAACAGAGGAACTGGTGCTGCGTCACCGGAAGACTCCGGTAGCAATTGCTGCTCGATCGATATTCCGGGCGGGCACAGGTCATCAATATTGGTCTCAATTCGATCAAAACACGTCAGAACAGATCGTTGATTCTGCGAAAAAAATCCACAATCTTTTATTCAAACCAGAGTTGAAGCAGCCAATAAAAACACTTGCCCTTCCTCTCGGTGGTGGCGTCGCGCCCTTAAACGCGTTAGATCTTTTAATAAGGTTCGCGTCTTTTGCGAATTCATCGCAGTCTAAGCCGTTCCCGCTCATCACCGAGTTTTCTGATGACACTGATGGAACTTCGACAATTGAAGTTCTGCGGAGATCATATAAAGCAGTTTCGTGGATGACAGGAAATGATCCAAATAGCCTAGGCCTGCATCCAGCAGTGTATTTTTATACCGATCAAGGTCGCCACAACACTGATATGTTTCTGGCATTTCTAAGTCTCATATCGAGAAAGATTCAATCAAATCAAAAAGAATTTTTCAAAAAATTCACGAAAAACCGTGAGAAAATCGAAGAGTTCCTTCTCAATCTAAAGCCAATTTTGGCTATTATTGTCAATTCCGTGACAAGTAAAAGTCGAGTTCAAAAGCTGTCGCATTTTTTCGAAGCCCTAGTTGAAAGGGCTGAGAATGGTGAGGCTCTCGACAACTCTTGGGCAATTGAATACATTGCGCCAAATAGTCGCGCAAAAATTCTTACGGTAACATCGGCTTTTGACGGTTCGGAAATATCCAGAGAAACAAAATCTGCTGTATATCTACGTGAGTCATTGGCGAATGCTGTGCGATGCCGGATATGTAATGGATTAATTGAGCCATCTTTATCAGTTTCGTATGACCATGAGCAAAGGGTCAGAGAGGGCGGCTCGGGGGATCCAAGTAATGTTCAGATTAGTCATCCCTACTGCAACACTGGATACAAAAATTGAAAGTTGATTGGGGCATGGGGAATGGGAGAGCCGCTAAACTAAACCCGCCTACCTAGCCATCCCCACCAGCACCCGGTCCAGCGCCTGCAAGAACCGCGAGCGGTCCGCCTTGCTGAACGGCGCAGGCCCGCCGCCCACCCCGTCCATGCCTGCGCGCAGGTCGGCCATGATCGCGCGGGTGGCGATGGCGCCTCCGATGCTGGCGGCGGTAAACGCCTCGCCGTTGTGTTTCAGCACGCGGGCGCCGGCTTTCAGGCAGCGGTCGGCGAGCAATATGTCGGCGGTGATGACCACGCTCCGGGGATTGGCGGCCTCGGCGATCCAGTCGTCGGCGGCGTCGAAGCTGTCGGATACCACCACGCGCTTGATCCGCGGGCTATCGGGTATGCGGAAAGCGGCGTTGCTGACCACGCGGACTTCGGCGCGGAAGCGGTCGGCCACGCGATAGATCTCGTCCTTGACCGGGCAGGCGTCGGCATCGATCAGAATGGTGATGGGGTTTGCGGGCGCAGAGGATGACATGGCGCCGTTCTAGCCGAGGGGCGCGGGCGCGGTAAGGCGGTTTGCGCGGTTTGCGCGTGGCGGCGAGGGCGATGCGGCGCGGCTTTCCTACAGGCGCAAATATGCGCCAAACTGGCGAAATCGCGGGAAAATTTGCGCGGGCGCCGGTTTTTGAAGGGGAAATTGAGCAAAATCAAGAGGATGGGCTTTTTGCAGAGTACCCCTAGCCCCCCGCTTGACCCCCTCCAGGCCCCGCCTAGACCCCCTCCAGCAGCCCCCAGACCCCGTCCAGCCCCCCCTTTAGGCCGCCTTTTCAATCCGGTTGCGGCCCGCCTGCTTGGCCGCATAAAGCGCCAAGTCGGCCCGGGTGATCAACCGCCCGGTCGCCTCGGCCTCCCCCCGCTCGGCCAGCCCGAAGCTGGCGGTGAGGGTGTAGGGGCCGGCAGGGGTGATCAGCGCAGTCTCGGCCACGGTGCGGCGCAGCGTTTCGATATGCGCAGTAAATTGCGCGAAATCAGGGGCTTGTGCGGCAATGAGGAACTCCTCGCCGCCGATCCGGGCGATCAGCCAGCCCTGCGGCAGAATGCGCTGGAGCAGGCCGGCAAAGTGCACAAGGCTGGCATCGCCCCCGTCATGGCCCAGCCGGTCGTTGACGCGCTTGAAAAAGTCGATGTCGGCAATGGCAAGGGCGATTCCGGAGCCTTGCGCGCCCCATGTCTCAAGCTGCGCCATGGCGGCCCGGCGGTTGGAAAGGCCGGTGAGCGAATCCTGCAAAGCGAGCCGCTCCAGCTCGCGGCGGGAGGTTTCGAGCTTGAGGGTGAGCGAGGCGATCCAGCCGAAAGCGCAGGTCGCCACCACCAGCGGGATAAGGAGCGCGGCGACCATCGCATCGAAGTAAACGATCCCGCCGAACTGGGTCATGGCGAGGTGGACGAAGAGCAAAGTAGCAAGCACCGATCCGCCCACCACGATCGCTCCTGTGCGCCACAAGCGGCGGCGCAGCATGGCGGGCGCAGCGGTGAGCGTAGGAGAGGCGGAGCGCGGTTCCATCACATTGCGGGTTATACGACAGCACTTCTCGCGAATGTCTTAACGCGGGCCCTGCGGTGGGCCGATTAGGTGAACGGGGGAAGCTGTGCTACAGGGGGGCCGCTGACGTCGAAATTTGCGACGGACTTCGAAATTTGCGCTCCGCCGCCTGGCCCGGGTTCCGTCCCATTTGGCCCCCGGCGTTAACCAGACGACGACTTCCTTTCATCGGACGATAACGCACTACGCCTTGTGGCTTTGTGGCCACCGGGCACCCCTGCGGGCATGTTGTCATGCAGGTAATCTATTGTTCTTGAAAGGAACAACCATGACCAAGACCGGAACCGTCAAGTTCTTCAACACCGACAAGGGCTATGGCTTCATCCAGCCCGACGACGGCTCGTCGGACAGCTTCGTCCACATCACTGCGGTTCAGGCCGCTGGCATGAACAGCCTCGAGAAGGACCAGCGTCTTAGCTTCGAACTCGAGCGCGGGCGCAACGGCAAGGAAAGCGCCGTGAACCTCTCGGCCGCGTAAGACTGACTACCGGAAAGGCGGGCCGCGAGAACACGCGGCCCGCCTTTTTGTCACTACCGAATCCCGCCTACCCCCTCCCATGGCAGGACACTACCGATGGCCCAGACCTACGAATTCTATGTCGAACGCGCCGATGAAGCTGCTTTGCTGGCGGCCAAGGCCACCCTCGACAACGTGAAGGAGCGCGAGCTGCGCTCCGAGAAGACGTGGCGCGGCTTGGCCGAACACGCGCGCAAGACCACGGAAGAACGCGAGAAGGCGGACGTTGCGCGGGCCGAACGGCGCGCGGCGGAGAGCCTTGCGTCCTGAACGCTTCGGCGGATATCGCTGGCAAGCAGGGCGGCAGCGCCCCATATTCTCCTTGGGCAACAGGTTACTGAAGCCAAAGGAGAAAATTCCATGAGCACCATGCAGTTCCAGTTCAACACCGATAGCTCGGTGATGGGCACGCAGGATGTTGCCCAGCGGATCGAGGCGCAGGTGCGCCAGCGGCTTGCCCGCTTCGCCGACCGTCTGACGCGGATCGAGGTGCACGTCTCGGACGTCAACGGCCGTAAGCATGGAGCGGATGACAAGCATTGCACGATCGAGGCCCGCCCGCGCGGGAGTCGCCCGATCGGGGTGACCGGCAAGGCGGCCGATGTCGATGCCGCAGCGCGGATCGCAGCCAACACCATGGCCGAGCGGCTGGAGCGGATCTTCGGCAAGGGCGAAAGGCATCGCCGCGACCCGTCACCCGACAAGCAAATCTGAGGCGGGCTAAAGCCCCTTGCGTCCGAACACGCGCGCGCCCGGCCCTCTCAGGGGCGGGCGCGGGCTCCCCATCTGGGCAGGCGGCGAGGGTGCAGGCGGCGGGGGTGCTTCCGGATTAGCTGCCCTGTGACGCACCTCGAACTGCCCGCCGACCCCCTCGGCAAGCCTGCGCTTTTCGGCCCATTCGTTGGCGAGCTCCATCTTCGCCTCCGCGTCTTCGGGCATCAGCGTGACGGGGAATGCCCGGTCATCGATCACATTGGCATCAGGCACGTGATCGGGCGCGACAAAGCCGTGGGCGACGTGTTTGAGCGGGATTAGCTCGAAGAACGGGACATCGGCAGGATCGCCGTCCCCGATGATGGCGCCCTTATCGTGGTGGAGCACCCGGTACGACAGGCTGCGATCCTCCGGCCCGAAGGTGTCGCCATCCGGAATAACATAGCCGTTGGGCATGGTTGCCAGTTTCAGGAAAGCAAAGATCGTCTCCAGATTGTCCGCCCAGGGCAGGACGTGCGGCTGGATAATGATCTCGCGCCCGAGCCAGTGGCGCGCGCCGAAGGTGCGGATGCCCACCAGACCATCCTCACCGGGCGCGGGGCGTGGGCCAAACAGGAAGGGGTGGATATGAAGCGGGCCGGGCGCATCGCCGGGCGCTGCAAGGCCATCGAAGATTTCGCCGCCCAGCAGCATATCCGATTGGGTCCAGTGCACTGCGAGCGGCATGGCGTGTTCAGTCACCACTCGCGCCATCAGCGCCAGCACCGCCAGCCGCCGCTCGAACTGCGCCTTGGTCGCGCCCGATTTGGGGCGGCCGATGGCATCGGACATGGCAGCAATCTTGGGGTCTTCCTCGACCCCGGCGAAAACCCCGTGGCTGACTTCGAGCAGGATGTGACTGGATGAACGCGCGATCCGCTGGCGGATATCGGGGCCGGCAATCCCGGTGAAAGCCGAAGACAGCGCCGGGCGGAACAGCTCGGCCTTGGCCGGGTGGTCGCAGTATTCGAACGTCAACATCAGCTCCTCCGCGCCGTTGAACAGGCGGTAGAAGCGGCCCGGGTTGACTTCGGGCAGGTTGAACTGCGCGCCGCTGCGGATGCCCTCGATCCGCTGGTAATCGCGCATCATCGCTTCGAGATCGGCGATGGGCCGGTCGAACAGCAGGGCGGCCTGAATGCGGTTGGGGTAGAGCATGACGAAGGGGACAACCCGCTGTGGACGAGAGCGTCCATGCTTAACGCGGCACGGTTAATTCCCGGTTGAAATGCCCCCCCGCGCGCCGCTGATGCCGCATTCGGCCAACACGCCTTCGATCGCCTTGGCCACCCCGAAGAATCCCGCCTTGGCATGGGGCCAAGTGGCGCGATCAAGCTCGCCCAGCAGCGTGACGACGCGGCCCTCGGCCACCAGCGGTGCCAGATCGGGCCACAGCGCATCGCGGGTCCAGCCAGCGGGGAGATAGGGCAGGGCAAGCCGCTCCACGCCCGCAGCCGCCAGCAGCGGGGCGAGCGGTTCGCCCGTGCGCCACTGCACCGCAGGGCAGGCGAAGGCCGCCGCCGCCTCCGCCATCCCGCTTGCCAACGCGCCTTGCGCGAAGGCCACCGCCTGGGCGCCCGGTTCGCCCGGAGTGCGGGCTTCGGGCCGGGCAGCACCGATCACCAGTGCGGGATTTGCGGGCAGAGCGAGGGGGATGCGGTGCGCGGCCTCGTCATGCAGCAGCAGCGCGAAAGGCGCGGCCAGATCGGCGGCGGTGACCGCTGCGGGCAGGGCGAGCGGCTGGCGGGCGTAGTCGTGCGCTTCGCTCAGCGGCGCGGCATCATCCGCGAGCTGCGGGGCCTCCAGCGCGCCTTCGGGCCTCCCCGCCGTATAGCGCGCGATATTGTCTGCGCGGGCAAGGTAGTGCTTGCCCTTGGTGTGCAGCCCTGCAACCCAGCGCCACGACAGGGTGTTCGAGGCCGCATCGGCATCCATCAGGTGGCGCAGGAAAAAGTCCGCCCCCAACCGCCAATCAAGCCTGAGGGTGAAAATCCAGATGCTCGCAAACCACATCCGCGCATGGTTGTGGAGGTAGCCGGTTGCCACCAGCTCCCGTGCCCAGACATCGAAAGCGGCAATCCCGGTGCGGCCTTCCACCGCCTCGGCATAGCCCTTGCGCAAGCCGGAATTGCCAGCCAGCGCCGCCAACACGTCTGCGCGGCCCTTTACGAAATCGTCCCAGATCGCCGGGCGCTGTTCGAGATAGCCCTTGAAGTAGATGCGCCAAAAGACCTCGGCGATGAACTTTTCCGCCGCCTGCGGGCTGTGCGCCGCCAGCACCGCCTCCAGCACCTCGGGTTCGCACAGCAGGCCTGCGTGAAGCCAGGGCGAAAGCTGCGAGACATTGCCGCGGCCGCCTGCAGCAGGGCCATCATCGGCATTGCGGGTTTCAGCATAGCGGCGTCCGGCAGCGGGGAGGAATTCGGCGAGGCGCTGCTGGCCGCGCGCGCGGGTGGGGGCAAAGTCCATGCGCGTCCAATCCCTTGGCGCGAGGCTGGTTCCGCCCTATTGGTAACACCGAGGAGAAACTCATGCCCCGCGCCCTTCCCGTGCTTGCCGCGCTGATGGCCTTCAGCGCTTGCTCCCCTGCCAAGACCGACGGCATTGACCCCAAGGGCAAGGCCTTTGATGCCGTCGCCCCTCAGGATGTCGTCACGCTCGTGGGGACGGAGCCGTTCTGGAGCCTCACGGTCGAGGGCGAGACGGGCAACTGGGCCACGCCTGACAACCAGCCCGGCACCCGGTTTGCGCTGACCCGCTTTGCCGGCAATGGCGGGATGGGGTTCACCGGCGCGCTGGGCGACAAGCCGCTCACCGCCACCCTCACGCCCGGCACGTGCAGCGACGGCATGAGCGACCGGCGCTTCCCCTTCGTGGCCACTATCGCTTTGGGCGGTGAGACATTCGAAGGCTGCGGCTATACAGACAGCCAGCCGTTCACCGGCCCCGCAGCGCCTTAAGGCGCGCGGAAACAGGGGAGAGACACGCCATGACTATGACCGGAGGCTGCCTGTGCGGCGCGGTGCGTTATACCTGCGAGAGCGAGCCGCTGCTGTGCGTCACCTGCCATTGCAAGAACTGCCAGCGGCAGGCGGGCAGCGCGCTTTCGGTGATCGTCGGGGTGCCCGAAGACGCCGTCACGTGCGAAGGTACACTCAAGACTTATAACGACACCGGCGACAGCGGCGCGACGGTGCGCCGGCAGTTCTGCCCGGAATGCGGATCGCCCGTGTTCACCCGCGTCGACAGCCCGCCGGGGATGATGTTCATCAAGGCCGGGACGCTGGACGATACCAGCACCCTGAAGCCGGCCTTCCACTGCTATGCCAAGAGCAAGCAGGACTGGGTCGATCTCGGCGATCTGCCTTCCTTCGAGACCGTGCCGCAAGGTCTCTAGTAAAGGCCCGGCAGTTCGCGCTGGACCGGAGCGGGCCTGCGCGGCTGGAGCGGCTCGCGCTCGGGAAGGTCAAGGCCCTGCCGCTCGATCTGCCCCTGCAAGGTGCCGCCGGAGATGGCAGCCGTCCCGCTCGCGCTGATCGGGGTGCAGGCCCGTCCGGCGAGGAAATCGAGCGCGGCCGCAATCGAGGCTTCGCGCGGGTCGCCCAGCGGGCGGGTGATGTCGTCGCCCGCGCGGCAGGTGTTGGGCACGACGCTGGCGAGGCCTGTGAAATATTCGCCCTGATCATTGGCATTGACCGTCTTGAAGGTCACCGCCCGCACGCGCAGATCGCAGGCGGTCAGATCGAACGCGTCCTGACCCACCGGCTTGCCAAAGGAATTGGCCCCGACCAGCGCCATATTGGTGCCGAGGTAGGGGATCAGCGAATTGGTCACCAGCTCGCTGGCGGAGGCGCTTGATCCGGTGGTGATCACCGCCACCTTGGTGGGGGCGATGGCGTTGGCTTCGGTCTGGAACAGGCGGGTGGTGTTTTCCGACGCCTTCGAGGGCCGCAGCACCTCCTTGCTCCAGACCTGCCCGACCCTGCCCCGGCCCATCAGATCGCCGAAGGTGTCGGCCACGCTCACCAACCCGCCGCCGTTATAGCGCAGATCGATGATCAGCTCGGTCACGCCTTGCGCGGCGAATTGCCCGAAGGCCGAGCGCAGCTGGGCCGCCGCATCCGCGACGATGAAGGTGCGCAGGTTGATATAGCCGACGCGCTTCGCCCCGTCGGTCAGCACCTGTGCGCCATAACGGTCAGAGATCGGATCGAGCGAGAAGCTGGCCTTGGTGATGGAACGCTCGATCACCGCGCCGCCCGGCTGGGTGAAGCGCAGCACTCGTACGGTTCCGGCCGTGGACGGGCCAAGCGCCTCGGAAACGGCTTGCGCACCACCCGATGCAAACAGGCTGGAGACGGTTTGCAGGGTGGCAGTACTGGTGCCGATCGCAGTGATCTCGCTGCCGCGATCCAGACCCGCTGCGAGGCCCGGGGCGCCTTCATAGCCTTCGATCACGAAAAGTCGGCGGTTGGTGGTGTCATAGGCAAGGCGGATCCCGAAGCCCGCCGAGGAGCCCGAAGAGATCACCGCGTTTTCTTCCGCGATGGAGGTCGAGAAAGTGAAGAAGCGGTCCCGGCTCGCGGCACGCGCCGGGGCAACGCGGGCGTCGAGATAGTCGTCGAGATTGGTGAAGGAGGCCGGGTTGGCGGTGGTGAGCAGGTCGGGGAACAGATACCACTCGTTCAGCACCCGATCGGCAAAATCCTGCTGCGCACGCAAGGTGCAGGCGGCCGGCGTCGGCGTGGGGGAAGGTGCTGGGGTGCCGCCGCCGCCGCTGATCGGCGGGGCCGAGGAGCCGCCGCCACCGCAGGCAGCAAGCTGGAGGGCAAGAACGAAGCTGAGGACATTGCGGCCAACGCGCATGGCAGGGGTCTCTTTCGGAACTTTGGGCGTGCGGAGGCGAGCCGCTCGCAGGAACAGGAATGCCCCGCCAAATTGGCAAGAGCAAGCGCGGCAAACTCCTTTCAGCCCGAATTGGCGTAAAAAAGCGTGACCATTTTGCCTGCATTTGCAGGGTTTTCCGCAGAATCCGCCAAAAACCGGCTTGCCCAGTCTCGCAAGCGGCACGCGAACGCACTAGCACGTGGGCAAGGAACCGACAGAATCATGACTGAATTTCCCGCCTGGCTTGCACCTCATGTGCCCGCGTCCGCACGTCATCCCGGTCTCGCCGCGGCGAAGCTGGGGTCGGCGCAGTTGATGGCGCGCGGCGGGTTTGCGCTGACCAGCCCGGCCTTCCGCGGCGGGGAGGAGCTGGATGGCAGCTTCACCGCGGCCGAAGAAGATGCTGTCGCCCCGCCACTGGAATGGAGCGCGCCGCCGCCCGGCTCGCAGGAACTGGTGCTGGTGGTCGAAGATGCCTCGGCCACGGGCGCGGAGCCCGCATGCCACTGGCTGGTCTGGGGCCTTGCCGGTCAGCGTGGCAAGCTGCTTGAAGGCGAAGTGCCGCCGCGCACCGGCAAGAATGCGCTCGGCAATTCCGAATGGCTCCTGCCCGCCCCGCCCGAAGGCGAAACGCGGCATTACCTGTTTCAACTTTTCGCGACCGAACTGCCGCTGGTGCTGATGCCCGGCGCAGGACGGGCGGAACTGCTCGCATCGCTGCAAGGGTCGGTCACGGCCTGCGCGGTCCTCCACGCCACGTTCACCGGACGCGCGGGAGAGGACGATGCGGACTGGGAAGACGATGATTTCTGATCAACCTGCCACTGACATAAGGGAGTAGAAGATGGCTGGAACGACCAACGCACTGCAGAAGCCGGTTACCCTTTCGGGTGATCTCGAAGCCGTGATCGGCAAGGGTCCGATGACCCGCGCCCAGGTGACTTCGAAGGTCTGGGAATACATCAAGGCCAACGGTCTTCAGGACACCAAGGACAAGCGTCAGATCAATCCCGATGCCAAGCTTGGCGCCGTGATCGGCAAGGACCAGATCTCGATGTTCAAGATGACCGCTGCGGTCAGCAAGCACCTCAAGTAAGTCTGGCGGTCGCCTGCGGGCGGCCTTCAGCCTTGAAGCATCAGCGGCGCGCGATCCGTAAGGGTCCGCGCCGTTTTTGCGTTATGCGCCGGCCGGCTTGCGGCGCAGCGGCAGGCATTCGCCCACCCACAAGGCCAGCCAGATGATCACCGGCTGCGCGATCATGCGCGGCACGTGATAGGCAAGGCCTAGCCCGCCACCGGCACGCGCCATGTCCATCGCGAAGTGGTTGATATTGGCGGGCCACACGCACAGCGCATAGGCTGCCAGTCCCCACCCCGCTGCTTGCCGCAGGGGCTTTGAAAACGGCTGCGCCAGTCCGATTGCTCCGAGGATCTCGGCTACCCCCGTCCACAGCACCACAGCCTCGGGCGCGGGGACCCAAGCAGGCATGATGGTGAGGAAGGGGGCAGGACGGGCGAGGTGAATCGCGCCTGCCAGCAGGTAGAAGGCGGCCAGCACCCAGCGGATCGTCGCCCGGATCACGCGTGCGCTCCGGCTCCCGGCTCCCAACCCGGCGGCGCGAGGTGGAAACCGGCAAAATCAAACCCCGGCACCACCACACAGGACACCAGCGAATAGCCATGCACGGCCGCGCCAAAGGGGCGCGCCGCCTGCCATTCGCCCGGAGCGACAAGGCCCTGCAATTGCTGGCCCGCCGCCACATCCGCCCCGAGGATAACCGAGCGCGCCGGGCTTTCATCGCCTGCCGCAAGCCGCAGCTCCACCGGATCGCCCGCTTGCCAGAACCACAATTCGGCCGCATCAACCGTGTGCCAGTGCGACGCCTCACAGGCGCGCAGCAGGAAGATGATCGCTGTGCCGCTGGCGCGTCCGTCTGCCCCGGCATCGCCCCGCCCCGCGGCGCAGGCCGCACCACGCCACGTTTCCTTGTACCACCCGCCTTCGGGGTGAGCTGCAAGGCCCAATTGTTCGATCAGTGCGTCCGCGCTATCCATGTGTCATTCCTTGCCCGCATCCGCGCGCGCTCTAGCTTCGGGAGCCTACCTCATGCAACTCTCCGCCCCCTCGCGCATCGCGCTGACCGCCGCGTTGATGCTCGCCGCTCCGCTCGCCGCGCAGAAGACCCAAGGCCAAGCGGTCGATGATGCCGCCGCCACCGCCAATGCCGCGCTGGAAGCCGCGCCGGTGTTCGATGGTCACAATGACGTCCCCAACCAGCTACGCGACCGCGTGGCGAACCAGATCAACGCCTTCGATTTCGAGGATACCACCGATACCGGCGCGGACCACCCGCAAGGCGCGGTGATGCAGACCGATCTGGCGCGCCTGCGGCAAGGGAAGGTGGGCGCCCAGTTCTGGTCAGTCTATGTGCCCTCCAACCCGGACGAGCCGGAAGCGGTGCAGCAGGTGATCGAGCAGATCGACGTGACCAAGCGGCTGATCGCGAAGAACCCTGATGGCCTGCGCTTCGTCACCACCGCCGATCAGGTTGAACGTGCCATGGCCGAAGGCAGGATCGCGTCCTTGCTGGGGATGGAGGGCGGCCATTCGATCGGATCAAGCCTCGCGGTGCTGCGCCAGCTTCATGTGCTGGGCGCGCGCTACATGACGCTCACCCACAACAGCAACATCCCCTGGGCAGACGCGGCGACCGACAATCCCAAGTTTGACGGGTTGTCCCCCTTCGGCATGGACGTGGTGCGCGAGATGAACCGGCTGGGGATGCTGGTCGATCTCAGCCATGTGAGCGAGGCGACGATGATGGACGCGCTGGATGTGGCCAAGGCTCCGGTGATCTTCAGCCATTCGGGCGCGCGGGCTGTCACCGGGCATCCGCGCAATGTGCCCGACAGCGTGCTGGCGCGCCTGCCCGCCAATGGTGGCGTGGTGATGGTGGTCGCCCTGCCGCGCTTCATCAACGAAACCCTGCGCCAGTGGGGCGCCAAGCGCGCGGCCGAGGAAGCGCGGTTGAAGGCGCTGATGCTGGGCCAGCCCGCCAAGGTGACCGAGGGGATGGCGGCATGGGACAAGGCCAACCCCGAACCCAAGGCGACGATCACCGACATGGCCGACCATATCGACCATATCCGCAAGGTGGCGGGCGTGGAGCATATCGGCATCGGCGGCGATTTCGACGGGATGCCGTCCGGCCCGGCAGGGTTCGAGGATGTGCGCGGTTATCCGCTGCTCTTCGCCGAACTCGCCAAGCGCGGCTATTCGCAGGCCGAGCTTGAAATGATCGCGAGCCGCAACATCCTGCGCGTCATGCGCGCAGCTGAAGCCTATGCGGCCAGCGTGGCCGGTCAGCCGCCGATCGAAACGCTGATCAGCGCGCCCGCGAAGGCGGAGTGATCAATGCGCCGCGTGGGCGAGGGCCGGGATGATCCACACGAGGCTCATCGCGATGACCGCAAGGCCAAGGCTGATGCCCAGCACATAACGCAGGCCAGTATTGGTCACCGCCCCGCGCGCATCTTCATCGGTGATGTGAATTGTCTCGTTCAGGTCAGCCATTCGCTTAACTCCCGCCCTGTTTTGACGTTACGGAAAGACCTTCCGTAACGTCAATCAATTCCGGGCGGACCGAATGGTTCCTGATCAGTTGGAGCTGGGGGTGCTTTCCTGCGCGCCGGGTGAGACCATTCCTCCTTCTTCGGCGAGGTCTTGCCCGTCGTCAGCGGCCTCCGCCTCAACCTTTTCGCGGCCCGTTGCCGTGCCTTGGCTTTCGTCGGCGTTCTGGGTGAGTGCGCCTGTCACCCAGATGACCGTCATGGCAATGATGGCAAGGCCGAGGCTGAACAGCAGCACCCAGCGCACCACGCCTTCGTTGCTGCCACCCTTGGCATCTGTTTCGTCGATGCGGTTACTCTGATCGGGCCGGGGCATAGGCGTATCCTGCTATGGTGGGCAGGGTACTATGCCGCAGCCGCGCGATTGTTCGCGCACGATAGGCGACGCGGTGGTCGAATGGGGCAGGGCGAGCCGCTGGCGCGCCCGCCCGCGTCAGTCGCGCAGCAGCTCATTGATGCCGGTCTTGGAGCGGGTCTGCGCATCCACCGTCTTGACGATCACCGCGCAGTAAAGGCTCGGCCCCATCGTGCCATCGGGCAGGGGCTTACCGGGCATCGAGCCGGGGACGACCACGGCATAGGGCGGCACTTCGCCCATGTAGACCTTGCCGGTGGCGCGGTCGACAATCTTGGTCGATGCGCCGAGATAGACGCCCATGGAAAGCACCGCGCCTTCGCCCACGCGCACGCCTTCGGCCACTTCCGCGCGGGCACCGATGAAGGCGTTGTCGCCGATGATGACGGGCTCTGCCTGAAGCGGTTCAAGCACGCCGCCGATCCCGGCCCCGCCCGAGATGTGCACATTGGCCCCGATCTGCGCGCAGGAGCCGACGGTGGCCCAGGTGTCGATCATCGTGTTCTCACCGACATAGGCGCCGATGTTGACGAAGCTCGGCATGAGAACCGCGCCCTTGGAAATATGCGCGCCGCGCCGCACGACCGCCCCGGGGACCACGCGGAAACCGCCCGCGCGGAACTTGGCGTCATCCCAGCCTGCAAACTTGAGCGGCACCTTGTCATAGGCAGGGGCGCTGGCCGCGCCGCCATCGACCACAGCGTTGTCGTTGAGGCGGAAGGAGAGGAGCACCGCCTTCTTGAGCCACTGGTTGACTTGCCAGCCGCCATTGCCGTCGGGCTGCGCCACGCGCGCCGCGCCGCTATCGAGCAGCGTAAGCGCGGCTTCCACCGCCGCGCCAACGGGGTGGCCGGGCGTGACCGAGGCGCGGTCTTCCCATGCGGCTTCGATGGCGGTGATGAGGGCTTCGGTCATGCGAGGTCTCCGGGCGTGAAATTACTCCGCGCGCCTAGCCGCGCCGCGCGCCTGCGGCAAGCAGAGGCTGCAAGCACCGGGGCAGCATACGTAAGCCGCCCCGGCCGCGTGCAGGCTACGCGGGCATCCCTGCCGCCAGCGCAAAGTGGTAGGCCCGCTCGGCGAGCGGCCGCACGCGGTCGCTCATCGCCTGCGCGTGGGCGCTGGACGCGGTGCCGTCGATCACGCGCTTCTTGATGCCCTGCATGATCCCGGCGAGGCGGAACAGGTTGTAGGCGAAGTACCAGTCCATCGGCGGCACGGGGAAGCCGGTGCGCGCCACGTAACGCTCCACCGCTTCGTCTTGAGAGGGGATGCCCAATGCCTCAAGGTCCAATCCCACCAGCCCGGCGCGGCCATCGGCGGGGTTGTGCCAGTTGAGCATCAGGTAGCTGAAGTCCGCAATCGGATCGCCCAGCGTCGACAGCTCCCAATCTAGCACTGCGATGATGCGGGGTTCGGTCTTGTGGAAGATCACATTGTCGAGCCGGTAGTCGCCGTGGACCACCGAAGAGCCATGCTGCGGCGGTATGGTCTGCGGCAGCCATTCGATCAGCCGCTCCATCTCGGGCATCAGCTCGGTTTCGGAGAGCTTGTACTGCTTGGTCCAGCGGCCGATCTGGCGCGCGCAGTAATCGGTCGGCTTGCCGTAATCGCCCATCCCGATCTTTTCGGGCTGGTTGAGATGGAGATCGGCCATGGTGTCGATCAGCGCGTTGTAATGCGCGCGGCGCTCTTCCGGCGTGAGGCCGGGCAGCGCGCCGTTCCACAAGCTGCGCCCGTCCGCCATGCTCATCACGAAGAACTTCGATCCGATCACCTCGGGGTCTTCGCACAGTCCGTAGGTGCGCGGCACCGGGAAGCCGGTGGGGTAGAGCCCGGTCATGGCCGCATATTCACGGTCGACCGCGTGGGCCGAGGGCAGCAACTTGCCGAAGGGCTGGCGGCGCAGCACATAGCTCACGCCCGGGGTGTCGATCCGGTAGGTCGGGTTCGACTGGCCACCCTTGAACTTGGTGTAGCTGATCGGGCCTTCGAAGCCTTCGACGTTGGCTTCAAACCATGCGGTCAGCGCGGCCAGATCGAGCGCGTCCTTCTCGGTCACTTCGACCGTGCCGACCATTTCGGTATCGAAATCAATTTCCATCAGTCGAACACCACCACTGTGCGGGCCGAGGTGCCCTTGCGCATCGTGTCAAAGCCTTCGTTCACCTGATCGAGCGTAATGCGCTCGGCGATGATCGTGTCGAGATCGAGCAGCCCGCGCAGGTAGAAGTCGACCAAGCGCGGCAGATCGACGGGGAAGTGGTTCATCCCCATCAAGGCTCCCATCAGCTTCTTGCCGCCGAGCAGGTCGAAGGCCGAAAGCCCGACCTTGCAATCGAGCGGCATCATGCCGAGGATCACCGCCGTCCCGCCGCGCCGCAGCGAAGCGACTGCGAGATCGGCCGAGGCCTGACGCCCGACAGCCTCGATCCCCCAATCGACCCCGCCGTTCGAAATCGCGATGATCTGCTTGGCCGCATCTTCGGCCAGCGCATCGACCGTGTGGGTCGCGCCCAGCACCTTGGCCAGCTCGCGCTTTTCAGGCAGCGGATCGGCGGCGATGATCTTGGAGGCGCCTGCGATTTTCGCGGCGTTGATCGCGGCAAGGCCCACCCCGCCGCAGCCGACCACCAGCACGGTTTCACCCGGAGTGACCTTGCAGGCATTGAAGATTGTCCCCGCGCCGGTCGTCACCGCGCAGCCGAGCAAGGCCGCGCGGTCAAACGGCATATCCTTGTCGATGGAAACGCAGGCGTGTTCGTGGATCAGCATCTGTTCGGACAGAGCCGACAGGTTGAGCATCTGGTTGACCGGCGACCCATCGGCAAAGGCGATGCGCGAGGCGTCACCCTTGGTGCGGCGCGTGTCGGCGCCCATGCACAGCGCCATGCGTCCGGTCACGCAGAATTCGCAATGCCCGCAAAAGGCCGAGAGGCACGAAACGACATGGTCGCCCGGCTTCACGGTGCGCACTTCCGAGCCGACCGCGCGCACGATCCCTGCCGCTTCATGCCCCGGAATGCAGGGCAGGGCGTGGGGGTAATGCCCGTCGATGAAGTGCAGATCGGAATGACACAGCCCGCAGGCCTTTGTGTCGATCAGCACTTCATGCGGGCCGGGATCGGCATAGGTCACTTCGGCGATGCGAAGGCCTTGGCCAGGTGCTTCAAGAATGGCGGCTTTTGCCAATTGTCGTCTCCCGAGGTTCCCCTCCTCAGCCGAGGAGGGGAACAATACTTACCGTGCCACGCCCATGTCGCCCGAGCTGAAGCTCTGGGTATCATTGACGGCCCGCCCGTGATTGCCGCGCAAGGCGTTGGCGGTGGGGCCGGGAACGGGCGCGTGCTTGGCGAACTCCATGTGCGCGATCGAGCGGGCGTGGACTTCGTCCGGCCCGTCGGCGAGCCGCAGAGTGCGCTGGTGGGCATAGGCCGAGGCGAGGCCGTAATCTTCCGACACGCCGCCGCCGCCATGGGCCTGGATCGCATCGTCGATGATCTTCAGCGCCATGTTGGGCGCCTGCACCTTGATCATCGCGATTTCCTGCTTGGCCGCCTTGTTACCGACCTTGTCCATCATGTCGGCCGCCTTGAGGCAGAGCAGACGGGTCATGTCGATATCGATGCGGGCGCGCGCCACGCGCTCTTCCCAGACCGAGTGCTTGTAGACCGGCTTGCCGAAGGCTTCACGCTCCTGAAGGCGGCGGCACATCTTGGCCAGCGCCTCTTCGGCGACGCCGATGGTGCGCATGCAGTGGTGGATGCGGCCCGGCCCGAGGCGGCCTTGCGCGATCTCGAAGCCGCGGCCCTCGCCCAGCAGCACGTTGGAGACGGGGACGCGGACGTCCTTCATCTCGACTTCCATGTGGCCGTGCGGCGCATCGTCATAGCCGAACACCGGCAGGTGGCGCAGGATGTTCACACCGGGGGTGTCGATCGGCATCAGCACCTGCGATTGCTGCGCATGGCGCTGCGATTCAGGGTTGGTCTTGCCCATCACGATCGCGATCTTGCAGCGCGGATCGCCGAGGCCCGAAGACCACCACTTGCGTCCGTTGATCACATAGTGATCGCCGTCACGCTCGATCCGGGTCTCGATATTGGTCGCATCCGAAGAGGCGGTGTAGGGCTCAGTCATCAGGAAGGCCGAACGGATCTCGCCGTTCATCAGCGGACGCAGCCACTGTTCCTTCTGTTCGCGCGTGCCGTAGCGGTGGAACACTTCCATGTTGCCGGTATCGGGCGCGGAGCAGTTGAACACTTCCGATGCCCACCCGATGCGGCCCATTTCCTCGGCGCACAGCGCATATTCGAGGTTGGTGAGGCCGGGGCCTTCGAATTCGAAACTATCGTCCACGTGATGGTGGCTGTCATTGCGCGGCGGCATGAACAGGTTCCAGATGCCCGCTTCCTTGGCGAGCTTCTTCTTGTCCTCGATGATCTGGATCACCTTCCAGCGATCACCGGCGGCGTCCTGCGCCTTGTAGACATCCATGTTGGGGCGCACGTGCTGCTCGATGAAATCGCGCACGCGGTCACGCCAATAGGCCTGCCGTTCGGTGGGTTCGAAATCCATGGGGGGTTCCTCTCGTCCTCAATTGCAACCAATTCTTTGGCGAATCTGCGCTGACCGTGGCAGAGCCTGCGGCCAGCGCCAAGCTCTCATTTGTGGTGCGCGGCACCTGCCGTAACGGCACGTTGATCCGCGATCCGCGCGGCCAGCCGGGCCTCGTGATCGGCCTGCGAAATCGGGAAGCGGGCCAGCCAATAGGCGGCTATCAGCGTCAGCACGGCCGATACGACCAGATAGGCGATCGCCAGATTTCTGACCACATCAGGCGCAACCGCATCCTGCGCGGTGCCCGGTGCCAGCCCGATCGCTTCGATGATGAGGCTGGTGAACAGGATCCCGCCGCCGGTCGCTGATTTCTGGATCAGCCAGTTGCCCGCATAGAAGGTGCCCTCGGCCCGCTTGCCGGTGCGTTCCTCGAAGGCCTCCACGATCTCTGCAACCATCGAAGTGGCCGAGATGATCGCAATCACCCCGGCTGTGTTGGCCGTGACAGTGAAGGCGATGAACAGCACGGTCGAAAGGGCGGTTCCGGTCTGCGGCCACAGGCCGGCAAGGAACAACACATAGGGCGTTCCGGCGATGGCGAGGGTTGCCACAGACGCGCGGGCGCCCGTCACCGGCTTGCCGAAACGGCGATGCAGCGGGCCGACCAGAAAGAACATCGCCACCACCGACAGGCCCAGCGCGACCGGGTAAAGCTTGAAAGCCAACTCGCTGAATTGCCAGACATAGCGGATCACATAGAGCGTGATCGACAGCGAGACGCCCTGGCTGACATAAGCGGCCAAGGCTCCGAATGCGAAGATCACGAAGGCGCGCTCGCGGAAGGCATCGAAGATGTCGGCAAAGGCGATGCGCAGCGAAAAGGGCGGCGGCGCGCTGTCCGGCCAGCGCGCGACATAGGGGTGCTGGCCCGCCGCCGATCCGATCACCGACACCAGCATCACGACCGCGCCGACCATCCCGAAGACGGCATAGCCATCCGGCTGCATTTGCGCTTCTGGCGTCGGCAGGAACACGGTGAAGGCCAGGATCGACATGGTCAGCCCGCCGACCCAGCCCGACAGGAAACGGTAACGAAACAGCGTCGTACGCTCGACATAATCGCCGGTTATTTCAGGCACGAGGCTGATCGAAGGCACCTCGCAGGCCGACAGCAGCAGACGCACGCCCACCGCCAAAGCGACAATCTCCCAATAGGTCGGCACCCCGGTGAAGGGCGGCGACCACAGAATCGTCCACGCCAGCGCCAGCGGCACCGGTGCAAGGTAAAGCCACGGCAGGCGGCGGCCCCAGCGGGTATAGGTACGGTCTGACAAATGCCCGATCAGCGGATCGGCAAAGGCATCGATGATCAGCGCGGTCGCCAGCGCGGCGCCGACAACCCCGGCATCCACCCCCAGCACCAGATTGTAGAACGGCAGCAAAAAGAACGAAAAGCCGCCGTCCTTCACCCCGAAGGCAATCGACCCGAAGCCGTGCATCAGTTTGAGCCTGCCCGGAAGCGGCCCGGCAATCATGCTCATCCGCGCCTGCTTTTGCAGCATGGCGATCCGCCGAATCCGGCCAACATCTCTCTCCCTTATATCGGTTGCGAACCTAGACCGATTGCGTCACTCGTCAATCACACTGCGCCTGACGCTACGGCAAAGGCTGGCAGGCGATGAACCCTTGCAGCCTCGCGCGAAACGCCGCTAACGTAAGCGTCAAGTGAGAGACACGAGAGGAGAGTCGGTCATGACCGATCTGGAAAACTTCCGCACCGAAACCCGCGCCTGGCTGGAGGCCAACTGCCCCCCTGAAATGCGCGAGCCTGTGCGCGGCGAAGATGATATCTACTGGGGCGGCCGCCGGGCCACCTTCAAGAACGACGCGCAAAAGGCATGGCTCGAAGCGTGCGTTGCCAAGGGCTACACCGTGCCGATGTGGCCCAAGGCCTATGGCGGCGCTGGCCTTTCCGCTGCCGAAGCCAAGGTGCTGCGCGAGGAAATGGGCCGCATCAATGCGCGTCCGCCGCTCAGCAGCTTCGGCATCTGGATGCTCGGCCCGGCGCTGCTGCACTTCGGCACCGAAGGCCAGAAGCAGCGCTTCCTCAACGAGATTGCGCGCGGCGAAATCCGCTGGTGTCAGGGCTATTCGGAACCGGGTTCGGGCAGCGATCTCGTCAGCTTGCAGACCTTCGGGGAAGACAAGGGCGATAGCTGGGTGGTGAACGGCCAGAAGATCTGGACCTCCTATGCTGACCACGCCGACTGGATCTTCTGCCTTGTCCGCACCGACAAGGAGAACAAGTATGGCGGCATCACCTTCATGCTGTTCGACATGGCATCGCAAGGCGTCACCACCAAGCCGATCAAGCTGATCAGCGGCTCCTCTCCCTTCTGCGAAACCTTCTTCGATAATGTCGCGGTGCCCAAGTCCTACGGCGATGATTGCCCGGCCTATGTCGGCACCATCAATCGCGGCTGGGACGTGGCCAAATATCTCCTCGGCCACGAACGCGAGATGATCTCGGGCGCGGATGGCGGCGAGCGGGCGGCGGCAATCGGCGCGATGATGAAGCGCCATGCGGCCAAGCTGGGCGATGATCTTGACCCGGTGCTGCGCGCAGAGCTGGCGGATTTCGATGTCGACGCGCTGGCCTATGCCGCGATGGGCGAGAAGTTCCTTGATGAAATCAAGGTCGGCAAGGCGCACCCCGCGCAGCCTAACATGATGAAATATGCCGGGACCGAACTGAACAAGCGCCGCCACGAGCTGGTGATGGCGGTGGGCGGCTCGCGCAGCCTTGAATGGGAAAGCGAGGCGACCGAAAGCGGCAAGCCGGCCAAGAACTGGCTGCGCACCAAGGCGAACTCGATCGAGGGCGGCACGTCAGAAGTGATGCTCAACGTCATCGCCAAGCGCATCCTCGATCTGCCGGGGGCTTGATTTAAAACGAGAACCACCCCGTCCCGGGCTTGACCCGGGACCCCGCTTCTTTTCAGCCACTGGCCAGATAGCGGGACCCCGGGTCAAGCCCGGGGCGGGGGATGAGAATTTGGGAGAGGGAAAACCAATGCCCCTGTATCACAACGAAGATCAGGCGATGCTCGCCGACACCGCGCGCGGCTTCATTGCCGAAGAAGGCAATATCGCCAAGCAACTGCGCCACTGGCGCGACCGCAATTGCAAGGACGGCTTTGGCCACGGTCTGTGGAAGCAGATGGCCGAAATGGGCTTCACCGGCATGCTGGTGGAGGAAGCCGACGGCGGGCTTGGCATGGGCCATGTGGAAGCCGGGATCGTGCTGGAAGAAATCGGCCGCAACCTCACGCCCTCGCCGTTCCTGACGTCGTCCGTGCTGGCCGCGACCGCGCTGAAGCACGCCTCGGACGATTTGAAGGGCCGCTACCTGCCCGGCCTGATCGCGGGCGACAGCGTGTTTGCTGTCGCGATTGACGAGACGGCCAAGCACCGCCCCTCGCGTATCGCCACCCGCGCCGAAAAGTCGGGCAACGGCTTCAAGCTGTCGGGCACCAAGAGCTTCGTGATCCATGGCAGCAGCAGCGACATGATCGTCGTCGCCGCGCGCACTTCGGGCAGCGACGAGGACGCTGAGGGAATCACGCTGTTCGCCGTCCCCAAGGATGCCGCAGGGATGAGCCATGATGCGGTGCGGCTGGTCGATTCGTCGATGGCGACCCACACCCGGTTTGACGGCGTCGAGCTGGATGGCGATGCGGTGATCGGCGAGATCGATGGCGGGCGCGCCGTGCTGGATGCGATGCTGCTGGCCGGCCGCGTCGGCGCGGCGGCGGAAGGCGTTGGCGTGGCGCGCGGGGCGATGGATCTGACGGTCGATTACCTCAAGCAGCGCAAGCAGTTCGGCAAGCTGATCGGCGAGTTTCAGGCGCTCCAGCACCGCGCCAGCCACCTCTATTCCGAAGTCGAGATCGCCCGTGCGGCTACCATCAAGGCGCAGCAGCTGCTCGATGGCGGCTCGGCCCATGCCGATCTGATGATCAGCGTCGCCAAGGCCAAGGTCGCCAAGACCGCGAGGCTTGCGGTGCAGGAAGGCGTGCAGATGCACGGCGGCATCGGCATGACCGACGAATACGACATCGGCCTCTACATGAAGCGCGACCGTGCGCTGGCCGAATTTCTGGGCGATGCCTATTTCCACGCGGGCCGCGTGGCCACCTTGAGCGGATATTGATCACATGGACATTCAATCACTTTTCAGCCTTGAAGGCCGCATTGCCCTCGTCACCGGCGGCAGCCGCGGCATCGGCAAGATGTTCGTCGAAGGCCTGCTCGCGGCAGGCTGCGCCAAAGTCTATATCTCGGCGCGCAAACGCGATCAGATGCAGGACACGATTGATGAATTCGGCGCTGACCGGGTCATCGGCATCCCCGCCGACCTCAGTCAGATGGACGGCATGGTTGCCCTCGCCAATGAAATGAAGGCGCGCGAGAGCCGCCTCGATATCCTCATCAACAATGCAGGCGCGGCATGGGGCCAGCCCTATCTCGAATTCTCGGAAGCCGGCTGGCACCGGACGATGGACTTGAACGTGAAGACCCCGTTCTTCCTCACCCAGAAGCTGCACGATCTGCTGGTCGCGGGCGGCAAGCAGGGGCATCCGGCCAAAGTGATCCACGTTTCCTCGATTGATGGCCAGCGGATCAATCCGTGGGAAACCTATGCCTATCAGGCATCCAAGGCAGCCGTGATCCAGCTGACCCGGCGCATGGCCGCGCGGCTGATCCAGGACAATATCGTGGTCTCCTCGATCGCACCTGGCGCGTTTCCCTCGGAGATGAACAAGGCCGCCAAGGACGCGCCTGATGCGAGCGCGAGCGGCATCCCCGCCAAGCGCATCGGCACCGCCGAAGACATGGCCGCCGCCGCGATCTACCTGTGCAGCCGCGCAGGCGATTACGTGGTGGGCGAGACGCTAACGGTCGATGGCGGCGTGGTCAACGCGCTGCTGCCCAACCACTTCGCCGATCCTTCTGGCGGGCATTGATCCCCGCCTGACGCAGCACGAAAGAAGGCCCACAGCCCCTCTTTTTGCTTGAGGGGATGTGGGCCAAGTCGACGGAAGGACGCAAATCCTTCCGCCCGGGTCGCGCTGTGTGTTCGTTTGCCTTGCAAGGGTCTGCGTGAAGCGCCCTTGCCGGCCTTGAGCCCCATTTGGCCCAGCGCGCCCGCGCGGTCTGTGATGGCCATCACACATTTGTCCCTTTCCGGGATTTTCCATCCCGACTGCAGGTCGGTTGCCGTGCGCGCGGCAAGTCCATATCGTGGCAGGCCAAGGGGGCGACCATGGACACGCTGCAAGACCTTATCGCCGCACTCGCGCCGGATACCCTGCTGCGCGCGCTGGCGCCCGATCAGCTGGAAAACCTGCTGCGCGATGCCAGCACCCGCGACCTTAAGCCGGGCGAGGCGATCATCACGCAGGGTGACGAAAACGGCGATTTTGCCGTCGTCGTGCTGTCCGGCGGGCTCAAGATCACCATGGTCAGCGCCAGCGGGCACGAGATCATCCTGAGCTATTGCGGGCCGGGCGAACTGGTTGGCGAGATCGCGATGCTCGACAGCCGCCCGCGCACTGCGAGTGTGACCGCGGCGGTGCCCACCAGCGTCCTTATACTTCCCTCGCGCACGTTTCTGGCCGCAGCCACCGCCAACCCCGCTTCGGCGGCGGGCGTCATGCGCGAGCTGGCGCGGCGGGTGCGCCAGCTCAATCAGGTGATCGAGAGCGATCGCACCTTCTCGATGGCCCCGCGCCTTGCACTGGCGCTCGTGCGTTTGATCGATCCGGCGCATGATGACGGGCGGCTGCGCTATCACCTCAACCAGACCGATCTGGGCGCCTTTGCCGGCCTTGCGCGGGAGAATGTCAGCCGGCTCCTGTCCGAATGGGAGGCGCAAGGGATCATCGCCCGCCATGGCCGCGCCCTGCAGGTGCGTGACCGGGATTACCTCGGAACCCTCGCCGAATTCGGTGACGATGGCTGACGCGCACCGGCCTGCCACCGTGCTGGGCGATATGCAGTTCAAGGGCGTGTGGCGCGATTACCAGGCGCGCGTGCTGGAGGAGATGGACAGCCATCTCCATGACGGCCGCCTCCACATCGTCGCCGCGCCGGGGGCGGGCAAGACCATCCTCGGGCTGGAGATTTTGCGGCGGCTGGGGCGTCCCACGCTGATCTTCGCCCCGACCATCGCGATCCGGGACCAGTGGGAGCAGCGCCTGTGCCCGCTGTTCCTGGACGCGCCGCCTGCCGCCGCCTGCATTTCACGCGATCTGGGTGCGCCTGCGCAGCTGACCCTCACCACCTACCAGAGCCTTGATGCCCTGCGCCGCAGCGAGGAAATCGACGTCCTGATCGAACATCTTAACGCCCGCGGCCCGTTGACGCTGGTGCTGGACGAGGCGCACCATCTGCGCCGCGAATGGTGGAAATGCCTCACCGTCCTTGCCGAACGGCTGGTTGATGTGCGCCTTGTCGCGCTCACCGCCACACCGCCCTATGATGCCAGCTTTGCCGAATGGGGCCGCTATGAAACCCTGTGCGGGCCGATCGATATCGCCATCGGCATCCCCGAACTGGTGCGCGGCGGCGATTTGTGTCCGCATCAGGACCACTTGATCCTGTCCGAACCGGGCGCCGATGCGCTCGATCTGCTGGAACGCCGCCGCCGGGCGCTGGGCGATCTGGCGCAGGACTTGCGCGAGGATGCCGGGCTGATCGATTGGCTCGCCGCCCACCCTTGGCTGACCGATTCCGAAACCCACGTCGAAGCGATCCTCGAAGCGCCCGAGATGCTTTCGGCGGTGCTGGTCACTCTCGGCGCGGCCGGGCGCACCCTACCTTCGCCGCCGCTCAATCTGCTGGGCGTGGCTGCGCGCGATGTGCCCGCGCCATCAATGTTCTGGCTGGAGCGGCTGCTTGACGGGCTGCTGGTCAGCCACACCGACAGCTTCCCGCTTGATCCCGCGCGGGCCAAGGACCTGCGCGCAAGCCTCCATCGCCACGGGCTGATCGAAGGCGGTCGGGTGCGGCTGGGGCAGACGCGTTCGGTGTTCAAACTGATGACGGCGAGCCTGTCCAAGCTCGATTCGATTCTCGCCATCGCCCGCGCCGAACACACCGCTTTGGGCGAAGACTTGCGGATGGTGGTGCTGTCCGATCACATCCGCAGTGGTGAATTGCCGGTCCGGCCCGATGCCGCCTTTCAGCCTGCCAAGCTGGGTGTGGTGCCGATCTTCGAGGTGCTGCGGCGCAGCGGGATCGCGCCTGCGCATCTTTGCGTGCTGACCGGCAGTCTGGTGCTGCTGCCGACAAGCGCATGGCCCGCGTTTGAAGCGGCGGCGGCACAATTCGGTCTGGCGCCCGGCAATTTCCGCGCCGTGCCGCTGCCCGGCTGTCCGGGTCACGCCAGCATTACCTGCCGCACCGGCAGTTCGGCGGCGCTGGTGCGGATTGTCACCGCGCTGTTCATGCAAGGGGATCTGCGCATCCTCGTGGGCACGCAGTCGCTGCTGGGCGAGGGGTGGGATGCGCCTGCGCTCAACTCTCTGGTGCTGGCGAGCAACACTGCCTCCTTCATGCTGTCCAACCAGATGCGCGGGCGGGCGATCCGGATCGATCCGGCGCGGCCCGGCAAGGTCGCCAATATCTGGCACCTTGCCACCATCGATCCGGCTGACCGTGAAAGCTGGGCCCCGCTGGCGGCGGCGCTTGATTGGGGGGCGCTGAACGATGCCGTGGGGCTGGAGGTGTCGGACCTCGATATCGCCGTGCGGCGGTTCCGGGCGTTCGAGGGCATCGCCAATGGTGGCTCCACCCTGATCGAAGATGGCGTCGCGCGGCTGGGGCTGAATCCGGCCCTGTCCGCACAGGAAAGCAATGCGCGCACCTATGCCATAGCGGCCGACCGGGCCGCGATTGCCGAAAGGTGGCGCGTATCGCTGGGCGAGGGGGCGGCGCGGGCGCGGGTGCGCGAGGTTTCTGCTGCCGCCCATGCGCCGCGCGCGCTGAGCCTGTTCGACACGCTCCACGCGCTGGGCTGGAGCGCGGCCGCCAGCGCGGGCGTTGCAGCAGCTGACAGCTTGCGCGGGGTAGAGAGCCTCGGCAATCTCGGCGTGATCGGCATGGCGGTGGCAGGTGCCGCGACCCTTGCCACTCTGCCACGGCTGGCCAAGGCCGGGCGGCTGGCATGGCGCAACGGATCGCTGGAGGGGTGCCTGTCGCAAGTCACATGGACCGTGCTTCAGGCCTTGGTGGATACGGGCGTGCTGGGCGAGCAGGAGCTGGCCGAAGCTGCGGTGGAGGTTCACACCAGTCTTGATGGGCGCAAGGACGTGGTGCTGACCGGGGTCAGCCGCCATGCCGAACGACAGGTGATGCAAGGGGTCGCCGAAGTGCTCGGCCCGGTGCAGAACCCGCGCTATCTGCTGGTGCGCCGGTCGTGGCTGGGGCTGCGCCGGCGCACGGATTATCATGCAGTGCCGTCTGTGCTGGCCGCGCGCAAGGAAGGAGCGGAGCGGTTTGCCGCCCTGTGGCAGGAGCGGGTCGGGCGTGCCGAACTGGAGTTCGCGCGCACGCCGGAAGGCCGCCGGCTGGTGCTGCGGGCGAGGGCTGCCTCTTTTGCCGCCGGGTTCCAGCGCCGGGTTGACCGCCGCTCCTTGTGGTTGTGAACGCGCGCCCTTGGGGCGGCGTCAGATCATCAGCCCGCGCACGAAGGGGATCAGCCCGGTCTGGCGGGCGCGCTTCATGCGTTCGGCTTCAAGGATCGCACGGACTTTCTCGAAGCACACGTCCACGTCATCGTTGATGATGACGTAATCATAACCGTCCCAGTGGCTGATCTCGGCGCGGGCGCGTTCCATGCGGGCGGCGATCACTTCGGCGCTGTCGGTCGCGCGGCCTTGAAGGCGGCGGTGCAACTCGTCGATCGAGGGGGGCAGGATGAACACCCGCACCACATCCTGCTGGTCCTTCTGGTAGAGCTGCTGGGTGCCCTGCCAGTCGATGTCGAACAGGAAGTCCTGCCCTTGCTTCAGCGCAGCGCGGATAATGCCCTTGGGCGTGCCGTAGCGGTGGCCGAAGACGTGCGCCCATTCGTAGAAATCGTCCTCTTCAACCATCTGGTCGAACTGGCTTTCCGAGACGAAGTGGTAATGCACCCCGTCAACCTCGCCCGGGCGCGGGGGGCGGGTGGTGGCCGATACCGAGAGCTTGATCTCCGCGTCTTTCGCCAGCAGCATCCGCGACAAGGTGGTCTTGCCTGCGCCCGATGGCGAGGAGAGGATGAACATCAGCCCGCGGCGGTGGAGCTGGTCTGCGGTGTCGGTCAAGGATTCGCCCATGGGCTCCGTTGCACCATGGCGGGGCGGGAAATCAAGCTTGGATCAGGATTCGCCGGTGGGAGCCTTCTTCGCGCGGCGCTTGGCCTCAAGCCGCTTGCCGCGGTCATAGAACACCTTCGCCGCCAGTCCGCCGGCAACCACAGCCAGCCCGATCGGTGATCGGCGGGCAAGGTGACTGGCGCCCCACAGCGCCAGATTGCTCGCGACGCCCCGCCCGTCGACCAGCTTTGCGGCCTTGGCCTGCCCCTTTTCAGAAGCGCCGTAGCTTTTGACGATCAGGCCTTTCTCCAGCCGGTCGCGCAGCAGGCCGCCCGCGGCGCGCAGAACGATATCGGCAATGACGAGATTGGTGCCTGCCACCGGGCTTGGCATCGGGACCCTGCCTGAGGGGCCAGTGGTCTTCGAGTCAGACGCGGGTTCGGGGGCGGCTACAGGCGCCTTGGCCCTGCCTTGCCTACCCCTTGCTGCCCCTTTGACACCCTTCATGAGGGCCTATTTCTTGCGCCCGAAGTCGATGCTGACGACGTTCGAGCCATCGGGATCGGAATCCGGCCCGTCATTCTCCGCATCCTCGTGCGCTTCAGGTTCCAACTCGTCCACCGCAGCCTGGAACTGCAGCCCGAAATCGACCGCCGGATCAACGAAAGCAGTGATCGCCGCAAACGGAATCGAGAGCTTGGCCGGCACCTGATTGAAAGTGAGGCTGACCGAGAAACTCTGCGGCAAAACCTCCAGATCCCAGAACTTGTTCTGCAACACGATGGTCATTTCATCAGGGAAACGCTCGCGCAGATGCGGAGGGATCGACACGCCCGGAGCGGCGGTCTTGAAGGTAATGTAAAAATGATGCGTGCCCGGCAAGTTGCCGCCGCCGCTGACGATCGAGCCCAATACCCGGCCGACCACAGCGCGCAGGGCTTCCTGCACAATTTCATCGTAGGGGATCAGGCTGTCGGGCGTGTCGCTGTTCATGGCTAAGCGGATTCGTGGCGGCACTTGGCGGTTCGGTCAAGTGCTTTGGCGTGTCTGGCTGGATTGACAGTGGGTCAAGGACATACGCCGCGCGCTTGTCATGCGGGCTGAGCCGATTATAGCGCCCCAATGGCCAGCATCCTCTCTCGCACCGGCTCTGTCGAACGCAACACGACCGAGACCAAAATTGCCATCGCCGTCAATCTCGACGGGACGGGCGCCTATGATGTCTCCACCGGCATCGGGTTTCTTGACCATATGGTCGAACAGTTCAGCCGCCACTCGCTGATCGACGTGACGATGAAGGTGGAGGGCGATCTCCATGTCGATCAGCACCACACCACCGAGGATTCGGCGATTGCGCTGGGGCAGGCGATTTCGCAGGCGCTGGGCGACAAGGCCGGGATCGGGCGGTATGGCGCGGCCTATTCACCGATGGACGAGACGCTGAGCCGCGTCGCGCTCGACATTTCGGGGCGGCCTTACCTCGTGTGGAAAGCCAAGTTCACGCAGGAACGCCTCGGCGAATGGGACACCGAGCTGATCGAGCACTGGTTCCATTCCGTCAGCCAGAGCGCCGGGATCACGCTGCATATGGAATTGCTCTACGGCAGCAATAACCACCACATCTGCGAAAGCCTCTACAAGGGTTTCGCCCGCGCCATGCGTCAGGCCGTGGAACGTGACCCGCGCAAGGGCGAGAGCGTGCCGAGCACCAAGGGGCAGCTTGGTGGCTGAGGTTGTGGCCCTCGTCGATTACGGGGCCGGAAATCTGCATTCGGTTCACAATGCGCTGAAGGCGGCGGGGGCGGAGGTTACCGTCACCGCCGATCCCTATGTCGTGCGCGCGGCTGACCGTATCGTGCTGCCCGGTGTCGGCAGCTTCAAAGCCTGCGCCGAAGGCCTCGGCGCCATTGCCGGCATGGTCGAGGCGATGACAGAGCGCGTGCAGGTGGGCGGCGCACCATTCCTCGGCATTTGCGTTGGCATGCAGCTCCTCGCGACCCGCGGGCTGGAACATGGCGAGACTCCCGGCCTCGGCTGGGTGCCGGGTGAGGTTCGGCTGATCCAGCCGTCCGATCCGGCGATCAAGGTGCCGCACATGGGCTGGAACGACGTCGCGATGCTGCCCCACGCGAAAGATCATGAGGTGATCGAGGAGGGCGAGGCCTATTTCCTCCACTCCTATCACTTCGCTGCCGACAACCCGCACATGATCGCCGCGATGACCGACCACGGCGAGGGGCTGGTGGCCGCTGTGGCGCGCGACAATATCCTAGGCGTTCAGTTTCACCCGGAAAAGAGCCAGGCTTATGGGCTGGCGACCCTCCGGCGCTTTCTGGAGTGGTATCCGTGATTGTATTCCCCGCCATCGACCTCAAGGGCGGCCAGGTCGTCCGTCTTGCCGAAGGCGACATGGACCGCGCCACAATCTACGGCGATGATCCCGCCGCACAGGCGATGATTTTCGCCGAGGCTGGGGCGGAGCATCTCCATGTGGTTGATCTTGATGGCAGCTTTGCAGGCGAAAGCCGCAACCGCGCGGCGGTTGAGGCCATCGTCGCAGCTTTCCCGGGCTATGTGCAACTGGGCGGCGGCATCCGTGATGCAGCCGCGGTCGAGGGCTGGTTCAACCTTGGTGTGGCACGGGTTGTGATGGGCTCGGCGGCCTTGAAAAACCCCGAGTTCGTCAAGGACATGGCGCGCGAGTGGGAGAACGGCATCGTCGTCGCGGTGGACGCAAAGGACGGCATGGTGGCGACCGAGGGCTGGGCCGAGGTGTCCGACGTTCCGGTGACGGACCTCGCCCGCCGTTTCGAGGATGCGGGTGTCGCTTCGCTGCTGTTCACTGACATCGGGCGCGATGGCTTGCTGAAGGGCGTGAATATCGAAGCGACCGTTGATCTGGCCCGCCGCGTCGACATTCCGGTGATCGCGAGCGGCGGGGTGAAGGGGCTGGACGACATCCACATCCTCGCGCTCCACGCGCATGAGGGGATCGAAGGCGTGATCACGGGCCGCGCGCTGTATGAAGGGCGGCTCGATCTGGCAGCGGCGATCGCGATGGGATCGCGGGTGGCATGACTGTCCGAATCCGTGTCATCCCCTGCCTCGACGTGGCGAATGGCCGCGTGGTCAAAGGCGTCAATTTCGTCGACCTGAAGGACGCGGGCGATCCGGTCGAGCAGGCCCGCGCCTATGATGCGGCCGGCGCGGACGAATTGTGCTTTCTCGACATTTCCGCCAGCCACGAAGGGCGGGGCACGCTGCTCGATATGGTGCGCCGCACGGCCGAGGTGTGCTTCATGCCGCTTACCGTGGGCGGCGGGGTTCGCTCGGCCGAGGATGCGCGTGCGCTGCTGCTGGCGGGGGCCGACAAGGTCGCGGTCAACTCCGCCGCGGTCGCCCGGCCCGAACTGGTGGGCGAGATCGCCGAGCGCTTCGGCAGCCAGTGCGTCGTCGCCAGTGTCGATGCGCGCCGCACGCCGCGAGGGAACTGGGAAATCTTCACCCATGGCGGGCGCAAGCCGACGGGGATCGACGCGGTGGAATATGCGCTGAAGGTCGCGAGGCTGGGTGCGGGCGAGTTGCTGGTCACATCGATGGACGGGGACGGGACGCAGAAGGGCTATGACCTTGCCCTCACCCGCGAGATTGCCGACGCCGTCAGCGTGCCGGTGATCGCGAGCGGCGGGGTGGGGAGCCTCGAACATCTGGTCGACGGCGTGCGCCTGGGCCACGCCAGCGCCGTGCTTGCCGCCAGCATCTTCCACTTCGGCCATCACACCATTGCCGAGGCGCACGCCGCGCTTCGCGCCGCAGGCTTGCCCGCGCGCGGGGTTTGATCGAAGGTAACGCCATGGACACTCTCACCCGCCTCGAAGCGACTATCGCCCAGCGTCTCACTGCCTCGCCCGAGACGAGCTATGTGGCCAAGCTCCATGCCAAGGGTCTTGCCAAGATCGCGCAGAAAGTGGGCGAGGAGGCGACCGAGACCGTGATCGCCGCGCTTGCCGGGGACGAAACTGAACTGGTCGGCGAGGCGGCGGATTTGATGTTTCACCTTATGGTGCTGCTCGCTGAAAAGGGCGTGCCGTTGGACAGCGTGCTCGCCGAACTCGACCGCCGCGAGGGGCTGTCAGGCCTCGCGGAAAAAGCCAGCCGGAGCGAATAATGCCGATCGACCCGACCCTGCCCTACGACGACAACAATATCTTCGCACGAATTCTGCGCGGGGAAATCCCTTCGCGGAAGGTCTATGAGGATGACTGGGCCTTCGCCTTCGAGGACATCAACCCGCAGGCCGAAGTGCACACGCTGGTGATCCCCAAGGGCCGCTACGTCAGTTGGGACGACTTTTCGGCCAAAGCCTCCGATGCCGAAATCGGGGGCTTCGTGCGCGCGGTGGGTGAAGTTGCCCGCATGAAGGGGCTGGTCGAACCCGGCTACCGCCTGCTCGCCAATATCGGCCAGCACGGCGGGCAGGAAGTGCCGCACCTTCACGTCCACATTTTCGGAGGCCAGCCACTCGGCCCGATGATCTGGAATCGCGGCTGAGGGCGCTCGCCCCGCGTTCGACTGCCGTTCATCGACAAATCGCAATGTCCCGCCTTTGCAGCGAATCCGCGCTAGGCTAGGGGCAAGCGATGATTTCTCCCAATCCCCCCGGAGGCATCCTTGATGGTGCGCGGCATCTTTATGCGGTGCGTGTCTATTACGAGGATACAGACCTGTCGGGGATAACCTATCACGCGAATTACCTGCGCTGGTTCGAGCGCGCGCGGTCTGATCTGCTGCGGCTGCTCGGCATCGACCAGCGCGCGGCGATCGAGCAAGGCGAGGGGGCATATGCGCTGTCCGAGGTGAACCTCAAGTATCTGCGCCCCGCCAAGCTTGACGACGATGTCGTGATCGAAACCCGTTGCACCGAACTGGGGGCGGCATCATGCCGGATGCACCAGATCGCGCGGCGCGGGGACGCGATGCTCTGCGAAGCCCATCTTAGGGTCGGCTTCATCACTCTCGATGGCCGCCCGCGCCGCCAGCCTGCCGATTGGCGCAATGCCTTCCAGACCTTCATGAACAAGGACAATTGAACCCGTGACGCTCGCCCTGCTCAGCGCCGCCGCCGCTCCGACCCGGCTCGATCCTGTCGAACTGTTCCTGACGGCAGATCTCATCGTGCAAGCCGTGATGATCGGCCTGATCCTGGCCAGCGTGTGGGTGTGGATGATCATTGTCTCCTTCTCCATGCGCATCGGCGCGCTGGGCAAGAAATCCCGCGAATACGAGGCAGAGTTCTGGGAGCAGCGCGACCGTGAGGCGCTGCTGACCAAGCAGGTCAGGAAGGAAGTCCCCGCCGCCCGCGTGGCCGCCGCCGGGTTGGACGAATGGCGCAAGTCCACCGCCAAGCAACCGGTCGACCGTGACGCCACGCGCCAGCGCATCGCCGCCGTGATGGAAAGCCAGATCGCAGAAGAGGCCGATGCGCTGGCTGGACGGCTGAACTTCCTTGCCACTGTCGGCTCGGTTGCGCCCTTTGTCGGCCTGTTCGGCACGGTGTGGGGGATCATGAATAGCTTCTTCCAGATCGGCGCGCAGCAGAGCGCCAGCCTGACGGTGGTCGCCCCCGGCATCGCCGAAGCGCTGTTCGCGACCGCCATCGGCCTGTTCGCTGCCATCCCGGCCGTGATCGCCTATAACCGCTTCGGTGGATCGGTGGATCGTTACGAGGCGGGCCTCCAGCGGTTCGCCGACAAGCTCCACACCGGCCTCAGCCGCGAGTTGGATAGAGCATGATGATGACGAGGTGCGCTGATACCGGTTGCGAAGCGACCGCAAGGCCGAACGGCCGCCCGCAGCGGGCGCAGCTTTGCTGCGCGTCTAGCGAGGACCGCGCGCCCGGACGGGCGTGCGGAAAACAAGCATGAGCATGGGTGTTTCCTCCCGAGGGCGCCGTGGCAAGCGCTCCCGCCGCGCCGCGATGGCCGAGATCAACGTTACGCCGCTGGTCGACGTGATGCTGGTGCTGCTGATCATTTTTATGGTGACGGTGACGCTCCCCGCCGCGGGCGTCCCGGTCGAACTACCCGAAAGCCGCGCAGCGCCGGTGGAGGAGAAGCCCGACCAGATCACGGTCTCGATCGATGCCTCGGGCACGATCTATATCGAGGACGCGCCTGTTCCTGCCGGAGGATTGCCCGCCGCGCTTGAGGCGCTGGACCGCGGGGGCGAACAGCCGCTGGTGGTGCTGCGCGGCGACCGCAGCCTTGATTACGGCAGAGTGATGCAGGTTATGGGCGAATTGGGCCGTGCCGGCTTCACATCGATCTCGCTGGTCACCGATGGTTCAGTTTCGGCCCCATAGCGAGAGAGAGGTGATGGGAACGCTCGCCCTGCGTAACGACGAGAAGATCGGTCTTGGGGCCGCTGTCGTGCTGCACGCCGCGCTTGTCGGGGTGCTGGCGATGCAGACCATGCGCAGCGAGGTTTCGGTCTTTCCCGAACGGATCAATGTGAGCCTTGCGACGGAAGTAGGGCTGGAAGCGGCCTCACCCGATCCGGTGCCTGAGAGCCGTGCGGCGATTGCGCCAACCCTCTCGGATGAACCCGCACCCGCCCCCGAGGTTGCCAAACCCGAACCCGCGCCGCGCATCCAGCCACCCCCCCCGAAGCCCGCTGCGAAGACTGCTACCCAGCAGCCTGCGCCGCCCACCCGCGACCGCTCGCGCCCTGATCGCACGCCGCCCAAGCAGGCCGCAACCACGCCGCCCAAGCAGACGGCCGCCAAAAGTGGCGGGGGCAGCCGCATCGGGGACGATTTCCTTGCGGGGAAGGGCAGTTCGGCGACCACCACGGAAATACGCGCGCCTGCTCAAGTGATCGGCGCAACTGAGCTCGCCTCGCTGCGCAGCGCGGTCGGGCGGCAGGTCAAGATCAAGTGGCAGGGCCGCGTGCCGCAAGGGCCCGATGCCGAGAAGCTCGTCACCCGGGTGCGCTTCCGGCTCAATCCCGATGGCACGCTGTCCGGGGAACCCGAAGTGGTGGGCGCGACGACTGGCGTGACTGACCTCAACCGCAATCAGGTGGGCCGCCACCGCGAGGAAGCCGTGCGCGCGATCAAGCTGGTCGGGCAATTCAAGGTTCCCTTCCCCGTGCCTGCCGATAAAAACACCTTCACCTTGGTCTTCGATAGGAATTCGTAATGAAGGCGCTGATTGCCGTGCTGCTCGCTGGAACCGCCACCATCGCCTCCGCGCAGGATCTGGGCGCGCCGCAGGGCGAGACCGCCCCGGTCGAGGTGATCGACAGCAGCGCGGACGGCGATGCGGAAATCCGCATCACCGACGAAGCCGCATGGTCCGATATCGGCATCGCCATCCCCGCCTTTGCCACCGACCGTGACCGGCCCACTCCGGCCAATGAGGCGGGCACCGGGGCGCTGGGGCGTGAGGTCGCGCGCGTCATCACCGCCAACCTGCGCAATAATGGCCTGTTCAAGCCTGTCGGCCCCGACAGCCTGCCGCAGCCTGCCTTTGCGGCGGTCCGTGCGCCCACCTATGGCACGTGGAGCGGGCAAGGCGCCGAAATGCTTGTGCAGGGCTATGTCACCGCGCGCGACGATGGGCGGCTGGTGGTCGGCTGCTATCTTTATGACGTCCAGCTCCAGCAGCAGCTGGTGCGCGAAGGCTGGGTGGTCGCGCCCGGAGACTGGCGGCGCGCGGCGCACAAGTGCTCTGACTTGATCTTCTCGCGGCTGACCGGCGAGAGCCCGTTCTTCGATAGCCGCATCGCCTATATCGCCGAAACCGGTCCGAAGGATCGCCGTGTGAAGCGCCTTGCCGTGATGGACAGCGACGGGGCGAACCACCGCTTCCTGACGCTGGGCAGCGCCACCGCGCTCACCCCGCGCTATTCGCCCGATTATTCCAAGATCCTCTATCTCAGCTATGTCGACGGCAATCCGCGCATCTATGTCTATGACATCGGCACCGGCAAGCAGACGTTGGTGACCGAAAACAAGAGCCCCACCATCGCCCCGCGCTGGTCGCCGGACGGCAAGTCCATCCTCTATTCGATGGCGGTCGCAGGCAATACCGACATCTATCGCGTCCCCGCGACCGGCGGCACCAGCGTCAAGCTGACCGATAATCCGGGGATCGACGTCGGCGGGTCCTACTCGCCTGACGGCACCAAGATCGTGTTCGAGAGCGACCGTTCGGGCAGCCAGCAGTGCTATGTGATGGACACGGACGGCAAGAACCAGAAGCGCATCAGCTTCTTCGGCGGTCGCTGCGCCACGCCCGAATGGAGCCCGCGCGGCGACCAGATCGCCTTCACGCGGATCGCGGGTGATTTCAACGTGGCGGTGATGAACACCGGCGGCGGCGGGATGCGCGTTCTCACCAAGGGCTGGCAGGACGAGGCCCCGACCTGGGCGCCCAATGGCCGGATCATCCAGTTCTTCCGCACCGAGAAGAACTCCGGTCGCTCGGGGATCTGGCAGGTCGACCTGACCGGCCAGAATGAACGCCGCCTGCCGACCCCGGTTGACGCTTCCGACCCCGCATGGGGGCCGATCCGGCCCTGATCTTCCGCCACCTGACGATCCCGTGAAAGGACAACAACGATGAACACGAAGATTGCCACGATCCTGCTGCTGGCCTCGGCTTCCGGCCTTGCCGCCTGTTCGAAGAAGGCCCCCGAGACGCTCCCGCCCGAGCCGGTGCAGACCCCGCGTCCGGCGACCCAGCCGACCCCGCAGGTGCAGCCGACCGGTCCGCAAGCGGGCACGCAGGCGCACTTCGCGGCCGCCGTCGGTCCGTCGACCACCATCTACTTCGACACCGATCGCTACAACGTCGATTCGCAGGATGCGGCCGCTCTGCAGGCGCAGGCGCAGTATTTTGCCCGCTACCCGCAGGTTACCTTCACCATCGAAGGCCACGCCGACGAACGCGGCACGCGCGAATACAACCTTGCACTGGGCGAACGCCGGGCCAATTCGGCCAAGGCCTATCTGGTCAGCCTCGGCGTCGATGCGAACCGCATTTCGGTGCTGAGCTACGGCAAGGAGCGACCGGTCGCGCTTGGATCGGACGAAGGGGCGTGGGCGCAGAACCGCCGCGCCGCTTCAGTCATTATCAACTGATGCTCAGCTGCGCAGCGCGCCTTGCGAAAGCTGGGCGTGCTGCGCGGCAACGGGCGTTTCGAAGCCAGCCAGATCGCGCGCGCCGGTCACCATGCACAGCCCGGCGAGCGCAAGCACGCAGAACAGGCTGGACAGGGTCAGTTGCTGGCTCATCGCGGATCGACTTTCTGGTGCGACGGATCATCCGCCGCTTTGGTATTCTGCAATGCAACATTTCACATTGCAACTGGTTCCCGCATTCTCACGCCTTCCCATTCCCGGCCACTACGCCTAGATGGGCGGCGTGAGCCAATCGACCAACGACATGACCATCATCCAGCCGGATTCGCGCGCATGAGCCGCGCGCGCCGGTCGATGGATTGGGGCTTCCCGCGCTGGCGGCCCTATGGCGCCTCGCAGGAGGCAGCCAACGTCCGCATCTGTGATCGCCATGGCTGCGACGAGCCCGGCAATTGCCCCGCGCCCAAAGCACCCAACAGCCCGGATCGCTGGTATTTCTGCCAGAAGCACGCGGCCGAATACAATTCACGGTGGGATTACTTCGAAGGTCTTGAACAGGCCGAAAAGGACGAACGCGCCCGGGCCGAACGGCAGGAAAGCGCCGGCTATGCCGAAAGCGCCCATTATGGCTGGGCCGGATCGGGTGATGGTTCACGCTCTGCCGATGAAATGCGCGCGCTTGAGGTGCTGGGGCTTGAGTCGGATGCCGATTTCAATGCGGTGAAGAAGGCTTACCGCGCCCGCGCCAAGGAAGTGCACCCCGATGTGAAGCCGGGCGATGCCGAAGCCGCCAAGCAGTTTCAGCTGATCCAGACCAGCTATGAAGTCCTGCGCGCCGCCGAAGAACGCCGCGAGTGGCGCGGCTGAACGCTCAGGCGTTCCGCGGCCCTGCAAACCCCTTGCCCGTGCTGTTGATCTGCGGATCGGGGTTGTCATTCCACCACGGCACATCGGTCCATGGACGCACGTCAACCTCGTGGCTCCAGCAGTTGCGCGGCTGGTGGGCGAGGTGCCAATAGGTCTCAGCGAGGGCTGAAGGGTCAATCACGCCGTCAGCGCCCTTGCCTTGCTTGAAGGCATCGAACTTGTCGCCCAGAAGCTTGCCGAGGGTGTCAGGGGCATCGACCGGCCCATCGACAATGACGTGCGCGACGTGGACGCCCTGCGGGGCAAACTCGGCATTCAGGGTCTGGCACAGCATCCGCCGCCCGCCCATCGCTGCCGCGTGGCTATGTTGCCCGGCATTGCCGCGCACTGCCGCCGTGGCCGATGTGACCAGCAGCGTACCATGCGGCCCACCATCGCGCGCGCGCTCCACCATCGCCGGGAACAGCGCATGGGCAAGCCGGAAAACGCCATAGGTGCCAAGCCGCCAGCCGAGCTCGAATATCCGGTGCGGAGTCTCACCCAGCGCGCGGTTCCCGATCTGTGCGCCGAGGTTGTATAGGGCGGCGTGGATCGGGCCGATGTCGCGTTCGGTGCGCGCCACCAGCTCCTCGATCGATCCATCCTCTGCCGCATTGAGCAAGGTGCCGCTGGCCGAGCCGCCTGCGGCCTCGATCGCGCCGACCATTCCCATCAGCCCAGCCTCGTCCGACCGGCGCGCCATCACAGCGTGATATCCTCCGGCGGCAAAGCGCATGGCGGCGTTCCCGCCGATCCCGGCACCGGCACCGATTACCAGAAACACCGGCTTGCGGCTGTCAACCATCATCACTCTCCCAGAGCACCTGTTCACACAAGCGCAGCAATGCCCCATACCACGCCGACGATCAGGACAACCCCTGCCAGATCGATCAGCGCGCCTGCCTTGACCATCGCCCCGATACGAATGCGCCCGGTGGCCCAGGCGATGGCGTTGGGGCCTGTACCGGCAGGCAGCATGAAGCCCCAGCTTGCAGCCAGCGCAGCAGGCAAGGCCAGCAGCACCGGATCAGCACCCAGCGACACCACCAGCGCAGCGACCACCGGGACGATTCCGGTGGCAGTCGCCACGTTGCTGGCAAATTCGGTGACCATGATCACCAGCGCTGTCACCGTCAGCGCGACCAGCAGCAGCGGCCACGCCGCAAGCGGGAGCAGAGCGGTCCCGATCCAGCTCGCCAGCCCCGATGCCTGCATCCCCGCAGCCAGCGCCAGCCCGCCGCCAAACATGAAGATCACGCTCCACGGCGCCGCTTCGGCCTCGCGCCACACCAGCAGCGGGCGGCCCGTTCCGTCGGGGAGCAGGAACAGCGCCAGCGCCGCGATGACCGCAATGGTGCCGTCGGTCCATGATCCGGGAGGCAGCAGCGGAGTGACCAGCGGCTGGGTGACCCAGCCAAGGAAGGTGAGGGCGAATAGCGCCGCAAGCCGCTTTTCCGCGGTGCCCCAAGCGGCGTTCGTCATGATTGCGGCGCGCGCGGCGGCGACATCGAAGGGGTGCTCTGCCACCCGCTGCACCCGCGCCACGATCCATGCTGCCAGCGGCACGCTTAGCAGTACCAGCGGGACGCCATAGAGCGACCATTCGGCAAAGCTGATGCGCACGCCCGCGATCTTGTCGAGCAGCCCCACGGCAATCGCATTTGTGGGCGAGCCGACGATGGTGCCAAGACCGCCGATGCTGGCGGCAAAGGCGATCCCCATCGGCAGGGCGCCCGCAATGCCGTCCTGCGGGGGGAGTCCTTGCCGCCCTACCGCTTCGCTGCTTGAGGGCAGGAGGCTTTGTTGCCCTATCGCTTCGCTACTTGAGGGCGCAGCTGGTTCGGCACGGCTGCCGCCGCCCTCCAGCACCGCCAGTGCCATTGGCATCATGATCAGCGCGGTCGAGGTGTTGGAGATGAACATCGACAATAGCGCCGTGGAAAGCATGAAGGCGAACAACAGCCGCACCGGCCCGCCGCCGGCTCCTACCGCCCGCAGGATCGCAAGGCTGAGGCGGCGGTGAAGGCCGGTGCGCTCGATCGCCAAGGCGATGAACGCCCCGCCCAGCAGCAGAAACAGGATCGGCGAGTAATAGGTCGCCGCGGTTGTCTCTGCCGTCGAGACGCCCGCCAGCGGCAGCACCACGAAGGGCAACAGCGCGGTCACGCTGAGCGGCACCGCCTCGGTCATCCACCAGGCGGCCATCCACAAGGTCAGCCCGGCGACCAGCCATGCCCCCTGCGGCATTCCGGTTGGCGGCTGCATCAGCGCAGCGAGCGCGAACGCCAGCGGGCCGAGGCAAAGGCCGATGCTGCGTGCGGTCATGTTTGCGTGGATCCCTCCGGCCCTGATGGCCCGGCCGGGTGACTATCAGCGAAGGCCCTGCTTCGGCAAGCGGCGCGCTATTCCACGGCGTTCTTGTTGAGCGGATCGCCGGGGACGTCGATGTTGCTGAAAAACACCCGTCCAGAAGGCTGACCGCGCAACTCCATGATCATCAGCTTGCGGTTGCGGCTTTGAATGAGCCGGGACGCCGCCTGTCCGATCCTGTCCAGCGGATCCTGTATCTCGTCCCCGATGGTATAGACGAACAGGTAGCTGGGGGGGCGGGTTCCGCCGTGCAGATCGGCAATCTCGGTTTCCTTGATCGAGGGATCGACAAGGCGGGTCCTGGCCAGCAGTTCCTGCACTGGCGCCTCTGCGTATTTGCTCAGATGGGTGCGCAGATCGGCTTCGAACTCGGGGAAATAGAACGGCGCGACCTCAGCATAAAGGTCGGCGACCTGGAGCTTGTTGCCGCTTTTCTGAGTACCGCGCAGGGAGTTGACATAATCCTGCGCTGCCACATCGAGCAGCGATCCGACATTGCTCCCGGTAAAGGCATGGCGCTGCAGTTCAGGCCCACCGATCTCGCCCCGCCAGAAGCCGTAGATTACCTTGGGGTCGCGCCAGTGCCTGAACACAATCTCCTCGCGGATGTCGCGCAGCGAGGCAGGGATACCCCTGATGGTGATGAAGGGGGCATCGTTGAGCGGCACGCCGTCCAGCGTCATCTCGCGCGGTTCGCGCAGCGGCCAGTTTTTGGCGAGCTGTTCCAGCAGCGCGACATTGTGGAGGTTGATCCAGAACGCCAGCTGTTCGTTGCGCGGAAGGCTGGCAATGTCGAGTGTGTTGGTGACCCGTTCCAGATCTTCGCGATATTCGGTGAAGCTGGCGATTACGTCGCGGCTGAGGAAATTGAACTTTACCATCGAACCTTCGAGCCGATAGCGCGAATAGGTTCCGTGCCTGATGCGGGTGCCGAAGATGGGATCAGCGCGCCGTGCGCCTTGCCGGGTGGATGCCCCCATCGGGACTACGATGTTCTTCAGCGCATAGTCCCAGATATCGTAATCGATGGTCGTGCGGATCGGGTCTGTGGTTGGGGTGAAGATCGCCAGCCGATCGTCTGTCAGCGCCGATTGGGTCTCGGGCGAGGAAATCGCGGGGATGAAGTGCAACTCGCCTTGCGGCGGCCGGGCATGGGCTTCGGGCGTTTCAGTCCCGGCAAGCGCCGGGGCGCTGGCGGCAAGACTGGATCCTGCCAGCAAAGCGATCATGGATTGGCGCAACATCGAGACTCTCCCACCAGAGGGCTTCCGTCCGATTTTGCATGTTATGTCAGGGTGATAAACGCCGCATGAACGCAAATTCACGCAGATATGTCATTCCACCTCGCCCTTGTTCGGCGGATCTCCTGGAAGGGTGATGTTGCTGAAGGTCACCGTGTATGCAGGGATGCGCTCGCGGCGCATATAATCGAACTTTCGCCGGCGCTCCTCCATCAGGAGGGCCGCGCCTGCATCAAGCCTGCCGGTCGCGAAGAACGGATTGGTCGGCCTACCGCCGGACAGATCGGCAATGTCGTGCTCGTAGATCGTGGGACGGATGGACGCCGCCTTCGCAAGCATCTCTGCCGCCTTGCCTTCGAGATGGGCGGACAGATGAGCGCGCAGGTCGGGCTCGAAATCGCGGAAGTAAAACGGCGCTGCTTCAGCATAGAAACGCGAGACGTGCAGGGTATCACCGCGGCGTTCGACCCCGCGCCGCGAATTGGCAAATTCCCATGCTGCCATGTCAAGCTGCTCGCCGACCATGCGCCCGTCGAAGGCTTCGCGTCCGATCGCCGGCCCGCCGATCTCGCCGCGCCAGAAGCCATAGATCACCACCGGGTTTTTCCAGTTCGCATAGACGATCCGCTCGCGGATATCGCGCGGCGACAGGGCAACGCCATGCACCGTGATGAAGCGCGCATCCTCCAGCGGGACGCCGTCCACGGTGATTTCACGAGGCTGGCGGATCGGCCAGCTTTCGCCGATCTTCTCCAGCATCGCGACGTTGTGGAGATTGAGCCAGAAGGCGAGCTGTTCGTTGCGTGGCAAGGCCTGGATGTCGAGCGTGTCGGCCACGCCCTGAAGTTCGCGCCGGTAGCGGGCGATGTTGGCCAGCACCTCGCGGTCAATAAGCGTGAAGCCGACCATCGCCCCATCGGTCCGGTAGATCGAATTGGGCCCCATCGCCATCCGCGTGCCCATGTTCGGTTCGACGATGACGGGCATCTTTCGCAAGGGCGGGCCCATCGGAACCACGAAAGCGGACAGGGCCTCTGTCCAGACGCCATAATCAAGGCGGTCATTGCGCCCGTCGGGGCTGGGGGCAAAGGTGGTCAGCGGTTCAAGTGCGTCAGCCGGCGGGTCAGGCGGCGCGGCATGGCCGGGGGCAGCCAGCACTGCGGCAACTGTCAGCACGATCACCCATTTTTGCACGTCCAGTCCCTCGCTTTCAGACGTTTAAATCCGCTTCCGCAAGGGTTTAGCCTGTTCGGATAAACCTCGAATGAATTCAAGCAGAGGCGCGGGCGTTACTTCACTTCGGCCGCTTCGCCTGCTTCGCCGGGCAGATCGAGATTGCTGAAGGTCACGGTTCCTGTGCGGCCCTCGCGGATGATTTCCTGGAACTTGGTTTCACGCTCCTTCAGCAATGCGGCAACGCTTTGCGGGATGCGAAAGCTGATCGAGGTGCCGTCGGAGGTGATGTTCTGGTAGCTCGGTTCGCGCACGCCGCCTTCGATGTCGGCGATGTCGTATTCGTTGATCACTGGATCCGCGCCGCGGGTGGCAGCGAGCAGCGCACTGGTTTTTGTGTCCGCATAGCGGGTGAGGTGCGCGCGCAGGTCTTTCTCGAAATCGGGGAAGAAATACGGCGCTGCTTCACGATAAAATTCAGAGACTTGCAGCGTACCGCCCTGATCCTGCGAGCCGCGCAGGGAATTCACGAAATCATCCGCACCGCGCACCAGCAGGCGCGCGACATTGTCGGCGTTGAACGCCTCGCGCTGGAGGGAGGGGCCGCCGATTTCGCCGCGCCAGAAGCCGTACATCACCAGCGGGTCCTGCCAGTGGCGGTAGACGATCTTCTCGCGGATATCGCGCGGGGACAGGCGGACGCCCTCTACCGTGATGAAGCGCGCCTGATCGAGCGGGACACCATCGATCCTGATCTCCCGCGGCTGGCGCACCGGCCAGGCATTGGCGATCTGTTCCACCATCGCGACATTGTGGAGGTTGATCCAGTATGCGAGCTGTTCGTTCCGGCTAAGCGACTGGATATCGACGATATTCGCCGTGTTCTCCAGGTCCTCCCGATACTCGGTGAAGCTTGCGATCACCTTGGCATCAAGGAAGCTGAACATCACCCGCGTGCCTTCCAGCCGGTAGCGCGAGACATGGCCATATTGGCGGCGGCTGCCGAAGCTGGGGTCGGGGCGAGGCGCGCCTTCGCGCAGGGACGGGCCCATGGAGATCACGATGTTCTTCATCGCTTCATCCCAGATCGAATAATCGATCCGGTCCGGGCCGGGTGTCTTGGAGGGGGCGAAGATCGCCAGGGTGTCATCCTCCGGGGAGGCCTGGGCCAGTGCCGGTGCGGCAATCAGCATGGCCGAAGCCAGCAACGCGGAACGGACGAGAGGCAGGATCGGCATGGCTGATGTTTCCCGTGAAACAATCCCGCAAAAGGGGGGGCAAGGCGGGGTCTGGAAGGGGTCTGGGGCAGGCTGGAGGGGGTCTGGACGCGGTCTAGACAGGCTTGGGCGGGGACCGAACGCACCATCCAAACCGCTGCCCATTGTATAACACGCTGCAGCCGCGCAGTGTCGCCCGCAATCGGCTGACATCGGCGCTTTGTCGACGCACCATGTCGCCGGTCGGAGACACACGAAGGGCGGAGCCGCGCATTCGCTGCTCCGCCCTGCGATATGCCAGAAATCCGGCGCTTACTTCGGGGAAAGCACCATCAGCATCTGGCGGCCTTCAAGGCGCGGGAAGGCTTCCACCTTGGCAACCTCGGCCACGTCTTCCTGCACCTTCTTGAGCAGATCCATGCCGAGGTGCTGGTGCGCCATTTCGCGCCCGCGGAAGCGCAGGGTGATCTTCACCTTGTCGCCATTGCCGATGAACTTGGTGACGTTGCGCATCTTCACGTCATAATCATGCGTGTCGATGTTGGGGCGCATCTTCACTTCCTTGATGTCCTGGGTCTTCTGCGTCTTGCGCGCCAGGTTGGCCTTTTTCTGCGCTTCAAAGCGGAATTTGCCGACATCGAGATATTTGCACACCGGCGGGTCCGCGCTGGGGGACACTTCGACGAGGTTGAGGCCCTTTTCATTGGCCTGCTCGATCGCTTCGCGGGTGAACATGACGCCCAAGTTTTCGCCTTCGTCATCGATGACGCGGACCTTGGGAACGTTGATCATGAAATCAAATCGAGGGCCGCTTTTGACAGGCGGGGCCAACGAGCGCCGGGGTGGACGTGATATGGGGTGTTCTCCTTTGGTAGCCTACGTGCTGCGCGCTCCATAGTCCGAAACGGCGGCGAGCACCAGATGGAGTCTTGCATCCCGCCCGCTTCCTGCGCCGGGCGCACCCGCAGCGAACGGAGCGATCTAGGGGAAAGCACGTAAACGCGCGATTGCGTAATGTTTACCGGAACTAACATCCGCCAGCGGCATTGGGGTTAATGGGCCAAGGAGGGATCGCTTGCGCCCAAGCAGCCCGCTTCGGCGGGCACTATTTGGGGGAGCGTCATGCGTTACCACAATGCCCGAGATAGCCTTGATCCGAAAAACCTTCAGGCCGATTTGGTCGTGCCTCAGCAGAATGAACACCCGCGCGGCATAGTCCCCCGGTCACGATCCCGCCCTGGCCTTGGCGTCAATGATGGGCCGGTCGACGATTTCATCGCTGTTGCCGAAGGTTGGGAAAGCGAAAGCGGAGCCTCTCTGATCGGGGCAAGTCCCCCGCCGCCGCCAGCCGTCACGCTCGATATGATTGCGGGGCAATTTTCACCTGCCCAGATGCGGCAATTGGGATCGAGCCTGCTGAAGCTTGCCGATGCGATAGACGAACAATGGAACCCTGATGAGGTGCGCGCCACCTATCACTGGCTGACCCAGGCGGGCCGGATCGAACGCCAAGCGCTCAAGCTGGCGCAGGTGGCGACCAGAATGCGTGCCCTTGCGCGGCGGCGGTGCCGCCACTTGTCCGGCGAATGGTTTGGCGAGCCGGCGTGGGAGATGCTGCTGGAATTGTTCATCCAGTTCGCAGGCGGGGCGCGGGTATCGACCAAATGCCTCGTGATAGCGTCCGGCGCGCCCGATACCACGGCCTTGCGGGTGATCGACCGGCTGGTTGAATCCGGATTGGTTGAACGCGCACCTTCGCAAACGGACAAGCGTGTAACGCTGATCAACCTGACCCGCCAGGGCGTGGTCGCGGTCGGCATGGCGCTGGCCGAAGCCGAAGCGTGACGCCCCGAAAAAGGCGCGTCAGATCGCCACTGCCCAGGGCTGGGCGGGCAGATCAAGGTCACTCGCTTCGGCAACGCGCGGCAACAGCCACAGGGCAAGGGTGACAAGCGCCGCGCCGAACAGGATGGTGAACAGCCCGCCCGTCAGCGATGTCCGGCGTAAACGCACCGGTTTGACGATCATCGCTGCGGCCCATGTGCCGCCCAGAAGCGCGGTGCCGGGCCACAATTCCCTGGTGGTGAAAGTGGCGCCGAACAATTGCCCCAGCGCGATCATCACGATGGCATAAAGGATGGGCAGGGTGACCAGACCGGTCGGCAGCGAGACCCACCTGAATTGGCCCGTGCCGCCCCACGGCAAGGCAATCCCGATCAACACGGTCACGCCAAGCCATATGGCAAAGTGCCAGAAGGTGAGAGTGCCCCAGACGTAATGCAGTGCTGCGAAGCTGATCATGATGCCTTCTGCCAAAGTGGGAAGTGGGCGATGCGGCCACTGGCCGGCATCAGCGCCTCGATCGCGTGTGCCGGTTGCAACGCGCCTAGAATTTCAGGGTGGGCAGCGTCAAGACCGCCGGTAAGTGTACCGAAAGCCGGGAGAATCATCCGCTCTGCCGCCGCCGAGCCTTTCTCCCCGCCGCGCGCCAGCACCGCACAGGGGCGCGCGATATGGCGGCCCCGCACCTGAACCCTGAGCTTGGGGTGATAATGCCCCGAAAGCTCGGGCGCGGTCTCGCCCGCCCGGGCCTCGTGGCGCAGGATCACGCCGCCCAAGACCAGTTCGGGCAGGATCGTGCCGCCGAAGCCCTTGGGCCCCAAGTTTTCTAAACCCTCGTCGTGATTGCCTGTGATCCACACCCAGTCCAATGCCCGCGTCAGCGCCCCCAGCATCCCGCAGCAATGGGCATCCAGCCGCAATGCGCCGGCATCATCGTGGAAATTGTCGCCCAGCGTGATCACCCGCCGCGCGCCTGTAAGCCGCACGGCATCGGCCAGCCGTTCCAGCGTGTCCCGGCTGTCATAGGGCGGAAGCATCTGCCCGCGCTGGGCAAACCAGCTCGCCTTTTCGAGATGCAGGTCAGCCACCAGCAGCGCGCGTTCAGCCGGCCAATACACCGCGCGGCCCGTGCCCAGCGCAAGCTCATGTCCGGCGAACGGGAAGGGGGCGAACATAGCGCGAACCATGGCCGGTCTCTGCCGCCAATTCCGCCACTTGGCAAGATGGCCAAGCCGCACGGCCGGGAGGCAAGCAAAGACCAAAGCAGGCTTGTGCCAGCCGCGCCTTCGCCTATGGTGTAAAGAGAATGACGGACGGGGATGTATGACTGACTGGACACTGCACACGGCGAAGGCGCGCACGTGGTTTGAAACCTTGCGCGATTCCATCTGCGCCGAGTTTGAGGCGATCGAGCGCGAGGCAGGCTCTGACGCCGCCTTCCAATACACCCCCTGGAACCGCGAGGAGGAAGGCAATCCCGATCCCGGTGGCGGGGTGCAAGGGTTGATGAAGGGCAAGGTGTTCGAGAAGGTCGGCGTGAATGTGTCGACCGTGCGCGGCAGCTTTGCCAAGGAATTTGCCGGCTCCATCAATGGTGCCAGCGCGGATGCCCCCGGCTTTGTCGCCACCGGCATCAGCCTCGTTGCCCACATGAGCAACCCGCACGTGCCCGCCGTGCACATGAACACCCGCTTCCTCACCACCACCAAGGCATGGTTCGGCGGCGGCGCGGATTTGAACCCGCCGCTTCCGTACGAGGAAGACACCGCGCAATTCCACGATGCGATGCGCGCCGCCTGCGATCCGCATAACGAGAGCTATTACGAACGCTATTCCAAGTGGGCGGAGGAGTATTTCTACATCCCCCACCGGCAGGTCGGGCGCGGCGTGGGCGGATTGTTCTGCGATCATCTGGAATGCACCGACGATGCATCATGGGAGCGCAACTTCGCCTTCATCCAGGACATCGGCAAGCAGTTCCTCGCCGCCTTCCCGGCGATCGTGAGAAAGCGCATGAACACGCCCTTCGATGCGGCGGATGAAGCGCAGATGTTCGAATACCGGGGCCGCTATGCCGAATTCAATCTCGTCTATGACCGCGGCACGATCTTCGGGCTGAAGACCGGCGGCAATATCGATGCTATCCTGATGAGCCTGCCGCCCAGAGCCACGTGGAGTTGATGCGCCGCGCGGCGTTGGGGGGCGGGCATCCGGCGTTCTTCGCACTTGCGGCAAAGCGCCGCCGCGCCCATATTCCGCTCTGATGCTCCGCCAGTACGAACTCGTCGAGAAGGTCCTCGATTACGACCCTGACGCCGACGAGGCGATGCTCAACCGCGCCTATGTCTATACCGTGCAGAAGCACGGCACCCAGAAGCGTGCGTCAGGCGATCCCTATTTCTCGCATCCGGTCGAAGTTGCCGGGTTGATGACCGACCTGAAGCTGGATCAGGCGACCATCATCACCGCGCTGCTGCACGACACGGTGGAGGATACCCTCGCCACGATCGACGATATCGAGCTGCACTTCGGCGCGGAAGTGGCGCGGCTGGTGGACGGGGTCACCAAGCTTTCCAAGATCGAGGCCATGCCCGAGAACGAGCGTGCGGCGGAAAACCTGCGCAAGTTCCTGCTCGCCATGTCGGAAGATATCCGCGTGCTGCTGGTCAAGCTGGCGGACCGTCTGCACAACATGCGCACGCTGCACTTCATCAAGAAGCCTGAAAAGCGCCAGCGCATCGCGCGCGAGACGATGGATATCTACGCCCCGCTGGCAGAGCGCGTGGGCATGTATGAGTATATGCACGAGATGCAGGCGCTGGCCTTCCGCGAGCTGGAGCCCGAAGCCCACGCCACGATCACGAACCGCCTCGAACAGCTGCGCTCGCAGGACGGCGGGCAGGTCGATGCGATTGCCCTCACTATCAAGCAACGCCTCGCCGAAGCGGGGTTGAAGGTCGAGGTTTACGGGCGCGAGAAGCATCCCTTTTCGATCTGGCACAAGATGGCCGAACGCCATGTCAGCTTTGAACAGGTGACCGACATCATGGCCTTCCGCGTCCTCACCGACAGCGAGGAGGATTGTTACCGCGCGCTCGGCATTCTGCACACCACGTGGCAGTTCCTGCCGGGTAAGTTCAAGGACTACATCTCGACGCCGAAATCGAACGGCTACCGGTCGTTGCACACCTCGCTGATGTATCAGAACTCGATGCGGGTGGAGGTGCAGGTCCGCACCCGCGAGATGCACCGCACCAATGAATTCGGCCTCGCGGCGCACTGGGCTTACAAGCAGGGCGACAAGCCCGATGGCGCGGTGGGCTGGCTGCGGGATCTGATCGAGATCGTCGATGCCAGCAATGATGCCGAGGAACTGCTCGAACACACCCGCATGGCGATCTATCAGGATCGCATCTTCGCTTTCACTCCCAAGGGCGCGCTGTTCCAGCTTCCCAAAGGGGCGACCGCGGTGGACTTTGCCTTCGCGGTGCACACCAATCTTGGCATCCAGACAGCGGGCGTGAAAATCAACGGCCGGCATATGCCGCTGAGGACGCCGCTGGCGAACGGCGATGTGGTGGAGATCATCAAAAACCCCCACGCCTCCCCGCAATTGTCATGGCTCGCCTTCGTCGTCACCGGCAAGGCGCGCGCGGCCGTACGCCGTGCAGTGCGCATGAAGGAGCGCGCCGAGGTTGCCACCATCGGATCGAAGCTGTTCGATGAAATCGCCGCCCGCGTGCCTGCCCGCATCGGCAAGAAGGCGATCCGCGCCGCGGTGGAACGCCTTGGCCTCGATGAACCCGATGACCTGATGTACGCCATTGGCGCGGCCAAGATCGGCGACCGCGAGGTGATGGAGGCGCTGGTCCCCGGCTGCACCGCCGGCATCGCCGAGGATGAACATTGGGAGCGCCGCGAACGCGCGATCTCGATCCGCGGCCTCACGCCGGGGGTGGCCTTCGAACTTGCCCCCTGCTGCCACCCCGTCCCCGGCGATCGCATCGTCGGCATCCGCCGCAAGGGCGAGCCGGTGCTGGTCCACGCGATCGATTGCATGGAACTGGCGAGCGGCGTGGACAGCGACTGGATCGATCTTGCCTGGGGCAACCGTTCGGTCGGGGCGACGGGGCAGCTGTCCGTCACGATCTACGACCGGCTCGGCACGCTGGCGGAAATGGCGGGGATCTTCGCGCAGAACAAAGCCAACATCATCACCCTGATGCAGGCCCATATCGACCACCCCTTCGTCACCTATGATGTCGAGGTGGAGGTGCAGGATGTGGGGCATTTGAACCGCATCGTATCGGCCCTGCGCGCCAGTGACGCGGTGGCGCAGGCGGAACGGCAGTAGTGGGCGTTACCGGGATCGATCACGTCCAGCTCGCGATTCCCACTGGCGGCGAGGATCAGACCCGCGCGTTCTTCGTCGGTCTGCTCGGGATGGTGGAGGTGCCCAAGCCTGCCAATCTCTCGGCGAGCGGCTGCTGGTTCACTGGCGGCGCGGTGAGCCTGCACATTGGCGTCGATCCCGATTTCCGCCCCGCGAAAAAGGCGCATCCCGCGCTGCTGGTGGACGACCTTGCGGGGCTTCGCGAGGCATTGGCAGCGGCGGGCTATCCGATCCGCGAGGACAAGCCGGTCGAAGGCTACGCGCGGTTCTTCACCGAAGACCCCTTCGGCAACCGCATCGAGCTGATGCAGCGGGTTTAAGCGCCTTGGCTCCCCTCCCTTGAGGGAGGGGTCGGGGGTGGGTGCTCCACGCCAGCGACAAGCGCCCTACACCCCCATCCGGCCTCCCCCTCAAGGGGGAGGAGGAGAAGGGCTCAGCCGCGCCCTATCCCGCCGCCCGCCGCACCGGCACCTTGATGTTGCAGATATCCGCGCCGCCTGCGGGCACGATGAAGAACGGATCGCGGCGGTTGGCGATGGCCTCGGCGTAGGCGGCGAAGGTCTGGCTTTCCGTCGAGAGATATTCAAAGCTTGGCTGATCGGCAGGCGCAAGATCGCTCGCCACCCGCACTGACAGGATCGGCGTGCGCTTGGCGCTTTCCTCAGCGGTGTAGAACCCCAGCGCGCCGGAGCCGCGCGGCAGCGAGGAGAGGTGCTGCATCCCCTCGATCACCCGGCCGACCAGCGCGATATTGCGATCCAAGTGGCGCGGCGCATGGCCGATCACGGTATAAAGCTCCGCGCCAGAGCCGGTGTCAGGGGAGTAGTTCCGCCCCACGCCGACCATGCCGTAGCAGTGGGTGGGCCAGACTTCAGCTACGCTTGATCGTGGGACTCTTGGGGCGTCAGCCAAGAGTGGTGCGAGTTCCCAAGCAAGAGGCCAACCTCTGAAGAACTGGGTGTGTTCGGCGTACCTGTCTCCTTCTGCGGTTTCTATGAAATTGAAACGCGACAGTCTGTTGTTTTCGCTGCGGGTCGTCCGACTCCAGCCGGATGGAGAGGTGGCATCCACAATCCATCGATCATAGGTAATGGGTGCAGAATACTCGGCCTCCGCCATCACCTTCAGCCCCTCCGGCAGCGGCTTGGGCTTGCCCGTCGCTTCGGGGTTGCCGTAATTGGGATCGCCCCACTGGGTCACATAATTGTCCTGCACCCGGTTGACCGAAATCCCGTCATACCAGCCCGCGCGCGCGAACAGGCGGATGTTGTGCACCCAGCCTTGGCTAAAGGGCGCAGGCATCAGCTGGATAACCACCTGCCGCGGCTTGCCATCGGCATCGGGGGCGAGGGTCATCACCAGCAGCGCCTCCGCCGGGATCGCCACCCAGTCCGCACGCGGAGCGGCGGCGACAATTTCGGATGGGGCGGGCGCAGGGGTTTTGGGCTGCCCCACAGCTCCGCTACCCGAGGGCGAGGCCTCCTGCGCGGCAAGGGGCAGGGCAAGGGCGGCAGCCGCCGCAGCGGCAAGGAGCATTGTTCTCATGTCGCAATTGGTGCCACCACGCGCCTTGCGAAGCAATCCATTCGCGGCTAGTGCGCCGTCCTTGCCTTAGCCGGCAACGGAGCAGTGGCCGAGTGGTCGAAGGCGCACGCCTGGAAAGTGTGTATACGTCAAAAGCGTATCGAGGGTTCGAATCCCTCCTGCTCCGCCATCGGCCCTTCCAAGGCCGTCCTGCTTGATCCGTATTGAGCGGTAAGCACTTTACATTCCAGTGCTTTCCTGCCCATTCCGTTCCAGCCCATTCCGCCCCTTTCCGCAAGCATATCGGGGTAGCCTGGGGGTAACGAACTCGGTCGATTGGGGGTACTGGATGCTTACGGACAAAGACGTCCGCGCCGCAGTGGCAAGAGAGAAGGCCTACAAGCTCACGGACAGCAACGGGTTGTTTCTCCATGTGTCACCGAAGAATCATAAGGGCTGGCGCTTCAAGTATCGGTTTGAGGGCAAGGAACAGCTGCTGACATTGGGAGCATACCCCGAGGTGTCACTTGCCGACGCGCGGGAAAAGCGGAACGATGCCCGCAAACTCCTTCGCGAAGGCCGCGATCCTCGCCACGCTGCGAAGCGGGCCAAACTTGTCGGCGAGGGCAGCAAGTTCCAGACGTTGAAGCAAGCCGCCTGCGATTGGCACGAGATTCAGAAGTCGCGTTGGAAGCCTGTCCATGCCAACGACGTGATCACCAGCCTTGAAAGGGATATCTTCCCTGATCTGGGCGATCTGCCGCTGGACGAGATCGATAAGCCTCGTTCTGCTCGGTGCAGGATCAGCGCGCGCTGTTCTCGGCGCATCTCGCTTGGTCTGCGCTCCAGCGGGCAAGGTTGGGCGTGGGGGCGGGGTGAGCGGGTAGGCAGCGCGACGTGGATCGAACCTGCTTTCACCACTTCAAGCAAGCCTTGCCGGTATGATGGAGCGAATTCAAACAAGTGGTCCGAAAGTAGCGTGCATTCAATGAGCCGCGCCTACTCGGACAGCGCTATCGGACCTGCCGGACCAGTGTTTTTGCGCATCAGGAAGGCGAGCGGCGCGGCGGCCAGCGTGATCCACATCATCAGCCAGAAATCGTCGATATAGGAGATCATCGCCGCCTGCCGGGTCACCTCCGCATCGAGCAGCACCATGGCGACATCGCCAAGGGTCTGCAGCCGGTCCACGCTGGATAGGTCGATCAGGTCACCCGTCCCCGCGGTCACGTTGGCGCCGAGGTCCTGATGCGATGTCTGGATGTTGCGCGCCAGCAGCACCGTCATCAAGGAGATTCCCGCCGATGCGCCCAGCGAGCGCAGCAGGTTGAGAAGGCTCGATCCGTCCGTGCGCAACCGGGGGTCGATGGTGGCGAAGGCGCTCACCTGCAGGGGGATGAAGACCAGCCCCATGCCGAGGCCCTGCAACAGGCCCGAGACGATCACGTGCTGCTCGTCGACGTCGAGCGACCAGTGCGCCATCTGCCACAGCGAGAAAGCACAGATCAGGAAGCCGCTCGCCACCACCATCCGCGCATCGACCCCGCGGCGAACCACAATACCCGAGATCTGCATCGAGACCAGAATGCCGATCCCGCGCGGCATCAGCGCAATTCCGGTGTCGATCACGCCATAGCCGAACAGGTTCTGGAGCATCGGCGGCAGCAGCGCCATCACCGCGAACATCATTATCCCGATCACCAGCATGAAGGCGAGCGCGATGGCGAAATTGCGATCGGCAAACAGCGAACGATCGAACATGGGCTCCCGGGCGGTTGCGAAATGGACGACAACCATCCAACTCGCCGAGAGCGTGATGAGAAAGTAGATCCAGATCTCGCCGGATTCCAGCCAGTCGAGATGGGCCCCGCGGTCGAGCAGCAGTTGGAACGCCGCCAGCGCCAGCGCCAACAACACAAAGCCGAACAGGTCGAAGCGGCGTTTTATCGTGGGCCGCTCCGGCAGGCAGAGGAACAGGATCACCAGCGAAGCAAGGCCGATCGGCAGGTTGACAAAGAACACCCAGCGCCAGTTCGCGGTCTCGGTGAGCCAGCCCCCAAGGATGGGGCCGAGGATCGGGCCGATCATGATGCCCATGCCCCAGATTGCCATGATCTGCGGGTGGCGGCTGGGGCGGGTGGCATCGAGCATGAAGGACTGGCTGAGCGGCGCGACGAAAGCGCCTGCAACGCCCTGAAGCGCGCGGAAGGCGACCATCTCTTCGAGGTTCTGCGCCAGGCCGCACAGCATCGACGCGAGGATGAACCCCGCTACCGAACCGATGAACAGATTGCGCGCGCCGATGCGGTCGGCCAGCCAGCCGGTGATCGGCAGGGCGACAGCCGAGGCGATGATGTAGCTCGTTAGCACCCACGTGACCGTGTCGACCGTTGCGCCTAGCGACGACTGCATGTGCGGCAGGGCGACGTTGGCAATGGTGGTGTCGAGGATCTGTAGCAGCGAGGCTGCCATCACTCCAACGATCATCAGCCAGTAATTGCGGGTCTCGAACTCCGGAACGTCTGCGGTGGGCGCTGCAGGTCCGCCAGCGTCAGCTGCCGAGGTCGGTGAATTTGCGGCCTTGCTGGCCATATCAGCGGTTTGCAGATGGGCCGGTGAACACCGTCACCTCGGTCGAGAGTCCGGCGATTAGGCGGCGCGGGCTCTTGCCTTCGAGCGCAATACGGACCGGCACGCGCTGCGTTACCTTCACCCAGTTGCCGGTGGCGTTCTGCGCCGGCAAGACCGAAAACTCGGCGCCCGTTCCGGCACCGATCGATGTGACGCGGCCCTTCAGGACGAGATCGGGATAGGCATCGAAGCGGATCTCGGCACGCTGGCCGACCGCCATCTCCGCAAGGTCGGTTTCCTTGAAGTTGGCCTCGACATAGGTCGAACCCTCGCGCACCAGCGTCAGCACGGGCAGGTTGGGGACAGCCTGCTGGCCGACCTGCAATCGTTCCGCTTGCGCGACGCGGCCGGCCGCCGGGCTGCGCACTTCGGTGCGGCGCAACGAAAGCTGAGCATTGGCTCGCCCGGCTTCGGCGGCGGCAACCTGCGGGTTGACCCCAGGGACTGCCGGACCGCTGGCGAGCCGCGCCCGGGCCTCGCGCTGGCGATCTTCGGCCTGACGCACGGCTTCGCGCGCTTGCACCACCTGCTGCTCGGCCGCCTCGTAATCTGCCTTGGTCGAAAAGCCCTTTTCGCGCAGTGCCCGCACGCGCTCGAACCGGGCCTCGGCGAAGGCGACATCGCTGCGCGCGGCAGCGATATCGGTGCCGGCGAGGTCGGAATCGTTGCTGAGCGCAATGACATTGGCTTGTGCGCCAGCGATCGCGGCATTGGCTTCGGCGATCTGAAGCCGAAAGGGCTCGGGGTCGATGCGGAACAGGAGCTGTCCGGCGGACACCTCTGATCCCTCTGCGACCAGCACCTCGGTGATCTTTCCGCCGACCTCGGCGCTGACTGATACCATATCCTGCTTGAGGTAGGCATTGTCGGTCGAAACCTTGCCCGCCAGACCCTGCCAGTAGGCATAAGCTCCGACCGCGAGCGCCAGCGGCACGATCAGCATCAGACCCCAGCGCAGCCATGGACGGCGTCCACCGGGATCATCCGCTGGCGAGGGGAGCGGGGCGGCGGCGGCGCCTTGCGGGCTGCGGGCGGAATCTGCTTCAGCCATTTGCAATCTCCGGCAAGCGAGCGGCGACGATATTGACGGCAATGCGTTCTAGAAAGCTAGCGAAGAGCGTGCGTTCCGCCGGGTCAAAGCCGGCCAGCATCGCTTCGAACAAGGCTTCGACGCTCGCACGCAGCCGGACGATGATGCTGCGACTCTTGTCGGTAAGGTGAAGGATCCGCGCCCTGCGATCGGAAGGATCGCTTTTGCGTTCGATCCATCCGGCGTCCTCTAGCCGATCGACAATGCGGGTGAGGGTGATCGGCTCTATCTCCAGCCGTTCGGCGTAGAAGACCTGATTTTCGTTGGGATGGCGATCAAGCGCCAGCAGCAGCCGCGCCTGTGGGCCAGTGAGGCCGAGTCCGCGCACGCGCTCGTCGAACAGGCGGCGCAGTTGGCGCGAATTATCGGCGAGGCGATACCCGGTTTCCATAGTCATGCGCTGTCTTATAATAAGTCCACTTAGTAAACTCAAGCAGCGCGATAGAGCCGTCGACGCAAATCCGGACAAGAGCTGGACATTAAACCGAAATGCGAAGCTGACATGTGAGCGATGAAACACGTGTCGGCGAAGCAGGAAGGGTTGAAGGAGGGCCCTGCCTTACCCCACAAACGCCCGCTCGATCACGAACTGCCCCGGCTTGCTGTTCGCGCCCTCTTCAAACCCGCGGCGTTCCAAGTCCGCCGCGTGGTCCTTGATCATCGCCATGCTCCCGCACAGCATCACGCGGTCTTCATCCGGCACGAACCGCTGCGGGCCCTTGGACTGCTCGAACAGACGGCCATCGTCGATCAGCGCCTGAATGCGGCCCTGCGTGCGGAACGGCTCGCGGGTCACGGTGGGGACGTAGATCATCTTGGCGCGGTCTTCGTCTTCGAGCAGCGGATCGCCTTCGAGCTTGCTTTCCAGCAGCTCGCGATAGGCTAGCTCGTTAACGTTGCGCACCGAGTGCACCACGATCACTTCTTCAAACATCCCGTAAACCTCGGGATCGCGCACGAGGCTCATGAAGGGCGCAAGGCCGGTGCCGGTCGAGAGCATGAACAGCCGCTTGCCCGGCAGCAGCGCGTCGGTAACGAGAGTGCCGGTCGGCTTCTTGCCGAGGTAGATCGGATCGCCGACCTTGATGTGCTGGAGCCGCGAGGTCAGCGGGCCGTCCTGCACCTTGATCGAGAGGAATTCGAGTTCCTCCTCGTACGAAGGCGAGGCGACCGAATAGGCGCGCAGCAGCGGCTTGCCGTTGTCACCGGGCAGACCGATCATCACGAATTCACCCGAACGGAAGCGGAAGGACGCCGGGCGCGTCATCTTCAGCGTGAACAGCCCTTCGCACCAGTGGTGGACATAGGTGATGGTCTCGACCGAGAGCGCCGCGCTTTCGGTGAACTGGTCGCGGGTCAGAGCGGTTTGGGTCAAGACAGG
>CALRJK020000009.1:0-117276 GCA_943367535.1 Synechococcus sp. UW140 | reverse complement strand
TGCCATGATTGCCGACTTGTCGCCCTACGCGATGCACGACAGCGGGATGTTGGGTACTCGTCCGCTCGAACCTGATTACATCACCCCGGTGATGTAACCGCTCAAAAGGGGGCCGCGACATCCAGTCGCGGCCCCCTTTTTCTTTCGTCTCGGCAATGACACTAAAACCCTGGTTCAATTCGACGGGAAACGGCTGCGTGATGCAGCCGTCTTCGTTTTGGCGTCCTGCTCCGCTATCGAGCCGACCGGGGGAAGGGCGCGGTTTGGTCAGAGCGTGCTGTTCCATTCGTGGGGCGCGGTGGCTGGGGCGGGCTTCCCAGCATCGCCGCACGCTTCTCCGGCCATCAGCGCATTGCCCGAGGCGCTGAACATCCCGGCGGGGAGCTCACGGCTGATCCTTAAGCGGGCCAATGACGATTTCGCGCTCTAGACCATCAAGGCTGTGATCACCGACCGCTTCTGAGGAACGTTTCGCACGGGAGCCATGGAAGGTGGCTCCCGTGTGTTAAAGCTCAATTGCGCGATGGGCGGTTATGCCGCCCAAAGCTCTGGCTGGGCCAAGGCGCCGATCATGGCCAGCCCGTGCGCAATCGATGTGAGCTCCCCGCCAGCGGCGATCTTTTCCCTTCCGAAGCGCCGGTCGAAAAGCTTGCGCACAGCAGGGATCAGCGAGGAACCGCCGGTCAGAAACACGCGGTCGATCTGCTCTGCCGCGATCCCGGCCCGCAGAAATGCATTATCGAGAGCCTGTTCGATGCGTGCGAGGTCCGCAGCAATCCACGCTTCGAATTCGCGGCGCTCCACGTCGACCGCGATTGTAAGACCGCCCCCCTCGAACCGGAACTCGGCGCTCTCCTGATCCGACAGCGCCCGCTTCACTTGTCCGACCGCGGCATAAAGCGGGTAGCCTTGCTCGTGCTCGATCAACGCGATCAGGCGCTCGATCGCCGCCGGATCGACTGCGTTGCACTGGAGCCGCCGCAGTTCTTCCAGCGTCCGGCGGTTGCGCATCAGCGCGAGCCGTGCCCAGTCGGAGAACTCCGAGTACCAGCCATTGGGTATATCAAGCAGCTTGTCGAAGGAGCGATATTTGCCGCCTTTGCCGAGCATGGGCAGCACGAGCCGGTCAACAATGCGCTGATCGAACCGGTCCCCGGCGATCCCGATCCCGGACGAGGCCAGCGGCGTGCAGCGTTGCGGCGCGCCCGGTTCTGCGATCCTGACAATCGAGAAGTCCGTTGTCCCGCCGCCGAAATCGGCAACCAGAACCGTGGCCGGTTCGGTGAGGCGCGTTGCGTAACTGAACGCTGCACCCAGCGGTTCATAGACGTAGTGCACCTCGACCCCGAATTCGCTGAACATCGCCCGGTAACGCTCGCGCGCTAGGTCGCTGTCTGGCTGGGCGCCGGCATATTCGACCGGGCGCCCCACGATCACACGCCGCGGGCGATGGTCCAGCTTCCCCCCTGCATGCGACACCAGCTTGCGCAGGAAAAGCTGCCCCATATCCTCGAAGCGGAACGGCCGATTGAAGATCAGCGCCCGTTCAAACGAGGGGCTTGCCACCACTGACTTGAAGGACTGGACGAAGCGGCAGTCCGAAGGGGTCTCCAGATATTCCTCGATAGCCCACGGACCGGCCTCGCTGGCGATACCGCCGGCAGTCTGGCCGTCCTCCCAGAAGCACAAGGCGGAGCGGAATGTGGCGCCGCTCGACTGCGCGCTCTGGAATTCGAGCAGCTCGGATCCACCAGCGCCGTCTGCCAAGGCAGCGACTGTGTTGGTGGTGCCGAAATCCAGGCCAATTGCCTCGGTGATGGCGAACTCCGTTCCTGCTTGGGTTTGCGCGCACTAAGGTCCCCTGCGCAACTTGCAAGTCGCGTGTGAGCAGTGGGGCGATCGGGCCGCATCGTCGGTCCGGGGCCATGCCAGAGCACTTGCTCTCGTGATTCCGACTTCGTAATCGGGCCTATGGAAGAAAACCCCCGCATGAACGTTCGTGCCCCTGACTTGACGAATGCCAACCCCGCCCGCGCCGAACAGGTGGCGCTGCTGACCCGGATCGAGGAGCGGCTGCGCTGGCTGTCTTCGTGGACGGTGCACAATGCCAACAACCTGCGCCCCAAGCGGGACGGGCTGAAGGTGGGCGGGCATCAAGCCTCCTGCGCCTCGATCACGGCGGTGATGACCGCGCTATATTTCCACGCGCTGCGCCCGCAGGACAAGGTGGCGGTCAAGCCGCATGCCGGGCCGGTGCTGCACGCGATCCATTACCTGCTGGACGAACAGACGCGGGAAAAGCTGGAGCGGTTCAGGGGGCTGGGCGGGGTGCAATCCTATCCCAGCCGCACCAAAGACACGATTCCGGTGGACTTCTCGACCGGATCGGTCGGCCTTGGCGTGGCGGTGACCGCGTTCAGTTCACTGGTTCAGGATTACCTCGTCGCCCACGGCGGGTTGGCGGAAGCCGATGCCGGCCGGATGATCGCGCTGATGGGCGATGCCGAACTGGATGAAGGCAACATCTACGAATGCCTGATCGAAGGCTACAAGCACGATCTCAGGAATTGCTGGTGGATCGTCGATTACAACCGCCAGAGCCTTGATGCGACCACGGCAGACCGGATGTTCCGTCGTTTCGATGACATCTTTGAAACCTGCGGCTGGCGAGTGGTGACGCTGAAGCACGGACGCTTGCAGCGCGAGGCGTTCAAGCGGCCCGGTGGGCAGGCGCTGGAAGACTGGATCGAGAATTGCCCCAACGCCGATTTCGCGGTGCTGACCTATCTGGGCGGCGCGGCATGGCGCGAGCGGTTGACGAAGGATCTGGGCGATGCGCCGGGCGTGGCCGATCTGCTGGCAGCGCATGATGACGCCGCACTCGCGCGGCTGATGACCAACCTTGGCGGGCATTGCATCGAAACCCTGATCGACGCCTTTGACAATGCGACCGGCGATCAGCCGACGTTGTTCATCGCCTACACGGTGAAGGGCTACGGCCTGCCGCTGGCGGGGCACAAGGACAACCATTCGGGGATGATGAACACCGCCCAGATCGAGTCCTTCCGCGCCGAACTGGGGATCGCTCCGGGCGAGGAGTGGGACAAGTGGGCCGGCCTTGGTGACAACCTCGCCGCGCGGCTTGATGCGCTGGTCAAGGACAGCCCGATCGCCCGCAAACTGGCCGAACACAACGCGCCCGCCGTTCCGGTGCCCACGCTGCCCGTGCCCGAAGGCGCGGTGCAATCGACGCAGGCCGCGTTCGGGCGCGTCCTGTTCGATCTCGCCAAGTCCGACGCGGCGTTGGCTGACCGGATCGTGACCACCGCGCCCGATGTGACGCAAACCACCAACCTTGGCGCTTTCGTTAACCAGCGCGGGCTGTTCCGGCGGCAGGAGCTGGCCGATGTGTTCCAGAAGGCGAAGATTCCCTCCGCACAGAAGTGGAGCGCGCATACGGCGGGCCAGCATATCGAACTGGGCATTGCCGAGCACAATTTCTTCCTGCTGATGACTTCGCTGGGCCTCGCCGCGCCGCATTTCGGCACGCGGCTGCTGCCGGTCGGCACGGTCTATGATCCCTTCATCGCCCGCGGGCTCGATGCGCTGAATTACGGTTGCTATCAGGACGCGCGCTTCCTGCTGGTGGGCACGCCATCGGGCATCACGCTGGCGGGCGAGGGCGGCGCGCACCAATCGATCAACACGCCCTTGATCGGCATGGGCCAGCCGGGGCTGGAAAGCTTCGAGCCTGCTTTCGCGGACGAGGTAGCGCTGATGATGGCTTGGGCCTTCGGACACATGCAGGCGGACGGCGGTAGCAGCGTCTATCTCCGCCTCACCACGCGCCAGATCGACCAACAACCGCGTGCCGATGCAGGCTGGGAGCAAGGCGCGCTGGCCGGCGCCTATTGGCTGCGCGCGCCTGCCCCCGGAGCGACGGCAGCGATCGCCTATTGCGGCGCGGTGGCGCCTGAGGCGTTGGCAGCATGGGAGCAATTGCGGGACGATATACCGGGCCTCGGACTGCTTGCCGTGACCTCGCCGGATCGCTTGCATCGCGACTGGTCTGCGGCGCGTGCGGCGCGATGGAAAGGGGACACGCGCTCGCCCAGCCACATCGAGACCTTGCTCGCCCAGCTTGCGCCCGGCGCCGGGCTGGTCACCGTGCTCGATGGCTCTCCTGCGGCGCTGTCATGGCTTGGCGGGGTGCGGGGGCACCGTGTCAGCCCGCTCGGCACGGATCGTTTCGGGCAGACCGGTGACTTGCCCGATCTTTACGCCGCCTACCGCCTCGATGCCGAAGCCATCATCGACGCCATGGCCGAGCTGTTTCTGTAATACTTGCGAGCTAGCGCATCAGGCCTGACGCGCCGCTTAGCGCGATCCGCGGGCGGCCAGCACGCTTGGCACGGTCAGCACGATGATCTTGAGATCGCGCATCACGCTGCGGCTGCTGACATAGCGCACATCCATCAGCACGCGCTCGAAATAGCGGATATCGCTGCGGCCCGAGATTTGCCACAGGCCGGTGATGCCGGGGCGCACGAGGCAATAGAGCGCGAAATGCTGGCCGTAACGCGCGGCCTCGTTTTCAACGATCGGGCGCGGGCCGACGATGCTCATCTCGCCCATTAGGACGTTGAACAGCTGCGGTAATTCATCAAGGCTGGAGCGGCGCAGGAAGTTGCCCAGCCATGTGACGCGCGGATCATAGGTGAGCTTCTGGCTCTCGTCCCATTCGCGCTGCGCTTCGGGATCGGCGGCGAGGATTGCGGCGAGGCGCGCTTCGGCGTCCACCACCATCGTGCGGAATTTCCAGCAGCCGAAGGTCTTGCCGCCAAGACCCACGCGGCGGTGGCGGAAGAATACTGGGCCGGGGTCTGCCAGCTTGATCGCGACGGCGATAACCGCGAACAGCGGCAGAACAAACAGCAGCGCCAGCGATGCAATAAGAATGTCGAGCAGGCGCGAAGGGGTGCCCGTCACCCAGCTGTTCAGCGCCTGTGTTTCGGATTTGATATGGAAGGAGTCTCGCGGTTCGATATACACGGTTCCAGCACCCTTTCGGTTTGGCCGGATCTCAAAGACCCAGGTGTTTCACGGTTTTGCGATGAGGCCCCTGCCTGCGCGCCAAGTTTTTATTCCGTCGCGGCGCGAGTGGCTTTAGGATAGGTTAACAACGTCTTTCACACGGCACCGGTGGTGGCAGGCGGATAACGGGTTGGCGCAAGCCCATAGGGCTGAGAGTGGACGGATATGATGGTGAGTGAGCGGAGTCTGGCAGAGGAAGAGGCGGGGGACACCCAAGCCGGTGATGCTGCTCAAACGCGCCGTCACCGGCGCAGGGTCAGGCGCAAGGCCAAAGGTCTTCGGCCATCCCAGCTCAAGTTCTCTCCCCTGGTGCGTGCTTGTCTGTGGCTAGGGCTGCCCGTCCTGCTGTGGGGCGGCGTCTACCTTCTGGGCCGCGCCTTGCTGCCCTGAAACTACGCCTGGCAGGCTGCTGTTTGCAGCGATTACCGGGCAAGGGAAGGCCTCCTGCAAGCCGGCAACGATCACCGAAGCCGCCTGCGCCTTGGTGAGCGAAGGATTGGCGATCAGATAGGCCTCGAAACTGTCGGCCAGCTTGCCCATGGTTAGCCCGGCGGGAAGGCATGGATCACCCGATCCTATCCAGACCCGGTAAGACCGCGCCGCATCGGCCACCGCGGCAAGATAGGCATAGCAATAGCTTCGCGCGAAGCTCGAATTCTCGCGGCATTTGCGCAGCAGGTTCCCGGCGGATTCGAAGCCTGAAACCGCCTCGGACGTCGCTGCCTGCGATTGCGGATCCTGCGCCAGTAACGGCCCGGCCGGCAGCACAGCGAGGCTGCTCGCCGCGATCAAGGCGAGCGCCGCGCCGGCCCGCTTGCGGATCACTCGGAGCCGCCCTTAGCCGCCAGAGTGAGCGGGCGGGCCCGGAAGGGTGCCGGAGCAGAAGGCGGCAAGGCAGGAGCGCCAGCAGCGCCGGACACAGCGACCGCATCGGCGGAAACACTCGCGCCGACCATAGGGCCAGCGCCGGGGAAACTGTCTGCGGCTTGCCCCGCAGCATTCGCGCGCGGTGTCCAGGCCGCGATCAACGGCTCGCGTCCTTCATAGCGGTCGGTGAAGGCGCCGGGCAGGCCTGTCGTCCCGCGCCAGCGGTAGAAGATGTGCCGCCCGATCCGCCCCGCCGGGTCAAGTGTCGCGCTCCAGTAAGGCAAGACGTAATCGGCGTGATAATGGGTGGCCATGCCCACTTCAGGCGCTACTGCGCCGCCCAAGGCGGCCCTGGCGATACGGTTGGCGCGCGCCCACAGGCTCGGCACCGGAGGGCGGGCGCGTGATCCATCGCAGGTGAAGGTGAACTGGCAACCGGTGGAGCGTTCCTGCCCCTGAAACACCACGCCGCAGACATTGTCTGGGTAGGCGGGATGGCGCACGCGGTTGAGCACCACTTGCGCGATTGCGCGCTGGCCGGTCTCGGGTTCGAGCGCGCCTTCGTAATAGATCGCCTCGGTCAAACAGGTCTCGGCACGCAGGGCGCTGGCGGCATCGCTGTAGCTGGCCGCAAAGGGCTTGGCTGCGGCAAGCGCCAGGTAGGAGGCGGCGTCCAAAGGCTGGACTTCATGGGGGGGCGTCGCTCCGGGAAGCGCCGCCGCTATCCGGGCCACGGCGCTGCCAGATTGGCCCTGTGTGGCAGGAAGCACGGGCACCAGCGCGGCCACCACCAGCGCAGCCGCTCCCCCGATCCGAAGCGCGCGCGCGCCAGCCCGGCGCGGCGCGCGCGTCAGGCCTGCGGCGGGTTGGTATGGGAAGATGGCGGCATCGGTGGCCATAAGCGGGGGCGAGGCTCCTTCAGAAAACGGACTGCAAGCGGCTCGGGCGGCCCATGGGGTCTGCGAGCGAGCGTTGCGCAATGCCTTTGCAGGGCGTCTCCTTGGGCTGCCTTAAACTGGGTTCGGTTTGCGGGAAGCGGGCGTGCGCGTGCGCTGCGATGCTGCTTTCGGGCCCGCTTGCGATCACGCCGCCATCTCGCGGAAAGCGCTGTGGGCGCGCTTGAGGCTTTCGTAATCACCGCGCGCTTCGACGTGACCATCCTTGAGATAATAGAGCACCTCGCAGCCCTGCACGGTCGAGAGGCGGTGGGCGATCATCACCACGGTGCGCTGGCCTTTCATGCCCTCCACCGCCTCGATCACCGCGCGTTCGGTGGTGTTGTCGAGAGCAGATGTGGCCTCGTCGAGGATCAGGATCGCCGGATCGTGATATAGCGCGCGGGCGATGCCGATGCGCTGGCGCTCGCCCCCCGATATGCGCACCCCGCTTTCGCCCACCACCGTGTCCAGCCCGTCAGGCTGGCGGTCGATGAAACGGCCGAGCTGTGCCAGGCGGATCGCGGTGGACAGCATTGCCTCGTCCACGTCCTTGTCCTCGATCCCGAGCGCGATATTACGGCGGATCGTATCGTCGAGCAGGTAGATTGACTGCGGGACATAGCCGACCTGCGTGCGCCAGCGGCGCAGTTCCTTGTCGTCCAGCCGGTGACCGTCGATCACCAGCCCGCCGAGTTCGGGCGTGAGCAGCCCGAGCAGAACGTCCACCACGGTCGATTTGCCCGCGCCAGTGCTGCCGACAAGGCCCACCGCAGTGCCGACCGGGATGGCGATATTCACATCCTTCAGCGCATGATCGGCCGCGCCTTCATAGCGGTGCCACACCCCCTCGATCCCGATCTCGCCCTGAGGCCGCGGGGCCGTATCGCCGATGATGCTGAAAGGCGGCGGGGCATCGCCCAGCAACTCCAGATCGCGCGCAATCGGCTCGATCGCAACCAGGCTGTAGCGAAGGTCGGCAAACTGGTTGAGCGCGGCGCTCGATGCTTCGCGCAGGCGAACAAGGCCGACAACGAACAGCGACAATGTCACAAGGGTGCTCTCGGTCGAGCGGCCCTGCAGCACCAGCCCGCAGGCAAGCGCCAAAAGGCCCGTCATCGCCACCATCTCGGAAGCCGGCGGGATCAGGCGCATGATGAACAGTTTGAAGGCATTGGCGCGGGTTACACGGGCGACGGCGGCCATCACCTTGCCGGTGAAGAACTCCTCGCGCCCCAGCGTGCGGATCTCCTTGATACCGCCGAAAGCCTGCATCAGGTTCTGGTTGAAGATCGCGCGCTGCTGCTGCTGCATCAGCCCATAACGCCGCAATCGCCCCGTCACCCCGCGCAGCGCGGCAAAGCCGATAAGGCCGAGAAACACGATCCACGCCAGCGTGATCAGCGGCTCTACGAACAACAGGAAGCCCAGCACCGCAATCACGATCACCGTGCGCGTGCACAGTTCAAGGATGGTGCTGATCACGCTGTAACACACCGTCTGCACCTCGCCGTCGACATTGCGCAGCAGTTCGGAGCGGTTGCGGGAGAGGAAGAAGGTGTAAGGGGCGGCCATATAGGCGCGCATCAGCCGTCCCGAAATCGCGATGCGGCGGTTCGAGACGTAACGGATCTGCGCCCAGTAATTGAACGCGAGGAACCCGTTCTTCAGAGCAAATATACCGAGCAGTGCCGCTGCGCCCCATATCACCAGTTCGCTGCTGCCGAGGGATGCGGTCAATGGCCCCAGGATCTGGCCGATGAGGGGCAAGTCCAGCATGGCCTCGCGGTCGACAACGGCGCTGACAAAGGCGGGGACAGCGGCCAGCCCGGCAATTTCAAGCATCGCGCCCACCAGCATCATCCCGAACAGGATCAACGCGTTCACGCGGTCGCGCGGGGAGAGCAATGCCATCAGGCCGCGCAAGGGATGGAACCGCAGGGCCGGGCGACCATCGGCGGGAAGGGCTTCTGCGGAAAGGGCTGGGCTCATGCCGAAGTCGCCAGAACGGCAGCCGCACCGGGAGCGCTTGCCGCTGGCACGGCTCCGGCGAGCGGGGCTGGACGGAACTCGGCTGCACGATTGCGCAGCGCATCGTCCCACAAATCGGTGAGCAGGTGCTTGTGGCGTTCGATGTCGGATTTCCTTGCTTGTTCGAACCCGCGCTCGCGCATTTCCTCGGGCACGGGAGCCGAGATAATTGCGGGCAGTTCGTCGATCGATTCGTAAAGGATGCCGGCGCCTTCGCCGACATAATGCGCAAGATCAGGGCGGAGCGCCGGGATGCATACGCCGACGCCGGCGGCCTGGGCCTCGGCAATCGCCTTGGGCCAACCGATGAGCGGGGCGGGGCCATCGGCGGTCAGCACCAGCCAGCGGTGTTTCTTGTATTCGCGCGGCATTTCGGCCGGTTCGACCGGGCCGATGCAGGCGATACTGCCGCCGCTATCGGCCTGGCGTTTGGTCCCGCCTTGCGGCACACCCTCAAGCGCAGACGTCTCACCGCCCAAGGTGTAGAGATTGAAGCTGCGGCCCGGCACCTTACGCGCAAGGCGCAGCACATCAGGCAGCGCCCGTCCCGGCGCGGGCATGCCGATGCTCATGACCGCATCCCCGTTCGTCTCGCGATCATGGAACCGCGAGAATGACACCACCGGAAAGCAATCGATCAGCTTGGCTTCGCACACCCCGGCGCGGGTCAGCCAGCGTCGTGCAAACGGAAGGATCAGCACCCCAAGGCACAGCTCGTCATTGATCGCTCTTAGATCGCCGCGCACGGCAGTCGCGCGCGCCGGCGGTTGCCTGCCGCGCAGCCAGTGCCGGAACTTCTCGCCAAGGCCTCGCGGCCGCAGCATCAGCGTGTCGGCCGCCTGAGCGCGCAAGGTGAAGGGGATGCCGCTGATCCGCGACACCTCGGCAACAAGTCCGAGCTGGGTGAGGTGATGGGCGTGCAGCAGATCGGGCGCGAAGGCCCGGACAGCGGCGATGATGTCCGTCAGCGATCCCACGATCCGGTGCGGGCGGTGATCCGCATAGGTCTGCCTTGCAGCCCGAAGTGCGACAATGCCGATTTCGTAATCCGGTGCCAGCGCCTCGATCTCGCTGCGGATATGGGTTTGCCCGGCTTGCGGATATTCCTCCAGCAGGAACAGGACCCGGGGGCGGGTGGCGGGAGGAACGGGAAGGCGCGGGTCAGAAAGGGCAATCGTCGTCATGCTTGCTCCCGTGGCTGGGGATGGGGTGGCGGCGACATCGAGGGCGCGGCGCAGCCCCCGCATTGATGCTGCGGGTGATCTGTGCTGCAACCGCGAAGAAACACCTTCGCCGCGCCCGCAGCCACAACCTGAGTTAGGCAGGGCGGTGTGGCGCTGCCCCGGCCATCGCAGGCACCGCTCGCGGTCTTGCGCCAACCAGTGCGAGCATCTCCTGCTCGTAGGCATGGTGGGCACGTGCGACTGAGAAATCTTGCGCCCTGATGCGTGCCTTGCGGGCAAGCCGCTCGCGCAAGGGCCTGTCAGCGAGCAACGAAACGAGCGCGTTGGCGAGCGCGTCGGGGTTCTCGGGTTCGACCAACACTGCGCAATCGCCAGCCACACGCGGCACCCCGCCGACCCTGCTGGCAAGGGCCGGAGTGCCGGCCGCCATCGCCTCCAGCAGCGCCAAGGGCATGCCTTCACTGCGCGATGGCATGACAAACAGATCCGCCGCGCGCAGCCGTTCGCGCAGCGCGGCCGGACCGAGGCGACCTGCGAATTCCACCGCGTGGCCGATTCCGAGCCGCTCTGCCCGGGCTTCGAGTGCTTCGCGTTCCGGCCCTTCGCCGATCAGGACGAGCCGTGCTGCGGCGGAAGATTTCACCCGGGCTACGGCAAGCGCCTCGACAAGAATGTCAAAGCCCTTGACCGGGGCAAGCCGGCCAACGGCAACGAGTGTTGTGGCGGGCTCCAAGGGGCGGGGTGGCGCAGCGGCTTCAGCCGCAGGGCTCCAGAAGGCGGTGTCGATCCCGTTCTCGATGACGGCAATATGCATCGCCTCCGAACCGCAGGCAGCGTGAATGCGTTCACGCATATCGTCCGACACCGTCGTCACCGCCGCCGGGCCGCGCAGCACCGATGCAAGTTGCGGCGCATCCTGGGGATGCGGTCGCAACAGATCGCTGCCATGACAGGTCAGCAGCACGCGATATCCGAAGACCGGAGCGAGCAGCGTGAAATAGCGCGTCGAGGGCGAAGCGAAGTGGATGTTAACAACATCGGGCCGGGTGCGTCGCAGGCGCGCGGCAATCCGCGCTAAGGTGCGCAGATGCAGCCAGCGTCTGCCCGCCAGCACCGGATATTGTTCGACCCAGCCGTCAGCGCCTGCGTCGGCTATCCCGTCCGAACTGGTCGCCCAGCCGGTACTGACCGCATGGCCGCGCGCGGCCAGGTGATCGCGCAGGTGGCGAACCACCGCCTGCACGCCGCCCGCCTCTGCCCGGTCGACGTTGGCGTAGACAAGGATGCTCAGGCGGCGTGCACCGCGCGACCTATCTGTGCGCGCCGATTGCTTACGGCGCCGCTCTGGGTCTGGCATGATGATCGTGCTTTCCTGATATTTCGGACGTGCGCTGCGCGTGTTACGCCTTGCGGGTTTCATCCCTGCCGAGCCCGGCGCGATATCCTTCGAGCCAGCCGGCATTCCACTTCGCCCGGGTCGAGCCGGTCATTCCTGCCAGCCTGAGCAGACCGAGGCGCAGCGAGGTCTTGATGCTGGCCCAAAGGCCGGGGCGGGAAGGAGCCTCCATTTGCGCAAAACCCCTGCCGTGCCGGAAGGCGCGTTGAAGAATAAAAGTCTCGGTCGTTTGGTTGGCCCTCACGATGTGATGAACTTTCGGGTGGCACGCAAACCAGGCGGCTACGCCGGCTTGGCGAGCAACCCGGATGCAGAATTCCGTTTCGCTTCCCATCGGGTAGCAGCCGTCGGCGCTGCTTGGCCCGATGTTTTCGTCAAAGCGGTGTCCGGCCCGGATCAGTTCCCCCGAGACCGCCATGTTCGGCCCGAAAATGTGGCGCGGGGAAATCTCGCCTTCCGGGCGGCTGTTCAGGGCGTAGATTTCGGCATGGTAGGGCGCGTAACGGTGGGGGATGCGGCGATCCACACCTTCGAAGCTTGGCGCGACTGTGCCTCCGAACAAGGCGTAATCGCGCCGGGCGCCAAGGGTCTGTGCCCATTGCGCGACGAAGTCAGGATCCGGCACGGCATCGTCATCGGTGAAAATATAGTCGCATGGCACCTGCCACACGGCTTCAAGTGCGCTGTTCAAGGCGCGGTTCTTGCCGGGACGCTCCTCGCGCAGCACAACAAGCGGAATGCGGTCACGATACCGGTTAAGGATCGAGGGGGTCGCATCAGTGCTGGCGTTGTCCACCACAACGAGCGCCCACGACGGCGCGCCGCGCTGTGCGGCGTACCCATCGAGGACGCGGGCGATCCAGTCCGCGCCGTTATAGGTGGCAAAGACAACCAGCAGTGCCGCATCGCCCAGCACCTTGCCGGATCCGATCGGTGTCCGCAGCAGTGCGGTGGTGTTCTGCATGGGCTAGAAGAACCGCTCTGCCACCCGGATCGTGTCGCCCGGCCGCACCGGGAACGATGGCGTGTCGCGCAGATCGACCAGCATCTCGCGCGTGTCGGTGGCGCGTTTCAGGAACACCTTGCGGCTGTTGGCGCGGTAGGTGAAGCCGCCTGCCGCCGCGACCGCCTGTTCCACTGTCAGCCCCACGGCGAAGTCATACTGCCCCGGCCGCGCCACTTCCCCCAGAATGTAGAAGGGGCGGTAGGTGATGATCTCGGCGCTGACCCGCGGATCGGCGATATAGCCGCTGCCGAGGCGCGTGGTGAGTTCGGTCTGCAAGTCTTCCACCGTGCGTCCGACCACCGGGATGTTGCCGATCAGCGGAAAGGACACATCGCCCGCGCCCGTTACGCCGTATTCGCCCGTCAGCGTCTCCTCACCGTAAACCGTGATGCGCAGCTTGTCGCCCGGGCCGAGGGTGTAGACGCGGGCATCATCCACCAGGCGCGCGCGCGGGGCGTCTCCGCCTCCGGCGCAGGCGGCGAGCAGCAGCGCCAGCAGGGCGGTAAGCAAGGCGGGGATGCGCAGCATCATGCAAGGTTCCTTTGCGGCTTGGAAAAGGGGCGGCGCGCCCGGCCACGCCGGGGCGGGACGGGTGCAGCGCGCACAGAGGCGGCAGCGACGGGATTGGCCAGCGGCAACGCGGCGAGCGCGGCTACCAACGCCCACAACAGGACTGCGTCGATCAGGAACGGGCCGACCACGAGCTCGGTGCGCATCCGCAGGCCGATCGTGAACAGCGTGACAACCGCAAAGGCGCGCGGCGCATCGACCGCCGCAACCAGCAGCACCACCGCACGCAGCACCGCATAGGCCAGCGGCAGCAGGAACAGTACAAGGCCAATGATACCGAGATCGGCGAGCAATTCGCGGAAAGTGTCATGGAAGTGGAAGGCGCGCCCGTCCTTCTGGCCATTGCGCGCCAGCAGCCCCTTGCCCTTGGGGCCGAGCCAGATCGCCTTGTAGCCGTGGCCGACCAGCGGCGCCTGTGCGATCAGCCGGTTAGCCTCTTCCCACAACAGCGTGCGCCCGGTCAGGCGCGCATCCTTTTGCAGCACGTCGGTCTGGATGATCGCGACCTGCCGCTCGATCTCGGGCAGGGCGACGAGCGCGGGTACCACCAGCATCGCAGCCGCCAGCAGCGCGAACAAGCGCCCTCCACGCCCCAGCCATGCCGCCGCCGCGAGCAGCGCGAGCATGAGGCCGAGCACCGCGGCTGACACCAGCGCCGTCGCCGAATCTCCCTGCACGATCAGGAACATCGCGGGCACCGCCGCCAGCGCCCCGAGGACGCGCGCCCAAGGCCGGTAGCCGCCCGAGGCTGCGACACACAGCCCCGCAGCGAGCCACGCCAGCGCGATATAGCCCATCTGGTTCTTCGATCCGGCCAGCCCGATCAGCACCGGCCCGTTTTCCGATGCCCCCGTCCGCCCGATTGCAAGGCCGGCAAGACAGGCAATCGAAAGGCCGATGAACACCGCCAGCACCAACTGTCGCAGGCTCAGTAGCCGCCCCAGCACCACGCCCATCATCCCGGTCACGATCAATTGCAAACCGTAGCGCAGCGACACCCCGGGCATGTCCGACCAAAGCATCGAGACGGCAGCAAACAGCGGCAGTGCGAGCAGCGGGAGCGCGGCAGGGAGCAGCGCCGGCAGGCGCCGCCAGCGCAAGCCCATGATCGCGGCAAGACATACCAGTTGCACCAGCGTGGCAAAGGGGCCGAGCGCCGGGGCCGCAAGTCCGGCAATCATCGCCGCGGCAAAACCCGACACGGACAGCCGCTCGAAGCCGAACGGCTCTGTGTATCCCTGGGCTGCGCGGGTGGGCGTGGAGGCGGGCAAGGGCAGGGCGGCCTTTCGTCACTATCTGAGGGCGGGATGCGCGCGACACTCGCCGATCGCGGCGGCAGCTTCGCTCACCCAGGTTATTAGCCTGCCCGAAGATGGCAGCCCTCAGGGCGCTATCAGAAAGCGGCGGCGCGAAGGGGCAGAGGGTGCGTCTTTGCTACCCTTTGCCCGCAGCAGTGCGAACTTGTCGCGCGCAACGCCGAGGCTGGCATCGATCAGCAGGCGCGGGCGGTCACGGTGGGAGATCAGCGCGCGCATCAACCCGGACTGGCGCTTGGCATCAAGGAAATGGCGATGATGCCATTTCTGCGCGCACTGCGCACGGTGGGCGGTGAGGATCGCGCGTTCCTCGGCGGTGAGCTTTCCGGCGAGCATCCGGTCGTCAGCCGCTACCAGGGCGGCAAGATCGGACGCTGCGTGATTGGCACTGAGCGAATCCGGGCGTTCGATCGCCACATAGCCGCAAGCCGCCACCAGCCGGAACCGCGCGCCCGCCAGCAGCATCCGGGCATAGAGATCAAAGTCTTCTCCCAGCCGCATCCGTTCATCATAGGCAAGCCCGTGACGTTCAAGAAAGGCGCGGCGCATCACCGGCTTCAGAAACCCCAACTCGCCGCGCGGGCGGCGGGGCTGCGAGATGTTGGCGGCCACGAAGCGGGCAAAATCCATCCGCTCGGCCACGCCCCCGGTGCCAAAGGCGGCCAGCCCGGTGAAGTCCTCGGCCTCGCCTTCGGGGATGAAGATGATGTTGTCGGCCGACATGTCCCAGTCATTTGCCGGATCGGCCAGTGCGGCAAAGCGGCCCGGCAGGATCGCGTCATCGGCATCGAGCACCGCCACCAGCGGCGCCTTTGATCGCGCCAGCGCAAGGTTGCGCGCGGCGGCAGGGCCGAGATTACGGGGCGCACGGTGCACATCCAACCGCCCGCTACCGTCGTCCGCGCCCAGCGCCGCCGTAGCGGTCGCATCGTGCGAGGCATCATCGATCACCACCACTTCGGCCACCTCGCGCTCGGCCAGCGCCGAAGCGACCGCGCGGGCAACCGTGGCCTCGGCATTCATCGCAGCAATGATAACGCAGACTTTGCCCGTACCGCTGTCACTGCCACTGTCCATGCCACTGCTTTCTGCTGTTCGGGAACGGACCAAGGCTAAGCACTTGGCCAATAAAGGGCACTAACCTCGTTAAGGTCGCGGGGCCGCCGTTCCAGCCTATCGCGGCGCTGCACCGGCACAGCCCGCAACGGAGAATCCCCCCGGCAATGACAGGCCCCGTAACAGGTAATGCCAGCCGCCCGGCCGCAGGAGAGCCGCTCGTCTCGCTGCTGATGGTGGCACGCAATGCGGCTGCGCATATTGATGCCGCGCTACTATCGGCGCGCCGCCAGAGCTTGCGCCGGATCGAGATCATCGTTGTCGATGACGGATCGACCGATGCCACCGGTGCAATCATTCAGGCCCATGCTGCGGCTGATGCGCGGGTGATTCCGGTGCGCGGCCACGGCAAGGGGCTGGCGGCGGTGCGCAATCTTTCCATCACGGCCGCTGCCGCGCCGTGGGGCGCGGTGCTGGATGCTGACGACATCCTCCACCCGCGCCATGTCGAGCGGCTGATTGATCTGGCGCGGCGCACGGGCGCGGACATGGCGGCGGGCAATATGATCGAATTCGGCGCGGCGACCCAGCCCGCGCTGTTCGCCAGCGGCGAGGGCTGGCGGCGTGAGCGGATGATTGACCATGCCGCCTTTCTGGCGAGCGGGCGGATTGACGGGCAGGGCTTACAACTGGGCTATCTGAAACCGCTGCTGCGGCTGGATGCGCTGCGCCGCCGCGGGATCGCCTATGACACAAGGCTGCGGATTGGCGAGGATTGGGACCTGGTCGAACGCGCCTTGGCCGCCGGGCTGACCTATGCTTTCCGCCCGGAGCCGACCTATTACTATCGCCGCCACGCCGGTTCGACGTCGTTCCGCTGGACCTGCGCAGACCTTGCGGCACTGATCGAGGCCGAGCGCGGTCGCATCGCCCAGGATGCCGCCGCGCCGGGTGCGGATGGCCCATTGACGCAGGCGCGGGCGGATCGGCTGGCCTCGCTTGAGGATGCTCTGGCGCATTGCGAGGCAGTGGAACACCTCAAGGCCCGCCGCCTGTGGCGCGCGCTGCCTGCCTTGCTGCGGCGGCGGCGCGCCTTCGGCCTGCTGGCGGCGAGTATGCGCGAAGGCGCGGCGCGGCGGTTGGCCGATTTCCGGCGCCGCGCTGCGCCTCCCGCACTTTCACCGGTGTTGGGGGGGGAGACTGAGCCCGATGTGCTGGTCTGCGGGGAGGCCGAGCCCGGATCGCCGGTCGCGGTTGCAGCAGCTCTGGCCGAGGCAAGCGGGCACCGTGTGCGCCACCTTACCGGCGATGCGCTGATCGATCCGGTCGCGATCGCGCGGGCGGGCCGGGGGGCGGCGCTTGTGTTGATAGCAGCCGAGCGCCATGCCGATGCGGCTGCCCATGCAATCGGTGACGGTGCGCTGTTCGTGGCGGCTGCGGACGTTCGCCATCCGCTCATCGATTTCCATATCGAGCCGCACAGCTGCGGCGATCTGCTCGCGTTGCTGGGAACGCGCGCGGTGGTGGATACAGGCCTTGCCCGGAGCCTGCGGGCCGGCGCCGCATCAAACCCTGCCGACGGAGTCCCCGCATGAAGGCCCGCGCCATTTTCGTCAGCCGGCAGCGGTTGATCGGGGCGACCAACGGCAGTTCGTCCTACCTGATCGACCTTGCCCGATCGATTGCTGCTGCTGGGGTGGTGCCGGTGTTGTGGCAACCCTCGCCCGATATCATGGGCCGCATCCCCTTTTACCGCGCCCGCCCGGAGATGGCGGTCTTTGCTGAGCACCATATCCGCGGCGTCCTGCGCATCGGGCGGTGGTTCGTCTCGCGCGATCCGGCGGTGTGGCGCGATGCGGCGATCGGTGCGGCGCGCAGCCTTGCCACGCGGATCGGCCTTTCCGGCCGCTGGTTGCAGGACAAGCCGCGCCCCTATGCCATCGCCGCGCCGTGGAGCGCCGATGACCGCGCGTGGCTTTCCGCGCAGACGCTTGGCCCCGGCGATCTGGTGATTGCCGATTACGCCTTCCAGTCCGAAGCCTTCGCCTGCCTTGGCGCCCCGCGTGAACGCAGCGCGATCGTGATGCATGATCTCTTCCACCGCCGCGCCGGATCAGGAGCGGGGGCGGAGCGCGATTCGGTGACGGCGCTGACCCGCGAACAGGAGGTGACCATGCTCGCCCGCGCGGGCACGGTGATTGCGATCCAGCAGGACGAGGCCGATTTCGTCGCCGGGGCGTTGCCGCAGGCGCGAGTGATCCTCGCCCCCGGCACGCGCACGCCCGAAGCGCCGCAAGCCTCGCCCGGCGCTCCCCACCGGCTGCTGTTCGTCGGCAGCCGCACGGCCCCCAATTCGGACGGGCTGGCATGGTTTCTGGACAAGGTCTGGCCCACGGTGCTGGCCGCCGCGCCTGAAACGCGGCTTGATGTGGTGGGGACGGTCGCGGCCGATTTTGCGGGCGCACGGGTGCCCGATGGCGTGCGGATGCATGGCCTCGTTCCCAGCCTTGAGACCTTCTACCAGCGCGCCGGGATCGTGATTGCCCCCTTGCGGTTCGGCTCGGGCCTCAAGATCAAGCTGGTGGAGGCGCTGGCATGGGGCAAGCCGATGGTGGTCAGCCCGGTGACCTTGCAAGGCGTCGAGGAGGCCTGCGGTCCGGCGGTGATGCTGGCGGAGAGCGCAGCGGGGTTTGCCGCAGCAATCCTTGCGCTCCAGCAGGACGAAGGCTTGCGCGCACGGCTTTCCCAGGCGGCGCGGGCGGCGGTGGCGGAGCATTTCGCGCCGGCCGGCACGCACCGGGCCTTGCGCGAATGGTGTCAGGAGGCAGCGAAGGGCAGCACCGGCGCAGGGATGGCCCTGCCGCCCGAGGCGCGAGCGGCGATCTCCTGCTTCCAGTAGCCCGCGCTCCAGGCCAGATGCATGATCATCGCCGCGCTCCCCGCCCATGCGACATCCGCGCGCCGCGCCCGCAGGGCAAGGCCAAGCCCCCATGTCTGGCAGAGCAGCCCCCAGCCCAGCATCGGCAGCGCCAGAACCGGCGCAAGCGGGGCAGCCAGCACCAGCGCGCAGGCGGGCGCAATCCCTAGCGGCAGCGCCTGACGCAGCTTCAAGCGGCGGCGATGCCGGCGCGCGGTGGTCGCCCGGCCCTCGCCATAACGCCAATATTGCCGCGCCAGCGCGCGCGGCGTGCCTCGGGGGAAATAGGTCACCGGAATATCGGGTGCGAGCCAAATCCGCGCCCCTCCGGCGATCAGCCTGAGATCAAGCTCGGCATCCTCGTTGCAGACCATCGCCTCGCAATAACCGCCCGCTGCGCGAAAGGCACCGATCCGCATCAAGGCGTGGTGCCCATGGTCGACCAGCCCTGCCGCCGCCCCCGTCCGGTGGGCCGCGCCTCCCGTGCCGAGCCGTGAATTCTGCGCCGCCGCCACGCCCCGCGCAAAGCCGCTTTGGCCGCGCGTTTCCATCCGCACCACCACCGCATCCACCCCTTGCGCCTGCGCAACAGTGAGCAGGCGCGTGACGTAGTTTTCCGGGTAGAGTGCGTGGGCATCGACCCGCGCAAGCCACGTCGCCTCCGCGCCAAAGCGCGCCACGGCGCGGTTGATCCCGGCGCTTTGAATGCGGGCGGGATTATCCATCAGCGTGACGCGGGGATCGGTCCCGGCGATGCGGCGCACAATGGCCAGAGTGCCGTCCGTGCTTCCCCCGTCGGCAACCACGATGCGGCGATTGGCGGGATCGGCCAGCAGGCAGGCGAGCAGGCCTTCGATATGCGCCGCTTCGTTGAGGCACGGGATCACGGTCAACACGCCTGACGGATCGGGATTGGCGGTCGCGGTCATGCGTCGATTGTCTCCAATTGCCGCACAAGGCGGCGATGGTCCTCGGGGGAGAACGCGATCCTGTCTGGCGGGAGGGCGCGCGCTTCGGCGGCCAGCGCGGCATGGTCTTCGCGGGTCAGCTGCCCAAGCACCGGGCCCAGCGCCTCGCCTTCGGGAAGGATCAGCCCGACCCCCGCCGCCTCCAGCCAGCGCCCGGTCTCCACCCCGGCCAGCGCAACCGGAACGGCGCCGTGCGCCAGGCTTTCGTAAAGACGGTTGGGCAGCAGCCAGGCCGAATTCAGCCCTTCCTCGAAATAGTCGATGCACCAGGCGAAATGGACGCGGGCGTAGAGGCGCGGCAGATCGCCGGGGCGATAGGGGCCGACATATTCGACCCCGGGCATCCGTGCGACCGCTGCCGGGAAGTCTGCGAAAATGTCGGGCGATGGCAGCCCCGCGATCAGCACCCGCACCCGGCCCTGCGAGCGCGCGGCAAGCTTTGCCAGAATGTCTAGGCTGCGGTGACAGCGCAGCATTCCGAACCAGCCGATCACCCACGGCCCATCAGCGGCCAACGCGGGTGCGGGCGGCGTGTTGGGCAGGGCCGCGACCTTGTTCTCGACCAGATCAATCGGCCCGGTCCAGCCTTGGCGCGCGCGGAAATAATCGCGCGCGAAAGCGGGGGAGCTGACAATCACCCTGCTAATGCGGGCAAGCAGACGGCGCTCGATAAAGCGTAAGGCCCGCCCCGCAAGGCTGCGGGACAGCAGCACGCGGTGGATGTCGAGACATTCATAGACGATTTTCTGGTCCGACCGGGCCAACGAGGCTGCAATTACCAGCATCTCCAGATTGCGCGCGATCACCACGTCGGCCTCGCGCACCATGGCGCGCAAAGTTCCCGGTGCGAGCAGTCTCAGCAGCACCGTCAGCGCGCGTGCGCCCAGTCGCCCGTCATGACTGCGCCCCAGCGCCAGCGCACGCACGCCTGCAACATTGGCGGGCGCGGCGCGGCGGTAGAAGCCTGCCAGCGCCACCTTGGCGCCCCCGGCCTGCAACCCGTCCACTCGCCGCGCAACGGCAGCATCGCCGAGATCGTGGACGAGATAGGCAATCTGGCTGAGCATGGCTGTGGCCCCTGTTCGCTTCCGGCATCGCGCGAGGCGCTCACATGGCGCAGGCGGGCCCAGACCAAATTCAAGTGGTTTGCTCACCTCGATCAGGGCGGAGCGGCTAGCCAAGGCGAGTTGCCAAAGCAGGTTATGGCCTTCCGATGATGCGGCGGGCACGCACCGCGCGGAATATGCCGGCACCCCTGCCGGGCCACCGAAACGGGAGACGCCCTTGGCGACGCGAGCAGACCGTCTGGTTCACGAGAATGCCGATCCCCACGCGCCCGCACGGCCTTTGTCGCGCGCGGACGCGCCCGGGTTGCCGCGCGCAGATGAAGGTGGCGGCGGGGGCGGAGGGGCCAATGGGGGAGGCGCCAGTGGCGGCGGCGGAGCTGGCGGCGGTGGGGCGGCCCCCTTCCTGCCCGATCCCGGGTTTCTGTGGTTGGTGTTCCGCCGCCGCTTGTGGCTGTTTGCGGCCGTGGTGGCCGCGGTGCTCGCGCTGGTGGCCGCCTATACCCTGACGCGCCCGGTGCTCTATTCCGCCTCTGCCAGCGTGCTGATCGAACTGCGCCAGCCCGAAGTGCTCGAAAGCGAGCCTGTGGCGCCTGAAATGGCCAGCGATACCAACGTGATCGACACCGAAGTTGAGATCCTTTCCTCCCGCCGTCTGGCAGGCCGCGTGGCCGAGGCGCTGAAGCTGGAAACCTGGCCCGAGTTTGCGCAAATGCGCAGCGCGCAGCAGCCGGGTATCGGCCAAACCGCCCCCGGCACCCACCCGCTGGCAGGGGCCGTCCTGTCACGCATGGAAATCCGCCGTTCGGGCCTGACCTATCTCATCGACATCACCGCGCGCGCCGAAAGCCCCAAGCTCGCCGCTGCGCTGGCGAATGAATATGCGCGCCAATATCTCGCCCAGCAGCAAGAGATGAAGTCGAGCAATTCGCAAGGCGCGCAGGAATTCCTCCAGACCCGTCTCGTCGAACTGCGGCGCAAGGCAGCCGAGGCCGATGCCGCGCTGCAAAGCTACATGATCCGCAACGGGTTGATGAGCGCCGAGGGCGCGACCATGGCGGAGCAAGAGGTTTCCGTCCTCAATCAGGAGATTTCCGCCGCCCGCGCTGCATTGGCCGAAAAAACGGGCCAGCTTGCGGCGGCGCGCACCCGCGTGGGGCAGGGCGGGGGCGGGGCCGAAGTGCCCGCTGCGCTCCAATCAGGCACAGTCGCGCAATTGCGTGCGCGTGAGGCGGAGTTGACCGGCGAAGTCGCGCGGCTGGGCAATCGCCTCGGCCCGCAGCATCCCGAACTGCGCCGCGCCCAAGGCGAACTGGCCGATATCCGCGTGCAGATCCAGCAGCAGATCGACCGTGTCATGTCCAGCCTCGAAAGCGATGTCGAGGCGGCCCGTTCACGGCTGGCATCGCTGGAGGCGAGCCAGGGCCGCGCGCGCGGTTCGCTGGCGTCGAACAATTCGGCGCAGGCGGGGTATCTCCAGCTTGAACGCGACGCCAAGGCTGCGCGGCAGATCTACGACACCTTTCTCGCCCGCGCGCAGGATGTCGAAGCGCAGTCCGGGCTGATCCGGCCCGATGCCTCGATTGAAACGCTGGCGCGGGAGCCGGTGCTGCCGTCCTCGCCCAGCTATCCGCTGGCGGCGGCTGCCGGTTTGACGCTGGCGCTGATCTTCGGCCTGGCGGCAATCGGCGTGGCGGAATATCTCGACGCGCGGATCCGCACCCGGGCCGATGTGGAGAAACGGCTGGGCCTTGCCTATCTCGGCGCGGTTCCGGAACTGGGCACCACCACCACCACCCGCCGCCGCCGCCGTGCGGGCGATCAGGCGCCGCAGGATTACCTGCTCGCCCACCCGCAATCCAAGTTCACAGAAGGCGTGCGGGCGCTGAAGAACGCGATCCTGCTGCAGCCGGGCGGCACCCCGCGCAGCATAGCTGTGACTTCGGCTCTCCCGCGGGAAGGCAAATCGACCACCGCGATCTGCCTTGCGCGGCTGCTGGCAGATGCGGGCGTGCGCACGGTTCTGGTCGATTGCGATGCGCGCCGCCGCGCGGTCAGTGATGCGCTGCTGCCGGAAGGCTGGGACGGCTTCGGCCAATATCTGCGCCGCGAAATCCCGCTCGCCCGCGCGCTGGCGGTGGAGGAAGGGACCGGTCTTGCCGTGCTCGGCTCGCGCCATCCCGATGCGGGCGGGCGCGAGTTGTTCGTCCATGTGCCGCTTGCCGAGATGCTGGCTGAACTGGCGTTGCAGTTCGAGGTGGCGGTGATCGATACCGCGCCGGTGCTGGGCGTGGCGGAAACCCGGTTGATCGCAGCCGGGGTGGAGAGCACGGTGATGCTCGCCCGCTGGCGCGATACCTCGGTCAAGGCCGCCGCGACCGCTGCCGATTTGCTATTGGCCGCCGATGCGGCTGTGGCCGGGGTGGCGCTGACCCGTGTGGATGTGCGCCAATATGGCAGCACCGGGCAGCAAGACGTCTATTCCTATCAGGACAAGTTTGCCGGTTATTATGTCGACTAGAACACCAGCCTGACCCCCACGCTCACCCGGTTGCGGGTGAATTCGCGGAAGAAGGCTTCGTCGGCAAAACGCTGGAAGCGGTCAGCGCGGGCGAACAGCCTGAGGTTGCGGTTCAGCTTCCACGTTGCGCCTGCCATGATGTTGTATTCGTCAGCGCTGGTGTCGATCTGGCCGATGGTGTCGATCCGGCTGAACCCGGCGCGTGCATCGAGGACGAGGTTGCGCAGCAATTCATGCTCGGCCTCAAGCCGCACCTGACTGCGGATATTGCCGCTGACCAGCTGCGAACCGCCTTCCTCGACCTGCCGATCACCAAGCAGGCGCAGGGTGGTGAGCGGCGTCACGGCCCAGGTGAGGTTCGCCCCGAAGGAGGCACCGGTGATGCCTTGCGCAGCCGGATCATCGACCGCGCGGTGCAGCACGCCCGCGCGCAGTTCGCCCGACAGCAGGCTCGACAATTCCATCCGCACGCCGGCCTCCAGCGCATAGCCCGTGGTGTCGCGGTCAAAGGGATCGGGGATGGCCGGGTTGCCCGAGTAAGTGAGCCGGTCAACCTGTCCGCGCAGCAACGCCGAAATCCGCGGCGAGACCTCCAGCGAGGCGGACAGCGCGCCGCGCAGATAGACCGAATCGCGGAAGTCCTGTTCCACCAGCGTTCCGTCGCGCGCGGCGGCATCGTCGAAATCCAGTACCACCATTTGCGCATCGCCGATCAGCTGGAGGCGGCCCATCTGGTGCGCGAGGCTGAAAAGGGTATCGGCGCGGCGGAACCGGGTGGGGCGGCGGGCCTGACTGGAGCTGGTGATATTGGCGCGGTCTTCGGCCAGCGCATCGAGCGAGGCGACCAGCCGGGCCGATGTGTTGCGGCTGATATCCAGCCGGCCTTCTGCCCGCGCGCCGCCTTCCATCACGTCTTCGGTGGTGAACTTGCCGTGGAAGCTCTGCTGGACATAGGCATTGGCTTCAAGGCTGTGGCGCTGCCAGCGCGAGACCAGCCGCGCCTCGCCGCGCACCGTCAGTTCGACATCGCCTTCGCCATCATCGGGCAGGGCAAGGATATTGTCGTCATACCCGATCCGCGCTTCGATGGCGGGGTAGAGGAAGAAGCTGCCAATGCGCCCGCCGACAGGCTCGAAGTCTTCAAGCTTGCGGTCGGACGGCAGCGGCAACGGGGAATTCTGCGCGCGGGCGGCGGTGCCGGCGAGCAGGAGTGCGGTGAGGCTGACAAACCCGGTGGTGGTAATGGTGCGGCGCATGGCAATCCCTCCTGATTGACACCCGCCTCGCTTTCCCGGGCCAAGCCTGCATCCACATGGGTTAGGGTTGCGCCGGGACCTCGCTGCGTTCGGCGGCGATCAGCCGCGAGACCGGGCCAGCCCCGCGTGACAGATCGGCAAAGCCGCCAACCTCGACCACGCGCCCGGCGTTGAGCGCAATCACATGATCGGCGGCCGCGACCATCGAAAGGCGGTGCGCGATCACCAGCACCGTGGTGCGGCCGCGCAAGGCAGCAATGGTGCGGGCAAAAGCGGCCTGGCTTTCCCAGTCGAGCGCGCTGGTCGCTTCATCCAGCACCAGCAGTTGCGGGCGCATCACCAGCGCGCGGGCGAGCGCGATGCGCTGGCGCTGGCCGCCCGACAGGCGGGCGCCGTTCTCGCCCAGCACGGTATCGAGGCCGTGGCTGAGCGCGCGCACGAAATCCGCCGCGCCCGCGCGTTCCAGCGCCCGCCACATCTCCCCCTCACCGGCTTCGGGACGGGCAAGGCGCAAGTTGGCGGCGATGGTGCCGGGGATCAGGAAATGTTCCTGCGGGACATAGGCGATGGCGCGGCGCCACAGGCGTGCGCGTTCCGGGGTGAGGGCGCAGGCGTCAATGTGGATTGTGCCTGCCTGCGGCGTCAGAAGCCCGCAGACGAGGTCTGCCGTGGTGCTCTTGCCGCTGCCCGACGGGCCGACCAGCGCGGTTATGCGCCCGGCCGGGATGGACAGATCGAGGTCTGTGATCGCAGGCCGGGCATCGCCGCCTTCATAGGCATAGCGCACACCGGCAAGGCGGATCGCGTCGCGCAGACGTGGGGGCAGGGCCAGCGGCGGGGGCGGCGGCGGCTCGGCCTCGGCGGCGCATTGCGCGCGGAAGTGCTGGATATCGGCAAAGACAGTCACCTCGCCGAGCAATTGCTGGAGGTTGGTCTGCATAGCGGTGAACCGCGGGGCGATCCGCATCAGCAGCAGCAGGAAGGCGACGAGCTGCGGCAGCGCCATGCCCAGCAGGCTGATCCCGGCATAGACCAGCACCGCCACGGCAAGGGCGCTCACCACCTGCGACAGGATCGTGCCGAGCGAGATCAGGCGCATATAACCGACCGCCTCGGCATGGACCTTGTCGAGATTGGCCGCCAGCCGTGCGCGGTAAGCGCCTTCCGCGCCGTGGATCTTGGCGGTTTTCAGCCCGCCAAGATATTCCGACACCGTGCGATACTGGTCGCGCTTGTTGGCCGTGCGTGTCCGCCCGAAGCGGCTGGCAGCGGCGCGCAGCGGGGTCAGCAGGGCAAGGATGAGGAGGCCCAGTGCAGCCGCAACCAGCATCATCACCGGCGATATGATCCACGCCACCGCGAGATAGATCACCAGCAGGATTGCGGTTTGCAGCAGCATCATCACCGCCATCGCGGCGGTATAGACCCGCTCGACATCGCCGGTCAGCAGGTGATGCAGATCGGACGGGCGGCGGCGCACGAGCGCATCCCACCGGAGCGCGCCGATGGCGGCGAACAGGTCCAGCCGCAGGCGGTTCAGCAGATCGAACAACAGGTCGGCGAGGTAGATATTCTTGGAGCGGGTGAACAGGCCTTGTAACGCGATCAGCACGACCAGTCCGGCCAGCGCCTCGGGCAGGCCGAGGGTCAGGTTGCCCGGCATCCAATCCGGCAGGGCAAATCCCGCTCCCGGATTGCCCCCTGCCAGTGACAGCAGCGGGATCACCAGCAGGATCGAAACGCCCTCGGTCAGCCCGCCCAGCACCAGCAGGGCAAGGGCGATGGCAAAGCGCCGGCCGCTGCTGGCCGCAAGGTAACGCACGAAGGGCAGGATCGCGCCGGGGCTGTGCCGGCGGGAAGCGGCGCTCATGCGGTGTGCGCCAGCGCGGCCTGCTGCGCCACAAAGTCCACCACCGCGTCCAGCGCAGCGAGGTTTTCGGGCACGGTGAGGATCGCGGAGGCGCAGCTGTGGGCGAGAGCGGCGCAGGCCCGCGCATGGCGCGCAGCGATGGCGGGGGTGATGGCGGCGGGGCCGAAGCGGGTGCCGTAGGAAAAGCGCAGGAACGCCTTCATCCGCTCTTTGGGCTCAAGCGGGCGCAGCGCCAGCGCCGGGCCGCGCGTCAACAGGAAGAACTGGCCGGGCGCGCGCGCTGTTTCGGCAAAGCCTGCGGCCAGCAGAAAGCGGTGCTTGTCGCGCACCAGCGGCACATCGGGGCGCTGGCCCAATGCGGCGTCGGCCAGCGCGGCAGAGGCGGCCTCGGTCAGCTTGACCTGCGGGAAGGCGGGGGCAATGCGGGAGGCGCTTTCGCCCGGGCCCGATCCCAAGCCTTCAATCGCAATAATGTCGTCGGTCAGCAGGCTGTATCCGGCGCGCACGAAGGCGGCGGCGGTGGTCGATTTGCCCGCGCCCTTGTCACCCAGAAAGGCGAAGGCTGGGGCATCGCTCGCCGGATCGGCAAGCGCGCTGCCATGCAGAAGGAACGCACCGCGCATCTGCAACAGCAGCGCCATCACCGGGCCAAGCAGCGGAAAGGCGATCAGCGCCGGATCGACCCCGGGGCGCGGTTCGACCTCGATCAGCGAGGGCGCGGCGATCCGGAAGGCACCGATCTGGGGGTAGAGCAGGAAGGCGGCCGTATCACCAAAGCGGAAGGTGCCCTCTGCCTCGGGGGCGGGGAAGGCGCGGCCGGTATCGACGCAGCGGATCACGAGATCGGGCGCTAGGGATAGGCTTGGCGACAGCAATTCGGGCAGCAGTTCGGGCAGGGCAAGATCGCTGGCGATGGCCAGCCCGAAGGCGCGGTAGCTATAGGCGCATTGGTGCGCGGCGGGATCGAGGCGGGCGAGCGAATTCATAGGGCTGCTTCCTGCGACGCGGCGGGGATGGTTTGGGCGATCGAACCGCGCCGGCTTTCCAGCCAGATCCCCAGCATCGCCGCACGCCAGATCATCTGCACCGCGCGGCCCTGCGCGGCATCGGGATCGGCGGCGATGGCGGCGTAGAGCGCGCGGGCCTTGGCAAGGTCGACATAGGGCGCCAGCGGGCTTGCGGCGGGGACAAGCAGGTCGCTGATCTGTTCGTGATGATGCCGCACCAGCCCGCGCGCGAGGTGGACGGTGAAATCGAGCTTGTCGCGGCGTTGCAGAATGCTGTCCGGCACCACGCCCGCCATCGCGCGGCGCAGCACCAGCCGCGACCACCCGCGCGCCAGCTTTTCTTGGGCGGGCAGGCCGAGGCAGAACTCCGCCACTTGCCGATCCCAGAAGGGATAGCGCGCCGTGATGCCAAGGCTGGCGTAGAAAGCGGCGTGAACCTCGAAGCCATAGGGCTGGAGCGGATCGGCGAGCACCGCGGCGTGCTGGGCGGCCTCGCCCTGCATCGCCTCGGGGGCGGCGAAGGCGGCGAGGCGCCGGGCGAGATTGCTGCTCTCCATCAGATCGCGGGAGAGGATATGGTGCGGCGGGCGCTGGGCGGCGGGCGCGGCCTCGCGGTCGAGCGGGGCGAGCAGGCGGGCGATAATCCGCGCGTCCAGACGCTTCTGGCGCAGCGCGATGCGGCGGGTCAGCACCCAGGGCGAGCGGCCGTAATTGTCAGCCGCCCCGCGCGCCTCGCGCAGCAAGGCGGCCCATCGCCCCTGCGCGGCCAATTCGCCCAGTAGGCCATAGCCGTGGCTCACCACCTCGTCCCCGCCATGCCCGTCAAGCAGCACGGCAATGCCCTGATCGGCGGCCGCAGCAACGACCGCGCGCATGCAGGCAAGGTTGGGGGCGAGCACCGGGCCATCGGTCGCGGCGAGCAGGCTCTCGGCGCCTTTGAAAGGGGCGTAGCCATCAAGCTCCAGCACGGTGGGCGCAAAGCCGCCGGTGGCCAGCACGGCGTCAAGATGGTGGCGCTCCACGCTGCGGGCCGGTTCGCGGAACATCATCGAGAAGGTGGGCAGCGGCGGCGCTCCCCCCTTGCGGCGCTGGTCACGCAGCAGGCAGGCGATGGCCGAGGAATCCAGCCCCCCGCTCAATAGCACGCCGACCTGCTCGCTCTCGCCCGCACGCCGCGCGACAGCCGCGCCCAGCAGGGCGCGCAGGGTTTCCGGGGCAGGGCTGCCGGGATCGGGCAGAGCGGGGGCCAGGCGCGCATGGGGATGGAGCCGCAGCACGCCGCTCTCGAACACAAGCGTGTGCCCGGCAGGCAGGCGCTGGACGCCGGCAAACCATGTGCCCTCTGCATCGAGCACGCGGCCATAAAGGAAATCGGCCAAGGCCTCGGGCCGCAGATCGTCCGCAGCGCCCGCCAGCGCGCTGGCCGATTGGGCAAAGCGCAGCACGCCGCCATTGGCGCGGTAATACAGCGGCCGCACCCCGGCCACATCGCGCGCGCAGACCAGCCGCCGCGCCCGCGCATCCCACAGGGCGAAGGCGTAAGTGCCCTCAAGCCGCGCGGCGCAATCCGAGCCCCATCGGCGATAGGCCGCCGCAATCACCGCCGCCGCAGGCAAATTGCGCGGTGTTCCCAGCATTGCGGCAAGGCCCGCACGATTATCGAGCCGCGCATCGGCGACCACGGTGATGTCGGCATCCAGCATAACCGGACCGCCAACGCCGCCCGCCAAGATGACGCCGGGGCCGCGCCAGCTTGCCTCAGGCGGAGCAGGCTCCCGCCGGCCATCAACCGCCGCCATCCCGCTGATCGCGCAGTTCCCCATCAACGCGCGCCCTCCAGGCGGGTGAATTCAGCAAGATTGGTGGTGGCCGCGCCCAGCACGATGCGGCCGTTGCACGCCACCCAGGCATGAGCCGCAAAGCGCCCCGTCTCGTCCCGCCGCACCCCGACCAGCAGCTCGCAGGCATAGCCCGAGCGTGCCATCAGCCATTGCAGCGCCAGTGCCTGCGTAAGGCAGGATGCGCCGGGCACGGCCTGCGCCAACCGCTCGATCCGCCGCGCCAGCTGCCGCGCGTAGAAATGCGCTTCGGGCGCCGCGCGGCCCTGCGGCATCCACGCCTTGATCGCGGCATAACCCCGCACATTCAGCGCCAGCCGCATCACTGCGAGCGCTGTCAGGCACTTGGCATCGTGCCGTAAACCCAGCGCCCGCGCTTTCAGCCCGCGCTGCTGCATCGCACCAGCCCGGCATCGTCCAACTGCGCCACCAGCCGCGCCAGATCCTGCGCGATCCGTTCGCGCGGCGCGTCGAATTCGGCGGCGACACGCTCGACCAACGGACCGAACCTGACCGGCTGTTCAAGCGCCTCCCACACAAAGGCGCCCACTTCGTTGAGGCTGTAATAGACATAGGTCTTGAGGTTGAGCAGGGCCGAGCCTTCCGCCAGCGTGCAGCCGATCACCTCGGGGTCGCCGCTGATCAGGATGTCGGCGTCGATGTGCGCCATGAGGTACCTTTCCGGATTGGTGAGGGACGAAAAGCGGGGCGTGCGCGCGCGGGGGCAACGGCGGCACGCCCCAAAGTCTCAGCGTGGTGGCAGGGGCGGCCCCTGTTCCCGCCTGCGCCGGGTCGCGCCGTGCGCAAACAGGTCCGGATCACGGGTGCCGCCCCTGCCGGTTGTTATCAGGACATCCCGTCTTCAGGCCCACAGGTCAGATCGCCAAAGGGCGTTCCGGCCGGGAAAGTGGCGTCGATCGCGTCAGGGCAACCACTCGCCTGAGTCAGCTTTTCGAAGGTGCCCAGTTCTTCGAGCATCGGGGCCGAGTAATGTCGTGTGCTCATGCGCTTTCTCCTTGGTCAGTATTAATGATCCCCTGAACCTTGCGACTCAAGGGAGCTAAAGGCGTGCACACGACTTGAGCGGTGCCGATCTTTTGGCGCGAAGCCGCAAGATAAAACACGTTATTTAAATCGGGTCGCACGCCCCTATCGTAAATCCAGCTTGGATTTCGACCGTTTCAACGTGGGGTTTCGTGATGACTGCTGCACTCACCCAAGATACAAACCAGCTCACCGCAAATTTTTCGAGGGGCGCCTCGCCAGGTCGGGCCGAGCGGGATGGCCTTGCGGGCCTGTGCCGCGCAAGCCTGACGGGCGAGATTGCAGGCACCCGTTTCACCTTGTGCGGCGAACACGCCGAACGCATGGCCAAACTGGCGGTGCGTGCGCGCCTTACCACGCCTTGCGCGCGCGCTTTTGCCGCCGCGCGCCTGCCGATGCCCGCGCCGCTGGCGCGCGGGGTCGATCAGGCGCGGGCACGGGCGGCGGTCAGCAACGGGCGGGTGATGGCGCTGGCCCGGCTGGCCTTTCCGGCCCTCGCGGCGGCGAACATCCCCGCGCTCGCCTTCAAGGGGCCGTTCCAGCACCGCGCGCTGCACGGCGATCCGTTCTTTTGCCGCTCGGGCGATCTTGATCTGCTGGTCGCGCGCGAGGATTTCGGCGCGGCGCTGGAGGCGCTGGGCAGGCTCGGCTTTGCCCCGCGCGAGGATACCTCGGCATGGTGGCGGACAATGCTGGGCGAGGTGCATCTGGTGCACCGCCAAGGCGGGGTGATCGATCTGCACCACCGGCTCCAGCAGCCCGGCTGCCCGCCGCCGCGTGATATCGGCGCGTTCCTGCGTCAGGCAGCGCGCGAGAGCCTTGTCGGGGTGGAGATCGCGGTGCCGACCCGCCCGCAGGCGGTGCTGATCGCGGCGCTCAATTTCATAAAGGAATTCGCGCATCGCCGCCCCTCGGCGCGCTATGCCTATGATGTGGCCGCCGGCATTCTGGCGATGGGCGAGGCGCGGCGGCGGGCCTTTGCCGCGCTGGCCGAAGAACAGCGGCTGGAGGGTACGGTGGGGCTGGCGGCTGCGCTGTGCGAACGCATCTTCGGGATCACCTTGCAGCTTGCCGCGCCGCTGCGCCGCGCCGATCTGCCCGAATGGGCGGAACGCGAGGGGCTGCTGGCAATGGTGTTCGATCCCGATGCGCCTACCACCCCCTGGCCGCGCCGCCGCACCGTGCTGTGGGCGATGTGCAGCAGCGGCGGCGGGAGGCAGCGCGCGGCCGAATTCTCGCGCGAGGCGGCGCGCATGATCGCAAGCGAGGCGCTGCGCCGCGCCGCGCCTGCCGAAGCTGCGGGGGCCGCAGCAGGCAAATCGTGATGGCGCGCGTCTGGACCACCGCGCTCGGCCTGTGGTTGATCGCCTGCGGGGCGAGCGAGACTGCGCCCGTGGATACAGCCGGACGCCGCGCCAACGCACGCACCGACGGGGCGTTCGCGCGCTTCGATTTTGCCGGCGGCACTGCCTTTCCGCCGCGCGCGCGGATTGCGATCCTTGATGTCACCATCGCCCCTGATGCGCGGGTGGCCGAGGTGCCCGTGCGGCTTGACCGGCCGACGCCCAACACCGTCCATGCCCGCGTGCTGACCCGCAACGGCAATCCGCCGCAACCCGCTTATGAGGGGCGTCACTTTGCCCGCGTTGATACGGTGGTGGTGTTCCGTCCCGGCGATCCGCTGGTGCAGACGGTGCGGGTGCCGATCACAGGCCTGCCCGTCGGCGCCAGCTTCGCGCTCCATTTCCCGCAAGGGGCAAACGGGGCCGAGGTGGCGGATTCGGCGGGCGAGATTCGCGCGCGAAAGGGCGCGCCGCCTGCCCCGATGATGCGCGAAGGCTTTCGGGCCGCGCACCGCTTTGCGCCTCGGGGCGAGCCGATCTATCGGCTTGATCCGGCGCGCGCGCGCTGGAGTGATGCGGGCGGGGCAGGGGCCTTTTCCACGCGCCTGCCGCACGGGCGCACCCAGCCCGGCAATGCCGAGACCGGGCTTTATCTCGACCCGTACTGGAAAGCGGGGGCCGAGCCGCCAATCGCGGCCGAGGGCGGGGCGCTGGTGCTGCGCAGCCAGCAGCTTGCGCGGCCCTTTATGCATGAGGGCAAGGCTTGGCGGCACGGCGCGGCGGTGCTGACCGGGGCGGCAATCCCTGCGACGCAGATTGCTTACGGACAGTATGAATGGGAGGCCCAAATGCCGGACCGGCGCGGAGCATGGCCGGCCTTGTGGCTGCTCCCCGCAAGCGGCGGCTGGCCACCCGAGATCGACGTTTATGAAGGCTTCGGCCAATCGTCAGACTGGAACTTTGCGCGCGATATCAGTGCCAATTTGCACGGCGGGGCGGGCGGCAAGCGGCGCTTTACCGTGCCCATGCGGATCGATGCGCAGCGGTTTTACGGTGTGGGCGGATTTGCTGGCGGATACCACCGCTATGCCGTCGACATCGCGCCCGATTTCGTGACGTGGTTTGTGGACGGGGTGGAGGTCTACCAGAGCGTGAACCCGTTCCGGGGCACCACGTGGTTTCCGCTGATGACCGTGGCGGTGAAGCACAAGGGTGATTACACAGGCGGCAGCGGGGCTATGCGGGTGCGGGCCATGCGGGTATGGCGCAGCCCCGGCCCTCAAGGTAGCCCAAGTGGGGGCTAGACCCCACCTAGACCCCCCCCAGACCCCCCCCAGACCCCCTTCAGCCCGGCTTCAGAGCGCCCTTGCGCGGTGTTTCATGTGAAACATCATGCGCCGGCTCTTGCTATGGTCGCGGCGAAGGCGGCAGGGTCGGCATTGCCGCCGGTGAGCATGATGACAGTGTCCGCATCCACCGGCACCTTGCCTGCCAGCGCCGCCGCCAGCGCCGCCGCGCCGCCGGGTTCGACCACCAGTCGCAGGTTCGCAAAGGCGAAACGCTGGGCGGCGCGCACCTCGTCATCGGTGACAGCAACCCCCGGCTGCGAGCGCCCCTGCAACACCGCCAGATTGATCGGCTTGGTCGCCGTCGGCTGGAGCGCGTCGCAGATGGTCTTGGGCGCATCAGCGGTGGCCGCGATGATCTGACCGGCGGCGAGCGACTGCCCGACCATGTCCCAGCCGACCGGCTCGACCGGGTGGATCGCGCTCTCCGGCGCACCAAGCGAGAGACCAGCCGTCAGCCCCCCGCCGCCGCAGCAGGCGATGATGCGCGAAGGGCTGCGGCCAAGCTGCGCGGTGATTTCGATGGCGGCGCTGCCTTGCCCCTCGATCACCCAAGGATCGCCGAAAGCATGGACGAGCGTGCCGCCACGTTCCGCGATCAGCTTGGCGGCGACAGCATCGCGGTCTTCTCCCGGCCTTTGGTAGAGCACAACTTCGGCCCCCAAACCCTTGGTGTTCGCGAGTTTCACCTCCGGCGCGTCATGCGGCATAACGATGGTGGCCCGAATGCCGAGCCGCCGCGCGCTCCACGCCACGCCTTGCGCATGATTGCCCGATGACACCGCCACCACGCCGCCCGCGCGTTCTTCCGGCGACAGGCTGGAGAGCCGCCACCACGCGCCCCTGATCTTGAACGAGCCGATCGGCTGGAGATTATCCGCCTTCACCCAAGCGCGCACCCCGCCGATTTCGACCGGCAGCAGCGGGGTAGGGGGGAGGATGGCCGCCACGGCTGCGGCAGCGGCGTGCACGCCCTGGTTGGTCGGCATTTTGAAATCGGCTTGGATCATTTGTCCCCTCGGCTGCGTTGCACTACTTGATTGCCGCATTGCTCGTTTTCCGAAAACCGGTTCCCACTTTTCGGAGCAATGCTCTAAGGCGCGCGCAAGATTCGCATTACGAAAGGTTCCTATCATGTCGGCAGCCAAGTCCAGCCCCGAAAACAAGACGGTTCTCGTCATCGGTGCTGGCGGGGTCAGTTCGGTGTGCGTCCACAAGATGGCGTTCAACCCGGACATCTTCCCCGAAATCCACCTCGCCAGCCGCACCAAATCGAAATGCGACGCCATCGCCGCTTCGGTGAAGGAACGCTGCGGGCGCGATATCGCGACCTACGAGATCGATGCCGAGGAAGTCCCGGCGATGGTCAATCTGATCCGCAAGACCGGCGCAGGGCTGGTGGTCAACCTTGCGCTGCCCTATCAGGATCTGCCGATCATGGACGCCTGCCTTGAAGCGGGCGTCGATTACCTCGACACCGCAAACTACGAGCCCAAGGACGAGGCCAAGTTCGAGTATCACTGGCAGTGGGCCTATCAGGACCGCTACAAGGATGCAGGGCTGATGGCGCTGCTGGGCAGCGGCTTCGATCCGGGTGTGACCAGCGTGTTCACCATGTGGCTCAAGAAGCACAAGCTGAAGACCATCCGCCAGCTCGACATTCTCGATTGCAACGGCGGCGACCACGGCCAGCATTTCGCCACCAACTTCAACCCGGAAATCAACATCCGCGAAGTGACCGCCCCTGCGCGTCACTGGGAAAATGGCGCGTGGGTGGAAACTCCCGCCATGTCGAACAAGGTGGCGTTCGATTTCGAAGCGGTCGGCGCGAAGAACATGTATCTGATGTATCACGAAGAGCTGGAAAGCCTCGCCAAGTTCGTCCCCGAACTGGAGCGTGCGCGGTTCTGGATGACCTTCGGCGATCAGTACATCACCCACCTCACCGTGCTCCAGAATGTCGGCATGACCTCGATCGAGCCGGTGCGTTATCAGGGCAAGGACATCATCCCGTTGCAATTCCTCGCCGCCGTGCTGCCCAAGCCCGAAACGCTGGGCGAAACCACCAAGGGCAACACCAATATCGGCGTGATCGCGACCGGCGAGGCGCTGGATGGAAGCGGCGAGAAGACGTTCTACATCAAGAACATCTGTTCGCACGAGGCCGCCTATGAAGAGACCGGCAATCAGGCGGTTTCCTATACGACGGGCGTGCCCGCCATGATCGGCGCGGCCATGATGGTGCAAGGGCATTGGCAGGGTGAGGGCGTGTTCAACATCGAACAGCTTGATCCCGATCCCTTCATGGACATGCTCAACGGCCACGGCCTGCCGTGGACGGTCGAGGAGCTGGCCGGGCCGGTGAATTTCTGATGCGGGTTTTGGGGGCGGTATTGGCAATCGCGGCGCTCGCCGCCTGCGATGCGACCGCGCCGCCTCCGCCACCCGAGAGCCTGCCCAAGCTGGCCGTGGACACCGGTTGGCCAACCATCCCGGCGGACGCCAAGTTCGGCGAGGTCAGCGCGGTTGATGTCGACGCGGCGGGCAACGTCTGGGTGCTCCACCGCGCCGGGCGGGTGTGGGAGGAGCCGTTCCCCAGCGATCCCATCGCCGAGCCGACCGTGTTCAAGTTCGCCCCCGATGGCAAACTGCTCGCCAAGTGGGGGGCAGGGCTGTTCATCATGCCGCACGGCATCTCGATCGACCCCAAAGGCAAGGTCTGGATCACCGACGTCGCGCGCGAGCAGGTCTTCCGCTTCTCGTCCGAAGGCACGCTCGAACTGACCCTCGGCGAGAAGGGCGTCAGGGCGCAGGACGCAGGCCATTTCGGCCGCCCGGCGGACGTTGCTTTTCTGGGTGATCGCGTGCTGGTCGCCGATGGCTATGTGAACACCCGCGTCGCCGAGTTTTCCCCCGAGGGGAGCTTCATCAAGGACTGGGGCGATTTCGATGTCGCTCACGCGGTCGCCGTCGATGACAATCACATCTACGTTGCCGACCGCGAGAACGCGCGCATTCAGGTCTTCGATCATGACGCCAAGCTGATCGAGACCCGGGCCTCGCCATCCGGCAATCACACCTACAGCCTCAAGCCTCTGGGCGGCGGGCGATTGCTCGCGGTCGAGGGACGTGATGGTGCGGACCGCAAGGGCGCTGTGCTGCGGGTCTATGCCGCCGACGGCAGCATCGAGGCCTCCTACGACATCAGCCTGCCGGGCAAGGACGCGAGCCTCGGCCACGACCTTGCGCTGGGGGCGGACGGCCATATCTATGTCACCGACGTTGCCGGCGGACGCGTTGTCCGCACCCGGCTTCCGCAGAAATCGGACAAGTAATCATGCAAACCAAAGCCGGTGATCCGGGCGCTTTTGCCCATTTCGATCTGTCGCGGGTCGATAGCCCCGCTTTCGTGGTCGATGCCGCGAAGCTGCGCGCCAATTGCCGCGTGTTGGCAGACGTGCGCGATGCCGCCGCAGCAGATGGCGCCGATATCAAAGTGTTTGCGGCACTGAAGGCGTTTTCGATGTGGTCTGCAGCGCCCATCATCGGCGAATATCTCGACGGGGTGTCCACCTCCGGCCTGTGGGAAGCACGCCTCGCCTCCGAATTCTACGACGGCGAGATCGCCACCTATTCCGCCGCCTTCAAGCCGGAAGAGCTGGAGGAGATCTGCCGTCTTTCGGACCATGTGATCTTCAACTCGCCCTACCAGCTGCAACGCGCGCGGCTGATCCTCGATAACGCGGCGGCGAACGGCGCGCCGGTCAGCATCGGCCTGCGCATCAACCCGCAAGTGCCGACCGGCGAGGTCGCCAAGTATGACCCGAGCGCGCCGGGATCGCGCCTCGGCTTCCCGCTCGACCAGCTCACCGAGGAGCATATGGAGGGCGTGGAGGGCATCCACTTCCACAACCTGTGCGAACAGGATTTCGAGCCGCTGAAGGCCACCTGGGACCGCGTGTTCGACGTGATCGAGCCTTACTTCGAGCAGTTGAAATGGATCAACATGGGCGGCGGCCACCACATCACCCGCGCCGATTATCAGCGCGACGAGTTGGTGGACTTCCTCAAGGACGCCGCCAGCGACACCGGCTGCCAGATCATCCTTGAACCGGGCGAGGCGGTCGCGCTGGATGCCGGCATTCTGGTCGGCACCTTGCTCGACACCCATTTCAACGAGATGCCGGTTGGCATCACCGATATCTCCGCCACCTGCCACATGCCCGATGTGCTGGAGGCTCCCTACCGCCCCGCGATGCTCGGCGAACTCGCTGACGATGGTCTGATCCCGATTCGCCTCGGTGGGCCGTCCTGCCTCGCGGGCGATGTGATCGGCGATTACCGTTTGCCGGTTCCGGCTGAACCGGGCGCGCGTTTCGCCTTCCTCGATCAGGCGCATTATTCGATGGTCAAGACCAACACCTTCAACGGTGTCGCGCTGCCGAGCATCTGGATGTGGGACAGCGAAAGTGACGCGCTCGATTGCATCAAGCGTTTTGATTACGAGGATTTCCGCGATCGCCTGAGCTGAGGCACGCGCGAAGGGGGGATTGATGATGACCGCAACTCGGGCGCTACCAACGGCGCTTGGCGTGGCCGCGCTGGCTCTGGCGGGAATGGCGGCCCCTGCTGCGGCGCAGGATTACGAACCCGCACGCGTGGTGATGGCGGTCGACCAGACCGATCTTGCCGCGATCGTCACGGCGCTTGGGCACAAGGTCAAGGGGTTGGGCAAGGATGCCGAAGCCTACGTCGCGGCCGAATCCGAAGACGGCACCATCTACCTTCTGTTCGGAACGGCCTGCGATGTGAACGGGGTGAAGGGGTGTCAGGGCGTGATGATGCAGGTTCGCTACGACTTGCCCGAAGGCACCACGTTTGAAACGCTGGCCAGGACCAACACCGCACAGGCCGCGATCAGCGTGACAGCCGATTTCGAGGCGAAATCGCTGGTGTTCAGCCGCTACCACGTGCTCGATCACGGGGTCAGCATGGCCAATATCCGCGAGAACGTGAACGTGCTCCTCGCGGTGGTCGGCGATGCCTATCCGATGGCTGCGGGTCAGGAATAGGCGCTAGAGTTCGCCGGACTGCTGGGGACCGGGCTGCAACACCCGCCCGCGCTCGTTCTGGTTGATTGCCAGCGCCAGCCCGGCCAGCGCGCCGAACTGCCGGGCGGCGCGCGCGGCATTCTCGCGGTCGGCGCCCGCGTCCATGCCGCCGCTTTCGAACAGATCGGCGGCTTCGACCGCGATGATCACTTCCCCGCCGCGGAAGAGCGCACGCAGTTCGCGCGCCTCGAAGGCGTCTTCGAGCCTGAGCAGGTGTTCGACATAGGCGGGGTGGACCAGCACCCGCGCCTCGACCTGATCGTCGGAATATAGCGCAAAGGTATCCGCGAAGGCCGGGTGCACCTGATCGACCCGGTCGAGCCGGTGGCCGTCAAAGCTGACATGGTCGCTCGCGCTGCCAAGGCCGAGCCACTTGCGGTGCTTGCCGGCGCGTTCGAGCAGGGTGGTGGAATGGAATGTGCGGCCAAACCCCATGCGGATCACCGGGCCGCGAAACACTGTCACCCAGCGCCGGTTCTTGCCCGATCCGCGCTGGTCTTCGAGATGGCACTCGTAAAGCTCGAAATCATGCGCCTCGATTGCGCCGAACCAGCGGTCTTCGAAGGATGAACGGTCGAAGCCGGGCAGCAGGCCATAGGTGCGCGCCGCTTCGAATTCCCGGCCTGGCTCGACATCGGCGGCATATTGCAGGCCCCAGCTTTGCGCGATGGCGCCGTTGATGCCGCGCTTGATCGCGCCCTTGGCGGCAAGGATCGGGCGATAGCCCCACCATCCGGCGCCGCCGATCCCGGCCAGCGTCAGAAGCAAAGCGAACTGCGTTTGGCCGAGCGGGCTGAACCATACGAAGGCGAGCAGCGGCATCAGGATCGCCGCGCCCCATACCCAGCGGTTCATTGCCTGCTTTCTTGCGCCATCCCGCATGGCACTCTGGCTGGCGAGCCAGTCTTCAAGGCCGCCCTGCATCAGGGCATTGATATCCGATCCCAAGCGTCCCGCCATTTTTTATCGTTAGCATCCGTCCCTTAAGGAATATGCGTTAAGAACAGCGGCCATGACAAGGAGGGTATCTGCGTGATCGACATTATCGGTGCTTTCTGGACTTCGGCGATCCTTGTGATTGCAGCGGTGCTGGTTGTGGTGCTGATCGGCATCTACAACAATCTGGTGCGCCTTCGTCAGGGCGTGCGCCAGGGTGTGGCCGATATCGATGCGCAGCTGCGCCAGCGGCATGATCTGATCCCCAATCTGGTCGAGACGGTGAAGGGCTATGCCGGGCATGAAGCAGCGACGCTGGATGCGTTGATCGCGGCGCGCAATGCGGCTGCGGGCGGGGCACCGTCACCCGGCAGCGAGCAGCAATTGCGCGGCGCGCTCGATAATCTGCTGGCGCTGGGCGAGGCCTATCCCGATCTCAAGGCTTCGGCCAACTTCCAGTCGCTGCAAGGCGAGCTGGCCGATGTCGAGGACAAGCTGGCCGCCGCACGCCGCGCACTGAACGCGGCGGCGGCGCGTTTCAACGCCGCGCGCGAATCCTTCCCGGCCGTGCTTGTCGCCGGAATGTTCGGATTCGCCGAGGCGGACTTCCACCGCCTTAATGCGAGCGAGCAAGGGACTGTCGATCAGGTCCCGAAAATCGCTTTCTGATCACGGAAAAAACCCGCGGTTTCAGTCACATTCCGGACGTGTTTGTGGGGGTGTCTTTGAAAAGCAACATTGCGGCCCCGCAGGCCTCATTTTTCGTTTGCATTCCCCCCCCAAAGCCCTAGATGCGCCCTTCCGCTGCCCCAAGGGGACTTCCAAACCGCAAGGCAGCTTGTCGTTTTATGGTTTTTTCAAAAACCGTTTTGGGGGTCCCTTGAGTTGCACATCTATCCTGACGCACTGGCTGTAGTCCGCGACCTCGTCCCGGACGAACCTGTAATCCTTAACCGCCCGCACGCCGCGCGGCGCGCCGCCCGTTACTTCGTCGAGAAGTTTCCGGGCAAGGTGCTCTATGCGGTGAAAGCCAACCCTGCGCCCGATCTGATCGAGGTGCTGTGGAGCGCCGGTGTCACCCACTACGACGTCGCCTCGATCACCGAGGTGCGGCTGGTGCGCGGCATTCTGCCGGACGCGGTGCTGTGCTTCATGCATCCGGTGAAGACCCCGGCGGCGATCCGCGAGGCCTATTTCGATCACGGCGTGCGCACCTTCAGCCTCGACACCTTCGAGGAGCTGGAAAAGATCATCGACGCCTGCCGCGGCCCCGATGGCGAAGCCCCGCGCGATCTGCGCCTGTGCGTGCGTCTGCGCGTGTCGTCCGAATATTCGGAGCTGTCGCTTGCCAGCAAGTTCGGCTGCGATCTGATCGAAGCGCCGGCGCTGCTTCAGGAAGCCCGCCAGCATTGCGACTGGCTGGGCGTGTGCTTCCATGTCGGCAGCCAGGCGATGACCCCGTTTGCGTTCGTTCAGGCGATGGACCGCACCCGTGCGGCCATTGCCGAAGCATCGGTCGTGATCGACATGATCGATGTGGGCGGAGGCTTCCCGAGCGCTTACCCCGGGCTCGAACCGCCGCCGATGGAAGATTACTTCGCGATCATCGCCAAGCACTTCGAAGCGCTGCCTGTCGCCTATAACGCCGAGCTGTGGTGCGAACCCGGCCGCGCGCTGTCGGCGGAGTACAGCTCGATGATCGTGCAGGTGAACAAGCGTCGCGGTGAGGAGCTTTACATCAATGATGGCGCTTACGGCGCTCTGTATGATGCAGCCCATGTCGAATGGCGTTTCCCGGTGCGCGCGCTGGAAGACGATCTGATCGAGGACGCGGAAGACTTCGCCTTCTACGGCCCGACCTGCGACGATGCCGATTACATGAAGGGCCCGTTCCGTCTCCCCGCCGATATTCAGGCGGGCGATTATATCGAGATCGGGATGCTCGGCGCTTACGGCGCGGCAATGAAGACCGGGTTCAACGGCTATGGCAACGCCCAGGTCGTCACCGTCACCGACGAGCCGATGATGAGCCTGTTCAACGGCACCCGCGTGCGCGAAGCGACCGACAACGTGGTGTCTTTGCGCTAAGCTATTTGCCGCCGCCCTGCCGAAATGGCGGGGCGGCGGTTTTGGCATTCAGCCGCCATTCAGCGCCATTCCTGCGATTTATCCCTCTGTCTTTCGGGGGATTTTCATAATGCTGCTTCGCGCTTCAACCGCTGCTGTGGCCCTGCTGGCGATCGGCACTGCCGCAGCGGGGAAGCCTGCCGAAGCAGAATTGGCCGATATTGCCGTGCGCATCGGCGAGACGGTCCAGATGACCATCAACGATCAGCCTGTGCGCGTTCGCATGGCGCCCGATGCCATCTCGGTCGCAACCCTCAATGCCGATGCAGCCGAGCGCCTTGGCCTGAAGCCGAGCATGATCGGTTATATCTATGTCATCGGCCCGCAAAAGATCGGGTTCCGGACAGATAATGTGCGCTACGGGAAAGGGGAGGTGTCCTTCCGCAGCCGCACCGCCTTTAGCGCGCGGCAAGTCGTCGCCGGGGCGGACGGGGTTGCCGGGCCTGAAACCTTCCCCACTGCAAGGACGATTTTCATCCTGCGCGATCCGCAGCCGGGTGACCGGGCCATCACCTTTCCGCTGGACCGCGAAATGGGTCGTAGCCAGACCAGCGTGCGGCTCGATGTCGGGGGGCGCCCGGTCTATGCCGCTTTCAGTCTCGACCGCGCGGAAAGTCTGGTGACGGCAACAGGCGGGCGCTGGATCGCCGATGCCAATGGCGGCCGGTTCGATGGCGACCCGCGCGAGGTGCCGATCCTTTACGGCGTATCGCGGCCCGTCCGATCCTTGACGCTGGAGCGCCCCCTGATGCTGGGCGAGCTTGAAATTCGCAATCTGGATGTGCGCGTGGCTGACATGGGGAGCGCCCGGGGCATCGCAGAAGGCCCGGCGACGGATCAGGATCCCAACGAGATCGTGGTGAGCGCGGACGCCAAGCGCAAGGTGCCCAACCAGCGGCTTTATATCGGCATGGACACGATCGGGCATTGCGCCTCGATCACCTATGATTTTGCCGCGGCAACTGTCACCCTGATGTGCCCGGTCCGCTCGACTGACGCAGGAGCGGGGTAATTGTGATCAAGCGGCGCGGAGAATTCTTCCGCGCCGCTTGACCCATTCGTGGCGCAAAGTCCGGGTCTACAGCCGCACCTCTGCCACCTTGTCCTTGTAATCCTGCTTGGGGTCGATCCCGATCAGCATCTTGATCCCGGCCACGGCCGATGATGCATCGATCCAGATTTCGGCGTTTTCGGGGTCAAGGCGGATAAGGGCGATCTTGGGATCGTCCTTGCCCTCGTACCAGGCCGCGACGAAGCGGTTCCACAGCCGGTCGATGGTCGCCGGATCGCGGGTGGTTGAAAGGCCGCCATGGACGGTTGCCCAGACATCATGCCCCTTGGAGGCGAAATGCGCCATCGCGCGTGGCTGGTCGCCAGCCAGTTCGGCCTGCTGGACCATCCGGTAGAGGTTGTTGTCGGTGGCGGTAAAGAACCACAGGGGTCCGTGATATTCGCCGCCGTCATACAGCTCTTCCTCAAGCTGCGCGGTCATCGGACGGGCGTGGCCGTCCTCACCCTCGGCTAGCCCGAGGAACATCGTCATGTCGCTTTTAAGCGCCTTCCAGAACTTCGAACGGATCTCCGCGTCGGTCGCCATGCCTGTCTCCATTGCTTGGGGACAGGCGCTAGCGCCGACGCGGAAGGATTGTTCCGTTTAGAAGACTTCGAAGAGGCCAGCTGCCCCCATGCCGCCACCAACGCACATGGTGACGACCACATACTTGGCGCCGCGGCGCTTGCCTTCGATCAGCGCGTGGCCGGTGCAGCGCGCGCCGGTCATGCCATAGGGATGGCCGATCGAGATCGAGCCACCGCTGACGTTGAGGATGTCGTTATCGATGCCCAGCGTGTCGCGGCAATAGAGCACCTGCACCGCGAAGGCCTCGTTCAGTTCCCACAGGCCGATGTCGTCCATCTTGAGGCCGGTCTGCTTCAGCAGCTTGGGGATGGCAAAGACCGGGCCGATGCCCATCTCGTCAGGCTCGGTGCCCGCAACCGCCATGCCGACATAGCGGCCAAGCGGCTGAAGCCCACGCTGTTCGGCCAGCTTGGCTTCCATCAGGATCGACGCCGAGGAACCATCCGACAGCTGCGAGGCGTTGCCGGCGGTGATGGTCATGCCGGGGCCCATCACCGGGTTCAGGCTCTGGAGGCCTTCCAGCGTGGTTTCGGGACGGTTGCCTTCGTCCTTGGTCAGTGTCACTTCGACCTGGCTGACTTCCTTCGTCTCCTTGTCCATCACGTTCATGGTGGTGGTGACGGGGACGATTTCGGCGTCGAGGCGGCCTTCAGCCTGCGCCTGCGCGGTGCGCATCTGCGACTGGTAGGCGTATTCGTCCATAGCATCGCGGCTGATGTTGTAACGCTTGGCCACCGTTTCGGCGGTTTGCAGCATCGGCATGTAGACATTGCCGTGCATGGCGATCAGCGAGCGATCAGGCGAGACGCGCATTTCCGGCGTCTGCACCATCGAGATCGAATCCTGCCCTCCGCCGACGACGATATCCATGTTGTCGACCATGATCTGCTTGGCGGCGGTCGAGATCGCCATCAGGCCGGATGAACACTGGCGGTCGATGGTCTGGCCCGAAACGCCCACCGGGCAACCGGCGCGCAACGCAACCTGGCGGGCGATGTTGCCCGATTGCGTGCCTTGCGTGAGGACAGCGCCCCACACCACGTCGTCGATCTGGCCGGCTTCGATGCCAGCGCGCTCGATGGCGGGGGCAAGGCTCAGCGCGCCGAGGGTGGCGCCGGGGGTGGCGTTGAAAGCGCCCTTGTAAGCGCGCCCAATCGGCGTGCGGGCGGTGGAAACGATGACGGCGTCACGTGCCATGGTGGGTTATCCTTGTTGTAAAGGGGGTAAGGCCCCTGCCTCGCAGGGGCCTGTCATGTCAAAGCGGGGCAGGGCCGGTCAGGGCCCGCAGCCTCACACGAAGAACTGCGTGATCCACTCGCAGATCAGGGCGGGCTTTTCCTCGCCTTCGATCTCCATGGTGATCTCGCAGGTCTGCTGCCACTGGCCGGGGCGCTTCTCGACCATTTCGACAAGCTTCCAGTGGCCGCGGATGCGCTTGCCGGCGCGCACGGGGGCGATGAAGCGGGTCTTGTTGCCGCCGTAATTGACGCCCATTTTCACGCCATCCACACGCGGGGCACCGCCCTGCGCGCCGAGGTAGGGGATCATCGACAGCGTCAGGAAGCCGTGGGCGATGGTCCCGCCGAACGGGGTCATCTTTGCCATTTCCTCGTTGATGTGAATGAACTGGTGGTCACCGGTGGCTTCGGCGAACTGGTTGATGCGCTCCTGGCTCATCTCCACCCATTCGCTGGTGCCGATCACTTCGCCAACCTTGGCGGCCAAATCCTGAGCGTTCATCGGGCTCCTCCTTCGTGTTGTCGCGGGCGGCCCGATCCGGAGCCGCCAGCCTGTCTAGCGCCGCCGTCATGGCGCAACACAAGAGGGAGCGCAACGTCCCGAACGCGCGGCGCGCTATGCCGCTACGGCACCGCGCATCTGCCCGTCGACCACAGCCTTGCGGGCGTGGCTGCGTTCGAGCTTGGTCTTGGCCGAATCGATTCTGCGGCAATAGGTGTGGAGCCCGATCTGCAGGCCGGCCAGCATCAGCATCACCGGCTGATAGGCGATCCCCTGGAAGGTCGCGCCGACCAGATAGATGATCGCCCCCATCTGCAAGGCAGCCGCCAGCGGCGCGATCCAGCCGGTCGCCTCATCCTTGGTGTCGCGCCATCGGCGTTGCAGGCGCTCCATCTGCCACAGCCCGATCAGATGCAGCAGCGCCCAGATGCTCAACCCCGGCCAGCCCTGTTCGCCGAGCATCTCGAAGATCGACGAGTGATAGGCGCGCGCCTTGTCGACCACTTCGCGGTATTCGACCGTGGTGGTGTTCCCGTCGGTCTTCTTGACCGGCATGGTGTATACGAACCGGTTGGAGCGATAGGCGTCAAATCCGCCGCCCAGCGGATTCTTCGAGGCGTAATCGAGGGTCCATTTCCAAACCGCCATGCGGGTAGACGCGCTTTCGTCGCCGCCCGGTTGGGCGATGGTCGCCATGCGGTCGTAATAGGATTGCGGCAGGAAGGGCAGGGCGACAAGGCCGAGCACGCCTGCTGCGGCAATGAACATGAAGCGCCGCTGGGTGTAGCGCAGCATCAGGACTGCCCGCGCCGCGATGCACAGCAGACCGGTGCGTGCCTCGGTACCGACGGGCACCAGCAGGCAGGCGAAGGTCAGCGCCGCTGCAAAGGCAGTCACCGTCCAGTGCGGGCGGAAGATCGTGCCGTGGCGCACGAACCACCACAGCACCGGGATCAGACCGATCGCGACGGTGGCGAGGGTGGAGCTTTCGTAAATCCCGCTATTATCGTCGACAAAGAAGTTCAGCTCGCCATAGCCGCCCCCGCCGGTGACGACCTTGAGGCCGGTGGCGATCACGATAGTTGCGACCGACAACAGCAGCACCAGCGCCAGTCCCTCGATCCGCGCGCGGGTGGTAAGGGTGAGGGGGAGGAAAATCGCGAACAGCAGCGCCTTCCACACCCAGTCCCACTTGGTCTGCGCGTCATCGGGGAAATCGGCATGGCCGGTGGTCCACCAGCAATAGGCCAGCAGCGCCAGCATCAACCCTTGCCGCAAGGTGAAGCGCGCGCCTTCCTTGCGGTCAAGCGCAATCCAGCCCCCGAAGGCCGCAGCAAAGGCGATCAATGAAAGGGGCAGGGAGGTGATGATCGAATAGCCGATGCGCTGGGGCGCCAGAATGTCGATGTAGACATAAAGCAGCACCCACAGGAACGGACGCCTCAGGCCAAGCAGCAACACGAAGGCGATGAAGGCGAGGAAGAAGACGTCCTTCATTTTGCTGCCTCTGTCGCCCTATCTGCCCTGGCCCCGGCCTGGGGTCCTGCGCCGCCTTGTTCGCGCGCGCGCCGGGCTGCATTGCGGCCCGATGCGCTGGCTGCCTTGCGGTTGCTGTTTGTCTCGGCCGTCAGTTCGCCCAGCAGCGGATCCTCGTCCAGCCCCGCGCGCAGCATCAGGCGCAGCATCGCGATGGCCATGAGGCCATGTCCGAGGGCAAGCGCGAGGGTATCAATCATGGGTCGGGCAGGATCCGGGAAGGGTCAATGCGCCTGTTTACCCTGATCCGGTTGACGCGGTGTTAAGCACGCCTGCGATAGAGCATCGCGCCATGACCCGCATTCTCCACGTCCTTGACCATTCGCTGCCGCTCCACAGCGGTTACACCTTCCGCACGCGCGCGATCCTGAAGGCGCAGCAGGGCCACGGGCTGGAGGTGCGCGGCATCACCGGACAGCGCCACAACCTTGAGGCAGAGGTGACAGGGCCGTGCGAGGAGGCCGATGGCCTGATCTTTCACCGCACCCCCGGCACGCCCTTGGGCCCGCCGCCCTTTCGCGAAATGGGCGAGATCGAGGCGCTGACCACCGCTATTCTCGCGCTGGCCGATGAATGGCGCCCGGACATCATTCACGCCCATTCTCCGGCACTGTGCGGCGCTGCCGCGCAACGCGCAGCGCGGGCGCTGGGCGTGCCGTTTGTTTATGAAATCCGCGCCTTCTGGGAAGATGCTGCGGTCGGCAATCTTTCGGGCACCGAGGGCAATCTCAAATACCGCCTGACCCGCGCGCTCGAAACGCGCGTGGCGCGCGGTGCAGATGCCTTGTTCACGATTTGCCACGGCCTGAAGGATGATCTGGCCGCGCGCGGCATTCCCCAGCAGCGCATCAATGTCATGCCCAACGGCGTCGATCTGACACTGTTCGGCGATCCGCCCCCGCGCGACGAGGCGCTTGCCGCGCAGCTTGGTATTGCGCCAGACGCCCCGGTGATCGGCTATATCGGCAGCTTCTATGCCTATGAGGGGGTCGATGATCTGATCGCGGCCATGCCGATCCTGCGCCAATCGCACCCCGATGCGCGGCTGCTTTTGGTGGGGGCAGGGCCGATGGACGCAAGCTGGCGTGCGGCTGCTGCGGCGCTGGCCGATCCTGACGCCGTGATCTTTGCAGGCCGCGTGGCCCATACCGAAGTCGAACGCTATTATTCGCTGGTCGATGTGCTCGCCTACCCGCGAAAAGCGCAGCGGCTTACCGATCTGGTCACGCCTTTGAAGCCCTTGGAAGCCATGGCGCAGCGGCGGCTGGTGGCCGCCTCCAGCGTTGGCGGGCACCGCGAACTCATCACCGATGGCGAGACCGGGACGTTGTTTGCGCCCGATAATCCTGCCGCTTGTGCCGCTGCGCTCGGCGGATTGCTCGATGCGCGCGAAGGCTGGGAGGCGATGAAGCTGCGCGCTCTCGCCCATGTTCGCACCCGCCACGATTGGGCCGGGAATGCGCGAGATTATCTTTCTGTTTACCATCTGTTGCTAGCCCGAGGTGACTATGGCGGCGCACAGCGCGACGCCGCAACAGCAGGGTGATAGTTGAATGAAGCGGGGCAAAAAGGTTCGGTCGGGGCAGCGTAAGCGCAAACAAGGCCGTGCCAACGCCAAGCCGGGCCTCGCCGCTCACAAGGCATTTGCGCCGTTGCTTGGCCTGTGGGGCGCCTTGCTGGGTGGGATGGTCGTACTGGTGCTGCCGCCCGCCGAAGTCCTGGGTGCGCTTTCTGGCACATTGATGGGTACCTGGGGTAACGGCGCGCAGCCCTTCATGGCCGCTGTGGCCGCCGCGCTCATCGGCCTTCCGATATTCGCCTTTGCGGTGCATCGGCACACGATCGCCCGCAGCCGTTCCGATGCGCCCACGGTGTTCGATCGTGCCGTGCGGCAGCGGGTGACGCCGATCAACCCGGCGCGTGATCTGGGCACCCGCAGCCTTGACGATCCGCTTGAGACGATGCCCTTTGCCACGCCTGCCTGGCGCGATGCCGAACTTGCCACGCCGGCGCCCGCACCCGCTCCGGCTCCGGCTCCGGCTCGCGAACCGGCGCCCGAACCAGCACGCGCGCCAACCCTCGAAACCGAGCCGGTCGAGCTTGATCTGGCTGCCTTCGCAGTACTGCCTTCGCGCAATGGCGTATGGGTTGAGGAAGCGCCCATTGCTCCGGTGCACCAGCCTGTGTCCGAGCCTGTGGCCGAACCCGCGCCCGCCGCGCCGCAAATCGATCCGGTCGCCGATATCCGCGCCCGCCGACTGCGTGCTGTCGCGCCTTCGCCGGTGCCGCTGCCCGGCACGGCCGCGCTCGCCCGGCTGCGCTCCACCCCCGCAAGTGAACTCAGCCTTGTCGAGATGGTTGAACGCTTCGCCGGTGCTCTTCACGAACACCGCGAAGCCGCGCCCGCCCGCGCGCTCAGCCCGGCTGATCTGGCCGCCCGCGAGGCGGCTCTGGCCGAGGCGCTCAAGGCACTCTCCGCGCTCAGCTTAGAGCGTCGTCCGGCACCGCGCCTGCCTCAGCGCGACGATCCGCTGCGCGCCGCGCTCGCGCAGCTCCAGCCCCAGCGCGGGGCGGCTTGAACACCGGCAGCGCAAAAGCTGCAACTGACTGGGACAGGCCGTGCAGCCTGCGCAATCAACCTAAAGTTTGAATAGGTCTGCGAGAAATATTACTTCGCGCGTGACCCTTGCCAAACCCGCTTCCTGTCGGCATGAGGGGCCCGAAAACGGGTAAGAGCCACCCCTGAAGGGGCAGGCGTGCCTGCTAGACCTGCCGCAGGCGTGTTCCTTCGCATGAGTGATCATGCGACCAAGGGTTCGCGCCTCTCGGCATCTGACAGAACGGACTTGACGCATGGGATACCCCTCCTCCCAGGGTCTCTACGACCCCGCCAACGAACATGACGCCTGCGGCGTCGGCATGGTTGCGCACATCAAGGGAGAGAAAAGCCACGCGATTGTGGCGCAGGCGCTCGATATTCTCGACCGTTTGGACCATCGCGGCGCGGTGGGCGCAGACCCGCTGCTGGGCGACGGCGCGGGCATCCTGATCCAGATTCCCGACCCGCTGATTCGCGGCTGGGCTGCGGCCCATGGTCACGATCTGCCGCAGCCGGGCGATTATGCCATCGGGATGTGTTTCCTGCCGCAGGACGATGCGGCGCGCGCCTTCGTCAAGGAGCGGATGGAGGCCTTCACTGCCAAGGAAGGCCAGCGTTTCATCGGCTGGCGCGACGTGCCGACCACGCCCGAAGGGCTTGGCGCGGCGGTGGTTGCGTCAATGCCGGTGATCGAAATGGCGGTGATCGGGCGGGGGGCAATGTGCGCCGATCAGGACGCGTTTGAACGCAAGCTGCTTACCATCCGCAAGCAGGTGCAAAACCCGCTGGCGCAGCTCGCGGAAAAGCACGGCCTGCCGGGTGTGACCGAAACCTATATCCCGAGCTTTTCGACCCGCACCATCGTCTACAAGGGCCTGCTGCTGGCGACGCAGGTCGGCTCCTTCTATGATGACCTGCGCTCGCCCGATTGCGTCTCGGCGCTCGGCCTTGTGCACCAGCGGTTCAGCACCAACACCTTCCCGAGCTGGCGTCTGGCCCACCCGTTCCGCTTCATCGCCCACAACGGCGAGATCAACACGGTGCGCGGCAACGTCAACTGGATGAACGCCCGCCGCCGCACGATGGAAAGCGAGCTGCTCGGCCCCGATCTCGACAAGATGTGGCCGATCATCCCGCACGGGCAATCGGACACGGCCTGCCTCGACAACGCCTTGGAACTGCTGATCGCGGGCGGATACAGCCTTGCCCATGCGATGATGATCCTCATCCCCGAGGCATGGAGCGGCAATGCCCAGATGACGCCCGAACGGCGCGCCTTCTACGAATATCACGCCGCGCTGATGGAGCCGTGGGACGGCCCGGCCGCCGTGTGCTTTACCGATGGCCGCCAGATCGGCGCGACGCTGGACCGCAACGGCCTGCGCCCGGCACGCTTCTGCGTCACCAAGGATGACATCGTCTGCCTCGCGTCCGAAAGCGGCGTGCTGCCGTTTGCCGAGGAAGACATCGTGCGCAAATGGCGCTTGCAGCCCGGCAAGATGCTGCTGATTGACCTCGATCAGGGCCGCATCATCGAGGATGACGAGCTCAAGGCCGATCTCGCCAATGCCGAACCCTATGCCGAATGGCTGCATCAGGCGCAGTACAAGCTGGCTGACATCACCGAAGTTGTGCCCGAACTGGCGGCGATCCCGGCGGAAGAAGGCACGCTGCTCCAGCGCCAGCAGGCCTTTGGTTACACGCAGGAAGACGTCACCCGCTTCCTTGAACCGATGGCGGTGGACGGCGATGATCCGATCGGATCGATGGGCACCGACACGCCGATTGCGGTGCTGTCTGACCGTGCGCGGCTGCTGTATGATTACTTCAAGCAGAACTTCGCGCAGGTCACCAACCCGCCGATCGATCCGATCCGCGAAGAACTGGTGATGAGCCTCACCAGCATGATCGGCCCGCGCCCGAACCTGCTGGGCCGCGATGCGGGGACGCACAAGCGTCTGGAAGTCGATCAGCCGATCCTGACGAACGAGGATCTGGCCAAGATCCGCTCGGTGGAAGAGGCGCTGGACGGCGCGTTCCGCTGCGCGACCATCGACATCACATGGGATGCGAGCACAGGCGCAGAAGGGCTTGAAATGGCTCTGAAAGAAATGTGCTGGGCCGCGACCGAAGCGGTGCTTCAGGATCACAACATCCTCGTGCTGTCCGACCGTGGGCAGAGCGATGCCCGCGTGCCGATGCCCGCCTTGCTGGCGACCGCGGCGGTGCATCACCACCTTGTGCGTCAAGGCCTGCGGATGCAGACAGGCCTTGTGGTCGAAACCGGCGAAGCGCGCGAGGTGCATCACTTCTGCGTGCTGGCGGGTTATGGCGCGGAAGCGATCAACCCCTATCTCGCCTTCGAGACGCTGGAGGCTTTGCGCAGCCGCCGGCACCCCGATCTGCCCGCCTACAAGGTGCAGCAGAACTTCATCAAGGCCATTGGCAAGGGCATCCGCAAGGTCATGTCCAAGATGGGCATCTCGACCTACCAGTCCTATTGCGGCGCGCAGATCTTCGATGCGGTGGGCCTGTCGACGGCCTTCACCCAGAAGTATTTCACCGGCACCGCCACCACCATCGAAGGCATCGGCTTGGCCGAAGTCGCGGAAGAAGCACTGCGCCGCCACGGGCAGGCTTACGGCGACAATCCGCTCTATGACGGGATGCTCGATGTCGGCGGGATCTACCAGTACCGCCTGCGCGGCGAGGAGCACGCCTGGACGCCGCAGAATGTCGCACAATTGCAGCACGCGGTGCGCGGCAATGACCCCAAGAACTATGCCGAGTTTGCCGCCAGCATCAACGAACAGTCCGAACGCCTGCTGACGATCCGCGGATTGCTCGAATTCAAGAAGGCCGACACACCGATCCCGCTCGAGGAAGTCGAATCGGCCAAGGAAATCGTGAAGCGGTTCTCGACCGGTGCGATGAGCCTGGGCTCGATCAGCCACGAAGCACACTCGACCATGGCAATCGCCATGAACCGCATCGGCGGGCGTTCGAACACGGGTGAGGGCGGGGAGGAGCCGTTCCGCTTCAAGCCGCTGGCGAACGGGGATTCGATGCGCAGCCGCATCAAGCAGGTCGCCTCGGGCCGCTTCGGCGTGACCACCGAATACCTCGTCAACTCGGACGATATCCAGATCAAGATGGCGCAGGGCGCAAAGCCGGGTGAAGGCGGGCAGCTGCCCGGCCACAAGGTCGACAAGCGTATCGGCGCGGTGCGGCATTCGACGCCCGGCGTGGGCCTGATCTCGCCGCCGCCGCACCACGACATCTATTCGATCGAGGACCTCGCGCAGCTCATTCACGATCTCAAGAACGTGAACCCGGTGGCGCGGATTTCTGTGAAGCTGGTTTCCGAAGTCGGTGTCGGCACAGTCGCGGCGGGCGTTTCCAAGGCGCGGGCGGACCATGTCACCATCGCGGGCTATGATGGCGGGACGGGCGCTTCGCCGCTGACCTCGCTCACGCACGCCGGCAGCCCTTGGGAAATCGGCCTTGCCGAGACCCAACAGACCCTGCTGCTCAACGATCTGCGTGAGCGCATTGCCGTGCAGGTCGATGGCGGCCTGCGCACCGGGCGCGATGTTGCCATCGGCGCGCTGCTGGGCGCGGACGAATTCGGCTTTGCCACTGCCCCGCTGATCGCAGCCGGGTGCATCATGATGCGCAAGTGCCACCTCAACACCTGCCCCGTCGGTGTGGCGACGCAGGACCCGGTGCTGCGCGCGCGCTTCACCGGGCAGCCCGAACACGTGGTCAACTACATGTTCTTCGTCGCCGAGGAACTGCGCGCGATCATGGCCGAGCTGGGCATTCGCACGGTTGCCGAGATGGTGGGCCGCGTCGACCTGCTCGACACCCGCCGGATGGAGCGCCACTGGAAGGCGCGCGGGATCGACCTTGGCCGCATCCTGCATCAGGTGAAGCTCAAGGAAGGCGCGTCGCTGCGCCAGATCGGCGTGCAGGATCACGGGCTGGAAGGCGCGCTCGACAACCGGCTGATCGCCGATTGCCGTAACGCCATCGACACCAAGGCACCCGTGCAGCTCGCCTACGAGGTGCGCAACGTCAACCGCACGGTCGGCGCGATGCTCTCGGGCGAGATTGCCAAGGCCCATGGCCATGAAGGCCTGCCGACCGACACGGTCCGCATCAATCTGACGGGCGTGGCCGGGCAAAGCTTCGGCGCGTGGCTCGCCCACGGGGTGACGCTCGATCTGGTCGGCGATGCCAACGACTATGTGGGCAAGGGGCTTTCGGGCGGTCGCATCATCGTGCGCCAGCCTGCCGAGGCTCCGCGCGATGCACAGGACAACATCATCGTCGGCAACACGGTGATGTATGGCGCCATCGCGGGCGAGGCCTATTTCAACGGCGTCGCGGGTGAGCGTTTCGCGGTGCGCAATTCAGGCGCGATCGCGGTGGTCGAAGGCACCGGGGATCACGGCTGCGAATATATGACCGGCGGCGTGGTGGTCGTGCTCGGCAAGACCGGGCGCAACTTCGCAGCCGGCATGAGCGGCGGGATCGCCTATGTCTATGACCCGGAAGGCGCGTTCGAGAGCCTCGTCAACCACGCGCAGGTCGACCTGCTGCCAATCGCCGCAGGGCCGGATGCCGATGAAGGAATCGGACGTCCATCGCAGCGTCCGCGCTCGGTGAACGATTTCGGCATGGGCGACATGCTGCGTCACGATGCCGAGCGGCTGCGCATCCTTGTGGAGCGCCACCAGCTCCACACCGGCAGCAAGCTGGCGGGCGCGCTGCTGGCGGACTGGGACGCGGCGCTGACCCGCTTCGTCAAAGTGATGCCGCGCGATTATGCCGCAGCGCTGACACGGCTCGAAGCCGAACGCCACGAAGCCGCCAGCGTCGCTGCCGAATAGAACTGATAGAACGAGACGAACAATGGGCAAGGAAACCGGATTTCTCGAGCTGGACCGCCGCGAGCGGGATTATCTCGATCCGCAGGAACGGCTGAAGAATTACCGCGAATTCGTCATCCAGCCGGATGATGCGACCCTGACCGGGCAGGCTTCGCGCTGCATGAATTGCGGCATTCCGTACTGCCATAACGGCTGTCCGGTGAACAACATGATCCCGGACTGGAACCACCTCGTTTACGAGGCGGACTGGAAGCGCGCGCTCGCCAATCTCCATTCGACCAACAACTTCCCCGAATTCACCGGCCGCATCTGCCCCGCGCCGTGCGAGGCGGCGTGCACGCTCAACATTGTCGACCAGCCGGTCACCATCAAATCGATCGAATGCGCCATCGTCGACCGCGGGTGGAAGGAAGGCTGGATCACGCCGCAGATCCCGGCGAAGAAAACCGGCAAGTCGGTCGCCGTCGTCGGCTCCGGCCCGGCGGGTCTTGCCTGCGCACAGCAATTGGCGCGTGCGGGGCATTCGGTCACGGTGTTCGAGAAGTCCGACCGGCTTGGCGGGTTGCTGCGTTACGGCATCCCTGACTTCAAGATGGAAAAGCACCTCATCAACCGCCGCGCCCAGCAGATGGAAGCGGAAGGGGTGACGTTCAAAACCTCCAAGGAAGTGGGCGTCGATATCTCGTTCAAGTCCTTGCAGGAAAACTTTGACGCGGTGGTGCTGGCAGGCGGCGCGGAAGATGCGCGTGCCTTGGCCATCCCGGGCGCGGAAATGCAGGGCGTGCGCCTCGCGATGGAGTTCCTGACCCAGCAGAACAAGCGCGTAGCGGGCGATGACGAGCTGCGCGCCGCGCCGCGTGGCACTCTCACGGCCACTGGCAAGCACGTCGTGGTGCTCGGCGGCGGGGACACCGGGAGCGACTGTGTCGGCACATCCAACCGGCAGGGGGCGCTGAGCGTCACCCAGCTTGAGATCATGCCCAAGCCCCCGGAAAAGGAAGACAAGGCGCTGACCTGGCCCGACTGGCCGATGAAGCTGCGGACCTCCTCCAGCCACCAGGAAGGCGTGGAGCGCGACTGGGCGGTGCTGGCCAAGCGCGTGCTGGGCGATGGCGAGAAGGTCACCGGGCTCGAATGTGTGCGCGTCGAGTGGGTGGACCGCCAGATGCAGGAAATCGCGGGCAGCGAGTTCGTGATTCCGGCTGATCTCATCCTGCTGGCGATGGGCTTTGTCGGCCCGCGCAAGGCGGGGCTGCTTGAACAGGCAGGCGTGGCGCTGGATGCGCGCGGCAATGTTGCGGCGAATACCGAGGCCTATGCCACCAGCGAGCCGAATGTGTTCGCTTGCGGCGATATGCGGCGCGGGCAGAGCCTTGTGGTCTGGGCGATCCGCGAGGGCCGTCAGGCGGCACGCGCGGTGGACGAGGCGCTGATGGGCGTATCGGAGCTGCCGCGCTGAGCCTTGGCCTGTTCGCACTCGCTGCAATCGCAGAGATCGCGGGCTGCTTTGCCTTCTGGGCGTGGGCGCGGGCGGACAAACCGGCGCTGTGGCTGGTGCCGGGGGTGCTCAGCCTCGTCCTGTTCGCTTTGCTTCTGACACGCATCGACACCGCTTTTGCGGGCCGCGCCTTTGCGGCCTACGGGGGTGTCTACATCGCCGCGAGCCTGACCTGGCTGTGGATGGTAGAGGGTGTGCGCCCCGACCGCTGGGATATAATCGGAGGCGCGGTGTGCCTTGCCGGTGCCGCGATCATCCTGTGGGGCCCCCGCGGGGGTTGAAGTGGCTCTGTCTCAGGCCGCCCGCGGCAAGAGCTGCGGAGCGGTTGGCTTGCCGGCCAGTGGCTGGGGGTGCAGCACGAACCTGGCCAGTTGTGCATTGAGGTCTGCCGCCTGCCGGGCAAGGCTGTGCGTGGCGGCCGAGGCCTGCTCCACCATCGCCGCGTTCTGCTGGGTCATTCGCTCGATATCGGTCACGGTCGTATTGACCGTTGCCAGTCCCTTCGCCTGACGCTGGGTCGATTGGCTGATGCCGGTGATCAGCACCGTCATCTCGCCGATGCTCGCCACGATCCGTTCAAGCGCCTTGCCGGTGTCACCCACCAGCGCAACGCCGGTTTCGACCTGCCTGCGCGAGCCGGTGACCTTGGCCTTGATGTCGCTGGCCGCTTCGGCTGCCCGCTGGGCGAGCGCGCGCACTTCGGACGCGACCACCGCAAAACCCTTGCCTGCTTCGCCTGCGCGCGCGGCCTCCACCCCGGCGTTCAGCGCCAGCAGGTTGGTCTGGAAGGCGATCCCGTCAATCAGGTCGACAATCGAGAAAATCTCGTCCGAGGAGCGTTCGATATTGGCCATTTCGGCCACCGCGCGCTTCATCATGTCGCCCGAAGCTTCGACCTGCCGCCTTGTCTCGACCATCGAGAGATCGACAGCGGCGGCGTCTGAGGCTGTGCGGCTGACTTCATCTGTCAGCGTGCCCATTTCAGCGAGCGTGCGTTCGACCCGACCTGCCTGATCCTGCGTGCGACCGGCCAGATCGGCGATGGCGACACTGATTTCCGATGCGCCGCGATCAATCGACATACGGGCTTCTTCAACCACCGACAGCGCATTACGCAGCGCCGCTATGGCATCGTTGAAATCATAGCGCAGCTTCTTGTATTCGAACGGCAAATGCCGGTCGAGCGTGAAGGCCAGATCGTTGCGGGCAAGCTTTTCAAGCGCGCCGCTGAGCACATCGACGATGAACTGCTGGTCGGCCCCCGCCTTCCTGACTTGAACCGCATTGTCTTTGAAAGTGTTCATCGCGCGCGCCATCCGGCCGACGCAATCGCGGGTGTGATCCTGAAACTGGATCGCGCTTTCGGTGTCCCCGGTCGCGAGCGCCTCCATGCGCAGCACGGTGGTGACATAGGGATCGCAGATCAGGGCCTTGGCGGTGAGCACGATGACCGGCGTCAGCACGACGCAGCCGAGCGCGAGGACAGCCCAGACAGACACGATCCCGCCCGCGCTGCCCGCCAGCCATGCGGTCAGCACGGCAACGCTGACAACGGTGCTGTGAATCGCCAGCAGCGTGTTGAACTTGGTGCGGATCGGCGCGTGCTTCTTGAACCAATCGAACATCGATGTTTCCTGCATCCCGACATCTGGGGTCACGCGGCCCGCGTCTCGGGGGAACGATCCGAGCTTCACGGGCCGCGTGATTGTGCAGATTAATCGCAAACCAATTGGTCAGAGGCTTCGCACCGCCCCGAGGAGAATACCTAGGTGTCAGTCAAAGCCCACGAAGCGCGCGGCTTCCTCGACACTTTTGCGCAAGGAGACGACCGCGTTGGCCGGGAAGTCGGGATCGGGCCAGCCCATTGCCACGGCCTTCATGATGACTTGGTCCTCAGGGATTCCGGCGTGTTCGCGCACCACCGGGCTTTGCATGATGCCTTGGGAATTGATCACGCAGCCAAGCCCGCGCGACCATGCCGCGTTGACCAGCGCCGTGGTCACCGCGCCGCAATCGAACGGCGTGTCGTCGGAGCCTTCAAGTTCGCGGTCATAGGTGATGATGACGCAGACGGGCGCATCGAACTGGCGGAAGCCGCGCAGCACCCAGTCCTGCCGCGCGTGTTTGTCGTCCCGTTCGATCCCCATCGCGCCGAACAATTGCTTGGCAACCTCGACCTGCCGGTCACGGTGGACGCCGGCAAAAGCCTCGCCCCGGCGGAATTCGCGGCTATCGGGGACGCCGGCAAGGATGTTGTCGGTGTTGCCCTTGCGGATGCGGTCCAATGGCTCGCCGGTGATGACGTGGAAGTGCCAGGGCTGGGTGTTCATCGAGGTGGGCGAGCGCATCGCCAGCGTCAGCACTTCCTCGATCAGCGCGCGCGGCACGGGCTTGTCGAGGTAGCCGCGAATTGAACGCCGCCCGAGGACCACGTCGGCATAAGTCTGGTCAGGCGTGCCGCTCATTCTTCTCTCCCGAATCTCGTTTCGGGCAGGAGTGCTAGCGGCAAATGGCGCGACTACAAGGGACGAGTGTGGCGTCAGGGCGGGGGGCGATCACGCCGCCTCCGCCAGCCCCAGTTCCAGCCGGTCCCAGATTTCCACCAGCGCCTCGGTCAGTTCGTCCATCATCGCATCGGTGTGGTGCGGCCCCGGCGTGAAGCGCAGACGTTCTGTCCCGCGCGGCACGGTGGGGAAGTTGATCGGCTGCACATAGACGCCGTATTCGGCCAGCAGGATATCGCTGATCTTCTTGGCGCGCACCGGATCGCCGACCATCAGGGGCACAATGTGGGTGACCGAATCCATCACCGGCAGGCCTGCTTCGGCAAATTTCAGCTTGAGCATGGCAGCAGCGCGCATCTGGGCGTTGCGCTCGACACTGCTTTCTTTGAGGTGCCGCACCGAAGCGAGCACGCCCGCGACCAGCACCGGCGAGAGCGAGGTCGTGAAGATGAAGCCCGGCGCATAGCTGCGGATGCAGTCCACCACCTTGGTGCTCGCGGCGATATAGCCACCCATCACGCCGAAGGCCTTGCCCAGCGTGCCCTCGATAATGTCGATCCGGTGCGCCGCGTTATCGCGCTCGGAAATGCCGCCGCCGCGTGCGCCGTACATGCCGACTGCGTGGACTTCATCGATATAGGTGAGCGCGTTATATTTTTTGGCCAGGTCGCAGATCGCGTGGATCGGGGCGATGTCACCGTCCATCGAATAGACACTTTCGAAGGCGACCAGCTTGGGCGTGTCGATGTCGACGCTGGCCAGAAGTTCTTCCAGATGGGCCACATCATTGTGGCGGAACACCTTCTTTTCGCAGCCCGAATTGCGGATGCCGGCGATCATGCTGGCGTGGTTCAGTTCGTCCGAGAAGATCACGCAGCCCGGCAAGAGCTTTGCCAGCGTCGAAAGCGTCGCATCGTTCGAGACATAGCCCGATGTGAACAGCAGCGCGGTGTCCTTGCCGTGGAGATCGGCCAGTTCGCGTTCCAATTCGACATGGAGGTGGGTGTTGCCACCAATATTGCGAGTGCCGCCGCTGCCTGCGCCAACATCGTGCAGCGCGGCTTCCATCGCGCCGATCACCTTTTCGTGCTGGCCCATGCACAGGTAGTCGTTGGAGCACCACACCGTGATCGGCTTGGGGCCGTTGTGTCCGTGGAAACAGCGCGCGTTGGGGTAGGCGCCCTTGTTGCGCATGATGTCGATGAAGACGCGGTAGCGGCCTTCTTCATGCAGACGGTCGATCGCGGAATCGAAGATCTGGTCGTAGTTCACTCGTTTCTCGCTGCTCTCCGGCCGCCGTTGGGGATGGGCGGGCGCGGGTTCCGGGCCTTGCTGCTTTCGTCCCGCCTCAACGTGCCAGCGGGCGGAAAGTTTCGGGGGTATTTAAGAGCCGCGATTAGCTTTTGCCACAGCGATCTTTGCGAGGCGCTCGCAAGGCGTGTGGTTCGGATCAGAAAGCTTCCACCGCGCCGAAACCGCGAGCGGCCAGCGCCGCTTCAAGGCCATCGGCTCCGCCAACCGGCCCGGTGACGATGAAGCGGTTGGGCGCGCCGTCTGCGGCGAAGCTTCGCCCTTCGAGAAGGTGCGCGATCCGCCGGGCAATGCCCGCCGCGCCGTCCACCTGGCGGACTTGCGGGCCGAAGGCGGCGGCCAGTTCGTCGGCCAGCAGCGGGAAGTGGGTGCAGGCGAGCACCAGCGTGTCAATCGCGGGCATGCCTTCGCCCATCACAGCAAGGCGCGCGTGGACGTCCGCGATCAGCGCCGGATCGACCGGGCCCCCACGCAGCTTGGCTTCGGCGGCCTGGACCAGCCCCGGCGCGGCGACCCGCAGCAGGCGCTTGCCTGCGGCAAATTGCGTCTCAAGATCATCGACATAACGCTGCCGGATCGTCGCTTCGGTGCCGACGAGGCCGATCGTGCCGGTCTGCGTGATCGCAGCGGCAGGCTTGATCGCAGGCACGGTGCCGACCACCGGAATCTCCAACACATCGCGGACCATGCCCAGCGCAATTGTGCTGGCGGTGTTGCACGCGATACAGGCAAGGCGCGGCTGATACCGCTCCGCCATCCGCCCCAGCAAGCCGGCCACCCGCGTGGCAATCTGGGTCTCCGTTTTGGTGCCATAGGGCAGGCCCGCAAGGTCGGCAGCATAGATCACCGGCGCTTGCGGAAGCACGGCGCGCAGGGCGTCGTAAACCGTCAGCCCGCCGACTCCGGAATCGAACAGCAGGATCGGGGAGGCGGCTTGAACCGGCAAGAAAATCTCCGTTCGGGCTGAGCTTGTTGAAGCCCCGTCCTTTTCTTTTCAGGTTGGGCCATTAGAAGAAAGTGCAGGGGTTGGGCAATGCTCGGCAGGAACGGGCCTGGCACGAACGGCATGCCCCGCACGAACGGGATGGGATTTGATGGAACTGTTTTTCGCCGCCTTGCTTGGCTTTGCCCTCGGCTCGATCCCCTTTGGCCTGATCCTTACCCGTGCGGCGGGGCTGGGGGATGTGCGCAACATCGGCAGCGGCAGCATCGGGGCGACCAATGTGCTGCGCACCGGGAACAAGGGGCTGGCGGCGGCGACCGTCCTGCTCGATGCGCTGAAAGCCGTGATCCCGGTGCTGGTGGCAAGGGCCGTGTGGCCGCACCCCGACGGGCTTACCGAAGCCATCGCGGCTGTGGCGGCAGTGGCAGGACATTGCTTCACCCCGTGGCTCGCCTTCAAGGGCGGCAAGGGCTTTGCCAGCGCCGCCGGAGCGCTCGCCGTGCTGGCGTGGCCTGCCATGCTGGCCTGCGCCGCGATTTGGGCGGTCACGCTGTTCGTGAGCCGGATTTCCTCGGTGTCCTCGCTGGTCAGCGTCATCGCCGCGCCGCTGGTCGCCTGGGCGCTTGGCTACGGCCAAGTGGTCCTCCCGCTGATCGCCATTGCCGCCATCGTCATCGTCCAGCACCGCGCCAATATCGGCCGGTTGATGCGGGGGGAGGAGCCGAAGGTCGGTTCCTCGGCCAAGTCCTGAAACGGGCGCAGCGCTGATGGAGCAAACGGGGTCGCAGCCGGTGCTCAGCCAGCAGGAAGCCTTTGCGCGCATCCGCTTGCTGCGTTCGCCCAATATCGGACCCGTCAGCTATCGCCACCTCATGGCGCGCTTTGGCAGTGCGGCGGCAGCGCTCGATGCGCTCCCCGATCTCGCCAGCCGGGGCAGGGGGGCGTATCGGCCCGCCAACGCCGAGACCATCGAGCGCGAAGTACTGGCGGTGCGCCGCGCCGGGGCGCGCTACCTGTTTCATGACCAGCCCGATTACCCGGCCTTGCTGGGCGAGTTGGACAGCGCCCCGCCGATTGTCACCTGCCGCGGGCGGCTGGAACTGGCGAATGGCCCTTGCGTCGCCCTTGTCGGCGCGCGCAATGCCAGCGCAGCCGCCGTGAAACTCGCCCGCGATTTTGCCGCTGCACTGGCCGAGGCGGGCTTTACCGTCGTCTCCGGGCTGGCGCGCGGCATCGACGGGGCCGCGCATGAGGGCGCCTTTCCGCAGACCATCGGCGTGATCGCCAGCGGGATCGACATCGCCTATCCCCCGCAGCACGCCGAACTTCAGGAACGCATCGCCGCCGAATCCCTGCTGATCGCAGAACAGCCCCCCGGCACCGAGCCGCGCGGGCGGCATTTTCCCAGCCGCAACCGCATCATCGCAGGCCTTGCCAGCGGCACGCTGGTGATCGAGGCCGCGCCGCAATCGGGCAGCCTCATCACCGCAAGGCTGGCGGGCGAGGCGGGGCGCGAGGTCATGGCCATCCCCGGCTCCCCGCTCGATCCGCGCAGCAGTGGGTGCAACCAGCTGATCCGCGAAGGCGCGGTGCTGGTGCAGACCCCGGACGAAGTGGTGGAACTGCTGCAAAGCTTCACCGGAGCGCCGCGATCACGCTTCCGGGTGAATGAAGGGCCAAGCGATTTCGATTACAGTGAACTGGCCGCGCTGGAATGGGGCGAAGCGCGCGCTGACCTCAGCGGCGATATCGCCAGCCTGCTCACCAATGCGCCGATTGGCATTGATGAACTGATCCGCCAATCGGGCGCGGCTGCGGCCGAAGTGCACATGGCGCTGCTTGAACTGGAGCTCGGCGGCGATCTGGTGCGCGAGGCCGATGGCGCTGTCCGGCGGGCGGGGTAGACACAAGCCGCTTGACGTAGGAAACGCAGCGGCCCCACCCTCGCGCACACGTACACGTAAGGACACCTCTCTGAAGCCTATGCAGCTTGTCATCGTTGAATCCCCCGCCAAAGCGAAAACCATCGAGAAATATCTCGGCAAGGACTTCAAGGTTCTGGCGTCATACGGCCATGTCCGCGATCTGCCGCCCAAGGATGGCAGCGTAAACCCGGACGATGATTTCGCGATGGAGTGGGAACTTTACCGCGACAAGCAGAGCCGCTTCAAGGAAATCTCAGATGCGGCCAAGGGCGCATCCCGCCTCGTGCTGGCGACTGACCCTGACCGTGAGGGCGAGGCGATCAGCTGGCATGTGCTGGAGCTGCTGAAGAAGAAGAAAAGCGTGCCGGCCAATGTCCAGCGCGTCACCTTCAACGCGATCACCAAGACCGCGGTGCTCGACGCGATGGCGCGCCCGCGCGAACTGGATCAGCCGCTGATCGATGCCTATCTGGCCCGCCGCGCGCTGGATTACCTGTTCGGCTTCACGCTCTCGCCGGTGCTGTGGCGCAAGCTTCCCGGTGCCAAGAGCGCGGGGCGCGTGCAATCGGTCGCGCTGCGCCTGATCGTCGAGCGAGAGCGCGAGATCGAAGCTTTCCGCGCCGAGGAATATTGGAGCGTCATCGCGCGGTTGCAGCACGATGGCACCGAGTTCGATGCGCGGCTGGTGCGTTTCCGGGGCGAGAAGCTGGAAAAGCTCAGCCTTGGCGCTGAAGGCATCGCGATGGAGGCCAAGGCGGCGGTGGAAGCCGGGCGCTTCACCGTGGAGGGCGTCGAGACCAAGCCCCTGAAGCGCAACCCCGCGCCGCCGTTCACCACATCGACTTTGCAGCAGGAGGCCGCGCGCAAGCTGGGCTTCTCGGCGCAGCACACCATGCGGTGCGCGCAGAGCCTGTATGAGGCGGGCGCGATCACCTATATGCGGACCGATGGCGTGCAGATGGATCCCGGCGCGATCATGGCCCTGCGCGATGCCATCGCAGCGCGCTATGACAGCGCCTACCTTCCGGAAAAGCCGCGCTTTTACAGTACTAAGGCGAAGAATGCTCAGGAAGCGCACGAAGCGATCCGGCCGACCGATTTCACCCGTGACCGCGCCGGAAGCGCCGATGAAGCGCGGCTCTATGACCTCATTTTCAAGCGTGCCATGGCAAGCCAGATGGCAACCGCGCAGCTTGAACGCACCACTGTCACGTTCCGCGACCCGACCGGCCAGCACGAGTTGCGCGCCACCGGTCAGGTGATCCGTTTCCCGGGCTATCTTGCGGTGTATCAGGAAAGCTTCGACGACGCGGAAGACGATGAAAGCGGCCTGCTGCCCGTGATGAAATCGGGCGATTGCCCGGCCAAGCGCGCGGTTGACGCCAACCAGCACTTCACCCAGCCGCCGCCGCGTTTCTCGGAAGCCAGCCTTGTGAAGCGGCTGGAGGAACTGGGCATCGGGCGGCCTTCCACCTATGCCTCCACCATCCAGACCCTGCGCGACCGTAACTATGTCCGCATGGAAAAGAACCGCTTCTTTGCCGAAGAATCGGGCCGGCTGCTGACCGCCTTCCTCGAACGCTTCTTCCCCACCTATGTCGCCTATGATTTCACCGCCGGCATGGAGGACGAGCTGGATGTCGTCTCTGACGGGCGTGAGGAATACAAGGCGCTGCTTGCGCGGTTCTGGAAGGACTTCAAGCCCAAGGCCGACGAGGTGATGGAGAAGCTGCCCTCGGAAGTGACCGAGGCGCTGGACGAATATCTCTCCGACTTCCTGTTCCCCCCGCGTGAAGACGGGCATGATCCGCGCGAATGCCCGCTGTGCGCGTCCGAGGGGCGCGCCAATGGCAGGCTTTCCTTGCGCGGCGGCAGGTTCGGCGCTTTCGTCGCCTGCGCCAATTATCCCGAGTGCAAATTCACCCGCCGCTTTGCCCAGCCGGGCGGTGAGGGTGAGAGCGGGGGCGAGGACGGCATTATCGGCCAGCACCCCGAAACCGGCGCCAACATCTTGCGCAAGACGGGGCGCTTTGGCCCCTATGTCGAGATGGGCGATGGCAAGGAAGCCAAGCGCGCGAGCATCCCCAAAGATCTTGACGATTTCGATCTGGATTGGGCGGTAAAGCTGCTCGATCTGCCGCGCATCATCGGCGCGCATCCCGATACCGGCCTGGAAATCGAAGCGAATATAGGGCGTTACGGGCCGTATCTTCGCCATGACGGTAAGTACGGCAAGCTTTCCAACACCCGTGAGGTGTTCGAAGTCGGCATGAACCGCGCGGTCGATCTGCTCGCCCAGGCGGCCAATCGCGGCGGGGCGTCGCGCGGCAAATCGGAACCAATGGCAACATTGGGCGCGCACCCGGTCAGCGGCGGCGAGATCAAGGTCATGCCGGGTCGCTTTGGCCCCTACGTCACCGACGGCACAACCAACGCCACCATCCCGCGCGACATCAAGCCCGAGGATGTGACGCTGGAGGCCGCGATCGAACTGATCGACGCCCGCATTGCCAAGGGTCCGGCCAAGGGGAAGGCGAAGAAGAAGGCCGCTCCCAAGAAGGCCGCGCCCAAGAAAGCGGCTCCCAAGAAGGCACCTGCCAAAAAGCCTGCCGCCAAGAAGGCCGCACCCAAGAAAAAGGCTCCGGCGGCAAAATCCGCAGCCAGTTGAGTGCAGGAGCGGTGTGAACCGCCGCTCCGCCCCTTCCGGCGTTGATAAAACATAAAGCATTTGCCCCGTAGAAGCGGCGTCAGACGAGGGCTGCGCCGTGATTGAAATCGAAGTCCAGAACGAAACCCACCAGAGCCAGAACCGCATCCGCTTTGCCGCGGTGCCGCGCATCGGCGAAGGCCTGCGCCTGCGTGAGCCGGACGGGATGTGGGCCAGCTATGACGTGATCGACGTGTGGTACCAGAAGGCCGAATTCGGCGATGTCTGGATGCCCTATCTCCACGTCCGGGTGACACCGGGCGAGGCGGTCGGCACGCTGGAGGCCGATCCTTATTCGGATGATTACGCTGCCAATGCCTATGAACAGGGCTATGCGGCGATGGGCGCAATGGGGGGCGGGGGCCGCTGACATGCAAAATCTGATCAAGCGTCACACCGGCCCCAATCGCCGGGCGCCGTTGGAGGGCAAGACCCTCGCGGAAAAGCTCGCCCAGAATGAAAAGGCCTATGAGGCGATGCTCGCCGCTGCCGGCAATGAAGAGGCCTTGAGCGAGGCTGAAGCCGCCGCTCCTGCCCCCTCCGCCGAGCCGGACGAGACCGCTGCGATTGTCGCTGCCGCCAAGGCCATGCGGGACCGTTATCCCGGCCGCGAGGCGCCCGCCGCCCCGCAGCGCACCTGCCTGATCGTCGATGACAGCCGTGTGATCCGCAAGGTATCGAGCAAGATCGCAATCAGCCTCGGCTATGTGCCCGTAGAGGCCGAAAACGGCGAAGAGGCGTTGGCCCGCTGCAAGAAGGCGATGCCCGATCTGGTGCTGACCGATTGGAACATGCCCGAGATGGACGGGATCGAATTCGTCCGCCTCCTGCGCGCCATTCCCACGCCCAAGGAACCGGTGGTGGTATTCTGCACCTCGAACGGCGAGGCCAAGGACATCCACGATGGCATCGCCGCGGGCGCGGATGACTACATCGTCAAGCCGTTCGATGAGGCCGCGTTGAAGGCCAAGCTGGAGAAGCTGGGGCGGGGCTGATTTCGCCCAAAGCGTTCTTGATCAGGGTGCGAAAATCCGCCGGCTTTGGGACGTTTCATGCAAACCCGGCCTGACCGGCCGCAAACAATCCCGGCGTTTCAACCATATTCCCGGATGCGTTCGTGGAGATAATTGCCGTCAAACCCGGCAATCTCGGCAAGCTTGACCGAATCGATGATCTTGAGCGACCCGTGGCTCAGTTCCATGACCTCGGCTTTCTTGAGCACTCTCAGCACCCGGTTGACATGGACCGGGGTCAAACCCAGCGCATCGGCCAGCACAAGCTGGGTCAGCGGCATCTTGCATTCATCATCGGACGCAAGGCCGATGTTGCGCATGCGGATGTAAAGCTCGCACATGAGATGCGCCACGCGCTCCACGCTCTTGCGCCGCCCCATGCTGGCAATCCACGAACGCAAGATGCTCTGATCGACGAGCTGCGTCCACCAGAAGGCCTGCGTCAAGGTCGGCTTTGCCTGTATCAGGACCTCCATTTCGGCCCGGGGCAATGACGCGACGCTTGCTTTCGTCAACGTCATGATATTGTGATCGATCGCCTGAAGGATGGCGATGTGAATATCGCAGAAGTCACCGGGCAGCAGGAACGAGATAATCTGCCGCCCGCCATCGGGTAGGGTCTTGTAGCCGCAGGCCCAGCCTTCGAGGATCACGAACACCGGATCGGGATCATCTCCTTCACGGATGAGGTGATGTCCGGCGGGATATTCTCGCACGTTTCTGCACGCAGCAGTCAGCAACGCCGTTTCGGCGTCGCCTAGACGGCTGTATCCACTGAGGTGCCTGATAAGTGCGTTCGACATGATTGCTGTCCGCCTATTTATCAGGCTGAATCAGCCATCAAGTTGATCCAAATTGTGCCCAGTCGGAAAAATGCGCCCATAATTGCTGCCAGAAACGCGAGAGTTCCACAACCGCGCAGAACCATTTGATCAGGCACGATCTATACTCGTTAGGCCCTATGACATGATTCCGATTATCCTTGATAACGAAGCCACTGTTGATCGGTTAGAGCCCGATGCACACGGCCAGGCGGCGCTTTTGCTGGCGGAAAGCATTCTGCACGTCTTGGTGGAAACGCACACGCTATCGTCTGCTCAGGCAATTTCGATCATTGATACAACCTGCTCGGTCAAAACCGAAGTGGCTGAGCGCGCTGGAGAATCGAACAAGCGGATGAATGAGTCTCTGGCCTTGCTCAAAAAAATATTGGACAGCTTCAAAGCTGACTTAAAGTAGTTCGTGAATATAATCTGTTCCATCAGATTTTATAAATCTACTTATGTAGTATAGAAAAAATTTATTGCAGTTTCTCATGATGTAAATCAGCAATTGATTTATTTATATTGCGATTATCATTTTCCGAATCATGGGGGATACGGAAAATGTCCAACGCATTTGTGCGCCGCTTGCAGACTAGAAATAATTTAGAGGAAAATGACAAATCCATAATCGAGAATTTGTGTCAAAAAACACGTAAAGTCGGCGGCAAGAAATACTTGTCCCGTGGCAATGCAGGAGCCGTGAGTTTTCCGGTTCTGTTGAGCGGCTGGGCGGCACGATACCAGATTGTCAGAAATGGCGGCCGGCAAATAACGCAATTGCTTCTTCCGGGTGACTCATTCGATTTTGACAAGCACTCCGGCGAGGACGCGAGCGATCAAATCGTCACCCTTTCCGATTGTGAAGTTGTCTATGTCAGTCACGCAGAGATGGACCGCGCGATCGGGAGTTCTCCAGCGATCTGCCGTGCCATGTTGAATTATGGATGTATGGAGAATGCGATATTTGCGTCATGGCTGGTCAATGTCGGCCGACGTGATGCGTATGAGCGGATGGCCCATCTCATCTGCGAACTGCATTATCGCCTGGCGATCGATGATGCCGACACCGCGGACAGGGAATTTCTTTTCCCGCTGACACAGGAAGATCTGGCAGATGTGCTTGGGCTCACCCCGGTTCACATCAACCGCAAGCTACAGATGCTGCGTCAAAACAAGTTGATCAGCCTGCGTTCAAAACGGCTGACGATCCTGAATCTTCCCGCACTCAAGAAAATCGCCGGCTTCAGCCCCTCTTACCTCATTGCGCAGAACGCTGCGCAAGATCGGTGGACTGTCCATTCCTGAGCCGGCAGGCTTGGGCGGCGCGCCATCCGCTGCGGCATTGCTTGACCGCTTGGTATTACAGGCCAGCCCTTAGCGCACCCAATCCAGCCCGATTTCCTCGAACAATTCCTTGTCCTCGGCCCAGTTCTCCAACACCTTGACGTGCAGGAACAGGTGCACCTTTACCCCGAGCACCTCCATCAGTTCCGCCCGCGCGGCGGCGCCGATGGATTTGATCTTCGATCCGCCCTTGCCCAGCACGATCGCGCGCTGGTTGTCGCGCGTCACCACGATCTGCTGGTGGATTTCCACGCTGCCATCTGCACGCACTTCGTATTTCTCGGGCCGCACCGCGCTGTCATAGGGCAGTTCCTCGTGGAGCTGCTGGTAGAGCTGTTCGCGGGTGATTTCGGCAGCGAGCAGGCGTTCCGAGGCGTCGGAGACCTGATCTTCGGGGTACATCCACTCTGCCACCGGCATCATGCCGGCCAGCGCGTCCTTCAACTCGGGCACGCCATCACCGGTCAGCGCCGAGACGAAGTAGATTTCGGCAAAATCGACCTTGCCGCCAAGCTCCTGCGCCAACGCCAGCATGGGTTCCTTCTTGGCGCGGTCAACCTTGTTGAGCACGAGGATCTTGCGTTCAGGCCGGGCGGCGAGCGCCTCCAGCAGGGGTTCCAGTTCATGGCGGCGCTGCTTGATCGGATCGACCATCAGCAACACGGCGTCGGCAGCCTCGGCGCCTTCCCATGCGGCGCTAACCATCGCGCGGTCGAGGCGGCGCTTGGGCGCGAAGATGCCGGGGGTGTCAACGAGGATCATCTGGGTGGGCGCGCCGTCCAGCTCGTGCAGGGCAATGCCGAGCATCCGCGCGCGGGTGGTCTGCGCCTTGGCACTGGTGATTGCGACCTTTTGGCCGACGAGGCTGTTGACGAGAGTGGACTTGCCGGCGTTCGGCGCGCCAAGCACGGCAATGACGCCGCAGCGGGTATTGGGGGAGGGGGGAGTTTCGGTCATGCGCGGGGCCATAGCGGCAAGAGCGGCGCTTGTCGAAGGCTTGGGATGGGCCCGGGATGGGCCAGACTCCCTCCAGACCCCCGCTTGTCCCCCTTAGACCCCGCCTAGCCCCGCGTTTCGGCGCGTTTCACGTGGAACATTCGGCCGTTCAGCCGAAGCGTTCAAGGAAGGCCTTGGCGGCGAGTTTTTCGGCCTCACCCTTGCTGGTCGCGGTCGCCTCGGCGCTGCCGACATTGCGCACGGTGACGCGGACGGTGAAGCGGGCGGCATGGTCCGGCCCGGCGCGGTCGGTGACTTCATACAGAGGTGTGGCACGGCGGTTGCCGGCCGCCCATTCCTGCAGCGCGCTTTTGGGATGCTTGGCCTTGCCGACATCGCCTTCGAGTTCCTGCGTCCACAGCCGGTAGATCAGGACTTGCGCGGCATCAAAGCCGTTGGCGATGAAGCAGGCGCCGATCAGGGCCTCCATTACATCACCGAGGATCTTGTCGCTATCAGCCCCGCCATCATCGCGGGCCTGCTTGCCGAGGCGGATGTGGCGGGGAAGATCGATATTGCGGGCAATTCGCGCGCAGGTCGCCCCGCTGACAAGGGCGTTGAGCCGCTGTGAGAGCCGCCCTTCCGGCGCATCCCCGGCGCGAAACAGCCATGCCGCGACCGACAGCCCGAGCACACGGTCCCCGAGGAATTCGAGCCGCTGGTAATCGGCAACCTCCGCCCCTGATCCGTTGAAGCTGCCATGGGTGAGCGCCTCCAGCCAAGGGGCGTCATCCTCGGGCGCAAAGCCTTGTTCCACCAGCCATTCACGGGTGGCCGGATCAAGCTTGCCGGTCACAGCACGTCCCCGATCCGGTTCCAGCGCGCGGCAGAAATCCATGTCCAGGGCTTGAGCCATTGGGCGCTGCCATCGGTCGACCAGACGAGAATGCTGGCGCGGCCCACCAGCAGGTCTTGCGACACCAGCCCCACGCCTTCACCCGCCGAAGCCTCGAACCGGCTGTCCATCGAACTGTCGCGGTTGTCGCCCATCACGAACAGCGTGCCCGGGGGGACGACTTCCTCGGAAAAAGCATCGGCCTGTGTCGGCCCGAAATCGAGCACTTCGTAGGAGCGTCCGCCCGGCAAGGTCTCACGGAAGGCGGCATAGCGGCACAGCGCGCCATCAGCACCGGGTTCGGATACACCGCCCCATGCGCATTCGGTATTGGCCGAAAGCGGCACCAGCACATCGGCGATCCGCACCCGCGGCACGCGTGCGCCGTTCAGCACCACCTGTCCGCCCGACACCGCCACCCGGTCACCCGGCAGGCCGATCACGCGCTTGATGTAATCGCGCCCGTCGATGGGGTGCTTGAAGATCACGATATCCCCGCGCTCCGGCGTGCCCGGCAGCAGCCGCCCCTCGGGCAGCGCCAGATCGAAGGGCAGCGAATGGCGCGAGATGCCATAGGGCCACTTGGCCGCAAGCAGGTAATCGCCGTTCATCAGGCGGGGCAGCATGCTTTCGGACGGGATCGAGAAAGGCGAGAATACGAATACCCGGAACGCCAGCACGGCCAAGAGCAGCTTGACCAGAAACCACGCAAAGCTACCCCAGCCATCGCCCGACCGGGCACCGGCTGCGGCAGGCGGCGCTTCTGCGAGTGATTGGGTCTTTGCATCCATCACGCATGCCCTTACCCGCACCGGAACACTTGCGCAAAGGGGAACACTGTGAGCGGAAATGGTGAAATGGCAGCGGCATGGGCGCAGCTTCGGGTGTTGCCGCATCAAACGCTCGCGCAATTGTTCGCTGCCGACCGTGAGCGTCCGGCCGCGCTGACCCGGCGGATCGGCTGGCCGGTGGAGCCGGGCAGCGATGCCGAGGCCGGGATGCTGGTCGATTTTTCCAAGACCCACCTTGATGAAGCCGCGCTCGCCGCCTTCGAGGCGCTGGCCGGGGCGGCAGGGTTTGATCCTGCGCGCGAGGCGCTGTTTGGCGGCGGCATCGTCAACCCCACCGAAGGCCGCGCTGCCACCCACGGCGCCCTGCGCGGCAGCGGCACGCCTGCGCAGGTGGAGGAGGCCGAGGCGCTGCTCGCCCGCATGGGCATGCTGGTCGAAGCGATCCACGAAGGCGCGCTGGGAGAAGTGAAGCACTGCATCGCCATCGGCATCGGCGGTTCGGCGCTTGGCCCGGCGCTCGCCATTGACGCGCTGACCCGCGATCTGGCGCTGGTCGATGTCCATGTCGTCTCCAATATTGACGGGCTGGCGCTGGAACAGGCCTTTGTTGCCTGCGATCCGCACACCACGCTGATCGCGGTTGCCTCAAAGACCTTCACCACCACCGAGACCATGACCAACGCCGCCAGCGCGTTGAAGTGGCTGGCGGATAATGGCGTGGAGGATCCGGGTGGGCAGGTCATCGCGCTCACCGCCGCGCCTGAAAAGGCAGTCGAGTGGGGGGTGGACGAAACCCGCGTGCTGCCGTTCCCTGAAAGCGTGGGCGGGCGCTATTCGCTGTTCTCCTCGATCGGCTTTCCCATCGCGCTGGCGATCGGCATGGACGAATTTGGCGCGATGCTGGCGGGGGCCAAGGCGGTGGACGATCACTTCCGCAAGGCGCACGGCCGCGCCAACGCCCCCTTGCTCGCGGCGTTTGCGGACCAGTATTACACACGGCTGAGGGGCTGTCAGACCCGCGCGGTATTCGCCTATGACGAGCGCCTCGCGCTGCTGCCGGATTACCTCCAGCAGCTCGAAATGGAATCGAACGGCAAGAGCGTCACCGCCGATGGCCAACCCGTCGACGGGCCGACCGCGCCTGTCACGTGGGGCGGGGTGGGCACCGATGCGCAGCACGCGGTTTTCCAGCTGCTGCACCAGGGCACGCATCTGATCCCGGTCGATTTCATCGCGAGCATCGCACCGGGCGACGATCTCGATCCGGCGCATCACCGCATCCTGCTGATGAACTGCCTTGCGCAAGGCGCCGCGCTGATGGCGGGCAAGTCGTCGGATGATCCGGCGCGCGCCTATGCGGGCGACCGGCCTTCGACCACCTTCCTTGTCGATGATTGCGATGCGGCGGCGTTCGGCGCGCTGATTGCCTTCCACGAACACCGCACCTTCGCCAACGCCGTGTTGATGGGCATCAATCCCTTCGACCAGTTCGGGGTGGAGCTGGGCAAGGCGATCGCGAAGCAGATCGAGAGCGGGGAGGGCACCTTTGATCCCAGCACCAGGGCGCTGATGGCGGCGGCGGGGCTGGCCTGATCGGGGGCTGATGCAGAATCGCCACAGTCCCTCGCAGGCATTGCGCCGGGGAGTATTCTTATTCCTCGCGTAAGTTGCAGGATTTCACGATTAAGTAACAAAATCTCGTTCACCGCAGAGTTAGCTGAAAGAATCAGCCGATTTGCACGCCTCGTCGCGTTCGAATTGCACCTCTGGGCGGATTGCCTATTCTGGCCGGGACGCAGCGTTCACCGCATCGCTGCTTCCCCTCCAGCAAGGCGCCGCCCATGAAAATCGCTCTGTTCCTGTCTGCTTTTGCCGCGCTCACGGTGCTTGGCGCGCCTGCGATGGCTCAGCAACAGGCCCAGAATGACGGAACGGCGCGCTCCAAGGTCAAGCCTGCCCGCCTGATCGAATTCACCGGTGACCGCGAGTTCCTCAAGGAATCCTCGCGGCTGCGCGTGTGGCGCGGCGAGGTGGGCTACACGCTCGAGATCGGGGCAGACGGCACGCCGGTCGATTGCCAGCTCGCTGACAAGTTTCGCATGAACTACGTCAACGATAAGCTGTGCGAGGTGCTGATGAAGCACCACAGCTTCGAGCCTGCACAGGACGCCAGTGGCGCGGCCGTGGAGGGCAGCTACGAAGGCCGCCTCAATTTTCTGGAAATACGCCAGAAGGAAGATTGATCGCGCCATGGCCTGACGCGGGCGCGCCCTCATGGCGCGCCACCGCGGCCACGCGATAATCCTTTGACATTTGACGCCTGAGCGCCCATCTGGCGCCCATCGAAGCGCGCTAGCCATGCGTGAAGCGGCGGAATTCTGAAAGCATCCGCCCCGGCCGCGCCTCGGTTCTACCCCAAGACTTCCCTTTTCACGCGGGCGGTTTCAACCCCCGCGCCGCGCCCGGAATCCGTTTGGGATTGCCGGAAGCGCGTCGCAGCATATTTGCGAGTTCTACCTCCTATGACGACTTTTGCTGACCTCGGGCTGTCGCAGCCCGTGCTCCAGGCCCTCGACATGAAGGGCTACAATACCCCTACCCCGATTCAGGAACAGGCGATCCCCGCCGTGCTCAAGGGCCGCGACCTGCTCGGCATCGCGCAGACCGGCACCGGCAAGACCGCCGCCTTCATGCTCCCCAGCATTGATCGCCTGCGCGAGGCCGATAAGCCGATCCCGTTCAAGTCCTGCCGGATGCTGGTGCTGGCCCCGACCCGCGAACTGGCGGTGCAGATCGCTGACAGCGCCAAGGATTACGGCGCGCTTGCCGGGCTGAAGGTGCAATGCATCGTCGGCGGAACGAGCGTGGGCAAGGATCGCAACAAGCTGCACCGCGGCACCGATATCCTTGTCGCCACCCCGGGCCGTCTGCTCGACCTGATCGACCAGAAGGCGCTGAACCTTGCCGGGATCGAAGTGCTGGTGCTGGACGAGGCCGACCAGATGCTGGACCTCGGCTTCATCCACGCGCTGCGCAAGATCAAGGATCTGGCCCCCAAGGATCGCCAGACGCTGTTCTTCAGCGCGACCATGCCCAAGGCGATCAAGGAGCTGGTGAGCGGCTTCTGCAACAATCCCGTGCAGGTCTCGGTCACGCCGGAAAGCACGACCGCTGAACGGATCGACCAGTATCTGTTCATGGTCCAGCAGGACGAAAAGCTGTCCTTGCTCGAAATGGTCCTCAAGGGCCGTCATACCGTGCCGGGCAGCATTGAACGCGTGCTGATCTTCACCCGTACCAAGCATGGCGCGGACCGCGTGGTGAAGAAGCTGGAGCAGGCGGGCATCCCCGCCAACGCGATCCATGGCAACAAGTCGCAGCCGCAGCGCCAGCGCGCATTGGACGAGTTCCGCAAGGCCCGCGTGCCGATCCTGATCGCGACCGATGTGGCTGCGCGCGGGATCGACATTCCCGGCGTCAGCCACGTGATCAATTACGAGCTGCCCAATGTGCCCGAACAATATGTGCACCGCATCGGCCGCACCGCGCGTGCGGGCAAGAGCGGGATCGCGATTGCTTTCTGTGCCGAGGACGAACGCGCTTACCTCAAGGATATCCGCAAGACGACCGGCGCAGAGCTGGAGCGTCTGGCGCTTCCCGACAACTTCCGTGCCGTGGTTGAGGGTGAGGGCCCCGAAAAGCCTGCCGCCCGCACCCCGATGAAGCGCGTGCAGCCGCGCCCGGTCGGTCAGCGCAAGCCGCAAGGTGACCGCCGTCCTGAGGGTGATCGTCGTCCGAGGCAGGGTGAACAGCGCCGTCCTGAAGGGGGCCGTTCCGAAGGTGAGCGTCGCCCGCAGCAGGGTGATCGCCGTCCCGCACAGGGCGAAAACCGCCGTGCCGAAGGGGGCCGCGCTGAAGGCGATCGCCGTCCGCAGGGTGATCGCAAGCCGCAGCAGGCGCATGGTTCGGGCGGCCAGGGTCGTCCCGGCGGCAATGGCGGCGGCGGCGGTGATCGCCGTCAGCCGGGCGGCGGTGGTCGTCCGGGCGGCAATGGTGGCGGCAATGGCGGGGGCAATCGCGGTCGCGGCCGTCCCGGCGGCGGCGGCGGTGGCCGTCCGCGTGCTGCCAGCGCCTGATCGCTGACACAGGCCGATAGAAAACAGGGGCGGGAGCGACAAACTCCCGCCCTTTTTCATGTGCGCCATCATGCTTTTCGCCAGCGCAAGGTTGCCGCCCGCGCCGCGCAGGGCCATATGCGGGCCGCGATGACCGGAGCAGCATGATGTCAGCCGAATATGATTTTGACCTCTTCACCATCGGCGCAGGATCGGGCGGCGTGCGCGCCAGCCGTGTCGCCGCCGCCCACGGCGCGCGGGTGGCGGTGGCCGAGGAATACCGCGTTGGCGGCACCTGCGTGATCCGCGGCTGCGTGCCCAAGAAGATGCTCGTCTATGGCGCGCACTTTGCCGAGGATCTCGAAGACGCCAAGGCATTCGGCTGGACAATCGAAGGCAAGAGCTTCGACTGGAAGGCGCTGCGCGATGCGGTGCAGGCCGATGTGACGCGGCTGGAAGGGCTCTATGGCCAGACGCTCGGCAATCACAATGTCACCATCTTTCCCGAACGCGCTACCATCACCGGCCCGCACGAAATCACGCTGGCGAGCGGCAAGACCATCACCGCGAAAACCATCCTGATCGCCACCGGCGCGCGCCCGCTGGTGCCCGATTTTCCCGGCAACGAGCATGTCATCACCTCGAACGAGGCGTTCCACCTGGATGAACTGCCTCGCCGCATCCTGATCGCGGGCGGGGGCTATATCGCCAATGAATTTGCCGGCATCTTCAACGAATTCGGCTGCAAGGTGACAATCGCCAACCGTTCGGACACGATCTTGCGCAGCTATGATGCCTCCGTGCGCGACCGGCTGCTCCAGATCTCGATGGTCAAGGGCATCGCCTTCCTGTTTCACGCCGAGTTCGAGAGCGTGGAAAAGCAGGCCGACGGCACCTTGCTGGTCAAGCTTACGGGCCAGGAGCCGGCTGAATATGACGCGGTGATGGTCGCCACGGGCCGCGTGCCCAATATCGAAGGGCTGGGGCTGGAGACAGTCGGCGTGGAACTCGGCAAGAAGGGCGAGATCATCGTCGATGCCTTCAGCCGCACCAATGTCGATCATATCTACGCCGTGGGCGATGTGACCGACCGGGTGCAGCTTACGCCTGTGGCGATCCGCGAGGGGCAAGCCTTTGCCGACAGCACCTTTGGCCCGGGCGAGCCTTACGCGGTCGACCATTCCTGCGTGCCGAGCGCGGTTTTCAGCCACCCGCCGATCGCCGCTGTCGGCCTGACCGAAAGCGAGGCGCGCAACAGCCTTGGCAACGTTAAGGTCTTCCAGTCGGATTTCCGCCCGATGAAGAACGTGGTAGCCGGGCGCAATGAACGCAGCCTCTACAAGATGATCGTCGATGCCGCGAATGACCGGATTGTGGGCATCCACATGATCGGCCCCGATGCGCCCGAGATCCTGCAATCGGCGGCGATTGCGGTGAAGGCGAAGCTGACCAAGGCCGATTTTGACGCGACCATTGCCATTCACCCGACGATGGCCGAGGAACTGGTGCTGTTCAAATAGACGTGATCGGCAAAGCGGGGGATCGGCAATGGATGTGAAGGGCAAGGCGGTGCTGCTGACCGGCGGCAGCGCAGGCATAGGCCGCGAAATCGCGCGCCAGCTCAAGGCCAAAGGCGCGAGCGTGATCCTCACCGGTCGCGATCCTGCCCGGCTTGTGGCGATGGCTGCGGAAGGGTTTGAAACCCTCGCCGCCGATCTGTCGAATGCCGCTGGTGTCGATGCGCTGGTGGCGGCGCTGGGCGATCGGGCCATCGACATCCTCATCAACAATGCCGGGCTGGGCGTGGCGCATGATATGCGCGCTGCGATGCCCGATGCCGATGCTGCCGACGGGTGCCTCTATGCCAATCTCTCGGCGCCGATCCGTCTGATCACCGCGCTTCTGCCGCGCCTGCGCGCCCGGCCCGAGGCGGCAATCGTCAACGTCACCAGCGGCCTTGCCATCGCCCCCAACACTGCCAGCGCGGTCTATTGCGCCAGCAAGGCGGGGCTGCGCAGCTACACCCTGGCCCTGCGCGCGCAGTTGGCGGGTGAGAATATCCATGTGATCGAGGCGCTGCCCCCGGTGGTCGACACGCAAATGACCGCCGACCGCAAGACATCGAAGATGCCGCCTGAAGAATGCGCCCGCCAGATCATCGCCGCGCTGGAGGGCAATCGCCCCGAGGCCAATGTCGGCATGGTGAAGGTGTTGCGCGCGGTCTATTCGCTCTCGCCCGCGCTGGCGCGCAGCGTGATGGCGCGGTTCTAGGCGCCGAGGCGGGCGGGGCTGAAGGTCGCAAAATCAAGGCCCGCTGCCGCGCAATCCTCGGGGAAGGGCAGGCCGACCGCGGCTGCCGCTGCGATCCGTGAAAGCGCAGGCGCGGTCTGGAACCCCGCGCCGCCTTGTCCGGCACACCAGATGAAACCGGGCGCGTCCGCTGCCGCGCCGATCACCGGCAATTCGTCCGGCGCAAAGCTTCTGAGGCCCGCCCAGTTATGGCTGATGCGGCGGATGGCGAGGGTGGTGGCCTGTTCCACTCGGTCAGCCGCAATCGCCTTGTCCAGTTCTTCGGCGGCGGCGTCACACGGATCGGACGGGGTCTGGTCCATGCTCGATGCCAGCAATTGGCCCCGGCCTTCGGGCAGCAGGTAGAACCCTTCGCCGACGGTCTTGGTGAAGGGCCATGCGCTGACATCCTCACCTTGCGGAGCGGCGAAGCTGATCACCGTGCGGCGGCGGGGCTGGAGACCGATGGGCCGCACGCCCGCGAGGCGCGCGATCGCGTCCGCCCATGCGCCCGCCGCATTGACGATGACGGGAGCGGCAAAATCCCCGGCCGAGGTCGTGACGCGCCACACATCCCCGGCCCGCGCAATCGCGCTGACCCGCGCCCCTGTCACCAGCGCCCCGCCGCTTGCACGCAAAGCTGCCGTGTGCGCCTGTAACATCGCGTTGGTATCAAGTTTCAGCGAGCCGTGATCGACCAGCGCCGCGTGACACGCCTCGGGCCGCAGCGCCGGCACCAGCGCGCGCGCTTCCTCCGCGCCGACGCGGGTATAGTCACAGCCGAAGTGGCGGTGCACATCCTCCAGCGCATCAAGCGCCGCAACCTCGCTTGCCGAGGCGATATGCAGCGCGGGATGGAGGCTCCCGTGCGCGGCAAGCTCGGCCATGCTGAGCGCGGTCAGGGTGCGCACCACCGTCTCGCCAAGGCCGTAATGCGCAAACGCCACCGAGCGGCCGGAGGAATGGTATCCGCAGGCGCTTTCGCCCTCCAGCACCGTCACGCGCGCGCAGGCCGCGATCCGCGCGGCGACCGAAAGCCCCGCAATCCCGCCGCCGATCACCACCACATCCGCGCTTTGCATCATTCCGCTCTCACCGACCGCCACTTTTGCCACGTTGACGCTTGGGCACGCCTAAGGCAACGCGTGGAGCCGCAAAGCACCCGAGAAATTGGTCGAGAGAGGAACCCGCGTGTCCGCCAACATCGCTGAAATGGAACGCCGCAGGCAAGCAGCCCGCATGGGAGGCGGCCAGAAGCGCATCGACGCCCAGCACGCCAAGGGCAAGCTGACCGCGCGCGAGCGGCTCGACGTGCTGCTCGATGAAGGCAGCTTTGAAGAAGTCGATGCCTATGTCGAACACGACTGCACCGATTTCGGCATGGAAACGCAGAAGATCCCCGGTGACGGTGTGGTGACCGGCAGCGGCACCATCAACGGCCGCCTGGTCTATGTTTTCTCGCAGGATTTCACCGTCTTCGGCGGCTCGCTGTCCAAGCGCCATGCCGAGAAAATCTGCAAGATCATGGACACCGCGCTGAAGGTCGGCGCGCCGGTGATCGGCCTTAACGATTCAGGCGGCGCGCGCATTCAGGAAGGCGTTGCCAGCCTTGGCGGCTATGCCGAGGTGTTCCAGCGCAATGTGCTGGCATCAGGCGTCGTTCCGCAGATCAGCCTCATCATGGGGCCGTGTGCGGGCGGGGCGGTGTACAGCCCGGCCATGACCGACTTCATCTTCATGGTGAAGGATTCCAGCTACATGTTCGTCACCGGCCCCGAAGTGGTGAAGACCGTCACCAACGAGGTCGTGACGCAGGAAGAGCTGGGCGGGGCGATCACCCACACCACCAAGACTTCCGTCGCCGACCTCGCTTACGAAAACGATGTCGAGGCGCTGCTGGCGACCCGCCGCTTTGTCGATTTCCTGCCGCTGTCCAACCGTGACGAAGCACCGATCCTCCCCACCAGCGACGCATGGGACCGGATCGACAACAGCCTCGACACGCTGATCCCCGATAATGCCAACCAGCCCTATGACATGCACGAAGTCATCGCCAAGGTGCTGGACGAGGGCGATTTCTTCGAAATCCAGCCGATGCACGCGGGCAATATCCTGTGCGGCTTCGGCCGTGTGGAAGGCCGCACCGTGGGCGTGGTGGCGAACCAGCCGATGGTGCTGGCGGGTGTGCTCGACATCAATTCCTCGAAGAAAGCCGCGCGCTTCGTGCGGTTCTGCGATGCGTTTGAAATCCCGATCCTGACCTTCGTCGACGTCCCCGGCTTCCTCCCGGGCACCGCGCAGGAACTGGGCGGGATCATCAAGCACGGCGCGAAACTGCTTTTCGCCTATGCCGAGGCGACCGTGCCCAAGATCACCGTTATCACCCGCAAGGCATACGGCGGGGCCTATGACGTGATGGCATCGAAGCACCTGCGCGGCGATTTGAACTACGCGTGGCCCACGGCGGAAATCGCGGTGATGGGCGCAAAGGGCGCGGTGGAGATCATCTTCCGGCAGGACCGCGACAACCCCGAGAAGATCGCCGAGAAAACCAAGGAATACGAAGACCGCTTCGCCAACCCCTTCGTGGCCGCGCAGCGCGGCTATATCGACGAGGTGATCCACCCGCACTCGACCCGGCGGCGGATTGCGCTGGGGCTACGCAAGCTGCGGACGAAGCAGCTGGAGAACCCTTGGAAGAAGCATGACAACATTCCGCTGTGAGGTCGGTATATGCTGACGATATTCGCAAAGCCAAATCGGCGATTTCACACTGAGGCTAATGGCATTCGTTTTTGGATGATACCTTTATCCTTTCAGACACTTCACCATCGTCGACATGAATCTCAACAGATTGAAGATTCGGATATTAATCTGAACATTATCTTTGAATCTCGTAATCCCTATGAAGGTTCGAAGATTAATCACCATGAGGTACCTGAGACGCTCAGTAACGCCATAACTCATTTCATACCTCAAGTTATTCAAAGAGCCATTATCGAGGTTCGGTTTCACAGCGACCTGAATATCTCCTATTTGAATGACGTTGAGAGAGCATTTGACGACGGCGAAATGTGCCTAGCGATATCGTGGACTAATTCCAGGTCCCTTGGCTTTGAGGACTTTTGTGCATGGCTATCAGGTGGTGATGTGCAGATGCCGAGCGAGTTTTGGCTCGACGAAGTTCCTGATGTCTCGCTTGTGAGGAAAGTCCCATGAAACTCGGCCGCTTGAACCACATCGGGGTCGCCACGCCCTCCATCGCGGACTCGATCGCGTTCTACCGCGACGTGATGGGCGCGAGCGTTATTTGCGAGCCCTTCGACCTTGAGGAGCAGGGCGTGAAGGTCTGCTTCGTCGACACGCCCGGGGCGGACGGGGCGATGAACGGCACCCAGATCGAGCTGATCGAGCCGCTGGGGGAAAACTCCACGCTGGCGGGCTTCATTGCCAAGAACCCGCTCGGCGGGCAGCATCACCTGTGCTTCGAGGTGCCCGACATCGCCGAGGCGCGCAGCGAGTTCGAAAGCATGGGCAAGCGCATCCTCGGCCCCACGCGCATCGGCGCGCATGGCACCCCTATCTTTTTCGTCCATCCCAAGGACATGGGCGGCATGCTTACCGAAATCATGGAGACGCCGAAGGACGGCACCCATTGGTCTAATTGAGAACAACCGCCTCCCCGGACCTGATCCGGGGCCCCGCTTCTTTCTTACCCAAGCAGAAGAAAGCGGGGTCCCGGCTCGGGGGCCGGGAAGGCGTGAGAGAGAGGTTGAAGAAATGTCCTACGAAACCATCCGCGCCGAACGTGACGGCCCGCTGCTGACCATCACCCTCAACCGCCCCGAGCGCCTCAATGCCATGGCCCCGCAGATGGCGGACGAGCTGGGGCAGGCGTTCTACGATCTGGGCGACGCGCGTGCGGTGCTTATCACGGGTGAGGGCAAGGGCTTCTGTTCGGGCGCGGATTTGTCCGCTCGCGGCTCCGGCTCGGCGCTGGGCGGGAAGGGCGGCAGCCACGAGGCGCTGATCAACCACTACAACCCCGCGGTCAGCCAGCTGATCCGGGCGAGCGTGCCGGTGATCTGCGCGGTCAATGGCCCGGCGGCGGGTGTGGGGTGTTCACTCGCACTGGCGGCAGATTTCACCATCGCGGCCAAGAGTGCCTATTTCCTGCAAGCCTTCGTCAATATCGGCCTCGTGCCCGATGGTGGCTCCACCTGGTTGCTCGCCCGCGCCATTGGCCGCGCGCGCGCCACGCGGATGATGATGCTGGGCGAGAAGATCAGCGGTGAACAGGCCGAGGAATGGGGCCTCGTCTACAAGTGTGTGGAGGACGCCGACCTGATGACCGAAGCGCGCGCGCTGGCCGAAAAGCTCGCCAATGGCCCGACGATTGCCTACGCCCAGATGAAGCGCAACATCGCCACCGCCATGGACAACAACCTGCAAATGGTGCTGCTGGCCGAAGCCGAAGCCCAGCGCGTGGCAGGCGGCACCAAGGACGCGATGGAGGGCGGCATGGCCTTCCTCCAGAAGCGGAAAGCGGAATTCAAGGGGCACTGATCGCCCCCAACTCCGTTCGTTTTGAGCGGAGCACGCATTTCGCAGTCGAGATACCCGAGCGCGGTGTCTCGGCTTTGCTCGACACGAACGGTTAGAGGCCGAAACATGACCGACAAACCCACGCTCACCGACTGGAACGCCCTCGCCGCCAAGGAGGTGAAGGGCCGCGACCTGACCTGGCACACGCCGGAAGGTTTCGCGATCAAGCCGCTGTATACGGCTGAGGATCACGCCGGTTTCGACCCCGGCCTCCCCGGCTTCGCGCCCTTCACGCGGGGGGTGAAGGCTTCGATGTATGCGGGCCGTCCGTGGACCATCCGGCAATATGCGGGCTTCTCGACAGCCGAGGAATCGAACGCCTTCTACCGCCGCAACCTCGCGATGGGTCAAAAGGGCCTTTCGGTCGCCTTCGACCTCGCAACCCACCGCGGCTATGACAGCGATCACCCGCGCGTGGTCGGCGATGTCGGCAAGGCGGGCGTGGCGATCGATACGGTCGCGGATATGCAGATCCTGTTCGACCAGATCCCGCTCGATACCATGAGCGTCAGCATGACCATGAACGGCGCGGTGATCCCGGTGCTGGCGTTCTTTATCGTTGCCGCCGAGCGTCAGGGCGTGTCGCAGGACAAGCTGGAAGGCACGATCCAGAACGACATTCTCAAGGAGTTCATGGTCCGCAACACCTATATCTATCCGCCCGAACCTTCGATGCGGATCATCTCGGATATCATCGCATATACGTCGGCCAACATGCCGAAATTCAACTCGATTTCAATTTCGGGCTACCACATGCACGAAGCCGGGGCGACGGCGGTGCAGGAGCTTGCCTTTACCATCGCCGACGGCAAGGAATATGCGAGCCGCGCGATGGCGGCGGGCCTGGATATCGATGCCTTCGCGGGCCGCCTCAGCTTCTTCTTCGGCATCGGCATGAACTTCTTCATGGAGATCGCCAAGCTGCGCGCCGCGCGCACGCTGTGGTACAAGGTGATGGACGATCTGGGGGCAAAGGACGAACGCTCCAAGATGCTGCGCACCCACTGCCAGACGAGCGGCGTCAGCTTGCAAGAGCAAGACCCCTACAACAACGTCATCCGCACCACGGTGGAAGCGATGGCGGCGGTGCTGGGCGGCACGCAATCGCTCCACACCAATGCGCTGGATGAAGCAATTGCGCTCCCCACCGATTTCTCCGCCCGCATCGCCCGCAACACGCAGTTGGTGCTGCAAGAGGAAAGCGGGATCACCGCCGTGGTCGATCCGCTCGGCGGCTCGCACTATATCGAGGCGCTGACCGCCACGCTGGTGGCCGAGGCCGAGGCGATGATGGCCGAGGTCGATGCGGCAGGCGGCATGACCGCCTATGTCGCCACCGGCGCGCCCAAGGCCGCGATCGAGCGTGCGGCGGCGGAAAAGCAGACCAAGGTGGACAAGGGCGAGACGGTGATCGTCGGCGTCAACAAGTATCGCAAGGAAAGCGAAGACGCGCTGGAGACCCTCGAGGTCGATAACCAGATGGTCCGCACCGGCCAAATCGCCCGCCTCGCCAAGGTGCGCGAAGGGCGCGACGAGGCGGCGTGCCGTGCGGCGCTGGCGGCGCTCACCGCAGGCTGCGCTGCGGGCGAGAACGTGCTGGCTCTCGCCGTGGCCGCTGCGCGCCATGATGCGACGCTGGGCGAGATTTCATCGGCTATGGAAGAGGTTTTCGGCCGCCACGATGCGACGCCTGCGCCGGTCAGCGGTGTCTATGCCAGCGCCTATGAATTTGATCGCCGCTGGGCGCAGGTCACCGACGGCGTCGAAGCCGTGGGCCGCCGCCTGGGCCGCGCGCCCCGGATCATGATCGCCAAGATGGGCCAAGACGGCCATGATCGCGGCGCGAATGTGATCGCATCCGCGTTCGGTGACATGGGCTTCGAGGTGGTCTCCGGCCCGCTGTTTCAGACGCCCGAGGAATCGGTCGCCATGGCGCTTGAACACGATGTCGACGTGGTCGGCGCGTCCAGCCTCGCGGCAGGTCACAAGACCCTGATCCCCGAACTGATCCGCCTCCTGCGTGAAGCGGGTCGCGGCGATATCAAGGTGACCGCAGGCGGCGTGATCCCCCCGCAGGATTACGACTACCTGCGCGAGGCGGGGGTGCAGGGGATCTATGGCCCCGGCTCAAACGTGGTCGAATGCGCGGCGGATATCCTCGTGCTGCTAGGCCACAATATGCCACCGCTTGGCGAAGGGCTGGACGAGGCTGCGGAGTAACGGCTACTTCCTTGTCATTGCGAGCCGAAGGCGAAGCAATCCAGACAGACACGCGAAACGCTCTGGATTGCTGCGTCGCTTCGCTCCTCGCAATGAGGAAGGAAAAGGCTGCGTGAGTTTCAGCGATAGGGCCGGTCTGACAAATCCTCAGAAGGCGGGCTGCGCGCTCTACGCGATATTCGGCGGTTTCATCGCAATCACGGCAATGGCAAACGCGGCGCTGGGCGATTGCGCGCCCGGGGGTGACTGTTTGAGCGAAACAGGCCGCGCGATTTTGTTCTATGGCGTGCCGCTGGCAGTGCTTATGGCCGGCGCGCTTATGATCCGCCACTTCATGCGAGACAAAAATTGACCCACCCCCGCACTGACTGGACCCGCGCCGAAATCGCAGGCCTCTTCGACCTGCCATTCACCGAGCTGCTTTTCCAGGCCGCCAGCGTCCACCGTGCCCACCACCCCGCCACCGAGGTGCAGCTATGCACGCTGCTCAGCATCAAGACCGGCGGGTGCCCCGAGGATTGCGGTTATTGCTCGCAGTCGGTGAAGGCGGACTCCGGCGTGGAAGCCACCAAGCTGATGGACGTGCAGGCGGTGCTCCAGCGCGCGGCGCAGGCGAAGGATGCAGGCTCGCAGCGGTTCTGCATGGGCGCGGCGTGGCGTAATCCCAAGGACCGTGACATGCCCGCGATCATCGAGATCGTGAAGGGCGTGCGCAGCATGGGGCTTGAGACCTGCATGACGCTCGGGATGCTTGAACCGCATCAGGCCGAGATGCTGGCCGAAGCAGGGCTCGATTACTACAACCACAATATCGACAGCAGCCCTGAATATTACGAGCGCGTCATCTCCACCCGCGATTTCCAGTGCCGGCTCGATACGCTGGGGCACGTGCGCAAGGCGGGGATCAATGTCTGCAGCGGCGGGATCGTCGGCATGGGCGAGACGCGCGAGGACCGGGTGGGCTTCGTCCACACCCTTGCCACCCTGCCGCAGCATCCGGAAAGCGTGCCGGTCAACGCGTTGGTGCCGGTGAAGGGCACGGTGCTGGGGAACATGCTGGCCGACACGCCATTGGCCAAGATCGACGATATCGAGTTCGTGCGCACGGTCGCGGTGGCGCGCATCACCATGCCGCGCTCGATGGTGCGGCTCTCGGCGGGGCGTGAGTCCATGTCCGAGGCGACGCAGGCCTTGTGTTTCCTTGCGGGCGCGAATTCGATCTTCACCGGTGACAAGCTGCTGACCGCGCCCAATGCGGGGGATGACAGCGACGGGGCGCTGTTTGCCAAGCTCGGCCTCACCGCGCTCAAGGGCGAGGAGCCTGCCCGGGCCTGCAAGACGGCGGTGGCGGCGGCGTGATTGCGCTGCTCGCCGCCGCGGCTCTGGCAGCGGCGCAGCCAGCGCCGCCCGAGCCTGCGCCGCTGGTGATCGGTGAAACCGTGACGCTCGAAGTGCTCGGTGCCGAGCGGGCGGTGAATATCGTCCTGCCGCCCGATTACGCCAAGGACCCCGAAAAACGCTGGCCGGTGGTCTACCAGCTCGATGGAGCGATGGGCCAAGACCTGATGATGGGCGCAGGGCTGATGCGCTGGGGGGCGCTGTGGGGGCGGAGCGCCGATGCGATCGTGGTGGGGATCGAAACGAAGGACCGCCAGCGCGAATTGCTGCCCGTCACGCACGATCCGGCCGAGGCCAAACGCTACCCCACCGCCGGCGAAAGCGCGCTTTTCCGAGCATGGCTGGCGGCCACCGTGAAGCCGATGGTCGAGGCGCGCTATCGCACCGATGGCCGCGCGCTCCTCGTCGGAGAGAGCGCAGCGGGGCATTTCGTGGTCGAGACATGGGCGCAAGAACCCGGCCTGTTCACCGGCTACGCGGCGATCTCCCCGAGCCTGCAATGGGATTTCGAGGCACTGAGCCGCAAGCCGCTGGGAACGGGGCCGCGCCCCCCGCTCTACCTCAGCCTCGCTGACGAGGGCGGGGCGACCGAGACGGGGATGGAGCGGCTGCTCGCCACCCTGCCGCCCGCGCAAGCCTATTGCTTTTCGGACCGCCGCAAGGAACTCCGCCACGCCACCAGCCTCCACGGTCTCTTGCCCGAGGCGCTGCAATATCTCATCCCGACCAAGGCCGATTGGCTGGAGGAATATGGCATGGTGCTGCGGTGCGACAAGCGGGGAGGGGGGCGGTGAAAGACGGGGCGATCCGCCGCGCCGCCGTGCTGCTGGCACTGGGGCTTGCGGTGCTCGCCCCGCCGCCGGCCTATGCCTGCACCTTCGCGTGGAAGCGCGGCTGGTCGCCCGAGGAGATCAAGCAGCGTCCCGATGTCAGGATGGTCGAGGGCATGTGGGCCATGCAGACCCTCGAGGGCGATCGCACGGTCGATGAAGAGGGCCGGCATTTGGTTATCAACGGGCGCTTTCTTGGCCGGATCACGGCCAAGCGCGGCACGCGCTGGAGCACGTGGCACCGCGCGCCCGATCACACCACGACCTGCTATGTCGGCAGCTATTTCAAGCCCGAAGCCGATGCCAAGGGCACCTTCTGGATTGCGCGCCGCAAGGTTGGCGGGCGGTTCGAGATACTCCTGTGGGAAGGCGAATACGTCATCCCCGGCACGCCGATGATCGCGCCATGAGCCTCGGCTTTTCCGTCGATACCCTGCTTCCCAAGGCGCGCGGCGGCGGGCAGTTGCGCATGGGGCTGGTGAAGCTTGAGGAACACCAGTGGCTCGACCCCGCGCCCGATCTGGCGGCGCGCGCCGCGGGGTTTGCCGAATGGCCGCAAGGGGTGCAGCAGGCGCCGGAGGTGGACGCGCCGGGCCGCGAACTTGCTGCCATGCTCGGCGTCTCGGGCGCGCTCCCCGAAGCTGCGCTGGCCGTGCACGAAGACCTCTGCCTTCTGACGCAAGCGCCGGGCGAGGAGGTCTACCGCCTGATCGGCGCAGCGGTGGCGTGGCCTTCCGACTGGCACCCCGCCGAGAAGATTGGCCTGCCCTTGCGCGCGCTCCATGCGCCGATTGCAGGGTACGAGGAACAACTCGCCACCGGGGTTGATCGCTTCATGGAAACCCTGCGTCCCGGCCCGATCTACGCGCGTGCCAACTGGTTCATCGCAGCGACCGGAGAACGCCGCTGGCTCCCCGACCGCCCGCCGCCGGAGGCCTTCGCCCATGTCACGCCTGACAACGTAGGCGACACGCTGTTCGTGCGCTCCGAACGCCAGACCTTGCGCCGCTTGCCGCAGACAGGCGCGATCCTTTTCACCATCGGAATCTATGTCGAGCCGCTGGGAAAGCTCTCCCCCGCCAATATCGCGATGCTGGGCAAGGCGGTGCAAACCCTCGTCAGCGGCGAGGGCGACCGGCGCGGGGCGCCTGCCTATGCGGGGAGCCTGATCGCTTTTGCCGAAGGACAAGCCGCTTGATCGCCGCCTTCATCCTCCCGCTGCTGCTGCAATCCGCCGAGCCTCTGCCCGAATGCGATCAGAAGGCGGCGGATGAAGGCATTCAGCCGGCACTGAATCAATGCGCCTGGCGCGAGTTCCGGATCGCCGATGCCGAACTCAACGCGCAGTGGAAGGTCACCGTCGCCGTGATCAAGGAGCGCGATGCGGCCAATGCGCCCTACAGGGACAAGAATGATACACGTCTGGGCGCGTTTGGCAGCCTGCTGAAAGCGCAGCGGGCTTGGCTGGTTTACCGCGACGCGCATTGCGGCATGGATCGCTACGCGCCCATCAGCGGCGGCAGCATGGAACCGATGCTGGCGGCCTTCTGCATGAGGGAACTCACGCTGGAACGCACCGAACAGCTCAGGGACTTGGCCGATCCCGAGCTTTGACGCCGCAAATCCGCTAGCTTGCTTGCCGCCCAAACCCTCGGCATAGCCGGTGGCGAAAAGACGCGCGTTGCAAGAGAGGCCCTTACCCTTGTTCTCGAAAATCCTGATTGCCAATCGCGGCGAAATCGCCTGCCGGGTCATCACCACGGCGCGCAAGATGGGGATCAAGACCGTCGCGGTCTATTCCGATGCCGATGCGCGCGCGCCGTTCGTCGCCATGGCGGACGAGGCGGTGCATATCGGGCCTTCGCCTGCGGCCGAGAGCTATCTGATCGCCGACAAGATCATTGCCGCCTGCAAGCAGACCAGCGCCGAGGCTGTCCACCCGGGCTATGGCTTCCTTTCGGAGCGCACCTCGTTCGCCGAGGCGCTGGCCAAGGAAAACATCGCCTTCATCGGCCCGCCCGTGAACGCGATTGCCGCAATGGGTGACAAGATTGAATCCAAGAAGCTGGCCAAGGAAGCGGGCGTCAATGTCGTCCCCGGCTTTGTCGGCGAGATCGAGGATACCGAACACGCGGTCCGCATCTCGGACGAGATCGGCTATCCCGTGATGATGAAGGCCAGCGCGGGCGGCGGGGGCAAGGGGATGCGCCTTGCCTATAACGAGGCCGATGTGCGCGAAGGCTTTGAAAGCGTGAAGCGCGAGGGGCTCAATTCCTTCGGGGATGATCGCGTCTTCATCGAGAAGTTCATCCTCAATCCGCGCCACATCGAGATCCAGATCCTCGGCGATCAGCACGGCAATATCCTCTATCTCAACGAGCGCGAATGCTCGATCCAGCGCCGCCACCAGAAGGTGGTCGAGGAAGCGCCGTCGCCTTTCGTCACGCCGAAGATGCGCAAAGCGATGGGTGAGCAATGCGTCGCCCTGTCGCGCGCCGTGGGGTATTATAGCGCGGGCACGGTCGAACTGATCGTCAGCGGCGCGGACCCGACGGGGGAGAGCTTCTACTTCCTCGAAATGAACACGCGGCTTCAGGTCGAACACCCCGTCACCGAAGCGATCACCGGCATCGATCTGGTCGAGCAGATGATCCGCGTCGCCGCTGGCGAGAAGCTGGCAATGACGCAGGACGATATCGGGATCGACGGCTGGGCCATCGAGAACCGCGTCTATGCCGAAGACCCCTATCGCGGGTTCCTGCCCTCCACCGGGCGGCTGGTGCATTACACACCGCCGGTCGCTGGCTGGGTGGAAGATGCAACGGTCGCCGGCAAGGCGCGGCGCGGGGTGGCGCATGGCGCAGGCTCGGTGCGGGTCGATGACGGCGTTTACGAAGGCGGCGAAGTGTCGCGCTTCTACGATCCGATGATCGCCAAGCTGATCACCTGGGCACCCACCCGCGATGGTGCGGCGGACTTGCAGATCGAGGCATTGGACAAGTTCCGGATCAAGGGGTTGGGCCACAATGTCGATTTCCTCAGCGCGATCATGCAGCACCCGCGCTTCCGTTCGGGCGAACTGACCACCGGCTTCATCGCCGAGGAATATCCCGAAGGCTTCCACGGCGCGGCGACCGATGAGGACTTGCGCCGGATGCTCGCCGCTATTTGCGCGGGCAATGAATTCAGCCTGCAATCGCGCAGCCGCCAGATCACCGGGCAGCTTGATGCCCCGCAGCCGGTGACGAGCGAATGGCTGGTGAAGATCGGCGATGATCGCTTTGCAGTCACACTGGGTGATGGCCATGCGATGGTTGATGGCGTGCGGGTTGAAGGCACCTGCACATGGCGTCCGGGCATGGTGCAGGCCGAGGCAAGCGGCAGGGTTGGTGACGGCGCGGAGCAGCGCCTGGGCCTGATTGTCGAGCGGGTCGGCAACCAGTGGAAGGTGACCACGCGCGGCGCTGCGCACACCGCGCTGGTGCTGCCGCTGCGTCTGGCACAGCATGAAAGCCTGATGCTCGAGAAGGTCCCGCCCGATCTGTCGCGCTTCCTGATCTGCCCGATGCCGGGGATGCTGGTGAAGCTCCATGTGGCGGAAGGCGAGACCGTGCAGCCCGGCCAGCCGCTGGCGACCGTGGAAGCGATGAAAATGGAAAACATCCTGCGCGCAGAAAAGGAAGGCGTGATCGCCAAGATCAATGCTGCGGAAGGCGAGAGCCTTGCGGTGGACGCGGTGATCTTGGAGCTGGAATAGGCGCTCGGGGCGCTTGCCCCGAGCATCGACTGGCCGGAGTGCCATAACACGCGACGAGCCGCTCCAACTGCCGGGCCGGCGGGTCTGTTGGGATTTTGCCGGCGCAGTGTCGGATTGGCCTTGCGCAATTCCTGCAAAACCGGCCGCACCGGGGCGGGACGGCTCTTCCAAACTGCCGTTTGCCCCCTCCCAGACCCGCTTTACCCCCCTGCCAGCCCCCCTCTAGACCCCTTCCAGACCGGTCTTGGACCCCTCCAAACAGATGAAATTGTCCAACTGACCGGGGGTGCTCGCCCGGCCTGATGCCTTGCCTGGTCAGCATATCACGCGGTATTCCGACGCAAAACTGCGCCGCGCCGCAATATCCTTGCAAAATCTGTTGTAGTTTTACGCCAGATTAGTGATTTCCGACGGAAAATTCCTCGCCGCTCTGTCCTACAATGCTTGAGTTGAGACAGGCTCTCCTCGCCGAGTCGCGGTATTTCGCCGCGCGGTGGATTGAATCTCAGTGGGAGGATTTGATCATGGCACATACGGGTACCGGGTTTTTCGACCGGAAGGGCAATTTCTTCAAATCCGCGCGCGAGGCGACGGCAAGCGATCTGGCGGCGCTGCTCGGCAAAATCGGCGATGGCGAGAGTCTCGCGCCGGGCATTGCCAATATGTTACTGGAACGGCGGGGCGAGATCGAACAGCTGTTTGCCGAACACGACCGGATGCTTGAAGAAGAAGCAGCCTTGAAAACGGCGCGCATCGCCGAGGCCGGCGATAATATCGCCAAGCTGCCGAGCCGCCCGGCGCATTGACGGCTTAATCCAGTGCCAGATGCAGGCACTGGTTGAAGTCGGTCAGCACGTAATCGGCAAAGGCCGGGCCGTTCACGAACCCGCGCCGCCGATAAAGCGCCAGCGCCGGTTCGAAACCGGGGCCGTTGCCGGTTTCGAGGCTGATCACGCCGAACCCCTGGGCGCGGGCATGGGCGATGATGGTTTCCAACAGGGCAGCCGCAAGGCCTTGGCGCAGAAACTCGGGATGCGTGCGCATCGATTTGATTTCACAGGAATTTTCGCCCAGTCGCTTGAGCGCGCCGATGGCCGCGACACGGCCCTCGACATGGGCGGCCCAGACCGTGACGCCTGCCGCCTGCAAGCCGCTGAGATCGAGCGCGAAGCTGAGGCCCGGCGGGGAGCCTTCGAGCATTGCGCGCTGATGATAGGCGATAAGCGCCTGCACCCCAGCGTCGGCAAGGTCAGCCTGCGCGATGATCAAGCGGCTAGTTCCTCGTCAAGAAAGACTGAAATATCAGCAAGATCGACATCGCGGGCAACATAGGCCTCGCCCAATTGCCGCAGCAACAGGAAGGGTAGGGTGGTGCCCTCGGCCTTCTTGTCATGGCGCATATGCTGGGCCAGCGCCGCACCGTCGCAGCCAAGACCGAGATCGGCGAGGCGCGCAGGCAGCCGCGCCGCCGCAATCGCTGCTCCCGCCCGCGCGGCATCCGCATCGGAAATCTCGCCCCGCCGCGCCGAATAGCGCGCCGCCAGCACCATGCCCAAAGCCACCGCCTCACCGTGCAGCAGGCGGTCGGAAAAGCCGGTTTCAGCCTCCAGCGCATGGCCGAAAGTGTGACCGAGATTGAGCAGCGCGCGGCGATCCTCGGTCTCGCGCTCGTCCTCGGCAACGATGCGGGCTTTCATGGCGATGCTGACCGCGATGGCGTGTTCAAGCGCGGCAGGTTCGCGCGCCAGCACCGCTGGGCCGTTACCCTCCAGCCACGCAAAGAACGCCGCATCGCCGAGCAGGCCGTATTTCAGCACCTCGGCAAAACCCGAACGCATCTCTCGCTCCGGCAGGGTGGCGAGGACCAGCGGGTCGATCAGCACGAGGGCGGGCTGGTGGAAGGCGCCAATCAGGTTCTTGCCCGCGCGCGTGTTGATCGCGGTCTTTCCCCCCACCGAGCTGTCGACCTGCGCCAGCAATGTCGTGGGCAATTGCACGAACCCGCAGCCGCGCTTCACCACCGAACAGGCAAAGCCGACAAGGTCGCCCACCACCCCGCCGCCGAGCGCGAAGACATGGTCCTTGCGGGTGACGCCCAGCGCCAGCAGCCAATCGCACAAGGCTTCCAGCGCGCCCCAGCTTTTGGAATCCTCGCCCGGTTCGACCACGAACCACTCCACCGAAAATCCGGCCGCCATCAAGTCCTGCGTGATCCCCTCGGCATAGAGCCGGTGGGTGTTGCTATCGGCCACGAAGGGCACCGGGCGGTCCGCGTCATAGGCCGTGAGGAAGGCGGCGGCAGCCTCGGGCAGGCGGGCGAGCAGGCCTTCCTCGATCACCACTTGGTAAGGGCGCCCGGCCAGCGCCACGTCGATTAAAGCCATTCGTCGATTGCCTTGATGATTGCGCGCGCGGTTTCGGCGTGGGGGCCGTTTTCGCTGACGACGCGGATGGGAGCCTCGGCGTAGAATGGCGCACGTTCTTGCGCCAGCCGGGTGAGGATTTCGCGCGGGTTGCCCTGCTTCAGCAGCGGGCGGTTGGCGCGGCGCGCGGTGCGTTCGACCAGTGTCTCGACATCGCAATCGATCCACACCGCGATGCCTTTTTCCAGCACCGCCGCGCGGGTGGCCGGGTCAACGAAAGCGCCCCCGCCGGTGGCGATCACCCCGTGGCCTTCATCGATCAGGCGGGCGATCACGCGGCGTTCGCCGTCGCGGAAGTGGTCTTCCCCGAAAGCTTCGAAAATCTCGGGGATGGACCGTTGGGCCGCTGCGGCAATGGCATCATCGGCGTCAATGAAATCGCGGCCCAGCAGTGCGGCGAGCTTGCGCCCGACGGTCGACTTGCCGACGCCCATGAGCCCCACCAGCACCACCGGGCGGGTGATGCGCGCAGCGATCGCGGCGATATCGCGATCATGGGGAGAGGAGCATGCGGCGGACATTGCCGCAAGGCCTATAGATGGGCTAGGGCAGGCGCAATATGGCAAACTTGCGGCAACCGCGTCTGACCCCTTCCGGCTTCGAACAGGCTCCGGCCCGGCGCGTGCGCCGCTGGCCGTGGGTGGCGGGCGCGGCGGCGCTGGTGCTGCTGGCGCTGGCGTGGATCGATGGCGGCGAGGAAGCGCTCCACCCGATCGCGCAGGATGTGGCGCTGCCCCAGTCTCTGGCCCAGAACCAGCCGGAGCAAGGCCAATGACCGCGCGGCGCAGGCAATTCGGCACCAGTGTTCTCGCGCTCGGTGTGGCGGGTGCGCTGGGCGGGGCAGGGCTGGCGGGTCTGGCCGTTGCGCAAGGCAAGCCCGAATCGCTGTTGCCGCCCGGCTTTGACGATCCCGCCCCCGCGCCGCGCCAGAGCCCTGCGCCTGCGCCGCGCACCGGTCAGGCCCCGCCCACGGGAGCGCCGCCCGCGAGCGTGCCCGGCACTGCCCCGCTGCCTGGTTCACCGGTTGGCCCTTCCGCGCTTCCCGCGCTCCCGCCGATCACCCGCGAGGAACTGGCGCGCCTGCCCAGCCTTGAAAAGCTGGAGAATATGTCGACCGAGGAGCTCGATCAGCTGCTCGGCCTCAAGCCCAAGTCCGATATGCCGGTCGGCGCGCAGCGGGCGCTGACCCGTGCGGGCGTGCTGGCGGTGGATGAAGGCGGGCTGCCGCCGGTGGCGCTCGCCAACCAGTCGGACAAGCTGGTGCGCGCCGTCATCAACGGGACGCAGGGGCCGATGGTGTCGCGCTGGGGGCACATTCTGTTGCGCCGTGCACTGGCGAGCCGCTTGGCCGCGCCGCTCGGCATGGACCCGATCGAATTCGCGAGCCTGCGGGCCGGGCTGCTCAATCGCATGGGTGAATTCGCCACAGCGCGCGCAGTGGTGCAGGATATCGACAGTGCGAAGTGGTCGCCTGCGCTCACGCAGGAGGCGCTCTCCGCCTATCTCGGCAGCGGGGATATCACCGGGGCTTGTCCGGCGGTGCGCCTGCAAGGCTCGCAGCGTCAGGACGGCCAGTGGCAGATGTGGCAAGCGGTCTGCAACGCCTATGCGGGGGAGGCTGCGCTGGCCGCATCGCAGCTTGATCGCGCGCTGTTCCGCGGCGCGGCGCCCCGGATCGATGTGCTGCTCGCCCGGCGCTTTGCCGGTGCGGCAGGGCGCGGGCAGCGCGGGGTGAATATCGAATGGAACGGGGTCGAGGATCTCAATCCCTGGCGCTTCGGGCTGGCGACTGCGGTGGGAGAGCCCCTGCCGGACGGGCTGCTCGATAAGGCGATGAAGGCGCGCGGCGGGGCCTATTATGCCCGCGCCGGTGCGCTGCTGCCGATGCTTCCCGCCGTGCAGCGCGTGCCCTTTGCAGGCCGCGCCGCGCGTGAGGGGATCATGTCCTCCGATGCTCTGGTCGATCTCTATTCCGAGGTCTACGCCGATCCTGCCGCCAAGGGCGATCCGCAGACCCATGCCGCCGCCTTGCGCGAAGCCTATCTCGCCGCTGATCCAGCAGGCCGCATTGCCGCGATGCAGCGCCTGTGGAGCGCAGGCGGCAAGCTGGGCGGCGGGGATGGTTACGGCGCGCGCGTGCTGACCGCCTATGCTGCCGCCCGCATTCCGGCGAGTGCGGATCATGCCGGGGCCGCGGGCGATCTCATTGCCGCGATGCTGGCCGCCGGCCTTGATCGCAATGCGAACCGCTGGTCGAACGTGGTCGAGGAAGGCTCGTTTGGCTGGGCACTGATTGCCTTGTCCGCGCCGAACGGCGGCGCTGTGGGGCAAGGATCGGTCGAAAGCTTCATGAGCGATGATGGCAGCGAAGGGCAGCGCAAATCCGCTTTCCTTGTGGCCGGATTGGCCGGGCTGGGGCGGCTGAGCGAGAGCGATGCGGCCTCGCTTGCGGGTGATCTCGATGTCGATCTGGCGCGCCAGACCCGCTGGACCGCGGCGATCTCGCGCAGCGCGCAAGTCGGCAATCCGGCGCTGGTGGTGCTGCTGGCGGGGCTGGGGATGCAGGGCAACAGCTGGTCCCAGATGACCCCGTTGCACCTCTACCACATCACCTCTGCCCTGACCCGTGTGGGGATGGCGGCCGAGGCCCGCATGATCGCGGCCGAGGCAGTGGCGCGCGGATAATGTCCGCCGGCACCGAGGCGTTCCTAGCGATGCTGGCGGCCGAACGCGGCGCGGCGCTCAATACGCTCGCCGCCTACCGCCGCGATCTTGCCCAAGCCGAGGAAGCAATCGGCGACCTTGCCGAGGCGAGCCGCGATGCCGTGGCGAGCCTTGCGGGCGAGTGGGCAAGTCTCGCCCCCGCCAGCGTCGCCCGCAAGGCCTCCGCGCTGCGCCAGTTTTTCGGTTTCGCGCTGGACGAGGGCTGGCGCAGTGACGATCCCTCGGGCGCGTTGCCTGCGCCGCGCACCCGCCGCCCTCTGCCCAAGGTGCTGGGCCACGATAACATCGCGGTTCTGTTCGCCCGCGCCGAGGAGGAGGCTGCGGGCGATGATCCCAAGGCGGTGCGGTGCCTTGCGCTGATCGAGCTGCTCTACGGATCGGGCCTGCGCGCGACCGAGCTGGTCAGCCTGCCGCTCAGCGCGGTGCCGCGCGATGCGCCGTTCCTGACCGTCACGGGCAAGGGCGGGGCGAGCAGGCTGGTCCCGGTTGGCGGGCGGGCGCTGGAGGCGGTCGGGCGCTGGCTTGCCCTGCGCCCGCAGGTGCCGCCATCGCGCTATCTGTTTCCCTCGGGCAAGACCGGGCACCTCTCCCGTGTGCGCCTGTTCCAGTTGCTCAAGGCGCTTGCCGGGCGGGCAGGCCTCGATCCTGCGGCGATCAGCCCCCACGTGCTGCGCCACGCCTTCGCCACGCACCTGCTGGAGGGCGGCGCAGACCTACGGGTGCTGCAAACCCTGCTCGGCCATGCCGACATCGCGACGACGCAAATCTACACCCATGTCGATGCCGCACGCCTCGTTGCTCTGGTCAATTCCCGTCACCCGCTTGCAAGCCGCTCAACATCGGACTAGCGCCGAGGGATGATTTCCTACCTCGATTTCGAGAAACCCATCGCCGCGCTGGAAGAGCGCATCACGCAGCTGCGCAGCGTCAACGCGCTGCATGATGTTGATGTCGCCAGCGAGATTGGCCGGCTTGAAAGCAAAAGCGCCGAACTGCTTGCCAGCACCTATGCCTCGCTCACGCCGTGGCAGAAGACCCAGGTCGCCCGGCACCCGCAAAGGCCGCATTTCCGCGACTATGTGGCCCAGGCGTTCACGGATTTCATGCCGCTGGGCGGTGACCGGCTCTATGGCGACGATCTTGCGATCATGGGCGGCTTTGCGCGTTTGAACGGGCGGCGGGTGATGCTGATCGGCCATGAAAAGGGCCACGACACGAAGACCCGGATCGCCCACAATTTCGGCATGGGCAAGCCCGAGGGCTATCGCAAGGCGATCAGGCTCATGCAGCTTGCCAGCCGATTCGGCCTGCCTGTGGTGACGCTGGTCGACACGTCGGGCGCTTTTCCGGGGATCGAGGCGGAAGAACGCGGGCAGGCCGAAGCCATTGCCCGCGCCACGGAAGCCTGCCTTGCCTTGGAAGTACCGATGGTAGCCGCGATCGTGGGTGAAGGCGGGTCGGGCGGCGCAGTGGCGCTCGCCGGCGCCAACCGGGTGCTGATGATGGAGCACGCGGTCTATTCCGTGATCTCGCCGGAAGGCTGCGCCTCGATCTTGTGGCGCACCTCGGAAAAGGCACCAGAGGCTGCGCAGGCGATGAAAGTCACCGCGCAGGATCTGAAGCGGATCAACGTCATCGATCGCATCGTCAAGGAACCGGTCGGCGGCGCGCACCGCGATCCTGTTGCCGCTGCAAGGGCCTTAGGCGCGGCGCTGGCCGAAGAAGTCGAGAACCTCGCGCGGCAAAGCGGCGCGGCGCTGGTTAGCCAGCGCGAGGCACGCTTCCTCGGCATTGGCGGCTGACCGCCAAACAGGCCATCGCAAGTTAAGGTTTCGTTTGCCAAGGCTTTTCGCTTCACCCCTTTGCCGTTAGGCTGAGGCGGATAACGCGAAGCGAGGCAAGAGGAACCCGACATGGCACGAATTTCACGCAAGGTTCTCCTGTTTACTGCTGCACCGGTGGTGCTTGCCGGCTGTGTCAGTGCAGGGGGCGCAAAAATCCCGACTGCGGCCACGCCGATCACGCCGGCCGAAGCACAGCAGGGCGCGCAATATCACCCGCAGCTGCTCGCAGAATTCGGCGGCGCGATGAGCGGACCGCACGCAGCCTACGTCGAACAGGTCGGCAAGAACATCGCGGTGCAATCGGGCCTCGGCAATGCGCGCGAGAGCTTCACGGTCAGCCTGCTCAACTCGCCCGTGCATAATGCCTTCGCGGTGCCGGGGGGATATATCTACACCACGCGCCAATTGGTGACGCTGATGAACAACGAAGCGGAACTGGCGGCGGTGCTCGGCCACGAAGTCGGTCATGTCGCCGCACGCCATTCGCAGCGGCGCCAGAAGGCGGCGCAAAAGAACACCATCATAGGCGGCGGCCTGGCGATCCTGTCGGGGTTGCTGCTGGGCGATTCGGGGATTGGGCAGACTTTGTCGCGCGGGTTCCTGCAAGGCTCACAGCTGCTGACGTTAAAGTTTTCGCGCAAGCAGGAGCTGGAGGCGGATGATCTGGGCATCCAGTATCTCGGCCGCGCCGGCTATGACCGCCGGGCCATGGGCACGGTGCTGGGCAGTCTTGCCGCGCAGAACGCGCTCGATGCGCGGCTGGCGGGTCGCAATGCCAGTGTGCCCGAATGGGCCTCGACGCACCCCGATCCGGCCAGCCGCGTGCAAAGTGCGCTTGCCAAGGCGGGCACGCCGGGCACCAATAGTGTCAGCAACCGCGACACCTTCCTCGCCCGGATCGACGGGCTGCTTTACGGCGATGACCCCGCGCAGGGGATGATTGAAGGCAGCACCTTCATCCACCCGGAGCTGCGGCTAGCCTTCACGGCGCCCCAGGGCTTCTACATGGTCAACGGCACACGCGCGGTCAGCATTCAGGGGCAGGGCGGTCAGGCCCAGATGACCACGGCGGCCTATAGTGGCAATCTTGATGCCTATGTGCGCGCCGCCTTTACTGCGCTTGGCGGCCAGAACAGCCAGCTCGCACCGCAGACGATCGAGCGCACCACAGTCAACGGTGTGCCGGCGATGTATGGCACGGCGCGGGTCAACAACGGCAATTCGCAGGTCGATGTGGTGATATTTGCCTATGAATTCGCGCGCGACCGGGCGTTTCACTTCGCGGTAATCGCGCCTGCGGGCCGCGCTGCGACCTTCAATCCGATGTTTCAGTCGATGCGGCGGATTACGCAGGCCGAGGCGGGAGCGGTCGTGCCCAAGAAGCTTCAGGTGGTAACGGTTGCGCGCGGTGACACCGTGTCCAGCCTTGCGCGGCGCATGGCCTATGACAGCGCGCAGGAAGAACGCTTCCGGGTGCTCAATGCGCTGGGCGCTGGCGATGCGGTCACGCCCGGTCAGAAGGTCAAACTGGTCGTGCGGCTGCGCTGATTGTTGCGGCTCCTTCTGCGAGCGGCGCACCGCGGCACGCAAACAAAAACGGCGGGGATTGCTCCCCGCCGTTTCGTTTTTCGCAGATGCGTTTCGCTTACGCGGTGACGCCCGGCTGCATCTTGGCGTCGACGTTGGCAAAGGTGCCCGACAGCGTGCCGCCCAGCGAGGTCATGGCGGTGATCGCGGCGACGGCGATGAGGGCGGCAATCAGGCCGTATTCGATGGCGGTGGCACCCTGTTCGTCACGGACGAGGTTCTTGAAGAAGGTCATGTCTAGTCTCCTGAATGGGTAATGGTGGACCCGAGCCCCCCGGTCGCGGTGGACTTCACAAGTGCTAACTCCGAAAGGGTTGATAATTCCCTAAGGAATTCGCGAAGATGCAGCGTTCATGCAAAGTTTTGCATATTTAGCTGACCGGCAGCACTTTTTGCCCCGTCCGCAGCGTTGTTATGTGGAGCAAAACGGCGCGAAGTAGGGCGGCGCGGGCAAACAAAAACGGCGGGGATTGCTCCCCGCCGCCTTCGTGTTTCACGGTTTGTGACGCTTACGCGGTCACGCCCGGAGCCATCTTGGTGTTGACGTTGGCAAAGGTGCCCGACAGCGTGCCGCCCAGCGAGGTCATGGCGGTGATCGCGGCGACGGCGATGAGGGCGGCAATCAGGCCGTATTCGATGGCGGTGGCGCCCTGTTCGTCACGGACGAGGTTCTTGAAAAAGGTCATGTTAGGTCTCCTGGTTTGGTCTTCGGTACCCACGCCCCCCGTTGCTGGTGGGCTGTTTTATTGTTAGTCTGCAACTCGTTGAAAAATTACTAACCGCATCGACGGTTTTTCTTAGTTCCCCATAGCTGCGGTACTTTCGCTCCGGACACGGGTCCACATGTCGGAAGTCGTGGTCGCAACACCCTGAAGTGCGGCAATCATGGCAACGACAATAAGCGCAACGATCAGACCATATTCGATAGCCGTGGCTCCCGACTGGTCGTCGACGATCTTCTTTATGAATGTCGACAACATGAGGGACCCCCCTGACTCAAACGATCTGACGCGAGCAAAATCGCGCGGCCGGGTTAAGAAAAGGTTGAGAGAGCGCTCATGATTGGAAAGAAAACCGACATGACACCGAAATGGATCCCCGTTGTCGCCGGTGCGCTGCATCGCGAGGATGGCCGCTGGCTGATGCATCGCCGGCCTGCGGACAAGCACCATGGCGGGCTTTGGGAGTTCCCCGGCGGCAAGGTGGAACCCGATGAAATTCCAATTCGATCTCTCGTGCGCGAATTGTCCGAGGAGTTGGGAATCAGGTGCGATGACACGCTTTGCACTCCCGCCGGATTTGCCGAGAGTGTAGGAGAAAAAGGGCAGCCGGGGCTTGTCATTCTGCTTTACACGGTCGGCGGTTGGGACGGCGATCCGCAGCCGCTTGAAGGCGGCGAAGTGGGCTGGTTCACACCGGCCGAGGTGCGCAGGCTCGACAAACCGCCGCTTGATGTGGAGCTGGCCGCGCGGCTTTTTGCAAATATCCCGATTTAGGCTCAATATCCCTTGCCAAGCCCGAATGCCCCCCCTAAAGGCCGCCACCTAGCGCGCACCCGTAGCTCAGCTGGATAGAGCACCAGACTACGAATCTGGGGGTCGGACGTTCGAATCGTTCCGGGTGCGCCAAAAAAGCCCGCCTCCGTAAGGAGGCGGGCTTTTTCGGTTCTGACGCGCTGCATCCGTCCCTGGGCGCACGCTGCAACCGCCAACCGCTGCCCAGTCAGTCTTCGGTGCCAGTCTTCGGCGTCAGTCTTCCACCGACTCTTCGAGCGCGTGCATATCGTCGTCTGACAGGCCGAAGTGGTGCCCGGCTTCATGAATCACCACATGGCGCACCAACGCTGCGAAGCTCACGCCGGTCTCAGCCATTTCCTCGAGCAGCGGGCGGCGGAACAGGGTGATAACGGGCGGCAGAACCTCGCTGTCCCATTGCGACCTTTCGGTAAGCGCAACGCCTTCATACAGCCCGGTGAGTTCATAGGGGTCCTCGATACCGAGAGAATCGAGCTGTTCTGCCTGCGCGAATTCCTCCACCCGTAGGACCACGCCTGCCAACTCGCGGCGGAATACCTCGGGTAAACGCGCCAGCACAGCGTGAGCGGCGGTTTCGAATTCAGCAGCGGTCGGCTCGTGCATCGCGCTTTTGCGTCCTTTTGCGGGCTTCAGGGGATGAATTGCCCGAAATGCTTATTACATCTGATGATGTGGGGACGGCATCCATCCGGCGCAATCGGCGTATCTGCCAGGAACGCCTTGAGTGGTTGATGGTTGACGTCACTCGGGATCGACAGGCGAGGGGGCTCCAGACGGGCCGATGAGTGAGAAAGACAACAGACCCATGAACTATATCTCCGCCCATGATCATGATGATGAATTCGACCCGGAAAACCCGCTCGGCAAGCCCGAGGTGCCCGATGCAGTGCAGGACGCGATCCGCACGTTGATTGCCTGGGCGGGCGATGATCCGTCACGCGAAGGCCTGCTCGATACTCCCAAGCGCGTGGGCCGCGCATGGCTGGAATATTGCGAAGGCTATCGCGAGGACCCGGCGATCCACCTCACCCGCCAGTTCACTGAAGTGGGCGGATATGACGAGATCGTGCTGCTGAAGGACATTCCCTTCCAATCGCATTGCGAGCACCACATGGCCCCGATCATCGGCAAGGCGGCGATCGCCTATCTGCCCAAGAACAAGGTGGTCGGCATCTCCAAGTTGGCGCGCGTGCTGCATGGTTATGCCCAGCGCCTGCAAATCCAGGAGCGTCTGACCGCGGAAGTTGCACAATGCATCTGGGACAATCTCGATCCGCATGGTGTGGCCGTTGTGATCGAAGCCCAGCATGGCTGCATGACCGGGCGCGGAGTGCGGACACCTGGCGTGGGCATGATCACCAGTCGTATCCTTGGTTGCTTCCTCGACAATGACAGCAGCCGCAAGGAAGTCATGAGTTTGATGGGCTACTGACGCCAATATCTTCAAATCTTCGCGATTTATATATTTCACTTGCCTGTGTCGAAAATGCATCAGGCGCGCCTTGGCTTTTTTGATTCGGATTGTTATTCTGTCTCCCGACCCGGCGCCCCGACCGGGAATGAAAAGCAGGAGAAGCAATCATGAAGACTCGTGTTTTTGCCGGGCTTGCCTTTGCGCTCGGAATGGCTTCGCCCGCGCTGGCGCTCGAACATGAAGTGGTGATCGATCATGCGGTCGGCCCGATTGCGGCCGACTACCGCGGATCCGTGACGATCGAGACCACTCAGGTTGGAGCCGCCGGCGCGGCTGGGCGTCCGAGCACGCTGCGCTGCAATTGGACCGCATCGCTCAATGTCGAGCGTGTGGCCAAGGTCGGCGAAACGCTGCGCTCGCAGCGTTCGCTAAACCAGGACAAGGTCGCCAGTGGCTCGCGTCCGGGCTGGTGCGAAACCAATGCCAAGGCGATCGACAAGCTGGTCGATAGACGCAGCGAAACCTTCCGCGGCGCGATGCTTGCGCTGGTCGAACAGGACCGTGGCGCGATCCTGGCCGAAGCGGATAGCGCCGTTCCCGGCACCCGCGGATAAGTCGAGCAGTTTCCATGAGCGGTACAGCGGGGCGTCCCTTTATCTAGGGACGCCCCGTTTCGCGTTTGCGATCAGCGACAAAGCGGCATAACCTCGGCCCTCAAGGATCATTGTCTGTCTCAAGGAGAATGCCGATGCTGCGTCCGTCCGCCCCGCGCCTTTTGTTTGCCACCATGCTTTCCGCAAGCCTTGCCGCTTGTTCCGGGGGTGAGGCATCGGATGGCGCAGCTTCGACCGCAGGGGCACCGCCGCCGGTGATCAAGGAGCGGCAGGAGAACTTCAAAGCGATCGGCGCGGACTTCAAGGCGGTTCGCGGCGCGCTGGAGGCCGATGGCCCAGATTTCGCACTGATTGCGGGGAAGGCCGGCAACATCAATGCGAACGCGCTCAAGATTGCCGATCATTTCCCCGCCGGCACCAGCGTGGATGACGGGTTCGATACGGAAGCTTTGCCTGCGATCTGGAAGCAGCCTGAGGAGTTCAAGGCCTCCGCCAAGAAACTCGCCGATGAAAGCGCCAAGTTGGCGAGCCTTGCCGGCGGCGGTGACAAGGCTGCGGTATCAGCGCAGGCGATGGCAGTCGGGGCAGCTTGCAAGGGCTGCCACGACAAGTTCCGGCTCGACGACGAGAAGAAATAAGTGAACGAAACAACGCGGCCCTCGCTGGCCGCCTATCGCGACATCAGTGTGTGGGATCCGCTGCTCAGGCTGACCCATTGGAGCTTTGCGCTGCTGGTTCCGGCGATGTGGTGGACAGCCGAAAACAGCAAGTGGGCGCTGCACAAGCGGCTTGGCCTGGTGCTGCTCGGCCTGCTGGCATTCCGCATCTTGTGGGGCTTTCTCGGGCCGGAGACAGCGCGCTTCGGGCAGTTCGTCAAAGGACCGGGCGAGGTGCTCGCCTATCTGCGGCGCGGCGCGGGCGAGGGAACCAAGGCCATCGGACATTCGCCGCTGGGCGGGTGGAGCACCATGGTCTTGCTGGGGGCGATGCTGTTTCAGGTCAGCCTTGGTCTCTTCGCGGGCGATCCCTTTGACGGCACGACTGGGCCCTTGAACGCGGCAATCAGCGTGGGGTTTGCAGATGCCATTACCGACCTCCACGAAAGCTTCGTCTGGGTGATTGGAGCGCTGGTGGCGCTGCATCTGGCGGCGATCACTTTCTACGCGGTGCGGGGCGATGATCTGCTGACCCCGATGGTTGGCGGCAGCCGACCGCCGCTTGCGGGTTTCACCGGGATTGGCCCCGTGTCGTGGGGCAGGGGGCTTCTCGCCTGCGGCCTCGCGGCCGGATTGGCGCTATGGGTGGCCTATGGCGCGCCGCCTTTCGCGAGTGCATTGTGACAGTTTAAAGTAGTTTGTAATCGGTCCGTCGCGGATGTGACACATTGCGGCATGGCAACAATCCTTCATGCGCGGGCAGAGGCCTCATCCACCGGGGGGGATGCAGCGGTATCCCGCACCACCATCCTGAGCGCGCTGGTGATGCTGTGGGCGGTGCTGATCGGGGCCAGTATCGTGCAGGATGTAATGGCCGCCAAAGGGCTGCTGACCGACCGCATCTGGATGCTGGATGTCGAGGTCGAGAGCGCGATCTACACCTGGTTCTCCACCTTGCTGCTGGCGGGCGCTGCGCTGGCGTGCGGCATCGTCGCGCTGGAACAGCGGGCGGCGGGAGGCCGGCTACGGTTCCACTGGAGCCTGATTGCGCTGATATTCCTCGCGCTGTCGGCCGACGAAGCCTGTTCGGTGCACGAAGCGCTGTCGGGCCGTTTGACAACGGGGCTGGGCACGAGCGGCGCGTTTTACTTTGCCTGGGTGATCCCGGCGATGATCGCTTGCGGGTTGGGACTGGTGTTCTTCATCCCCTTCATCATGGCCTTTCCCGCGCGTCTGCGGACGTGGCTGGTGGTGTCCGCTGCTGCATTTTTGACCGGCGCAATCGGGATGGAGATGGCGGCGGGGGCAATCGGGGCGGAATCGACTGCCGTGATGCAAAGCGGCGTTTACCGCCTACTCGTCACGCTTGAGGAGGCACTTGAAGGGGCCGCGGTGATTCTGTTCATCGCAGTGGTGCTGACCTACCGCGCAGCCTCGTCCGACACGCTGAGGTTGCGACTGACCTGATCGCACAGGTGTTCGACGAGTGCGGATGAGCTTAACCAGCCTTGGCTGCGCGCAGGCGCAAACTAAAGGCGAGAAAAGCGCCCCTTCTGACCATATCCACTCTTTGGATCCCCAGTCGCGATGGCAAGCCGGGTTGGTGATGGCAGAACAGCCGCTTTCTCACCTTTGCGAAATCAGCGTGTTAAAAGTTGTCAGAGCTGGCCGAGCAGGTGCTCCGCGCTCGACACCTTGAAGTCGCCCGGCTCCTCCACGTTCAGTTGCTCGACCACACCATCATTGATGACCATCGAAAACCGCTGGCCGCGGGTGCCCATGCCGAAGCCCGAGCCGTCCATGGTAAGTCCGATCGCCTTGACGAATTCGGCATTGCCATCGGCCAGCATAGTGATGTCGTCGCTGCCGGCGGCCTTGTTCCAGGCGCCCATCACGAAGGCATCGTTGACGGCAGTGCCGACGATTTCGTCGACGCCCTTGGACTTGAGGTCAGCGGCCTTTTCCACGAAGCCGGGAAGGTGCTTGGCTGAGCAGGTCGGGGTGAAGGCGCCGGGGACGGAGAATAGCGCGACGCGCTTGCCCGCGAAGTATTCGGAGGACTTGATCGCCTGCGGGCCTTCGGCGGTGGCCTTGACCAGAGTGACTTCGGGGATGGTGTCGCCAACGGAGATCGTCATGGTGAAATTGTCCTCTTTCGGGGGTGTGTAGGGGCCTCTCTATCGTGCGGCGCGCGGGCGGGCAACAAATAGACATATAAAGATACGTTTATATTTGCCTCTCGCCGCGTGTGCCGCTAGGGGGCGGGTCGCAATAACAGATCATGCGCCCCTCCGCGTGTGCCTATCTGTGCTTAGGAGATAAGACCATGGCCACCCTCGCTGCCGCCCCGACCCACGAATACGTCATCAAAGACATCGCGCTTGCCCAGTTCGGCCGCGACGAGATCATGATCGCTGAAACCGAAATGCCGGGCCTTATGGCCCTGCGCGCCGAGTATGGCGCAGCGCAGCCGCTCAAGGGCGCGCGCATTACCGGTTCGCTCCACATGACCATCCAGACCGCCGTGCTGATCGAGACCCTCGTCGCGCTCGGCGCCGAAGTGCGCTGGGCGACCTGCAACATCTTCTCGACGCAGGACCACGCCGCCGCAGCCATCGCCGCATCCGGCATTCCGGTCTTCGCCATCAAGGGTGAGACACTCGCCGAATACTGGGACTATGTCGGCCGCATCTTCGACTGGGCAACCGATGAAGATCCCGACCTGACCTGCAACATGATCCTCGACGATGGCGGCGATGCCACCATGTTCGCGCTGTGGGGCGCGCGCCTTGAAGCGGGCGAGGAAATGGGCAAGCCGACCAATGATGAAGAAGTCGAATTCCAGCGCGCGCTCAAGGCCTTCGTCGCGGCCCGTCCTGGCTACCTCACCAAGACGGTGAAAGCGATCAAGGGCGTCTCGGAAGAGACCACCACCGGCGTGATGCGCCTCTACCAGATTGCCAAGCAGGGCAAGCTGCCGTTCCCGGCGATCAACGTGAACGATTCGGTCACCAAGTCGAAGTTCGACAACCTCTACGGCTGCAAGGAATCGCTGGTCGATGCGATCCGCCGCGCGACTGACGTGATGCTGGCCGGCAAGGTCGCCTGCGTTGCCGGTTACGGCGATGTCGGCAAGGGTTCGGCTGCCAGCTTGCGTGATGGCGGCGCCCGCGTGATGGTGACCGAGATCGATCCGATCTGCGCGCTGCAGGCCGCGATGGACGGCTTCGAAGTCGTCACCATGGAAGACGCCGTGAAGCGTGCTGACATCTTCGTGACCGCCACCGGCAACGAGGATGTGATCACTGCCGACCACATGATGCACATGAAGCCGATGGCGATCGTCTGCAACATCGGCCACTTCGATAGCGAGATCCAGATTTCGGCCCTGTCGAACTACGAGTGGAAGGAAATCAAGGAAGGCACCGACATCGTCACCTTCCCCGATGGCAAGTCGATCATCGTGCTCGCCAAGGGCCGCCTGGTGAACCTCGGCTGCGCCACCGGCCACCCGAGCTTCGTGATGAGCGCAAGCTTCACCAACCAGACGCTCGCCCAGATCGAGCTGTTCACCAAGGCGGATGAATACCAGAACGACGTCTACGTTCTGCCCAAGCACCTCGACGAGAAGGTCGCCGCGCTGCACCTCGAAAAGCTTGGCGTGAAGCTGACTCAGCTCAGCAACAAGCAGGCCAGCTACATCGGTGTCCCGCAGGCTGGCCCCTACAAGCCCGATCACTACCGCTACTGATGACAGGAAACCGCCCGCCTCACCCCGTTTTCTTACGGGGTTGGGGGCGGGTGGGCAGTCACCCGTTGCACTCCCGCGCGTGCGCGCATAGCGGTTAAGCAATGGATGTCTCGCCCCTTTCGCTGGTGATGATTGCGCTCGTCCTTGCCGCTTGGGCGGTCGGGGCGGGCGTTGTCGTGTTGCGCGCCAACCGCAGCGCGCGCCGCGCGAAGGCGATGCGCACCAGCCTCAAGCGGATGCAGGCCCTGCTTGATGTCGCGCCTGCCCTGCCACTGCTGGTCAGAGTGGACGGGCGGATCGAGGCGCCCGACAAGCTGGCGCGGATGCTTGGCCTTGCTGCGATGCCCAAATACTTGTCCGAACTGGTCGCGCCGGCCGGAAACCCTCGCGCTGGCGGACTGGCGCAGGGCCAGATCGATCAGCTGTGGGGCAAGATCCAGACCACCCAGAAGAGCGCCGCCCCGTTCCGCATGGCGATCAACCTGCGCGGTTCGCAGCGATCACTGGCACTCTACGGCACGCTCGCAGATCCGCAGGTCTCGCCGGGCGGAGCTGCGCTGGTGTGGGTGTTCGACTTCACCGAGAGCCATGCCGAGATGGCGCGCCTGCGTGCGGCCGCAGCACGCGCCACGGGGGATTTCGCGGCCCTGGTCGGTCTGATCGAGGCCGCGCCCATGCCGATGTGGTTCCGCGCGGCCGATCTGACGCTCCAACTGGTCAATCAGGCCTATGTCGATGCGGTCGGCGCGATAAGTGCAGCCGAAGTGGTGCAGGGGCAGATCGAACTGCTCGAGCCGGAGGACGGCCGCTCGCCCGCCGATATCGCGCGGGCTAGCCTGCAAGCGCAGGACAAGTCCGAACGCATCGTTGCCGCCACGATCCATGGCGAGCGGCGCACGTTGCGGGTCTCTGATTTGCCGCTGGGGCAGGAGGGGGTGGCCGGCTATGCCATCGACATCGAGGAGCAGCAGCAGGTCGCCCGCGAATTCCGCGCCTTCCGCGATGCCCAGCGCGCGCTGCTCGATCAGCTTTCGGTGGGCGTTGCGCTGTTCGATGCCGACGAACGCCTGACCTTTGCCAACCGCCCGTTCCGGCGCCTGTTCAGCCTCACCGAGGAGGCGATCGAGGCGCACACCCCGTTTGATCGCTTCCTCGCCGAAGCGCGCGAGCGGGGGCGCACGCCCGAAGTGCGCGACTTCCCCGAATGGCGGCGCGAGCGCGGCGGCTGGTTCGGGATGCAGGGTGTGCTCGAGGAAGCCTGGCCTCTGCCCGGCGGCACGCATTTGCGCGTTGTTGCCCAGCCGATGCCCGATGGCGGCCTGGTGCTGATCGCCGAAGACCGGACCGAGAGCCTCGCGCTTTCGGCTGTCCGCGATACGCTGCTGCGCACTCGCACAGCAACGCTCGACAGCCTGTTCGAGGCGCTGGCAATCTTTGCGCCCGATGGCTCTGTGCAGCTCTGGAACCGCAGCTTTGCAGGCACCTGGGGTTTGACGACGGAGTTGCTTGATCAGCACCCCAGCGCCGACGAGCTACTGAGTGCAATCGGCCTCAACCTTGTGCGGCCTGAAGAAGCGAGCCTGATCGGCGCAGCCGTGCGCGCAGCCACGCTTGACCGGCGGGAGAAGGAAGGCCGCGTTGATTTGGCAGACGGGCGCACGCTGCGCTTTGCCGGCATTCCGCTGCCAGACGGCAATGGGCTGCTGACCGTGCTTGACATCACCGCCTCGCAAAAGGCCGAACAAGCCTTGCGCGAACGCGCCGAGGCGCTGGAAGAGGCGGACGCGGTCAAGGCAAAGTTCCTCGCCAACATGAGCTATGAATTCCGCACGCCGCTCACCACGATTGGCGGCTATGCCGAACTGCTCAAGAGCGGTGTGGCGGCCGATCCGCAAGCCGCTGGCGAATATGTCGATGCGATCCTCAGCGCAGTCGAACGCCTGACCGAGCAGGTGGAGAATGTGCTCGATCTGTCGCAAAGCGAGGCCGGGCTGCTGCCGATCCGCAAGGAACGTCTGGATGTGCTCGAATTCCTGACGATGCTGGTGCGAGAGCGCGAGCAGGCAATCATTGCCGCCGGCCTCAGCCTTGATCTGAAGGGACGCCGGGGCCGGATTGTCGAGGCTGACCCGCGGCAAATGGGCCGGGCGTTGGGCAATCTGCTCGATAATGCCGTCGCCGGGACACCGGAAGGCGGGCGTATCGTGATCGAGATTCGCAAAGGCCCGGAAGGCGCGGATTACGGCATCGAGATCAGCATCTCGGACAATGGCCGCGGCATGAGCGCGCAGGAGCTCGCGCGGGCATCGGGCGGCGTGCGCCCGGGCGGCGAGGGCGCGCCCGAACGCCGCACCGGGCTTGGCATTCCGCTCGCCCGCCAGCTCATTGCCGCGCATGAGGGGACTCTGGAAATCGTCAGCCGCAAGGGCGCGGGCACGACCGCGACGATCCGTCTGCCGTGAACGAGACGCGGCACGTCCTGCCTGATCTTGCGGCAATGGCGGCTTACGGCGCGCGCATCGCGGCACGGCTGCGAGCGGGCGATGTCGTCGCGCTCGAAGGCGGGCTGGGGGCGGGCAAGACCACTCTGGCACGCGCGATCCTCGCGAGCCTCGGCCATGCTGGCGAGGTACCATCGCCCACCTTCACGATCATCGAAACCTACGCAGCCCCCCCGCTGCGCGTGGCTGTGGTTCACGCCGATTTCTACCGGTTGGCGCATCCCTCGGACCTTATCGAGATCGGCCTCGACGATTACCGTGAGGGCGCCGCGTTGCTGGCAGAATGGCCTGATCATGCAGGCGGGTTCGCCCATGAACGGGGCTGCCTTGCGATTGCGCTCGAACCGATCGGAGAAAGCGGGGAAGGCGGACGGATTGCGATTGCCCGGGGCGGGGCGGATTGGGTAGGGCGGATGCCATGAGCGATCTTCCCCAAGGACTTGCCGAATTCCTAACCCAAGCCGGTTGGGCCGATGCCGAGGTTCATCCGCTGCCCGGCGATGCCTCGTTCCGGCGATATTTCCGTCTGGCGCGCGGCGGGACAAGCGCGATGCTTATGCACGCCCCGCCGCCGCACGAGGACCCGGCGCCCTTTCTTCATGTCGCCCACTGGCTGAACGGTCATGCAATGCGCGCTCCTGCGATTCTGGCCGAGGATGCGGGCGCGGGCTGGGTGCTAACCGAGGATTTCGGCAACGACCGGATGCGCGACTGGCTCGATGCGAACCCGGCCGAAGAGCGCGCCGCTTACGAAGCTGCGGTTGACGCGCTGGCCGCGCTTCACCGGCTGCCGCCGGGGCCTTTTGCGCCTTATGACATGGCGGTTTATCAGCGCGAGACGGCGCTATTGACCGATTGGTATTGTCCCGCGCAGGGGGTCGATGTCGATACGGCGGGCTATGCGCAGGCGTGGGAAAAGGTGCTCGTTCCCGTGCTGGCGCGCCAGACGCCCGGCGTCACGGTGCTGCGCGATTACCATGCCGAAAACATCATGCTGCTGGGCGGCAAGGCCAGCGCGCCGCAGGGGTTGATCGACTTTCAGGATGCGCTGGTGGGCCACCCGGCCTATGACCTTGTTTCACTGCTGCAAGATGCGCGGCGCGATGTCGACGTGCATCTCGAGACCGCGATGCTCCTGCATTATTCGCAAGCAATTGGCGGGGCGGACGACGATTTCCTCGCCGATTACGCAACGCTCGGCGCACAGAGAAATGCCAAGATCGTCGGGATTTTCACGCGGCTCAACGCACGCGATGGTAAGCCGCGCTACCTTGCCATGATCCCGCGGGTCTGGGCCGCGCTGGAGCGTGATCTGGCGCATCCTGCGCTTGGTCCGGTGGCAGAATGGTTCGATGCAAATATCCCAGCGAATCTGCGCGTGGCCAACGGGGCCTTTGCCGCGTGACCAAGCTCGCCTCGGACACTGCAATGATCCTAGCCGCCGGGCTGGGAAAGCGGATGCGTCCGTTGACCGCCAGCCAGCCCAAACCGTTGGTGCGCGTCGCAGGCAAGGCGCTGATCGATTACGCTCTGGACCGCCTTGCCGAGGCCGGCGTGGCCAAGGCGGTCGTTAACGTCCACTACCTCGCCGACGCGCTGGAAGCCCATGTGCTGGCGCGCAAGGCCCCGCTGGTGACCGTATCCGACGAGCGCGCGCTGTTGCTCGAAACCGGGGGCGGGATGGTGAGGGCTCTCGCACACCTGCCTGATCCCTTCTTTGCGCTCAACGCGGACAATATCTGGCTCGACGGGCCCAAGAACGCTTTCCATGATCTCTCCCGCCGCTGGGATCCCGAGGCGATGGACGCGCTGTTGCTGGTCGTGCCCCACGCGCGCGCCGCCAATTTCAACGGACCGGGGGACTTCCATATGGATCCGCTTGGCCGCCTCTCGCGCCGCCGCGACGGGCGAATTGCCCCTTTTATCTACACCGGCATCCAACTGGTAAGCCACCGCCTGCTGCGCGATGCGCCCGAGGGGCCGTTTTCCACCAACATCCTCTGGAACCGCGCGATGGAGGAGGGCCGACTTTACGGCATTTCCTTTACCGGCCAGTGGTTCGAAGTTGGCACGCCCCAGATGATCCGCCCGACCGAGGAGGCGCTGGCGGGTGGCTGAACCGCGCAAGCCGGGACCGCTGGTCTATTCGATCGCGGCGCATCGCGGCTTTGCTGACGCATTGGTGGCGGGGCTGGTGCCGCGCTATCGCGAGGAGGGTTTTGGCCTTGCGCGGCTAATCTTGCTGGTACCGTCAAGCCGCGCTGCACGCACCTTGTCCGAGGCCTTTATCCGGCATGCGGGGGATAGCGGTGCTGGCGGGCTGTTGATGCCGCGCATGATTGCGGTGGGCGATCTTGATCTGGACGAAAAGCTGGGCGCGGCGCTCGATCCTCTCGGCGCTGCGGATATCCCGCCGGCCTGCGATCCAGTGCGCCGCTGGCTGACGCTTGATCGTTTGATTGCCGAGGAACGCGCCGCCGAGGGAATGGAACCGCTGCCGGGCCGGGCGCGGCTGAACCTTGCGCGCGAGATGGCGCGGACGATGGATCGGCTGCTGGTCGAGGAAAAGTCCTTCGAGGACCTGCTGGGTGAAGCCGTTCGCGACAGTGTTGCCGGGCTGGCGAGCCATTGGGAAAGGTCAATCCGTCTGTTCGCCCGCGTCAACGTGCGCTGGCAACTTGAACTGGCCGGGCTTGGGCAGGTGGATGCCGCCACGCGCCGCAACCTCCTGTTCGATCATGCCGCGCGGCGCTGGAAGGATGGCCCGCCGCCGCATCCGGTCATCGCCGCCGGGGTAACCAGCGCCTCGCCCGCGTTGGCGCGGCTGCTTCGGGTGGTTGCCGGGCTTCCCCAAGGGGCCGTCGTGCTGCCGGATCTCGATCTGGCAATGGATGATGCTGCGTGGGAAGAACTGGGCCTTGCGGGCGCATCGGTCGAGCCGGGCGGCCCCACTTTCGGCGCGGATGATGCGGTCACACACCCGCAATATCACCTCAAGCTTTTGCTAAACCGCATGGGCGTGAACCGCGAGGAAGTGCAGCAATGGCACCGCCGCGGAATTGCCGCTGCCGATCCGGCCCGCGCGCGGGCGATTTCTTCGGTATTTCTTCCCCCGCAGGCGAGCCGGGCGTGGAGCACGCTGGAGGCGAAGGAGCGCCGGCTTGACGGGGTGCGTCTGCTGAGCGCGGCCAGTATCGAGGAAGAAGCGCAGGCCATTGCTCTGCTGGTTCGCCAGACTCTCGAACAGCCTGAGCAGCGCATCGCCGTCGTAACTGCAAATCGCGGTCTTGCGCGGCGGGTGGCGCAGCATCTCGAGCGCTGGAACATCACCGCCGATGATTCGGCCGGTCGCCCGCTGGCGCTGACCACAGCGGGACGGTTGTTTGGGCTGCTGGCGGAGATCGCCGCGAACGGCCCCGATCCTGCCAATCTGGTTGCCGCCTTCGGGCATCCGCTGGTGCGCGCATGGGACGGTGAGGCGCGCGGCGATTGGCTGAAGGGCTTGCGCGCCTTTGACCGCCAATTGCGCGGGCCTTCGCCTGCCCCCGGCATGGAGCCTCTGCGCGCGGCAGCCGCCAAGGCCAGGATTTCCGATTGGTGGGACGAGGCTGAAGCGCTCGTCACTCCGCTGGCCGATTGGCCGCAACAGATCGCGCTCGCCGATGCGCTGGCGCGGCTGGCACAGGTCGCCGAAGCCTTCGCCCGCACAGCAATCTGGGAGCGCGAGGATGGCCGCGCTCTTGGTCAGTTGGTCGAAGATCTGCGGGGTACTGCGGGCGCGCTGGGCACGATGGTCGAAACTGCCGACCTGGCCGGGGTGCTGCGCGATTGCATGGAGGCCATCGCCGTGCGCCCCGGTTACGGTGGTCACCCCCGCGTTGCCATTTACGGTCTGCTCGAAGCCCGCATGGCCCGTGCGGATCTTGTGATCTGCGGCGGCCTTAACGAAGGAAGCTGGCCGCAGCCTCCTGGTGCTGACGCGCTGCTTGCGCCTGCGATCCTGCGCGCTCTGGGCGTACCCGGGGCCGAGTTCCGCATTGGCCTTGCCGCGCATGACCTTGCGGGCGCAATGGGCGCGCCGCAGGTGGTGCTGTCGCGGAGCTTGCGCGATGCTGAAGGGCCGACGCTGCCCTCGCGCTTCCTTCTGCGGGTCGAGGCGCTGCTGGGTGACGATCTCGACAAAGAGCACCGCGAGCGCACCATCCCGGCGATCCTTCCGCATCTCGATCGCCAGCGCCCGCGCGCGGATGCCTATTCGCGCCCTGCGCCCGATCCCGCGCCGCATTTGCGCGACGTGACCATCAAAGTCACCGCACTCGACCGGCTGCTGGGTGATCCCTACCAGTTCTACGCCCAGGCCATTCTCGACTTGCGGCAATTGCAGCCGCTCGCCGCCGATCCGTTCAGCGATCCCGCGCTGCGGGGCACGCTGGTGCACGACATTCTCGATAGCTGGCACAAGGCCAAGGCGAGCGATGCGGGCCTTGCCCTCGCTCCTTTTGCCGCCGCGCATTTTAAACGCGCGCGGGTCCATCCCCTGTTCCGCGCGTTGTGGCAGCCGCGCCTGATTGCCGCGCTCGAACGGTTCGAAGGCTGGATCGCCGATGCCGACGCTGAGGGCCGCATCGTGCTGGCGAGCGAGATGTCCGGCGAGATGACCTGTGACGGCGTCAAGGTTATCGGCCGCGCCGACCGGATTGACAGGCTGCCCGATGGAAGCCTCGCAATTGTCGACTACAAGACGGGCGGCCCACCGACGAAGAGGCAGGTGACGAAAGGCTACGCGCTGCAACTTGGATTGCTCGGGCTGATTGCGGGACAGGGAGCCTTCAGTAACGAGAAGACGGGGCAGGTTGTGAGGGGCACCGCTACTCGCTTTGAATACTGGTCACTCGGCAAGGCGAAAAAGGAAGAGGGCTTCGGCTACACCGAAACGCCGATGAAGGAGGGTAATGCCAAAACGGGCCTGCTTCCCGATGAATACCTACCGTTCCATGCCGCGCAGTTGGTGAAGGCTATCTCTTTGTTTATCAAGGGTAGAAAGCCGTTCACTGCGCGCGAAAATCCCGATTATCAGGGCTACACTGAATATGACCAGCTAATGCGTCTTGAGGAATGGCTGGTGCGCATGACCGACAAGGAGGCCAAGACATGAGCGGTCTTGTCTTCCCATTGCAGGATAACCAGCTGACCGCAGCTGATCCTGAGCACAATGTTTGGCTCTCGGCTTCTGCGGGCACGGGCAAGACGCAGGTGCTTTCCGCCCGTGTGCTGCGGCTGTTGCTGCGCGAGGAGGTGGCTCCATCGCAGATCCTGTGCCTCACCTTCACCAAGGCGGGCGCGGCCGAGATGGCCAACCGCATAAACGCGGTGCTGGCGCGCTGGGTGCGGCTGCCTGAAACGGCGTTGTTCAAGGAGCTGGGCTATCTCGGTGCCCCTCAGGACGATGCCACAAGAGACCGCGCGCGCAGCCTGTTTGCGAGCGTCCTCGATTGCCCCGGTGGCGGGCTCAGGATTGACACCATCCACGCCTTTGCGCAGTTCCTGATCGGCAATTTCCCCGAAGAAGCGGGGCTCCCCCCCGGCACGCGGGTGCTGGATGATCGTAGCCGCGAACTGCTCGCGCGCGAGGTGCTGACCGAAATGGTCGAGGAGGCTGAGCGGACCCACGATGTTCGCGTGCTCGACGGGATCACAACCTTTGTTACGCGCAAGGATCCGGGCGCCTTGCATGGCTGGCTTATGCGTGCCGCTGATGCACACGAAATGTGGGAGGGCGCAGGCAGCTGGCAATCGCCGATGGGCGGACGGGTGCGCCAGACTTTGGGGATGCCTGCGGACGCGGGCGAGGCATGGGCGAACCAGCCCCTCGATCCTGATCTTTTCCCAGATAACATCTTGGTGGCTTTGCTGCCCGCGCTGGATGGCTGGAAAGCCAAGACCGGACAGGAAGCGGCAGCCTTCCTGCGTCACTGGCTGACGCTGGATCTGCCTGCGCGTGTCAGTGCGGTTGCCGGTTTGCGCAAGACCATCCTCAAAGCGGATGGGACGCCCCGCAAGATGGAGGGCGCAGCCAAACTCGACCCTGATTTCACAAGTCACCAGGGCGATATCGCCAAGGCGGTCGCCGAGTACGAGGACCGCTGCTCGCTGCTGGCCTGCGCCGAAATCGTCACCAGTGCGCTGGAAATCGGCCGCGCCTTTGCGGTGCGCTGGGAGGCGCGCAAGGCCCGCGAAGGCCTGCTCGATTTCCCCGATCTGATCCGCAAGGCAGCGCAGTTGCTGGAAACCTCCGAGGCTGCCGACTGGATCCGCTACAAGCTGGATCGCCACTTCGATCACATCCTGATCGACGAGGCGCAGGATACCAACCATAGCCAGTGGGATATCGTCGAGGCGCTGATCGACGATTTCTTCAGCGGGGAGGGCGCGCGCGGCGACAAGCTGCGGACGATCTTTACGGTGGGCGATTACAAGCAGGCTATCTTCGGATTTCAGGGCACCAGCCCCGAAAACTTTGCCCGCGCGAAGCAGCGCATCCACAAGCGGATCGATGCGGCGCGGGAAGGCATTGCGACAGGCCGCATCAACCGCCGCGCGCCCGGCTGGCAGGATCTTGATCTCGGGCGCTCCTATCGCACCGCCAATATCGTGCTCGGCTTCGTCAATCGCATGATCGACCTGCTGGGCTTTGCTGCCTTCGGACTCGATAAGCCGCCGGCCAAGCACGAGGGCGCTGAGCGGCCCGGCCTTGTGACGCTGTGGCCGCCGGTGGCGCCGAAAGGGGCTGAAGCGGACGACGAGGATGAAGATAGCGGGGATGGGGAGCGCGACTGGCTCCCCCGCCACGACACGTTGCTCGCCGAGAAAATTGCCGATCAGGTTCATGCTTGGGTGGGAGGAGCTGAGCCCTTCGTCCTCGCGAAAGGCGTGCGCCGCCATGCCGGGCCAGGTGACATCATGGTGCTGGTGCGCCAGCGCAAGGAACTCGCCGCGCAGATCGTCGCGAAGCTGTATGCGCGCGGCGTGCCGGTGGCAGGCGTTGACCGGCTCCGCCTTGGCGCGCCGCTGGCGGTGAGGGACGTGCTGGCCGCCTTGCGGTTCGCCGCCCAGCCGCAGGATGATCTCAGCCTTGCTAACCTCCTCGCTTCGCCGCTGGTGGGTTGGACGCAGGAGGATCTGCTCGCCCATGTGCCGCGCCCCGACAAAATCCGGCTGTGGGACCACCTGCGCCGGGCGGGCGCGCCGCCTGAGGTTGCCGCAACCGCAGAACGCTTGCGCGATCTGCTGCGCCGGGCCGACTATCAGACCCCGCAAGGCCTGATCGCCTGGCTGCTCACCGGCCCGTGGCAGGGCCGCGCCCGGCTGGTCGAGCGGCTGGGGGCTGAGGCCAACGATCCGCTCGACGAGTTGCTCAACACCGCCTTCGCCTACGAGGCCGAACATTGGCCCAGCCTTGCCGGTTTCATCACCTGGTTCGATGCGGGGACGGGTGACCTCAAGCGCGATTCCGACAGCGCCAGCGGGCGGGTGCGGGTGATGACGGTGCATGGGTCCAAGGGCTTGCAGGCCCCGATTGTGATCCTTGCCGATGCCACCGGCGCGCCGGGCGATCCGGGCGGTCTGGCGCTGGAGGACGACCTGCTCGACTGGAAGCCCGAGCGCAAGCGCATGGTGCCGCTGCCACCGCTCGGGAAAGAGGAGAAAAAGGGCCGCATTGCCGAGGCAGAGGAAGCCAAGAAAGCGGCCATGCTGCAGGAGCATTGGCGGCTGCTTTATGTCGCGCTGACCCGTGCGGAAGAGGCGCTTTTCATCGGCGGATCGCTGAACCGGAACGAGGCGAAGAAAGGCGTGCCACACGAGGAAAGCTGGCACGCGCGCCTTGCCCCTTTGTTCGAGGGTGAAGAAATCGCCGATCCCGTGTGGGACTGGCGCAAGGAATGGGGCGAGCGGGCCGATCCGTTGGTGCCCGATGGCGATGCGGCTGCGCAGGAGGCGCAGGAATTTTCATTGCCGCGCTGGGTGACAACCCCGATTGGCCCCGAACCGCGCCCGCCGCGCCCGCTTGCGCCTTCATCGGCAGGCGAGGACAACGGCGCCGAGCCGCCGCTGCCGCCGGAGGCTGCACGCCACGCAGCACGGCGCGGTAGCCTGATCCACGCGCTGCTCGAACGTCTGCCTGATGTGCCGGACGACGCGCGTGCCGAGGCTGCGCGTCGCTGGCTCGCGCGGCAGGCGGGCGAACTTCCCGAGCCTTTGCGTGAAGAGATGCTCGCTGCCGCCCTTGCAGTGCTCGACCATCCTGACTTTGCACCAATCTTCTCGCCCGCCGCGCTGGCCGAAGTGCCGCTTGCCGCAACGGTTGACGGCGTGGTGGTGGCCGGCACTGCCGACCGCCTGCTGATCGAGGATACGCGCGTTACGGTGGTTGATTTCAAAACCACCCGCCGCCCGCCCCTGAGCGAGAGCCAGATCCCGCTTGGCACCTTGCGACAGATGGCGGCCTATGCGGCGGCGCTGCAAGCGATCTATCCGGGCCGCGAGGTGCGCGCAGGCGTGCTCTACACACATGCCCCGATGCTGTTCGATCTCGCGCCTGATGTGCTTGCGCTGCACAAGAACGCGTTGCAGACACCCCAGCAATCCTTGTCGCTCCCCGATATTGAGTGAATAGCGTGGGCCACTAGATTGCATTTTCGATAACCGGCGCTGCAATGCGGGCCGGCAAAAGGAGATTACGATAATGGCGACCGTCAATGTGACCGATGCAAGCTTCGCAGCCGATGTGCTGGGCAGCGACACCCCCGTGCTGGTGGATTTCTGGGCTGACTGGTGCGGGCCTTGCAAGATGATCGCCCCGGCGCTCGAAGAAATCAGCGAGGAACTGGCGGGTCAGGTCAAGATCGCCAAGATCGACATCATGGAAAACACTGACATCGCCGCGCAGATGGGCGTGCAGTCGATCCCGCTGATGGTGCTGTTCAAGAACGGCGAAGCAGTTGCGCGCAAGCTTGGCGCAGCGCCCAAGGGACAGCTCAAGGCCTGGCTCGAAAGCGAGCTCTGACTCGCCAACCGGGCCTGCGATTGCGCCTGCGGGCCTGTTGGAGACA
>CALRJK020000008.1:0-122945 GCA_943367535.1 Synechococcus sp. UW140 | reverse complement strand
TAAACTTTCATATCAAACAAATTTTCCAAGTGCCTTCACCGTGGCATCGCAGTTAATGGGGACCGCCCTGCCCTTAACCAGCCATGGAAATCATGATTTGGCCGAATCGCAGCTAATGATGAGCGCGTAATCGGGGGCGGAATTGGGGGGCGGCCACGCCCGCGTCGTCATGCGCCCGACAGCTGAAGCGGCGATAACGACCGCACTGCCCAAGAGGCGCTGCGCTAAATGCCCGGGAGCGCCTCAAACGCGTCCTGGCCGACGCCGGCGCCAGCGTAATGACGCCGGATTGGCGGGGCCGCTACATCAGCAGTGCATCCTTTCAGGCGTATACACTGGTGCACCAATTTGGCGTAGATGCAGACGCCTGTTCCTGAAGAATTCGGCGCAGACATTCACTGTCAGACCAATTTCAAAGTCAGTAACGGTGCCAATTGCTTGAACCACCGCCGTGATCATTGCTTTGGTAATCCGTCCCAACTCTAATATACGGCGCTTACAGGATGTTTCCAGTTCCAGTTGGGCAATTGTCAGGAGCGGCGGGGGTTGGGCTTCAAGAGCCCACCATGTCCGATACCTCGTGCAAGATACTGATCGTAGACGGCGGCGTTGATGGCGTCAGCAGTTGCGCCGAGGCCGTGCGGGATCTTGGATATCAATGCTTGCGGGCGCAGGACCCGATCAGCGCAATCAGCATGATCGAAAACGACGCGGGGATCGGGGTCGTGATTGCCGACGTGTCGGTGGCATTCACCAACGAACTCAATTTTTTGGAACAATTGGACGCGCGGTTTGCCTTGCTGCGCTCGGTGGTGCCGATCGTCATGACGGACACCCCTTCGCTGGAAACTGCCATTCAGGCAATGAACGCGAATGCGGTCGATCTTCTGGTCAAGCCGCTCGAGACCGATCTGCTTGCACGCGCACTGCGCCGGGCCTTACTGCGGCGGTCCCAGCTTGTGAGCATCAAGCTTCTTGCAGCTTTCGTCACAGCGCAATCGCCAAACGAACGCGAGCCGGAAAAGAAGTTCGACAAGGCTCACGAACTTTCCGCCGATCAGAAGCTGATGAGATTGGTTCGAAAGACCATTTCGTTCCGTCAGCGGCGTAACGAGTATCTCGGCAGCGAGCTGTTTTCCGATCCGGCGTGGGACATCGTCCTCGAACTGACACTGGCAAAACTGCAGGGCGAAGCGGTCCCCGTGTCAAGTGCGTGCGCCGCCGCCGCCGTGCCCTTCTCGACCGCATATCGATACATCGGAAATCTGGTTGATCAGCGAATGGTGCGGCGATGGAAGGATCCACTCGATCAGCGGCGCGTGCTTCTCGAGCTGGAGGATGACACCCATTCGGTGATGTCCGATTTCCTCCTGAATTTCCCTGGTTTCGGCAGGTCGCTGAACGGTTAGTCTCCTATCCCGAACTCAGCCGCGCGGCTGCCACAGGTTCCGGATAGGATTGATGCCGGCAAGACTGTTCAGTCCGCTACAGTTTCAGCGGTAACTGCGGGAAATCCCCGCAGATTTGGCGGGTGCGATCGGCACACACAAGCTCACTGTCCACGATGCGTGCCAAGGCGACTTGCGGCACGCGGCTCTACTCAGGAGAGAAGGTCGCCGCCGTCGACACCGTCGTACCGGCCGAGATGAAACCCTCTGTCGTCCTGCCAGCCTTCGACGGAATTTCTCTCGATAATCTTCATCATCACAACAGAAGAAAATGTGAGTATTACCCCTGCGGATATGATGCTGCAAACCATGTCTGAAATCTTTCTGCAATCAATCATGCGATTATTATTTTGCATTTGCCCTGCGTGCTGCACACATCATTGTGTGAAGGCTTTGCGGATCTGATCGAGGATCGGCTTGAGCAAGTAGCCCATCAATGACTGTTCGCCGGTGGTTATATAGGCTTCCAATGGCATGCCATTCACCAACGACGTATCGCCGATCGCATCGAGCTGGCGGCCACTGCTGTCGATCCTCACCCTGAAGTAGGGCTGCCCGGTCTGCGGGTCTTCCAGCCGTTCCGGAGAAATGAAGGCCACGGTCCCCAAAATTTCCGGGGATGATTCCGACTGGAGCGTCGAGAAACGGAGCCGGACGTCCTGCCCGATCCGAACCTGTTCGATATCGCCGGGGTTAACACGGACTTCGGCGAGCAGCTTGTCCTTGTCCGGCACGATGCGCAGGATCGTCTGGCCGGGCGGCACAAAGCTTCCAGGCGTCACATAGGCCACGGAATCGACCACGCCCGACTGAGGTGACCTGATCGTGGCGCGCTCCAAAGCGTCGCCGGCGTCAACCAGCCGCAGACGGCCTTCGCCGAGTTCCGTGACGACCTGGTTCAGCTCCTGCCCGGCCGAAGTCCGCAGGTTCTGACGAGCGTAGCTGATTTCCCGGCTGGTCTCGGTCATCCGTGCCTGAGCCTGCCGGATACTTGCTTCTGCTCCGGCGATCTCTCCGCGCAGTACCACATCGGAGCGCTCTATCTCGTTCAGCCGGTTGATCGTCACCAATTCCTGTTGGTACAACTTACGCAGCCCGTCGAGCTCAGGAGCGAGCAGCGCCTGCTGCTTGCGCAGCGTCGCGATGCGGCTGCGATGCCCCGTTATTTCCGCCTCCAGCTGCCGCAGTCTCGCTGCCAGCATTCCGACCTGCGCTGCACTTTCGGCACTCCGGGCTTCGAAAAGTTCCCGCTCACGCGCGATCGACGTGCCGATTGCAGGGTTCCTGCCTGTCTCGTCGATTGCGGCGAAGTCGGCCCTGCCGGAGCCCGTCAGTTCGGCCTCCAGTCGCTCCCGCCGGGCTGCCAATGCCGCGACGCCATCAGCCGAAACTGACGCAGTGGTCTGCGCCACGTTTGTATCGAGCCGCAGGAGAACCTGCCCCTCGGTAACCATCTGGCCATCTGCAACAAGCAGTTCGGACAGCACGCCGCCGGTCGGGTGGGAGAGCAGCTTTGTCTGACTCGAAGCCGACAGGCTGCCTGGCGCGATAACGGCGCCCGACACGGTCACGACGGTCGATAAGGCAACCATCGTTGCCGCGGTCATACCCACACTGACGTAGGCGATCCGCGACCGCCGCTTCAGGCTGGTTTCGGGCAGGATGGCGTCACCAACAAACAGGGTATCTTGGGTCATAATCTGCTCTTCAAATCCGGATTGGGTCAAAGGCTCAGGCGCGAGCGGCGTCTTCCTCGGGCATGGGCTGGACATTGCTGCGATCCTTGATCGCCTGCAGCACCGCGTCGCGAGGACCGAAGCCGACCACCTTGCCATCCGCCAGGTAGAGGATGTGGGTGGCAAAGCGCAGCACCGCCTGACGATGCGTAATGATGACAGCCGTCGAACCGCTCTTGCGCAGGTTGATCAGAGCGGCGCCCAGTGCCTGTTCGCCTGCGGGGTCAAGGTTGCTGTTGGGTTCGTCGAGCACAACGAGGCTGGGGTTCTGGTAAAGTGCACGGGCAAGGCCCACGCGCTGCCTCTGGCCGGCGGAAAGGCGGCGCCCTTCCTCGCCCACTTCCGCTTCGTAGCCATTGGGCAGATGCAGAATAAGCTCGTGCACACCGGCTTGTTTTGCAGCTTCGGTGATGGCTTCCGAAGTGGCTGCCGGATCGAAGCGGGCAATGTTCTGGGCTACGGTGCCTTCGAGCAGTTCCACCGTCTGCGGCAGGTAGCCAATAAAGCTGCCCAAGGTATCGCTGTCCCATTGATCGAGCGTGGCTCCGTCAAGCCGGATGGTTCCGCCATGAGGCGGCCATATCCCGACAAGCGCCCGCGCAAGGGAGGATTTGCCTGCGCCGCTGGCTCCGATCACGCCCACAATGGAGCCTGGCTCGCAGGCGAAGCTGACGTCATGGATCGTTGGTGCCTCCTGTCCGGCAGGAACGATCTGCAATTCTGACACCTCGAGATGACCCTTCGGCTTGCCCAGTGCGATGCGTTCTTCGGGGATACCGTATTTCAGCAGGGTCTGGTTGAGCCGCGCCCAACTGGTCCGCGCCGAAGAGAAGTTACGCCATTGGGCAATGGCCTGATCGATCGGCGCAAGCGCGCGTCCGGCAAGGATCGAACTTGCGAAGATAACGCCACCGGATGCTTCTCCGGCAATCACCAGCCAGGCACCGACAGCCAGCAGCGCGCTCTGGATGAACATGCGCGTTGTCTTGCTGATCGATGACACGATGATCAGCGTATTGTTCACGTCGGCCTGCTTGGTGCTCAGCTGGGCGTTGAGGCCCAGAAACATCCGCGCAAATCGGTGGCGCATTCCCAGTGACTGGATCGTTTCGGCAGCTCTGCGCTTGCGGTCGATCAGTTGCTGCCGCTTCTGCGCCAATTCGTTGATCGAGCCGGCGGACTGCTTGTGCAGCCTTTCTGATACGACCGTAAGCACGACCAGCACACAGGCGCCGACAAATGCTGCCACGCCCAGCCAGATGTGCAGCATGGACAGGATCGCCAGGAAGAAAATGATCCATGGAAGGTCCATGAACGCACCGGGTCCGGGCCCGGCCACAAAGCTGCGGATTTGCTCGAGATCGCGCAAAGGTCCCCCAGTACGGTCCGCCGGATCATTGCTGATGGAAAGCTCGTGCGCAGCCCGGATCGCAAGCGGGTTGATGGACCGCTCAATATCGGCCGCAATATCTGCGAGCATCGCTCCGCGCTGTACCTCGAAATACCCTTGCGCGAAGTAGACAAAGGTCGACAGGCCAAGAAGCCCAAACAAAGTCGCCAGATTTTGCGAAGGCAATGCCCGGTCGTAAACCATCATCATATAGATCGAACCGTTTAGTACGAAGATATTGATGATGACCGAAATCATGAAAATCGCAGCAATCGCATTGCGCGATTTGTTGAATGCGGTCTTGATATAATCTTTTGACCCACGGAAATCAGCAAAGGCTGTCATTTTCTCTTCCATTTCAGCGAGCCCCTTCATCGCGAGATTCTGTGCCAGTCCATCGCAGCTGGCCAAGCGTCGAGAAGCGTCGAACAATGCAATTCTGTTTTTGCAGCCTGAGATCGTGACACGCCGCTTCGGCCGAGGCGAAGTCTTCGAAAGGTCCGATTGCCAGGCGGAACATCTCGTTTGCACCAGACCGGAATGTGGCAATCACCGGCCGTGTGTTGCCAACGATCCGCGTGGTTTCAGCCTCAACCGACTTCCAATGGTTCCGCGCAGCCGCCTCTTTGGAATAAGCCGCCAACTGGATGACCCATTGGGTTGGCTGGAAAGCACTGTGCTCGCGGTCTGATGGCGGCGAAGCAACGAGGGCCGGCTTTTGTTCTTCCTGCACGATAAGGGGCTGGGTCTGGGCAGCCTGCGCCACTTGCGGCGCGGTGACGGCTACCTCGATCGGCAGTTCTTCCACCTCGAGCTTGGCCCAGGTTTGGGGCGCTGCCGGTTTATCGACAACGGGTGCGGCGGGCGGAACTACGGCGGGAGAGGCTACAGGCTCGGCGACAAGCGGTGCCGTGTCGTCCCCTACCCCCAGATACTGCGCCTGCGTCCGGCCCATGGTCGTGAGCAGAGCGAACGCCGCGACGTAGGAATCGCGCTGCGCCGAAACCAGCTGGACCTGCGCATTCCGCAACTCCTGTTCGGCGTTGAGGATATCAAGGATGGTGCGGCTGCCGACGTCGCTTTCTGCACGCACGCCCGCCAGTGCGCTGCGCGCCGCCGAAACCGCACTTTGGCTGGCCCCGACGACTGCAGTGGTCGCGCGCCAGTTCGCATATTCGCTTCTGGCCCGGGCAGCGAGTGTGCGCTCAAGATCGCTTATCGCCAGCATAGCCTGGCTTTCCCGGATACTTGACTCGCGAATGCCGGCCGAAGTGCGGCCGCCCTGAAACAAAGGTACGTTCACTGAAAAGCCGACAGTCGCCCCAAACCGGCCATTGTCGCCTTGCAGGGGGATCTGCGCCGAATTGCCATAACGCCCATTGGCAACAGCTGACACCGAAGGCAGCGCGCTACCCTTTGCGGCTCGCCATTCGTATCGACGAGCCTCGGCAACAGCACGAGCAGCAAGGACCTGCGGATTTTCTTCAAGCGCCACGGCGGCAGCGGTTTCGGGATCGACAGGCAAGTTTCGAAGATCCGGCAGGGGAGAGAGTGCAGCCGCCTGCATTCCTGTCACGCGCCGGAACTCCTCCGCCGCCTCGATCAAGTTGGCCTCGGCCGTTTCCACTTCACCAACCGCGAGAGCAACGCGGGATTCCGCCTGAGCAACGTCGGTACGGGTCAGATCACGGGCCAGAAAGCGCGAGCGCGTGGCGTTCAGCGTGGTTGTCAGCGTAGCGAGATTATCCCTGCTCAACGCGAGGATCTGGCGGTCGCGGATAATGTTCGCATAGGCCGAAACCACCTCGGAAAAGACCTGCGCCTCGGCAGTTCGCCTGCCGACGCTGGTGGCCTCGGACTGGGCTTTTGCCGCCTTGACCTGGTTTTTCACACTTCCCCCGCGATAGAGGGGTACGGAAACCTCCCCTTGCACGGTGACCAGATCGGGCCCGATGCGCGGCCCGGCGACAGCTTCATTGACACCGACGCTTGCATTGAGTTCGGGCAGCCCTGCAGCACGCGAAATCGTGACGCGCTCCAGATCGGCATCGTACTCCGCAGCGGCGTTGGCGATGACCTCGCTCCGCTCATACGCGGCCCGCAATGCCACCGTCAGGTTTTCTGCATTGCATGCCGTTTCGCCGTTTAAAACAAGTGCAGAAAGACAAACTCCAGTAATTAAATGCCGAATATAATTTGCACTTCCCTGAATTTTTTCAGGATTATACTCCGCAGGACGACTGTTACTTTTCATGTCGCTTTTACTAGAAAGCACCCCCTAATAAGGTGTTAACCCTTACCAAAGCGCACTCGTTTCATTGTTCCAATTTGAAAATATGTATTTTCATTATTAAAGTAATGATTGGCTACTGCTCCACCATCTGCGCAACCCGCTCATTTTCCGCAATGCAGTGGGCCCTGACTTACAAGAGCGAAGCCAAGGGTCAGCTTTTCGACCCGCCTTAGGCGGGCGCGGCATAACCAAGCTGTTTGGGACGAGAAACAGCGACCCCAAGGGGGTGTGGGGTCGATACTGCATAGCCACTATCTGAGCGGCGATCGGGCGCTGAGGACGTGCCAGTCAAAAGATCGAAGGACATATTCAGAATGATCGCAGACCGTTGCGATCGCGGTTGACCAGATCGGCGCAAATCGGCGCACCCGTCAGCAAGGCTTCAATTGCCAGCGCGGGCGGCAGCCGCCGGGGCAAACGAATCGCGCCGACTGCTATGGCCATCAATCCGTGCTCAACTTCAGGAAGTCCGGATTGCGCCAAGTCTGACGCAACAATCTTCTCGCAGGCCAGAGCCGGCCCGCCCCCCTTGGCCGCGCCGTCAACCGCAGCGATCCAAGGCTTTGGGCGCTGTGCCCTGACGAATCCGCCAAACCCGATGTACGGATGGACGAGGTCAGCGCCGCCGCCGCGGGCGATTTCGGCGAGGTTTGCCCCTGCGCAGACCATCCCCGGAGTCGCTGAGGCAAGCACAGCCACAGCAATATCCGGGCTGGCATCGACATCGTTGACAATTCACGCGAGCGCCCGCCTGACCGCACCTTGATGGCATTGCGCCTTCCCGGGCGATTGAACGTTGCCAAAGCGATCCCGGCGGAAACATCTTATCGCACGACAACGCCAATGTCCTCGGGTGCTGACATTCGTGTTATACGACAATCACCTCTTAAGGCTGTCCATGTCCTGAAAGACCTATGCCGTCGCCGGCAGGCAGAGCAGGATTCCGGCGCTTTGCAGCCCAGCGCTCCAACACAGATATCGGCACACTTCTCGATGCAAATCGACCCATCTCCGGCATACCCATCCACTATTTCATCGCAATGCGTATCTTAAATTGACAATTTTTACGCATTGATGCAATCAGCCTTCACGAAGCGCCGCAAAGGCGCCACTTATGGAGGGGAATCTTGATGAAGTCTGCTGTGAGCTCGGCCGCCAAGACGCGGCTTCTCGTCGGAACCGGCCTTGTGCTGCTGGCCGCACCGTTGTCCGCACAGGATGCCGAGAGCGAGCCCGGTAACGCCATCGGCGAAATCGTGGTGACCGCACAGAAGCGCGAGCAGAACCTTCAGGAAGTGCCGTTGGCGATTTCGGTGATCGGTTCCGCAAAGCTTCAGCAGTTGCAAGTCAACGACGCACGCGACCTTACTGGTCTGGCGCCGAACGTGACTGTGGTTACAGGGACTTCCAGCAATAATGCTGCCGTCATCTCGATGCGAGGCATTACCAGCCCTGCCGGCGAGACCTTCGGCCTCGACACCGCCAATGCGCTCTATCTCGACGGGATTTACATTGCCCGGTCCGGCGCAAGCGGCATGGACATGGCCGAGATCGAACGTGTCGAAGTACTGCGCGGCCCGCAAGGCACCCTGTTCGGACGCAACACTACCGGCGGCGCCATCGCCTTCGTTTCGCGCGCTCCGGGCGAGGAATTCGGTATCCGCGCCGAGGTCGGCTACGGCAATTTTGACGCCTTCAACGGCCGGATCGCGGTCGATACAGGTCTGATCGGCGGCGCGATCAAGGCGACACTTTCTTATTCGCGCCGTCAGCGCAACGGGACAGTGGACGACCTTATGGAAACGCGCAAATCGCGCGATCCCGGTGCTTTCCAGAGCGACTCTTTCCGCGGCGCGGTGCGCGCTGATCTCGGTTCGACCGGCTATGTGCAGTATATCTTCGACTGGACCCAGACCGACGGCACGCCCTTCGCCTTCCAGCTGACCAACGTCGCCAACGGCACGCCGCGTCCGCCGCTGACGGTTAATGGCGTGCAGATCACCCAAACCCAGCAGGCTCCGGTTGCCCAGTATCTCGCGGGTGCGACCTTCTCAGATCCGCGCTGCGCGGCGCTGGCGGTGCCGACCCGCGAATTCCGCGACACGATCTGTCTCGACGATAACGAGCCGACCCGCGATACCATTCAGGGCCACAATTTTCAAATCTACAATGATTTCGGCGGCTTCGCAGCGAAACTTGTGACCGGCTATCGCAAGTGGGATAACTCAATTCGCGGAACGGATTTCGACGGCATGGGCGATTTCCGTGGTCGGGCTTTCTCGCAGGCAACGGTGTTCAACGGCTTTGCCGGCACCCCTGCTGCGAACTTCCTTCCCTTCGTCTTCCCCGCCGGCACGCCGCAATCGACCATCAACTTCGTGGCCGGTTCGCCCGTGCCGACCACAAATGCCGGCCTGTTCACCACCAGCAACGAACGCCGGCACGAGCAATTCCAGGCCGAACTGGAGTTCTCGGGCGATACGGACATGCTCGACTGGGTTGTGGGCGGCTTTTACTTCTGGGAAGAGGGCTCCGAGATCAACCCGCAGTTGAGCGGTTTCGTGCTCGACACCAATACAGCCGTTTTCAGCAATTTCGGTGCTCTTGCGGGTGCCTTCCAGGCGTCCAATCCGGCGCGCTACCGTCTGGTGGTGACCCCGGCGACTCTGGCCTATTCGGCAGACGCGGACTCGAAGGCGCTTTACAGTCAGGTCACATACTACCCAGGCGGGCGTGACAGCGGCGCAAGCATCACTGCCGGGGCTCGCTATACCTGGGACCAAAAGGGTATCATCCGCACCCAGAACGGGGCGGCTCCCCTGGCGACGGCGCAGGTAGGCGATGCGAGCTTCAACAAGTTCACCTGGAACCTGATGGGCCGCTACGAATTCAACCCCGACGTAAGCGTCTACGCGCGCGTTGCGACAGGCTACCGTTCGGGCGGCTTCAACGCTTCGGATCCATTGGCAGCCGATGGCAGCGTTCCCAACTTTGGCGATGAGGAGGTGACCTCCTATGAAGTGGGTCTGAAATCGGAGCTGTTCGATCGCCGCTTGCGCCTCAACGTGGCCGGCTATCACAACATCTTCGATGGACTTGCCACGGTTCAACCGGTGCTCACCGGTCAGGGCACCTTCCAGTCGGTCGTTCGTAATGCGGGTAATGTCGAATACACCGGGATCGAAGCCGATTTCCAGGCAGTAGTGTCCGACACCTTCTCCTTCGACGGGTCGATCGGCTATGTCGATGTGAAGTTCAAGGAGCTGCTGGCTGGTCAGCCGGTGGTCGCGGCCAACGGAGTGCAGAATATCGCCGCATTCGCTCGGCCGGGCTACACCTCGCCCCTGACCGCAAACATCGCCGCCAACGCGGTCTTCCCACTCGGATCGAACGGGACCGAGCTGCGCGCACGCGTCGGCTATACCTATGAAGACGGCAAATACAGCTTCAACAACTCCATCTCCTCACCCTTCAACGAGCAGATCCGCGGGGACAATATGAACCTTGTCGATGCCCAGATCGTGATCGACAAGATCCCGGTCAGCGGCGGCGAAGCGCGGGTGATGATCTGGGCCAAGAACCTGACTGATGACAACAACCTGCTGCGCGGGATCGATTTCGGCCCACTCGGTTATGCTGGCGGCATCTTCGGTCTGCCGCGCACCTTCGGCGTGACGTTCGGTTTCAATTACTGAGCCCGCGCCCAAGCGCCGGGCCGCAACCAAAGCACAAGCAAAAGGGCCGGAGCAGCGATGCTCCGGCCCTTTCGTCTATTCCCGATCAAGGCGTATCAATCAGGCGCTTGGGATGCGTTCAGGCGCCGCACGGGCTTTATCGGGTTTCAGTGTGCCAAGCTCATCGCAACCTGGCATCAGGCCGCGAGCAAGCGTTTTACCGCATCGGCCGCGCCACGCACCGCGCCTTCGATATAGCCTACCCCGTTACAATCGCCCACAGTTTCGACAGTAAAACCGGCGCCGCGCAGTGTTTCGGCCAAGGTATTGTCGCCACTTGCGCCCATCGCCACGATGACATTGTCGGCCGCAACAATGCGCGCTTCCCCGCCGGCCGCGGTGAAGGTTACCTGATCCGGGCAGATTGCAATATCGTTCACCCCGCCAAGCATGGCCACGCCATGTTCGCGCAGTTCCGCCATCAGCCGCATCCGGCGCACCAGCAGAAGCCCCTTGCCGAGCCGCGGTGCCGGTTCGATCACCGTGACATCGCGCCCGCGCTCAAGCAGGAATTCCGCCAATTCCAACCCGACCAACTCGCCCCCGATAATGACAATGCGCTTGCCCAGCGGCATCCAGCGCCGCGTGGCGCTCCGCACAAAATCGAGGTTGGCGGTGATCCCCGTGGCCGCACCGATGCGGGTCGCCAGCCGCGTGGCAAGCCCGGTCTTGCGTTTGAGCTGCTCCGAGTCCTCACCCAGCATCAACCGTCGCATATCATCGCCGCTGAAGACGTGGGGCAAATCGGTGCCGGGAATAGCGGGCATATCGCGCCGCGCACCGGTCGCCACGATCACCGCATCGGGCGCAAGCGACTGCAATAGATCGACCGTAGCCTCGGTATTGAGCCGCAGGTCGATCGCAGCGCGTTCAACCTCGCGGATTTGCCAATCCAACAGGCGTTCATTGGCCGGATAGGCGAGCGAGGCAAAGCGCAAAGTTCCGCCAAGCCGCGCCCCCTTTTCGATAAGGGTTACCCGGTTGCCTGCATCCTTCAACCGCAGCGCCGCCTCCATTCCGCCCGGACCGCCGCCGATCACCACGTAATGCCTGCCACTCACTGAAGGGGCTGTGCTTTCGCATTCGAACCCGGTCGCCGGATTGACCGCACAGCGAAGCGGCTCGCGGACATAGGCGGTCGACACGCAAGTGTAGCAATAGATGCAAGGGCGCACCGAATCGGGTGCATTGCCTGCCAGCTTGCGCGGCAAGGCGGGATCGGCGAGCAGCTTGCGGCCCATCGCGAGGAAATCATAAACGCCCGCGCCGATCTGCTTGTCGCCCGCCTCAGACTCAACCCGGCCAGAGGCGATCACCGGCACACCTATGGAAGCCTTGATCGCAGCAGCCGCGGGGATGTTGGTTTCCGGATCGTGGGGGATGTTCGAGGCGGAATGCAGCTTGCCCTGCCCCCCATCATGGTAGGCGCTGACGGTGATCGCATCGACCCCTGCCGCCTCGACCAGCTGCGCAGTCTCGATTGCGAGATCGAGCGTAATGCCGCCGTCCTTGCCGACCTCGACTGAATCGAGCTTCACCCACAGGGGGAAGTCCGCGCCCACCGCAGCGCGGATCGCCGCGATCACCCGCATTAGCAGGCGCACGCGGTTTTCCAGCGGTCCGCCGTATTCATCGGTGCGGGTGTTCGTCTTGGGCGAGATGAAGGACGAAATCAGGTAGCCATGCCCGGCGTGCAGTTCGATCCCGTCGAAGCCGGCCGCCTTGGCGCGCGCAGCAGCCGCACCGAATTGCTCCACCACTTGATCGATCGCCGCATGATCGAGCAGTTTGATCGACGGAACCTTGCCACTGAATGCGGTCATTTCCTCGGGCAGGAAATAGTCGATGAAGTCACCCTTGAACGGCGGCGGGTAGCAGGGTGCCCACAGCTCCTCGTCAAAGGCATCAGCGGAATAGCCTGCCACCAACCCGCCGTGGTGCAATTGCGCGGCGATTTTCGCACCCTTGGCGTGCACCCGTTCGACCAATGTGGTGAGGCCGGGCAGGAAACGGTCATGGGAAATCGCGGTCTGGTTGGGCTGCACAGCGCCTGTCGGCCAAGCCACGCCCGCCACACCGGTGATTATCAGCCCCGCCCCACCTTCGGCCTGCGTCTCATGATAGGCGATCAGGCGCTCGCCCACCGTGCCATCAGGCTCGGACAGGCTCACCCCCATTGCGGTTACGAAGATGCGGTTGCGCACAGTCAGGGTGCCGATGCGGCCCTCGGACAGCAGATGCGGATAGCGAGTGGTCATTGCGGGTCTCCTGCATCCATCATGGGATAATCAATGTAGCCGCGCGCTTCGCCGGTGTAGAGCAACGAATAGTCGGGCTTGGCGAGCGGTGCATCGGCGGCAACGCGCTCGACCAGATCGGGATTGGCGATGAAGGCGCGCCCGAAGCTGACCGCCTCTGCCCGCCCCGCGTCCAGCAGCGCACCCGCGCTGGCGAGCGTCAGGTTGTTATTCGCAATGATCGGCCCGCCAAAGCTTGCCCGCACCATGGCGAGCGTGTCGAGGTCATCAAGTCCCATGTCGACCACGTGGCACCAGGCTAGTCCGAGCGGCGCAGCGCCTTGCAAAAAGGGCACGAAAGTCGCCGCCGGATCGGACGGGTCCATGCCATTATAAGAATTACCGGGGGAGATGCGCAGCCCCACTCGCCCGGGCCCGATCGCTTCGGCCATTGCAGCCAGAACCGCGAGGGGAAAACGGACACGGTTAGCCGGTGGCCCGCCATATTCGTCGGTGCGCTGGTTGCTCGCCGGGTTGAGGAACTGGTTGATAAGGTAACCGCTGGCGCAGTGCAGTTCGACCCCGTCCAGCCCTGCGGCGATGGCATTGCGGGCAGCCTGTGCGAAGTCGGCGACTAGCGCCGGGATTTCCTTTGCGGCAATCGCACGCGGTAGGGCGCAGGGTACAGGCACGCCGTCTGGCCCCGGAACAGGCACCGGGCAGGCCAATTCCGAAGGCGCTATGATGTCGGCATCGAAGCCGCGGTTGGCCGGAACCACCACCCGCCCGCAATGCATAAGCTGCATCACAATCCGCCCGCCTTTTGCATGAACTGCCCCGGCGACCTCGCGCCAGCCTTCGATCTGCGCCGGCGAATGAAAACCCGGCGTACGCCAGTAGCCCTTACCCGCCAGCGATGGCTGCGCCCCTTCGGTGACGATCAGCCCGGCACTTGCCCGCTGCGCATAGTATTCTACCATGATTTGCGTCGGCACATCCCCCGGCCCGGCCCGATCTCGGGTCATGGGCGCCATGACAATCCGGTTGGCGAGCGGGATATCGCCCAACTGCGTCGGGCACAGAAGGGCGTCTTTCATTCGAATCCTATCCCTAAATTCGGTCATTGACCATTCTTTGCGTTATCTTGTAGCCTAATCTCTACGCATATCAAGGAGAGGTGAGATGAATTACGGGTTTCACGGCAAGGTCGCGCTGGTTACTGGCGCAAGCGGGGGGATCGGCCGTGCAACCGCGCTCGCCTTTGCCGCTTCGGGGGCATCGGTGGTGGTGTCAGACGTGAACGATGAGGCGGGAGAGGAAACCGTAGCCCTGATCACCAAGGCCGGTGGAACGGCGCTGTATCACCGCTGCAACGTCGCCGAGGCAAGCGAGGTCAAGACGCTCGTAGCGCGGACGGTGGCAGACTATGGCCGTCTCGATTTCGCGCATAATAACGCCGGGATCAACAATATGGGCGCGGATGAATATCAAGACGAGGTGTGGGACCGGGCGCTTGCCGTCAACCTGTCCGGCGTCATGTACTGCATGCGCGAGGAGGCCGAAGTGATGCTCGCGCAAGGCAAAGGCGCAATCGTCAACACATCCTCGATCAACGGGCTGGTCGGCAATGGCGCGCAGCCGGGCTATACCGCGACAAAGCACGGGGTGATCGGCCTAACACGCCATGGCGCGCTGCGCTGGGCCAAGGCAGGCATCCGTGTGAATGCCGTGTGTCCAGGCGTGATCGAAACCCCGATGACAGCGCCGCTCACCGCCAATCCCGACATGCGCAAGGTGATCGACGGGATGACCCCGATGGGCCGCATGGGCCAGGCCGAGGAGATCGCTGCTGCAGTACTTTGGCTGTGTTCCGATCAGGCGAGCTTTGTGACCGGACACCCGCTGGTGGTTGACGGCGGCGCAACCGTTTTCTGATCCGGGACATTTAAACAAAAGGGCCGCTCTCCGGACGAGAGCGGCCCTTTTTGATGTTCCGACAAGAACGCCGTTCAGGCAGCGGTTTCCCAAGGCGCCGATTTGGTACCGCGCGTGGTGTAGCGCCCGTTAACCCGGGCCTGGAAAGTCTTCGCCTGCGCGCGCGGATTGTAGAACTGGCGATACCAGATGCGCACCTTGTCGAACGGGCCATCGCCGCGCACCATCAACGGGTGAATGCAGGGCCGCTTGTTTGACCAGATCTCGAAGTCCTGCGCAAAAGCATCGACACCGGCTTCTTCGTAAGACGAGGCCAACGCGCGATCTTCTGCCGAAGGTTCGGCATTGTCGACCCTCACCATCAGCCCGTACCACACCTTGATGACCCCATCGTCGATCGGGGTATGCGCGATCAGCATGTGCGAAGGATTAGCACCCACCATCACCGACTGGAGAATGCCTGGGCCGGTGTACCAGGTGTCATTGGTCATCGGCTCGCCGCCATCAGCCGCCAGCGTGCGGTGTCCCGCCGAGAGGATCTGGCGACAGACATGATTTTCAAAGGCGTTCTCGAACGAGTCGATTGCAATAGATCCGTGCACCGGTTCGAGGTGGGCCTTGTCGGCCATGTTATCGACCACCTCTTGCGGGTGACAGGCCAGCTCGCCCAACTCGCGCACGTTCCAGTTGACCCAATGGGGTCCATCGTAGTTTTCGAACGGCGGCAGATCGTGATCGGGTTCCATGCCTTCTGGATCGTGCCAGGCCCACAGGCAGCCCGCGCGCTCCACCACCTTCCAGCTCTTGACGCAGGCCGACTTGGGAATCGGAGCAGGTGAATAGGGGATCTGGTTGACCCGTCCGTCCGGCCCGAAGCGCCAGCCGTGATAGGGGCAACGGATGTTGTCGCCCTGCACATGCTCACCATCCTTGACGACATAGGAAGTCGTGTTGCGGGCCAAGTGCGTGCCCATATGCGGGCAATAGGCCTCGATCATGAAGACCTTGCCGCTTTGCCCCCCACGATAGAGCACCATGTCCTCGCCGAAATAGCGCACCGCCAGCGGGGCGGTGCCGACCTCCTCAGACCGCCCGACCATGAACCAGCCGCGCGGGTAGGTGAATTCGCCCAGCCCATAATCTTGAGTGGTGGCCATATCTCTTCCTCCGACATCCTTACCGACTCCTACAGGAAGCGCAGGGGTTTTACAAGGCGTCTACGTATCGGAGACAGAAAATCAGGATGTGGCAATTATACGCGTAAATTTTGGCAATCTCGTTTACGCATCATCATCGGCAAGGTCGGGTAAGGCGCGGTCGGCGGCGGTGATGCGCACTACCCGCGCATTGTATTTCACTGTCTTGACCGCAATCGAGGTTTCGACGTGATGGACGCCGGGCATCGACAGGATCTGATTTGATGCCAGTTCGAGCAGGCTGTCGAGCGAGTTGAACAGGCAAATCGCCAGAATGTTGAAGCGCCCCATGGTAATCATCACCGCATTGACCGACGCGAGTTCGGCAATGCGTTCGGCCACGGCCCGCACATCGCTGACGTTAACCTCCACCCCGATGAAGGCCATCCGCGCCGAATCCGCCAGGCCGAAGCTGGTTATTGCGGTGAAGGAGATCAGTCCGTCTTGCTGCAACCGCTTGATCCGGCCGCGCACCGTACCCTCGGTGACGCCGAGATCGAGCGCGATCTTACGGTTCGAAACCCGCGCATCGCTGGCCAGTGCCTCGATCAACTGGCGATCAAGATCATCAAGCTGCGGCGCACTCATGCTTGGTTCCTTGCGTCGATCGGAGCGACATCAAATTTGTACTTGATGACATCGACAGCAATTGCCGGGACCATCGAACGGATGCCTTCAATCTTGCCAAATTTCTGCAGAAACAAATCGGGCAATTCGTCAAAATCATGAAGGGCCACGAGAATGTCGATATCATAGCGGCCAGTGACCAGATGGGCGGCGAAGACTTCAGGAAACTGAACCAGTTCTTCCACCACATCGATTGCAGGGCGACCGTCAACTTCGATCGCGACCTCCATCAGCACGTTGTAACCATGCGCCGAGAAGTCAGAAACCGCCACCACCCGCAGCTTGTTGGCATCCTCCATCCGTCGGATGCGCGCGGACACAGTCGCCGCAGTCAACCCCAACGTGTTGGCGATCTGCTGGTTGGTGGCTCTGCCATTCAGGCGCAATTGTTCAACAATCGCACGGTCGGCGTCGTCAATCTGGAAGTCATTCGACATGAAAGTTTACAAACTCCGAAATTCGCGATGCGTCAAGCAGACCGAAAATTGCACTGGGGTTAGTCGGCTTCAGCCAACGCAATGCGGTCGCGCTCCAGCCGGCTTGCCGCAAAGAAGGCCAGCGCCGAAGCAACAACGCCGACCGGCACAATAATCGTCAGGGCAAGCTGCAACGAGGCGGCATCATCGCCAAACGCCTGGCTAAGCGCGCCAGTTAGCCACGGCCCGATGAAGTAACCGAGCAGGGTTGTGACCGCCACAAACAGCGCGGTTGCGCTGGCGCGGTAGACAGACGGCAGCATGTATTGCAGCGCCGCAAACAACCCGACCGACCAACCGCCGCCGAGCAAGCCGCAAGGGATCGCAAGCCACTTCGCCATCACGAAGGTTGGTGCCCAGACCGTGGCAATCACCAGCAGGGTTGCAGCCCCGAGCGCCATTGCCGAAAGCAGCGCGGGCCAAGCCCGGCTGCGGCGCGACATCCGATCGGCCAGAAAGCCGAAACCGAGCATTCCGACCAGTCCGGACAAGCCGAAATTGAGCGCAAATGCGGTTTTGGCCGCTACCGGATCAATCGCATAGCTGCGTGCGAACAGCTCCGGCCCCCAGTAACCAAAAGATATGCCTGACATGACGCCTAGACCAAAGCCCACCGCCATCAGCATGAAGCTGGGCGTGCGCACCAACCGGGCAACCAATGCGCCAAGAGGGATGATCACCTGTGCCTCGCCTTCGACCTGTCCTTCGCGAGGCGGCTCGCGGATCAAGGCAAGAGCGATCAGGCCCAACGCCACACCGGGAATCCCAATGGCAAAGAAGGCCGCGCGCCAGCCATACTCTGCCGCAATCATCGGCCCGCCTGCCTGACCGCCAATTTGGCCGATATAGGTCGCAAGGCCAAGGATCGCGAAAGCCATCCCGCGCCGTTCCGGCTTGAAGTAATCGGACAGGAGCGAATAGGCCGGGGCCACAAAGGCTGCTTCGCCAAGTCCGACTGCAACGCGCGCCATGGCGAGCGTTACAGGACCGGTGGCGAGGCCGGTTGCTGCAGTGGCCAAACTCCACATCACGCAGCCGCCAACAATGATCCGAACGCGCGAAGATCGGTCGGCCAGCCGGGCAAAGGGCACGCCCATAAGGACATAGAACACCACGAAAGCCGGCCCCATCAGCAAGCCCATGAGGTTGTCGCCCACCCCGAATTCGGCCTTGATCGGCCCCACCAACCCGGTCAGCAAATAGCGGTCAGCGAAGTTGAAGATGTAGATCGTCAGCAGGATGCCAAGCACCAGCCACGGGTTCGAACGGGGGCGTACGGTTTCCATCAGTCGCGCTTAATCATGCCGCCGTTGACGTGCCAGACTTGTCCATTGACCCACTCCCCGTCGTCAGAGGCGAGAAAGGCAACTGCGCCGGCGATGTCTTCAGGCTGCCCCAGCCGGGAATGCGGCACGCTCTTGAGAGCCGTTTCGACATATTCATCCGAAAGGTGCTGTTTGACCGCTTCGGTCAACACCACGCCGGGGCTCACGCCGTTGGCGCGGATACCTTTCTTGCCGTACTTTGCCGCAACGTGGCGCACCAGCGCATGGATGGCGTTCTTGGTCATCGGATAAGCGACCTGAAAGGCATTGCCACCAATCGCTGCCCCCGATGAGGTGTAGATCATCGCCCCGCTGCCACGTTCGAGCATCACCGGAAGTGCTGCCTGTGTGGCGAGGAAATGGCTCTTGGTGTTGATAGCGAAAGAGCGGTCGAGCACGTCTTCTGTGCAGTTCAGCACGTCGATATCGCCCTCCGTGCCACCTGCGAGGTTGGAATGATAGAAATCGAGCCCGCCGAATTCTTCCAGCGCAGCAGCAACGAGAGCCTTTTGAGATTCTGCGCTGGTGCCGTCGAGATAGACCCCGATCGCGCGCCCACCGGCCGAGCGAATTGCCTCGGCGGTTTCCTTGGCCCAGTCTTCCGCGATGTCACCGATGACAACGCCCGCACCTTCCTCGGCCAGCCGGCGGGCGGTGGCCGCGCCAATTCCGCGACCGCCGCCTGCCACGACCCCCGCCTTGCCTTGCAATCCCCGCATCAATTCCTCCTGAAATCCCGAACGCTGACCCGGCAAGCCCTGAGCGTCACAATTGCGGACGCCGCGCCGACCACGGGGCGCTCCGTTCGAGCTGCCCGGCGAGGCGATAGAGCAAAGCCTCTTCCCCATAACGGCCGGTGAACTGCATCCCGATCGGCAGTCCGTCTCCTGACATGCCGAGCGGCACCGACATACTGGGCTGGCCGGTGAAATTGGCGACTTGCGTAAAAGGTGAGAACATTGCCGCGCGCCGGCCCCATTCGGGGAACGCCACGCCGGGCGAAAGATTGATCTGACCCAGCATCAGCGGCGGGGCGGCCAGCGTCGGCGAGAGGATCACATCGTAATCCTCCATAAACTGCGCGACAGTGACTGCCGCCGCCTGCATGGTGTTGTTGGCACGCGCAAAATCCGCTCCGCTGGTCGTCTTGCCATATCCCACAAAGGCAAGCGTGATTGGCTCCAGCACATCGGGACCAAGCTCGATCCCTAGCCGGCTGGCCTGATCGGTGAGATCAGCCGCCAAGGACGAGGCGATCAGCACGAAGCTTGCTTGCCCCATTGCGCCCGCATCGAGTTTCGGTGCGGCCTCTTCCACGTAGTGGCCGAGGCTTTCGCACAGGCGTGCAGCCTGATCGAGCGCGGCAAGGCATTCAGGGTCAACCGGCGCGCCGCTCAACGGCTTACGCATCAAGGCAATGCGCAAGCGGCCCGGCTTACGTTCAAGTTGCGCCAGAAAGGTGCCGTCGGGCGTGGGTGCACCATAGCGCGATCCTGGCTCGACCCCATGAGTGGCATCCAGCAAGGCGGCTGAATCCCGTACCGACCGGGTGATGACGTGATGGGCCGACAGTCCCGCCCACCCCTCCGTGCGGTTTGGTCCCATAGGCGTCCGGCCCCGGCTGGGCTTCATGCCAAACAAGCCGCAGCATGAGGCCGGGATGCGGATCGAGCCGCCGCCATCTGTGGCGTGCGCTGCAGGGATAACCCCTGCCGCCACCGCCGCCGCTGCTCCGCCGGATGATCCGCCGGTGGTGCGTTCCGGGTTCCACGGATTGCGGGTCACACCTTTCAGCGTGCTTTCGGTCGTGCCGGTCAAGCCGAATTCGGGCGTGGTGGTTTTGCCGAACACAACCAGGCCGGCGCGGCGATAACGCTCCACCAGTTCTGAAGTGTACTGTCCGGCAACACCCTTGTTGATCCGGCTGCCCCCTTCGGTCGGCAGGCCCTTTATAAAGGTGCCCAGATCCTTCAGCAGCCACGGCACCCCGCTAAACGGGCCATCGGGCAATCCGCGCGCGATTTCTGCACGGGCGAAATCGTAATGCTTTTGCGCCATGAAGTTGAAGCGGGGGTTCTGGGCCTCGGCACGCGCGATGGCTGCTTCAAGCAGCTCGCTTGGCGATACCTTTCGCTTGCGCACCAACGCGGCAAGGCCGATTGCGTCGTGAGTGCCCAGCACATCACCGGTCGAGGCCGCCGCCTTGGCATTGCCTGCCCCTGACAGACCAATTGCTGCTGCTGCTGCCCCGCTAACGAGGACTTCGCGCCGCGTTGCCACCGTCAAGCTGCCTTCTGCCGGGAAGCGGGAACGCCGTCACCCGCAGCATAAAAGCGAGAGTAGAACTTGCGGAAGTGCGGGATCGGGCCGTCTCCGTCACAGATGATGGGATTGGGCTCGTAGCGCATCCGGTCCCACACCACCTTGTCCTGATCGAGCTGCTTGTTGACGTCCTTGATAATCGCCCGCGCAAGGCCAGCCATCGGCCCTTCGGTCTGTTCGCGCGGTTGGGTGTAGCAATAGATCACCTGCAACTCGTCAAGCTCGACCGGGATGATGCAGGCGACGAGCAGCGTTTCGCAGATACCGGTGAATCGCACCCACGCCTGCCCCGGCCCAACGGAATTGCTGGTAATCGCGCCATCGACCATGCCCTTGGGTGTCCCCATCTTGGCCCGGACGATCCCGCTGCGATCCCATTCCCCCCACGACAGCTCAGAAGATGGCAATTCGGCGGTGCCGTGGATATACTTGAAGTGCGCAAAGTCCACGCCATTCTCGGCCATGTTCTGAAGCGAGCCGAAGATCCGCCATTCAACGACATCATACGGTGTCCAGCCAGCGTCGCTGGCTTCGGGCAGATGCGCCACCTCGTACATCGGCGCGGCATCTTCCGGATGATACCACATCCACAGCCACTGGTTGGCTTCACTGATGTGCCAGGTGCGGGTGCACTTGCGCTTGACCTGCGGGGGGATCGCCTTGGCGTAAGGAATCTCCTTCACCACACCTTCCTCGCCGTCATAACGCCATGCATGGAACGGGCATTCCAGCAGATTGCCATGCACCTTGCCGCCGTGACCCATGTGCGCGCCGAGGTGCTTGCAATAGGCATCGACCATGCGAACTTGGCCATCCTCGCCGCGCCATACGGCAAGGTCCTGACCAAAATAACGCGCCGGCTTGACCTCGCCCACGGCCAGATCCTTCGCCAGCATGAAAGGATACCAACCGAACGGGAACCCGATGTCGAGATTGCGCGCAGCAGCGGAGGGACGGTTGGCGATAGGCGCCACGCGCCATGCCTCGCGTTCTTCCTTGCTCATCTTTTCGAGCACCTGCCAAACGGCCACGGGGGCGGTGCGGGCGTCGGTTGCGGTATCAGTCATGTCGTCCTCCCCGGCAGCGCCGGTTTTGCTTTGGTCAAATCAAAGTTTGAAAACGGCTTTCGCGTTGTCGCGCAGGAACTTGGGCCACACCGCGTCCTTGAACGGCACGCCTTCCATGTCGGACATGATCCGCTCAAGGCTCAGCCCCATCGGGAAGTACCCGGCATAGATGATCTTGTCCGAACCGCGGGTGTTGGCGTAGTCGATGATCGCCTTGGGGTAGTGCTTGGGAGCGAAGGCGCTGGTCGAATAATAGAGGTTCGGCCATTTCAGCATCAACTTGACCGCGAGATCCTGCCACGGCTCGGCCCCATGGCGCATCACGATCTTGAGATCGGGAAAGAACCAGCAAACCTCGTCAAGATGTTCGACCTTCTGGGTCTCCATTGGAATGCGCGGCCCGGGAATACCGACATTCAGGCAGATCGGCACATCAAGCTCGACCGCGCAGGCGTAGAGCGGGAACATGTATTTGTGATTGATCGCAACCTGCGGCAGCGTGCCGGCCGGAAACACGCTGATCGCAGACAGGCCGACTTCGGCATGGATGCGTTTGATCCGGCGCACTTCTTCCATGCCCTTGTTGGGGTCGCACGGCAGATCGAAAAAGAAACGGTCGCCATACATTTCCTTGGCGCGGCGCGAAGTGGCGTTCTCGTTCCAGCCGACCAGCGCCTTGTCGATCCCGTTCTTGTCCATCTGCTCGACGGTCCAGCGAACATAATCATCAGCATGGCCGGTCTGCGGCACATCCTTGAACATGTATTGCGCCGGCATGGAAAACTGCTGGAGCGTCTCGGCGTCCTTGATCAGTGGCCGGAAGGCGGTGAACCAGTCCGACCGGTCCTCGGCTTCTGGAATGCCGAGCATGCAGTCAATGATCCCGATGTCCTTGGGGAAACCCATGTCATTGCTCTCCGTAGAGTTTGTGCCAGGCCGCCCGCAACGCGATCTTGTCGACCTTGCCGACATGGTTGCGCGGCAGCGGATCGGTTAGAAACGCGACGTGGCCAGGCGCCTTGTAGCGGGCAAGGCGCTCGCCCACCCAGCCCTTTACCTGCGCCTCGTCCAACCCCTCACCGCGCACAACAGCGACAAGCAATTCGCCCAGACGCTCGTCAGCGATGCCGAAGGCGGCACATTCGCTGACCCCGGCAAGCTCGCCCAGCACGCGTTCGACTTCGGCGCAGTAGATGTTCTCTCCGCCCGAGATGACCATGTCCTTCACCCGGTCGACGATGAAGATATAGCCCTCGTCATCAATGTAGCCGACATCGCCGGTGCGCAGCCAGCCATCGGCGGTGAAGGCGGCGGCGGTGTCCTCCGGGCGGTTCCAGTAGCCCGCCATCACCATCGCACCCTTGAGCTGGATTTCGCCGCTCTGGCCTGCGGGCTGCTCGGTGCCATCGGGTGTGACGATCCGGACCTGTGCCAAGGGCAGCACCCGTCCGGCGGACGAACGCTTGCGCAGGAAATCCTCACCCACCGCCTGCGCTAGCGAACCCGATGCCTCGGTCATGCCGTAGCCGGTACCCATCACCGCCTGCGGACAGGCTTCGCGGATCGCATCGAGCAGGTTGACCGGCAGCGCCTGTCCGCCCGAGGCGATGTTGCGCAGTGAAGACAGATCGGACTCAGCCGGCTTGGCGCGGTGGAGCAGATCCCACAGCATCGTTGGCACAGCGGAGAACATCGTGATATTCTCATTCGCGATCAGCCGCGCCGCCTCTTCCGCATCCCAGCGGCGCATGATGACGACCTTGGAGCCGGCAAACAGCGGCGACAGGAAGGCTGCCCCCAGCCCCGAGATATGAAACAGCGGATAAACCAGCAGCACCGCCTGCTGCGGCAACGCTGCCATCAGCTGATCGGGCTTCATGCCATGCGCGCGGGCCATGTTGTGTAGCACCATCATGCCCGACAGTTGCATCAACATCAGTCCGGTGATCAGGCTGCGATGCGTGAGTACTGCCCCCTTGACCCGGCCCGTTGTGCCGGACGTGAACAGGATCACCGCGGGATCAAGCGGCTGTCCCGGAGCCGGATCCACAATTGCGGTACCCACCCGCAGATCGATCTCTTCCGGCGCAAATGGCCGGGTCAGATCAAGCATCCGCCCCGTATAACCTCCCTCACGGATCAGCTCCGCCCGGCGGCTGTCAGCCAGCACCAGCTCTGGAGTCACTTCAGCGATCATTCCTGCGAGCTCTGCCGATGAGCCGCGGCTATTGAACAGCGCCGCCACTCCGCCTGCCTTGATCACGGACATGAAGGCAACGATCCATTCGGCGCGGTTGCGCATGCAGATCGCAACGCGATCGCCGCGACGGATGCCCAGCATCGGGGCGAGCTGGTCGCGCCAGGCGAAGACCTGTTCAAAGGTCAGCCGCCGCTCGCTCCCGTCGGAGGAGAAATCGACCAGGAAGGTCTTGTCGCCATGCCGCCGGGCGGAATCGATCATCATCGCCAGATCGGGTGCGGCCTTGGCGAACTGCAGCAGGCCGTCGCGTTCGACCAGCTCAAACGGCGTGCCGGGTGCGGTGACGGCGGCAAAGACGGGGTCGATCTGGCTCATGACGCGCTGGCCGCCAGTTCCTTGGCCCAGCGATAATCCTGCTTGCCTGCCGGAGAGCGGCGGACCTGATCCACCCACACAAGCGCCTTGGGCACCTTGTAACCGGCGAGGCGCTCTCCCGCGAAGGCCTTGATCTCGGCATAGACGGGGGCGGCCGAGGGATCGCGCGCGGCGCAGATCGCCACCACTCGCTCGCCCCAGCGGTCGTCCGGTTGCCCCGCCACCACCGCGTCCAAAATCGCCGGATGAGCGCGCAGCACTTCCTCGACTTCTTCGGGAAAGACCTTTTCGCCGCCGGTGTTGATGCAGGTCGAGCCGCGCCCGAACATGGTGATCATGCCGTCATGGTCGCACCGCGCCGCGTCACCCGAGACCGCCCACAGCTTGCCGTCGATGGTGACGAAGGTTTCGGCGGTCTTGGCGGGATCATTGTAATAGCCGACCGGGGTGTTGCCGCTGCGGGCGATAAGGCCGGTCTCGCCGACTTTAGCAATCCGGCCATCGACGATCACCTGCTGATGCTCGCTGGCAGGCAGACGCATGACGCCCTCGGCAGACTTCTGCGCCTGCCCGGACATGCCGGTTTCCGAGGACCCCATCCCGTCGCTGATCGACGCGCCGGGCACGAGCGACTTCAGCTCGTCCTTCAGGGCTTGCGAGAACACCGCCCCGCCCGAGCCAAGGTTGACCACCTTTGAAAGATCCCAGCGCCCCGGGTTCGTGCGCAGGCAATCGCGCAAGGGGCCGGCCATGGCATCGCCGACGAACTGGATCATGTTCGCTCCCTCGCGCTCGGCAATGTCGAACACGCGTTCGGGATCGAACTCGCGGCCTTCGTCGAGAATGATGGTGAGGCCGTTGAGCAACGCGCTCCACGTCGCCCACATCGCCGCCATGTGCATCAGCGGAGCCAACGGAAAGAGGCTGAGCGGATAGCCGTCCGCGGCGCGGCTGGCGATGTCTTCGGGAGCGGCGATGGGTCCGTGGGGATTGAAGAAACCGCCCCCGCCAGCGCAGGCGAAGACGAACGCGCGGTGCGGCCACATCACGCCTTTAGGCATGCCGGTGGTACCGCCGGTATAGCACAGCAGGATGTCGGTCTCGTCCCGCTCCCACGGGCCGCCCGGCGCGTGCGCGAGGAGATCGGCATACGGCACCGATCCGGCAATATCCGCGACCGATCCGTCCTCCACCGCGACCGTCAGCTTGAGCGCCGGCACGTCGCCGCGCACCGCGCGGATCAGCGGCGAGAACTCCGACCCGTGGATGATCGCCGCGCTGTCGGCATTGGCGAAGAGGTAGCGCAGCTCGTCTGCCCGATAGCGGTAATTGACGTTGTAAGGCACCGCGCCAAGCTTGCAGGCGGCGATGAAGGCCTCGAGATAGGCCGGGCCGTTCATCAGATAGAGCCCGATCGTGTCGCCGCGGGTGATACCCAGGGCCGCCAGCCCCGCCGCCAGCCGGTCGCAGCGTTGGTCGAGCTCGGCATAGGTCAGGCGCGCGCTGTCCGCGATAACCGCCACCCGGTCCGGCACCGTGCGGGCGACGGTTTCGAACAGATCGGCAAGCTGAAAGCGCGCTGCCATGTCAGTAGACGGCAGCGGGGTTTTTGGGGCGCGGGCTACCCAGCATTTCGCGGTAGCTCGGCTTCTCGTTGCCGCGGTCGGTGACGCCCAGTTCCCTTGCGATCTCGGCGCCGATAAGGGTCTGGCCCGACAGCTCGTCGCGGTTCGGCGCGGCGGCGATGGCGTTGATGATATGCGCGGTGAACTCGGGGTTTTCGGCGGCCTCGATGAACCCTTCGTATTGCTCGGGATTGGTCTTCTGCGCGATCAGCGAGCGTTCGGTGACCAACGGTCCCATCCAGATCGACACCGCAATCACGCCAGTGCCGCGCAGGTCATGCTCCATGTCATGGGCGAACTTGTCCACGCCTGCCTTCTGCGCCCCGTATGCCGGGCCATGCATGTAGCACGAACCGCCAAAGGACGAACCGAAGGCGATCACACCTGAACCTTGCGGCACCATCATGCGCGCCGCGTGCCAGCTGGCCACATAGGCAGAGCGCAGACCAACGTCCAGAATGCCTGCCGCTCCGAGGTCTTTCTCCCAGAACGGCATCTTCTCGATCAGCTGGTGGTGGATATAGGTGGCGTTGTTGACCAGCACGTCGAGCCGGCCCTGCTCATCAGCGATCCGCGCGAACAGAGCGGCAACCTGCGAGTCGTCGGCGTGATCGCACATCACCGCGATCCCCTTGCCGCCAGAAGCAGTGACTTCGGCAGCGGTTTCAGCAACAGTGCCGGGCAGAACCGACCCGTCCCAACCCTTGGCATCACCCGGCTGGACAGTCCGGCCCGTTACGTAGACAGTATAGCCCAGTTCGCCAAAGCCGCGCGCAATGCCGCGGCCCGCTCCCCGGCTCGCTCCGGTAACGAGCGCCACCTTCCCAGACATGTCCTCTCCCTCACCGTTTTAACGCATTGCCGCGTTTGATTTGGCTTATATCTTCATTTTGCGAATTTGAAATATATTTTTTTTACGCATTGCGGTAGTTGGCGCCGCCTTACGGATGATACTGCCCGGTCGGCACTACGTCGATGGTGCCGCGATCGATAAAGCGGTCACAGCTTTCCATCATGCGCCCCAGATTCCGTTCGAACCTGGCGCGATCCCCTTCCGCATCGAAGAAGGCTAGCGGATCCTGCAAGGCAGCGACCGGGAAACACTCTTCGACAATCGCAGCATAACCCGGCCCGTCCGCAGTTAGCGGCCTGACAATCACGTTCTGAACATATTCGAAATTGGCCTGCGTTTCGATTGCCACCTGCGTATGGCTATCCTGCCAAAGCGCCAGCCACTGCGCGCGGGACAGTCGCTCGGGGATGGTGAGAAAGGCCAGCTGGGCAAAGCCATCAGTCCGCGCACCCGGAGCCGGTGGGCAAGAGGTGTTGGCGATAATGGTCGACTCGGCCACCACCCATCCGCACCACAGCGCGCTATAGCGCGACAAGGCCGCATCGATCCGGCTGCGGAACAGGTGATTGGCCGAAGGCAGCCAGAACTGCACGACGGCATCATGTTGCGCCGGCGAACAGACTTGCCGCAGATGCGCCGCCTGGGCGCTGATCCCATCTTCGAGATTCAGCCGAATGGCGCTCGCGCCGGCGGCCCGCAATTCAGTCGCCAGTCCGTTCAGCAGCGCGGCGTTGAACCGGTCACGCGCGGCATCTCCATGTGCCCAAAGCAGGCAGATGACCTTTTCCATGACGGCTAGTCGAAGTTGGCCTGCCCGCCATCGAGCGGGATGGTGGCTCCGGTGAGATAGCCGAAATCATCCGAGCACAGCGATGCTACCGCCCGGCCGATATCTTCCTCAAGCCGCCCGATCCGGCCCAGCGGAATGGTGCGGAAGAACGCCTTTGCCTCATCGGGGTTGTTCGCGACCCACCACTTGAGACCCGGACTTTCGGCATGGGGCGCGATGGTCAGCACGCGGATCCCGGCCCGGCCCCATTCGGCAGCAGCAGCGCGGCTCAGCACCCGCGTCGCCTGCTTGACCGCGCCATAGGCACCATAGCCGCTCATGTCCCAGCGGATGCCTGCCGAAGAAGCGAGGTTGATGATCACCCCGCCGCCGCGCGCAGCCATGTGCGGGTGAGCCAGCTTCATCAGCCGGAAACTTGCCAGCGGGCCGGATTCGAATCCGGCCATGAAAGCCTCGTCGGTGACATCAAGCAGCGGGCCATTGGGCACTTCCTGCGCATTGTTGACGAGGATATCGAGCCCGCCGAGCCCGGCGACGACCTCCTCGACCATCGCGGTGAGGCTGGAGGCGTCCTTGACATTGCCCTCCAGCGCGAGCGCCATTCCGCCGCGCGCGGAGATCAGCGCGCAGGTCTGTTCGAGCTTGGCAAGGGTGCGCCCGGCCACGGCCACCGCCGCTCCGGCTGCGGCCAGTGCGAGCGCAATGCCTTGCCCCACGCCTTGCCCTGCACCGGTGACCAGGGCTACCTTGCCCGCAAGGTTGGCCATAACTCTCTCCCCATTGCGATCCCTTCGAAAGGATTCGTAACTGTATCTATAAAATTTTACGCGTCATGTTGACATAGTAAGCATAAAGTCATCAATTGCGTTTTGCAATCGCGCTTCAGGCCAACCAAAATAGAGCGCGCAGCGGGAGAGGAATGTGGCGCAGGATTTGACGGGCAAAGTCGCCCTTGTGACGGGGGGAAGCGACGGCATCGGCTTCGCGACGGCTGCGCTGCTGGCGCGGCGCGGGGCGCGGGTCGCGATCTGCGGACGACGGCACGAACGACTTGAGGCCGCACGCGCGCAGATCGCGGGCGATGGCGGCGCGATCGAAGCACACGTGCTCGACGTCACTGACTTTGCCGCCTTCGAGGCCCTGATCGAGGACATCGCCGTGCGTCACGGGCGGCTGGACATGCTGGTCAACAATGCCATGTCGACCCATTATGCCCCCATTGCCAAGCTCAAGCTTGATCACTGGCGCAAGGATTTCGCTGTCAACGCCGATGCAGTGTTCGTCGGCACCAAGACGGCGATGAAGATCATGGCGGCGCAAGGCGGCGGTTCGATCGTCAACATCTCGTCGACCACGGCAATCCGGGCGATGGCGAACTATTCGAGCTATTCAGCCTCCAAGGCCGCACTGATCCAGTTCACAGCGGTCGCCGCGATGGAAGGCGCGCGGCAGGGGATCCGGGTCAATGCGATCGTACCGGGGCAGGTCAACACCGCCGCCACGCTCGATTTCGCCGCCAAGGCACCGGAACTTGCCGCCAAGACGGCGGGCGCGATCCCGATGGGCCGCGGCGGCGAGCCCGAGGAACTGGCTGAGGCGATAGTCTTCATGCTCTCGGATGCAGCCAGCTACATCACCGGGGTCGCGCTGCCGGTCGACGGCGGCAAGGCCGCACAGCTTTACATTCCATCCTGATGACCGAGGCAGACACGATGACCGCGCAATGGGACAGGCATGTCGACGTTCTGGTGATTGGCTCCGGTGCTGGCGGCATGCTGTCCGCCTTGGTGGCGGCGAAGAACCACGCCGAGGTGCTGATCGTCGAGAAGGAGAGCTTGTGGGGCGGGACTTCGGCTACATCGGGCGCAGGCATATGGATACCCGCAAGCGATCAGGCGGCCGCTGCAGGCTTTCACGACACGGTCGATGATGCATTCACTTACGTCCGCGCGCTTTCCGCCTCCAATGTGCCCGATGCGAACATCCGCGCCTATGTCGAGAATGCATCAGGGATGCTGCGCTGGTTGGGGGCGAACACCCCAATCGAATACCACGCCTTCCCCTATCCCGATTACCATGCCGAGAACCCCGGCGGATCGCCGACCGGCTATCGCACCCACATGCCGCTTCCGATCGACGGGAAGAAGCTGGGTGACGACGTGCGCACACTGCGCTTCGCCTCGCCCGCCGCCTCGCTGTTCGGCTATTTGAACTGGCATTTCGACGAGACCTATATCCTGCTGTTCCGGGCCAAGGGCTGGCCCTGGCATCTCGCCAAGAGCCTCGCGCGTTACTGGTTCGACTGGCCGTTCCGCTTCACTTCGCGCAAGGATCGGCGGCTTACGCTGGGCAATGCGCTGGCAGGCGGCTTGCGCATGGCGCTCAAGGACGCCGGCGTGCCGCTGTGGCTCGACAGCCCGCTGGTGGAACTGGTCGAGGAGCACGGCCGCGTCACCGGCGCGGTGATCCGCCGCAATGGCCAGTTGACGCGTGTCGCGGCGCGCAAGGGCGTGGTCCTGGCCGCGGGCGGCTTCGAGAAGAACGCCGAGATGCGCGCTGCCAATGCGCCGCTTTACCCCGAGGCGCTGCTGTCAGGCGGCACCAGCGGCAACACCGGCGATGCGATCAGTGCGGGGCAGGCACTGGGCGCAGACGTAATGAACATGCAGTCGACGTGGGCTGCGCCGGTGTTCTATGTGCCGGGCGAGGATCGCGGGCGGCTGTGCACTATCGAGCGTGCGCTGCCCGGTTCGCTGATGGTGAACCAGCAGGGCGAGCGTTATCTGAACGAGGCCGCCTCCTATCACATCACCGGACAGGCCATGGCCCGCCGCCAGCGCGAACATGGCGATGCCAGCCCTTCATGGTTCGTGTTCGACCATGCCTATCGCCACAATTACCCGGTCGGCCCGCTCTATCCGATCGTGCCGGACTGGGCGCACCCGGCTGCGGTGCGAGGTATCCTCAAGAAGGGCCGCACGGTCGCCGAACTGGCGCAGGTCATCGGTTGCGATCCGGCAAAGCTGGAAGCGACGCTTGCGCGCTACAACACCCATGCGGCCAAGGGCGAGGACCCCGATTTCCAACGCGGCGCGGCGACCTATGACAAGATGTATGGCGATCCGCGCGTCGGCCCCAATCCCTGTCTGCGCCCGCTCGACAAAGGACCGTTTTACGCCATGCCGATCTATCCCGGCGACATCGGCACGAACGGCGGCCTGCTGACTGACGCCTTGGCGCGGGTAATCGGCGCTGATAGCCAGCCGATCCCCGGCCTTCATGCTATCGGCAATTGCGCGGCCTCGGCCATGGGGGAAAGCTATCCCGGCGCGGGCGTGACCATCGGCCCGGCGCTGACTTTCGGCTACATCGCCGCCAACCACCTGACTGGTGCCAATGCGGGATAAGGTTGCTGAACCTTACAGGTTAGCAAGGGCATTCGCCCTGCACTTGTAGCCTTATCCCTCGTCAGTTCTTTTTTCGGAGTCAAACCAAATGGGGCTTAGGGGTGTCAATCGCGTCATGATCGCCGTGCACGATCTGGCGGAAGCTAAAAAGAAATACAGCGACCTGCTCGGTGCCACATTTATCGATGCCGACTGGACAGGTGAGCCTTGGGGTATCAACGTCTCTATTGCTTGGGATGCGGGGATCGAATTGTGCGCACCGATGCCCGGCAGGGAGAACAATAGCGCGGTATCGCAGTTTCTCGCCCAGCGTGGCGAGGGAGTGATGAACGTCTTTTTCGGCGTCGACGATGGCGACGCAGCGGTCGAACGCGCATCGGCTCTGGGCTATCGGAACGTGAACGCACTCGACTATACGCAAGACGAGATCGACACGCATTTGGGCGGCCTCTTCACTCGTTATCAGGAATTCACTTTAGATTCGCACGAGCGCTGCGGATTTTCCATCACGCTCGCCCGGCTCGATAAAAAGTTCACTTCATAAAGGCTTTATCTGAGCAGCTAGCGCACGATCCAAGCCTTAACGCGGTCAGTCTGCCCGCACCTTCACCTTGGGTGCAGCCGCCCCGCGCCGCATGGTTTCAAGGAATTTGTCCAGCGGCGCAGGCTCGGCCACCGGGCCGCCGTGATCGCCCTCGCGCGCCCAGAACTCGGCATAGCTCGGAAACAGCTTGTGGAAGTTGCCCTCCGCCCAATCTGTGCCGGGCCAGCGCATCTTGTGCTCGCCCACGGGCGGCTTGTTGAGATCGGTCGCGTACCAATAGAGCGGCAGGCGGCGGGCGAAGAACCAGCGGCCCTCGTGCCGCACGTAGTCGTCGACATACATCATCTGCATGATCACCCATTCGTCCGCCCCGCCCGCGACCGGGGTCTCGTGCTCGTTCTTGGAATAAACGACGCCGTGGGCATGATCGGGATCGTCGAACTCGATCACATGGCCACCGATATGATGCGAGGTGCCGGTGAAAGGCGAACGCAGGGTGCGGTCCATATAGGACCTGAGCGCCAGCCGCCCGCTCGATTCCCTGCCGACCCGCACATCTGCAGGAAACAGTGAAACCATCGCGTCCATGTCGCGCATGTCGAGAGCGAGGGCATATCTCGCCGGAAGCTGGCGGATCGCGTCGAGCGACTCCAGCCGGTCGATACGCGCCTCCAACGAAAGCGAAGATGTCATGGCGCCATCCTGATCTTTACCGGAAGACGCTTAAGCCCGCCGGTATGGTTCGTCTTGACCCATTCCGGATCGCCGGCAAGCTCGATCATCTCCACCCGCGCGGCGATTTCGGCGAAAAGCGCCTCCACCTCCATTTCGGCCAGAATCCGGCCCAAGCAGTGATGCGCCCCGTAGCCGAAGGCAAGATGCCGGTTGGGGTTGCGGTCGATCCGGAACGCATCGGGTGCCTCGAACGCGCGCTCGTCGCGGTTGCCTGACAGATATAGCAACGCCACCTGCTCGCCAGCAGCGATCGGCTGGCCGGCGAGCTCGGTATCGACCGCAGCAGTGCGCAGGAAATGGCGGACCGGCGTGGCCCAGCGGAACATCTCCTGCGCCGCGGGCACCACCAGTGCGGGATCCTGCCGCAGCTGCGCGAACTGGTCGGGATGCCGCGCAAGCTGCATCATCCCCACCCCGACGCTGGAACTGGTGGTATCGTGGCCAGCAGCGGCCAGCAGCATCCCGTAAGACAGTGTTTCCATGTCGGACAAGGGCGCGCCGTCGATTGTCGCGGTGGCGATCGCAGACATCAGATCCTCTTGCGGCGCAGCGCGGCGCTGCTGCACCACCCCGCCGAGATAGGCGAAGAACTCCATCGCCGTCGCCAGCCCGAAATCGCCCGCCGCGTTGCGATCCGGGTCGGTCGCGCCGAACAGCTCTTGCGTCAGCCGCAGCACCAGCGGGGAATCAGTGTCGGGCAGTCCGAGAATGGTGGTGATCATGATCAGCGGATAGGGAACGGCGACTTCCTCAATGAAGTCGAACGGACCCTTTTCGGCCAGCACCGCCATCCGGTCGACGGTATCGCGCGCCAGCAGCCGCATACGTTCGCGCAGGGTATCGAGATAGCGCGAATTGAACCACGACTGGGTCAACTGGCGATGCTGGCGGTGATCGGGTCCGTCCATGTCGAGCAGCGTGCGCACCGGGCCGGTGCGATTGCCGAACTGGGCGATGGTCCGATCCTCGAACCAGTCGGGCAGCAGCGTCAGGCGCGGCGCGTTTAGCCATACACGGGTATTGCGCTCCACCTCCATGATGTCAGCGTGACGCAGCACAGCCCAGAACGGCCGGTAAGGCGGCTGGTCGATCCACACCACATCACCCTCGGCACGCAAGGCCGTAAACCGAGCGGCAATTTCCTTTTCGTCGCAATAGCTTTCGGGCGAAAAGGCATCGATTATACTGGTCTGGCGGTTCATGGCGCGATCCTCTCGACCCTCGGCGGTGCATAGGTTCCGTCGAGCGCCTGATCGCGCGGCAGATACATTCTCAGCACGAGGTGAAACGGGGTGGCGGGAACCGGCATCCAGTTGGCCCGACCGTCGGGCGGCTCGCTTGATGAAAGATGCAGGGTCAGTGCACCATCCGCATCGTACACCAGCCCCGGCGTCCGATCGCCGATGTTGTAGCGATCGATCGGGTTGGGCACCAATTGCGAGGTCGCACGGTCATAGGCCGTGATCGACCAGAAGGCATCGACCGGAGGCAGAGCACCGGGGGCAAAGCGGATCCGGTAGCGCCGGTCGCCCTGAAGGGGCTCGCCCCGGTCGTCGGTTATGGCGGCAGGATAAATCGACTCTCTGGGATCATTGACATAACCACCCCGTGCCGCTTCGGCGCGGAGCAGGTAATCAAACCCAGGGTCGGCGATATTCGACGACCACATCCACCCGTTACGGACATGGGTGGGCCTGAAGCCGCGTTGCGCGAGCACCCCCGGCCCGGCTCTCAGAGCACACCCGAGTCCCAGCTTCTGGCCATCCGGCAAAGCATCTGGATTGAAGAGCGAACCTGGTCCAAACCCGGCCTTGTCGAACATCGCCATCAGGCCGGCCTCGCCCTCGCGCGGGGGAGCCCCGCGCAGCGCCTCGTTGAGCATCGCATAGAACTGCAGACTGTCGGTCGGCTGAAGCGGCGCGGCCTCGCTCACCGACGGGCCAACTGGCCCATCGAAGCGGATCGCGGATGACAGCTTTCGGGCGGACTCGAGATCCGGGCCGGGAATAGCCAGCACCCGTCCCAGCATCCACACCGTGTCGGTCGCAAGGTGGACAACCTCGACCCCTTGTGGCGCGCTCACCCCGGGTCCGACGAGGGCATAGCGGGCCGCCGACCCGCCATTGGTGCGCGTTCCGATATGCACGGGCCGGCCATAGAGATCCATGAAGGCGAGCGTGTAATAACGCGATCCCATTGCAGGAACGTCCAGCATGACCGGTCCCTGCGAAAGATCGAGCCAGGCATTGAGATAAAGCGTATCGGCATTTGCCGCCCGCAACTGCCCCTGTGTCTGAGGAGTCAGCAGATGGGGATAGATCGCCAGGGTGTTGACCGGCGCAGCCACGGGCTGTCCGGCCGCGACCCGGTGGGTTTCGTTGAACCGCTGCTTGAGCAGATCAACCATCGGATAGCCGTAAACATAGGCCTGCAAACCGATCGCTTGCGCCAGTTCCGCGTCGGAATTGCCTGCCACAGCCCGGCACTCATCGACCGATGGCAAGGCTCCGGCAAGTGCAATGGCCAAAGAGAGCATCCAACCTCCGATGCGCATATTTTTTATCTATAAATTACGATAACAGGTATTTTATTGCCTTCAACAATATTTTCGCGTAGCAAAATCGGCATTAAATTTACGCACAAGAAGGCTGGACGGAAGTTCCGGCCCCGGAGAGAGATCATGAAGGCACTGCTGACTAGCGCGTCCGTTTGCGCGCTCACTTTCGGGCTGGCTGCTCCAGCGCTGGGTCAAGAGTTGAATGACCCCGCAACCGATGCGGACGGCCTCGGCATGATCATCGTAACCGCTCAGAAACGCAGCGAAAACGTGCAGGATGTCCCGATCGCCATCACTGCTATCGGTAGCCAGTTTCTGGAATCGCGCGGGATCGACTCCATCGATGACCTCGGCACGATTGCGCCCAATGTGAAGTTCGAACGCGCGCCCGCGTCCAAGACCATCTCACAAATCGCGATCCGCGGCTCGGTGACGATCAACCCGGCAATCACTTGGGAACCGGCGGTCGGACTCTATCTTGACGGGGTCTATATCGCCAAGGCGCAAGGCTCGATTTTCGACATTGCCGATCTTGAACGGGTGGAGATCCTGCGCGGGCCTCAAGGCACGCTCTATGGCCGCAATGCACTAGCAGGTGCGGTCAACCTCGTGACCAAAAAACCGAGCGGCGAGGCGGGCGGCATGGCCGAGCTGACCTATGGCAGCTTTGACGAAGTTCGACTGCGTGGCGTAGTTGATCTGCCGCAGATGGGAGCTTTCTCGGCCAAGGTCTCAGGCCAGTATCGCACCCGCGACGGCTTGATTGCGCTGGCAACCCCGGACGGGCGCGGTCGCAACCGCACGGACTCGATCGAAAGCGGCAGCTTCATGGTGCAGCTGCGGGCCGAAATCACCGATTCTATCACCGCAGACTATACCTACGATTACAGCAAGTCGAACCAGACCCCGCCGTTCTCGCAACTGCTTGCGGTCAACCGCAATGGCGATCCGCGCGACATCTTCGATCCGGCCTCGCCCAGCTATCCTTTCGCCGGAGCGTTCTTCCCGCTCGACAGGGTCGCTGATCCTGACCGGATCACCACGGCATCAATCGATGCGCCGGTCTATGAACGTTCGCGCAGCTATGGCCATGCCCTGACCCTCACTATCGGCCTTGGCGATGCGGAACTGAAGTCGATCACGGCCTATCGCGACCTGGCATGGGCCGATGGGCTCGACCTTGACGGATCACCCTTTCCCGTCGCTTTCACCCAGCGCATTTCAGATTACCACGCGTTCAGCCAGGAATTCCAACTGACCGGCACAGCGTTTGAAGACAGCCTCGCCTATGTGCTGGGCGCCTTCTATTTCGACGAGCAGGCCGAGACAGTGAATCCCCAGACCTATTTCGGCGGCGGCGTCGATCTGGATTCCAACTATGGCTCAAATACCAAGGCCTGGGCCATTTACGCGCAGCTCGATTACGACCTGACCGAGCGCCTCAAACTGACGCTCGGCGGACGCTATACCCGCGAGACCAAGGACATCAGCCGATTCTTCCGGGTCAACTTTGATGCCGCCAACGGCATCACCAGCCCGTTGGTGGTTGCCGATCTGCCTTATGGCGCAATCCCCGATGCCAAGTTCAGCGATTTCTCGCCGGCTGTAACCCTGAGCTATGCGGCCAGCGACACGATCAATCTCTACGCCCGCTTCGCGCAAGGGTTTAAATCCGGCGGCTTCAACGGGGAGAGCAATGTCTTTGCCGCACCGACCGCCGATTGTCCGAGCGGCGCGCTGGAGTTGTGCCAGCCCTATCTGCCCGAGCAGGTCGACAGCTATGAATTAGGCATCAAGAGCCAGTTCCTCGATGATCGGCTGATCGTCAATCTCGCCGCCTTCCGCAATGACAGCAAGGACATGCAGCTGTCGGTGTTCACCGCCACCACGGGCGCTGCCTCGGTGATCCAGAACGCGGCCTCGGCCCGCATCCAGGGGCTCGAGATCGAGACCGTGCTGCGTCCCTTCGAAAGCCTGACGATCAATGCCTCGCTCGCGCTGCTCGATCCGGAATACAAGCGCTTCATCGACGGTGGCATCGACGTTTCGAACAACCGCGCCTTCCCCCACGCGCCCAAAACCACCGCTTCGATCGGGGCAGACTGGCGCGTGGCCGAAGGCGATTGGGGCAAGTTCAACATTTACGCGGACCTCAACTATTCCTCGGAATACTTCACCTTCCCCTATGCGCTGACTGCGCCGACTGCGTCGGATCAAGTCGCCGGAACGAGCCAGTCGCAGGGGCGGACGATCGTCAACCTGCGAGCGACCCTCGCTGAGTTTGCCATCGGCGGGATGGAGACGGAGATTTCGGTGTTCGTCCGCAATCTGACCAAGGAAGACGCGCCGTCCAACTTCATCGACTTCGGCTCAGGCTTCGGCGGCATCCTGCTGGGATACTTCCCCGATCCGCGCACCTTCGGGGTGACCGCTGGCGTGCGGTTCTGATGCTCCATGCCAACGCTTGAAGATCGCCTTACACAACTGGAAGACGACCGCGCGATCCGCGATCTCAAGTCACGCTACCTGCGCGCTTGCGACGCCAAGGACGTTGCTACCCTGCGCGAGACGCTTCTGCCCGAGGGCGCGGTGATTGCCTTTGATGGCTTCCCTCCGCTGGACGGGCGGGACGCCTTTGTCGGGCTCTACAGCCAGATGGCCTGCACCCCGGGCGTGTTCGACATTCATCATGGCGCAAACGGCGTCATCACGTTCGATGGCGCCGACCGTGCGCTGGGGCATTGGTCGCTGCTGTTCCACTCGATCAACCTTGCCAACCGCACCATCACCAAGATGGGGGTGGAGTACGAGGATCACTATGTGAAGCAGAACGGGCGCTGGTGGATCGCTGAAACGCGCTCGCAGCGCCGTTCGTGCCTGATCCAGACCGTCGATGCAGCCGGAACGCTGGCGATCACAGTCATGGGCCAACCACCGGAAATCTACAGCTAGGGGGCAAGAATGCGATTTTCAGGCAAGCGGGTGCTGATCACGGGCGCAGCTTCGGGCATCGGGCGCGCGACCGCGATCCTGTTCGCCCGCGAAGGCGCGATGGTGACGATCGGCGATATCAACGCGACTGGCCTTGCCGAGACAGCAGCGATGATCGGCGAGGCCGCCCGACCGGTTGCCTACGATGCCGAGGACCAGGATTCCTGCCGCGCGCTGGTCAGGGCGGCGGCTGAAGGCGGGCTTGATATGGTCTGCAACGTCGCAGGGATGCTCAAATGGGGGCCGACCGAGGATTTCGCCGCCGCCGATTTCGAGCGATTGCTGAGGATCAACACAACCAGCGTCTTCGTGATCTGTCAGGCCGCGTTGCCGCATTTGGTGAAAAGCACCGGCAATATCGTCAACATCGGTTCGACCTCAGGCCTGAGGGGCATGATTTACACTGCCGGCTACTGCGCATCCAAGCATGCCGTGGTCGGCATGACAACGGCGCTCGCCGCCGAATATGCGGCCCGCGGTGTGCGGGTAAACGCCGTCTGCCCGGGCCATGTGACGACCCCGATGACGCAGCAGGCTCCGCCCACAGGCGCGCTCGACTGGGACATGGTCCGCCGCGGGATGCCCAAGCTGGCCGATGGCAGCTGTGCGCCGGAAGACATCGCCGAAGCGATCGCCTACCTTGCCTCGCAGCAGGCGCGCAAGGCGACCGGAACGGTGCTGGTGGTGGATGGCGGGCAGTTGGTGAGTTAGCGCGCGAACAGAGCGCGTGCTGCTTCTCGTCCGTCGAGCAGCGCATTGCTGCGGCGGGTAACGCGCCAGCCTTCTGCGCTACGAACCAGTTCCCAGTGATTGGCCGCAACCCGCACCGGCTCCCAACCGTTGTCTCCCTTCGCCAGCACGACTGAATGGCACCGCGCGGTTGCCCGGTCACCCTGAAGTGCGACCACTGGCACCCCCAGCATATGAGCGCAGCCGCGAGCCATCAGGTCACGGTGCACCGGCCCCTCGATCAGCGCCGCAATCGCTACGCGCCCGCACGCTTCGGGAAATCCGTCGACCGCATAGACCCCGTCCTCGACCCAGAGTGCCGCAACCGCGGCAGCATCGCCGCTGTCCGCAAGCGGGCCATAGGAGGCGATCAGATTACGGATTTCCTCGCAGTCCTCCAGGGCCCGCAGTCGCTCGGCGAACAGATCAGCCACGCGCCGCCGACCGTCCCGCCTGCCGGCCGAAGAAGGTGCTGTCGGCAAGGCTCATCCCTGACGAATAGCCATGCCCCCAAGCGGGCAGGCCCGATGTGCAGCGCCCGGCGGCAAACAGGCCAGGGATCGGCGCATCGGTGCGATCCAGCACCGCGCCGTCGGTCGAAGTGTGCAGCCCGCCCAAGGTGAAAAAGCTAAAATAGCTGCCCATGAAATCCAGTTCGAGCGCCACGAACGGTCCCTGATCTAGCGGCACGAGGATCGGCGCGCGTTTGCCGAACAGCGGATCGCGCTCTTCGTGAGCATGGGCGTTGTAGAAATCCATCGTCGCCGACAGCGTACCAGCGGCCATGCCCAACTCGCCCTCGACCTCCGTCCAGGTCTCGCCCGTCCCGGCGATAGCGATACGGGCGAAATCCATCGGCTGGACGAAATGGGCATTGTCGAGCAGCAGATAGACCTTGCCTCCCGGCTGATCGATTGCGCAGCGGCTCACTCGCCCGTGGTAGCAGTCCTCGTTGATGAAGCGTTGGCCATGGATGTTGACGAACACGCCGTGGGCGTGGCTTTCGGGCATGGTCCATGGGCAGGTGGTAAAGAATTGATCCATGTGGATCGCCTCCCCGCCCGCGCCCAGCCCCAGCAGGATGCCGGTGCCATCGTCTTTGTCGCCGATCGGATCACCGAGCTTGAAGGTGTCGGGGCAATGCTTGCGGCGCATCGCTTCGTTGAACACGAAACCGCCAGTCGCCAGCACCACGCCCTTGACCGCGCGCACGAAGCGCGGGGTGTTGTCGATCCGCACCACTACGCCGACAATCCGGCCATCATCCTCGATCAGCGCCAGGCAGCGTGCATCGGCCACGACTTCGACGCCCTTGGCGCGGGCACTGGCTTCCAGCACATCAACCAACGGCCGTCCGCCGCCCCAGCCCATGTGCTGGATGGTATGGCCGCGCGGTGCTGGCTTGGCGATGTCGCAAAACGGTGCCGCCGCCTCGCTACCCGACCAGATCAGCGTAGAATCGTCGGTCGGCTCGATATGCTTGCCGGGCAGGTAATTGCCGCGATAGGGGACGCCCTGAGCCTTCAGCCAATCGTAGTGCGCCAGCGCCTGATGACCGTAAAGCTCGCACTTGGCTTCATCGACGCAAGGGCCGCCTGCTGCCTTGAGATAGGCGATAAAATCCTCGGTATTGTCCGCGAATCCCGCGGCGCGCTGGGCATCGGTGCCGCCCCCGCCGCCAATGTAAATCTCGCCGCCCGACAGGCCCGAAGCGCCGCCGCTCCCCGAATTGCGCTCGAACAGCGTCACCTGCGCGCCTGCGTCGGCTGCTTCAATCGCCGCGCAGGCTCCGGCCGCGCCGAAGCCGATTACGGCCACCTCGGTTTCGAGATCCCATTGCTCGACAGCACTCGCCGGGAACGGCCGATGCAGCGAGATTTCAGACATCGGCCCCTTGCGCCTTGAGCATGTCGAGCGCGACGTCGACGATCATGTCCTCCTGCCCGCCCACCATCTTGCGGCGACCCAGTTCAACCAGGATCGCGCGGGTATCCAGCCCGTAGTCCTCGGCCGCCTTTTCGGCATGGCGCAGGAACGAGGAATAGACCCCGGCATAACCAAGGCTGAGCGTCTCGCGGTCAACCCTGACCGGGCGATCCTGCAAGGGGCGCACCAGATCTTCTGCTGCATCCATCAGCGCCATGACATCGCAGCCGTGGTTCCAGCCTTTACGGTCGGCCGCGGCGATGAAGACTTCGAGCGGCGCATTGCCTGCGCCCGCGCCCATCCCCGCGAGGCTCGCATCAATTCGCACCGCGCCATATTGCGCCGCGACAATCGAATTGGCGACACCAAGGCCGAGGTTGTGGTGCGCGTGCATTCCGCGCTGGGTTTCGGGCTTCAGCACCCTGTCATAGGCTTGCAGCCGATCACGAACCCCGTCCATGTCGAGCGCCCCGCCGCTGTCGGTGACATAGACGCATTGCGCCCCGTAGCTCTCCATCAGCACGGCTTGGCTAGCCAATGCTTCGGCATCGATCATGTGGCTCATCATCAGAAAGCCGGCGACATCCATTCCCAGATCGCGGGCGATACCGATGTGCTGCTTGCTCACATCCGCTTCGGTACAGTGGGTCGCCACCCTCACCGATCGCACGCCGAGTTCGTAAGCCCGGTGCAAATCCTCAACCGTGCCGACGCCGGGCAGAATCAGCGTGGTCAGCACGGAACAGGTCAGCACCTCGGCCACCGCTTCAAGCCACTCCCAGTCGGTATGCGCGCCGAAACCGTAGTTGAAGCTCATGCCGGACAGGCCATCGCCATGTGCAACCTCGATCGCATCAACGCCCGCCTTATCGAGCGCTGCGGCGATCTGGCGCACGGCGTCGATGCCGTACATATGCCGAATTGCGTGCATCCCGTCGCGCAGGGTCACGTCCTGGATGTAGAGCTTGTCGCCCGATTCAACATCGAAGCTCATGCGGCGATCCTTTCAGCGATGAGTTCGCCAGTAGCCTTCGCTGCGGCGGTCATGATGTCGAGATTGCCCGAATAGCTCGGCAGGTAATCGCCTGCACCTTCGACTTCCAGGAGGATCATCGTCTTGATCCCGGCGAACTCCCCCATGCCGGGAATGCGCAGCGGCTTGTTGTCGCCGAACCGTTCGAACTGCACCTGCTGCTTCAACCGGTAACCCGGGACATAGGCCTGCACACGTGCGACCATTGCTTCGACCGAAGCGCGGATCGCGTCTTCGTCGGCTCCTTCGGACAAGGTGAACACCGTGTCGCGCATGATCATCGGCGGTTCGGCGGGATTCAAGATGATGATCGCCTTGCCGCGCGTCGCCCCGCCAACTGCTTCAATGGCGCGGGCGGTGGTGCGGGTGAATTCGTCGATATTGGCGCGCGTCCCCGGCCCTGCCGAACGCGAGGATACCGAGGCGACGATCTCGGCATAGTGCACCTTTGCCACCTGGCTGACCGCAGCGACCATCGGGATCGTCGCCTGCCCTCCGCAGGTCACCATATTGACGTTGGGCGCATCAAGGTGCGCTTCCATATTGACCGGCGGCACCGTGAAGGGGCCGATAGCTGCCGGAGTCAGGTCGATCACGCGGATGCCATCGGCCTGCAAGGCCGCATCATGCAGCTTGTGCGCATAGGCGCTGGTGGCATCGAAGGCGATGCGGATGTCCTTGTAGCAATCGAGCCGCCGCAGCCCCTCAATGCCTTCGTGGGTCGTCGTGATGCCGTGTTCGCGCGCCATCGCCAGACCTTCGCTCGCAGGGTCGATGCCGACCACCGCCGCCAGTTCCATGTTCTGCGGATACTTGATCATCTTCATCATCAGATCGGTGCCAATATTGCCCGACCCGATGATTGCGGCCTTCACTCGTCCCATGTCAGTTCCTCAAACGAAGCGCGCGGTGCAGCCGCCCACCCCATGCAGTTGCATTTCGAATACATCGCCCGCCACCGCCGGTTCGAGCGGGACGAGCGAACCCGACAGGATCACGTCGCCTGCATCCAGCGTGACGCCATATTGCCCCAGAGTGTTGGCGAGCCATGCCACTGCCTGCGCCGGATCGCCCTGCACGGCTACGCCATAACCTTCGGACAAAGGCGCACCGTTCTTGGTCACAGTGACGTGCAGGCAGGGAAGATCATGTTTGCGCGGACGGCTGCGCGCCTCGCCCAGCACGAAGACGCCGCAGCTGGCATTGTCGGCAACGGTATCGACAATGCCGATTTTCCAGTCATTGATGCGGCTGTCGACGATTTCAAAACAGGGCGCGATGGCCTCTGTTGCGGCGATCACTTGCTCCGCGGTCACTCCCGGACCGCGCAGCGGCTCGGCCAGGATGAAGGCGATCTCGGCTTCGGCGCGGGGCTGGATCAAGCGATGGGCGGCAATGTCGATATCGGCCTCAACCAGCATGGCATCGGTCAGAAAGCCGAAATCGGGCTGATGCACGCCGAGCATGTCTTGCACCGCCTTGCTGGTGACGCCGATCTTCTTGCCGATCACCCGCTCGCCATCGGCAAGCCTCCGGGCGAGGAAATCAAGACTGATGGCATAGGCATCATCGACTGTGAGCGAGGGATCGCGCGCGATCAGGGGCGACAATGTGCGCCCGTGGCGCAGCGCCTGATAGAGCTGGCTGCCATGCAGCGCGGCGATGTCGTCACGGCTCACAGGTAGCCTCCGTCCTGATAGATCAGCGGCTCGACCGTATCGCTCACCCTTGCGCGTATGACCCGTGCGATCACAATACTGTGGGTGCCATAGGCCAGCATTGCGTCGATCACACATTCGAGATTGGCCTGCGCATCGGCCAGCATCGGCAGGCCGTTGCCAGCCTCTTGCCAATCGCCGACCTGAAAGCGTTCCTCGCGCGGGACACCGCCGCCGAACGCCATCGAAACGTTGCGGTGATGCCGCGCCAGCAAATTGACCGAAAGGGGCGCAGTGGGAACCAGCAGCGCGTGCAGGCTGGTCATGCGGTTGACGCAGACCAGCACCGCAGGCGGATCGACGGTCAGTGATGTGATCGAAGTGGCCGCCATGCCGACCGGACCCTCGTCACCCTTGGCAACGACGATCGAGACCGACGCTGCCAGCCGCCGCATCGCCGCCTTGAAAGCGACCGGCAGATCTTCGGGGATAAGGGGATAGCCCTCGGTCACGCGGCTTCGCCTGCCAGAAAAGCAAGGGCGTGGGCGTTGAACTCTGCAGCGCGTTCAACCTGTACCCAGTGCCCGACGTGATTGAAGGTCATGGTGCGCACATCGCAACCCGCGCGCAAGAAATGCCGTGCGCCGCTTTCGGGGCAGAAATCATCCTGCAAGCCCCACATCACCAGCATCGGCTGGGGCAGTTCGTCCAGCCGGGGCGCAAGGTTTGGTGTGCGCATGCGCATCAACACATCCTTGGGCTGGGTGCGGGCGACCGCAAAGCGTTCCTGCACCAGCACATCAGGGATGCGGTCGGCGAAATCGGGATGGACAAGATTGCGCACCAGCCGGCGCTGTTCATCGAGGCTAAAGTCCGGCCCGCCGAAGTTCGAGACCATCCGGGCAATGCCGGGCATCTTGAAGTACTCGGCCTGCTCCTCAATGCAGCCCGGCGCCATCAGCACAAAGCGATGCACGAAGCCCGGGTGATCGAGCGCGATCTGCAGGGCGATCCCGCCGCCGAGCGAATTACCAACGAGGCTCGCCTGCGACACGCCATGTGCTGTCAGGGCCTCGAATATCGTGTCGGCAAACAGCTGGAGCGTGTAGTCGATCCCCTCCGGCTTGGACGAAGCACCATAACCGATCAGATCGGGCAGCACGACCCGGTAGCCCGCATCGACAAACGCCTGCCAGTTGTCCCGGAAATTGGATGCGCCGGAGGCCCCCGGCCCGCTGCCGTGCAGAAACACGACAACGGGGCCGGAGCCTGCCTCCTTCAGATGGATATCATATTCGCCTGCGACCCTGTAGGTCGCTTCGCTCAGCCCTCCCATCGTCTGAGCCCCTTACAGGAAGGGATTGAGCGGAGCCTCGCCCAGCATGGTGCCGATCGCATCGCCGGTACGGTTGGCCGGATCATTGGCAACGTGCGCACGGCCTGCGTGCAAGTCGAGCCAGGGCTGGATGATGTCGCTGGTCATGTAGATGGCGCGCCCGCCGAGCAACTGCACGACATCGTCCACCAGGCTCGCCAGCCGCCGGACCACCGTGCTCGACTGGTAGGTAAAGAACGCGCGCTTCTCCATCGGGATGTCCACGCCGCGTGTCGCATAGTCCATCAGATCGTCGAAGGTGAGCCGCAGGGTGGTTTCCATCTCCTGCTTTTCCGCAATCAGCCGGGCGAGTGCCGCATGCAGGATCGGGTCCTGCTTGGAGGCCTTGCCGGTGTTGGTCGAAACGCGGTCCTGCATAATTGCAAGGCCGGCATTGATGGCCGCCTGCGCTCCGCCGAAGGCCGCGGTCGATACGGAACGCACAAAGACCTGTGCCCAGGGCAGGCGGTAGAGTGGGCCGGCGTTCACTTCCTGACCGGGGTTCTTGCACAAGAACCCGTCGATTGACCGGTGCGTGCGGTATTCCGGCACAAACACATCGTCGACGATGATGTCATGGCTGCCGGTGCCCTGCAGGCCGAAGGTCTGCCACGCGTCTTCGTCGATCGCATAGTCACTGCGCGGCAGCAGGAAGGTGCGCATCTCGGCAGCAGTGCCGTCATCCTTGGGCGGGCAGAAGGCGCCGAGCAGCACCCATCCCGAATGCACCGACCCGGTTGAAAAGCCCCAGCGGCCCGACAAGCGGAAGCCGCCTTCGACATGGGTGACCTTACCAACGGGCTGATATGTCGATGACACCAGCATATCGGGGTCATCGCCCCACACTTCGGCCTGCGCCTTTTCGTGGAACAGCGCCATTTCGTAAGGGTGGCAGCCGATCACACCATACATCCAGCCGGTCGACATGCAGCCTTCGGCCAAGACCTTCTGGACTTCGAAGAAAGCATTGGGGTGCATTTCATAGCCGCCGAAACTGGCAGGCTGGAGAATGCGGAAAAAACCCGCCTCTTTCATCTCGGCAATCGTTTCGGCCGGCACGTTGCGCGCCCGCGTGCAGGCCTTAGCCCGCGCCTTTAGCGTCGGCACCATAGCCCGGGCACGTTCGAGCAGTTCTTCTGCGCTCGGCACAACCCCTTCGACATCCACACGCTTCATAGCAACGCCCATCGACCGGCTCCTCTCAAATGGAGCTGGAGGCTTATGCCGACTCAGCTCGCAACGTTAGTCTCGTAAATTTTTTTATCGTTTGGTACGCAAATCGTCAATTGAAAAGCCGTTTCGCTTCCGATAATGCGGTTTTAACAGCAGTCGCGTGCCGCGATTCAGAAAAATGGACGGGAAGGGAGCGGTCGGTTTGGCCACGATGCCGACAATTGATCTTGCAGGGCAGGTCGCACTTGTGACGGGCGGGACGAGAGGGCTCGGCCGGACGGTCGCCCTGGCGCTGGCTGATGCCGGCGCGAGAGTGTTTGTCTGCGCTCGCAGTGCTCCGGCCGGAGACATGGGCGGCATTGCCTTTCGCGCGGCTGATGTGCGCGATCCTGATGCAGCCCGCACGCTGGTTGACGGTATTGTCGCAGACGCGGGACGGATCGACATTCTCGTCAACAATGCCGGCGGGTCGCCCGCTGCCCCTGCCGCTGACGCCAGTCCGCGCTTCAGCGAAGCGATTGTCCGGCTTAACCTGCTGGCCCCGCTCTACCTGTCACAGGCCGTGCATCCGCATATGGTGAGCCAAGGCGGCGGCAACGTCGTCAATATCGCCAGTGTCTCGGCAATCCGCCCCTCCCCCGGCACCGCAGCCTACGGCGCGGCCAAGGCGGGGCTGCTCAACCTCACCCAGAGCCTTGCGCAGGAATGGGGGCCGCAGGGCATCCGCGTGAACGCGATTATCGCCGGGCTGATGGCAACCGAAACCGCCGAGGCGACCTATGGCGACGCGGAAGCGCAAGCCGCAGTCGGCCGCTCGATGCCGCTTCAGCGCATGGGCACGGGCGCGGACATCGCCGGGGCCGTGCTGTGGCTCGTGTCGCCGCTCGCCAGCTGGGTCAGCGGGGCAAGGATCAATGTCGATGGCGGGGGGGAACGTCCGTACTTCCTCGACCTCGTGAAAGGGGAGTAGGAGCCATGGGCGTCAATACGCTTGGCTATGTCATTATCGAAACGGCCCAGCCGGATCGCTGGCATGAGTTTCTCACGGAGCTGGCGGGCGTGATGCGCGCGCCGGATGCAGCCGACGGGGCGATGCAGTTCCGCATCGACGATCGGGTGTTCCGCTTCCGGGTCGAGCACTCGGACCGCGAATGGTTCAAGGCGGCTGGCTACGAGGTGGCCGATAGTGCCGAACTGGAGGCGCTTGCTGCCCGCATCCTTGCCGCCGGTCGCCCGGTCGAACGCTTCACCGCAGAAGCCGCCGCACTCCGCGGTGTCGAGGAAGGCTTTGCCACCAGCGATCCCGCCGGCAACGGGCTGGAATTCTATCGCGGCGATGCCCGCGCCGACGAACCCTTCGTCTCCCCGCTCGGCATCGCGCATTTCGTCACCGGCGACATGGGCATGGGTCACGCGGTGTTCTCCGCACCCGATTTCCCAGCGACGCTCGCCTTCCACCGCGACGTGATCGGCTTCCGCGAGACCGACATGCCGGCCTTCCACCTTATGGGGCCGGAGGCTCCGGCGATGCACTTCGCCTTCATGCACGCCGACAATGGCCGCCACCACTCGATCGCTTTCGGCGAAGGCCCCGTGCCGCCTTCGGGCGCGGTGCATGTGATGCTGCAATATCCCAATCTGGTCGAGGTCGGCAAAGCCTATGACCGGATGAAGGCGATGGGCTACCCCGAAAGCGCGAGCCTCGGCCAGCATCTGAACGACGAGACCGTCGGCTTCTACGTCCAGACGCCGGGCGGCTTCGATCTGGAAATCGGCTGCGACAGTCTGGTGATCGATCCGGAAAGCTGGGAAGTGACCAAGCACCTCGGCATCAGCATCTGGGGCCACGAATGGGCCTGGCAGAAGGCTATGAAGGAACAGCAGCAGCAGCAGCAGGTCGCAGAATGAGCACGCTCGACAAACGCATGAGCGCCGCCGGGATCGTCGGCCGCCTCGAAAGCGGTATGACGATCGGCATCGGTGGCTGGGGGCCGCGGCGCAAGCCGATGGCGCTGGTGCGCGAGATCCTGCGCTCGGACCTCACCGATCTCACCATCGTGTCCTATGGCGGCCCGGACGTGGGCATGCTGTGCGCGGCGGGGAAAGTGAAAAAGCTGGTGTTCGCCTTCGTCTCGCTCGATGCGATCCCGCTCGAACCGTGGTTCCGAAAAAGCCGCGAGGCGGGTGCCATCGAGGTGCTCGAACTCGACGAGGGGATGTTCCAGTGGGGCCTCAAGGCCGCCGCCTTCCAGCTCCCCTTCCTGCCCACCCGGGTCGGCCTCGGCACCGATCTGGTCGAACTGGGCGGATTGAAAACTGTACAGTCCCCCTATGACGACAGCGAGGTGCTGGTGGCGATGCCTGCGTTGAAGCTCGACGCCGCGCTCATCCACGTACAGCGCTGCGATCATCGCGGTAATGTCCAGGCGCTTGGGCCTGACACCTATTACGACGAATGGTTCGCCAAGGCGGCCAACCAATGCTTCGTCAGCTGCGAGGAACTGGTGCCAGCGATGGAAGATGCCTTCCCTGATGACGCCCGTGCCAATGTGTTTGAGCGGTGCTTTGTTACCGGCGTAACGCAAGCGCGTGGCGGAGCACATCCCACCTCGCTTCCACCTGATTACGGCTGGGATATGGGCTGGTTCAAACGCTACGCTGCGGCAGCAAAGGACCCGGGAGACTGGGCCGCGGTGGCGGAACAGTTCGTCGGCGCGAACGAGGCGGAGTATCTCGCTTCGGTAGGCGGCGTGGAGACGGTCGGGGCGCTCCCCCTTCCGGTGTTCTGATGGCGAGCCTTGCAGAACTTTGCATCGCGGCGGTGGCGGAGTCCTTCCGCACCGACCGTGAGCTGGTCGGCACCGGCATCGGCCCGATCCCGCGTCTGGGCGTAGGGTTGGCCAAGCTCACCCACTCGCCCGGCCTGATGATGACCGACGGCGAGGCCTTCCTTGTCGAACAGCCCGTGCCGCTGGGGCCGCGCGCCTATGACGACCGGAAAGCCGCCGGATATCTTCCCTTCAGCCGCTTCTTTGACAGCGCGGTGTGGAGCGGGCGGCGGCACGCGATGGTCACCCCCACACAGGTCGACCGTTTCGGCCAGACCAACCTCTCGGCGCTGGGCGGCACCCATGCGCAGCCCAAGACCCAGATGCTCGGCGCGCGCGGCTTCCCCGGCAACGGCATCTACCACGCCAATTCGATGTTCATCCCGGCCCATGGCCCCCGGGTGTTCGTAGCGGGCGAGGTCGATCGCGTCTCCTCGCCGGGCTACAACCCTGCGCGCCGGATCGCGGGCGGGAATTACTCGGCCATCGACCTCAGGCGCATCGTCACCAACCTGTGCGTGATGGACTTCGCCGGCCCGGACAATGCGGTGCGAGTCATTTCGCTGCATCCCAGCGTATCCTTCGCCGAGGTCGAAGCAGCAACCGGCTTCCCGCTGATCGACGCGGTGGCGGGCGAGACCGCCCTGCCCACCCCCGAACAGCTCGCGATCATCGCCAGCCTCGATCCGCACGGCATCCGCCATTCTGTGCTGGCGGACAATCCCCCTGCCCAAAGGAGCGCATCATGAGCGACGCCATCGTTCCCAAGGTCGATCAGCCCCCCGTCTACGAAACCGACGAGCCGGTGCTTTACCATGCCGCCGAGGGCATTGCGCGCATCACCCTCAACCGGCCGCAGTTCCACAATGTCCAGAACAGCCAGATGACCTATGCGCTTGACGACGCGTTCAAGCGCGCAGTCGATGACGATGATGTGAAAGTCATCATCCTCAAATCCGATGCCAAGCACTTCACCGCCGGGCACGATATCGGCAGCCCCGGGCGCGACTTCCATTCGAGCTTTGATCGCCGGTTGATGTGGTACGATCACGCCAACAAGGGCGGCGCGGAGAAGGCCTATATCCGCGAGCAGGAAGTCTATCTCGGCATGTGCAAGCGCTGGCGCGCCCTGCCCAAGCCCACAATAGCGCAAGTCCACGGCGCGTGCATAGCCGGCGGGCTGATGCTGGCCTGGGTGTGCGATTTGATCATCGCCAGCGACGATGCTTTCTTTCAGGACCCGGTGTTGCAGATGGGCTTTCCGGGCGTCGAATATTTCGCCCACGCGCATGAACTCAATCCGCGCATCGCCAAGGAATTCCTGTTCCTCGGCGACCGCATGAGCGCCGAGCGGGCCTATCAGATGGGGATGGTCAACCGCGTCGTCCCGCGCGCCGATCTCGAAGCCGAGGTTGCCCGCGTCGCCGCGCGCATTGCGCAGCAACCCCGTCTCGCGCTGCAACTCGCCAAGCAGGCGGTCAATCACATGGAGACGCTGGCGGGCAAGGAAGCCGGTATCGACGCGAGCTTCGGCTACCACCACTTCGCCCACGCAAACAACCAGCTGATTTCCGGAGATTATATCGCAGGCTTCAGCGGCAAGGCGATGGCCGAGAAGAACAAGGAACAAGAGGCGAAGAAGGGCTGATCATGGCTGATCCGCTCGCCACCCCGCTGACTGCGCTGCTCGGTAGCCGCCTGCCGGTGATCCAGACCGCGATGGGTTGGATCGCGACGCCCCGTCTGGTGGCGGCAAGCAGCAATGCGGGGGCCTTCGGTTTTCTGGCAGGTGCGGTGATGCAGCCAGCCGAACTGGACGCGGCAATCGCCGAGACTGCACGCCTCACGCCTCACCGGTTCGGGGTCAATTTCCATAGCTTCCAGCCCGGCGCGCGCGAGATCGTCGAAGTCATCATCGCCCATGCCGACCGGGTGCGCGCCGTCAGCTTCGGTCGCGGACCGGATGCCGGGATGATCACACGCTTCCGCGAGGCGGGCATTGTTTGCATCCCCACGGTCGGCGCATTGAAGCACGCGCAGAAGATGGTCGCGCTCGGCTGCGAGGCGATCACGGTTCAGGGCGGCGAAGGCGGTGGCCACACCGGATCGGTAGCGACGACTGTTCTGCTGCCCCAAGTGCTTGGCGCAGTGAATGTTCCGGTCGCGGCGGCGGGCGGCTTTGCCGACGGCCGCGGGCTGGCCGCCGCGCTGGCCTATGGCGCGAGCGGGATCGCGATGGGCAGCCGCTTCATGATGACAAGCGACAGCCCGGTGCCGGACGCGGTCAAGGCCGCCTATGCCCGCGCCGGCACGCAAGACATCATGGTCACGAGCAAGATTGACGGCATCCCCCAGCGCATGATCCGCAACCCGATGCTCGACCGGATCGAGGCGGGCGGCGCGCTTGCCCGCTGGCGGCGCGGGCTAATTGCCGCCTTCGCCATGAAGCGCGCGACCGGCGCAAGTTGGGGCGAACTCCTCGCAGCTGCGCGCGGGATGACCAGCCATGGCGAAATGTCGTTGCCCGAAGCCATGCTGGCGGCCGCCGCGCCGACGCTGCTGCAAAAGGCAGTGGTCGAGGGCGATGCCATCGGCGGGCTGATGGCATCGGGACAGGTCGCCGGACGGCTCGACGATCTGCCCTCCTGCGCCGACCTTCTCGGCAGGATCGAAACCGAAGCGCGCGAAAGGATCGCCGCGCTCATCCCTCAGACACCTTCGCTCAAGGGAGCGGCCTGATGCCGATCACCACCACCATCCAAGACCGCATCGCCGAAATCCTCTTCGACGTGCCCCCGGTCAACGCCTTCGACAGCGCCACCTGGCTCTCGCTGCCCGAGATCATCACAGCCGCCGCGCGCAATCCGGAGGTCAACTGCGTGCTGATCCGCGCCGCCGCCGAAGCGCGCGGGTTCTGCGGCGGGGTCGACATCAAGGAGATGCAGGCCCATCCCGAGCGGATCACGCTGCTCAACCGCGGCAATTACCTCACCTTCAAGGCAGTCCGCGAGGCGGAGGTGCCGGTCGTTGTCGCGGTGCATAAATTTGTGATCGGCGGCGGGATCGGGATTTGCGGCGCGTCCGACACGATCATCGCAGCGGATGATGCCTTCTTCAGCCTGCCCGAGGTGGATCGCGGAGCAATGGGCGGGGCGAGCCACCTGTCGCGCATGCTGCCGCTCCACAAGGTGCGCGCCGCCTTTTTCACCGGTGGCAACATTCCTGCCGTGGAAGCCTACCGCCTCGGTGCCGTCGAGAAAGTGGTCCCCCGCGCCGATCTGGAAGCCGAAGCCCGCGCCTTCTGCGCCATTATCGCTGCCAAAAGCCGCAAGGCGCTCGTCATTGCCAAGGAAGCATTGAACGGCCTCGAACCGCGCGATGTTGATCGCGGCTATCGCTGGGAACAGGGCTTCACGCTCGAAATGTATATGCACGAAGACAGCCAGAAGGCCCGCGATGCCTTCGTCGAAACCGGCACAGCTGCGAAGTTCTGACCATGCAACTGGCTTACACCGAAAAACAGCAGGCTTTCCGCGCCGAGGTGCGCCAGTGGCTGGGCGAAAACCTGCCCCCTGCCCCACTCCTCACGCTCGAATGCGAGGAAGGCTACCACCAGCATGTCGGCTGGGAACGGCAGCTTGCTAGCGGCAACTGGGGCATGGTGACATGGCCCGAAAGCTATGGGGGGCGCGGGCTCGACCTTATCGAGTGGCTGATCTTCGAGGAGGAATACTGGGGCGCGGGTGCGCCGCTCCGGGTCAACCAGAACGGCATCTTCCTGCTCGGCCCCACCATCATGGAATATGGCACCGAGGAACAGAAGAGCCGCTTTCTCACGCCGATGGCCGCGGGCGAGGTGATCTGGGCGCAGGCGTGGTCGGAACCGGGCGCCGGCAGCGACATGGCGGCAATCAAGACGACCGCCTACCGCGACGGCGACCATTACGTCATCAACGGCCAGAAGACCTGGTCGAGCCGCGCGAGCTTTGCCGACTGGGGCTTCGGCCTGTTCCGCACCGAAGAAGGCAGCCAGCGCCACAAGGGCCTGTCCTTCATCCTGTTCGATCTCGACACGCCCGGCGTTACCCGCCGCCCGATCCGCCAGCTGCACGGCCATCCGGGCTTTGCCGAACTGTTCTTTGACGATGTGCGCGTGCCGGTGGCAAACCGGCTTGCGGGCGAAGGCGAGGGCTGGAATGTCGCCATGGCGACAGCGGGCTTCGAGCGCGGGCTGATGCTGCGTTCGCCAGGCCGCTTTCAGGCAACCGCGCGGCGCTTGGTCGAACTGTTCCGCCAACATGAAGCCGCGGCCGCACCCTCGGCGCGCGAGGCGGTGATGCGGGCGTGGATGGACGCGCAGGCCTATGCCTACAACACTTATGCCGTCGCCGCGAAAATCATGGCAGGCGGCAAGATCGGGGCGGAGGCCAGCCTCAACAAGATTTTCTGGTCGCAGCTCGATCAGGCCATGCACCGCACCGCGATGCAATTGCTGGGCGCGGCAGCGGAGCTGCGCCACTTGGGCGATGGCTCGGTTAACGAATGGCTGGAGGGCTACATGTTCTCGCTCTCCGGCCCAATCTATGCCGGATCGAACGAGATCCAGCGCAACATCACGGCCGAGCGATTGCTGGGCCTGCCGCGCATGGGAGCGGGCTGATGGATATGCTGATCGCTCCCGAACGGCTCGAACTGGCCGAGGCCGTGCGCGATTATCTCGCGGGCACCCATGGGCCTGAAGTGCTGCGGCGGCTCGATGCCGGACCGAACCGCGACCCTGCGATCTGGCAGGGACTGGTGGACATGGGTCTGCCCGGTCTGCTGGTACCCGAAGCGCATGGCGGACTCGGGATGGGCCTGCTCGATGCGGCGCTGATTGCGCGCGAGTGCGGGCGCGTGTGCCTTGCCGAACCGCTAGTGGAGAGCGCCTTCGTGGCGACGCCATGGTTGGCGGCGCGCGGGGAGACAGACAATCTCGCGGCGATTGTCGCGGGCGATCATCGCCCGGCGGCCGCCCACGCGATCAACGGCTGGGTCGCCGATGGCGAAGGCGAACCCGTCGCCAGCGTCGATCCGCTGCGCCGCCTTGCCGCCCCGACCGAGGCGCTCGGCGACGATCCGCTGCTGCTTGATCTCGGCGCGTTGATGAGCGCCGCGCAGCTCGTCGGCCTCGCGGAGGCGATGCTCGATCAGGCGGTCGAATATGCCAAGATCCGCACACAATTCGGCCAGCCGGTCGGCGCGTTTCAGGCGATCAAGCATAAGCTTGCCGATGTCGCGGTCGCGCTCGAATTCGTCCGGCCCGTACTGTGGCGCGCTGCGCAGGCACTGGACAATGGTGACAGCAGCGCTTCGCTCCACGTCAGCCATGCAAAACTGGTCGCTACCGATGCCGCTTACCTCAGCGCGGAAAGCGCGATCCAGGTGCATGGCGCCATGGGCTACACCTACGAGGTCGATCTTCATTTCTGGATGAAGCGCGCCTGGGCACTGGGCGGCGCATGGGGATCGCGCGCATTCCACCTCGCCCGCATCGATACCGCCGTGATCGGCGGCGCGCACCCCATCGGACCGGAGAACACCTTTGCCTGAAGCTTACATCATAGATGCGGTGCGCAGCCCGATGGGCCGCAAGAAGGGCTCACTTGCCGCGCTGCACCCCGCCGATCTCGCCGCCCACCCCTTGCGCGCCCTGTTCGCCCGCAACAGCGTCGACCCGGCGCTGGTCGACGACTGCGTGTGGGGCTGCTGCGACACCATCGGGCCGCAGGCGGGCGATATCGGGCGCACCGCCTGGCTGGTCGCTGGCCTCCCCCAGCATGTCCCCGGCACCACGGTCGATCGCCAGTGCGGGTCGAGCCAGCAGGCAGTGCATTTCGCCGCGCAGGGCGTGATGAGCGGGACGCAGGATCTGGTGGTCGCGGGCGGCAGTCAGGCGATGAACGCGATCCCGATCTCGGCGGCGATGTATGCCGGGCAGCCCTATGGCTTCGACAACCCCTTCAACACCTCGCCGGGCTGGGTTGCGCGTTATGGCGACGGGCTGCTGAACCAGATCGCCTCAGCGCAGATGATCGCCGACAAGTGGGGGATCAGCCGCGCGGAGATGGAAGCCTTTGCTGTCGCTTCGCACGCTCGCGCTCACGCTGCGACGACAAGCGGCGCTTTCACCCGCGAAATCGCCGCGCTTGAAGGGCTGGAGCAGGACGAGACAATCCGGGCTAGCACCACGCTTGAAGCTCTGGCCGCGCTCAATCCGGTCGGCGGCGAAGGCACGATCACTGCCGGCGTCGCCAGCCAGAACTGTGATGGTTCCGCTGCGCTGCTGATCGCCAGCGAACGGGCAGTGAAGGACCACGGCCTTGCCCCCCGCGCGCGCATCCACCACCTATCGGTGCGCGCGGATGATCCGGTGTGGATGCTGACCGCGCCGATCCCCGCCACGGCCCATGCGCTCGCCAAGGCCGGTATGCGGGTGGAAGATATCGACCTGTTCGAATGCAACGAGGCCTTTGCCAGCGTGCCACTCGCATGGATGAAGGAACTCGGCATTCCCCACGACAAGGTGAACGTGCGCGGCGGGGCCATCGCGCTTGGCCACCCGCTCGGCGGCACCGGTGCGCGGCTGATGACCACGCTGCTCCACGCGCTCGAAGACACGGGCGGGCGCTATGGCCTGCAGACTATGTGCGAAGGCGGCGGACAGGCCAACGTTACGATTATCGAGCGGCTGTGACGACGATGTCCTCCGCCGCAGGCGCAACCATCGCCATTCCCAACCTGCTCCACACCTATGCGATGCGCTTTGACGATGGCGACTTCGACGGCGCAGCGGCGTTGTTCGATAAGGGCAGCGTAGTGGCAGGCGGTCAGCCCATTGCCGGACGGATCGCGATCATGGCGATGTGGCAGGCATGGGTGAAGACCTATAGCGGCAAGCCGTTGACGCGCCACCTGATCACCAACCCGATCATCGAACTGGATGAAAGCGGCACCGCCGCCACCTGCCAGTCGCAATGGACCGTCATTCAGGCCGCCCCCGGCTTCCCGCTCCAGATTGTAGCAACCGGACGGTATCGCGACAGCTTCGCCCGCGATGCGGACGGCTGGCACTTCACTTGCCGCGAATATCTCCAGACCGACCTCGTCGGCGACAGTTCCGCCCACACCCTTCAATCGCTGAGCTAGAGACCGAAAACTCATGGGAATCTGCGACAATCGCACCGTCATCATTACCGGCGCCGCCCGCGGGCTCGGGCGCGCCTATGCGCTCGCCTTTGCCGCCGAGGGCGCAAACGTGGTGGTCAACGACATCGGCACCTCGCTCGGCGGCGAGGGGCGCGATACCAGCGCAGCCGACACCGTGGTGGCCGAGATCGTCGCTGCCGGGGGCAAGGCTATCGCCAATTGCGAGGACGTCACAGATTGGGATGCGGCGGGCCGGATCGTCGCGGCTGCCATCGAGGCTTTCGGTGACCTCCACGTGGTGGTCAACAATGCCGGGATCGTGCGCGACCGTATGTTTGTGTCGTCGACCATCGAAGAATGGGATGCGACAATGCACGTCCACTTGCGCGGCCATTTCTGCATCACGCGCCATGCCGTAAACTACTGGCGTGTAAAGCAGAAGGAGTTGCACGACCCTGATGCCCGGATCATCAACACCACTAGTGGTGCCGGCCTGCAGGGCTCCATCGCGCAGGCTGCCTATTCGACCGCCAAAGGCGGCATCGCCGCGCTGACGCTGGTACAGGCAGCGGAACTGGGGCGCTACGGCATCACTGCCAATGCGCTTGCCCCTTCGGCGCGCACGCGCATGACCGAGCAGGCTTTTGCCGACAAGATGGCGACGCAAGGCGATGAATTCGACGTCATGGATCCGTGCAACATCGCGCCCGCCGTGGTGTGGCTCGGCAGCGCGGAAAGCCGCCACGTGACGGGCTGCGTGTTCGAACTGGAAGGCGGCAAGATCATGATCGAGGACGGCTGGCGCGAAGGCCCCGCCATAGACAAGGGCGCGCGCTGGCAACCCGCTGACATCGGCGCTGCGGTCGAAAAACTGCTCGCCGAACGGGTCGCTCCGCGCAAGGTCTGGGGAAGCTGACATGGATTTCGTATTCACCGACGAACAGCGCATGATCGCCGACACGGCGCAGGCATTCTTTACTGAAAATGCCACATCTGCCTCGACCCGCGCGGCCATGGCGGGCGATGGTGTCGATCATGCCTTGTGGCAGGCCTTCTGTCAGGAACTGGGCCTGTCGGGCATCGGCATTCCTGAAGCCGCAGGCGGTGCTGGACTTGGCCTTGTCGAACTCGCCATCATCGCCGAGGCGGCAGGCGCGCAGGTCGCCGCTATGCCGTTGCTCAGTTCGCTGGCGCTGGTCGCGCAGGCGATTGCTGCAGGCGGGAGCGGGGCCCAGCGCAGCGAATGGCTGCCCGCGCTGCTTTCCGGCGAGGTCATTGCCTCCTCGGTCGAGGCCGCCAGTCTGGTGGTGCAAGGCAACCTCTTGACCGGCTCCAGCGCCTTTGTCGCGCATGGCGGCACGGCGCAATTGTTCCTCGTAAGCGCATCGGCTGGCAGCTGGCTGGTGCGCGCCGATGCGCCGGGCGTCAGTGTCGCGCCGCAGACCACGATGGACCAGACCCGCCCCTATTCCCGGGTAGAACTGGCCGGGGCTGCAGGAGAACCGCTTGCCGATCCCGTCGGCAGCCAGCGTGCCGCGACCAATGCCGGTCTCATCACCTTGGCGGCTGAAGGCCTCGGCCTTGCGCAAGCCGCGCTTGATCGCACCGTCGCCTTCGCCCGCGACCGGGTGCAGTTCGGGCGGGCAATCGGATCATTTCAGGCCTACAAGCACCGCCTTGCGGACATGATGGTAGAGATCGAACAGGCCCGGAGCGCGGTTTACTGGGCGGCCTGCGCTGTGGACGAGGGATCAGATGACGCCGCGCTCGCGCTCCACGCTGCGAAAAGCTTCGCCGCCGAAACCGCCTTCCGCTGCGCTGGCGACATGATCCAGCTTCATGGCGGCATCGGCTTTACCTGGGAGCACGATGCGCACCTGTTCTTCAAACGCGCGCGCGCATTGCAGACGATGATGGGCACTGGTGACTGGCACCGCGAACAGATCGCCGCAATGGTGCTCGGAGAGACAGCATGAAACTGGGATTTACCGCTGCAGAAGAGCAATTCCGTGCTGAGTGCGCCGGTTGGCTGACCGCGCAGATGGCCGGCGAATTCGCCGACATCAAAGGCATCACCACGCTCACCGAAAAGGCCGAACGCCGCAAGGAATGGGAACAGCATCTCGGCGAGCACGGCTGGGGCTGCATAGGCTGGCCCAAGGAATGGGGCGGACGTGATGCGAGCCTTGCGCAGCAGGTGATCTTCGCCGAGGAATATGCACGTGCCGGCGTGCCGGGGCGGGTCAACCACATTGGCATCGAACTCGCCGGCCCGACGCTTCTGGCGCTGGGCACGGAAGAACAAAAGCGCCGCTTCCTGCCCGATATCGCGGCCGGAAAGACGATCTTTTGTCAGGGTTTTTCCGAACCTAACGCCGGTTCCGACCTTGCCAGTGTGCGCACCAAGGCGCGTCTCGATGGCGGCGAATGGGTGGTCGATGGCCAGAAGATCTGGACCAGCCTCGCGCATATCTCGGACTGGATCTTCGTTGTCACCCGCTCGGAAGAAGGCTCGAAAGGCCCCAGGGGCCTCACCTTCCTGATGATGCAGCTGGACCAACCGGGCATCGAGATCCGCCCGATCCGCCAGATCAACGGCGATGCTGAATTCAACGAAACCTTCTTCGATGGCGCGCGCTGCCCTGAAGACAGCTTAATCGGCGCAGTCGGCGATGGCTGGCGGGTGGCGATGACGCTGCTCAGCTTTGAACGCGGGGTTTCCACCCTGGGCCAGCAGATGGCGTTCCGCAACGAGCTCGACGCGATCATTGCCGCGGCCAGGCAGAACGGCGCGGCCAAGGATCCGCTGATCCGCCAGCGCATCGCCAAGGCCGAAATCGGCCTGCGCCTGATGCGCTACGGGGCACTCAGGATGCTGTCGAACACCGATCACGCCAGCGTCGACGGCGCGGCGCTGACCTACAAGATCCAGTGGGCGACATGGCGCCGAAGTCTGGGCGAGCTGGCCATGGATGTGCTGGGTCAGGCAGGCGAGGTGACGGACAGCGCCGATTATGAATGGCCGATGCTGCCCAACCTGTTCCTCTATTCGCGCGCGGATACGATCTATGGCGGCACCAACCAGATTCAGCGCAACCTGATCGCCGAGCGCGGTCTGGGCTTGCCCCGCGAACCGCGAGGTGAGGCATGAGCCTTACGCCAGTCTATCCGCCGCCGCGCAATCTGCTGCTCGGCAAGACCGTGGTGGTTACTGCCGCTGCGGGCACCGGCATCGGTTTTGCCGTGGCGAAGCGTGCAGCGGAAGAAGGCGCGCGCGTGCTGATCTCGGACTTCCACGAACGCCGCCTTGGCGAGGCGGCTGACCGGATTGCCGCAGAGGTCGGCTGCGCACGCCCTGCCACCGCCTTGTGCGATGTGACGCAACAGACCGATGTCGATGCCTTGCGCGATGCGGCGCTCGCTGCCCTCGGCCATGTCGATGTGCTGATCAACAATGCCGGATTGGGCGGCGAGGTGGCGGTCACGGACATGACGGACGACCAATGGCACCGCGTTATCGACGTGACGCTGACCAGCGTGATGCGCATGACCCGCGCTTTCCTGCCTGCCATGCAGGCGCGGCAGACGGGCGCAATCGTCAACAATGCCTCCGTGCTGGGCTGGCGGGCGCAAAAGGGGCAGGCGCATTACGCCGCCGCCAAGGCAGGCGTGATGGCCTTCACCCGGTGCTCTGCATTGGAAGCGGCCGAGCATGGCGTGCGGATAAACGCGGTTGCGCCGTCGATCGCAATGCACGCTTTCCTTACCAAGGTGACGAGCGACGAACTGCTCGCCGACCTCGCGGCGCGTGAGGCTTTCGGACGCCCGGCGGAAGTTTGGGAAGTTGCCAACGCAATGATCTTCCTCGCTTCCGACCTTGCCAGTTACATGACCGGCGAGGTTCTCTCCGTCTCCAGCCAGAGGGCCTGAGCATGACCAAGGTGTTTGCCCGCCCGCAGGACCTGATCGGGGCCGAAGGCACGCAGCTCGGCCCGACCGACTGGCTCGCAATCGATCAGGCGCGGGTCGACGGCTTCGCAGAGGTCACCGAGGATCGCCAGTGGATTCACGTCGATGTCGAGCGCGCCAAGGCCGGCCCCTTCGGCGGCACAATTGCGCATGGCTATCTCACCATGAGCCTCGTCAACCACTTCCTGCCCCAGCTGATCGAGGTGCGCGGTTTTACCCATGCGGTGAATGTCGGCGCGGACCGGCTGCGCTTTCTCAATCCGGTGCGCGTGGGAGCCCGCATCCGCGGGCGCGGCGAGATCATTTCGGTCGAGGACGTGAAGGGCGCGTTGCAATCCGTGGTGCGCGTCACGGTCGAGATCGACGGCCAGGACAAGCCCGCCTGCGTGGTCGACACCATCAGCCGCTATTTTCCGGAGACCTGATCATGCTGGACGCTGACCGGATGGTGGCTGCAGTCGAGGCCTATATCGGCAACTATAATCGCGCTGATCTGGACGGCGTATGCGCGGTATTTGCCGAAGATGCCGTGGTCGAAGACCCGGTAGGCACCCCGCCGCGCGTCGGGCAAGCGGCGTTGCGCGAATTTTTCGCGGTCGGGATTGCGGCGGCCGCGCGCCTGACGCTCCACGGGCCGGTACGCTGCGCCGATGGCCACGCCGCCTTCGCTTTCCACGTCGATCTGACATGGGATGGACGGGCGACCCGGATCGATGTGATCGACGTCTTCACCTTTGACGCGCAGGGCAAAGTCAGTGGCATGAAGGCCTATTTCGGCCCCGCCAACATGGGCGCGGCATGACCGCCCTGCCCGCCACCATCCCCCACGCCGCCGAAGCCGCCGCACGCCGCTGGCCCGATTGCCTCGCGCTGATCGAGGGTGATGCGCGCTTCACCTTTGCAGATCTGTGGGACGAATGCCGCCGCGCCGCCTCGGCCATGCTCGAACGCGGTGTCGGCCCGGGCGACCGGATCGCCATCTGGGCGCCCAACCGGCGCGAATGGGTCATCGCCGCGGTTGCCGCGCAGACCTGCGGCGCGGCGATCGTACCGCTCAACACGCGATTGAAGGGTCGGGAGGCAGGAGACATTCTGCGCCGCACCCATGCGCGGATGTTGTTCACGGTGACGGATTTCCTCGGGATCGACTACCCTGCGCTCTTGGCGGACGAAGCCTTGCTCGATTTGGCAGAAACCATCCTGATCGACCGGGACTGGGATGCCTTTCTCGCCAGTGGCACGGGCGCCGCTGACCAGCGCATCGCCCCCCGCCTCGCCAGCCTTACCGCCGATGACGTGTCCGACATCATGTTCACCAGCGGCACCACAGGCCAGCCCAAGGGCGTGGTGATGACCCACGGACGTATCATCCCGCAGGTCGGCGTGTGGATCGGCAACACCGGGCTTTCCCAAGGCGAACGCTACCTGATCGCCAATCCCTTCTTTCACAGCTTCGGCATGAAGGTCGGCTGGGTCGCCTGTCTGATTTCCGGCTCCGTCATGGTGCCGATGCCGCAATTCGATGTCTCCGAGGCTGCGCGGCTGATTGCGCAGGAACGCATCGCTTTCCTGCCCGGCCCGCCGACAATCTTTCAGATGCTACTGGCCGAGCGCGAGCGTCAGCCCTTCGACGTCTCGTCACTGCGCGGCGGCACCACTGGCGCGGCGACGGTCCCGCCGGTGCTAGTCGAGCGCATCCGCAGCGAGCTTGGCATGCGCGACATCATCACCGCCTATGGCATGACCGAATGCGTTAACATCACTTCCTGCCGCCCCGGCGACCCGGTTGAACTGATTGCGGGCACCTGCGGCGCAGCCATACCCGGCAATGAGGTGATCATCGCAGGCGATGACGGGCGCGAAATGCCGCGCGGCGAAACCGGCGAGATTTTCGTGCGCGGCATCGGCGTGATGCAGGGCTATCTTGACGATCCCGCCGCCACGACCGAAGCCATCGACGCAGACGGCTGGCTCCACACCGGCGATGTCGGTACGATGGACGACAACGGCTATGTCCGCATCACCGACCGCAAGAAGGACATGTTCATCTCGGGCGGGTTCAACGTTTATCCGGCCGAGGTCGAAAAGCTGCTCGCCGCTCACCCGGCGATCGGCATGGTGGCGGTGATCGGCGTGCCGGACGAGCGCATGGGCGAAGTCGGCAAGGCCTTCATCGTCCTGCGTCCGGGGGCTGAAATGACCCCGGAAAAGCTGCGGGAATGGGCGCAAGCCAACATGGCGAACTACAAGGTGCCGCGCCAGATCGCCCTAGTCGACGACCTGCCACGCAATGCCGCCGGCAAGATATCCAAGATCGACTTGCCGAGGTCCTGATCCGGGCAGCCGGAACCAGATCTTGAGGCCTCGTGCACAGTTGTGACCTTCGTATGCCTACCGGGAACAAGGCCGTGACCTTTAAATTGTGAGCGGTTTTTCGTCTGTGAGCGCAAGCACCGCGCGGCGATGTGGCCCTTTCAGCTGTTCGCGATAAGCTTGAGGCCCTCAATATCGCGCAATTCTATTTGCCCATAACTCACACGAACAAGACCATCTCGCTCGAACGCCGACAGGTAACCGTTGATCGTCTTGCGCGTCAGGCCCATCATCTCCCCCAGGAGCTCCTGACTGATTTTGAAGACTGGCCGTTCAAGCGCTTCCCCACCCTCGACGGCTGCCAATAGCCGTGCTGCAACGCGCTGGCGCGGCTTCAAGGCAATGACTTCGGCCGCCAGCTGCAGTGCTCGGCGGGTGTGGGCATAGGCAAACCCGGCAATGGCGCGCCATATCTCGGGTGACCCCGCCGCTATCCGATCCAGCGATGCCTCGGAGATTTCGAGAAGCAGGCTGGGCTCTACACAAACGGCTGTCACCAGCCGGGGGCCGCCGCTGTAGCGTGTCGTGTGACCAAGCACTGCGCCGGGACCGACAATACCGATCATCACAGCTCTCCCCCCTATTGCGGCACAATAGGAATGAAGTGAGCCATCGATCACGATAAACAGGCCGCTCCGGTCATCCCCCTCGGCTTGAGCCCACTCTCCTGCGCCCAGGCGCACCATCCGCCCCTCGGCCACGAGCTGTTGTTGCAGAGCGGGAGGATAGTCTCTCAGCCAGTCGGATGAGCGCAGGACTGCCAGGGCCAGATTTCGCTCATCTTGCTTCATGCCAAGACTGTAACTCTCGTGACAGTCTGATTCAATTGCGCCTGCTATCTCTTGCGTGAGGGATGAGAGGAAATCGGATGGGTGTGTCGGAAAATGGCGACAAAGTTGTGCGCATTGGCGGCGCAACCGCCTCGTTTTCCGACACCGCTTTGTCCGTGCCGCAATTGTTGGCCGGCGGGGCGCTTGATTACCTGATATTCGATTATCTGGCAGAAGGCTCGATGGGCATCTTTGGCCGGATGCAGGCTGCGGATCCGGCAGCTGGCTACGGCACGGATTTTCTCACCGTGCACGTTGGTCCACACCTGAACGAGATTGCGTCACAAGGCATCAAGGTCGTCGCCAACGCCGGCGGCGTGAATCCGGCCGGCTTGGCAGAAGCACTTGAGCGGATGATCCGCGAAGCGGGTCTGGACCTCACCGTTGCCTATGTTGCTGGAGATGACCTTAGGGGACACGAGGGCGAACTGCGCGCTGCCGGGCACCTCGACATGTTCACAGGGGCCGGGTTTCCGGAAAATATCCTGAGCGCAAACGCCTATCTGGGCGCTTTCCCGATTGCCGCCGCCTTGGCTCAAGGTGCCGACATCGTCATCACCGGACGTGTTGTTGACAGCGCGGTGGTGCTCGGGCCGTTGATCCATGAATTTGGCTGGCAGGTTGACGATTGGGACATGCTGGCCGCCGGAACGCTCGCCGGACACTTGCTGGAATGTGGTGCGCAAGTCACTGGTGGAACCTTCACGGATTGGCGGGACGTGCCCGACTGGGCCAATATGGGCTATCCGATCGGCGAATGTCACGCCGATGGCAGTATCATCATCACGAAGCCCAAGGGCACCGGCGGGCTTGTATCCGTCGGTACGGTCGCAGAACAGATCCTGTACGAGGTCAGTGACCCTGCCAACTACATCGTCGCAGATGTCCGCTGCGATTTCAGCGGTATCGCGCTAGATCAGATTGGCCCGGACCGGGTCCGTGTAACCGGCGCGAAAGGGTTGCCGGCCACAGATACCTACAAGGCTTGCATCACTTACGATTGCGGATGGCGGGCCATCGCTTACCAGCCGATCATCGGGGAAGACGCGAGCGAGAAGGCGGCGCGACAGGCTGAGGCTCTGTTCGAGCGCTCCCGAACCTTGCTGCGGTCTAGGAACCTACCCGATTTCTCCAGAACCGATAATGTCCTGATCGGATGCGAAGCGAGCTTTGGCGCACATGCTGATCCTGGCGGCGGGCGTGAGGTGATTTCCAAACTGGTGATCGATCACCCTATGCAAGAAGGCGCCGGCATCTTTGCACGTGAGCAATGGGCGGGGATTTCCGGCATGTCTGTGGGGACCTCCATCAATTTGGCGACAAATGTCTGGCCGCTGACAGGCATTTTCCTGTTTCTGGTCGACAAGCAGCAGTTAACTGCCACCGTCACCATCAATGGGGTCACGCATGATGTGCCCGCTCATTCTGGCGAGCCTGCATCTGAAATCAGAGCAGCATATAAACCGGGTGAGCCCCCCGTTCGGGCCGATGCCAGCCAAGCGGTGAATCTTGTCGATCTGGCTTGGGTGCGCAGCGGCGACAAAGGGCATTTGTTCAACGTTGCAGTGATTGCACGTAAGCCCGAATTTGTGCCCTATCTGAAAGCGGCACTTACGCCTTCAGCCGTTGGCGAATGGTATCAGCATCTCGGCAAAAATGGGCAGCCTCCGTGTGTCGATGCCTACGATGTACCGGGTCTCAATGCGCTGAATTTTGTAGTGCATGACGCGTTGCAGGGCGGGATCAACGGCAGCACACAGCTGGACCCGGCCGCAAAAGGAATGGGGCAGATGTTACTGCGCTTTCCGGTCAAGGTATCGGACCAGATCTGGTCTGAAATCAACAACCAAGACAAATAAGGAAACGCATGATGGATGCTCCAGTTCGCTCCAATCCGATGCTTGCGAAGCTGGCACCCAACCCCGGGCGTTATCCCTTGTTGCCTGAACTGACACCGCATCAGGAACTCGCGCTCCTTTGCCGTGCGCTGCACCGCGAAGGGTATGACGATCATGTTGCAGGCCACATCACAATGGCGCAGCCCGACGGGACGTTTCTGGTCAATCCATGGGAGCTCACATGGGATGAGGTGACCGCCTCTGACATCATCCGCGTCGATAAGTCTGGCGCGGTGGTGGAAGGAGACTGGAACGTAACACCTGCCATCGGACTGCACCTGGCGGTCCACCGCCAGCGCCACGATCTGAAGGTGGTGCTGCACAATCATCCACGTTGGGGGCTGGTCTGGTCAGCATCTGGAAAAGTGCCTCCGGTCTATGACCAGACATCCGGGCAAGTCGCAGGTGATCCGGTTTTCTACGATGAATATGCTGGCACGGTCGATGGCGCATCCGAAGCGGAAGCCGCGGCTGCAGCGCTCGGCAACGAAAAATGGGCGCTCCTGAAGAACCACGGCGTTTTCGTCGTCGGAAAAGATGTGCGGCAAGCACATCTGCGGGCCATCACGCTGGAGCATCGCTGTCGCCTTGCCTGGCATGTCGAGACGCTGGGCACCGGACAACCGATCACCGATCCCGAAACGCTCAAGGTCGCGCAAATGTCTGATGATCTGGGCTTCCCCTTCCTGTGGGAAGCGATGGCGCGGAAGGAAATCCGGCTGGACGCAAGCGTTCTGGGTAACAATGCGGAAGCAGGCCAATGAGCACCTGCGTTATCACTGGCGCGGCAAGCGGTATTGGAGCCGGCCTTGCCCGTCATGCAGCTTCGCTCGGCATGAATCTGGTTCTGGCAGATTGGGATGAGACGTCTCTCAATGCACTCGCCGGAACACTGAATGTCGAAACGCTCGCCCTTCCAACCGATGTGCGTAACGAGGCTGCTGTTCATGCGCTGGCAAAGGCCGCCTACGACAGGTTCGGCAATGTCGATCTGCTGTTCAACAATGCCGGCGTGCTTTCCAGCGGGCTGACATGGGAAATCGATGCAGCCACGTGGCAACGCTCGGTCGATGTCAACATCGGCGGCGTGGTGAACATAATCCGCGCATTCGTTCCGCGCCTGATTGCGGCGGATCGCCCCGCGCGGATCATCAACACGTCCTCGCTTGGCGGATTTCTCACTTCTCCCTTCATGTCTCCCTACTCGGCCACCAAGTTTGCGATTGTGGCAATTTCAGAGGCGCTGGCAGCAGAGCTGGCCGCGATTGACAGCAAGGTTCAGGTGTCACTCCTTGCCCCCGGCCCCGTCAGAAGCGCGATCATGGATGAGCAAGCCCCGGCGCAAACGGCAGACTTCATGGATATGCTGCGCGGGATGAACGACGAAAACGGGATGAGCCCGGAACAGCTCGCCGAGATCGTGTTCTGCGCCGCCGAGCGCGGCGATTACTGGATTTTCCCGCATCCGGAGATGCTCGACGCGCCGCTGCGTAACCGTACCGAAATGATCTTGGAACGCAGATCACCAACCGGCTCCGGCCTCATCGCAACAGGAGAGCCATAGGATGACCAGTGCACCAGAACAGTTCGATGTCGTCATCATCGGCGCAGGGTTTTCGGGGCTATATGCCGTTCACAAGCTCCGCCAAACGCACAAGGTCGTGTGTCTGGAAGCCGGCGATGGGGTTGGCGGCACATGGTATTGGAATCGCTATCCCGGCGCGCGGGTCGACATCAAGAGTGTCGAATATTCCTATGGTTTTGACGAAGGCCTTCAGCAGGAATGGCAATGGCCCGAAGTGTTCTCCGCGCAACCCGATCTGGAGCGCTACGCCAACCACGTTGCCGACCGCTTCGACCTAAGAAAAGACATTCGCCTGTCGACCACGGTGGCATCACTCAAGTTCGATGAAAGTACGGACCGCTGGCACGTCCAAACCGCTGATGGCCGTCAAATCGTCTGCAAGCATGTGGTTGCAGCAACCGGTGCACTATCGGCCCCCAACGAACCGGATTGGCCGGGGCGGGAGAAATTTCAGGGCGAAATCTACCACACATCGCGCTGGCCGGAGGGTCCACTGGACCTCACTGACAAGCGCGTGGGAATCATCGGCACGGGATCAACCGCCATCCAGGCTGCGCCAATTCTGGCCGAACAATGCAAGCACCTCACGGTGTTTCAGCGCACGCCCGCTTACTCCATGCCCTCTGGCAATCGTCCGATGGATCCAGACCACGAGCGCGACTGGAAGGACAATTACGCCGATCGCCGTGCGCAGATGCTCGACACTTACGGTGTGTCGATCATCGACTATCCAACCAAATCAGCCCACGAATACTCGCCGCAAGAACAGCGTGAAATCCTCGAAGCAGGCTGGAACTCGAAGAGCGCGTTTCAATTGATGGTCGCCTTCACCGACGTGATGACGGACCGGACCGCGAATGAAGTGGTTTGTGAGTTCGCGCGCAGCAAAATCCGCGAAATCGTCAAAGACCCGGCAACGGCGGAGAAGCTGTGCCCCAGGGATTACCCGATCGGCGCAAAGCGGCTCTGTATCGACAATGGCTATTACGAGATGTTCAACCGCGACAACGTATCACTGGTGGACGTAAAAGACGCGCCTATCAAAGCCTTTACCGCGCGTGGATTGCAGACAGCCGATGCGAGCTACGATCTGGATGTCATTGTTACCGCAACAGGTTTTGATGCCGTTACGGGTGCGCTCACCCGTATCGAGATCACTGGCGTCGGCGGGATGAAACTCTCCGACAAGTGGCGCGCGGGACCAACCAGCTATTTGGGATATATGGTCGCAGGCTTCCCCAACTTCTTCATGGTTCACGGGCCCCTGACCCCTGCCGCTCTGGCGCAGATGATCACGGCGGGCGAATGGCAGGTCGATTTCATCGCAGGGATGATAAAGGATCTGGAAAGCGATGGCTTTTCCCGGATCGACACGACCTGCGAGGCCGAACAGTTCTGGGCTGCCGAAGTCGACGGCGCAGCCTCGCACACAGTCTATGACCTCGCCGATTCCTGGTACAACGGGAAGAACATCGACGGGAAGAAGGGCGGCTTCATGATCTACGTCGGCGGCTTTCCGCGCTACTGCGAACTCAGCTCCAACGCGGTCAGGAACGGGTACGAAGGGTTCGTCAGGCAATGATCGATCCGCATCTGAAAGCCATGCTGGACGCAATGGAACAAGCCGGTTTTGCCTTGCCTGATCCATTGGATGCCAACGCACTGCGCACCATGCTGGATGCGCCCATCCCTGCACCGCCGGTCGAGATTGCCGAGCGCCAGATGGTTGCGATTGATAGCGATGGCGCGTCCATTCCAGCGCGGCTCTATCACCCTGGGCCGGGTTCACACTTACCGCTGACAGTGTTCTTTCACGGCGGTGGATGGGTGCACGGAACTTTGGAAACGCATGACCGGCTGGCAGCGACTTTAGCCAATGAAGCGCAATGCGCGGTCCTGTCGGTCGATTACCGGCTCGCACCTGAGCACCCGTTCCCTGCCGCATATAAGGATGCGATCGCTGCGGTTGAGTGGGCGAAAACAAATGCGGCGACACTGGGTATTGATGCAGGCCGGATCGCGCTGGCTGGCGACAGCGCAGGCGGCAACCTGGCCGCCGCTGCTGCCCGAAGTCTGGCAGGCGATCCGGCACTGCGTCATCAGCTGCTGTTCTACCCTGCCCTCGATGCAAACTGCGCTGCCAGGTCATTCGAGGCAGAGCACCCTGGCTTTCTCACCTCTGCGCAGATGCGTTGGTATTGGGATCAATATGCCGCCAGCGGAAACAGGCACGAATTGGCCGACAACCCTCACGCATCCCCCGCGGCTGGTCCTGTCTCGCCAGACACGCCCAAGGCAACGATCGTGGTGGCTGGAAATGACCCGCTGCACGACGAGGGAGCCTCCTATGCTGAAAAGCTGCGGGCGGCTGGGGTGTCCGCAACTCTTCTATCCTACCCCGGCGCAATACACGGCTTTGCCAGCTTGATCGGCATGGTGCCCTTGGCAGACGAAGCCGTCTCGGCCGCATCAGCTGCGCTTCGCGACAGTTTTGCCGAGTAAATTGAACCCCGAGTTCAGGCAATTGCGCAGATGAAAGACGCCAATATGATGACGAAGACCGACGAAACGCCATATCTTGCTCGCGGCGTCGCGCTGCTCGGGACCGATTCAACCATTCTGATTTCGTCTTCGAAATACCTCAACGACGCGAGATTGCGCGAGTGGGTGGCGAGAATTGCGCTCAAGAAGAACGGTGCAGATGTCCCTCCAGCGGCCGAGATGTATGAGCTGATTCAAATTCTCCAGGACTTACGGGACTTCGGCCGGATCGAGGAGCTTTTTACCGAAGAGCGCAGGACCAACCCAACCCTCGACGCGTGGTTCAACGAATGGTTCTGCTCCGATTACACCATAGAAGATTTGAAGGACTGCGCGCCCGGCACGGTCGGTGGACTCTATTACGAAGCCGCATCGAAGGGGAATTATGGCGTCCAGATCGTACCCAACTTCCAGCCTCAGAGCCAATGGCAGTACTATTCTTTGCGCGCCGGCCAGACTCATGATTACGAGCACATCCTGACTGGCGGTGGCTTCAATTACATTGGCGAACTGCTGCCCTATTGGTTCCGCCTCGCAAGCATCGATACGCATATCCAGAACAAGGAATTGGCCGGTGAAATGAACGTGATGGGCATATTGGGCACCACCCGATATCTGGTCCGCACGGTGCTTCACTATCCCGAAACCTGGAGCGCGGCCCTGAGATGTATCGAACAGGGCATTGCAATCGGTCGCAACTCCGACGCGTTCTGGATGGCAAAGATGGAAGACGTCTGGAACACACCCCTCGATGAAGCGCGCAAAAAGTTAGGCGTCCGCGGCGCGGTCGATCTTGAGACGCAGGCCGAGGGTGCGATTTGGAGCGGACTTCAGGCGCGTTGAAGGGCAAGTTGACCGCGCCGCCCCCCTTCCGCAAAAATCGTTAGCTTCGGCGGGATCGGCCATCCCGACATGCTGGGCCGACTGGCAGGTTTGTCCCAGCTCCGGTCAATGCGGGCGATTAGCGGTCCGGTTAGCTTTCATATGATCAGCAGACGCGCCGCGTTGAGTGAGGAAAGCGCGCGCAGCTGTTGCTACGAAAGAGTGCTGAATACCCTAATCCTGCGGAAGGTGAGATTGTCGTAACCCCGAAAGATGCGCTGCAGTCCATGGGGGGAACACGCGTCAATTGAGACGTTCAGCGACACCCTAAAGCACCCCGACACAAAAACTGGTTCCACGTGGAAGGCTGCGGACGCAAATCACCCGCAGCCCTTTGCTTTCCTATAGATTTTTGGAAGAATGCGGAGAGCTGCGGAAGCTTCCCTAAGGGCCTATGGTAGCGGAGGAGGGACTCGAACCCCCGACACGCGGATTATGATTCCGCTGCTCTAACCGGCTGAGCTACTCCGCCCCATGGGCATCCGGCGATTGCTTCGCGCGGATTCGCGCCGGGTGTCGGCCCGGGCGAGGCGGGCACTTACGTCGCACCGTCCGGCGGGTCAAGCCCTCTCGCGCCCGCGGAACGCGCAAGACTTGATCTCCTCCCACGGCCCGCCCAGATAGCGGTGCAACGCGAGCGCGGGGAAGGTGAAGCGGCCCTTGGCGATCCATGGCGCAAGCACGCCCGGCAAGGCGGCCTGAAGCGCGCGCGCCTCCTGTTTGGTCACCTTGTTCTGGATGGTGATGTGCGGGCGCGGCTCGTGCAGGTCCTGCGCGGTCAGGCTGCCGTGAAAGTGTTCGGCAATCCTTTCGCGCAAGGCGAGCAGCTGCGGCGCATCGAGCGCGATGGCTGTGCCTGTACCAAGGTCCATCACCCCCCTCACCGCGCCTTCGGGCGGCGCGAATTCGGCGGCGACCCTGGGGAGAAAATCGCGCAGTTCCTCCAGCAGCGAAGGCGCAAAGGCATGGAACAGCGTGACGTGGGCGTGGAGGTGGTTCCTCTCGACCGGGTAATGCGTGCGGCGAAGGCCCTCGGCAAAGGCCTGAAGGTCAATGGGCAGGACAGCGGTGAGGATGAAGGGATTGGCCATTGCGGTCAGTGTTTGGGAGGCGAGCGCTCCCGGATCAAGCCCGCTATGACGAGGCGGCGGCGTAACGCTCCGCCCTCCCCTGACTACATCTCGCCCCGTTCGCGGCGGATTGCATACCACTTGGCCACATTGGCATTGTGTTCGGCAAGCGTGCTCGCGAACCAGTGCCCGCCTGTCCCGTCGGCGACCATGAACAGCGCGCCTGTGTTTTCCGGGTTCATCACCGCAGCGATGCTGGCGCGGCCCGGGTTGGTGATCGGGCCTTCGGGAAGGCCGGTGCGGGTATAGGTGTTGTAGCCGTTGACCGCCGCGATTTCCGATTGCTTGATCCGGCGGCCCAGCGGCTTGCCCTTGGTGATCGGGTAGATGATCGTGGGGTCCGCCTGCAGCTTCATGCCGGTGCGCACGCGATTGGAATAGAGCCCGGCGACCATGCTGCGTTCCTCGGGCTTGCCGGTTTCTTTCTCGACGATCGAGGCGAGCGTCAGCGCCTCGCGCATGGTGCTGACCGGGATGCCGGGGCGGCGGCCCGCCCATTCCTCGGCCAGCGCGCGGTCCATCGCGGCCTGCATCTGTTCGACCAGCGCCTTGCGGGATTGGCCGCGTTCGAAGCTGTAGGTATCGGGCAGGATCGATCCTTCGGGCGGCACATCCACTTCGCCCTTCAGCAGGGGTTCGGCCATCAGCCGTTCCCACACGAGGATCGAGGGCATGCCTTCGGGGATGGTGACAAAGCGGCGTACCACCTTGCCGCTTTGAAAGGCATCAAGGATGTCGCTCTGGCTCATGCCGGGCTTGAGCAAGAACTCGCCCGCCTGAATCGGCGCATCAGAGCCGAAGACGCGCGCTTGCAGGGTGAAGCCGCTGGCCGAGGAGATCAGCCCCTCGGCCTCAAGCTTGGCCGCAATGCTGGCGACGGACGCGCCCGCGGGAATGGTGAAAGGCGTGTCCTTCCCGATCGTCGCCGATCCGAGGAACGTCCACGCCAGCACCAACCCGGCCGCGCCAAGGCCGAGCACAATCAGCACCAGATTGCGCAGGGCCTTCACGGTATCAGTCCACCTTCTGCATGATGATCGAGGCGTTGGTGCCGCCAAAGCCGAACGAATTGTTCAGCACGGCGCGCACTTCGCGCTTCTTCGCCACCAGCGGCACAAGGTCGATGCCCTCGGTGCCGTCGTCCGGGTCTTGCAGGTTGAGCGTCGGCGGCACGATCCCGTCACGCATCGCAAGGATGCAGAAGATCGCCTCCACCGCGCCTGCGCCGCCCAGAAGGTGGCCGATCGCGCTCTTGGTCGAGGACATGGAGGCCCCGCCCAGGGTGTCACCCAGCACGCGCTTGATTGCTGCCAGTTCGATGGTGTCGGCCATGGTCGAGGTGCCGTGGGCGTTGATGTAATCAATATCGCCCGGCCCGAGACCCGCCTTCTTCAGCGCCATCCGCATCGCCAGTTCCGCGCCGCGACCTTCGGGGTGCGGAGCGGTGACGTGATAGGCATCGCCCGACAGGCCATAGCCGGTGACTTCGGCATAGATCTTCGCGCCGCGCGCCTTGGCGCGCTCGTATTCCTCCAGCACGATCACGCCCGCGCCCTCGCCCATCACGAAGCCATCGCGATTGCGGTCATAGGGACGGCTCGCTTCGGTCGGGCGGTCATTCATGCTCATGTTGAGCGCGCGCGCCTGGGCAAAACCGGCGATGCCGAGCGGGTTGATGGTGCTTTCCGCACCGCCTGCCAGCATGATGTCGGCATCGTCCGCCATGATCATGCGTGCCGCATCGCCAATCGAATGCGCGCCGGTGGAGCAAGCCGTCACCACCGCGTGGTTCGGGCCCATGAAGCCGTACTTGATCTGCACCTGACCGGTGATCAGGTTGATCAGACGCCCGTGGACGAAGTGCGGGCTGACGCGCGAAGGGCCGCGTTCGTGGAGGTTGACGCTCTCGATCTCGATACCCGGCAGGCCGCCAATGCCCGATCCGATGGAGCAGCCGGTGCGCTCCTTCTCGGCCTGGGTCATGTCGGTGAGGCCGGCGTCTTCGAGCGCCTGCCCGGCCGCATCAATGCCATAGATAATGAAGGGATCGACCTGCCGCTGCACCTTGTGGTCAACGCGCTTGTCGGGATCGAAGCCCCAGGGATGATCCTTGCCCTTCACCTCGCAGGCGATGGTGCACTTCTGGTTCGAAGCGTCGAAACGGGTGATCTGCCCCGCCCCGCTCTCGCCAGCGATCAGGTTTGCCCACGTGGTCTCCACATCCGCCCCAAGCGGGGTGACAAGACCAAGGCCGGTAACAACCACACGGCGCATTCACGTTTCTCCGAATTAGGGGCTGGGCCTCTGATGAGGGGCTCCAAAACGCAAGACAGGCTCAACCCTGCGGGGCTGAGCCTGTCGAAGCCCCGTTTCGCCTTTTGCGGCACACGGGGCAGCACAACGGCGGCCCTTAGCCAAGCTCAGGGCGAGCGGGTTGCCGGGCTGTTAGCCCTTGTGCTCTTCGATGTACTTGGTCGCGTCACCAACGGTGGTGATCTTCTCGGCCGCATCGTCGGGGATTTCGACGCCGAATTCCTCTTCGAAGGCCATCACCAGTTCAACGATGTCGAGGCTGTCAGCGCCCAGATCGTCGATGAAGCTTGCATCCTGAGTGACCTTGTCGGCTTCCACGCCGAGGTGCTCGACGACAATCTTGGCCACCCGGTCGGCAGTATCGCTCATGGTATTCCCTCTTGAAACTGGGGTTAGGTATATCTCGTGCCCGCCCTAAAGAAGGGCGATGCGATGCGCAAGTGGGGATGAGATTCAGCCCGCTCCCTTACCTTCGTGAAGGTCGCGCTGCTGCTCGGCCCGCAGACGCGAGGCGATGCGGGCAAGGCCATCCACCGCCTCGGGTTTGTTCCGCTTGAGATCGAACACGCTGCGATAAATCCGCGCCGCCGCCTCCAGATCCCCAGCCCCTTCGCGGCACAAGCCAATGTTGAACAACAGCGAAACGGAAGCCGGATGCGCGGCTTGCAAAGCCTCGAAGGCGCGGCAGGCGCCCGGAATATCGGTCTTGGTCTGGCGGATCGCCGCCTTGAACGCGGCGTGATCAGCCTTGGCGATGCCATCGCGACTTTCAAGAATGCGGATATCTTCGGCGCGATATTCGGGCGCAAGATCGCGGCGCACAGCAAGGGCAAAATCTTGCGCCAGGTCCGCGATCATCGAATCGACCGACGGCGTGCCCTTCTCGTCCTTGCAGAACCGGCGGCTGGCGGTGAGCGTATCGCCCTTGGCATACAGCAGATCGCCCTCACGCGCGGCAAGGCGCAGTTCGGGGCGCAAGGTCACTTCGCGGGCGCGGCAGGCATAGGTGACGGTTGTCTTTTCGGTGCACTTGCCGCGGTCATCCTTGGCGGCGCATTCCTCGACCTGCTTTTCACCGGAATCGACATCGCGCCATTCCACTTCGGCAATGCCGCGCATCACGGCATCGGGGCCGCTTTGGGCGGCGGGCCGCTGCGGGCTGCCGTCATAGGTGTAGCTTTCGCCAAAGGCAGGTGCGGTGAAGGTGAGGTCAAACCACGGCTGCCCCTCGATGATCGCGGCGCGCAGGGCAGTGTCGATGGCAAAGGCCACCCGTTCGCCCCCGCGCCCGGAAAAATCGGCAATCGCGATCGAGCGCGCGCGAGACGGCGCATCGGTGCCGGCGGCATAGACGCCCGCCACGGGCAGCGTCTCGGCCTGCGCCCCCGCAGCAAGCAACGCCGCGCCCGCTGCGATGATCAGTTTCAGCCGCATTGCCCTGCCCCGCTTCAATCCCTGTCCGCCAAGGAATTTCGCAGGAATTGCGCAGCCGGACAAGGCGCTTTCCCAGACCCTTGCCAGCCGCAACGCCGCTGTGCGAGAGCGCGGTCCATCATGCTGACCTTCTGCTCCCCCGCTCAAACGGCCCACGCCCCGCTTCAGGAACTCGTCAACGGCCGCGCGGAGGATCACGCCGAAACCCCGGCGCGGCTTGCGAATATGCTGGCGCAAATGGGCGATGTGCGCGCGCCGGGCGATCACGGGCTGGAGCCGATCCTTGCCGTGCATGATCCCGCTTACGTCGCCTTCCTGAAATCTGCGCATGGTGAATGGCTGGCGGCGGGGCGTGAGGGCGATGCCATCGGCTATGCCTTTCCGGTGCGCGGTCGGCGGCCGCTGGATCTTGCCCGGATCGACGGGAAGCTCGGCCAATATGGCTTTGACACGGTGACGCCGATTGCGGCGGGCACGTGGGAGGCGGCCTATGGCGGGGCGCAATCGGCGCTGGCAGCGCTGGACGCTATCACGGCGGGTGAGGCGCGGCAGGCCTTCGCCTTGTGCCGTCCGCCCGGCCACCATTGCGGGGCCGACTATTTCGGCGGCTATTGCTACCTCAACAACGCCGCCATCGCCGCGCGGGCGGCTGCGGCGCGGGGCATGGGGCCGGTCGCGGTGCTCGATGTCGATTACCACCACGGCAACGGCACGCAGGACATTTTCTACGAGGACGGAGAGGTGTTCTTCGCCTCGATCCACGCCGATCCGCGCACCGATTTCCCCTATTTCTGGGGTCACGCGGACGAGCGCGGCACGGGCGCGGGGGAAGGCGCAAACTTCAACCAGCCGCTTCCGCGTGGAACAGATTGGGCCGAATATGAGGGCACTTTGGGCCACGCGCTCGAAGCCATTGCCAAATTCGGCGCGAAGACGCTGATCGTCAGTTACGGCGCGGACACCTTTGCCGACGATCCGATCACGCAATTCGCCCTGACGACAGACGATATGCAAGCCATCGGCGCGGCCATCGCCGCCCTTGGCCTGCCGACCGTCACGGTGATGGAGGGCGGCTACAACGTCGCGGCACTTGGCCGTAACGTTGCTGCCTTCATCGCCGGGCTGGAGGGCGCTTAGACCCCGCCAGCCGGCTTGGCCTGCGGTTCGACCACCCGCATGTGCAGTTCACGCAAAGCACGCGGCTCGGCCGGCGAAGGCGCGCCCATCAGCAGATCCTCGGCGCGCTGGTTCATCGGGAACAGCGATATTTCGCGCAGATTCTTGGCGCCGCAAAGCAGCATGATGATGCGGTCCACGCCCGCGGCCATCCCGCCATGCGGCGGCGCGCCATACTGGAACGCGCGGTACATGCCGCCGAAACGCTCTTCCACATCGGCCTGCGTCAGGCCGGTAATCTCGAACGCCTTGACCATCGTTTCCGGCTTGTGGTTGCGGATCGAGCCACTCGCGATCTCGAAGCCATTGCAGACGAGATCGTACTGGAACGCCTTGATGGTGAGCGGGTCTTGCCCTTCCAGCGCCTCGATCCCGCCCTGCGGCATGGAGAACGGGTTGTGGCTGAAATCGACCTTCTTCTCGTCCTCGTTCCATTCGTAGAACGGGAAATCGACGATCCAGCACAGCGCGAAGCGGCTTTCGTCGATCAGGCCCAATTCCTCAGCGCAGCGGATGCGCGCGGCACCGGCCAGCTTGGCAGCGTCGGCTTCCTTGCCAGCGGCAAAGAACAGGCCGTCATTTTCGCCAAGGCCCAGCTCGGCATAAAGTTCGGCCATGCGCTCAGGCCCGTGGTTCTTGGCGATCGGCCCGCCAAACTCGCCGCCCTTGCGGGTGACATAGCCGAGGCCCGCGTAACCTTCCTTGCGCGCCCAATCGTTCATGTCGTCGAAGAACTTGCGGCTCTTTTCGTGGGTCGCGGGCGCGGGGATAACGCGCACCACACCGCCGCCGCCGACGATCTTCTCGAACAGGCCAAAGCCGCTTTGCGTGAAGTGCGCCGACACGTCCGAGATGATCAGCGGGTTGCGCAGATCGGGCTTGTCGCTGCCGTACTTGAGGATCGCCTCGTCATAGGGAATGCGCGGGAACTCGCCCGCCGGGGTCACGGCCTTGTCACCCGCGAAGGCGGCAAAGGTGCCCTGAATGACAGGCTCCATCGTCTCCCACACCTCTTCCTGAGTCACAAAACTCATTTCCAGATCGAGCTGGTAGAACTCGCCCGGCAGACGGTCTGCGCGCGGGTCTTCATCGCGGAAGCACGGCGCAATCTGGAAATAGCGGTCGAAGCCCGCCACCATCAGAAGCTGCTTGTACTGCTGCGGCGCCTGCGGGAGCGCGTAGAACTTGCCCGCATGGATGCGGCTCGGCACCAGAAAGTCGCGTGCGCCTTCGGGGCTTGAGGCGGTCAGGATAGGGGTCGAGAATTCGTTGAAGCCCACCGCGCCCATGCGTGCACGCATGTCGGCAATCACCGCCACGCGGGTCATGATGTTCTTGTGCAGCGTTTCGCGGCGCAGATCGAGGAAGCGGTACTTGAGGCGGATATCCTCGGGGTAAGGCTGCTCGTCGGCGACCGGCAAGGGCAGCTCTTCAGCGGTGCTGAGCACGGTTATGGCGCGCGCAAACACCTCGACCTCGCCGGTGGCGATGCGCGGGTTCACTGTCTCAGGCGAGCGGACCTTCACCTCGCCTTCGATGGTGATGACCGATTCCACCCGTAGCCGGTCAAGCACCGCCAGCGCGGGCGAATCCGCATCCGCGACAATCTGGGTGATGCCGTAATGATCGCGCAGATCGACGAACAGCAAACCGCCGAAATCGCGCTTGCGATGGACCCAGCCCGACAGGCGGACGGTCTCGCCGACATTGGCGGAAGAAAGCTGGGCGCAGGTATGCGTGCGATAGGGGTGCATGGGCGGAGTGTCCGAAACTTGCGAGGAAACCGAAGGCGCGCCTCTAGGCGAGGCGTCCCGACAAATCCAGTGGGGGTGTGCGCGCATCGGGCAAGAGAGCCAAGGTGTGGACGATATCGCGTTTCATCTAAACTCTTGTCCCCATCATCGCTATGACGCTAGGGCGCGCACCGCACGGCTGGCAGGGGTTCGTCCCGCCGCCATGTGCGCAACAGGGCAGGCCCGATGCCGCAATAAGCGGCACGGGCGCAAACTGGGTTCGAACCCGAGGGCGGCACTCCGCCCGCTAACCGCGAAAAGATGACATGAAAATCCACCCGCTGATTACCACGACCGAGGCCCTTAGTGACCTCTGCGACCGTCTGGCCAAGTCCGATTTCGTCGCCGTCGATACCGAATTCATGCGCGAGAACACCTATTGGCCGGAACTGTGCCTGGTGCAGATCGCCAATACCGAAGAAGCCGCCGCAATCGATCCGATGGCACCGGGGATCGATCTGAAGCCGCTGCTCGATCTGATGTGCGAGAACGAGGATGTGCTGAAGGTCTTCCACGCCGGGGGGCAGGACGTCGAAATCATCGTCAACCTCACCGGCAAGACTCCGCACCCCATCTTCGACACCCAGATCGCGATGATGGCGATTAGCCAGTCCGAACAGATCGGCTATGCCAATCTGGTCGAGACATGGGTGGGCGTCACCATCGACAAGGGCGCGCGCTTCACCGATTGGAGCCGCCGCCCGCTGACCGACCGGCAGATCGAATATGCCATCGGCGACGTAACCTATCTGGCAGGCATCTTCCCCAAGATCCTGAAAAAGCTGATCAAGACTGGCAGGGGCCTGTGGCTGGATGCCGAGATGGAAAAGCTGGCAGACCCTTCCAACTACCTCACCGATCCCGGCCTTGCGTGGAAGCGCATCCGCCAATCGGGCCGCAATCCGCAGGTTCTGGGCCGCATGAAGGCGCTGGCCGCATGGCGCGAGAGCGAGGCCCAGCACAAGAACATCCCGCGCGGCCGGATCATGCGCGACGAGACCCTTGCCGATGTCGCGTCGCATCCGCCCAAAACGCAGGCCGATCTGGCCAAGGTGCGCGGGCTTTCGGCCGCATGGAAGGATAATGACATCGGCAAGCGCCTTATGAAGGTGCTGGCCGACGCCGAGCCGCTGCCCAAAAGCGAAATGCCCGAAAAGATCAAGCAGGGCGCCCCGCTGGGCAAGGAAGGCGCGCTCGTCGCCGATCTGCTCAAGCTGCTGTTGAAAATCCGCGCTCGCGAAATCGACGTTGCCCCGCGCTTGCTCACCCGCGCCGACGAGATGGAGGCGCTGGCCGCAGGGGTGCGCGATCTGCCGGTGCTGCAAGGCTGGCGCTATGACGTGTTCGGCAAGGACGCGCTCGATCTGGTCGAGGGCAAGCTCGCCTTCGCGGTGGAGCGCGGCAAGCTCAAGATGACCCATATCGACGATGTTGTGGTGGCGGAGGCTGCGGCGCTGGCCCAGCCGGACGCCGACGGCGAACCGGACGCGCTGGTGGCGGAATAGCGGTTCGAACGTGAGTACATACCTCCCCACCATCAAGCAGCTGCAATACCTCGTCGCGCTTCACGAACACGGGCATTTCGGCAAGGCGGCCGATGCCAGTTTCGTGTCGCAATCGACGCTGTCGGCCGGCATCCGCGAGCTGGAATCGCTGCTCGGCGTGACGCTGGTTGAACGGTCACGCCGGGTGGTGCGCTTTACCTCGCTAGGCGAACAGGTGGTGGCCAAGGCCAACCGGCTGCTGCGCGAGGCTGAGGAACTGGCCGATCTGGTGCAGGCCTCGGGCAAGCCGCTTTCGGGCGAATTGCGCATGAGCGTGATCCCCACCATCGCGCCTTTCATGCTCCCCCGGATGCTGCCGCGCCTCAAGCGCGAGCGCCCGGATCTGAAGCTGATGCTGCGCGAGGAGACGAGCCACGATGCGCTCGAATCGCTCAGCCACGGGCGGGTCGATTGCGTGCTGCTGGCGCTGCCCTTCGACACCGGGGACGCGGCGATCGCGCATATTTCTGACGACCGGTTGTTTGTCGCTTTTCCCAAGGATGATCCGCGCGATCCCCCGGCCAGTATCAAGCCCGATATGATCGATCAGGGCCGCCTGCTGCTGCTGGAAGATGGCCACTGCCTGCGCGATCATGCGCTGGCGGCCTGCAACCGCGCCGAATTGCGCGCCAGCGCGGCAATGATCGGCACGAGCCTGCACACGCTGGTGCAGTTGGTCGACAATGATCTGGGCCTCACCATGCTGCCCGAAATGGCGCTGAAGGCGGGCATTCTGGCAGGGACGCAAGTGGTCGCCCGGCCCGTGGACAGCCCCACCGCCAAGCGAGAGATCGTACTGGCGTGGCGCAAGAATTCCCCGCGCGAGGCGGATTTCCTGCTGCTCGCCGAGGAACTGCGCGCGGGGTGAGGCCGTTGTGGGCGCAGGCAAACCGGGGTAGATTCGGGTTGTGACCGCGCCCGATCAGGAGCCCCTCCCCTCTCGTTTCGACGGCCGCCCTGCGCGGCGGGCGGGAGCCGGATTTCTGCTGGCGATGCTCGCGCTGCTGCTCGGCGGGATCCTGCTGCTGAATGCAGGCGTGCTGGAATCCTCCTATTCCGGCATCGCCTTCATGGGGATCCTCCCCTTCGCGATCGGCGCGCTGCTTACTGGCGCGGGGATGCAGATCTACTCGCATTACGGCTGCATCCTGGCCCCGGCGCTATTGTTCGCGGTGATTTTCCCGCTGATGCACTTTACCGGAGCCGAAGGGCTGATCTGCATCCTGATGGTGCTGCCCTTCTGGCTGACTGCCGGGCTTGGCGGGGGGCTGGCCACATGGGTGATCCACCGCCGCCAGCGCGCCGGCAGCCAAGAGGACACGGGAACGACGCGCGTGCAAGCCGTGGGCCTCCTCGCCCTGCCCTTCGCGCTGCTGGCCGCCGAGGAAACAAGCCCGCCTGCGTGGCAGGAACGCACCGTCGTTCGCTCGGTCGAGATTGCCGCTGCGCCGCAGGATGTGTGGCCGCTGCTGGTCTCCATCCCCGACGTCCGCGCCGACGAAGGCATCCCCACCTTCACCCATGACCTCGCCGGCATCCCCCGCCCGTCCGAGGCGCGGCTGGTGCGGCGCGCTGGCCAGCCGGTGCGCTTGGGGCGCTGGGGCAAGGACATCCGCTTCGAGGAACGCGTAACCCGGATCGAACCCGGCCGCGCGGTGCGCTGGGACTTCGCTTTCCCGGATACCTCGGTCCAGGATTACACGGATCGCCACATCTCGCCCGATGGCCCGATGCTGAAAATTGCGCAGGGTGGCTATCGCCTGACGCCGATGGCGGGCGGCAAGGTGAAGGTCGAATTGTCGACCACCTACCGGATGCGCAGCCGCCTTGGCTGGTATGCCGGCCTGTGGGGCGAACGGCTGCTGGGAGATGTGCACGACAACGTGCTGGCGATCATCAAGGCCCGCGCCGAAGCGGGCGCGCGCTAGGTTTCAGCACTCCACCAGCGCGAGGCTCATCGCGATGCTCGCCCCGATGGCGAGCCGCAGGCTGCGGCGCGGTGCGGGCAGATAGGCGGGGCGGCTATGCGCTTCGGCCTCTGCTGCGGCGTGGCCGATCATGCGCCGCGTCTCGCGCGCCTCGAAATCGTCAACGAGGCCGTGAACATCCTCGGCCAGCAATTCCGCATCCTCGATCAGCGCGGCGGCGCGCGCATAATCCCCGCGCGCAATCGCATCACGCGCCTCGCCTTGCAGGGCCCGCGCGTGATCCACCAGATTGCCGACATAGGCGCCCGAACCGGACGTCAGATGTGATCCCATGGGATATGTTGTAACACCAAAAGCCAGCGTTACGCCAGCCTCAATCCATGTGCTTGAGGCCGACCCGCAGGTAATCCCAGCCGGTCACGCAGGTCAGCACCGCCGCGGTCCACAAGGACACGAGGCCGACCAGATGCACCCAACTGTTGGCGATCGAGCCGCAACCTTCAAACACCGACTGGCACGGCGGCCCGTGCACCGCACCGCCCAAAATCAGCGCGCCAAGCGCCACCAGCTGGAAGGTCGTCTTCCACTTGGCCATCGCCGAGACCGGCACCGAAATCTGCGCCCCGCCGAGAAACTCGCGCAGGCCCGACACCGCGATCTCGCGCACCAGAATCACCAGACCGGCAATCACGTGGACATCCCCGGCATAGGGCCCGCGCAGATAGCCCTGCGCGGTCAGAACGAGGATCACCGCGGCGACCATGATCTTGTCGGCAATCGGATCGAGGAAGATGCCCAGCTTCGACACCGTCCCTTGCGCGCGCGCCAGATAGCCGTCGAAGAAATCGGTGATCGCGATGATGCAATAGAGCACAAAGCCGATCAGATAGCCTGCGCGCCATTCCGGCCACCACAGGAAGAAGGCCAGCAGCGGCACCGCGAAAATGCGCGAACAGGTGAGGATGTTGGGCAGGCTTGACATAGGTTACCGCCCCACCCTCTAGCGCGCCCGGAGCCAAGGCAAAACCCCCGGACTGCGACAGACCACAATTCGTGTGGGGACAGGCTACGCCCGTTTGTGCTCTTGTGAAACCGCCCCCCCGCGCTATGTCGCGCAGTATCACAGGGAAGCGACAGCATCACACCCGCATGACAACCTCAACCGATCTGCTGCGCTCGCGGCGCTTTGCCCCGCTGTTCGTCACCCAGCTTCTCAATGCGCTGAACGACAACCTCTACAAGAACGCGATGGTGCTGTTCATCGTGTACCAGCTTTACGATTCGCCCGAGATGGAAACGCTGATCAGCGGCGTTGCCACGGCGCTGTTCGTGCTGCCCTTCGTGCTGTTTTCGGCCACCGCGGGCCAGCTTGCCGACATGCGCGACAAGACCAAGATCATCCGCTGGATCAAGTTTGCCGAGATCATCATCATGGCCGTGGGCGCGGCGGGCCTGTTGATGGCTGCGCGCGGGTTTGCCGTGGAAAACGTCGCCATCCCGCTGATGTTCGCCGCGCTGTTCGCGATGGGCGTCCACTCCACCTTCTTCGGCCCGATCAAATACGCGATCCTGCCCCAGCATCTGCAAGAAGATCAGGTTCTGGCCGGCACCGGTCTGGTCGAGGCGGGAACGTACGTGGCGATCCTTTCGGGCATGATCCTGTCAGCGGTGTTCTCGGTGACCGAAAGCACCATCGCGGTGATCGCCATTGCGGTGATCGGCTATGCCGTGTGCCGCCAGGTTCCGCCTGCACCGGCGCAAAGCGAAGAGACGAAGGTCGACTGGAACCCGATCCGTGCCTCGCGGGATCTGATCGCGTTCTCGATGGGCAATATCGAGCTGCGCTATTCGGTTCTGGCGATCAGCTATTTCTGGGCCATCGCGGCGATCCTCGGCACGCAGTTCTTCCCGCTCGCCAAGAACGTGCTTCTCGCTGACAAGCAGGTGGCGATGGTGATGCTGGTGGCGTTCTCAGCCGGGATCGCAATCGGATCGGTGGTGATCAACGCCCTGCTCAAGGGCGAGATTTCCGCGCGCCATTCGTCCATTTCGGTGCTGGTGATGGGCGTGCTGCTGATCGGCTTTTATCTTGAATGCCGGATGTGGAACCTGACCCCGGCCTCGGGCGAATTGTTCACCGTCAGCGAATTCATTGCCCAGCCGCTGGCGCTGGTGCTGATTGCCAACCTGCTGCTGATCGCGGTGGCGGGCGGGATGTTCGTGGTGCCGCTTTACGCCTTCCTCACCACCCGCGTCGACAAGTCCGAAGCCTCGCGCTCGGTCGCGGCGAACAACTTCATCTCGTCGGTGTTTATGGCGGTGGGCGCAGGGGTGGCCGGCGTGCTCGGCTTCTTCGGCATCCCGCTGGCCGAACAATTGCTGCTCAGTCTGGTGCTGTGCCTCGTCTCGGCCGATCTGGCGCGCAAACTGCACCGGGTGGAGCAAGCGCGCCCCGCTTAGGGCCTCAGCAAATCGGTCAGATAATGGCCGTCAGATAATGAAGGCGAACACCGCCAGCGTCATGGAAACATAGGTGCTGGCTACGCCGCGCACGTCTTCCATGGTGAGCCGCCACAGGCTTTCCGCCGGAATCGGGATCAGATCGCGCTTCACGTGCGGCGGCAGGCTTGCCCGGAACCAGTGGCGGGCGCTCTCGTCAGTCAGGACCAGGCTGCGACGCATGTGCGATTCTCCCTTCGTCGTCAGGGCAGTTTTAAGACTTTCTTAACTATTGAAAACGGCCTGCGGTGAACGTGTCACAGCGTGGGACAGGGCGAGTTTGCACGCCCGCGCGCGGGACGGTAGAGGCGCGGGTCAAGGACGACGGGAGAGTGTGCGATGACCGATTCCACCAGAACCGCAGCCGCGCTGCTGGTCGATTGCCTTGCGGTTCAAGGCGCGAGCCGGATCTTTACGGTTCCGGGCGAAAGCTTCCTCGCGGTGCTCGATGCCCTGCCCGATTTCCCCCAAATCGAAGTCGTCACCTGCCGTCAGGAAGGCGGCGTTGCCTTCATGGCCTGTGCTGACGGGGCCATGACAGGGGCACCCGGCATCGCCTTTGTCACCCGCGGCCCCGGCGCCACCAATGCCAGCATCGGCGTGCACGTGGCGCATCAGGATTCGCAGCCGATGATCCTGTTCGTGGGCGATGTCGCGCGCTCGGCTCAAGGGCGCGAGGGGTTTCAGGAGGTCGATTTCACCGCCTTCTTCTCCCCCATCTGCAAATGGGCCGCGCGCATCGATGATCCGGCGCGCATCCCCGAATATATCGCCCGCGCCTATGCCACCGCGATCAGCGGGCGGCCCGGCCCGGTGGTACTGGCCCTGCCCGAAGACATGCTGGTGGAACACGTCCCCTCCGCCCTTGCCCCGCGCCCGCAAACCGTACGGCCCGCACAAGCCGTGTGCCCGGACGCGATGAACGCGCTGTTCGCGCTGATCGCCGACGCCGCCAGCCCGCTCGCGATCATTGGCGGCGCGGGCTGGAACGCCAAGGCGCGCGAATATTTTGAAGCCTTCGCCGCGCGCATCGGCCTGCCGGTGGCAACGGCCTTCCGCCGTCAGGATGCGATTGCGCCCTCATCTCCGGTCTATGCCGGTAACCTTGGCTATGGCCCCAATCCCAAGCTGGTCGAACGGCTGAAAAACGCCGATCTCGTCATCGCGGTCGGCGCGCGGCTGGGAGAGGCGACCACCGATGGCTATCAGGTGCCAAGCCTTGAACATCCCGGCCAGACCCTCGTCCACATCCATCCCGATCCGGAGGAACTGGGCCGCGTTTACCGCACGGACCTTGCGCTGTGCTGCTCGGTCGATGAATTCGCAGAATGCGCCGCCCTGTGGGAAGATGCCACGATCCTGCCTTTCGATGCCGGGGCCGAGGCCCATGCCGAATGGCTCGCATGGTCCAGCCCGGAAGGCTCGGGCGCAGGCATGGATCTGGGACTGTGCGTGGGCGCGATGCGCGAGCTGCTCCCGGCTAACACGATCATTTGCAACGGCGCGGGCAATTTTGCTGGATGGTGGCACCGTTACTGGCACTATGCCGCCTATCCCAGCCAGCTTGCGCCGACCTGCGGGGCGATGGGTTACGGGGTTCCGGCCGCCGTCGCGGCGAGCCTTCGCTTCCCGGATCGCACCGTGGTCGCCGTGGCAGGCGACGGGGATTTCCTGATGAACGGCCAGGAACTAGCCACGGCTGCGCAATATGGCGCATCGCTGATCGTGGTGGTGGTCGATAACGGTGCCTATGGCACGATCCGGATGCATCAGGAGCGTGAATACCCGGGGCGCGTTTCAGCCACGGCGCTCGCCAATCCCGATTTTGCGAAGCTGGGCGCAGCTTACGGTGCGTGGAGCGTCAGGGCGGAAACGACCCAACAGTTCATCGCCGCACTGGAAGAGGCCAAGGGCCGCAGCGGTATCCGCCTGATCCACGCGCTGACCGATCTGGAACGCATCGCCGCGAGCGGGGCAACGATCACCGGCTTGCGCGCCCGGGCTAAAGCGACCGGCTGAGACGGGAAAAGGCCGCCCCAGTGACGGGGCGGCCCTCCCAGAACGCGGTCGCGTCCCGTCAGATATGACCGTCTGACATTGCTGTCAGACCTTGCCGTCAAATATGGTCGCCAAGCGCGCCCTTAACCGAACCCTTGATCTTGTCGGCCTTGCCCTCAGCCTTCTGGGCCTTGCCGTCGGCGCGCACATCAGCGTGGCGCGAGCCCTGCTTGGCCTCGCCAATCGCTTCCTTGGCAGCACCCTTGGCCTTGTCGGTGAATTCACCCATGATAACCTCCTGTGATAAACCAATGTATTTATTGGCCTTTCATGAAAGATTACGGGCGACACGGGTGTGTGGTTCCCCCTGTCGGGGCAAAGGGTGGCCACGGCAGGACAGGGCGATGATCAAGCCACCGTGCAGATCGGTTCAGCGGGCCTCCAGACCCCGTCCAGACCCCCTCCAGACCCCTGCCAGCCCCCCTCCAGCCCGCTACCAGAACGATGTTTCGCGTGAAACATTCGTATTGGCGGGTCAGCCTTCGGACATCTCGCAAATCACCTTCCATTCTTCCGGTGTCACTGCGCAAACCGAAAGACGCGACAGGCGAACCAGCTGCATCTCTACCAGACGCGGCTCGGCCTTGATCGCGGCGAGGGTGACGGGGCGTGCGAACTTCTCCTTCGCCTTCAGCTTCACCGCAGCCCACTTGCCGGTATCATCGGTCGGATCGCCGATCCCGGTAACAGTGATCTCGGCGACACCGACGATCTCCAGCCCTTCACGGCTGTGGTAGAAGAACGCCTCGTCCCCCACCTCCATCGCCATCAGGTTGTTGCGGGCAAGGTAGTTGCGCACGCCGTCCCACGTCCCCTCGCCCTCGGCAACAAGGTCGTCCCAGCTATATTTGAACGGTTCGGATTTCATCAGCCAATAGGCCATGCGCGCGCGTGCTCCTGTGTGGGTGGACCTCCCCGATAGCCCGCTGTGCCGGCCTTCGCCAAGCCCCGCCGGGTTAACCCTATCTTTAGCGCCTTCTGCGATGAATCGCGCAAAGGTCGTGTGGCGGGAGTGCTCCTGCCGAACCGCACGGCCATCGCTAGGAATCGGACTAGGCCACCGTTTTGATGGATCACGAGCCAAAAAACCCCCTGCAAGCCGCAGAGCGCGACGTGATCGCGCTTGGCATTGCCGCGGCGGCCGTGATCATGCTGATCGGCACCGGCGGTTCGGTCCTGCCGCAGACGGTGGATGCGGCGTTGGGCCACGGAAGCCGGCCCGATGTGCTGCTGGTAAATGCCCTGCTGCTCAACATCGCGCTGATCATCTTCGGCTGGCGGCGCTACCGCGAGCTGACCCGCGAGATCGCCGTGCGCCGCAGTGCCGAGGCGCGGGCGCAGCTGCTCGCCGCCACCGATCCGCTCACGCAATGCCTGAACCGCCGATCGATGCTCGAGGCAACCGAGGACCTGCGCGCCCGCGCTGCCGTGCGCGGCGAGGCGGTTGCCTATTGCATGATCGATCTCGATAACTTCAAGCAGATCAACGATATGCATGGCCACTCGGCAGGCGACGCCGTGTTGGTGATGCTGTGCGAACGGATCCGCGCACTGCTCCCGCGTGAGGCCCGTCTGGCCCGGTTGGGCGGGGACGAATTCGCCTTCGTCATGGCCTATCCGGCTGGCCATGCGGACCGGGTCGATGATCTTGTCATCCGCCTGTTTGAAGCCTTCTCAGAGCCCTTCCGGATGCCCGAGCTGACGGTCGAACTGACCATGTCGATCGGGCTTGCCGCCGATCACGACGCCGACGGCACCATCGGCCTTGTCGTCGATGCCGCAACCTTGATGCACCGCGCGGACATGGCGCTATACCACGCCAAGAAGCAGGGCCGGAACCGCTACTTCTGGTTCGAGGGGACCATGGAAAGCGAGCTGCGCTTCCGCAACCAGCTGGAAACCGGCATCCGCCGCGGGTTGGGCCGCGGCGAATTCATCCCCTTCTACGAACAGCAGGTCGATCTCGAAACCGGCGCGCTAGTCGGCTTCGAGATGCTGGCCCGCTGGCGCTCGCCGCAGCTCGGCCTGATCAGCCCCGACATCTTCGTGCCCATCGCCGAGGAAATCGGCCTGATCAACGAAATGTCCGAAAGGCTGATGGAACAAGCCTTTGCCGACGCGCGCGAATGGGACGAATCGCTCTCGCTCTCGATCAATATCTCGCCCGTGCAACTGCGCGATCCCTGGTTCGCCCAGCGCCTGCTGAAGAAGCTGGTCGCGGCCAATTTCCCCGCGCGCCGGCTGGAGATCGAGATCACTGAAAGCTGCCTGCACGAAAATGTCGGGCTGGTGCGCTCGATGATCATGTCGCTGCGCAATCAGGGCGTGCAAATAGCGCTGGACGATTTCGGCACGGGCTATTCGAGCCTTGAACAACTGCGTAACCTTCCGTTCGATCGCCTCAAGATCGACCGCAGCTTCGTGAGCGAACTGAAGGAGCCGGGTAACCGTTCGCGGATCGTGGATGCGATCATCTCGCTCGGGCGCGGACTGGACCTGCCGCTCACTGCGGAAGGCGTGGAGGACGAAGCGATCCTCGAAGCTCTCAAGAGCATGGGCCGCCTCAAGGCGCAGGGCTATCATTTCGGCCAGCCCGAGGATTCCGCCGCTGTGCGCGCCCGGTTGAAAGCGGCCGGCAAGCTCACCGGCATGCGGGCCGATGCCGACCTGCCCCAGCGCGCAGCGAGCGAGGAAGCGCAGACGCTCTACCGCATCGCACGCCCCTGAGGGCCGAGCCACTGGACGAGCGGCCCCCGCGTGCATAGATGCACGCCGTGACGCAAATGATCCCCTTCATCAAGATGCACGGCCTGGGCAACGACTTCGTCGTGCTCGATGCGCGTGTCACGCCCCTGCCCGCGATGACCGCGCAAGTGGCGCGCGCGCTCGGAGACCGGCGCACGGGCATCGGGTTCGACCAGCTCATCCTGCTCGAGCCGAGCGAAACCCACGATTTCCGCGTTCGGTTCTTCAACGCAGACGGCAGCGAGTCCGGAGCCTGCGGCAATGGCAGCCGTGCGGTGGCGCTGCTGCACGGCGCGCCTGCGGTGGTCGAAACCGGCGGCGGTCCGCTCGCGCTCGAACCGCTGGCAGCGGGCGCAAGGGTCGATATGGGCGCGCCGCGGTTTGATTGGGACGCGATCCCGCTCGCCTACCCGATGGACACGTTCACGATGCCGGTCGGTTGGCCAATGGACGATGACGCGCTGGAGGGGCCGATGGCAGTCAATGTCGGCAATCCCCATGCAGTGTTCTTCGTCGAGGATGCCGATGCGGTGGCGCTCGAAAAACTCGGGCCGATTGTCGAGAACGACCCGATCTTCCCAGAGCGGGTGAACGTCAATGTTGCCAGCCTTGCAGGGCCGGATCACCTGAGATTGCGGGTGTGGGAACGCGGCGCAGGCCTGACCCGCGCGTGCGGCACGGGGGCCTGTGCCACCGCGGTCGCCGCGATCCGGCGGGGGCTGGTGGGCAGCCCGGTGCGCGTCTCCCTCCCCGGCGGTGACCTTGAAATCGCCTGGGCACCGGGCGGCTCGATCCTGATGAGCGGCCCTGCGGCGGAAAGCTTTCGCGGCACGTTCTGCTGGGACGACTATTCTTGAACGCCCCCCACATCATCAGTCTAGGCTGCCGCATGAACATCGCGGAAAGCGAGCGGATGCGCGCGATGCTGGCGGGGCAGAGTGACCTTGTCGTGGTCAATTCCTGCGCCGTCACCGCCGAGGCGCTGCGTCAGACCCGCCAGGCAATCCGCCGCGCGCGCCGCGATCATCCCTCGGCGCGATTGGTGGTAACCGGCTGCGCTGCGGAAACGGACCGCGCGAGCATTGGCGCGATGCCGCAAGTCGACGCGCTGATCGCCAATGCGACAAAACTCGATCCGCGCAGATGGAACGTGCCGCTGGAAGCGCCTCAGCTGGCTCCGGCGCGCACCCGCGCCTTTGTGGCGGTGCAGAACGGCTGCGACCATACCTGCACCTTCTGCATCATCCCGCAAGGGCGCGGGGCAAGCCGTTCGCTGACGGTCGCCGAGGTGCTTGCGGAAGTTGAAGCACATCTGGCGGCGGGCGCACAGGAAGTGGTGCTGACCGGGGTCGATCTCACCTCCTGGGGCCATGATCTGCCGGGCAGCCTGCGCCTTGGCGCGCTGATCGAAGCAATCCTTGCCGGTTTCCCGGCCCTTCCCCGCGTGCGCCTGTCTTCGGTCGACGGGATCGAGATTGACCCTGCCCTGTTCGACCTGCTGGCGCATGAACCGCGTGTGATGCCCCACGTCCACCTCTCGCTCCAGCACGGGGCGGACCTGATGCTGAAGCGCATGAAGCGGCGGCACCTCAGGGCCGATGCGGTGGATCTGGTCGAAAGACTCAAGGCGCTGCGCCCCGAAATTGCCGTGGGCGCCGACCTCATCGCCGGCTTTCCGACCGAGGACGAGACACATCACGCCGAAAACCTCGCCATCATCGATGCGCTGGACATCGTTCACGCCCATATTTTCCCTTACTCCCCTCGCCCCGGCACGCCCGCTGCGCGAATGCCGCAAGTGCCGCGCGCGGTGGTAAAGGCCCGCGCCGCTGACCTGCGCGCACGCGCCGCCGCGCGCCGCGCCGCGTGGCTCCAATCGCTTGTGGGCGAAACCCTGCCGGTCCTCGCCGAAAGAGACGGCACGGGCTATGGCCCCCAATACGCCCGCGTTGCCCTGCCCCATGGCACGGCCGCGGGACAGATCATCGAAGTGACCCCAAGCGAGGTCAGGGAGGGCCTGCTCGCATGAGTGAAACAAGCTGGACTCAGCGCCTGTTCGGCGGCTTTGCCAAAACTTCCGAGAAGCTGGCCGCCAACCTGCCGGGCAGCAGCGGCGGGACGGCGAAGCTTGACGATGCGACCTTGGACGAGGTCGAGGACGCGCTGATCCTCTCCGACCTCGGCCCCGCTGCCGCCGCCCGCATCCGCGCGCGGCTGGCGGACAAGCGGTTCGGGCTGGAGATTACCACCCGCGAGCTGAAGGAAGCAGTCGCCGAGGAAATAGCCGCGATCCTGCGCCCGGTCGCCAAGCCGCTCGAAATCACCGCCTTCCCTCGCCCGCAGGTGATCCTTGTCATCGGCGTCAACGGCAGCGGCAAGACCACCACCATCGCCAAGCTCGCGCACCTGTTTCAGGAGGACGATTACGGCGTTCTGCTGGCGGCAGGTGATACCTTCCGCGCCGCTGCCATCGGCCAGCTCGCCACATGGGCGGGCCGCATCGGGGTTGATCTGGTGCGCGGCCCTGAAGGGGGCGATCCGGCGGCAATCGTGTTCGATGCGGTGAAACAGGCGACCGATACCGGCATCGACGCGCTGATCGTCGACACGGCGGGTCGCTTGCAGAACAAGACCGAGCTGATGGAGGAGCTGGCCAAGATCCGCCGCGTGCTCGGCAGGCTCAACCCCGAAGCGCCGCATGATGTGGTGCTGGTGCTGGATGCCACCAACGGCCAGAACGCGCTCGCCCAGATTGACGTTTTCAAGCAAATCGCAGGCGTCACCGGCCTAATCATGACCAAGCTTGATGGCACAGCGCGCGGCGGCGTGCTGGTGGCGGCGGCGGAGCAATATGGCCTCCCCATCCACGCCATCGGGGTCGGCGAGAAGATGGAGGATCTGCGTCCCTTCGATCCTGACCTCGTCGCCCGCGTGATTGCAGGGGTGGCGTGATGGGCGAAAGCGAAGGCAAAAAGGCCGCTTCAAGCTGGCTCAACGTCGCGGTCGATTACGGTCCGCTGCTGGTGTTCCTCGGCGTCTATCGCTGGCAATCGCCCGCCCAGCCTAATGCGGTGAGCGAACTTGCGGCGATTGTTTCAGGCACCGCCGCCTTCATGGTGGCCGCCGTCGCGGCGCTGGTGATTTCCAAGTGGCGGCTGGGCAAGGTTTCGCCGATGCTGTGGTTCTCGACCGCGCTGATCGTCGGCTTCGGTAGCCTCACCATCTTCTTCGGCGACCCCACCTTTGTCCAGCTGAAGCCAACCATCATCTACGCCAGCTTCGGCGTGGCGCTGCTCGGCGGGTTTGCGATGGGCAAGGCCTTGCTGCGCATCCTGCTGGAGGCGGCATTCGAGGGGCTGAACGAGGCTGGCTGGCTCAAATTGTCACGCAACTGGGGCGTGTTCTTCCTGTGCCTTGCCGGCCTCAACGAAGTCCTGCGCGCGCAGATGGACTTCGAAGGCTGGCTGTGGGCCAAGATCTGGGTGTTCCTGCCGCTGACCTTCCTCTTCACCTTCAGCCAGATCCCGATGCTGCTGAAGCACGGGTTGAGCTTCGAGGAGGCGAAGGATGACGTGCTGAAGGACGAGCCGCCGACGGGGAGCTGATCAGGGCTTAGCCTGAGAAAGGGCGATCCGGTTGCCCTCGCTGTCCTCGATCTCGGCGACAAAGCCGGCGTCTCCGATATCTTTCTTGGGGTAGAGTACGTGCGAACCGCGCGCAGCCGCGCGGGCGATGACGGCATCAATGTCCGGCACATCGAAATAGAGGATCGGCCCGTCATGCGAGGGGCGGTAAACGTCGCCCTTGGCGAGCGAGCCGCTGGCGCCCGGCTTGCCATCGGCGCGCGGGAAGAAGGCCATGTCGTAGCCATCAACGTTTTCGCGGGTCAGCGGATAACCGAACACCGCCTCGTAGAACGCGATTGCCCGTTCCATGTCGGTTACCGGAATTTCGAAATGGAAGACCGGGTTCGTCATGGCCGCTTGCTCCCCACCTTGCGCGCGAGCGCTACCCCCACCCTCCGGCGCACACGACGCCGCTGCCAGAGCCAGTGGGATAAGGAACGCGCGCGACCTCAAATCTCCACCTGACTTCCCAGCTCCACCACGCGGTTGGTGGGCAGGCGGAAGAACGCCATTGCGCTCGCGGCGTTCCGCAACATCCACGCAAACAGCTTCTCGCGCCAGATTGCCATGCCGGGCTTGGCCGAGGCGAGCAGGGTCTGGCGGGACAGGAAGAAGCTGGTCTGCATCATGTCGAAATCGCCGTCGCACAGCGTCAGGCTATTGAGCAGGTGCGGCACATCGGTTTCTTCAAGGAAGCCGCAGTAGATCGTCACGCGGTAGAACCCGTTGCCGAGGTTCTTGCATTCATACCGCTCTGCCTCGTCAACATACGGCATCCCGCGCACCTGCACGGTGAGGATCAGCACGCGTTCGTGCAGCACCTTGTTGTGCTTGATGTTATGCAGCAGCGCGCTCGGCACACCGGAATTGGTCGAGGCCATGAACACCGCCGTGCCGGGCACCCGGGTCGAACTGCCATGCGCGCTCTTGGCGAAAATCTCGATCGGGAGCGAGCCTTCAGCCATGCTCGCCCGCATCAGCTCGCGCCCGCGCGACCAGGTGGTGAGCAGCGTGAAGATGAACCCGCCGATCATCAGCGGCACCCACCCGCCGCTCGGCACCTTGATGAGGTTCGCGCCGAAATAGGCGATATCGAACACCAAGAAGGCGGCGACCAGCGGCACAGCCTTCCAAGCCGGCCAGCGCCACAGACTGAACAGAACCGCGGCCAGCAGCAGCGTGTCGATGAACATCGCGCCGGTCACCGCGATCCCGTAGGCTGCAGCAAGGTTGCTGGAGGACTGGAACGACAGCACCAGCACAATCACCATCACCATCAGCGCCCAATTGATCGCCGGAATATAAATCTGCCCCGCAGCCGAAGCGCTGGTGTGGCGGATTTCCATGCGCGGGATAAAGCCCAGCTGGATCGCCTGCTGGGTGAGGCTGAACGCACCCGAGATCACCGCCTGGCTGGCGATAATCGTGGCGAGCAGCGCAAGAATGATAACCGGCACGCGCACCAGATCGGGGATCATCAGGAAGAACGGATCCTTGACCAGCGCGGCCGCTGCCTCGGGCGAAGTCTGCGACAGGATCAGCGCGCCCTGCCCCATGTAATTGAGCATCAGCGCGGGGTAGACGAAAGTCACCCATGAAATGCCGATCGGCTTGCGCCCGAAATGCCCCATATCGGCATACAGCGCCTCCGCACCCGTCACCGCCAGCACGACGCTGCCCAGCGCGACGAAGGCAACAAACCCATCACGCGCGAAGAATTTGAGCGCGTTAAGCGGGTTGATCGTTTCAAGGATAATCGAGGGATCGGCGCTCAGATGCATCACGCCGAGCGTTGCCAGCATGGTGAAATAGGTCAGCATGATGGGCCCGAACAGCCTGCCCACCCGCTCTGTCCCGCGCGATTGGATCGCGAACAGGCCGAACAGGATCGCCACCGCCGTCGGCACGATCCACGGTTTGAAGCCGGGGACAATGTATTGCAGCCCCTCGGTCGCGGACAGCACCGAGATCGCAGGGGTGATCATGCTGTCGCCGTAAAACAGCGCGGTTGCGAAAACGCCGAGCAGGATCAGCGGCGCGGTCCAGCCCTTGGTGGCCGAGGTGCGCTTGATCAGCGCCAGCAGCGCAAGGCTCCCGCCCTCCCCGCCATTATCGGCGCGCATGATGGTGAGGACGTATTTCACCGTTACCACCATCATCATCGACCAGAACACGAGGCTCAGCACGCCGTGGATGTGATCCACGTCAGGCGAGATGCCGGGCGCGCCGTGGTGCGAGGCGAAGGTTTCGCGGAAGGCGTAAAGCGGGCTGGTGCCGATGTCGCCGAACACCACCCCGATTGCCCCGATCGCAAGCGTCAGGCTGGAGCCGCCATGGCTGTGGCCTTGTGCATGGCCCGGAACCTGCGGAGTCTCGTCGGAGGAAGCTGCGGTGCTCATAATAATCGGATTTCCCGTATCCCCCCGGTACTGCCCTGCGGCGAGAATGACTCAGCGCCAGTAAGGCGGCGCGCCTAGCACCGCCCGTTCGCAGCCGCAATATGCCCCCGCAGTTTGCAGCGGGGCAACGTCCGGCGGCTTACTGGCCCTGCAACATGGGCGCGCGGGCGATCATGTCGTCCAGCCGCGCGATATCCGCGGTCAGTGCCTCGCGCCATGGGGCATCTGTGGGAGTGTTGGCGAGCAGTCCCGCCCAGACATTGCGCGCCGCGACCACCTCGCCGCTGCGCAGATAGGCCGCGCCGAGGAAATATTCCGCCCCCGGATTGCGCGGATCGATCATCTTTGCACGGCCGAACGCCTGCACCGCTGCCGGAGTGACGACACCATCGGCGTGGCCGACCAACGCCATGCCAAGCGCAAGCCAGCTTTCAAGATCGTCCGGATTGTCCTTCAGCCCCTTTTGCAACAGCGCTGCGGCGTCCTGAAACTGGCCGCGCCGGGCAAAGGCATCGGAGGTGACAAGATAATGCGGCGGCGGCACGGTACGTTCGAATAGCGCGGCCCGGCCCTCGACCATCTGTGCGCCCTGTTCGCCCGCTTCCGCAGCGGCCGGCTTGGGGGCGGCAGGCTGGCCGGGAGAGCCCTGCCAGGCATATCCCGCAAGCCCGAATACCAGCGCCGCGCCGAACAGCGTCAGCCCATGACGCGGCAGCTTCATCACCAGCACCGCAACCGCAAAGGCTGACAACGCCAACGCCGCAATTGCGAGCCATGCCCCGAGGAGATCGGCGCTCATGCACCCTCTCCCGTATCGCCATCAGAGCGCCGCTTGCCGAGCCGCCGGAGCAGCACCGCGCCCACGATCAACAGCAGTAGCACAGGTGCGATAAACAGCGGCCAGGTGGTCTTGCTCACCTCGGGCTCGTAGCTGACGTAATCCCCGTAGCGGGCGATGAGCCAACGGCGGATTTCGTCCGGGTTCTCCCCCGCCAGTATACGGCTTCGCACCTGATGGCGCATATCGCCCGCCATCGGCGCATCGGAATCGGCGATGCTCTGCGACTGGCACTTGAGACAGCGCAGGGTGTGCATCAGCGTAGACGCCTCGGCCTCAAGCCGGGGATCAGCAAGCTGGTTATAGGCATAGGGCGCAGGCGGCATGGAATCCTGTGCGGCCAGCGGCAGCGCAACCAGCGCCATCATCACAGCGTAAACCCAGCGGATCATCGCGCCTTCTCCAGTTCCGCGAGCAGCTTGGGCACGTCAGCATCCCGGATGTCGCCGATGTGCTGGTAGCGGATCACGCCCTTGCTATCGATCACGAAGGTTTCCGGCACGCCGGATGAACCGATGGCGAGCTGCACCTCGGAGATCTTGTCGCTGCCAATGCGGCTATAGGGGTTGCCGTAGCGCCCCAGGAAATTGGCGACATCCTCGGGCCGGTCGCGGATCGCGATGCCGATGATTTCGACGCCCTGCTTCTGCAAGGCTTCAAGCTGGGGGGCTTCGGCGATACAAGGCAGGCACCAGCTGGCCCAGATGTTGAGCAGGCGCGGCTTGCCGGTGAAATCCGCCTTGGCCGCGCCCGGGAGCCCAGCGAAGGCGGGCTGGAGCGCGAAATCGGGCAGCGGCTGGCCGATCATCGTGCTCTCGACGAATTCGTCCTTGGGCTGGGTCAGCATATAAGCTGCCAACCCCGCAAAGAAGGCGAACAGCGCGAGCGGTATCCACAAGGTCAGGCGCGAGCGCATGCCGCCCCTACTCCGCCGGCTGGGGCGCAGCGTCGCCCAGCGCTTCGAGATCGGCGCGGCGCTGTGCGCCCTTGGCGCTGGCACTGCGGCGCTTGAGATCGACCCGCACTCGGCCGGCAATCGCCAGCAAGCCGCCCAGCCCGACCAGCAGGCCGCCATACCAGATGAAGGTGACGAAGGGCTTCCACCAGATGCGGATCTGCCAGCGCCCGTCCTCAGCCTGATTGCCGATCACGGCATAAAGCTGGCCGTTCCACTTGGTCAGCAGCGCGCTTTCCGAAGTGGATTGCGGCGGCGACCAGAAATTGCGCGCCTGCGGCGTGAGAATCACCGGCTCACCCCCATCCAGCCTGACCGCAAGGCTCGCCTCGATCGCGGTCCAGTTGGGGCCTGCAACAGGGGACACGCTGTCGAGCGTCACGGCGAAATCGCCGATCTGCTCGGTGCCGCCCACGGCCACCGCAGCCAGTCGCTCTTGCGAGAACGCGCCTTCGCAGGCCATGCCGAACAACGAGACCGCGATGCCGAAATGGGCAACCACCATGCCCCAGGTCGCCACCGGCACCCGCCGAAGCGGGCGGCCGCGCAAGGGCAGCAAAGCCGCAACCGCCAGCGCGGCGGCAAGGCCAAGACCCAGCAGCGGCAAAAGCGGGAATTGGCCGAAGAAGCTTACAATCGCGATCACGCCGATCACCAGCGCCGCGATCAGGCCCAGTTCGAACTGCAGGCGCGCAGGCTTGTCACTCTTCCAGCGCAGCAGCGGGCCGACCGCCATAACCAGCAGCATCGGTATCGCGAAAATTGCGCCAGCGGGGTTGAAGTACGGCGGCCCGACCGAAACGCGCACATCGAACGCCTCGGTCAGCAAGGGATAGAGCGTGCCCAGCAGCACGATCGCGAGGATCGCGGAGAGCATCACATTGTTGAACACCAGCGCGCCCTCACGGCTCATCGCGGCAAAGCGCTTGCCCTCGGCCACGTCGCCAGCGCGCAGGGCGAAGATTGCGAAGGCCCCGCCGATATAAAGCCCGAGCAGGCCAAGGATGAAAGCCCCGCGCTCAGGATCGACCGCGAAGGCATGGACGCTGGTCAGCACGCCCGAACGCACGAGGAAAGTGCCGAGCATCGACATAGAGAAGGCGAGCACGCCGAGCATGATCGTCCACGTCCGCAGCGCATCACGCGCGGCCAGCACGCTCACCGAATGCATCAGCGCGGTCGCGGCGAGCCACGGCATCAGCGAGGCGTTCTCGACCGGGTCCCAGAACCACCAGCCGCCCCAGCCCAGCTCGTAATAGGCCCAGTATGATCCGGCCGTGATCCCCAGCGTCAGCAGCACCCATGCCCCCAGCACCCAGGGGCGCATGACGCGGGCAAAGGACGGGTTGACCTCCCGCGTCAGCAGCGCGCCCATCGCAAGGCTGAAGGCGACCGACAGCCCGACATAGCCGGCATAAAGCGTCGGCGGGTGAATCGCGAGGCCGATGTCCTGCAACAGCGGATTGAGACCCGTGCCCTCGGCCGCGGGCACCGGCAGGCGCTCGAAAGGATTGGAGGCCAGCAGCAGGAAGGCATAGAAACCCAGCGCCACAAAGCCCTGCACCGCCAGCGTCGCGCCCATGGTGCGTTCGGGCAGGCGCTTTTCAAAACCCGCCAGCAAACCGCCCGAGGCGGCAAGCACGCCGACCCACAGCAGCATCGAGCCCTCGTGGTTCCCCCAAGTGCCGGTCAGCTTGTAAAGCAGCGGCTTCATTGAATGCGAATTAGCCGCGACCAGCTTCAGCGACAGGTCAGTGATGGCAAAGGCGCGCAGCAACAGCAGGAAAGCGAGCACCGCCAGAAAGGCCTGCACCACGGCAGCAGGGCGGGCATAGATCGCCAGCGGGTTCACTTCACCGGGCGCAGCACGCAAGGCCGCGGCGCCGGAAACCATCTGCAACACCGCCAGCGCGGCAGCCAGCCACAGGGCGGCAAGGCCAATTTCGGCAATCATCGCTTGGCCCTCATCCGCTTCATGTGACTATTGCAGCCCCACAGTCGTCTCGGCCGCCATCTTTGCGGCGTCTTTGGTGCCCATGCCTTCAAGCTCTTTGGGCACGTAATTCTCGTCATGCTTGGCGAGCAGGTTGGTGGCCTTGAACACGCCGTCCGGGCCAAGACTGCCTTCCGCAACAACGCCGGAATTCTCGACGAACAGATCGGGCAGGATACCGCTGTAGCGCACCGGAATGACATCGGCGGTGTTGCCGGTGACCATGAAATTGACGGTCACCCCGTCAGCCTCGGTCTTGATCGAACCCTTCTGCACCATCCCGCCAAGCCGCACAGCCTGCCCCACTTGCGGAGGGTCGGAGGCCATCTGTTCGGGCAGGTAGAAATAGTTCGCCTGATTGCGCAAGGACCACGCCGCCAACAGCCCCGCGCCGACAATCGCCAGCAGGGCAATGATCACGAGAACCAGACGTTGGTGCTTGGCTTTCATCGCAGGTCCCTCTCAGCGCCGCTTGGTCGCATCGCGCCGCGCCTCGGCGGCTTTCATCGAACGCCACGCCCAGGCGATCAGCAGTCCCAGCGCGATCACGGCGACGCCATAGGCCAGCCACACGAAATCCCACTGGTTGAGTTCTTCGCGCATCAAGCCTGCTCCATCGCCGCAGCCGCGCTGACGGGCGCATCATCATCAAGCGCGCGGCGGCGCAGGCGTGCTTCGACCTGCTGGTCCGCGATCAGAGCGCGCATCCGCATCAGCACCAGAGCGCCGAACAAGAGCGAGAAGCCGACCACCGCCACCAGCAGCGGCACAAGAAAGGTTGCCTGAATGGCGCTCTTGCCAGCGGTAATGCTGGGCGGCTGGTGGAGCGAGTTCCACCACACCACCGACCGGTTGATGACCGGCACATTGACCGCGCCCACCATGCCGAAAATCGCGGCGATCTTGCTGGACGAACCTTCCTTCTCCGCTGCCTCGGTCAGGGCGATGTAGCCGGCGTAGAGGAACAGCAGCACCAGCATCGAGGTAAGCCTGCCGTCCCACTCCCACCATGTTCCCCAAGTCGGGCGGCCCCAGATCGAGCCGGTGGCAAGACAGATCGCGCAGAACACCATGCCCGGCACAGCAATCGCGCGCGCGGCGATGGCGGCAAGCGGGTGCTTCCAGATCAGCAGCATGGCAGAGGAGATCGCGATTCCCGCCCAGCCTCCCATGCCCAGCCAAGCGGCGGGCACGTGGATGAACAGAATGCGCACCGTTTCGCCCATCAGGCGATCGGGCGGGACCATGAACAGGCCCCAGCCCACCGCGCCGATCGACAGCACCAGGCCGCTCCAGAACAGGAGCGGCATCAGCCACTTTGCAAGGGCGAGGAATCTTGTGGGGTTTGCGTAAATGTGCATCGGTTTTTGCTGTCGGGGCGGCTTGTAGCCTTACACCCGTTCCCGACAAGAGCGCAAATGGCGGGCCAGCCGATTTGTTCCGGCAGAACCCGCCTTTTGCGGTCAGCCCCGCCCGATGAGCTTCTGCGCCATCCGGTCGGCAACCACGTCTGCCGTCTCTCCGCTTGCCGCGCTTTCGGCCCAGATCGATTCGAGCCGCCCGGGGATTTGCGCGATCAGCGCGTCCACTTCGGCGATATCGCCCGAGCGCCCATCGCGGCGGGCAACATATTCCGTCGCAACCGAGATGATGCCGCCTGCGTTGATGACATAGTCGGGCGCATAAAGAATGCCACGCGCCGCCAGCACCGCGCCATGGTGGGCCTGCGCGAGCTGGTTGTTCGCTCCGCCCGCAACGATTGCGCAATCGAGCGCGGCGATGCCGGCATCATCGAGGATCGCGCCCAGCGCATTGGGGCTGAATACATCGCAAGGCGTCGCCATGATCGCATCCGAGGTCACCGCCACGCCGCCAAGCTCGTTCGCCAGCGCGGCGGCGCGGGTTTCGTTGATATCGGCCAGCGTCAGCTTTGCGCCGTCCTTGGCCAGCAGCCGCGCCACGCCGCCGCCGACCGAACCCGTGCCCTGCAAGGCGACATGGACACCCGCCATGCTGTCCTTGCCAAGCTTGTGGCGCACCGCCGCCTTGATGCCGAGATAGATGCCGTAAGCCGTGAACGGCCCCGGATCGCCGCCCGCCCGGCCCTCGCCCTCCACGGGCAGGCCAGAGACATGGGCCGTGCGCTTGGAAACCGCGACCATATCGGCCTCCGAAATGCCGACGTCTTCGGCGGTAACATAGCGCCCGCCCAAAGCCTCGACAGCATCACCGAAGGCGGCGAGCATTTCCGGAGTCTTGATGCGCTGTTCATCGGCGAGGATCACCGCCTTGCCCCCACCCATCGGCAGGCCGGCCATGGCGTTCTTGTAGCTCATCCCGCGCGACAGGCGCAGCGCATCGCGCATGGCGCCTGCCGGGTCGCTGTAATGCCAGAAACGGGTGCCACCCGCAGAAGGGCCGAGGTGGGTGGAATGGACCGCAATGATCGCCGTCAGCCCGCTTGCCCGGTCGTGGACCAGTTGCACCAGTTCGTGTGCATCGAAATCGGGTTCAGCCCAGAAAGCGGTCATGCGCGATAATTCCCTGTTCGGCGCGGGAATTATCAACTGGGAGGGGGATGATGGGGCGACCGACGGGGTTCGAACCCGCGACCTCCGGTACCACAAACCGGCGCTCTAACCAACTGAGCTACGGTCGCCACATGTCCCCGCCCGCTCACCAACTTTTAGGTCGTTGCCAAGCCCGCGCTAGCAGGCGATTTACGCATGGCAGACGGCCGGTCAAGTGCTCCGGTGACGGGCTCGCGCCTCTTGCACAAAGCCCTTCTTATGGGAAGCGAAAACTGCGTCTCGCGCGCGATCGCGTAAGATTATTGCGCGGCACCAAATTCATTGCCTCGCCACCTTCGCCTTCTATCTTCCGCGCCGACATGACGACCCGCACCGATTCCATCGCCGCACGCCTTGCGCTGCACAGCACCATGCAGCGCGTTCCGACGCCGCAGGCCGAGGTGTTTCAGCGCCGCCGATTCGTGGATGCAGGGCTGGCGGCGCAACTGATCGCGCTAATCGATGCGGGCCGCCGCCCCTCAACCATCGCGGACGATAATGGCGATGCCTATTTCCGCACCAGCGAAACTTGCGATCTGGCCTCGCACCTGCCCGCAGTGGAGCAGATAGAGGCGATGCTGACCGAGCTTTCGGGGATTGACCCAGCCTATGGCGAGCCGCTGCAAGGCCAACGCTATGCGCAATGGCAGGAATTCAAGCCCCACACCGATTACTTCACGCCGGGCGGGCGGGACTTTCAGAAATACTGCGCGCTATCGGGCAACCGCACCTGGACGTTTATGATTTACCTGAATGACGTGGCCGCAGGCGGGGCGACGCGGTTCAAGCTGCTGGACAAGACGTTCCAGCCCGAAGCGGGCAAATTGCTGTGCTGGAACAACCGCGTGGCAGATGATGTGAACCCGGCAACGCTGCACCACGGGATGAAGGTCCGCAGCGGCGTCAAATATGTGATCACCAAGTGGTATCGCGAGCGCGAGTGGCAGGGCTGACCAAACCGCGAATCACCGCCCCGGAAACGAAAAAGGCGACCCCGTCGGGCCGCCCTCCTCGTTGCAGTCCCGAAGGACTGCGCAGCTTGTAAAGCTTACTTCTTGAGCGAAAGCCCGCCGAAGCGCTTGTTGAACTGGGCAACGCGGCCACCTTCGGACACCTGCTGCTTGCCACCGGTCCAGGCGGGGTGGCTCAGCGGATCGATATCGAGCGCGAGCACATCGCCTTCCTTGCCCCAAGTCGAGCGGGTCTGGAATTCGGTGCCATCGGTCATCTTGACCGAGATCATGTGGTAATCGGGGTGACCTTCGGCCTTCATGAGCGTGTCCTTTGCAGCGTGGCACCGGTACCGACCGGCACAGCTATGAATGGGAAGCGCGCGCCTTAGTGGCTCGCTTTCAAGAATGCAACCGCCGATGTCGCTGCCGCCGTGTCAGGCTGGCGGATCGGTCATCATCGCGGTGAATTCAACTTCGCAGGTCGTCTTGCCCTCGACGCTCGCCACGCCCTTGAACTTGTAGACCCGGCTGCGCTTCTGGGTGAATTCGACGTGCAGATCGAGCAGGCAGCCCGGTGTCACGGGGGCGCGAAATTTGGCGTTCTCGATCCCCATGAAGATCACCAGCTTGCCCGTGCCGGCCAGTTCCATCGTCTCGATCCCGAGGATGCCGGCGGCTTGCGCCAGCGCCTCGATCTGGAGCACGCCGGGCATGATCGGTGCGCCCGGGAAGTGCCCCTGGAAGAACTGCTCGTTCATGCTCACGGCTTTGACCGCGTGGATGCGTTCGCCCAGATGGATCGCCTTCACGCGGTCGACCAGCAACAGCGGGTAGCGATGCGGCAAGGCCTTGAGGATCTTGACGATATCGTAATCCAGCACCTCAACCGGCGCGCTACCCGTGTCGCTCATCTGTCAGCGTCCTTCCGGCTCAGCGACCAACGGGCGCGGGCGCGCCCTGCTGCTGGGCGGCTTGCTGCTGCTGTTGCTGCGCCATCTGCGCCGCCACCAGACGCTGCTGAATTTCCTGATAGACCTGCACGCCTTCGCGGCTCGGCTGCCAGCCGGCCGGGGGCACGACGCCGACCGCGGGCACGCGGGCGTTGAGCGCGGTGGTCACCTTGGTGCTGATGTCGGCCTCGGGCGGAGCGAACAGCAACGAGGAGGGGTCGATCACCAGCTTGATCTGGTCCTTGGTGGTCACGTCCTGCAACGCCGAGGGGTACTGCATGATGATCTGCTCGATCGCGAACACGCGCGCGCCGTCAATCTGGTTGCCCAACGCCTGGATTTCCTGCTCGAGCGTCTGGAGCTTGGGGAAATCGGGCGACTTCTGCATCGCCGCCTGCTCGGTTTCGTCAACCTGCTTGTCGCCGTTCTTGTCGAACTTGGTCAGCATGGTCTGGCGCTCCTGCGCCTTGGTGCGGCGCAGCTCGTTCTGGGTCGAATAGGTGGTGGTCACCTGCTCGTAAGCGGTCTGGAAGGCGGTGGTGCCGATGATGGTACGCGGGATATCGACCGTGGCGACGCTCCCCTGCACCTGCGCCTGCGCAGGCAGAGCAATGGTGGCAGCAAGGATCAGGCCGGCAGGGGCAATCAGCTTGGCAAGACGTGTCATCAGAATTGGGTTCCTACGTTGAAGGTAAAGCGCCGCTCGTCATCGCCTTCCACCTTGCGGATGGTCTGGGCGAAGTCGATGCGGAAAGGTCCGAAGGGCGAGTTCCAGTTGACCCCGATCCCGGCGGTGATGCGCGGGCTGGGCGTGTTGCCGAGGAACAGTTCGCGGCTGTTGGTGCCCGGCTGGATCAGGCGGATGTTGTCCGAGCCATCGACGCCGGTGGAGCTGGTGGTAATTTCCGACGTGCCGGGCACCTGGAAGAGCAGCTGGCCCTGTTCGTTGCGCAGCTGGGTACCGCCCGGATTGACGTTGAGCAGCGGGGTTTCCACGCCCCACAGCGCGCCGACATCGGTCCAGATCGAGGGGCGCAGGCCCAGTTCGCGCGCGCCCGATCCCAGCGGAATTTCGATCTCGGCGCGGCCCAAGTAATAATTGCGCCCGCCGATTGCGTCATCGCGCACCTGACGGCGCTCGGTGATGAAGGTCGGGTTGCCGTTGGCATCAAGCACCGGGCGGCCGAGGTTGTCGAGGATCGACTGCTGGGTGAGGATGCGCGGGCCCACGCCGCGGATCGCATAACCGCGGAACTGCGGTTCGCCCAGGAAGAACCGGTCGTTGAGGAAGATGTCGTCAACGCCAACACCCGGCCGTTCGCGCAGCGGGATGATGGTGCCGCCTTCGGCCAGCAGCGAGAAGATGAAGCCGGAATTGCCGACATTCCAGAACTGCTGCGCGCGGCCGCGGAAGCGGGTGTACCGCACGTCCCCGCCCAGCCCTGCAAACTCGGCGCTGAGCGAAACGGTCTTGCCGCGTGTCGGACGGATCCGTGAATTCAGTGAGTTGTAGTTGAGGCTGAGGCCCACGATCGAGCTGAGCCGTGTGCCGATCACATCGCACAGGAACCGCCCGGCGATCAGTGGATCACATTCGGCTGTGCCGTTCCCATCAAGGTCGGAGAACAGCCGGGGGTCATTGAGCGTCACGTCATCGTAATTGAGCGTGTAGCTACCGACCAGCGACATATATTCGGTAAGCGGAACGCCTGCACGCATCGAGAAGCCTGTGGTGGCTTGCTGGAAGGTCGTGTTACGCTGGTTGCCGATGAAGTTGAACTGATTGAAATCGCGGCGGTAGATGTCGACCCCGCCCGAGATGTTGCGATCGAACAGATAGGGGTCGGAGAAGCTCACCTGCGCCGAGCGGGAGAACTGCGAATAATTGAGGCTGAGCCCGATCGTCTGCCCGCGTCCGCGGAAATTGCGCTGGCGGATCGAGCCGGCCAGAATGAACTGCTCGATCGATGAGAAGCCGGCCGAGAACTGCAATTCGCCGGTCGGGCGTTCTTCGACATTGGCTTCGAGGATGATGCGGTCAGGCGCGCTGCCTTCGGCCTGCTTGACCTCGAAGTTTTCCTGGAAAAAGCCCAGCGAGTTGATACGCGCGGTGGTGCGCTGCACGCCAAGGCTGTTGAAGGCATCGCCTTCTGCCAGACGGAATTCGCGGCGGACAACCTTGTCCTGCGTGAGCGTGTTGCCGTTGATATCGACCCGCTCGACATAGACGCGCGGCGCCTCACGCAACACGAAGGTCACGTTCATCTTGCGGGTTTCGGGATCACGCTTGAAGCGCGGCTGGACGTCGGCAAAGGCATAGCCGTAACGGCCCGCCAGTTCGGTCAGCTGCTCGACCGTGTCCTCGACCAGCTTGGCGTTGTAGAAATCGCCGTCCTTCATCGGCAGTTGCGTGCTCATCACATCGCTGTCGAAGTCGCGCAGCTGGCTGTCGACCTTGACCTCGCCGAAATTGTAACGCTCGCCTTCTTCCACCACGTAAGTGATGATGAAATCCTGCTGGTCAGGCGTCAGCTCGGCCACGGCCGAGACCACCCGGAAATCGGCATAGCCGCCCGTCAGGTAGAATTGGCGCAGCTTCTGCTGGTCAAAGGCCAGACGATCGGGATCGTAGCTGGTGTTGGAGCTGAAGAAGCTGGTGAGGCGCGCCTGCTTGGTCACCATCTCCCCGCGCAGCTCGCCATCCGAGAACTTCTCGTTCCCGAGGATGTTGATCTGGCGGACCTTGGACTTGGGGCCCTCGCTGATTTCGAACACGATATCGACGCGGTTCTGCGGCAGCTGCACCAGCTTGGGTTCGACCTTGGCGGCGAACCGGCCCTGACGCTTGTAGAGCTCGATTATGCGGGCAACGTCCGCGCGGACCTTGGAACGCGTGAAGATCTGGCGCGGGGCCAGCTTGATTTCAGGAACGATCTTCTCGTTCTTGAGCCGCTTGTTGCCTTCCAGCACGATGCGGTTGATCACCGGGTTTTCGGTGACGTTGATGACGACATTCCCATCGTCATTGCGGATCGAGTAATTCGCGAAAAGCTCGGTCGCGCTCAGATCCTTGATCGCCTCGTCGGCGGCGGTGGCGGTGTATTCCTGCCCCACGCGCAGCCGGATGTAGCTGAGGATCGTGCTCGCTTCGAGACGCTCGGCCCCGACCACGGTGATCGATCGGATGGTGCTGGCGCGCGCCGCCGGAGCCGGCGCGGCCTGGGCTGCCGGAGCAGGCTGGGCCGCTGATTGGGCATGACCGGCCGCCGGCACTCCGGCAAGGATCGACCCGCAGGCCAACAAGCTCGCCAGACGCAGGGGCGTGCGCGGGTGGGCGGGATTGCAGTTGACCAGCACCGCGCCAGTCTCGCTCATTCGGTTCATGCAGCTAAAATCCCGTTCTCAACCCTGTGCATCGCGAAGTTTGCGACCCGTTCCGTGCCAATTGCCAGCCACCAATCGCGCACCCCTCAGCGCGCTGTCACGTCCCCGGGGACGCCTTGCCCCATGTGCCACCGGCAATCAAGCCGCGTGGCCTGTGGGCCCGGCCCGTTTCCACCGCGGGCTAACTGCCGAACAGGGGGAGCGAGATGATGTCATTCACCGTCACCACCGCCATCAGCATCAGCACCAGAGCAATTCCGGTGCGGTAGGCCCACTCGGTCGCCTGCGGCCCGACGGGCTTCCGGCGGATCGCCTCGGCCGCATAGAACATCAGGTGCCCGCCATCGAGAGCGGGGATTGGCAAGAAGTTGATGAATGCCAAATTAAGCGAGATCAGCGCAGCCAGCTCGATGAAGTTGAGCGGCCCGAGGCTCATCTGCTCGCCCGAGTATTTGGCGATCTTGATCGGCCCGCCCATTTCGCTGAACGCGCGGTCGCCGCGCACGATCTGGGCAATGCCGGTGATCATCATCCGCACCGCGTCCGCACATTGCCGGGCTGACCGCACCGCAGCCTCGCCAATCGAAAGCGGGGCGAAGCGTTCGGCGGTTTCCTGCGTGCGCACGCCGATCAGGCCGACGGTCTGGGGATTGCCGAAGCGGTCCTTGATCTGCTGGGCATTGGTGGTCACCGGCAGATCGACGCGGGCATCGTCCCGCAGCACGGTAATAAGAAAACGATGGTTCGGCCGCAGCAGGATGGTCTGCTGGATTTCCCGCCAATCGGCCATTTCGCGGCCATCGATAGCCACGATCCGGTCACCCACCTTGAACCCGGCTGCTTCTGCGCGAGAATTCTCGGTGAAGGCAGCGATGGTGCCGACTTCATCGGGCTGCACCGGCATCGGCTTGCCGAAAGCAAGGTTGAAGGCAAAGAAGATCGCAAGCGCGACCAGCAGATTGGTGACCGGCCCCGCCGCCACGATCAGCGCCCGTTTCCACAGGGCCGCGCTCTGGAATGTGCCAGGCTCCACTGGCGCGTCGGGATCGGGGATGCTGGCCGGGTTCATATCGCCCTTGAACTGGACGTAACCGCCCAGCGGCAGCAGCGAGAGTTTCCAGCGCGTGCCCTGCCGGTCGGTGTAACCCGCCAGCTCCTTGCCGAAGCCGACGGAGAAACTTTCCGCTTTCACCCCGAACAGGCGCCCGACCAACAGGTGGCCAAGTTCATGCAAGGTGACGAGCGGCCCCAGCAACAGCAGGAAGCCGATCACATACATCCAGAAAGGGGGCGCTTCAAACAAGGGCGTTGCTCTCCAGCAGGCTTTGCGCCTGCAACCTTGCGGAATGGTCCAAGGCCAGCACTTCTTCAAGGCTGGCGGGGCGCGGGGCGTCATTGCTGCGCATGAGGGTCTCTTCGACCAATGCGGCAATGCTGGTGAACCTGATCTGACCGGCGAGGAATGCGGCAACCGCGACTTCGTTCGCCGCATTGAGGATCGCAGGCGCGCTGCCGCCCGCCGCAATCGCCTCGCGCGCCAGCCGCGTGGCGGGGAAGCGTTCCTCGTCGGGTGGGAAGAAGGTGAGCTCGCCGATGGCGGCCAGATCAAGCGGGCTGAGCGGCGTTTCCATGCGCTGCGGCCATGCAAGGCACGAGGCAATCGGCACGCGCATATCCGACGGGCCAAGCTGGGCCAGCGTCGACCGGTCGCGGAATTCCACCATCGAGTGGATCACGCTTTGCGGGTGCACCACAATCCCGAGCTTTTCCAGCCCCACCGGGAACAGGTGATAGGCCTCGATATATTCGAGCCCCTTGTTCATCATCGTCGCGGAATCGACGCTGATCTTGGCGCCCATCGACCAGTTGGGATGGGCGACAGCCTGCGCCGGCGTGGCGACATCAAGCTGGGCCTGCGTCCATGTCCGCAAGGGACCCCCGCTTGCCGTCAGGGTGATTTTCGCGACATCTTCGATGCGGTTGCCGGCAAGGCACTGGAAGATCGCGTTATGCTCGGAATCGGTCGGCAGCAGCGTCGCGCCATGCCGGGCGACCGCCTCCATCAGCACCTCGCCCGCCGAAACGAGGGCCTCCTTGTTGGCGAGCGCGATGGTGCCGCCGCGCTCCACCGCGGCCATCACCGGGGCGAGGCCTGCGCAGCCGACGATAGCCGCCACCGTCATGTCCACGGGCCGCGCCGCCGCCTCGATCAGCGCCTGCCGTCCGCCTGCCGCCGCAATCCCGCTGGAGCCGAGCGCCTCGCGCAATTCGGGCAGACAACGCTCATCGCCCACCACCGCCAGCTTGGCGCCGAATTCAATCGCGAGCGCCGCCAGTTCAGCCGCAGAGCAATGCGCCGTCAGCGCCTCGACCTGCCAGTCGCCGCGATTGCGCCGCACCAGATCGAGCGTCGAAGCCCCGATCGAGCCGGTCGCGCCGAGCAGTGTAAGCGTGCGCATCATGCCGCCATCATCCCAGCAAAGCGCCAAGCGTGGCAATCACAAACAACGCGAAGAAGACACTGAGAAAACCGTCGAGCCGGTCAAACAGCCCGCCATGCCCGGGAATCAGCGCGCCCGAATCCTTCAGCCCGGCGCGCCGCTTCATCCAGCTTTCGAAGAAGTCCCCGGCCTGCGCCAACACCGCGATCAGCACGCCGCCCACCACCGCCATCACCAGCGAAAGCGTGCTCGTGCCGGGATAGGCGGCCGGGCCGATGTCGGTCAGTTCAACCGCCACCCCGACCAGCGCCGCCAGCGTTGCGCCGCCAAACAGTCCGGCCCAGGTCTTGGCAGGGCTGATCTTCGGCGCGATCTTCGGGCCGCCAATGGCACGCCCGGCAAAATAGGCGCCCACATCAACCGCAATGATCGGCAGGATGAACACCACCAACACCGCCAGCGGCGCATAGCCCGATTGCAGCGGATCAAGCGGCAGGATCTGCCGCCCGTTGCGCACCGCCATCATCGCCAGCGCCGCCCCGCCGATATAGACGACGCCGGCAAAGAACCACATGGTCTCGGCAAAGGCCGACACGCCAAAGCGGCTGACGATGCGGTTCCATTCCCACAAGACGCCAAGCGCCAGTAGCCCGACAAAGCCGGTCCAGAACCAGCTTCCCAGCCACAGCGCCCCGCCCGCCAGCACCAGCATGACAATCGCCGAGGCAAAGCGCACCGGCAAGTCCGATACACCCGCCTTGGTATCCCTCACCCGAACCGTTTCACCGCCCACCATAACGCCGCTCCCTCCGGGCAAAATCATCGAGCGCGCGGGCCAGATGCGCGGGCTCGAAATCGGGCCACAGCGTATCGACGAACAGCATCTCCGCATAGGCCGCCTGCCACAGCAGGAAATTCGACAGGCGGATTTCCCCGCTGGTGCGGATCAGCAGATCGAGCGGCGGCAGGTCCGCCGTGTCGAGATGGGCCGCAATGGTCTCGATGGTGACATCGCCCTCCCCAGCTGCCTTGGCCGCCGCGCGCGCGATCTCGTGCTGGCCCCCATAATTGAGCGCCACGGCGAGTGTCTGCTTGCCATGCGCGGTCTGCGCCAGCGCATCTTCCAGCATGGCGACAATATCGGGCGCAAGCGATTGCCAGTCACCGATGATCTTCAGCTTGACGTTGTTGGCGATGAATTCCGGCAGGTCCGATTTGATGAACCGCCGCATCAGGTTCATCAGATCGTCAACTTCCTCGTCCGGCCGCTTCCAGTTTTCCGAGGAGAAGGCATAGAGCGTCAGGCATTCAAGCCCGGTGCCCTCAAGCGCGCGCACCAAGCGGCGCACTGCCTCCACGCCGCGCTGATGGCCGACCGCACGCGGCAGCGCCCGCTTCTTGGCCCAGCGGCCATTGCCATCCATGATGATGGCGACGTGTCTGGCGCGGTCGCTGCTCAAAACCGTTCCCGCAAGAAAAAGGCGTTCAGACAGCTCACTGCGTCAGGATTTCCTGTTCCTTCTTGGCCGCCGCGTCATCCGTCTCTTTGACGTATTGATCGGTCAGCTTCTGGACCTGCTCTTCGGAGCGCTTGCGGTCGTCCTCGGAGATTTCCTTCTTCTTCTCGTCGGTCTTGAGGCTTTCCATCGCATCGCGCCGCACGTTGCGGATCGCGATCTTGGCCTTTTCGGCATATTGCCCGGCCAGCTTGGCCAGCTCCTTGCGGCGCTCCTGCGTCAGATCGGGGATCGGCAGACGCAGGGTCTGACCGTCGATGATCGGATTGAGGCCGAGGTTGGCATAGGCGATCGCCTTTTCCACCGCGTGCATGTTCGACTTGTCCCACACCTGCACGCTCAGCATTCGCGGTTCGGGCGCAGAGACGGTGGCGACCTGCGACAGCGGCATCATCGAGCCATAGACCTCGACCTGCACCGGATCGAGCAAGGTGGTGTTGGCGCGGCCCGTGCGCAGGCCCTGGAGATCGCTCTTCAATGCCTCGACAGCGCCCTTCATCCGGCGCTCGACATCGGCCTTGTCATATTGCGGCATGGCTGGGATTTCCCTCTATCAGTCAGCTATCTTGAACAATGGTCTGGACACCCCCGCCCGCCAGCACGCGCGCGAGATTGCCCTTTTCGCGGATCGAGAAGACCACAATCGGAATCTTGTTATCACGGCACAGCGCCACCGCAGAGGCATCCATCACCTTGAGATTGTCTGCAAGGACACGGTCGTAAGTGACTGTATCGAAACGCACCGCATCAGGGTTATGCTTGGGATCACTGTCATAGACCCCGTCAACGCTGGTGCCTTTCAGCAGCGCATCGCACTTCATCTCCGCCGCGCGTAAGGCAGCGCCGCTGTCGGTGGTAAAATAGGGTGCGCCCACGCCGGCGGCAAAGATTACCACCCTGCCCTTTTCGAGGTGCCGTTCGGCACGGCGGCGGATCACCGGCTCGCACACCTTGTCCATCTCGATTGCGGACTGCACGCGGGTTTGCACGCCGAGCTGTTCCAGCGCGTTCTGCATCGCCAGCGCGTTCATCACCGTCGCCAGCATGCCCATGTAGTCGGCCTGCGCGCGGTCCATGCCCTTGGCAGCGCCCGCCATGCCGCGGAAAATGTTGCCGCCGCCGATCACGAGACAGATTTCGAGCCCCGTCTCCTTGGCCGCCTTCACTTCCTTGGCGAGCTCGGCCACGAACTCGGGGTCGATCCCGAACTGCTGGTTCCCCATCAAGACCTCGCCCGAAAGCTTCAGGAGAACGCGCTTGATCGTGGGGAAGGACATGGGGCGGCTGGCTCCTGCTGGAATCTCGGTGGGGGGCACTTAACGGGACAAGCGCCATTGCGCAAAGGGTAAGCGCACGGGCTGACCACGGAAACGGCCGCCGCAGCAAAAGCTGCGGCGGCCGCCGTAAGTTCAGAAAAGAAGGATCAGCCCTTGAGGGTCGCTGCCACTTCCGCGGCGAAATCGACTTCTTCCTTCTCGATGCCTTCACCCAGCTGGTAACGCACATAATCGACCAGCTTGATCGACTTGCCCGCGTCCTTGGCGGCCTTGGCGATGTACTCTTCAACCGTGGCCTTGCCGTCCTTCACGAAGATCTGGCTGAGAAGCGCGTTTTCCTTGGCGAACTTCTTCACCGCGCCTTCGACCATCTTGGCCTGCACGTCGGCGGGCTTGCCGCTTTCGGCAGCCTTTTCGGCGGCGATCTTGCGCTCACGCTCGATCACTTCGGCGTCAAGGCCGTCAGCGTCCAGCGCCTGCGGGAACATCGCAGCGGCGTGCTGGGCGATATCCTTGCCCAGAGCGTTCAGCGTGTCGGCATCGGCGTCCGATTCCAGCGCGACCAGCACGCCGATCTTGCCGAGGCCGTCAGCAGCCGCGTTGTGGATGTAGGGAACGACCGCGCCCTGCGTGACCGACACCGCCTTGATGCGGCGGATCTGCTGGTTTTCACCGATGGTGGCGACGTTATCGGTCAGCTTTTCGCCGACAGTGCCGCCTTCGGGATAGGCCGCAGCCTTGAGGGCTTCAACATCGGTGGTGCCAAGGTCAAGCGCCACGGCGGTCGCATTGCGCACGAAGCTCTGGAACTGGTCGTTCTTGGCGACGAAATCGGTTTCCGAGTTAATCTCGACAGCCACGCCCTTGGTGCCCTGGACGAGCACGCCGACGAGGCCTTCAGCCGCGGTGCGGCTCGACTTCTTCTGGGCGGTGGCGAGACCCTTGGCGCGCAGCGCGTCAACCGCCGCTTCGATGTCGCCGCCAGCTTCGGTCAGGGCCTTCTTGGCGTCCATCATGCCAGCGCCGGTGCGCTCGCGCAGCTTCTTCACGTCAGCGACGGAAATATCGGCCATGGAGAATTCCTTCTTGTGTGTTGTCAGGCGCCCGGCCCTGCCATCCGGTGAGGGGGCAATGCCGGGCGCGCTAGAGGGGTAATGTGACAGGTGGTTGACGACGACGCGCCAATCACCCGTGCAGGATAAATCAGGCTTCGGTTTCTTCCGCAGCCGGCTCGTCAGCGATCACCGCTTCAGCCGGGGGATTGGCCATCGCGCCGAAATCGCTCGAAACGTCGGCCTGGAACTTGCCCTTGCCGGCCATCGCCGCTTCACCGATCGCCTGGCAGTACAGCCGCACCGCACGGCTCGCATCGTCGTTGCCCGGAACCGGGAAGGCGATGCCATTGGGATCAACATTGGTGTCGAGGATCGCGATCACCGGGATACCGAGAACGCCGGCTTCCTTGATGGCGAGATCTTCCTTGTTGGCGTCGATCACGAACATCACGTCCGGAATGCCGCCCATGTCGCGAATCCCGCCGAGCGAAGCTTCAAGCTTCTCGCGCTCACGGGTGAGCTGCAGGACTTCCTTCTTGGTGAAGCCCGAAGTGTCGCCCGAAAGCATTTCCTCAAGGCTCTTCAAGCGGCGAATCGAGCCCGAGATGGTCTTCCAGTTGGTGAGCATCCCGCCCAGCCAGCGGTGGTTGACGAAATGCTGACCCGACATGCGCGCGGCCTCAGCGATCGGCTCCTGCGCCTGACGCTTGGTGCCGACGAACAGCACCTTGCCGCCCGAACGCACGGTCGATTCGACGAAGTCGAGCGCACGCGCAAACAGCGGCACAGTCTGCGACAGGTCGATGATGTGAACACCGTTGCGCGCGCCGAAGATATACGGCTTCATGCGCGGGTTCCAGCGGTGGGTCTGGTGGCCGAAGTGCGCGCCGGCCTCGATCAATGCTTGCATGGTGACGACGGGAGCCGCCATAAATACTTCCTTTCCGGTTGTTCCTCTGGAAGACTGGAACCGTGATGCGGAGATCCCGCAAACGGCACCGGTATGTGCGCCTTCCATGTGAATTTGCACAGAAATTGGCCGAATGCCTTCTTCGATGCGTGAGCGCCCATAGCGAAATGGTCGGGCAAAATCCAGCCCTGAATCGGCCTATCCACAGCATTCCACATCAAATCGGTTACAATGCCGCCTGAAACGGCGGAACCGACATGGGCGCCTCCGGATTACCCCGTAGCAGTCCCGTGACAAACCCGCTTGACAATAGAGAACAGGTGGGGAACAAAGCGCGGGAACAAAGAACGAACAATGCTTCCGAAGGACTCCGCCATGCTGACCATCGCCATCACCATCCTGTTCGCATTCGCCGGGGTTCTCGCCATCGCAGTGGTCGCCGACAGCCTGGCCAAGGCGCGCGCCGTTTATGCGCGGCTGATGTGTGAAGGTGAATTGATGCGCGCCGGGTTCGCGCTTCAGACGGAGACGGAGACGGTGCAGATGAGCCTGCGCCCGCAGAGCATCCCCGCGCCGCGCCGGGTGATCGCTACACGCCGGGTTGCTATGGTGGCGGCGCCGCGCCTGCCGCTTCAAGCCTGCGCCGCTTGATCCGCGTGTATTTGACCAGCCCATAGGGCATCAGCGCCAGATAGCCGATGCAGATCACTGCGAGCGTCCACCACGGCTCCAGCAGCAGCGCGGCAAAGGCAAGGCCGGTAAAGGCAATCAGCGGCAGGCGTACCGACCGGCGCGGCCGCAGCGAGGCCCAGCTTAGCGTCGGCAGGTTCGAGATCATCAGCCCGGCGATCAGCGTCAGCCAGGCAGCCTGGAAAATCGGTTCACGAAAGCCCTCATAGCCCGTTTCAAGCCAAAGGTAGAACGGTGTAAACGCCAGCCCCGCCCCAACCGGCGCGGGAACGCCGGTCAGGAACCCGGCGGATTTGTGCGGCTGATCGTCCATATCGATCCGCGCATTGAAGCGCGCCAGCCGCAGCGCGCAGCAGATCGCGAAAGCGAGCGCAGCAAACCAGCCGAAGCGATCCCAGTCCTTCAAGGACCACAGGAACAGGATCAATGCCGGCGCAACGCCGAAGGATAGCGAATCCGCCAGACTGTCGAGCTCGGCCCCAAAGCGCGACTGGGCGTTGAGCAGCCGCGCAATGCGTCCGTCGATCCCGTCGAGCACGCCTGCCAGCACCACCAGCCCGATGGCGAATGCCCATTGCCCGTCGATCGCGAACCGGATGCCGGTCAACCCCGAACACAGAGCCGCTGCCGTGATCGCGTTGGGCAGCATGGCGCGCAAGGTCAGCCCGCCGGCCCCTGCTGCCATGATCGGGCGCTCGTCGTCCTCGTCCTCGGCCGCCTTGGGGCCAAGCCTTGCGGTCAGGAACCGTGCGCCGGGCAGTTTGCGCCCTGTGCGCGGGCGCTTGGCGGGCGGGCGGCTCATTGCAGTATCCCCTCAAGCAGCTGGCGCTGGCCCAGCTCGGCCAGCACGGTCTCGCCCGCGATCACGGTCTGGCCGATCATCACCTTGGGATCGGTCCCCGCCGGGAGATAAACATCGACCCGGCTGCCGAACCGGATCAGCCCCACCCGCTGCCCCTTGGCAAGAATGTCCCCCGGCTTGACGAAAGGCACGATCCGCCGCGCCAGCAATCCGGCGATCTGGGTGAAACCGATGCGCAGGCCATCGCTGCGTTCGACCAGCAGGTGCTGGCGTTCATTCTCCTCGCTCGCCTTGTCGAGCTCGGCGCTGACGAAACGGCCGGGGATATAGACCACGCGCCGCACCGTGCCGCCCACCGGCGTGCGGTTGATGTGGACATCGAAGACGCTCATGAAAATCGACACCCGCGTCACCGCGCCGGAGGGAAGGCCCGGATGGCCCGATCCGTCCTCGATCTGCAGTTCGAGCGGCGGCTCGCACTCGCGGATCAGCGTCACGATCCCGTCGGCGGGTGAAAGGACCACGTTATCCGCCTGCGGCACCACACGTTCGGGATCGCGGAAGAAGGCGAAGATGCCCGCCGACAGCAGCAGCAGAGGCCAGCCAAGCAGCTCCCAATCGAGCGCGAGCAGCAAGAACGCCGACAGCCCGGCTGCGATCAGCCCGAACTTGCGCCCTTCCGGGTGGATCGCGGGCCATTCCCAGCCCGCCTCGCCCCGGCCTTTGTTATCGAGGATTTCACCTGCCATTGCACCGCTTCTAGGGGCGCGCGCTCCGCCTCGCAAGGACGCTTGGCCCCTCAGGCAACCTTGCGCACGAACACGGTGCCCGCCGAATAGCCTGCGCCAAACGAGCAGATCAGGCCCGTGTCGCCAGCGGCAAGTTCCTGACTGTGCTTATGAAATGCGATGATCGACCCTGCGCTGGAGGTGTTGCCATAGGTGTCCAGCACGGTCGGGCTTTCATCCTCGCTGGCCTCGTGCCCAAGCACCTTGTGCGCGATCAGCCGGTTCATCCCTGCGTTGGCCTGATGCAGCCACAGGCGGCGCAGGCTTTCGGGTGCGATCCCAAGGCGCTGCGCCTCGTCGATGATCATCTGCGCGACCATCGGCACCACTTCCTTGAAGACCTTGCGGCCCTCCTGAACGAACAGTTTGTCTGCGCTGCCGGTGCTTTCGGGGTGGGCGCGGTTGAGGAAGCCGAAATTGTTGCGGATATTGTTCGAAAAGACCGTCTTCAGCTTCGTGCCGAGGATTTCCCAGTGCTGCGGCGGGGCAATGGAGGCGTCTTCCACCAGCATGGCGGTGGCGACATCTCCGAAGATGAAGTGGCTGTCTCGGTCGCGCCAGTTGAGGTGTCCCGAGGTGATTTCAGGGCTGACCACCAGCACGCTGCGCGCATTGCCCGCACGGATATAATCCGCCGCCGTCTGGATGCCGAACGTGGCCGAGGAGCAGGCCACGTTCATGTCGAAGCCGAAGCCTTCGATGCCCAGCGCGTGCTGGATTTCAATCGCCATGGCCGGATAAGCGCGCTGCATATTCGAGGCCGCGCACAGCACCGCGTCCACATCCTGCGGCGCGCGGCCCGCGCGCTCCAGCGCCTGCTTTGCCGCAGCAACGCCGATCTCGGCCATCACCGAGATTTCGTCATTGCTGCGTTCCGGCAGACGCGGGCACATGGTGTCGGGATCGATGATCGCCGCCTTGCTCATCACATGACGCGCCTTGATCCCGCTCGCCTTCTCGATGAATTCGACCGAGGAATAGGCCAGCGGCTCGGCGTCCGGGTTCGCCGCGTTGTGACGGTCAACAAAGGCGTTGAAGCTGGCGACCAGTTCTTCGTTGGTGATGCACTCTGGCGGGGTGAACAGTCCGGTGGCGGAGATCACGGGGCGGCCGGTCAGCGGGGCGGTCATGGGCGTTGCGCTTCCTGCATGGGACTTTGTTGCGTGGGACGCGCGCCTTACTGCCCCCCCTCACCCGCCGCAAGCCCCGCCTCGCCGGTTACACCGCCGCTTGCTCCGAGCACTTCGCGCAGCAAGGGATTAGGGAAGGTGCGGGCGATGGTGACGGCGTGGAATTCCTCCGTCAGGCCGGGGAGCTGGGCAAGCTCGTAAAGCGCGCCGGTCGCCAGCTCGTCACGCACCACAATCGGCGGGATCACCGCCACCCCGGCATCCGAGCGGGCGAGAAGGCGCAGCATCGCCATGTCGTCAGCCTCGGCGGCGATCCGGGGCACGATGCCGAGCGTCTCCACCATCGCGTCAAAGCCTGCGCGAAGGGCGGTTTCGGGCGTGGGGAGGATCAGCGGGGCCTCCGAAAGAAGCGTCGGCAGCCCCCGCGCTGCCAGCGCAAGACGCGTGGCCGTACCGACAAGGCTGACGGGTTGCTCGGCCAGCCGGCGCACGAGATAGGGGCTGGCGGCATCGCGGGCTGGCACCTGATTGGTCAGCAGCACGTCGATCCGCAGCGCATCGAGCGCGCGGAGCAGCGAAGCCTGCGTGCCCGAACGCAGCACCACCTCCACATCGTCACGCCCCAGCAAGGGCGCAAGGAACCCCATCTGGAAGTTGCGCGACAGGGTGGCGAGCGCGCCGATACGCAGCACCTTTCTCTGCCCGCCGACCGCACGGAAGGTGGCGGTGAGCTGTTCGGAGGCGCGGAAGATCTGCTCGGCATAATCAAGCGCGATCCGCCCGGCCTCGGTCAGCACCAGATTGCGCCCGCGCCGCTCGAACAGATCGTGGCCCAGATCGGTCTCCAGCGCCTTGATCTGGGTTGAGACCGCGCTTTGCGAGATGTTGAGCGCCTTGGCCGCCGCAGTCAGCGTGCCCTCCCGGGCGACGGCACGGAACAGGCGCAGGTGGTGGAGATTGAGGGTGGCCATAGGCGTCGCTCCAACAAATCGTTCGTTTGAAGTGAACGATGGCCGCCAAAATATGTATTTTCTTTAATCTCGTCCAGACATTATCCGCATGCCCATCGCAAAACCTTCTTGCCGACGGAGTGCCGCATCATGCCTGACGCCATTACCGAGACCATGGTTGCCCCTCTGGCTCTCCTGCCGGTCATCCTGCTGGCGCTGGTGCGTCCTGGCAAGCGCCCGGGCAGCCTGCCGTTGCTCGCCGAACTCGCCGCTTTTGCCGCTTTCGGCCTGACGCTGGTCGGCCTCGCCCAAGCGGCGCTCGGCACCTATACCGGCATCACCCTGTTCGAGGCGCCCTTCACGCTTGGCCTGCGCGCCGATCTGGTTGCGGCCAGCATCGCGGCGCTGGTGGGTTTCATCGGCTGGATCGTGATGCGCTACAGCCGCACCTATCTTGATGGCGAAGCGCGCGAAGGGGCCTTCCACGGCCTGATGCTGACCACGCTCGCCGCGGTGCTGGTGTTTGCACAGGCGGGCACGCTGGCGACGCTGATCATCGCCACCTTCGCTGTCGGCCTGACCTTGCGCAAACTCCTGCTGTTCTACCCCGACCGCCCCGAAGCGCAGCGCGCCGCGACCAAATTTGCCTATGTCTGGCACGGGGGCGACGTCCTTCTTGCCTTTGCTGCGGGGCTGCTGTTCAGCCGCTTCGGCACGCTCGATCTGGCCGCCTTGCCCGCCGCTGCCGCCGCCACCGGCCTCGGCCTTGTCGGCACTCTTGCGGTCGCCGCGATTGTCGCTGCCGCCGCGCTCAAGACCGCCGCCTTCCCGCTGCACGGCTGGCTGACCGAGGTGATGGAGGCCCCCACCCCCGTCTCCGCCCTGCTCCACGCCGGGATCATCAATTCGGGTGGTGTGCTGCTGATTACCGCTGCGGGCCTTGTCCAGCAGAGCGCCGGAGCGATGGCCGCGCTGGTGATGATCGGCGGCTTCACCGCCTTGTTCGGCGCGGCCGTGATGCTCACCCAGAGCGCGATCAAGACCGCGCTGGCATGGTCGACCATCTCCCAGATGGGCTTCATGCTCCTGCAATGCGGCCTCGGTCTGTGGACGCTCGCCCTGCTGCACATCGTCGCCCACTCGCTCTACAAGGCGCACGCCTTCCTCTCCTCGGGGACAGCCGTGACCGAGGTGTCGAACATCCGCCGCCCCGGCCCCGTCGCCGTGCCGAGCGTGCCGGCGGTGCTCAAAAGCTTCGCCCTGGCGCTGGCCATCTTCGCCGCGATTGCCACGGCCTTCACCTTCGCCTTCGGCCCCAAGACCCCGCAGGCGCTGGCGCTGGGGGCGATCCTGATCTTCGGGGTGGCTTACCTTGTCGCACAAGGCCTAGCCGACCGCGCACCGGTCGCCCTGACCAAGCGCACCGCCGGCGCCTCGTTGGCGGCTGCCATCGGTTACTTCAGCTTCCAGACCATCGCGCAAAGCATCTGGGGCCCGATGCTGCCCGCCGCCCCGATGCCGGGCGAGCTGGAATGGGCACTGCTGGTGATCGCAGTCGCCAGCTTCGGCCTCGTCGCCTTTGCGCAGGCACTGTTCCCGCTGTGGGCGCATCACCCGGCCACCGCTGCCTTACGCGTCCACCTCGCCAACGGCCTCTACCTCAACGCCCTGCTGGACCGCGCCATCGGCGGCTTCCGCACCACCAACACCCCGCGCTGACCTGCACGCTCACGGAGACAATGCCATGCTGATGAACCACGCAGACATCGCCCCGGCCCGCTTCTCGGCGGTGCTTGAAGCTGCTGAACAGGCCGGTCGCGCCATCCCTCCCGCCTTCCCGCTGGATGCCACCGTGGCGGTGAACCCCTTCCTCGGCCAGACCGGCGAAGACCTCGCCGCCGCCGCCGCGCGGCTTGCCCGGGTTGCGGGCGTTCGCGTGACCCGCACCGGCGCCGATTATTGCGAGGCGATCGCCAGCGGTGCGATCATCGAGGCCGATCTGGTCGATGCGCTAACCGCCAGCACCTCGGCCCTCAAGCCCGCCGACACGGCGATGCTGCGCCACGCCGCAGCCCGCATCGGCGCTGCCCCTGCCCCCCGCGCCCTGCCCACCGTCGCCGATCTCGCCGCCGAGGCAACCGGCATCGATTGGCCCGCGCTGATCGACAAGTGCATCGGGCTGTGGGCCGCAGGCCACTTCGATCGCGGGCAGGCGCTGTGGAGCCCGGCTCCGGGCGCCGAAGCCTTCACCGCCTGGCGCGGCTGGGCGATGCATGACCTGACCCCGGAAATCGCCGGATTGCAGGGCTTCTGCGCCCATGTCGCCAGCGCGCCTGACACCACCGAGCGCGCGATCCTCTCTGCCGCCGAGAGCCTCGGCATCACCGATGCCGCCGCCCCCACCGCCTTCCACCGCCTCGCCATGAGCCTTGGCGGCTGGGCGCAGCACGCGCGCTGGATCCTGTGGCAGGCCGAACTGACGGGCGGCACCGATCGCACGCTGATGGACCTCCTCGCGATCCGCCTGATCTGGGACGAGGCGCTGCTGGTGCAGACCCCCGCCATCGCCGCCAAGTGGGCCGAGACCGTCGCCGCCCACGCCGCCCCTGTCACCCCGAGCGAGGAAGACGTCGCCCTTGCAATCCTGCAGGACGCTGCCGATCGCGGCCACCAGCGCCGCCTTGCCGCCGCTTTGGCCAATGACCTTGGGGGCGCGGCCGCGGCTGCTGCGGCGGAGCGTCCCTTCCTGCAAGCCGCCTTCTGCATCGACGTGCGCTCCGAAGTGTTCCGCCGCGCCCTCGAATCTGTCGACAATTCCATCGCAACCATCGGTTTTGCAGGCTTTTTCGGACTGCCGCTGGCGCACCACGCGCATGGTTCCGACATCCTTGAGGCGCGCCTGCCGGTGCTGCTCAATGCCGGGATGCAAACCACCAGCGCGGGCGATCCGGCCAAGGATCAGGCTGACCGCATCGCCGCGCGCGGCTTGCGCGCATGGGGCCGCTTCCGGCAGGCTGCGGTCTCCTCCTTCGCCTTTGTCGAGGCGATGGGGCCGGTCTATGCGGTCAAGCTGGTAAAATCGGCCTTGGGCTTCGTGCCGAAGCCCAAGGCCGAGCCAGCCCCCGAAGTCGTCGGCGGGATGAGCCCGCAAGCCAAGGCCGATACCGGCGCGGCGGTGCTGAAGGCGATGAGCCTGCAGCGCGGCCACGGCGAGGTTGTGCTGCTGCTGGGCCACGGCGGCAATGTCACCAACAATCCGCACGAAAGCGCCTATCACTGCGGCGCTTGCGGCGGTTACACCGGCGAGGTGTCCGCCCGCCTGCTGGCGATCCTGCTCAACGATCCCGAAACCCGCGCCGGTCTGGCGGCACGCGGGGTCGAGGTGGCGGACGACACGCTGTTCGTTGCAGGCCTGCACGACACCACCACCGACGCCATCACCATCTATGATGACGGTCTGCCCGCCGCGCGCGCTGGCGATCTCGCCAAGGTGCGCGGGCTTCTCGCACAGGCGGCGAAAATCGCCCGCGCCGAACGCGCCTTGCGGATGGCGGGTGCGAGCGGTGAGAGCATTCCGGCGCGCGCCCAGAACTGGGCTGAAATCCGCCCGGAATGGGGCCTTGCCGGATGTGCCGCCTTCATCGCCGCCCCGCGCAGCGCCACGGCGGGCCGCGATCTTGGCGGGCGCGCGTTCCTGCACTCCTATGATTGGCAGGCGGACGAAGGCTTCGGCACGCTCGAACTGATCATCACCGCGCCGGTGGTGGTGGCAAGCTGGATATCCTTGCAATATTACGGATCGAGCGTTGCGCCCGAGATGTTCGGCGGCGGCAACAAGCTGATCCACAATGTCGTCGGCGGGATCGGGGTGGTCGAAGGCAATGGCGGGGCCTTGCGCGCGGGCCTGCCGTGGCAGGCGGTGCATGACGGCGATGCGCTCCAGCACGAACCGCTGCGCCTCAGCGTGATGATCGAGGCCCCGCGCGAGGAAATGCTCAAGATCCTGGAAAAGCACCCGGGCGTGCAGGCGCTGTTCGATAATGGTTGGCTGCATCTGTTTGCACTGGAAGGCGGGAAGGTGGCGGCGCGTTACGTGCCGGGCCTCGCCTTTACCGAGGAAAATCCGCAGGCGCTCGCCGCCTGACGGACACTGCCCGGCGGGCCATTTTGTCAAAACACCTGCCGCCCGCACCGCCCTCCGCGGTGCGGGCGGTTTTGGTGCATCAGGCGCCGGAGTGTGTGGCGGTGTCACCTATAAGTAACACTTATCTGAAATATACTCTAATTTCCTCAAACCACTGGTTTTATGGACAACCTCCGATATCAGGCGCGCCCCCGGATCCAGTTCGGGACCCATAACAAAAGGACTGAATATGCGTCTTGCTCCTCTCTCCGCTGTTGCTGCCGCCGCCATCGCGGTTCTGGCGACCCCGGCACAGGCCGACGAAACCCGCGTTGAAGTGCGCACCGGCATCGTGTGGTGCTGCGGCGTATCTGACGAAACCATTGGCGTTGCTGTCGGACATGATTTCGATCTGGGCAGTGAAATGTTCGTCGGGGTTGAAGCCGTGGCAGACACGGACTTCGATTTCATCGACCCCACCATCGGCGTGAACGCAAGGCTCGGAACCAAGCTCAGCGAAGAAACCAAGGTCTTCGTCCTTGGCGGCTACGCCTACGAAACCGGCTTCGATTTCGATGACGCCGTGGTTGGCGCTGGCCTCCAGCACAACTTTACCGAACAGGCGCTGCTGAGCGTGCAGTTCCAGCGCTACATCGACACCGATGTAAACCGCGCCGTGGTCGGCTTCGGCGTTCGCTTCTAATGGATGCGCAAGAGGGGGGCGTCCGCCGCCTCTCTTGCAGCAACCTTGCACAATCCACCAACGCCCGCATGCCCGCCCGGCATCGCGGGCGTTGCTTTGTCCGGAAGAGTGCGAAGTGCCCCCCAGACCGGGCCAGACCCGGCCTAGCCCCCGGTTAGACCCCCGCCAGACCCCCGTTCAGCAGCGCCTTTTGGGGTGTTTCACGTGGAACATCGGCGCGGGTTACATTCCGCGGGTCAGCAGGGTTACTTGTGCGCTGCTGAAGTCGAGGCTGGCGAGGGTGTCGGCCACCAGGCACTCGCCCGCCCCGGCTCGCGCAGATCCGTCCTTGGCGGCCACCTCGCCCGCAAGCGGCAGCACCAGCAGCGCGCCCGGATAGGCCGCCAGCGTCGCCGCATCGGGCGCGCCTTCCACCCGGTC
>CALRJK020000007.1:0-155433 GCA_943367535.1 Synechococcus sp. UW140 | reverse complement strand
CGTCGACCAGCATCTCGGCAGCCCTCGGCATGGCCATGGCCGCCCGCGCATCGATGTAGTGATGACCCTTTCGGGCATCTTCCGCGACCTTCTGCCAATGCAAACCCGGATGCTGGCTGAAGCAGCCCTGCTTGCCAGCCAGGCCGATGAAACGGTCGAAGCCAACTTTGTCCGCAAGCACACGCTGGCGCACCAAGCAAAGCACGGCTGCGAATTCGAAACCGCCGCCTTGCGCGTGTTCTCCAATGCCGAAGGGGCTTACGGCGCCAACGTCAACCAGATGATCGAGGGCGGCGTCTGGGCCGACCCGGACGAGCTGGCGAACGCCTTCGAGAGCAACAAGGGCTTCGCCTACGGCATCAGCGGCAAGCCCGTGCAGCAGCGTGACCTGCTGCAAAGCGCGCTCGGTACGGTCGATTTCACGTACCAGAACCTCGAAAGCATCGAGCTCGGCATCAATGACGTCGACCAATATGTTGATGGCCTCGGCGGCGTGACCCGTTCGGTGGCCCGGGCCAAGGGAGCAGAAACCCCGGTCTATATTCTTGATGCGACCCGCGGCTCGACCAAGGTGCGCACGCTCGCCGAACAGATCGATCTGGAAGCACGCACCCGCACCTTGAACCCCAAGTGGTTCGAAGGTCTTCTTGAACACGGCTATGAAGGCGTGCGCCAGATCGAGGGCCACGTGACGAGCACGCTGGGCTGGTCGGCCACCACCGGGCAGGTTGCGCCCTGGGTATACCAGAAGATTTCCGAGACCTTCGTGCTCGATGCCGAGATGCGCCGCCGGCTCTCCGAACTTAACCCCAAGAGCGCCGGGCGCGTGGCGGGCCGCCTGCTCGAAGCCTGTGACCGCAACCTGTGGGCCCCGGACGAAGCGACGCTCGCCGCCTTGCGCGAAGCCAATGACGAGCTGGAGGACCGCCTCGAAGGCGTGTTCCCGGCAGAATGATATCAAGGGATAGATCATCATGAACCTTCACAGCCCCTCATCCAGCTTCAACCCGCCAGACGGAGACGGCTCGGTTCAGGTCCAGCTGGACCCCGAAGACAAGATCAAGGGCGCCAAGGTCTTTGCAGTTTACGGCAAGGGCGGGATCGGCACGTCGACCACGTCCTCGAACCTGTCGGCGGCCTTCTCCAAGCTTGGCCACCGCGTGCTCCAGATCGGCTGCGATCCCAAGCATGACAGCACCTTCACGCTCACCAAGAAGCTGATGCCGACGGTGATCGACGTGCTCGAAACGGTGGAATTCCACGCCGAGGAACTGCGTCCCGAAGACTATATGTTCGAAGGCTACAACGGCGTCATGTGCGTTGAAGCGGGCGGGCCTCCCGCGGGCACCGGTTGCGGCGGCTATGTTGTCGGGCAGACGGTCAAGCTGCTGAAGCAACACCACCTGCTCGAAGAAACCGACGTCGTGATCTTCGACGTGCTGGGCGACGTCGTGTGCGGCGGCTTTGCCGCCCCGCTGCAACACGCCGAACGCGCGCTGGTGGTGGCTGCGAATGACTTCGATTCGATCTTCGCCATGAACCGCATCGTCGCGGCGATCGCGGCCAAATCGAAGAACTACGATGTGCGCCTTGCCGGCGTGGTCGCCAACCGCAGCCGCGAGACCGACGAGATTGACCGCTTCTGCGACAAGATCGGGATGCAACGCCTTGCACACTTCAAGGATGTCGATGCGATCCGTCGCTCGCGCCTGAAGAAGTGCACCTTGTTCGAGATGGGCGATGATCCCGAGGTCATCGCGGCGCAGGACGAATATCTGCGCCTTGCAGCAATGCTGTGGGCCGGCGTCGATCCTTCCACCGCCCAGCCGATGAAGGACCGCGACATCTTCGACTTCCTGGGGTTCGAATGATGGCGAGCCGCAACCATTCCGAATATGACGACCGCCGCGAGGCGCTGGCGACCTATTTCGACAGCACCGCGCGTCAGGCGTGGATCGACCTGACATCGGACACCAAGGTTTCCGGCATCCGCGCCACGGTGCGGGCCGGACGCGATGCGATGCGAGCGACCTTGCTCGATTGGCTCCCGACCGACCTCAGGCGCACCTGTATCCTCGACGCCGGCTGCGGCACAGGATCGCTGGCGGTCGCGGCCGCTTGCCGGGGCGCCGAAGTCACCGGCATCGATGTGGCAGCAGGCCTCGTCGAAGTGGCGCGCGAACGCACGCCTTCTTTCATCGGCCATGGTCGCATCCACTGGCGTTCGGGGGATATGCTCGATCCGCAGCTGGGCACCTTTGCCCACGTGGTGGCGATGGATTCGCTGATCCATTACGAGCCTGAGGATCTGGTGACCGCGCTTGCCCAGTTGGCGCAGCGCACCACGGGATCGATCCTCTTCACCTTCGCACCGCGCACCACCCTGCTCAGCGCCATGCACAATATCGGCAAGGTCTTCCCCAAGTCCGACCGCAGCCCTGCAATCGTGCCTGTGGCCGAAGGTGATCTGCGTGAACGTCTTGCCCGGCTTTCGGGCTGGAGCATCGGCCGCACACACCGTGTCAGCAGCGGGTTCTACACCTCGCAGGCGCTTGAACTGGTCAGACACGGATGAACCGCCCCGCTCGCCATGCCCCGCCGAAGTTTGCCGAACTGGTGTTTCGGATGCTTCCGTTTGCGGATGCGGCGAGCGATGATCTGCCCCTGCCGCGCCTGCTGCGGCTTTCGCTGTTTCAGGTGAGCGTGGGCATGGCGACAGTCCTGCTCAACGGCACGCTCAACCGGGTGATGGTGGTGGAACTGGGCACGCCGACTTGGCTGGTTGCCCTGCTGATCGCGGTGCCGCTGCTGGCTGCACCCTTCCGCGCGCTTATGGGCCACAAGTCCGATACGCACCGCTCGGTGCTCGGCTGGCGGCGTGTGCCTTACATCTGGTTCGGCACGATGCTGCAATTCGGCGGGTTGGCGATCATGCCCTTTGCCCTGCTACTGCTGGACGTGCCTGACCGCTTTACGCTCGGGCTGGTCGCGGCCGCGGCGGCGTTCTTGCTAACCGGCACCGGCTTCCACATGACCCAGACCGCCGGCCTTGCGCTGGTGACTGATCTTGCCCCGCGCGAAAAGCGTCCGCGGGCCGTGGCGCTGCACTATGTGACGCTGCTGATCGGCATGATGTTCGCCGCCTTTGTGATCGGCGGCGTGCTGGCCGATTTCTCCGCCACCAAGCTGGTGCAGGTCATCCAGGGCTGCGCGGTCTTGACCGTGATCCTCAACACAGTCGCCATCTGGAAGCAGGAGGCGCGCAATCCTAACATCACCAGGGGGCAGGAACCCGGAGCGCCCACCTTCTCGCAGCTGTGGCGCGATTTCGTGCGTGATGGCCGTAATGCCCGAATGCTGACGGCCATCGGGATCGGTGCGGCAGGCTTTGCAATGCAAGACGCGCTGCTTGAACCCTATGGCGGCGAGATTCTCGGTCTTTCCGTCGGCGCGACCACGGGGCTGACCGGGGCATGGGCTTTGGGCTCGCTGATAGGCTTTACCGTTTCGGGGACTGCCCTTGCACGGGGCTGGGACCCGCTGCGACTGGCGGGTGCCGGTATGGTGATCGGGATCAATGCCTTCCTGTTGGTGCTGTTTGCCGGCCCCTTTGCAGCGCCGCTGATGCTTTATGCCGGCGCGCTCGGGATCGGCTTGGGGCTCGGGCTGTTCTCGGTCGGGACGCTGATGGAGGCCATGAACCTGGCCGAAGGCGAAGGCGCAGGCCTTGCGCTGGGTGCCTGGGGCGCGGTGCAGGCGACCTGCGCGGGGCTCGGCATTGCGGTCGGTGGCCTGATGCGCGACGGCGTTGCCTTGCTGCTGCAGAGCGATGCGCCCACTGCCAGCATGGCGATACGCGCGACCGGCTATGGCGCCGTCTATATTCTCGAAATCGCGCTGCTGCTCATCGGGCTGGCCGCGATCGGCCCGCTGGTGGGTCACCGCAGTCGCCATGGGCCGGACGACAACAATCCCAATGCCCGTCCCTTCGGCCTTGCCGAGTTTCCGACATGATTACCTGTGCCCGCCTGTCCCGTCCCTTGCCCGGCTCCGCCTCAGCCGGATTACTCCATGAGAGGAATGTGAAATGAACGCTGCCTATATCGTCGGCACTTTCGATGTTGCCGAGCTCGCCTTCCTGCTGTTCTTCGGCTTCTTTGTCGCCTTGGTCTTCTATCTCAACAAGGAAAGCCGCCGCGAAGGCTATCCGCTTGAGGAGGAGGAAAACGGCAAGGTTCTGCCCGGCAGCCTGTTCGACGGCGCCAAGAAGAGCTTCCAGCTGCCTGACGGCCGCGGCACCTATGTGCCCGAGGACGTCGCCCGCGACGACATCAACGTCCCCGCAGTCCAATCCTTCCGCGCCGCCGGTGCGCCGTGGGTTCCGACCGGCGATGCCATGGCTGACGGCATGGGCCCGGCGGCCTGGGCCAACCGCCAGAAGTACCCCGATCTCACCTTCGACGGCCGCCCGCGCATCGTGCCCATCGCACAGAGCCACGAACTGGTCATCGCTCCTAATGATCCGACTCTGATCGGCTGGAACGTGGTCGCCGCTGACGGCGTGACCGCAGGCACGGTGACCGACATCTGGGTCGATCAGGCCGAACACATGATCCGCTATCTCGAAGTCGAAACCACCGGCGGCAAGAAGGTGCTCGCACCGATGGCCGTCGCGGTGGTCCACGGCAACAGCCTGCTGGCCAAGATCCTGCCGACCACCAGCGACGAGCAGGAATATGTCGAGATCGACGCGATCACCGCCGCCCAGTTCGACGGTGTCCCGGCGCTCGAAACCGCCGGCACCATCACCCGCTACGAGGAAGACCGCATCCAGGCCTACTTCGGCGGCGGCTATATGTATGCAACTCCCGAAAGGTCAGAAGCATGGATCTGAACCGCCATGCGGCCGTGACGGACAAGGCAGCAGCGGCGGCAACGCCGCTGCCCGCCGGGTTCGATCACACCGCGCTCGAGAACGATGGCCCCAAGGCTTTCGGCGACCGCATGGGTACGCCGCAGCCTGACGAACAGGTGCTGTGGAAGGGCCGTCCGCAGCTTGGCCTGCTGGCGCGTTCCGCCTTCCATGCCCACACGCTCGGCGCCTATATGGCCGCACTGGTGGTCGTGTCGCTGGTGCTCGGCAAGCCCGATGCGGCGATGGTCGCGGGCGTGCTTGGTACGGCGCTGGTCGCGATCCTCTACGTTCTCGCCTGGGCGAGCGCGCGGAGCACGCTCTACATTCTCACCGACACGCGGCTTATCATGCGCATCGGCACCGCGATCGAAACGCGGGTCAACATTCCGCTGAAGCAGATCACGGCTGCTCACCTTGCATTGCAGGGCAAGGACGGTCACGGCGACATCGCCTTTGAACTGGCCGGTGAACGCCTGCTGGGCACGGTCCTTCTGTGGCCCCATGTTCGCCCCTGGCATTACGCCAAACCCCAGCCCAGCTTGCGCGCCGTGCCCGATGCCGCAGCCCTTGCGCAGAAGATCGCCGAGACCCGCGCGCGCTTTGGCGCAATCGATCGCAATTTGAGCGAGATCAAGGAAGCCGCCCCGGCCAACGGGCACACCGCTTCGCATGGCACGGCAGTGCCCTCGCGTTCGGCCCCTGTAATCCACCGCGGCAACCCGGGCCTGGAAGGAGCACCCGCATGATCGTTCGGGAATATGAACAGGACGAGATCACCGTCCACAAGGTGCCTTTGATGCTGATGGGCGGGATCGTCGCGATATCGCTCGCGCTGACCGCATCGGTGACGATGGGCTTGATGCCCAAGCAGTCCGTCCCCGCCGAGGCCCGCGCCGCAGCCGGGATCACGGCAGCCCAGGCCCGCACCTTGCGCTTCTTTGACGAGCCTGACGGCACGGTGCGCGTGGAAGATGGCGCCAGCGCCGAAGTCCTCGCCCGTTTTGCCGAAGGCGAAGGCGGGTTCATCCGCGCAACCGCGCGCAGCCTCGTCCACCAGCGCCGCATCCGTGGTCTGGGCGCAGAGGTGCCCTTCACGCTCACCAAGTGGCAGAACGGCAACCTGACCCTGACCGATCCGGCCACGGGCCGCAGCCTTGAAGTCAGCTCCTTCGGGCCCGACAATCGTGCGGTTTATGAAAACCTGCTCCCGCGCAAGGAAGGCGCCCGCTGATGGCGATTGCTTTCCTTACGGCGACCAGCTTCGAGACGCCCTGCACGATCACGGTCGAGCAGAGCCCCGAGCATTTCCACGCCCATGTCGAACTCGATGACGAGGTCGAAATTCAGCCGGGCGACAAGGTGCGTGTCCACGGCGCCCCGATCCAGATCCCGTTCGGCACCCGCGAGGTGTTCAGCCGCCGCGCGACCGTGACCCGCGCCAGCCCGCTGGCCCGCGCCCTCACCCGCCTCGCCGCCTATTTCGACCTGTCCGAACTTTACGAAGTCAGCTTCCACGCCGGGAGGATCAAATGAACGCCTACAAGCCGATGACCAGCGAAGAAGCGATGGCAATCGCAACGCAGGACACGATGCTGACCCCGCGTTTCTACACCACCGATTACGACGCGCTGGACGCGATCGATGTCAGTCTGGTCCGGCGCGAATGGGACGAGCTTATCGCCGACATGGTGGGTGATCCCAACAAGCTCCACTTCAAGCATTCCGACCGCTTCAAGGGCGTGATCGAAGGGCTTGAGCCCTCGCTGCGGCAGGAGTTCACCGATTTTCTCGTGAGCTCGATGACGTCGGAGTTTTCGGGCTGCGTGCTCTATGCCGAGATCGCCCGGCGCACCAAGAACCCGGACGTGAAGCAGCTTTTCCGCCTGCTTGCGCGCGATGAAAGCCGCCATGCCGGCTTCATCAACGAAAGCCTCAAGGATGCCGGCATCGGTGTCGATCTGGGCTATCTGACCAAGACCAAGAAATACACTTACTTCAAACCGAAGTTCATCTTCTACGCGGTCTATCTGTCGGAGAAGATCGGCTATGCGCGTTACATCACCATCTTCCGCCATCTGGCGCGTAACCCGCAATACAAGTTCCACCCGATCTTTGACTGGTTCGAGGAATGGTGCAACGACGAGTTCCGCCACGGCGAAGCCTTTGCCATGCTGCTGCGCGCCGATCCGAAGCTGCTCGAAGGCACCAACAAGCTTTGGGTGCGCTTCTTCCTGCTGTCGGTTTACGCGACCATGTATGTGCGCGATCATAATCGTCCGGTGTTCCATGCCGCGCTTGGCGTCGATCCGACCGAGTATGATTACAAGGTGTTCGAGATCTGCAACCAGATCAGCCGCCAGGTCTTCCCGGTCGAACTCGACATCGATAGCCCTGCCTTCCGCCACCAGATGGAAAAGCTACGGCTTGCCGCGGAACGTATCGAGGATGGCAAGGCACGCGGCGGGATCGGCGGGATGATGGCGCGGGCTTCCGGCATGGCCGGCGCCGGCTTTGCCTTTGCCCGCATGTACCTGATGGCGCCCAAGCCCAACGCCCTCCCCCGTTCGATCCGGTTGCAGCCGGCATGGTAAGCTGGAGCGGCCATATTGTGCCGTTCATCGTGACGGTGGCGATCTGGTTTGTCGCGACCGGGCTGATTGCCTGGGCGGACAACCGTGAACGCGCCACCTTCTCGCGCAGCCTGATGATCGGCAGCATCGCCGGCATCGCGGGACTGCTGGTGATCCTGGTCTCCTCGCTTTCGAGCGAGATGTGGGCGGTGTATCTTTCGTTCATCGGCGCGCTGATGGTGTGGGGCTGGCATGAGCTGAGCTTCCTGACCGGTGCCTCGGCCGGCCCGCGCCGGGGACTGGCCGATCCCTCGCTGACGGGCATCGCGCGCTTCCGGCAGGCGGCAGCGACCGTGATGCATCACGAGGTTGCGCTGGCGGTTACTGCGCTGCTGCTGATCTCGCTTTCATGGAACGTCCCTAACCAGATCGGCGCGACGGTGTTTGTGCTGATGTTCGCGATGCGGCTGATCTCGAAGATCAACCTCTTCATCGGCGTGCCCAACAGCACGTCGGAGATGCTTCCCGAACAGCTCGCCTATCTCAAGTCCTATTTCGGCCCCAGCCGGCCCACCTTGCTGCTGGGCCTGTCGATTGCCGGGATTGCGGGGGCGACCGTGTGGTTCGCGCAGGTCGCTCTGGCCGCGCCGCTGGGCAGCGCCGAGATGGCCGGAGCCAGCCTGCTGACCACGCTCGCCCTGCTGGGCGTGCTCGAACACCTGTTTCTCGCCCTGCCGTTCCGGGACGGAATGCTGTGGGGCTGGGCCTATCCGCAGCGCCGCGCGGCTGCTCCGACCGAACGGGATTGAAGACAATGACAATGAATACAGAGGGAACCCCGATGGACTTCGAAGCCTTTTTCGCCGGCGAACTCGATACCGTGCGCGCCGATGGCCGTTACCGGGTGTTCACCGACATCAAGCGCCACCGCGGCCGCTTCCCGCATGCGACCCGCTTCGTGGCGGACGAAACGCAGGCGGTGACGGTATGGTGCTCGAACGACTACCTCGGCATGGGCCAGCACCCCGCGGTGCTCGAAGCGATGCACACCAGCCTTGACGAATGCGGCGCGGGCGCAGGCGGCACCCGCAACATTTCGGGCACCAATCACTACCACGTGGAACTAGAAGCAGAACTGGCCGACCTCCATGGCAAGGAAGCCGCGCTGTTGTTCACGAGCGGCTATGTCTCGAACTGGGCGGGCCTCGGCACGCTGGCGGCAAAACTGCCCGGCTGCGTCGTGTTCTCGGACGCCCTCAACCACGCTTCGATGATCGAAGGCATCCGTCACAGCCGTGCGCCCTACAAGGTGTGGCGCCACAATGACGCGCAGCATCTCGACGAACTGCTGTCGATGTATGGCCCCGAAGTGCCCAAGCTGGTCGCCTTCGAGAGCGTCTATTCGATGGATGGTGACATCGCCCCCATCGCCGACATCCTCGACGTCTGCGAAAAGCACGGCGCGATGAGCTATATCGACGAGGTTCACGCGGTCGGCCTCTACGGCCCGCGCGGCGGCGGCATCGCGGAACGTGAAGGCCTGATGGACCGCATCACCGTGATCGAGGGCACGCTGGGCAAGGCGTTCGGCGTCATGGGCGGCTACATCGCCGCATCAGCCAATCTGGTTGATTTCGTGCGCTCTTTTGCCAGCGGCTTCATCTTCTCTACCGCCCTGCCCCCGGCCGTTGCCGCCGGTGCAGCCGCAAGCATCCGCCATCTCAAGGTTTCCAGCGAGGAGCGCGAGCTTCAGCAAAAGCGCGTGGCGCAGGTGCGCCGTTCGCTGGACATCATGGGCATCCCGCACCTCGACAATCCGAGCCACATCATCCCGGTGATGGTTGGCGACGCCAAGAAGTGCAAGATGATCAGCGACTGGCTGATGGACAACCACGGCATCTATGTTCAGCCGATCAACTACCCGACCGTGCCCGTGGGTACAGAGCGGCTGCGGGTCACGCCCTCGCCCGTCCATTCCGATGGCGACATCGACCGGTTGATCAAGGCCCTGTCCGAGATCTGGTCGCATTGCGAACTGGCCCGGATGGAACAAGCCGCCTGAGGCCAATGTTCCACGTGAAACCGCCTTCAACCCCTCTCCAGGCGCAGGTCTGGAAGGGGGCTGAGGGGGGCTGACAGGGGTCTAACGGGGGTCAGAAGGCCGCTGGAGCCGCGCTCAGGCGCATTACGATTTTTCACCGATTACCCGGCTCTCCCTTGGACGGGAGTGAGGGCGGATGCCTCGGGCGAGGCGTTCGCCCTCTTGTGTCTCCGGGGCCGGACGCCAGCTTTCAGGATGCGGCGCGGTCGTTACGCGGGGCGACCTTCAGGCCCTGATTGTCCAGCATCATGCGCCCACAGTGGCGCAGCCGAAGATCAGCGCATATTCCGCAACGCCCGCCTTGCGCCGAGTTTACATCTATTTACTCGGCTTTCTGCCCTCATATCGCCTAGGCGACCATCGATCGGGGCAGGGATGGAGCGGGTGCGGGATGGTTCAGGCTGACAAGGTTGTTCGCCACGCATCGCGTCGCAGCGTGCCACGCCTTGTGGCCGCGGCCGGCGGGCTGGCCGTGGTCTGCTGCTTCGTGCTTGCCTTCGCGTTTGCCGGCGGTGCAGGATAGCGCATGACCAACGCGCTGGTGTGGAGATCAGGATCGTGAGGCCGGTGCATTACCCTGCACTGATAGCGGCGATTGCGGCCGCGTGCCTGTTTGGTTCGGTGCCAGCAGGCGCGCAGGAACCCGACTATATCGAACACCGCATCAAGCGCGGCGAAACTCTCTATTCGCTGGCGCGCGATTTCCTTGCCTCCCCCCGCCACCTTGCGGACGTCAGGCGGTTCAACCGCATCGGCAATGCCCGCCGCATCCCGGTGGACACGCTGATCCGGCTGCCCAGAGACTGGCTCGCCTATCGTCCGGCAGATCTTCGGGTGGAAGCCTTTTCGGGGCAGGTCACCATCAACGGACAGGCAGCCGCGCGCGGCATGGCGGTGCCCGAGGGCGCGGCGATCCGCACGGGCAGCAACGGCTTTGTCTCGCTGCGCGGCAATGCGGGCGCGCTGCTGACCATGCCGACCAACACGCAGGCGCAGCTTGTGCGGTCACGGATCTACCGGCTCGATGATCTCAAGGACATCGAGTTCAAGGTGCTGACCGGTCGCGGCGAGGCACAGGTTCCCGGCTTGCGCCCGCGCGAGCGATACCGGATCGGCACACCCACCACCGTCAGTGCCGTGCGCGGCACGATCTTCCGGGTCGGCTATGCGGCAAAAGGGGAAACCTCGGTGGTCGAGGTCGTCGAGGGGGCGGTGGCCACGGCGGCCGGCGGGCAGGAGGCGCTGACGGGTGCGGGCTTTGGCCTTGCCGCGGGCGCGGCCGGGATCGGGCCGCAGGAGCGATTGCAACCGGCCCCCGCCATCGACACGCCGGGCGCAGTCCAGACGCAGCCAGCCGTCGCCTTCGCCATCGCCCTGCCCGAAGCGGCGGTCGGCATCCGAACGCAGATCGCCCGCGATGCCGGCTTTACCGACATCATCGGCGAGCTGATCCACAGCGGCGGTGCTCCCGCCACCTTCGAGGCCATCGAGGACGGCCGCTATTTCGTCCGCGCCCGCGCGATCAGCGCAAGCGGTATCGAAGGCAATGCCGAGGTCTATTCCTTCCGGCGCAAGCGTCTGGGGGCGAGCGCCAGCGCGCAGCCTTCGGGCCTTGCGGACGGGTATCGCTTCGTCTGGCTGCCCGAAGGCCAAGGCGCGACCACCTATGCCTTCCAGCTGTGGGACATATCCCGGCCGGGGCAAATGATCGTCGATGAAACGGCCATGGACCGGCAGGGCATCATCGTTACCGATCTGGGGCCCGGCACCTATGAATGGCGCGTGGCAGCGATGCAGATCGACGAGGACGGCTTGCTTCAGGTATGGGGCCCGGTACAGCGCCTGACTGTTACCGAATAGGGGGCCGCAGGGCGGGATCGGAGCGAAGCAATGCTGAACCAGCGTCGTCTGGCACTGGAATGGTTCGTGTTGCTGATCGGCGGCGTGATGCTGGCGTGGTTGGCCGCCCGGGGCGAGGTGACCCGCAGGCTCGATTATTCCATGCTCGATTTCGCCACCTCGCTGGCCCGGCGCGCGCCTGCGCAGGACATTGCGATTGTCGCGATCGATGAACGCAGTCTCGCCAAGGTGGGCGAGTGGCCGTGGCGGCGTTCGACCCATGCCCGGCTGATCGACAATCTGCGCGCAGCCGGAGCCAGGGTCGTGCTCTATGATGTGCTGTTTGTAGAACCGGGCGATCCGCAGGATGATGCCGCGCTGGCGCAGGCTGTTGCCCGCCATGGCAAGGTCGTGCTGGCCCACAATTTCGCCGCCACGCTCAATCAGGCCGAAGGGATCGAGCCGGTCTATCCCCTCCCCGCCCTGGCCGGGGCCGCTGCCGCGATGGGCCACGTGGAGACCGTGCCCGACACGGACGGTGTGCTGAGGCGCTTTGCGCTGGAGTTGCAGATTGACGGGAAAGCCTATCCGCACTTCGTGAAAGCCGCTCTCGGCCTGCTGGGCGGTGCGCCCGCAGCCATGGCACTGCCTGCTTCAGGCCCTGCGCCGGTGGTGCCGTTCAATCCGGCCAATTCCTATCCCGTGATCCCCGCCTTTGCCGTGGTGGACGGCACTGTGCCCAAGGAACTGATCGCGGGCCGCACGGTGCTTGTCGGCGCCACGGCGCAGGGGATGGGGGACACACACTCCGTCCCGTCGCGCGACATTGCCCTGATGTCGGGGGTGGAGACGCAGGCCAATCTGCTCGATGGCTTGCGCTCGGGCACGCTGATCCGGGAGGCGCCGGATGGCTGGACGGTCGCGCTCGCCGCAGCGGCGCTGCTGGCGCAGTTTCTCGGCTTCTGGAAGCTTTCGGCCCGGGCGGGCTTTCTCTTGTCGGTGGGCCTGATGGCGGGCATCGCTGCGGCAAGCATCGCGCTGGTCCCGCTGGCCGGTCTGTGGACCGCGCCGGGGGCGGCGCTGTTGCTGGTGGCGCTTGCCTATCCGATGTGGAGCTGGCGGCGTCTGACCGTTGTGTCCGATTATCTGTCCCAAGAGGCCCGCCACCTGATGCGCGCAACCGGCGAAACCGCCAGCGTCCGGGGCTTCGATATCGTGGCCCAGCAGGTCAACCAGATGCGCCAGCTGGTCGGCGAGGTCAGCGGGGCGCTGCTGTTCGTGCGCAGCGCCATCGAAGCTTCGCCTGACGCGACCATCGTCACCGATAAGGACAATCGCGTGCTGTTGTTCAATCAGGCAGCCCGCGATCTTTTCAGTGGAACGCCCGATCCGGTGGGGCAGAGCCTTGCCGATCTGTACCTCAACCAGAAGCTCGCCATTGACCGCGATGCTGCCGAGGTGACGCTGGGCGATGGCCGGGTGTTCCTTTATGCGACCGCGCCGCTGGCCGGGTCGCATCAGGCCGCAGAGGGCACCCACATCACCGCCTTCCGCGACATCACCCAGATCCGCCACCAGCAGCGCGAGAATGACGAGCTGATCGAATTCCTGTCGCACGACATGCGATCGCCGCAGGTTGCGATCATGGCGCTCACGCTCTCGCTGGATGAAACAAATGCCGACATCGCCCGGCGCATCCGCACGCAGGCGGAACTGACGCTGGGGCTTGCCGATGGCTTCGTGCAGTTGGCCCGTCTGCGCGAAACCGGCGCCCGCTTCGAACGGCACGACCTGTCTTTCGTGCTGCACGAGGCGATGGATCAGGTGCACGCGCTCGCATCGCGCAAGGGCATCGCGGTGCAGCGGCACATCCCGGAAGATCCGGTCTTTGCCGATATGGACTGCGGCCAGATCATGCGCCTCGCCGCAAATCTGATCGGCAATGCCATCAAGCACATCCAGGATAGCGGCACGGTGACCGTGCAGCTTGGCGTAACAGACACGGACGAGGCGCTGATCACCGTGACCGATAACGGCCCCGGCCTGCCTGAAGAGCGACGCCGCGATCCCTTTGCCCGGTTCGGCGCGCGCGGGACAAGCGATCAGCCGGGCGCCGGTCTGGGCCTCGCCTTCGTGAAGCGGGTGGTCGATGCGCATCTCGGCGCAATCGATACATGGCCCAATCCGGGCGGCGGAACGGTGTTCGCGGTCAGGCTGCCGCTGGTTCAGCCGCGCGGGGACGGACGGGATGCCTCTGCCGTCAGCGGATCGCAGCCTCGACCAGCGCTGTTGCCAGCGCATCAACATCGGCCTTCGTGAAATCGCAGCCGTCGCTTTCCGCCGTCCCGCGGTAGATCAGCGCCTTGTCCTCGCGCGAGTACAGGGCGAGCGTTGCGCGGAGCCGTTCACCCTCGCAGGCCTGAAACGCGCGCTTGCTGGCCGGGGCGGAGATCCACACGACACCGGCCTTCGCGTCATCGCTGGCGGAGGGGCTGCCATCGGCTGTCCCGATTGCGCGCGGGCGCCGGGTGAAGCCGAACACCGCCGTGACCGGAGCCGTGCCCGATACCGCATGGCCGCGCGCGGCGAAGGCTCTGGCAATGGCGGCGGAAAAGTATGCGGATTGCCCGCTTTCGGGCGGCGCAGTCTGGACCGCGACCGCCGCGCCCGGGGCGAGGCCCGATCCTTGCCGGTCCAGTCTGAGCTCCTTGTCGATCCCGCAGCCTGCCACCATCCCCAGCGCAAGCAATGCAGGCAGCGCGCGTGGCGGCCAGCTAGTGCCGGTCGTCGACATAGCGCGAAAGCCGATAGCCGAAGCCGAAAACCGATTGAATGACATAGTGATTTTCCGGGGAGAGCTTGAGCTTGTTCCTGATGCGCGAAATATGCACGTCGAGCGTCCGCGTTTCGACACCGATGGCCGCGCTCCAGACTTCGGACAAAAGATAGCTGCGGGACAGCGGGCGATCGAGGTTGTTGAACAGCAGCGAAGCCAGCCGGAATTCCTTGTGGGTCAGCGTGATGGCCTGCCCGTGCAGGCTGATCGACTGCGTGGCCGGTTCGATCCTGTAGCCCTCGAAGGTCACTGCCCTGCCCACCCCGAAGTGCGAACGGGCGCGGATGGCGGCCAGGATGCGCGCATGCAGGATGGCGACGTTGGCGGGCTTGACGATATAATCGCTCGCCCCCGCCTCCAGCCCCGCGACGATATCGGCATCCCCTGAGCGGCTGGTCATGATCAGGAAGGGCGGCGGATTGGTCAGCGTGGCGGTGGCCTCGCGCACGATTTCGATGCCGGTCTGGCCGGGCATGTTCCAGTCGATTACCACGGCATCGAAGGTGTCGCGCGCCAAGGCGGTCTTGGCGGCTGCGCCGTTGGCGAAAGCCTCGACCAGCAGCCCCCGCGCCGAAAGTTCAGCGACAAGGTGCGCGGTGATCTCGCGGTCATCGTCGACTACGGCTATTCTCATGCGGCCCGAACAGCAGTTTGCCCCAATGGCGTCAAGCACTTGTCCGCCGGGTTCGGAGCCTGACAGTGTGAAAGGCAAGTCTTCGGGCAAGTTCTGCTGAGGCCGAAAGATATCAATACCACTGTTTGCGATAGCATTTCGCGGCTCGCTAGGGCGAATCTTCCAAATAGTGCGGTTTACAATGTTTTACAGTCTCGCGCGGCCAGCGCGTCTATCAAGGGCGGCGACGCTGGATTGCCGGGCTTCAGGTTACTGTGCCTTGCTTCGTCGGGGCAATGACAGGGCGGTTTCGGGATGACCTCTTGTCGGGCAGCTTGGTCGCCTGCTTCAGGCGAATGATCTGCGTCCGGGGTTCGGGCACACTGCGCCGCAGGCACAGGACAGTGTGCCCGAACAAGCTGACCGCCTGCCGCCAGAGCCGCTAATGCGCTCAGGTGGTCGCTGCGTCACGGCCATCGCCGGACGTCAGCCCTTCAGGGTCGCAAGGCTGGTCGCCTTGCCCGCATGGTGCGCGGCATCGATTGTGGTGCCGCGCACCATGTGGGTCACGGAACGGCGGCGCCTTTTCGCCAATCCACCAGCGGCCTGCCAGCCCGTTCAGGGCCGGGACGGCGCGTGCTGCCTGAATGGCGATCACCTCGCCGGAATAAACCGCACCGCCACCCCGCCGGACGCTGCAAGGTGCACCGCCAAAATTTCGCCGCCGGTGACGACCTTCTCCTCGATCACCATCGCGTAAGGGTTGGTCTTCCAGTCCGCATCCGGCCCGTCACGATAGACCTGCGCCCGGTATTTCTTCCCCTTCTCAAGGAAGCTCAGCGGCAGCGACAGATCGCGCGGGCTTTCGTCCGTCACCGCACCGAGGAACCATTCCTTCGACTTCCTCCCCTGCCGCGCCATCGCCACGAACTGCCCGACCTCGCCCGCCAGCGCGACCGACTGCTCCCAGTCGGCCTCCACGTCCTTGATGAACTGGAAGGCGTCCATGCGCTTTTCATAATTCTCGGGCAGATCGGCCGCCATCTGGAGCGGCGAGTAGATCGTCACATAGGTCGCCAGCTGTTTGGCCAGCGTGGTCTGCGGGCGGTTTGACGGATCGCCGCGCGGCATATCCGGGCGCACCGGCAGGCGTTCATTGGGGCGCAGGTCGAAGATGCCCGGCGTATAGTCAAACGGCCCGGCAAGCAGCGCGGTAAAGGCCAGCATCGGTTCATGGCTGGGCGGATTGGGCGGCGTGCCCCAGGCGTTGAACTCCATGCCCCGCGCGCCTTCGCGTGTCATCCAATTGGGATAGGTGCGCCTGAGGCCGGTGTCCTTGACCGGCTCGTGCGTGTCCATCGCGATCCCGCGTTTCGCAGCCGCCTTGATCACCGTCATGTGATGATCAATCATCCGCTGGCTATCGTAATATTCGTAATGGCGGATGCCCTTGTCGTCGATCCACACCGCATCGCCCGCGTCCGAGACATAGCCGGTCTTCACATAACGCGCGCCAACCTTGCGCACGAGATCAAGGCCCGCTTCCAGCTGCTTTTCGTAATTGGTGAGGTTGGCCGAGGTTTCGTGGTGGACGACCAGGCTGACGCCCTTGGACAGCGCATATTTGCTGAGGGCCGCGATATCGTAATCGGGATAGGCCTCGGTGAAGCTGAACAGATCGCCGTTGTTGAACCAGTCGCCATCCCAGCCCTTGTTCCAGCCTTCCACCAGCACGCCGGAAAAGCCGTGCTTGGCGGCGAAATCGATGTAGCGGCGGGTCTCGTCGTTGGTAGCGCCGTGATACTTGTTGCTCGCCCAGGTGCGGTCGTTGATGTGCATCGCCCACCAGATGCCGACATATTTGCCGGGCTTGGCGTAGGAGACATCGCCCAATGCGTTGGGTTCATTGAGATTGAGGATGATGTCGGAGTTGATGAGGCCAACCGCCTCGCGCGCGATCTGGATGGTGCGCCACGGGGACTTGAACGGGGCCTTGGTCTTGACCTTCGGCCCGCCCGCCCAGTTGCGCAGGTTCGCCTGAAAATTGCCGGGGCGCAGCTGATCGAGCGACATTGCCGAATAGTCGATCAGCGCGGCTTCATGGATCGCCATGTGAACGCCCGACGGCGTGCGGAAGGTCGCGGGCGTGTGCGCATCGTCGACCTGCCCGGCAGGCGCGACGCGGTAGATATACTCGTTGCGGTTGAACTCGTCGGAAGGGGTGTACCACATGGTGGTCTTCTCCCCGACCCCGAACTGGGTCAGCTCCTCGACGATGGCGAGATCGCCTTCGAGCGCAGGCTGTTTGGCGAGCTCGTAGCGCAGGCCGATGCCCGTATCGAAGGCGCGGAAACGCACGGTAATGTCACGGGCCGGGCCATCGGTCTCGGTGCGGAAAGTAACCGCCAGCTCATTGTGCTGGTCGCGCACCAGACGACGCTCGCCCCACGGCTGTTCCCAGGTCGTGTCGGTGGCGGCGCGGGTCGAGCCCGCGATGGCCATGCCGCGTTCAAACCCGTGGTGGCCGGCAAACAGCATCCCCAGCCGGGAGGGCGCGATCACCTGCTCACCTTCGAAACTGACGGCATAGGTGGCCTGTCCGCCATCATCCTTGACCGTGACGGTGATCTTGCCGTCGGGCGAGGCGAGCGTCAGGCTTTCGGCGTGGGCGGGCGCGGCGGCCCATCCGATGGCCGCCAGCGTAACCAGCGATTTCCAGTGCTTCGTCATGCGTCTCTCCTTGCGGCCTCAGGGGGCGACCGCATCAATTGGTCTCTGCGAAAATCCGGTAGCCCCACGCGGGCAGATCAAGGCTTTCGCCCCCGGCAAAGCGCACCGTCCCGCCGTTCAGCGCATCGGCATAGGTGCCGTGGTGGCGGGCCTGTTCCAGCCGCACCTGATGGGGCCGGGGCGAGAGGTTGAATACCGCGAACACCCGCCCGCCAGCCGCGCCGCGGGTGAAGGCAAACACATCGCCCGCCGCGCTGGTGGGCACCTCGGCAAGGGCTGCGCCGAAACGCCCGTTATGGAGCGCGCTCTGCGTGGTCTTGAGCGCGATCAGCTTTTCAAACAGAGCCTTGTGCCTGCCCTCACGCCAGACAATCGGATCACGCTCGAAGAACTGGAGCTGGCGGTCATTATCCGCCTCCTGCCCGTTGTAGATCAACGGCAGGCCCGGGCCGGTAAAGGACAGGGCGATGGCGGCTTCATAGGCCGGGCCATAGATTTGCGCGGCGACCCCGTCCCACGAATTCTGGTCGTGGTTTTCGGTATAGACCATGCGCATGGCGGCATGGGGCCAGGTTTCGGACTGCCCGGCGTAATAGCCGCGGATCGGCCCTGCCCCCTCGCCGCCTTTGACAAGGCGCTGCATCGCCTCCTTCCAGCCCCAGCCGTATGTGGCATCGAAGGCGCGGGTGTGGAGATCGCGCTGCTCCCATTCAGCGAGCATGAAGACCGGTTTGATCGCGTTCAATTCAGCCCGCGCGGTCTCCCAGAAATCGGTGGGGACATAGCCTGCCACGTCGGCGCGGTAGCCATCGACGCCGTATTCACGCACCCAGAAGGCGAGGCTTGTCGTCATGTATTGGCGCAAGCCGGGCTGGCTGTAGTCGAAATCCGCCACATCCGACCAGTCGGTACCCGCAGGGCTGGTCAGCGCGCCTTCGGGGGTGCGGGTGTACCACTCGGGATGGCTCAGCGTCAGCGGATTGTCATAGGCCGAATGGTTGGCGACCCAATCGAGGATCACCTTCAGTCCCAGCCGGTGGGCTTCATCCACGAAGGCGCGGAATTCGGCCTCGGTGCCCAGCTCCGGGTTGACCGCGCGGTAATCGCGCACGGCATAGGGACTGCCGAGGCTGCCCTTGCGGTTCGCCGCGCCGATGGGGTGGATCGGCATCAACCAGATGATATCGACGCCCATCGCGGCAAGGCGGGGGAGCTGCTTCTGGGCGGATTTGAAGGTGCCTTCAGGGGTGAACTGCCGGGTGTTCACCTGATACAGCACCGCGTCGCGCGTCCACGCGGCATTCTCCACCTCCACCATATCGCGGGGGGTGTAGTCGGGGGCAGCCAGCACCGGCGCGGACGCAAGTGCTGCGGCGAGCAGGGTGACAGCGGGCCGCATCATGCCCGCTCCGCCTGCAATTGCGCCGCCCCTGCCCCCTCGCCATCAGTCACGAACAAGGTCGCGGCGGCCGCCAGCACGAAGCTCACCGCCGAAATCGCCATCGCGTAAACCGGGTGCCCGCCGAACAGATTGGTGACGAGGAAGCCCAGCAGTGTCGAGGCCAGAAGCTGCGGCACGACGATGAAGATGTTGAACACCCCCATGTAAATGCCCATCTTTTCCTGCGGCACACAGCCGGCAAGGATCGCATAGGGGAGCGACACGATCGAGGCCCAGGCGATGCCGATGCCGATCTGCGGAATCCACAGCAAGGCCGGATCGCGCACCAGCAGCACCGCGGCAAAGCCCGCCGCGCCCGCGATCAGGTTGAAGGCGTGCAAACGGCAGCGATCAATCTTTGACGCGATCATCACGAAGCCCAGCGCGGCTGCGGCGGCAAGGCCGTTCCTCACCGATCCCATCAGGCTCCACCAGTCGGCCCCGTCCTGATATGCGGCGCTCACCGCGTCGGTCGCGCCGAAGTGGTATTGGGTCACACCGGGCGTGCCATAGATCCACAGCCCGAACATCCCGAACCAGCTGAAGAATTGCACCACAGCCAGTTGCCGCATCGTCTTGGGCATGGCGAACAGGTCGCTCACGACCTCCATGAACCCGCTGTCCTCGCGGCCCTGACGGCGCAAGTTGCCCGCGATCAGCTGGATCACCCCGAAGCCCGCTACCAGCGCGGCCAGCACATAAATGTCCTTCGCCACCTCGATCGTGCCAAGCAGCGCCGCCCCGCCCTCGCTGCGCGCGAAGGCGACCAGCGCCGCAATCGCAAGCCCCGCAATCACCCAGACGATGCCGCCGCTGGCGAACTGCGCCGCGGTGCGGGCGCCTGCGCCTGCGGTGTTGCGCGGTGTGTCCGCGCGGGCGGCTTCGAAACGGGCGAGATCTTCGGGCGAATATTCCTTCGTGGTGAACACCGTCCACGCCACCGCCGCCAGCAGCGCCGCGCCGCCGATATAGAACGACCAGTGAACCGTCTCGGGGATCATCCCCTCGGGCGCCACATTGCTCAGGCCCAGCCAGTTGGTCATCACCCACGGCAGCGCGCCCGCCATCACCGCGCCAGCGCCGATGAAGAAGCTTTGCATTGCATAGCCCATGGTGCGCTGCCGGTCGGGCAGATTATCGCCCACGAAAGCACGGAACGGCTCCATCGTGATGTTGAGCGAGGCGTCCATCACCCACAGCATCCCGGCCGCCACCCACAGGGCCGGGGCATTGGGCATGACGAACAGCGCAAGGCTGGCAAGGATCGCGCCGATCAGGAAATAGGGGCGGCGGCGGCCGAAACGCGGGCTCCACGTCTTGTCGGACAGGTGCCCGATGATCGGCTGCACGATCAGCCCCGTCATCGGCGCGGCGATCCACAGGATGGCGAGCTCTCCCACATCCGCGCCCAATGTCTGGAAAATGCGGCTGACATTGCCGTTCTGGAGTTCGAACCCGATCTGGATTCCGAGGAACCCGAAACTCATGTTCCAGATCTGACCTGCGTTCAGCGCAGGCTTTTGGCCGACTTGCGTCATCGTCTTTTCATCCCTCTCCCACCGCGCAACCCATGGGCGTGACGCGGCCTGACCTTGCGCCTATGCTTTTCGGCTCTGATGTCCGGTGAAGCGGGCTGGCGTGGTCGGGAGCCAGTCTGGACAGCTTGCAAAAATTTGCAAGAAACTTTGCGGCACAGGGGTTGAAAAATCGCCAAACCACCCCGTGTCATCGCATATTATGCAATCAAGTGAATTACTTGATCGCAAACCATCGTCGCCGAAAGACGCGTCACAAAGATTTGCAAAAATTTTCCCAAGCTGTCACAACCTCGATCCGAGAGGGAGTTGGGTCATGACGCGAATCTTCGTGAGCCTTGCGGCTGTGCTGTGCGCCAGCACGGCCATTGCAGGCAGCGTATCGGCAGGAGAGCCGGTTGCCGCAGCCCGGCCCGCACCCGCGCCATCTGCGCCCGCGATCGCAGAACGCGGTCTGGAAGATGAGATCATCTATTTCGTCCTGCCGGACCGCTTCGAAAACGGCGATCGTGCGAACGACCGCGGCGGGCTGAAGGGCGGCCCGTTCCAGCACGGCTTCGATCCCGCGCACAAGGGCTTCTACCACGGCGGCGATCTCAAGGGGCTGACGGCAAAGCTCGACTACATCCAGGGCATGGGCGTTACCGCGATCTGGTTTGCGCCGATTTTCAAGAACAAGCCGGTGCAGGGCAAGCCGGGCGAGGAGAGCGCGGGCTATCACGGTTACTGGGTGACCGATTTCACCAGCGTCGACCCGCATTTCGGCACCAATGCCGAATTCAAGGCCTTCGTCGATGCCGCCCATGCGCGCGGGATGAAGGTCTATATGGACATCATCACCAACCACACCGCCGACGTGATCGGCTATGCCGAGGGCGAGGCAGCCGGATACGCCTATCGCAGCAAGGGCGAATACCCCTTCTCACGCCGCGGCGGGGTAAAGGGCGAGGCGATCAATGAAGGCTTCGGCGGTGACGACAACCCCGATCCTGCCAACTGGGCGCGGCTGACCGATCCCTCCTTCGCCTATACCCCCGTGGTGGCCGAGGCCGAGAAGAACGTGAAGGTGCCCGCGTGGCTGAATGACACCACACTCTACCACAACCGCGGCAATTCGCACTGGATCGGCGAAAGCTCGGTCTATGGCGACTTTTCGGGGCTGGACGATCTGGCCACCGAGCACCCGCGCGTGGTTGCGGGCATGATCGACATCTTCGGCCAGTGGATCGACGATTACGGGATCGACGGCTTCCGCATCGACACCGCCAAGCACGTGAACCCCGAATTTTGGCAGGCCTTCGTGCCCGCCATGCTGACCCGCGCCAAGGCCAAGGGGATCGATCACTTCCACATCTTTGGCGAAATCGCCTACGAAGAACCCACCGCCACCCTCGCCGCGCAGGTGATGGCGCAAAGCCACCTGCCCTATGCGCTCGACATGGGCTTCGCCAAGGCAGCGCAACTAGTCGCCAGCGGCAAGGCTGGCCCGCGCCTGATGGCGGAATTCCTCCAGCAGGATGCGATCTACCCCGGCGGCGCAAAGACCGCGCTGGGCCTTCCGACCTTCCTCGGCAATCACGATTTCGGCCGCTTTGCCATGTTCGTGCGCGAGATGAGCGGATCGTCCGACGAGGCGACACTGCTTGCCCGCGTCAAGCTGGGCCATGCGATGATGTTCCTGCTGCGCGGGGTGCCGACCGTCTATTACGGGGACGAACAGGGCTTCATCTCCGACGGCAATGACCAGTTGGCGCGCGAGGACATGTTCCCCAGCCTGACGGCGGCCTACAACGACAACAACCTGGTCGGCAGCAATGCGACCACCGCGCAGAGCAATTTTGACCCCGCCCATCCGCTCTACCGCCTGATCGCCGATCTGGCGCAGGCCCGCACGGCCAGCCCCGCCCTGCGCCGCGGGTTGACGCAAGTGCGCGCCTTCAGCGAAACGGCGCCCGGCCTGCTCGCCGTGGAGCGCCATGATCCTGCCAGCGGCCAGCGTGTGCTCGCCCTGTTCAACACCGGCAAAAGCCCACTTTCGCAATCAATTGAGGTAAGCTACGCGGCGCGCGGCGTTGCACCGCTGATCGGCCAGTGCCCCGCCGCCCTTGCCGCGCCGGGCTCGGTGGAGGTCAGCTTGCCCGCCTTCGGCTTTGCGGCGTGCATTCTGGAGACTGACGACTGATGGCAACCGCACTTGCCGAGACTTCCGCTCTGGCCGCGCCCGCGCAGGCGTGGTGGCGCGGAGCCGTTATCTACCAGATCTACCCGCGCTCGTTCCGTGACACAAACGGCGACGGGATCGGCGACCTTGCGGGCATCGCAGAGCGGCTCGATTACATCGCCGACCTTGGCGTGGACGGTATCTGGATCTCGCCCTTCTTCACCTCCCCGATGAAGGATTTCGGCTATGATGTGGCCGATTACTGCGGGATTGATCCCAGCTTCGGCACCTTTGCCGATTTCGACCGCGTGGTGGAAAAAGCCCACGCGCTAGGGCTGAAGGTGATCATCGATCAGGTCTATTCACATACGTCGGATGAGCATGCGTGGTTCGCTGAAAGCCGGCAGGATCGCACCAACCCCAAGGCCGATTGGTATGTATGGGCCGATCCCAAGCCCGATGGTTCGCCCCCGTCCAACTGGCAATCGGTATTTGGCGGCTCGGCTTGGCAGTGGGACGGGCCGCGCAAGCAATATTACCTGCACAATTTCCTGACTTCGCAGCCCGATCTCAACGTGCACAACCGCGCCGTGCAGGACGCGCTGCTGGATGTGGCGCGGTTCTGGCTGGCGCGGGGGGTGGACGGGTTCCGGCTCGATGCGCTCAATTTCTCGATGCATGACCCGGAGCTGCGCGACAATCCGCCAAGCGGCACACCGATGAGCCAAGTGACTCGGCCCTTCGACATGCAGGTCAAGCAATACAACCAGTCGCACCCGGATATCGTCGCCTTCCTTGAACGCATCCGCGCCGCGCTGGACGAATTTCCCGGCCGCTTCACGGTTGCCGAGGTTGGCGGGCCCGAGCCGCTGGCCGAAATGAAGGCCTTCACGGACGGCGGCAAGCGGCTGGATTCGGCCTATAATTTCGATTTCCTCTACGCCCCGCGCCTCACCGCCCCGCTGGTGCGTGCCAGCCTTTCGCAATGGGATGGCACGCCGGGCGAAGGGTGGCCGTCATGGGCCTTCTCGAACCACGATGCCCCGCGCGCGGTGACTCGCTGGACGCTGGATGGTGACATGGCCCGCGCCAGCCGCCTCAACCTGCTGCTGCTGCTCAGCCTTCGTGGCAATCCGATCATCTATCAGGGCGAGGAACTGGGCCTGCCGCAGGGCGAGGTCGCCTTCGAGGATCTGCAGGACCCCGAAGCGATCACCAACTGGCCGCACACGCTGGGCCGCGATGGCGCGCGCACCCCGATGCCGTGGTCGGCCAGCGCGCCGCAAGCGGGCTTTTCCAGCGCCAACCGCACGTGGCTGAAGCTCGATCCGGTGCACACCGGGTTCGCGGTCGACAAGCAGGCCGCGGACACCGGCTCCACCCTCGCCTATTCCCGCCAATTGCTCGCCGCCCGGCGGGAGCATCCGGCGCTGGCCGTGGGCGGGATCACCCTGCTCGACAGCCCGGAAGACATCCTGGCCTTCCTGCGCGAAGACGGCGATGCGCGGGTGCTGTGCGTCTTCAACCTTGGCGAGACACCGGGCCACTGGACGGCGCCTGCTGATCTCGGCGCCCCCACCCTGATCGCCACCGAAAGCGCAGTCGGCGGCGGCGATGTGCCCGAGGCGCTGGCACCCGGTACCGGCTACTGGGCCGTGGTTCAGGGGAGCTGATGGCCGATAATCCCCCCTCTGCCGCCGCACGGCGCAGCGCCACGCTCGAGGATATCGCGCGCGAGGCGGGGGTGTCGATCTCCACCGTCAGCCGCGCGCTGAACGACAGCCCCTCGGTCAAGCGGCGCACCAAGCAGCAGATCTGGCAGATCGCCCGCGCCCATGATTACGAGTTCCGCGCGAGCATGCCGAGCGGGCCGATCGGCGCGGATGCAACCATCGCCGTGGTCGTCCCCGCCCCGCAGGCGCGTGACAGCCGGGTATCCGACCCCTTCTTCCTCGAATTGCTGGCCGGCATCGCCGAGGCCGCGCGTGAACGCAACGCCGACCTCATCATCAGCCACCTTTCCCCGCGTGCCGGGGGCGATCTCGATTACGCGATGAGCACCAGCCGCGCGACGGGCGTGATCTTCATCGGCCAGTCTTCGCTGCACCATGAATTCAACGCTCTGGCCGCGCGCGACAACCGCTTCGTGGTGTGGGGGGCAGAGTTTCCCGATGCGCAATATTGCGTGATCGGATCGGACAACCTTGCCGGCGGCAGGCGGGCAACCGCGCACCTTGCGCGATTGGGGCGGCGGCGGATCATGTTCCTCGGCGATACCGAGGCGCCCGAGGCCGAACAGCGTTCGCGCGGCTACCGGCAGGCGCTGGATCAGGCGGGCATCGCGCTTGACGAAGACCTGTTCGTGCCCGCCCATTTCGAAGTCCATTCGGGCGAGGCCGCCGTGCGCAGCGCGATTGCCCGGGGCCTCAGGTTCGATGCGATCTTCGCCGCTTCCGATCTTATCGCGATTGGCGCAATCCGGGCGCTGACCCGTTCGGGGATGCGCGTGCCCGAGGATGTCTCGGTGGTCGGCTATGACAACATCCCCGCAGCGCGGCTCGTCACCCCGCAGCTTACCACCATCGATCAGGACGCCAATCTTGCCGGAAGGATGCTGGTGTCGAAGCTGATCGACAAGGGCGACGGTCCGGCAATCTCGCAGCGGCTTGAAACCAGCCTGCTGATCCGTGAAAGCTGCGGGGGATGACCGGCCAGCCTGCCCCCCTGAAAAGCATCGTCATTGTCGGCGGCGGCAGCGCAGGCTGGATGACGGCGGCGGCGCTCGCGCAGGCGGTGGGCGGTTCCTGCGCCATCACCCTCGTCGAAAGCGAGGCGATCGGCACGGTCGGCGTGGGCGAGGCGTCCATTCCGCCGATCCGCCACTTCAACCAGCGCCTCGGCATCGACGAAGCGACCTTTGTGCGCGAGACGCAAGGGAGCTACAAGTTGGGCATCCAGTTTGCTGACTGGGGCAAGCTGGGCCAAACCTACTTCCACCCCTTTGGCCAATATGGCGCGGAGTTCGATTCCGTCCCCTTCTATCACCACTGGATGCGCGAGTGGCTGGAAGGCCGGGTGGATGGCCCGATTGACGATTTCTCGATGTGCTGGGCGATGGCCAAGGCGGGCAAATTCGCCCACCCCGCCACCGACCGCCGCCTGATCCAGTCGACCTTCGATTATGCCTACCACTTTGACGCCGGGCTCTATGCGGCCTTCTTGCGCCGCTATGCCGAAGACCGGGGGGTCACGCGCGTGGAGGGGCGCGTTGTAGACGTGTCCTTGCGCGGCGAGGACGGCTTCATCGCTGCTGTCACGCTCGATAATGGCGCGCGGATCGAGGGCGAATTCTTTATCGATTGCAGCGGCTTCCGCGGGCTTCTGATCGAAGAGGCGCTGCACGCAGGCTATGACAACTGGCAAGCCTGGCTTCCCTGTGACCGGGCCGTGGCTGTCCCCTGCGAGCGCGGCGAGTTCACCCCCTACACCCGCTCCACCGCGCGCGCGGCGGGATGGCAATGGCGCATCCCGCTCCAGCACCGCACCGGCAATGGCTATGTCCATTGCAGCCAGTTCATTTCAGAGGACGAGGCGGCCGCCACCCTGCTCGCCAATCTCGATGGCAAGGCCTTGGCCGACCCGCGCCCGCTGCGGTTTGTCACCGGCAAGCGGGCTAAGTTCTGGGAGAAGAACTGCGTCGCCATCGGGCTTTCGGCAGGGTTCATGGAGCCGTTGGAATCGACCAGCCTCCACCTCATCCAATATGGCATCATGCGGCTGATTGCGCTGCTGCCGGACAACAGCTTCTCCCCCCTGCTGGCGCGGGAATATAATGCCCAGACTTCAAGGGAATACGAGCTAATCCGGGACTTCCTGATCCTCCATTACAAGGCCTCGACAAGGGACGATTCCGAGCTGTGGCGCTACTGCGCGGCCATGCCGATCCCGGACAGCCTGCAATACAAGATCGACCATTTCCGCGCCCACGGCACGCTGGTGGCGGACGGGCAGGAGCTGTTCGCCAACCCCAGCTGGATCGCGGTCTATCTGGGGCAAGGGATCATCCCACAACGCGCCCCTGCCCTTGCCGCAATGCGCGCCGGGGTGCCGGTGGGCGAACGCCTCCAGCAGATCCGGCAGGCGACGGACGAGGCGGTTGCCGCCATGCCGTCCCACGGCGAATTCATCGCTCGCCACTGCGCTGCTTCCCCGATCACCGCCTGACATCCGATCCCGTTACCCGGCCGGCGATGTTTCACGCGAAACATCGTCCGTGCGCCTGTCTGCACGGGGTCTAAGGGGGGTCTAGAGGGGGGCTAACCCGCCCCAAACCCCGGCCACGCCGCCGCCTAACGCAAGAAGGGCCCGCCATTTCTGGCGAGCCCCCCTGCAACCCTGGTACGACCCGAGGGCGTTAAACTTAGAAGTTCTTGCGGATCGTGAAGTTGAACGTCCGGCCATAGAGCTCGTGGCGGCTCGGGAAGGTCCCGATCTGTTGCCCACCGGCATTGAACAGGTCGTTCTCGGTCACGAACGGCTCATTGGTCAGGTTGAACACTTCTGCCAGCACCTGCACCCCGTTGAGGAAGCTGCCTTCCTTTTCGAAGGTGTAGCCGATCTGCGCATCGAGGATCGTTTCCGGCTGCGCATTGGCACCCGAGAGCGAACCGTCAAAGTTCTGCACTTCCGACAGGAAGCCGGCGCGGTAGCGGGCTGCCAGCTTGGCGCGGAAACCGTACTTTTCGTAGAAGATGTCGCCCGACCAGGTGACATCCGAATAGCCCGGGATCGGGATCGCGTTGAAGTTCTGGTTCTGCACTTCGGCATCGGCATAGGTGACGCTGGCAAAGCCGCCGAACCCGTCCAGCGTATCGCTGAAGTCACCGAAGTTGACGCGCACTGTGCCTTCAACGCCGGTGATCGTGCCGTCGGCAAAGTTGACCGGACCGCTGAACACGCCCGTCGCCACCTGCGGATTGGCCGTCAGGAAGCTGCCCGCACCGAAGTTCTGGATCGACTGGGACAGATCACGCAGCTCGTTGAAGTCGATCACCCAGTCCGACAGGTCCTTGTGGAACGCGGCGATGATGATCGCGCTGCCGGGGGTGAAATACTTTTCGAAGCTGATGTCATAGGCGGTCGACTTGTACGGCTCGAGGCTGGGGTTGCCGCCGCCCAGGTTGAAGCACACCACCGACGGCGGGTTGAAGGCCACCACCCGGTCAGGGCGCTGGTCGTTATTGGTATCGACGCAGCTTTGCGTGTTGAACCCGATGTTCTGGTTCGCCGTCATCTGGTCAAGCCGCGCGCGGGTGATGGTCTGCGCAAAGGCCACGCGGATGAAGGTATCTTCCATCACCTCGAAGCTGAGGTTCATGCTCGGCAGCCAGTTCGAGAAGCTGTGATCAACCGTGTTGATCCCGCCGGCGATGGTGCCGGTGGAGCCTTGCGTGGTGTCGGCATAACGCAGGCCGAGGTTACCGCGCACCGGCACAGAGCCGAGATCGCCGTCAATATCGGCCTGGATGTAGAAGTTGTGGACCTTTTCTTCCACCACCCACTGGGTGTCGAAATTGCCCTTCTCGACGAGGTAGGTGCCGTCGGTCAGGAAGCTGGCCGGGTCATAGGCCAGAATGTCCATGCCCAGCGACTTGCTGTCGGTCGAACCGACAATCGCGCCAGTCGGCACGCGCAGGCCGTTGCCGAAGGCAGCGGTGGGACGCAGGAAGCTTTCGTTGGAATCGAAGTCCTTCTGGCGATCGGTATAGAGCCAGCCCACGGTGATCTTGTCGATCAGCCCGCCATCGAATTCGTAATAGGTCTCGGCGCGCAGCTGATGCAGTTCGTCATTGATTTCGGGCTGCTTGATGAAGCCGACCTGGCCCCAGCCACCCGGATCGGTGAGCAGCACGTTGGCGGGGTTGGTGTAATCAAGCTGGCTGGCGATGGTGTACTGGCCGTCCGCCGGGAAGGTGAAGGTCAGACGGTCCTGCGCACCCGAACGGGCGCGGCCGGTGCCGGCATAGCTTTCATAATCGATGTCGTTGCGGTTCAGGGTCGAATAACCGTAATCGACCACGAAGCCGATATTGTCGGTCGCCTTCCATTCCATGTTGGTGCCGACGGCGAAGATTTCGCTCTCGGCGCCCTCGGTGTCGGTGCGCAGGATCGGCACGACCGCGTTGTAGGTGGCGCTGTCAGCGAAGGGACCGGTGCCGGTGGCGCTGCCGAAGGTCGCACCGCTCCACGAAGCAATCGGGGTTTCGGTGCCGCGGAAGATGCCGCTGTCGCTGGTGTCGGTGTAGAAGGCGTCGATGGTGGCCGAGAAATTGTCGGTCGGTTCGAACTGGAGGGTGCCTGCAACCGAGGTGCGCTCGAAGGTGCGGCTGACCACGCCCTGACGCGGGTTGTCGGCCGGATAGATCACGCCGCCCGGGGTGCGGGCGATCTGGAACTGGTTGGTCTTCAACTCGCGGTTGATGAACTGGGTCGGGTTCGACTGCACGGTGACGCCCAGCGCCCAGCCCACGGTGCCAGCTTCGTTCTGGTCGATATAGCTGCCGAAGAAGCGATAGCCGTCAGCAGCGAAATCGGGGTTGAGCTGGCCGCTGTCATTGATGGTGTAGGTGGCGGACGCAGTGAGCTGGCCCTTCTTCGAATCGAGCGGCTTGACCGTGCGCAGATCGACCGCACCGGCGATGCCGATGGCGGCAAGCTGCGCGTCACCGGTCTTGTAGACCACGCCCTGACCGATCAGTTCGGACGGGAACTGGTCGAATTCGATGCCGCGGTTGTTACCGGCCGAAACGACTTCGCGGCCGTTGAGCAGCGCGAGCGAGAAATCCGGGCCAAGGCCGCGGATCGAGATCTGCTGCGAGCGGCCACGCACGCGCTGGGCGGTGACGCCGGGCAGGCGGGCCAGAGTGTCAGCGATCGAAAGGTCGGGCAGCAAGCCGAGGTCTTCGGACGAAATCACTTCGACGATCGAGGTCGCGTTGCGCTTGGCATCCAGCGACGACTGGATCGAACCGCGGATCCCGGTGACGACGATGGCGTCTTCTTCGGTGGTGGTGGCAGCGGGCTGTTCCTCCGCCGGCACATCCTGAGCCATCACCGGCGTGCCGGTTACGGCCAGCGCCAAGAAGGTCGCAGCCCCGCACAGCAGGCGCGCGTTCGCATTGATCCCATTCATTTTCATCAGAAGTCCCCTCCCGCAAGCGCTCTTGGATGAGTGCTTTTGCAGGTTTTTTCATAGCCCAAGCCGAACCTCAGGTAAATCGCCAATTGCGGGCTGAGGGAGACGCCTGCTATTTCCGCATTATTTCGTTATAAATCAATGTTTTAATTAACGCTTTTTGCCATGCCTGATGACTCCAGCGCGCTGACACGGCGACCAATGTTGCGAGATTGTCACAGTTTTTCGCCGCCGCGCGCTGCAATTCTCCACAAAGCGCCGGATGCGGGGCCGAAATCACCGGCTTGGCGGCACTATAATAGATTTAATATTGGTTTTCCGATGTTTATGCATGAGGATTGGACAGGGGGCGGGACTTTGTTACGCTCGCCGCGATGACCGCCACCCCCGCCTCGCCCCAGCAAGACGCCCCTGATTCCTGGGAAATTGCGCTGGACCATCCGTGCGTTGAGGCGATTTCTTCGTGCGATCAGTCACTTGTCAGCCTTGATGGCTTTTTGGCCGTCCCGGAGCACGCAATTTCTCAGGCTGTTTTGCAAAATTTTGCAAAAATCACGCCGCAATATCCCGGCCTGCGTGCGGCGCTTGATCCGCGGGTGTGCCGGGCATGGCTCGGGCAGCTTGCGCCGATGCTGGACGCGTGGTTCGGGGGCAGCGGCAGGCCGTGGGCGATGCAGGCGTGGTATTCGCTGGTGACGACCCCGCCCCAGGCGCTCGCCCCGATGCAATGCCTGCCGCATGTCGATGGCACCGATGCGGGGCAGATCGCGATGATGCTCTATCTTCATCACACCGATCACGGCGGCACCGCCTTCTTCCGCCACCGTTCGACCGGGCTGGCATCCCTCACCGCCGAAACCTATCCGCGCTATGCCGCCGCCGTGCAGGCCGAATATGGCCGCACCGGCCTGCCCGCCCCCGCCTACCCCACCGACGGCGCGCCCCATTTCGAGCGGCTGCACGTGGCCGAGGGGCGCTTCAACCGTGCGGTGTTCTATCGCGGCAACATCCTCCACAGCGGGGTGATCGACAATGCCGCGCCGCTTTCCGCCGACCCCCGCGAGGGCCGGCTCACCATCAACGCCTTCTTCCGCCCGGCCTAGAACCGGCGCGGCGCTTAACAACGGGATCAGGGATATGGAGCGGCCTCAGGTAAACAAGCTGGTGATCGTCGGCGGGGGCACGGCCGGGTGGATCACCGCGGCGGCCTTTGCACGGCTGCTGGGCGAACGCCTGCAGATCGAACTGGTCGAAAGCGAGGCGATCGGCACGGTCGGCGTGGGCGAGGCGACGATCCCGCAGATTATCCGGCTGAACGCGATCCTCGGGCTGGACGAAAACGCCTTCCTGCGCGCCACTTCGGGCACCTTCAAACTGGGGATCGAGTTCGTCGACTGGGGGAAGAAGGGCAGCCGCTATCTCCACACCTTTGGCGATACGGGGATGAACCTCGGCAATGTCGCCTTCCACCATTACTGGCGGCGCAGCGCGGGCGAGAACCCCGATCCCAAAGGGCTGTGGGACTATTCGCTGCACCAGATGGCGGCGGACGGGGCGCGGTTTGGAAAGCTTGACCGGGTCGGCAACACCAGCATGACCGGCCTTGCCTATGCCTACCACTTCGATGCCAGCCGCTATGCCCTGTTCCTGCGCGACTATGCCGAAGGGCGCGGCGTCACCCGCACCGAGGGGATTGTCGAGAGCGTCCAGCGTGACGGGGAGAGCGGCGATATCCGGTCGATCACCCTCAAAGGCGGGAAAGTGGTGGCGGGCGATTTCTTCATCGATTGCACCGGTTTCCGCGCCCTATTGCTGGGGGAGACTTTGGGCGTCGGCTATCAGGACTGGTCGAAATGGCTCCCCTGTGACCGCGCGCTGGCAGTGCCGAGCGAACGGCTGCCGACCCTCGTCCCCTATACCCGCGCGACCGCCAAGGATGCCGGCTGGCAGTGGCGCATCCCCTTGCAGCACCGCACCGGCAACGGACACGTTTATTCCAGCGGCTTCACCACCGATGATGCCGCTGCCGACACATTGCTGGCGGGGCTGGACACCAAGGCGCTGGGTGATCCGCGCCCGATCCGCTTCACCACCGGCAGGCGCGAGGCGTTCTGGGCGCATAATTGTGCGGCCATCGGGCTATCGAGCGGATTTCTGGAGCCGCTCGAATCCACTTCGATCCACCTGATCCAGTCCCATGTCAGCCGGTTGATCCAGCTCTTCCCCCGCAGCGGCGATGCCGCCCCCATGCGCGAGGAGTATAACCGCCGCTGCGCTGCCGAAGTCACGCAGATCCGCGATTTCCTGATCCTCCATTACCACCAGACGGCCCGCGAGGATTCGGAGTTCTGGCGCTATTGCAAGCACATGCAGGTGCCTGAAAGCCTCACCCACAAGCTGGCGCTGTTCGCCGCGTCAGGCCGCGTGGGGCGCGATGTCGATGATCTGTTCCGCGATGCAAGCTGGGTGCAGGTGATGCTGGGACAGGGGATCATGCCGGCCGATTATGATCCGATGGCCGATGCGCCCGCCCCTGCGCAGCTTGCCGAATTCCTCGCCAACCTGAAAACCCTGATCACCCGCGCAGTGGGCAGCTTGCCGACCCACGAGCAATACCTCGCCCGCCACTGTCCGGTTGACGAACGGCTTTTGGCCGCCTGAGAGCGCCGCCCCCACACAGACGGCACGGTCACGAAAAAGGGCGGCGCAGGTTACCCCGCGCCGCCCGTTTTTCTGTGCCCTGTCGGGCCAGCCTTACTTCGACTGCGCTTCCAGATAGGCGACGAGATCGGCGCGCTTCTGGTCATCCTTCACGCCCGGGAAGGCCATCTTGGTGCCCGGCATGTAACCCTTGGGGTCCTTGAGGTAGTCAAACAGAACGTCCGGCGTCCAGGTGACGCCGCTGTTCTTGTTGGCATCCGAATAGCTGAAGCCGGCAACCGAGCCCGACTTGCGGCCAACAACCTTGTGCAGCGACGGGCCGACGCGGTTCACGCCTTCGTCGAACACGTGGCAGGTGCGGCAAGCGGCGAAGACCTTTTCGCCAGCGGCGGCATTGCCGGTGAAGCTGGCATAGGTCACGGCGCCGCCGGCCGGAGCCGCAGCAGCAGCCGGAGTTTCGGCGGCAGCCGGAGCTTCGGCCGGAGCGGCCGCTTCTTCGGTCGCGGCCGGAGCAGCGGCATCATCAGCCTTCTTGCCACCGCAAGCCGAAAGAGTGGCGATTGCTGCCAGCGCAGCTGCGCCCATCAGGAAATTACGCTTCATAGTCGTTTGTCCTCTGAACAACTTGTTCCTCCCGCATCCCAGCGGGCCATAAACCAGATTCTCGGGCATGGAAAGCGGGACTTCATCTGTGCAAGCCCCTCTTCCCCAAGTTCCCGCAAGCCCCCAACGCACGGCAGCGCAAAGGGTTTCCGGCAATGTGCAACCTCTAGCGTAGGCCAACGCAAGGCCCAAGCGCAAGGATTGCCACACGCGGCGCGCGCGCTATGGTTGCGGGCATGAAAAACCTTCCCTGGCACAGCAAGCTCGTCCTCGCCCTCGCGGTGTTCCTGCCGCTCTTTTTCGTCGTCGCCGCGCTCGGCACGAAGTTGGGGGTGTGGGACTGGAAATTCGGTCTGGGGGTGCTGACAATCGGCGGCGGGCCGCTGCTGCTGGGCGCGCTGGGGCTGGCGGGGCTGGTCTCGCTGGTGATCGCCGTGGTGAAGCAGCCGCGCCGGATGGTGGTGATCGCCATCGCGGTGACGGCGCTATTCGGCACCGGCCTGGCGTTCGGGACGCTGATGGGGATGCGCGCCAAGGCGGGCGACAACCCGATCCACGACATCGCCACCGATACCGGCAACCCGCCCGCCTTCTCGCAAGCCACGCTGGATGCGCGCGCGGCGGCGAAGGCCAATCCGCTGAATGATTACCAGACCCCGCTCGGCCAGCTCGAACCCTACAAGAGCCGTGTGTCGAAGGAGTTGGCGGTCAAATCCTACGCGCAGATCATCACCGCCAACCCCGATCGCCCCGCCCCGCTGCCGCTGGGCGGCACATCGCGCCAAGCGGGCGTGGCCGCCGTGGCTGCCGCGATGGAGGCGATGGGCCTCACCGAGATTCGTCAGGACGCGGCCACCGGCACGGTCGAAGGCGTCGCCGAAACGTTCTGGTTCGGCTTCAAGGATGATGTTGTGGCCCGCGTGGGCGAAACGCAGATCGATTTCCGCTCGGTCAGCCGGGTTGGGGTGAGCGATCTGGGCGCCAACACCAAGCGCATCAACGACCTGCGCGCCCGCACCGAGGCGCTGCTGGGCGCGGCTAGCCAGTAAAGGCCCGCGCCGCCATGGCGCTGCGCTGGAACACGGTGAGTACGCAAAGGCCTGCATAGAAGTAGGCGATGGCGCCGAACCACGCCGGGAAGATGCACATTGCGATGAACACCGCGATGGTCTCTGCCCCTTCGGCAAGGCCGGTGGAATAGAAGAAGCTCTTTGTGCCGTGCGTCTCGGTGGTCGCGCCGCGCTTGGCCGCGATGACCGCGAAGGCGAGGAAGCTCACCCCGGTCAGCACGAAGCTGGCAACCAGCACGAGGGCGGGGAGCGTGTTGGCGGGCGCGGCGATACCGAAGCCCACAGGAATGCTCACATAGAAGGCGAAGTCCGCCACGATATCGAAATAGCCGCCAAGATCGGATGGCCCGCGCACCCGCGCCACCGCGCCGTCCAGCCCATCGAGCATCCGGTTGGCGATGATCAGCGTGAAGCCCCAGCCAAAATGCCCCAGCGCAATCGTCCCGGCACCGGCAAGGCCCAATGCAAGGCCCGCAAAGGTCAGCGCATTGGCCGTCACCCCTGCGCCCGCCAGCGCGCGGCCGGCTGCGTTCAAGGGCGGGTCGATCAGCGGGCGCAAGCGGGCGTCAAGCATAGGTGACCAGCCCGATCCACGCGCCAGTCATCAGGCTTGCGATATTGCCCGCCGCCCAGCTTTTCATGCCGAGCCCTGCGGCTTCCGCGCGGCGTTCGGGGGCAAGGGTGCCAATGGTCGAGACCAGCAGGCCGACGCTGGCCAGATTGGCCACGCCGCACAGGGCATAGGTGACAATCAATTCGCTGCGCGGCCCCAGCGTGCCGGGGGCAAGCGCGGCGAATTCGAGATAGGCGACATATTCGTTGAGCACCCCCTTGGTGCCCATCAGGCTGCCCGCAGCCTGCGCCTCGCCCCAAGGCACACCGATCAGCCACATCAGCGGCGCGGCTGCCCAGCCCAGCAGGCGCTTCAAGGTCAGCGGCGCGCCCTCGATCAGCGGCAGGGCGGCAAGGATCTGGTCGACCAGCGCCACCAGCGCGAAGACCACGATGATGACCGCGATCACGCTGAGGAACAGCTGCAAGCCATCTGCCGTGCCGCGCATCACGGCATCGATGCTGTTGTCATAGGTGAGGCCTGAGGGTTGATCGAGCGAGCCTTCACCTTCGGCTTCGGGTTGGCGGTCGGCCGTGCTTTCGGGCACCATCAGCCGCGCGGCGAGCAATGCTGCGGGGATCGAGATCAGCGAGGCCGCAATCAGGTGGCCCACAGCGTCCGGCACCACCGCCTTCAGCGTGGTCGCATACAGCACCAGCAGCGCGCCGCTGATGGTTGCCATCGCCAGCACCATCAACTGGAACAGCTCGGCCCGGCTGACGCGGGCAAAATAGCCGCGCGTCACCAGCGGGGTTTCGACCACGCCGAGGAACAGCGCCGCCCCGCCCGCCAGCCCGACCACGCCCGACACGCCAAGGCTGCGGCGCAGCAGGAAGCTCAAACCGTTGACCATCCAGCGCAGCACCCCCCAGTGCCACAGCAAGGCCGACAGCGCGGAAAACACGATCACCAGCGGCAGGATCTGGAAGGCGATCACCAGCGGCGGCTGCGCGCCCGGTTTCAGCACGAAGGGCAGTTCCGCCCCGCCGAGATAGCCGAACATATAGCCCGATCCCTTGAGCGTCGCGGCCTCGATGGCGCTCACCGCATTGTTGACGAGGCCGACCGCCTGCCAGACAATCGGCACGCGCACGATCAGCACGGCCAGCAGCCCCTGCATCACCAGCGCGCCGAGCATCCAGTGCCAGCCGGGATGGCCGCGCCGGTTCTCGCTGAGGCTCCACGCAAGGCCCATCAGCACCGCAATTCCGATCAGCCCCCGGAACTGGTCAAACAGCTCCACGCCGCTCAACCCCGCCGCCAATCATGGTAGCGTTCGACCCACTTCAGCAGGCCTTCGGGCTTGTGCGCCTTCTTCCAGTTGCCGGCGGCGAACTTGTTGGCCTCCACCAGCGTCGGATAGGCGTGGATCGTGCCAAGGATCTTGTTGAGGCCAAGCCCGTGCTTCATCGCCAGCACATATTCGGCCAGCAATTCGCCCGCGTGCGCGCCGACGATGGTGGCGCCCAGCACCGTGTCCTTGCCGCCTGCCGGGGTGAGCACTTTCACAAAGCCGCGCGTCTCGCTTTCGGCGATAGCGCGGTCGAGATCGTCCAATTCGTAGCGGGTGACTTCCACCGCGATGCCCTGTTCGGCCGCCTCGCGTTCGTTGATACCGACGCGGGCCACCTCGGGATCGAGGAAGGTGACGGCGGGGATGACGCGATAATCGGCCTTGAACTTGCGGAAGGCGCCGAACAGCGCGTTGACGCTGGCATACCATGCCTGATGGCTGGCGGTGTGGGTGAACTGGTAGGGACCGGCGACGTCTCCGGCGGCGAAGATGTTGGGGAATTTGGTGGCGAGGAATTCGTCGGTGACGACCGTTTTCGCCACATCCACCCCGATATGGTCCAGCCCGAAGCCGGTCAGCCGCGCCTTGCGGCCGATGGCGACGATCAGCGCGTCGAAGGGCACGTGCACCTCCGCCCCGCTTGCTTCCGCAATCAGCGTGCGATCCGCGATCCGCACCGCCTTGTGGCCGGTGAGCACCTGCACCCCGTCCGCTTCAAGCACCTCGCGCGCCAAGGCCGAGACGTCCGCATCCTCGCGCCCCAGCAGCGCATCTGCCATCTCGACCTGAGTCACTTTCGAGCCCAATCGCGCAAGGGCCTGGGAAAGCTCGCAACCAATAGGCCCGCCGCCCAGCACCGCAACCTGCGCGGGCGCGGCGTCCATCTGCGCAAAGGCGTTCCACATGGTCTCACTGGTGAGATAGCCGCTGGCCTCGATCCCCGGGATCGGCGGCACCACCGGTTCCGCCCCGCTGGCGATGATGATGCTGCGCGTCGTCAGCCGCTGCGTGCCGCCATCATTGCGGGCGATCTCGACCGTCCACGGGTCGATGATCTTGGCATAGCCCTGCACCACATCAACGCCGAGGCCGGTGTAGCGTTCAACCGAGTCATGCGGCTCGATGGTCTTGATCGCCTCCAGCACGCGGGCAATCACCGCTTTGAACGGCACCTCCGGCTCGCGCGCGACAAGGCCATAGCGGTCGGCGTGGCGCATGGTGGCGGCCACCTTGGCGCTCTTGATCAGCGCCTTGCTGGGCACGCAGCCGGTGTTGAGGCAATCGCCGCCCATCTGGTGCGCCTCGACCAGCGTCACCTTGGCCTTCACCGTCGCCCCGATCAGCGCCGAAACCAGCCCCGCCGAGCCTGCGCCGATCACCACCAGATTGCGGTCGAATTTGCGGGGACGGGTGAACCCGGCATAGACCTTGCGGCGTTGCAGCGCGCCGATGATGCCCTTGGCGATCCACGGCACAATGCCCAGCGCCACAAAGCTTCCCAGCACCGCAGGCGAGGCAATGCCCGAAAGGCTCTCGATCCGCGCAAGCTGCGTGCCCGCGTTGACATAGACCGCCGTGCCCAGCAGCATTCCGATCTGGCTCACCCACATGAAGGTCAGCGTCGGCACGCGGGTGAGGCCCATCACCAGATTGACCATGAAGAACGGGAAGACCGGGATCATCCGCAGGCTGAACAGGTAGAACGCCCCGTCGCGTTCCAGCCCGGCGTTGATCGCCTTCAATCGTTCGCCGAAGCGCGCCTCGATCGTGTCGCGCAGGACGTAGCGCGAGGACAGGAAGGCCAGCGTCGCCCCCAGCGTCGAAGCGAAGGAGACAATCACCGTCCCCCACAGCACCCCGAACAGCGCGCCCGCCGCCAGAGTCATGATCGCCGCACCCGGCAGCGAGGCACCGGTGACCAGCACATAGGCAACAAAGAACCCCGCGATCACCGCGATGGCATTGTCCCGCTGGATCTCGGCGACCCACGCGGCCACGTCCTTGATCCCCGCGATCGAGAGATACTGGCCAAGGCCGAGGGCGAAATAGGCAATGACCAGCGCGGCCAGCGCGGCAAGAATGGCAAGCTTCTTCACAAATGATCCCTCAAGCGCCCGCCAGAACAGCGTATTTGGCAATCCATGCTTTGTCGATCCGGTCCTTGAGAGCAAGCACCCATCGCCCCTCGGCGCTGAGCGGGCCGTAGCTGAGGATGCCGCTGCCATCGCCGGTATTGAGGAGATAAAGGCTGTGGCGGCGCGGGCGATAGGCGGCGCGCGGCTGCCCGCCCGCCAGCACCTGGCGCAGATTGGCGGCGAGCACCGGCCCTGCAAACACGGCATGGACGCCCGAATGGGCCAGCGTCCGGTCAATCCGCGCGGCGACGTCTCCTGCGGCGAAGATGTGGGGGTGCGAGGTGGACTGCTGGTGCGCGTCCACCGCCATGAACCCCGCCGCATCGACCGCGACCCCGGAGGCGCGCACCCAAGCGGGCGCGGCGCTGCCGGTGGCGGCGATCACCAGATCGGCCGGTTCGAGCACCTGTGCGCCCGCCGTCAGCACGCCGCCTTTGAAGCGGGCATTGTCTGCGATCACCGATATGCCCTGCCCGGCCAGCGCCCGCAGCACCCGCGCCCGCACGCTTTGCGCAAAGCCGGGCAGCAGCCCGCCCTTGCCCGCCGCCAGCGTGACCTCGGGCCGCAGCGCGGCACCGGCGAGGTTGCGGATCCCGAAAGCCAGCTCCACGCCCCCCGCCCCGCCGCCCGCGATCACCACACGCGCAAGCCCGCCGCCAGTGGCGCAAAGGGTTCCGAGGCGCTCCACCAGGCCAGAGATCGGGCGCACCTCCACCAGCCGCGGGTCCGCGCCCAGCAGGTCTGCGCCCTGCCCCGTCCCGCCCGTATCGAAGGAGGCAACGTCGAAATCGATGCGCTCGCCTCCTGCTGTCATCACGCAGCGTGCGTCAGGATCAAAAGCGGCGCAGCTATCAGCTACCCACTCCACCCCGGCGCGCTGTGCCAGCGCGGCCAGATCCACCAGCCCGTCCCCAAGGCGATGCTGCCCCGCCAGCCAGCCGGGCACCATGCCGGAATAGCGCAAGCACCGCTCGGGCGTGAGCAGAACCCCGCGAACCTGCGGCGGCGGCCCGCGGCGCGCCCAGTCGGCCAGCACCGCGACATGGGCATGGCCGCCCCCCACCAGCAGCACCATGCGCCCTTCCGCAGACCCCGATTGTGCCGCCCTTTCCACCATCATCCCTGCTTCATTGCGCGCGGTTCATCTTCCCGCAAGCTTGGCTCGCTATCGGGACGGAGATACTTTATTACCTCTCACAACTCGCCAAACCATGTATCTGCACGTATTTGCAGCTTTTGTTGCCGGACGGAACCCTGAGGGTTCTGGACCATTGAGCCCTTGCGGCGCGCGAAAGTTGCAATAGAGGCAAGAGTAAGATCACGCGCCGCGCGCCCGCTTCCCGGGCGCAGGGCAGCGCATCGCTCGCATATAGGTTTCGCAACGGAAAGGCTGACATGGCAGGGGAAGGCCCGAGTTACGGTTCCAAGATTTCGCTGGTGAAGTTCTTCAGGATTTTCCTCGACATCCTGAAGCCCGAGGCGAATTTCTACTGGCTTGCCGCTGTCTATGGCATCGGTATCAGCCTGCTGTCGCTGGGCACGCCGATTTCGGTGCAGATGCTGATCAACACCATCGCCAACACCGCGCTCACCGCGCCGCTGGTGATGCTGGCGCTGACCCTGTTCGGGCTGATGGTGCTTTCGGTGCTGCTTTACGCCTTGCGCGTGCACCTGATGGAAATCTTCGCCCGCCGGTTCCACGCGCGCATGGTGGCGGAAATCGCGCTGATTTCGGTCTATGCGCAGAACCCCTTCTTCTCCGACGCCAAGAAGGGCTCGCTGTTCAACCGCTATTTCGATGTTGTCTATGTCCAGACCGCGGTGCCGATCCTGATGATCGGCGGCTTCACCACCCTGCTGCAAATCGCGGTCGGCTTTGTGCTGGTGAGCCTTTACCACCCCTATTTCCTCGGCTTCACGCTGGTGATGATCGCGCTGATCTGGGCAGTGTGGCTTTTGTGGGGCGCGCGCGCGCTGCGCACGGCGGTGGATGTCAGCCATGCCAAGCACGCGACCGCCGCCTGGCTCGACACGATCGGCCATTCCAACGGCTTTTTCAAATCGCAGCGCCGCATCGATTACGCGCTCGACAAGACCGATGATTACACCCGCAACTACGTCAAACAGCGGCGGCGCCATTTCCGGCATATGTTCTCGCAGACGCTCGCCTTCCTGCTGATGTATGCGGGCGCCAGTGCGGCGCTGCTGGGACTGGGTGGCTGGCTGGTGATCCAGAACGAGCTGACCCTCGGGCAGTTGGTCGCAGCCGAGCTGGTGCTGTCGGCGGCTTTCGTGGGCGTATCACAGCTCGGCAGCTACCTCGGCTATTTTTACGATCTGTTCGCCGCAGTCGAGGAAATCTCGCAGTTCTACGATGTCGAACAGGAACAGCCCAAGGGCGCCGATCCCTTCGACGGGCCGGACCACACCATCGTGATGAAGGGCGTCAGGGGCCGCGCCCGTCAGGAAGACGCGCAGTTCGATCTGGAGATCCCCTCGGGCGCGATCATCATGGCGCGTGCCAGCCAGCACGGGGTGCAGCGGCTGTTCACCAACATCCTCAAGATGCATGTGCTGCCAGAAGGCGGGATTGCAACGCTGGGCGGGATCGACATGAAGGCGATCGAGCCGCACCATCTGCGCAAGAACGTCCACGTGCTCGACCGGCCGAGCATCGTCGAGATGACGATCCGCGAATACCTCGCCCTGTCCTGCCCCGAAACCGCGCCGCAGCGGATGCTGGGCGCGCTGGAAACGGTGGGGCTGGCCAACACTATCGCGACGCTGGAAAAGGGGCTCGACACCCCGCTCGCTTCGACCGGCTATCCGCTTTCGGCGGTGGAGTTGCAGCAGCTCAAGCTGGCCAATGCGCTGCTTGAACGGCCCCGCATTCTGGTGCTGAGCCGGCTGTTCGATCTGCTCGAACCCGAACCGATCGAACGCGCGGTCGCCGAACTGCGCGCGCAGGCCTATTCGACCGTGATCTACTTCTCGGGCCGCCGCAACGATCTGGGCTTCGACCGCTTCCTCTATCTCGAAGCCGATCGCCAGCGCACCTTCACCAACTTCGACGAATTCGCCGCCGCCACCGCCAAGGGAGGAGCCTGATCATGGCCACGCTCAAGGAAGACATGGCGCACTTCACCACCCTCGCCTCGATCCAGGTGCCACGGGTCATGCGGGTGGTGTTCTTCATGATCCTCGCCTCGATCCTCATCGCGGTCGCCTTCCTGATCTACGTCCCTTGGGTGCAGACCACCTCCGGGCCGGGCGTGGTGACGACCCTCAGCCCCAACGAGCGCAAGCAGGATATCAACGCGCTGGTGCCTGGCCGGATCGAAGAATGGTATGTGCGCGATGGCAGCTCGGTGAAGAAGGGCGATCCGATCGTCCGCATCGCCGATATCGATCCCAACCTGATCCAGCGCCTTCAGGCCGAACGCGGGCAGATCGATCTGCAATTGCAGGCCGCCAAATCTGCGCTGGCCACCGCTGAAATCGACGTGCGACGTTCGCGCGAGCTGTTCGAGGCCGGGCTGGCGGCGCGGCGCGATTATGAACTGGCGCAGATCAAGGTGGACGACCTGCGCGGCAAGGTCGCCGCTGCCGAAGCCGACGTGAACCGCGCCGACGTCAACATCTCGCGCCAGTCCGAACAGATCGTGCGCGCGCCGCGTGACGGCTTCATCCAGAGCCTCAATGCAGGGGACGCGGCCACCTTCATCAAGGCGGGCGACGTGCTGGCGACCTTCGTGCCCGACAATGCCGTGCGCGTGATCGAGATCTTCATCGATGGCCGCGATGTCGCGCTCGTGCGGCCGGGTGACAAGACCCGCATCCAGTTCGAAGGCTGGCCCGCGGTGCAGTTTTCCGGCTGGCCCTCGGTCGCGGTCGGAACCTTCGGGGGCCGGGTCATCGCGGTCGACCGTTCAGCCCAGGTCGATGGCCGCTTCCGCGTGCTGATCGCCGAGGAAAAGCTTGATGGTTACGCCTGGCCCGAAGAACGCTACGTCCGCTTCGGCGCGGCGGTGCAGGCCTGGGTGCTGCTCGAAACCGTGCCGGTGGGCTATGAAATCTGGCGTCAGCTCAACAACTTCCCGCCGCAGCTTCCGGCTCCTGAAAGCGACGGGAAGACCAAGTGAGACCTGTCCGAAGGCCTGTCCTGCTGCTGCCGGGGATGGCGCTGGCGCTGCTATGCGTGCCGCTCGCCGCGCCCGCGCTGGCGCAGGACATCGTGCCCAATGCCGAACCGATCGATCTGGCGCTGACAAGCGGACCTTTGCTGCCCGAGGAAGTGCTGCGCTCGTCGGCGCTGACCTTCCCTTCGATCCTCGAAGCCTTCGAGCGGGAGGCCGCCTCACGCGCCGATCAGCTGTCTGCCGACGGGGCTTTCGACCTGATGCTCAAGGGCGAATATTACGACCGCCTTACCGGTTTCTATTCGGGTGGCTTCGGCAAGGTCGAAGCCAGCCAGCCCCTGCGGCCCTATGGCGCAGAAGTGTTCGGCAGCTACCGCGTCTCGGACGGCCGCTTCCCGACCTACGAAAATTACAATTACACCAACAACCTCGGCGAAATTAAGGTCGGCGCGCTGTTCTCGCTGCTGCGCAATCGCGACATCGACAGCCGCCGCTTCGCGATCGAGGACACGCGCATCGCCGCCAGCCAGGCGCAGTTCGATGTAATGCTCGTCCAGCTTAATGCCCAGCACGAGGCGCTGCGCGCCTATTGGCGCTGGGTCGCAGCGGGCGAGGAAATCCGGGTGTTCGAGGAATTGCTCGAAATCGCCGAAGCCCGGCAGATCGGCCTCGCGCGCGAAGTGGGCGAAGGCGCCCGCGCGCGGATCGCGCTGACCGAGAACGAGCAGAACCTGCTGCGCCGCCGCACGCTGCTGGAACAGGCGCGGCGCGATTTCCTCACCGCGTCCAACAGCCTCGGCATTTATATCCGCGGGTCGAACGGGCAGATGATTGTCCCCACCCGCGAGATGCTGCCCGATCTGGCGCGCATGAAATCCGTCGCCCGGCCCGAGGCGCTGGTGGCAACGCCGGTGAGCGATGTGATCCAGAGCCGGCCCGAACTCCAGAACTTCAAGCTCGCCCTCGAGCGCGCCACCAACCGGGTCGCGCTGCGGCAGAACGATCTGCAACCCTCATTGAACGCCTCGGTAGAATTGTCGCGCGATTTCGGACAGCTTGGCCCCGGCGGCCCAGGCTTCGATTCGACCGATACCGTGGTGGGGCTGACCTTCAGCGTCCCGCTCCAGCGCCGCACGGCGCGCGGGGCGGTGCAGCGCGCCGAAGCCGAACTGCGCGAGACCGAACTGCGTCAGCGCCGCATCACCGATCAGATCACCACCGATGTCAGCAACATCCTCGCCAATCTCGGCGCGGCGATAAAGCTTGCCGATCTTGCCGATGCCGAGGTCAAGCAGGCAAACCAGATGGTGCAGGCCGAACGCACGCGCTTCCGGCTGGGCGCGGGCGAGTTCTTCCTCGTCAACGCGCGCGAGGAAACCGCCGCCAACGCCCGCATCAGCGCCATCCGCGCGCAGCTCGCCGGCCGTCTTGCCGAAGCGAGCTACAACGCGGCGACAATGAACCTTAAGGCGTTGGGGCTTCAATAGGCGGGGTTTCGGCGGCTTCGGCAGCCGCCTCCTGCGAGGCAGCCGCAGCGGCATCGGCCTCGGCGATATCATCGCCGCGCGCGTCCTCCTCGGCCTGCTGACGCGCCGCAGCTTCCACCGTCACCATCATCTGCGCCTGCCCGACAAGGTCGATCGGCACGTCGCGGTCATAGGCGAGCACGCCGGGCACCGGCGGCATCCGCCCGACCAGCGCGTTGAGGAAGTTGTTGCGCTTGCCCGCCGCACGCAGTTCGGCCTTGGCATTGGGATATTTCGCCAGCGATTCCGGCAGGCTCCAGTCGGTATCCTTCACCGGCCGGTCCGGCAGCATCTCCCGCACCACGGTGGCCGCTTCCATCGCCGCACGGCTTGCCCAGCCCTGCCCGAGGAAATCGCCGAGCGAGGTGATCTGCCCCGCCTTGGCCTCGAACTTGACCGATCCCATGCAGTAGCAGGTGCCCGCAACCGGGGCGCCGGGCAGATAGAACAGCGGGCCGAGATAGGTGTATTCGCCCGGCTCGACCTCGATAAGGTAGCTGAAGCTCTTGTCGGGCGCGTCGGTCTTGTCGAACACGAATTGCGGGCCGAAGGGCACGATCATGCGCAAGTCGATCGGGTCGATCGCGAAGCTCTTTTCGGTCGGCTCCTCGGGCTTGTCCTTGGGCGGCCGCCCGGCTTCCTTGGCGGCGTTGTAGCGGGCAAGCTTCTTGGGATAATCGGCCTTCGCCTCCGCAAATTCCTCGCGCCACTTGGTCTCGTAATTGGCGATTTCTTCCGGCCCCGGGGTCTTCATGAAGATCCCGTTGGTGCGATATTGCGGGCTGCGGATATAGATATAGGCTTTGGCCGGGTTGATGGCGGCCTTGCCCGAGACAATGTTCTTGAGCTCGATCGCCTTGTATTCGGCCACATCGGGCTTGAGCTTTTCGGCAGCGGCGGGCGCTGCAAGGCCGAGCGCCAGCGCGCCCGCGATCAGGGTGGCAACGCGCATCATGGTTCAAGCACCTCGTATTGCGGTTTCGGGCCGGAGGCGACGCGCGCCTGCTTGAGCAGGGCGGCCTGGCGGTCCTTGGCGTTTTCGCGGCTCAGACCTTCCTCGAAATGGAACTTCTGCCACAGCTCCTTTTCCAGACCGTAGCGATCATAGCCCTTGTAGAACATGCAGTTGCGCAGGTTGATGCGCTTGATCCGGCGGCGTTCAGCGCTGCCGAAGATAGCGTCCGCCATCAGCCCGCCCAGCGCCCCGCCGATGCCTCCGGCCAGCGCGCCATATTGCGACATGGCCGAAGCCATCGTCGCGCTATCGACGCCCATGTAGAAGTTGATCCCGCTCGCCAGAGAATCGCATTCGGTGATGTCCGCATAGGCGCGGCTGAAATCCGTGCCCTCGCGATGGAAGAAGAAATACTTGTCGAACGTCTCGGCGATGACGGGATCGGGCTTGTAGGCCAGATCAGGCATTGCGATCGCCTCGATTTCGGCAGAGGTGAAGACCTTCATCTCCGGCTCGGACTTGATCGCCTGCGCCTGAACCACAGCCGGCATCAGCGCCAGCGCAGCAAAGGCCGCAGCGTGCAGCAATTTCATGAGATAGCCCCCTGAATTCTTGTCTGCACGAATTGGCAGACGTGATGCAGGCCGACAAGCGGGGTTTTCTCCCTTGCCCTAGATTTTCCCCCGCAGCGCCTGATAGGCCGCCGCCGAAACCGTGTTGGCGAGGTTCAGCGAGCGGATCACATCTGATCGCATCGGCAGCTTGAACAGGCGGTCGGCGTGGCGCGTGATGATCGGCTTGGGAATGCCCTTGGTCTCCTGACCGAAGACGAGGAAGGCATCGTCCGGGTATTCGGGTTCATAGAAGGACCGCGCGCCGAATTCCTCGAACAGGAAAAGCTGGTCGGCGCGGGGGCTGCGGGCTTCGAGGAAGGCGTCCCAGCTCGCATATTCCGTCAGCCGCACGTGCGGCCAGTAATCGAGGCCGGAGCGTTTCACCCGTTTGTCCGATATGTCGAAGCCCAAGGGGTGGATCAGGATCAGCTCCATATCCAGCGCCACACAGGTGCGCCCCACCGCCCCGGTGTTGCCGGGGATTTCGGGCTGGATGAGGACGATGGCGGTCATGCGGAGGGTCGCGCTTCGAGGTAGGCGCGCAGCATCGAGAAGTGGGAAAGGCCGGGCAGCATGGTCACCAGGGGCCGCACGGGAAGCGCCGCAGACAGTGCCTCGGCCATTGCGGGGGGAGTCCAGTCGTCCTCGCTACCCTGCCAGATTGCCACGGGCTGGTGCACCTTCGCCAGATCGGCGCGCCAGTCGGAAACATAGACGCGAATTTCCGCCATATAGGCAACGCGTTGCTCCAGCAGACTATAGCTGAGCGAGTGCGCCAGCGCAGCGATAAAGCGCGGATCGGCGGCAAGCGCGCGATCTTGCCCTTTCGCCTTTGCCATCAAGGCAGCTGCCATCCTCGCCGGCGCAAAGCGGGCAACCTGCGCTTGAAGGATCGTCAGGCCAGCGAAGGACAAGCTGCCCGCAAGCGCCGCCCTGAACACAGGCGCGCCAGCCATGCCGGAGAGAAAATCACCCAGCTGGAGCGGCGCAGCGGGGGAGACGAGGTCTATTTGCTCAACCCGTTCGCCAAGGTGTGGTGCGGTCCGCAAGGCCGCCGCCGCGCCGAGGGAGAAGCCCACCAGCCGCAGCGGTTGATCAGGGAACCGTGCAGCGATCTCCGCACCCAGGCGTGCGAAGTCTCCCCCACGGGCGACAACATGAAAATCCTTCGCCCGCGCAGCGATCTCCGGCCCGAAAGCGGAGAGCTCCGCCGCCGATCCCGGCAAGCCGTGGAAATAGAGCGTGGTGGGCCGCAAGGCCTCAGCCCAGCTTGTCCTTGAGCAGCGAATTCACCACGCCCGGATTGGCCTTGCCCTGCATCGCCTTCATCGTCTGGCCGACGAAGAAGCCGAACAATGCTTCCTTGCCGCCGCGGTACTGTTCGACCTTGTCGGCGTTGGCGGCGATGATCGCATCAACCGCGGCTTCGATGGCGCCAGTGTCGCTGACCTGCTTCAGCCCTTCGGCTTCCGCGATTTCTTCCGGCGCACGGCCCGTCTTGAGGACGATCTCGAAGATCTCCTTGGCCTGCCCGCCGCTGATTTCACCCTTGTCCGCCATGGCGAGGATGCTTGCCTGCGCGGCGGCGGTGGCATTGGCGAGGTTAGCTTCATCACCCAGCGCCTTGATCACGCCGGGCGCGACCGAGAGCAACCAGTTGGCGACCTGCGTGGCGACGGCGGCATCTTCCTTGCCGATCACCTTTGCGGTTTCAGCCAGCAGCGTTTCGAAGCGGGCGAAGGTTTCGACCTCGGCGGTCAGTTCGCGCGCGTTGTAGGGAGTGAGGCCGAGCACGTCGGTGTAACGCTTGCGCTTGGCATCCGGCAGTTCCGGCAGGCTGGCGCGGCATTCGGCGAGGAAATCATCCTCGAGCACCAGCGGCAGCAGATCGGGATCGGGGAAGTAGCGATAGTCGTGCGCGTCTTCCTTGCTGCGCATGGTCCGCGTGGTGCCGGTGCCGGGGTCGAACAGGCGGGTTTCCTGCACGATCTTGCCGCCGCTTTCGAGCACATCGACCTGCCGCATCGCCTCGTGCTCGATCGCCTGCATGACGAAGCGCACCGAGTTCACGTTCTTCGTTTCCGTGCGCGTGCCGAGCTCGTCACCGACCTTGCGCACCGACACATTGACGTCAGCCCGCATCGAGCCTTCTTCCATGTTTCCATCGCACGAGCCGACATAGCGCAGGATTGCACGCAGCTTCCTGAGGTAAGCCCCTGCTTCGGCGGGCGAGGCCATGTCGGGGCGGCTGACGATCTCCATCAGTGCCACGCCGCTGCGGTTCAAATCGACATAGGACATGGTCGGGTGCTGATCGTGCATCAGCTTGCCCGCGTCCTGCTCTACGTGAATCCGCTCGATCCCGATCACCTTGTCGGCTTCGATCCCTGCCTTCTCGTCCGCCTCGATCAGCAGCGAGCCTTCGCCGACGATGGGGTGGTAGAGCTGGCTGATCTGGTAGCCCTGCGGAAGGTCGGCATAGAAGTAGTTCTTGCGGTCGAACCGCGACCACGCGTTGATCTGGGCCTCGATCGCCATCCCGGTGCGCACCGCCTGACGGATGCACTCGCGGTTGGGCACGGGCAGCATCCCCGGCATCGCGGCATCGACGAGGCTGACCTGCGCATTCGGCTCTGCGCCAAAGGCGGTCGCCGCGCCCGAGAACAGCTTGGCGTTGGAGGTGACCTGCGCATGGACTTCAAGGCCGATCACGACCTCCCATTCACCGGTTGCGCCCTGAATGCGGTAGTTGCTCATGTCTTGTCCTCGTCCTCGATCACCTTGCCATCCGGCCCGAAGCGCATTTCGCCGTGATCGACGTTTTTCCTGACCCAATTGGCGACCATGAAGGTCACCGGCACCGCAAGGGCGATGCCGATCCCGGCAAGCCACAGCGGCGTGTCGGCGTTCACCACCACTTCTCCGGCTTGGCGGTGAACCCGGCGCGTTGCTGGATTGCGAGGCCGGCATTCAGCACGCTCTGCTCGTCGAAGGGCTTGCCAACCAGCTGGAGGCCCAGCGGCAGGCCATCGGCGTTGATCGTGGCGGGCACGCTCATCGCGGGCAGGCCGGCGAGGCTGGCGGGAACCGCGAAGACGTCGTTCAGATACATCGTCAGCGGGTCTTCGTTCATCGACCCCAGCGGGAACGAGGCCGTGGGCGTGGTCGGCGCGAGGATCACGTCGCACTGTTCGAAGGCCAGCGCGAAGTCGCGGGCGACCAGTGCGCGGATCTTCTGGGCCTGCGTGTAGTACGCGTCGTAGAAGCCGGCCGAGAGCACATAGGTGCCGATCAGGATGCGGCGCTTGACCTCGTCCCCGAAACCGGCGGCGCGGGTTGCTGCATACATGTCCTGAAGGCCGGAGCCGTCCGGGAGATCGCGAAGGCCATAACGCACCCCGTCATAGCGGGCGAGGTTCGACGACGCTTCGGCGGGGGCCACGATGTAATAGGCGGGCAACGCATATTTGGTGTGCGGCAGCGAGACATCGACGATCTCGGCGCCAGCCTCCTTCAGCCATGCCTTGCCCTGCTCCCACGAATCGAGGATCGCCTGATCGGTGCCCTCCATCCGGTATTCGCGCGGGATGCCGACCTTCTTGCCGCGCAGGTCGGCGTTGAGGGCGGCCTCCCAATCGGGCACGTCCATCTGCAGGCTGGTCGCGTCCTTGGGATCGAACCCGGCCATCGCGCCGAGCATGATCGCGCAATCTTCCACCGAGCGCGCCATCGGCCCGGCCTGATCCAGCGACGAGGCGAAGGCGACCACGCCCCAGCGCGAGCAGCGGCCATAGGTCGGCTTGATCCCGCAAATGCCAGTGAAGGCGGCGGGCTGACGGATCGAGCCGCCGGTGTCGGTGCCGGTCGCAGCCGGCGCGATCCGCGCGGCGACGGCCGAGGACGAGCCACCCGAAGAGCCGCCGGGGCTCATCGCGGCATTGCTGCCCGCCTTCTTCCACGGCGAGGTGACATTGCCGAAATAGGACGTCTCGTTGGACGAACCCATCGCGAACTGGTCAAGGTTGAGCTTGCCCAGCATCCCCGCGCCCGCGTCCCACAGTTTCTGCGACACGGTGGATTCGTAGCGGGGGGTGAAGCCTTCGAGGATGTGGCTGGCGGCGGTGGTCTGCACGCCGTGGGTGGCGAACAGGTCCTTCATGCCGATCGGCACGCCCGCCATTGCGCCCAAAGTCTCGCCCGCCGCGCGCGCCGCATCCACCTTGTCGGCAGCGGCGAGAGCGTGGTCGGGCGTGGTGACGATGAAAGCGTTCAAGGCAGCGGCATCGGCCACGGCGGTGTTGAGGCTTTCCGCCACTTCACGCGCGGTGAAGCTGCCATCGCGCACACCGTCACGGATTTCTTTGACGCCGAGTTGAGTGAGGTCAGTCATCGTTTCCAACCATTCGCCCTGCGCCAGTCGAAGGGCTGCCCCTCTTCATGCGCAGGATCAGAAAAAAGAAAATACCATCCTTCGGGACGCTCAGGATGATCGCGCAAAGCCCTGCGGCCTTTATTCGATCACCTTGGGCACGCCGAAGAACCCATGCTCTGCGGCAGGCGCGTTGGCGAGTACGTCATCACGCTTGCCGCCGCCGGTCAGCGGGTCGGCATCGACCACGTCATCGCGCAGGCGCAAGGTGTTGGGGATCACCGCCGCCATCGGCTCGATCCCTGCGGTGTCCACCTCGCCCAGCTGCTCGACCCATTGGAGGATGCCGTTCAATTCCGGCACCATCCGTTCAAGCTCGGGCTCATCCATGTGGATGCGCGCGAGGCTGGCGATCTTGGCTACGGTTGCCTTGTCGACCGACATGCCCTTGCCCCTTACTGGCCGGGAACAGGCTGGGGAGCCGGGCCAGCGGGGCCGGCGCCCGCCGGAGCGCCGCCTTCAGGACCGCCCATCTGGGCCTGCATCTGCTGCTGGAGGATCTGGATGTTGCGCTCAACCGTAGCGCGGCTGACGATATCGACCACTTCGATCTCGAATTCGAGATCGGCGTTGGCCGGGATCGGCGAGTTTGGCGGCGGGCTGGCACCATAGGCCATGTCGGCAGGGATGAAGAGCTTGTACTTGCCGCCCTTCTGCACGTCCTTGAGGCCCTTGTAGAAGCCCGGGATCATCTGGCCTTCCTGATAAAGGAAGGGGTTGCCGTCCGGAAACAGGCCCTGCACCGGGAAGGGGCTCTTCTGCGCTTCCTCGAACACGGTGCCATCGGCGGCGAGCATCCCCTTGTACTTGACGAAGATCACTTCGCCTTCCTTCGGCGTGGGGCCGGTGCCGGCCTGCACCACATCGACGTCAAGCCCGCGCGGCACGGCCGACCAGGCCAGCCCAGCACCCACCAGCACGGCGAGGATCACCCCGATCCACAGCTTGGTCAGCGAGCCCTTGGCGACAGGCTGGATCGGAACGCGGGTAATCTCGGTCATGGTCTTGTCCTGATGAACCGCGCGGCGCGCGCGGGATTATGACGACAAAAGGGCGCGGGGTTGAAACCGCGCCCTGATGGCTGATCGTAAAGGGGGATTCAAGCGGCTTGCGTTTGCGAAGCGCGCTTGGCGACGGGATTATTTGCTCCCGTCACGCTCCATCCGCTTGCGCTCCATCTTGCGGGCGCGGCGCACGGCAGCAGCCTTTTCGCGGGCGCGCTTTTCCGAAGGCTTTTCGTAGTGGCGACGCAGCTTCATTTCGCGATAAACGCCTTCACGCTGCAGCTTCTTCTTGAGCGCGCGCAGGGCCTGATCGACATTATTATCGCGAACCATGATTTGCATAAACGAAGACTACCTCATGTCCAAACGCCAGAGCCTTGCATGATTCTGCGCAAGGGATACGCGGTGAATTTCCAATGAAATGTGGGCGATTCCCTTCCAGGACCGCCCTTGAAACCGCGCCCCGATAGTCCAACACCGGGAAAATGGCAAGCCGCCAGAGCACATTCGCAAGCGGCCAACCTATGCAGATCGCCATGGCCTCGCTAAAGGCGGCGCATGGATGGTGTGATTTCCCCCTTGAAGGCAAGCCTGTTTGTCGCCGCTGGCGGCGCTGCAGGCTCGGTGCTGCGCTATCATGCGGGGCGTCTTGTGAGCGGGCTTGCAGGGGCAGGCAATGATTTTCCGTGGGGCACGCTGGCGATCAACATCGCGGGCAGCCTTGCGATGGGCGCGCTGGTCGGCTGGTTCGCGCGCTCGGCCCCCAGCGAGCAGGCGGCTGAAACAGCGCGGCTGCTGCTGGGTGTCGGCCTGCTTGGCGGGTTCACCACCTTCAGCGCCTTTTCTTCCGAACTCGTCACGATGCTTCACCGCGGGCAGGCCGGCATGGCCGCAGGCTACGCCGCCGCCTCGCTGGTGGCCGGGATGGCAGCCGTGGTGATCGGCCTCGTCGCCGTGCAGGGCGGACCGCAATGACCGAACAGACCCCCGCCGCGGACAATGTCCGCCAGTTCACCGTGACCGAGGATGATCACGGCATCCGCCTCGACCGCTGGTTCAAACGCAACCTGCCGCAGGTCGGCTTTGCCACCGTGTCGCGCTGGGCGCGCACCGGGCAGATCCGGGTCGATGGCAAGCGCGCCAAGCCCGAGGACCGGCTGGAAGAAGGACAGGTGCTGCGCGTGCCGCCCGGCGGCGAGGAACCGCCGGCTGCAAAGAAAGCCGCCCCGCGCGCCCGCACGCTCAGCCCTGAACAGATCGCCGAAGCGCGCGGCATGGTGATCCGCGAGACGCCTTACGCCATCGTGCTCAACAAGCCCCCCGGCCTCGCCACGCAGGGCGGCAGCAAGACCACCAAGCATGTCGATGGCCTGCTCGATGCCTTCGTCACCGATGAACGCACGCCCCGCCCGCGGCTTGTCCACCGGCTCGACAAGGATACCTCGGGCGTGCTGCTGATCGCCCGCACGCCGGGCAGCGCCGCCAGCTTCTCCAAGCGTTTCGCCAGCCGTTCCGCGCGCAAGGTCTATTGGGCGCTGGTGGTCGGCGTGCCGGATCTGGCGGAAGGCGTGATCGATGCCCCGCTCGCCAAGCAGCCGGGCACCGGCGGCGAGAAGATGCATATCGACGAGGAAAACGGCGCGGCGGCCAAGACGCGCTACCGTGTGGTCGAGCACGCCGGGCAACGCGCCGCCTGGGTGGAGCTGGAACCGCTGACGGGCCGCACCCACCAGCTGCGCGTCCACATGGCCGCCATCGGCCATCCGATCGTGGGCGATGGCAAATATGGCGGGCCGGATTCCTTCCTGACCGGCGCGGTCAGCCGCAAGATGCACCTGCACGCGCGCCGCTTGATCATCTCGGAACCCAAGGTCGGCGGTAAGACTGGCGGCGAAACGGGCAGCAAGCTGGACGTCACCGCCGAACTGCCGCCGCACTTCGCCATGAGCATGGAAGTGCTGGGCTTCGATCAGGGCCTGTCCGATGCATCCCCGATGCGCGACGAATCGCCGGAACGTTCGGGCGAAGAAAAGAAGCAGGCCGCCCGCCGCCACTTCAAGCAGGCGCGCAAGGAAGCCCGCTCGCCGCGCCGTGCCCGCGGCGCTGCCAATGCAGGCACCAAGGCAAAGCCCGGCGGCAAGCCCAAATCCGGGGCCAAGCCGCTTGGCAAGCCCAAGCCGCCTGCCAAGTCGGCACCCACCAAATCCCCTGCCAACCGGGCGCGGCCCGCACCTAAGGCAGCGGGCAAGGGAGCAGGCCGCAAGCCGACCCGCTGATGCACCCCAATCCGCTCTACCGCAGTGACGACCGCGAGCTTTGCAATAGCCTGATCGACGAGATCGGCTTCGGCATGGTGTTTGCCGCAACGCCCGAAGGCCCGCGCGTGGCGCATACGCCGCTGCTTCTGGCAGAGGGCGGCGCGGTGCAATTCCACCTCGCCCGCAACAACGCGCTGGCCCGCCATCTGGATGGTGCGACCGCGCTGATCGTGGTCAACGGCCCCGATGCCTATGTCTCGCCGCGCTGGTATGGCAATCGCGACACCGTGCCGACGTGGGATTATGTCGCGCTGGAACTGGAAGGCCGGGTGCGATGCATGGATGATGCGGGGCTGGAGGCCTTCCTCCACGCTGCCATCCTGAAGCACGAAGGGCGGCTGGACGGCGCGCCGTGGTTGGCCGAGGAATCCTCGGAAAAGGTCTGGTCCGGCCTGTTTCGCGGGATCGTCGGCTTTGAACTGGAGGTGCAGGCGATCCGCCCCACCCTCAAACTCTCGCAGAACAAATCCGCTGACGAACGCGCCCGCATCGCGCAGGGGCTTGAAGGCGCAGGACGCAGCGCCCTCGCCCGCTTGGTCCGGGACGTCCCGGCATGACGCGCCTCGCCGTGTTCGATTGCGACGGCACGCTGGTCGACGGGCAGGCGGACGTGTGCTGGGCGATGGAGCGCGCCTTTACCCGCGCAGGGCTGGCCGCGCCCGATAATCACGCGGTGCGCCGCATCGTCGGCCTCAGCCTGCCTGCCGCCGTGCGCAGCCTCGCGCCCACGCTTTCCGACGATCAGAACCGCGCCGTCACCGAATACTACCGCACCAGCTTCCGCGCCCGGCGCGAGGAAGGCCTGCTGGACGAGCCTTTGTATGACGGCATCGCCGATCTGCTGCGCGCCCTGCATGGCGCTGGCTGGAGCCTCGCCGTTGCCACCGGCAAGTCCGATCGCGGCCTTGCCGCCTGCCTTGCCACCCACGGCATCGCCGATCTGTTCATCTCGCTCCAGACCGCTGACCACCACCCGTCCAAGCCTCACCCCGCGATGCTGGAGGCCGCCATGTTCGAAGCCGGCGCGCTGCCACAAGAGGCGGTGATGATTGGCGACACCAGCTTCGATATGCTGATGGCGAAAAGCATCGGCGTTGCGGCCATCGGCGTCGGCTGGGGCTATCACGGCACAGCCGAACTCATCGCCAGCGGCGCGCGTGAAGTGGTCGAAACGGCGGCGGCGCTGGGCGCAGCACTGGAGGAGACCTTGCCATGAGCCGCTCCGAACGCGAGCTTGCCGATGCGCGGGCGCGCACCGGCTTTTTCCTGATCTCCGCGGTGCGCTTTGGCGGGGTGGCGATGGTGATGCTCGGCTTTGCGATCGTGCGCGGGCTGATCGACCTGCCCTATGCCGTCGGCGCAGCCATCGCGGTGGCCGGTTTCTTCGAGATATTCTTCCTGCCGCGCTTCATCGCGCGCAAGTGGAACGCAGGGGCTGGCACGAGTAAATGATCCGCCGCTTCTACAAGGACGTGACGCTAGCCGCAGTGCCCGGCGCGCACACCCCCGGTTTTCAGGTGATGCTGGACGCGCGCGGGGTGAAGACCGTCGGCGGCGCGCCCCAGACCGTGCCCACCCGCGCGCTGGGCGAGGCGCTGGCGGCGGAATGGCGACGGCAGGGCGAAAAGATTGACCCTGCCAGCTTCCCGCTACGCGACATGGCCGATTACGCGATCGACGTAGTGGCGCATGATCCCGAAGGCATAGCCGCAGGGCTTCTCGGCTACGCCGAAACCGATACCCTGTGCTACCGCGCCGATCCGGACGAGCCGCTGCACGCGCACCAGCTGACCATGTGGGAGCCGCTGCTGGCAGGGTTCGAAGCCTCGCACGGCATCACCCTCACCCGGGTCAGCGGCATCCTCCACCGCCCGCAGCCACCCGAAACGCTTGCCGCGCTGCACGCCCGGCTGCTGACGCTCTGCCCCTTTGCGCTTGCTGGCACCGAAGCCATGACCAAGCTGGCCGCATCGCTGGTGATCGGCCTTGCTGCGTCTGATGCGCGGGGCGAGGAGGAACCGCTCGCCCTGTGGCAGGCGGCGTGTCTGGAAGAACAATGGCAGGCCGATCTGTGGGGCCGTGACTGGGAGGCGGAAGAACGCCGCGAACGGCGCGAGGCCGATTTCCTGCGCGCCTGCGCCTTTGTCCGGCTGGCGCGGGGCGCTTAACCCGCCGCCGCCCACTCCGCCACATCTGCCGCGACCCTGTTGGCCGCCGCATTCAGCCCTGCGCCGACTGACCGGGCATCGGGCGTCACTCCGCTTTCGCTCGCTTCAAAGCGGCGGGTGGTGACCGTCCCATCCTTGTCGATGCGCACGCCATCGAAGCGCACCACGGCTGAGGATGTCGCAACATCAAAGCCCATGTCGATCAGCGTGCCCTGCACGGTGAGCGTGGCGAGCGTTGCGGTGTCATCGCCGTCGACCACCATCGCGTTTCCGCGCGCACGGATCGTCTCGCCCACCAGCCGGCGGAACAGGCGGGCGGGCTTTTCGACCCAGATGGCTTCCTTGACATAGGCAAGTTCCGTGTCGCTCACTGCCACCGGCACGCGCAGAACATCAAGCTTGGCGGGGGTATCGAAGGGCAGCACCGCGATCACCGGTCGGGTAGCCCCCGCGGCCACCCCCGGCCCGGCAGGCGCGCGGGCAGCGGGGCTAAGCGTAAGCAAGCTCTCGGGCGGTTCGCCGCCAAGACTGATGCATCCCGAAAGCGCGAGTGCGAGCGCCAAAACCGAAAGGGGCGCGACACGGACGGGGCGGAGGCTGAGGGTCATGGCTTTCATTCCTCCTTATTCCGGCTTGTAATCGGGCAGCGACTTGCCGCCCACCAAGGCGCCTGCGCCTTCGCTTTCAAGCTTTTCGGTGATCGAACGCAAGGACCGGCTGGTGGCGCGCAGGTCCTGCAAGGTTGCCTCGGCATTGGGCAGCGTGTTGGTGCGCAGCTGGCGCACTGCCGGGCGCGTGTCCTCCAGCGTCGCCGACAGCGAGGCGAGCGCGGCGTTGGCGCTTTTCAAGGTAGCGCGCAGTTCCGCAGCCAGCGGCTCGCCTTCCTTGCCGACCAGCCCGTTGGTGTTGTCAGCCAGCCGCTCGACCGCGTTCAGCGTGTCGTTGAACTCGCGCATCGTCACCTGGAAATCCTTGAGGTTCTGCGTCAGTTCGGGCGTTGCGTCGGCAAGCCCGGCGGTCAGGCGGTTGGAGTTCTTGAGGATCCCCGCCATCTCCTTCTGGTTTTCCGGGCCGAGGATCAGGTTCAACTGTTCGGTCAGGGTCGCCAGCCGTTCCAGCAGCAGCGGCGCGTTGGCGACGATCTCGCCAAAACCGCCGCGCCCCGGGGGGATCACCGGGCGATCTTCCGGGCAGGCGGTGGTCTCGCAGGTGATCGGCGGAGCGCCCTTGCGCGCGCCGTCCAGAAGGATCGTCGAGACCCCGGTAAAGCTCGCCTGGATGGTCGCCTGCGTGCCCACCAGAATGGGCACATCATCTTTCACCTTCACCCGCACGCGGACGAATTCGGGATTGTCCTTGGCCAGCGCGATTTCCGTCACCTGACCCACCGGCACGCCCGCGAAGGTCACCTGGCTGCCATTGGCAAGGCCGGAGACCGACTGGTTGTAGAAGATGTCGTATTCGTCCTGCGCGCCTTCGTTCAGCCGCGCGATCCAGACGATGAAGGCCGCCAGCATCGCCAGCAGCACCAGCGTCACCGCACCGACCCACAGATTATTGGCTCTGGTTTCCATGTGCGTGTCCTATGCGGCCCGGCGGGCGGGCTTGTCCAATATTCTCTCGCTCATGCACTGCCCTCCCGGAGATGCGTGGCACGGGCGCTGCGACCGCGCGGGCCGTTGAAATATTCCTCGATCCACGGATGCCCCGTCGCGATCAGTTCAGGGATGGTGCCGACCGCGATGATCTTCTGCTCCGCGATCACTGCCACCCGGTCGCAGATCTCGTAAAGCGTATCGAGATCATGGGTTATGAGAAACACCGTAAGGCCCAGCGTTTCCTTCAGTTCGCGCGTCAGCCGGTCAAACTTGGCAGCGCCAATCGGATCGAGGCCGGCGGTGGGTTCATCAAGGAACAGCAGTTCGGGATCGAGCGCCAGCGCCCGCGCCAGACCGGCGCGCTTTTTCATGCCGCCTGATAGCTCGGACGGAAATTTCTGCACCGCATCTTCGGGCAGGCCCGTCAGCATGACCTTGTAACGCGCGATCTCGGCCCGGAAGGCAGGGTCGAGATCGGGGTAATATTTCTTGAGCGGCACTTCGACATTCTCGCCCACCGTCAAGGTCGAGAACAGCGCGCCACCCTGAAACAGGATGCCCCAGCGCCGCCGCACGCCGATGCCCTGTTCCAGATCGGCTTCGGTGATGCAGCGCCCCAGCACGTCGATCCGCCCGGCGCTCGGCCGCTGCAAACCGATGATCGAGCGCATCAGCACCGATTTGCCGGTGCCCGAACCGCCGACCACGCCAAGGATCTCGCCCCGGCGCACGGTCAGATCCAGCCCGTCATGCACCGCGTGTTCGCCGAAAATGTTCACGAGGCCTTCGACCACGATCACCGGCTGTTCGTCATCGGGTTGGTGGTTCACTTGCACCGCATCACCCCCACCCGATTTCAGTGAAGAACACCGCGAAGAAGGCATCGATCACGATCACGGCGAAAATCGCCGAGACCACCGCCATGGTGGTGCGGCGGCCCACTTCCTCGGAGTTCCCGTGGACCTGCATCCCGTGATAGCACCCCGCCAGCGCGACGATCAGCCCGAAGACCGGCGCCTTGATCAGCCCCACCCACAGGTCATAGGTCGGCACCACTTCCTGAATGCGCAGCAGGAAGGTGACAAACGGGATACCGAGCGAAAACTGCCCGACCACGGCCCCGCCGATGATCGCCATCAGCGAGGCGAAGAAGCCCAGCAGGATCATCATGAAGGTTGCCGCCATGATGCGCGGGATCACCAGCACCTCGACCGGCGAGATGCCGATGGTGCGCATCGCATCGATCTCTTCAGTCAGCTTCATGGTGCCGATCTGCGCGGCAAAGGCGCTGCCCGATCGGCCCGCGACCATGATCGCGGTCATCAGCACGCCAAGTTCGCGCAAGGTGATGCGCCCGACGAGGTTCACTGTCAGCGCCTCGGCCCCGAATTGTTCAAGCTGCACCGAGCCTTGCTGGGCGATGACGATCCCGATCAGGAAGCTCATCAGCCCGATGATGGGCAGCGCGGTGACGCCGACCAGCTCCATCTGGTGCACAAGCGCCTTGAACGGGAAACGGCGCGGGCGGCGCAGCAGCGTGCCCGCGGCGATCAGGATCTGGCCGAAGAACGCCACCACCCCGTAAATGCCGCCGCGCGCGCCGAAGACTTTCTCGCCCACGGCCAGCGGCACGCGTTCCCACACCGGCAGGCGGTGGGGATGGGTATCGCCGCCTGCATCAATATCGCGCATCGCGGCGAGCAGCCGCTCGGCTTTGGGGCTGGCGCCGGTGATGTCGCTGTCATGCTCGCGGGCGAAGCGGCACACCACCCAGGCGCCGACCGTGTCGATCTCCTCGACTCCGCCAAGGTCGACCGCGCCGCACGGGCCTTCGATGCGCCTGAGATCGCGTTCGATCGGGCCGATAGCCGCCAGCGTCAGGTGCCCGGACAGCACCAGGCGCGGCCCGCCGGTTGCTCCATCTTCCAGCACATATTGCGCACCGCTCTGCATCGGCTGCGGGGTATGGGGGGATTTTTCAAGGCCTGCAAGGCTCTGTCGGGAGGAGCGCGGGTGGCCACGGAGGCATTCCTGCAGGCTTTGTATCATTGCATCGCAACATGGGTGCTGGCATGGCGCAGCCCATGACGAGCGAGACCTTGCCCACCACTTTCGACCCCGCTGCCATCGAAGCGCGCTGGTATCAGCATTGGGAGACGAACGGCCTGTTCCGGCCCGAGCGCCCCGACGCGGAAGCCTATACCCTCGTCAACCCACCGCCGAACGTGACGGGAAGCCTGCACATCGGCCACGCGCTCGACAACACCTTGCAGGACGTGGTCATCCGTTATGAACGCCTGCGCGGCAAGGATGCGCTGTGGGTGGTCGGCACCGACCATGCGGGCATCGCCACCCAGATGGTGGTCGAGCGCCAGATGGAAGCGCGCGGCGACAAGCGCACCAATTACAGCCGCGAGGATTTCGTGGACAAGGTGTGGGAATGGAAGGCCGAATCCGGCGGCACCATCACCCACCAGCTGCGCCGTCTGGGCTGCTCGATGGACTGGAGCCGCGAGCAGTTCACCATGGATCCGCATTTCACGCGCGCGGTGATCAAGACCTTCGTCGATCTGTTCAACGACGGGCTCATCTACCGCGACAAGCGGCTGGTAAACTGGGACCCGAAGCTCAAGACCGCGATTTCCGACCTTGAGGTGGAAACCCAGACCATCGCGGGCAGCTTCTGGCACCTGCGCTATCCGCTGGCGGACGGCGCCGCTCTGCCCGATGGCCGCACCTATCTGGAAGTCGCCACCACGCGCCCTGAAACGATGCTCGCCGACATGGCCGTGGCGGTGAACCCGGCGGACGAACGCTATGCCAGCGTTATCGGCAAGCACGTGATCCTGCCGCTGACCGGTCGCCGCATTCCGGTTATCGCGGACGAACACGCAGATCCCGAGCTGGGGAGCGGCTGCGTCAAGATCACCCCGGGGCATGACTTCAACGATTTCGAGGTGGGCAAGCGCGCCGGGTTTGCAGCCGCCGAGATGCTCAACATGCTCGATGCCGAGGCGAACGTGTGCCAGACCGCCGACGGGCTGGTGCCGGATGAGTTCATCGGTCTCCACCGCTTCAAGCGTGACGGTGTGGATGGTGCGCGCGAGCTGGTTGTGGCGCGGATGAAGGAGCTTGGGCTTCTCATCCCGCACATCACCAAGGACAAGGAAGGCAACGACGTCAAACACGACGCCGAGCCGCGCCAGATCGCCACGCCTTTCGGCGACCGCGGCGGCGTGGTGATCGAACCGTGGTTGACCGACCAGTGGTATGTGAACGCGGCGGAACTCGCCAAGAAGCCGATCGAAGCGGTGAAGTCCGGCGATATCGGGATCGTCCCCAAGACGTGGGAGAAAACCTTCTTCAACTGGATGGAGAACATCCAGCCGTGGTGCGTCTCGCGCCAGTTGTGGTGGGGCCACCGGATCCCGGCTTGGTTCGCTGATGATGGCCGCTGCTTCGTTGCCGAAACCGTCGAGGCCGCGCAGGCGCAGGCAGGTGAAGGCGTCGCCCTGACACAGGACGAGGACGTGCTCGACACGTGGTTCTCCAGCGCGCTGTGGCCCTTCGCCACGCTCGGCTGGCCGGATGCCGATGCGCCGCTGGTCAAGAAGCACTTCCCCAACAGCCTCCTCATTTCCGGCTTCGACATCCTGTTCTTCTGGGATGCGCGGATGATGATGATGGGCTTTTACAACATGGGGCATAAGCCCTGGGACAAGCTCTACCTCCACGGCCTCGTGCGCGCCGCCGACGGCGCGAAGATGTCCAAGTCCAAGGGCAATGTGGTCGATCCGCTCGGCCTGATCGACCAGTATGGCGCTGACGCGCTGCGGTTCTTCATGGCGGCGATGGAAAGCCAGGGCCGCGACATCAAGATGGATCAGGCGCGGGTCGAGGGGTATCGTAACTTCGCCACCAAGCTGTGGAACGCGGCGCGCTTCTGCCAGTCGAACGGCATCGGCGCTTCGGCCAGCGTCAAGGCCCCGACAGCGCGGCTTGCCGCCAACCAGTGGATCATCGGCGAAGTCGCGGCCTGCGTGACCGAAATCGAGCGCGCCATGGCCGACCTGCGCTTCGATGCAGCGGCGAACGCGATCTATCAGTTCACGTGGAGCAAGTTCTGCGACTGGTATCTCGAACTGATCAAGCCGGTCTTCGCAGGCGACGCCGACAGCCCGCCCGCGCAGGAAACCCGCGCGGTGGCTGGCTGGGCGCTCGACCAGATTCTCGTCATGCTCCACCCCTTCATGCCCTTCATCACCGAAGAGCTGTGGCACAAGCTGGGCGCGCGCGAGTATGAGCTGATCGTCGCGCAGTGGCCCGCGCCGGAGGCCGAACTCAGCAAGGAAGCGACCGACGCGATTGACTGGGTGATCGACCTCACCACCAACACCCGCTCGGCCAAGAACGAACTCGGCATTGCGCCGGGCGCCAAGCTGGCGGCCTATCTGGCCGCACCGTCAGACGTTGCCGCGCGCACCATCGAGCGCAGCAGCGCCGCGATCGAACGCCTCGCACGCCTGACCCCGGTGACCATCGGAGAGGCACCCGCTGGCCCCGCCATGCAGGTCACCGCGGGCGAGGATGTGTTCATCGTGCCCCTCGAAGGGATCGTCGATATCGCGGCGGAAAAGGCGCGGCTGGAAAAGGCACTCGCGGCCAGCACCAAGGAAGCCAAGAGCCTCGAAGGCCGCCTGTCGAACCCCGCTTTCGCCGAGAAAGCCAAGCCCGAAGCGGTCGAAAAAGCCCGCGCCGATCTTGCCCACCATGCGGGCGAAGTCGAGCGGCTGACGGCGGCACTGGCGCGGCTGGGGTAACGGGTCGGCGATGGGCCAGCACTGGATCGAAGGACGGATCAAGACCATCAGTTGCGGCGATGCGAACCTGTTTTTCTTGCGGCCCGGCTGGGAACTCCACCTCACGCTCCAGCCGTGGCGGGGCGAGGACGGGTCGATCCAGATCGCGAAGCTGACAGCCATCGCACACAATCTCGACCGGGAAAGTGCGCAGTCGCTGGTCAGAGCCTACACGTCGGGCCGGGTTGTCCGGTTCGCGGCGGCCGCTCTGCCCACGCCTGGTGACGATCACCTGAACGTCGCCATCGACACGCTTGAGGGGCTGATCGACGCCCCCGATCTGGCAGGCTTCGCCGTGCCTGAACCCGTATTTGCACCATACGAACACCCCGCGCTGGGCCTCTTCGTCAAGGAGCGGGACGCCCTCCCCCACATCGGCGCTGCCATGTGGAACGGCGCGGTAATCGAGATTTGGCTCGACGGGGACGACGCCGATCTTGATGCCTGCGCGGCCACCGCCGAGGCAATGCTGGCCAATGCCGCAGTGTGGCAAGCCGAAATGACCGCCCGCGCCTATGCCAAGATGTACGCCAATTGGGACGCGGTCTGGCGCGAAGACGAACCGGCCCTCACCGAAGCGGAATGGAGGGCGCGGCTGACCATCGAGACCCTCAGCGTCACCGCCAATGGCAAGATCGCCGCGACCTTTGCCGATGGTGACCTGTATTGGGGCCACGCAATCGAGGTATCCGGTTCGCTCGCTGAGGGCGCGACCGATGCGGTGATGTTCGGCTGATGAACCTCACTCTCGCCACTGACGAAACCGGCGGGCCGGAAATCTTCGCCTCGTTGCAGGGCGAAGGGCCGAGCCTGGGGATGCCGGTCGCGTTTGTGCGCCTCTCTCGCTGCAATCTCGCCTGCACGTGGTGTGACACGGCCTACACATGGCGCTTTGAAGGCGATAACCGGCCGCACCGCGATGGGGTGGCGTTTGAGCGCAAGGCCAATCAGGTCACGCTCTCGCCCGCCGAAACCGCCGCGCGCATCGCGGCGCTGGGGCAGAAGCGCCTCGTCATCACCGGGGGCGAGCCGCTGCTTCAGGCCCCCGCGCTGGCCGAGATGCTCAGCGCTCTGCCCGACATCGCGGTGGAGATCGAAACCAACGGCACCGTCGCCCCGCCGGCCCGGCTGGATGTGCGGGTCGACCAGTACAATGTCAGCCCCAAGCTTGCCCATAGCGGCAACCCTGCCGATCTGGCGCTGCTGCCCGAACGGCTTGATGCATGGGCGGCCGAACCGCGCGCCTTCCTCAAGTTCGTGGTCGCCGCGCCGGAGGATGTGGACGAGGTGCTCGCCCTCCACCGCCGCTACCGTTTCCGGCCCGAACGCGTGTTCCTGATGGCGGAAGGCACCGACAGCGCGACCCAGCGCGAACGGCAGGCGTGGCTGTCAGACCTGTGCCTCAAGCAGGGTTTCCGCATGAGCGACCGGCTGCATATTCACCTGTATGGGGATACGCGCGGAACGTAATATGTTTGCGTGCCCGCCTCCGCGGGCACGTCCTCGGTGCAGTTCCCTACGCTGCGCTCCGGGGCACCTGCGGCTCGCGCGCGTGCGCTCGCGATCGCTTGCGCGACCGATTTCAGCGCTACCCAATCATCTTCGGCCCGCAGGGCCGCAAGGGCGACCGCCCGCCCGCAGGCGCTCGCGCGAAGCGCGAAACGCGCCGAGGACGTCCGCGCGGAGGCGCGGACGCAAACAAAAGCTAACCCTGACTTCTCCAGCGCATCACCACGCGCTCCACCAGCTCGTCTTCGCCGCCATCCTTGTTCCACAATTCGGAGAAGCTGGGATCTTCGGACGCGGGGCGCTTGTGTTCTTCAAGGTTATCGAAGCTCACGCGGATCGGGATCGCCACGCCCTCGCCGCAGATGATGCATTCGCGGTTGCGCAGCGCAGGGATTGAATCGAGGAAGCCGCGCGCGCCTTCGGGCATGGCGGCCTTCACGAAAGCCTGGTCGCGGTCGTTGTTGAGGCGCATCGAGATGATCGTGCCGCACTGCGACAGCACGCCTTCGGCAAGGTCAGAGGGGCGCTGGGTGATCAGGCCGAGGCTGATGCCGTATTTGCGGCCTTCCTTGGCGATGCGGCTGAGGATCTTGCCGACCGATGATCCATCGGCGTTCTTTTCATTGGGCACATAACGGTGCGCTTCCTCGCACACCAGCAGCACGGGACGCGTCTTTTCGTCACGCCCCCAGATCGCGAAATCGAACACCAGGCGGGACAAGACCGCCACCACGGTCGAGGTGATGTCGGACGGCACGCCCGAAACGTCGATGATCGAGATCGGCTTGCCACCGCCGGGCATCCGGAAGATCTTGCTGATGAATTCGACCATCGTGTCGCCCACCAGCATGCCTGAGAACATGAACTGGTAGCGCGGATCGGCCTTGATTTCGTCCAGCTTGGACTTGATGCGCATATAGGGCGCAGACGAGGTCGCCTTGTCGAGGCGGCCCATCTCGTCTTGCAGGATGTTGCTGAAATCGCTGAGCAGATAGGGGATCGGGGAATCCACCGTGATCTTGCCCATCGTCTGCGCCAGCCGGTTCTTGGTGCGTGCGGCCAGCAGAACCTTGGCGAGAATGTCCGAATCCATCTGGCGTTCGTTGCCGCTGGACGAAAGCAGGACTTCGCAGTGCTCCTCGAAGTTCATCAGCCAATAAGGCATTTGCAGGTTCGACACATCGAGGATCTGGCCGGTGGTGCGGAAGGCGGCGGAATATTCGCCGTGCGGGTCGATCATCACGATGTGACCCTTGGGCGCGGCCTCGCAGATGCGGTGCAGGATCAGCGCGGCGCTGGTCGATTTGCCCGTCCCGGTCGAACCCAGCAGGGCAAAGTGCTTGCCAAGCATCGCGTCGATATAAAGGCCGGCGCGGATATCCTTGGTCGGGAAGACCTTGCCGATGGTGATGCTGGCGCGGCCATCGCTGGCGTAGATCTGTTCCAGATCGCGGGTGGTGGCGGGATAGATCATCGCGCCCGGGATCGGATAGCGGGTGACGCCGCGCTTGAAGCCGTGGATGCGCCCCGTCAGCTTTTCCTCGCTGCCTTCGCCGAGGAAGTCGATATGGGCGATGATCCCGCCTTCGGTGCGGCGGTCCTTGCGCTGGTCGCGGACGTTGGCGAGCAGCCAGGCATCGCCGACGCGGATCTTGATCTGGCTGCCGACCTGCCCCGCCATCTGCACCGAGGGGTCTTCATCCGCGATACATTCGTTGATGCGCTGCAAATCGAGCGCGATCTGCGAGCCGGAGCCGGAAATTTCCAGCACCACCCCGATGGGCAGGCGCGCATTGTCATGGGCGCCTTGGGCATAGGCGGACGCGAGTTCATCGGCGCCCGCAGGATTGGGGCCGGTGAAACGTTCAAAATCATGCGTCGCGTGATCGGTCATTGGCGCCTTTCCCCTCGCGCGGTCTGCAAAAGCACGGAAGAATTAGGGGCGGTTCGGTTAAGATCGCGTCAACGCAGGCCTTTTGCCGGGCCGGCCTGGCTCAGGATCGGGCAAAGGTTCGGCCCGCCAGCCATCCCATCACAAGCGACAGTGCAATCGCGCCCAGCCCGTAAAGGAAGGACCAGCGCTGCGAAGCGTTGACCACCTGCCCTTCCAACCCTGCCTTGACCACCTCGATCCGCGCAGTCGCGCTGGCCACCACGCGGCCGCGGCTGATGGCGAAGGTTTCAGCGGTGTATTTGCCGGTAGTGACGTTGGACGGCAGGTCGATGCGCGCCTGATAGAGCACCTTTTCCGCGATGCTCACCCCGCCCGGGTTTTCCTGATACAGGCCCTGCCGCCGCCGCAGTTCGACCAGGCCTTGCGCATAGCGGGTCTGTTCGGCGGGATCGATCTGGCCCGAGGGGGACATCTGGATGAAATCCGTGCCCAATTCATAGATCGCGGCCGTGCGTTCATCGACGATATTCTTCACCGGGCGCGAGGAGGCGACCGCGAAGAACGCTGGGGCGGAGCGGAAATCGGATGATCCGGCATTGGCCCAGATCCCGAGGATGCGTTCCTTTTCGCGGATGCGCACCGCCTCGGTCGGGCCTTTGAGGACCACGACGATATCATAATCCCCGGTGCGCCCGGCGCCTTCGGGATCGACCACCGCGCCGTAAAGCAGCAGGCGCGCGCCGGTGAAGCCCTGCCGCACCTCGATCAGCGACTGGCTGACGGCGGGCACCAGCACCGGTTCGCGCTGCGCCAGCGCCGGGCTGGCGGCAGCGGCGGCGGCAAGCGCGCCGCTCAGGGCGATGGTGAACGCGCCCCCCCTCACACGCCGGGCCTCAGAGCGGCACAACGGTGTAGATCTCGTCAGGCTGCACGCCGAGGCCGTAAAGCATCCTGAGCGCGATCAGCAGCACCAGCGCGGCCAGCGCGAGGCGCAGCAGTTCCGGCCGGGCCTTCTGGGCGATCTGGGTGCCGAACTGCGCGCCCAGCACCGATCCCAGCAGCAGCAGCGCCGCCAGCACCAGATCGACCGCCTTGGTAGTAAGCGCATGGGTCATGGTGGTCACCATGGTCACGAACAGGATCTGGAACAGCGATGTGCCAACCACCACATTGCCGCTCATCCCGAGGATATAGAGCATCGCGGGCACCAGCAGGAACCCGCCGCCCACGCCCAGCAGCATGGTGAGGATGCCGACCAGCATCCCGAGGATCAGCGGCGCGAGCGGGGAGATATACAGCCCCGAGGCGTAGAAGCGCCAGCGATAGGGCAGGCTGGCGACCAGCGGGTGGTGGCGGCGCTTCTTGACCTGCGGCCCCTTGCCCAACAGGCCGGGGCGCAGCGCGTCCACCGCCTCGCGCATCATCAGCGATCCGATCGAGCCCAACAGCAGGACATAAAGCACCGAGATGACGACATCGATCTGGCCCAGCGCCTGTAACACGCTGAACAGCCCCGCCCCGATAAGCGCGCCGACCATGCCGCCTGCCACCAGCACGCCGCCCATGCGGTAATCCACACCCTTGCGCCGCGAATGGGCCAACACGCCCGAAACGCTCGCGCCGGTCACCTGCGTGGCGGCAGAAGCAGCGGCGACCGTTGGCGGGATGCCGTAGAAGATCAAAAGCGGCGTTGTGAGAAACCCGCCGCCGACCCCGAACAGGCCGGAGAGGATCCCCGTCAGCCCGCCCAGCAGGACAATGAATAGCCCGTTGACCGAGAGATTCGCGATGGGCAGGTAAACGTCCATGCCGCCAACGCTAGCCGAGGCGGCGGGGGGATTAAACCCGCGACCGATACTTGTTCTCCGATCATGCAAGCCGCCCGGAGAGCTTGCCCGCAGTCTAAAACCCCGTGGAAACCGTCGCCGCCACGCCCGATCCCGGTGCAGCATCGCCCGCTACGCGCAGGCGCCAATCGACAGAAAGCCGTGCGGGGGCCTTTCCCAGCCGGGTATCGAGCCGCAGCGTCGGGCCGATATCCACCCGCTGCGCCCCCTCCTGCGCGCCGCCCCAAGCACCCGCGCCGAGGTTGAGGCGCAGGCGCTCGTCCGTCAGGCGGGCGACCAGCGGCAGATCGCGGGTGAGGCTCGCCTGCCCGTCGGCAAAGGGGGTCGCGCCCCGTCCGCCGACCCAGCCCGCCTGTCCATAGGCCTCAAGCGCCACACCATAGGGCATGCGCAACGGGGGAAGTTCGGTCACGGCATAGGCAGCCGGGCGGGCCTGATTGAAGAAGGCGGCGTCAGTATAGCGCACCTCGCCCGCCACGCGGATCGGCATCCACGCCAAGGGACGCAGCGATGCGCCAAGTGCCCCCTCGTTCTCGCCGCGCCGCACCAGCGCGCGGTAGGCGCGGGCGTAGAGGCGCGGATCGGTGCGGCTGCGCGGTGCAAGGCGGTATTGCAGCACAGCGCCGGCCTGGCTCGCCCCGTAAACCGGCACCCGCCCCTGACTGACCGGTGCGGCAGAAGATCCCTGTCGCCAGAACGCCCATGCATCCAGCGACCAGCGCCCCCCAGGCGCTGCGCGCGGCGACACCAGAGGGACAGCGAGGAAGGGCGGCTGCACCGGTAGTGTCGGAGGCAGAAGCGGATCGCCACCTTGCGAGGACTGCGCAGAGGCGGATGCCGAAAGGCCAGACGCAAGGGCAACGCCGGGGAGGCCTTCGAGCGATGCGACGTCCGTACGCCGGGCGAATGTCGGCAGACGTCCGGTCACCGGCAGCACTGCGCTTGCCACGGCGAGCGCCGGAAGCGCAGGAAGCGTGGCCGCTGCCGGCAGCGCCAGCGCCGGCGCGTGCTCCACCGCCACAGCAGCAAATGCCTCGGCCGAGGCGCGCGCCTCATATGCGAAGGGGTTCTCCCACCACATGACCCGCGCCGAACACCAGCCCGTAACCAGCAGCGCAAGCATCACCAGCGGCCCGCCGCGATGCCGGGCGACGCTCCGGGCGTGGGCAAGCCTTGCGGTCATGGCTGCGCAGGGCCGTAAAGCCCGGCAGCGGCGGGGTGGGCATCGTGATCGGTCTTGTCCCAGCCCTCCGCGCGTCCGGCGAGAGTGCGGATATAGGCGAAGACAGCACGCCGACCGGCGATGATCGCGATGACATTGGCAAGCGGCACGCGCAGCACCGCCCACAGCCCCTCGGCCAAGCCATATTCGCGCGCGGTGAAGGCAAAGCGCATCGCGATCCGCCAGCCGAAGGCCATCGCATTGCCCCCCAACACCGCCACCAGCAGCGGGCTGAGCGGCACCGGCGCGGCGATCCCGGCCACCGTCAGCACACCCATCACCCCGGTCAGTACCACCAGCGCATAACCGGTCAGCAGCACCAGCGCCGTCAGCGGCCCGCGCCGGTCACGCGCGCGCATCCAGAATTCAGCCAGCCCGCCCGCCCAGCCGACCCGGTCCCAGCCCTGCAAGGCGATGCCGAGCACCCAGCGGCTTTTCTGGCGCACCACATTTTCAAAGCTGTGCGGAAAGAAGGAACGCGTCGCGATCAGCGCGCCATCCTCGCCGCGCACCCGCACGAAGCGGCAGCGACCGCCCTCGGCCGCGATGGCAAGGCCCAGTTCGTAATCCTCGGTCAGGGAATCCCGGGCGAAGGGCAGGGCCGCGCCGGTTCCGGCCCCGGCTCCCGCACCGACAGCGTCCCCATGGCGTGCCACCAGCCAGTCGAGCGCCCGGCGCGAGGCGGCGCAGCCCACGCCCGCGCCCGGCAGGCCTGCGCCCAGCGCATCACGCACCACCATCGCCTTGCCGTGCGCCTCGGCGAATTCCTCGCAGTAATGGCTTGCGATATGCCGCGCCAGCCAGCGCCGCTGGCGCGGCACCAGCGGTTCGACCGGCAATTGCACGAAATCGGCCCCGCCCGCGATCGCCTCGTCCAACAGGCCGAGCGCGCCGGGATCAACCATGTCTTCGGCATCGTGGAACACCAGCGCGGCAAAGCGCGTCCCGCTGCGCTCCTCGTCGATGGTGAGGGCGGCGAACAGGCGGTTGAGGCAATCGGCCTTGGTGGTCGGCCCGTCCTCACCTAGCGGTATTATGTAGCAAACGCACCAAAGCAATTACGAAAGCACCAGCCATGAAGGCGGGTGTAACCTTGCGTGGTGGCACCCTGTTCTTTCCGACTCCACAGCGAGGCCGGAATGAGGCACGATCAACGCATGTCTATCTATCTAAAGCGAGTTCTCGGACTCATCGCACTGGTGCTGCTCGTCATGTATGAGGGGGCATTCCTTGTCGCCACGCCCATAGGACTAAGCACCACAGCGGATGATGCGGCCAATCTGCCGAAGTGGTTCACTTGGCTAGTCGAAACCCCGTGGTGGGTGCCTTCGCTTCTCATCCCTGCGGCGCTTCTGGGTTTTGCTGTTTGGGTGTTTTGGCCAGACCACAGTTTGGCGAAGACAGCAGAAGCCGCACGGCGCGACCTAAAGGCCTCGAATGACAAAGCCTGGGACTTCGCTCCGAAGCTTGAGGCTGTTTTGGAGCGACTTGCTGAAATTGAGACAAAATTAGAGCAGTCTAATGCTGTAGCAGTCTCCCTCGTGGCCAATGCAGACTATCGTTCAAATCAATTTGCGATGGCTATGAATGAAGTTGCGGAGTTAAAGAAATCGCTTACCATCACAATGCAAAGTTCGCTTGAGGGCATAACCATGTCAATAAGCGTAATCCAGCAGCAAATTGATAACCTCGAAACAAAACAAACGGCGTTGGAACAGATGGAATTTCGAATTTCTATAGTCGAATCTCAGATGCGCCAATTGCAGCAAGACATTGAACGAAGAACACCGCTGTAAATTTGCCTCGGCTCATCTTGTTCCTGATATTCGGCTCTGAGTCCATGACCCCCTGATCGGCAAGCAAGCCGACTAGCTGGGCATAGCTGATGTTGCGGCGCTTCAGTTCGGCCTTGAGGATGCCTTTGACGCGATCCTCCCATTCCTTTTCCTGCACTGGCATTGCAATCTCCCGCGATGTATTTTGTCATCATAGGCGATACATTTGCCATTGACAAGAGTGCGCTATTGTCACTATATAGAGTGCAAAAGCACTGGAAACGATGACATGGCACAACACTTTCTCCTCTCCGCAAAAGCCCGCACCCTTAGCCTCGCTAAGGTTTTCCGCATGGGCGAGGATGCCGCTTACGGCACGTTCTGCGACATGCGTTGGCCTGAGACAGACGGTGAGCCGGTGTGCCCGCGTTGCGGCTGCACCGAGGCCTACAGCATCAGTACCCGCCGGAAGTTCAAGTGCGTTGCCTGCCACCACCAGTTCAGCGTCACCAGCGGGACGATCTTTGCCTCGCGCAAGCTGTCGTTCACCGATCTGCTCGCCGCCGTGGTCATCTTCGTGAACGGCGCGAAGGGCATCAGCGCGCTTCAGGCGAGCCGCGATCTGGACGTTCAATACAAGACCGCCTTTGTGCTGTTCCACAAGCTGCGCGAAGCGATGGCGCGTGAGATCGAAGGCCTTAAGCTGGACGGGGTCGTGGAAATGGATGGAGCCTATTTCGGCGGTCACATTCGCCCTGAGAACCGCAAGGAAGACCGCAAGGATCGCCGCCTCGCCAAAAATCAGACTGGCAAGCGCCAGTGTGTTGTCGTAATGCGCGAGCGCAAGGGTCGCACATTGCCTTTCGTGGTCCGTCAGGAAGGCGATGCAGTGCCGATGGTGCGCGACTATGTCGGCACCCTCGCCACCATCCACGCAGACGAAGCTCCGAGCTGGGATGCGCTTCACGCTGGCTGGCAGACATGGCGCATCAATCACTCGCTCGCCTATTCGGACGAGGGCGCTTGCACCAACCAAGCCGAAAGCTACTTCTCGCGCCTTCGCCGCATGGAAGTCGGGACGCACCACCACATCGCGGGCCCGTATCTCCGTGCCTACGCTGGCGAGGCCGCATGGCGCGAGGACAACCGCCGCGTCGATAACGGCGGGCAGACCATGAAGCTGGTGTTCGGTGCGATGGCTAGCCGCCAGAGCCGCACTTGGGCGGGCTATTGGCAGCGGGCCGCATGAGTTTGAGATATAACGAAATCTTTATAAACGCGGAATTCTGCCAATCAGAACCAAATGCGAACAAACGATTAAGCACTGTGGTGAACAGGCTGCCAACGAGGTTGCAAATTTAGCCGGATGTGCTAGACAACAAAAAGGCGACGAGAGACCCAATCTCTCGTCGCCGATTTGGAAGTTAACGACGCGGTGGCATCGTTGGTTGTGATCACGAGATGGCGTTACGCCTTTTGTGGATAACAGTCAACAGCCTTCGCGGTCACGCGAAGGAGTATTAGACACCAGACCACTCTCCATCAGACGGACTCTATCGGCCCCTTCCCGTGATCAGGTTCCTGATTGCGATGAGGATACTTGCGATTGGTCCCATTGAGCCCGGAAGCGTTGCAACGACTTCCCCGTCCACTCTGCCAAAATGCATTTGGCTGAGGCGGCGTTCTGCGTCCTCAAAAGAGGCAGCCGGTAACTCAATGTTCCACTGCGCACCGTCATGACGATAGCTAACCAAATACCTTTTAAATTCTGTCATAAAGGATACCCCCTAATGGGACACTATAAGTTGTATAAGGACACTCAGAGCCTCTGGCGCTGGCGTTATGTCTCTTCGAATGGCCGGACCATTTCTGACTCGGCTGAATCCTACTACAATCGCGCTGATGCCCTGAACGGCATCACCATCATGAAGGCGTCTTACAACTCGCCTGTCTATGAGTAATTGAATTAGGGCCGAGCTGATACCATCCGGTAAACAGCTCGGCCCGTTTTCAGCCCAACAGGACTCGCGGCTGATCTCCCTCACTCCCATTCCGCCACCCGCCCTCAAGCACAGCATCCGGCTTCGTAATCCGCCACGATAGCAGCGCACCCCTGCCCATGCGCCGCGATTGCGTGACGCCCTTGCGCTCAAGCCGCTTCAGAGCGTGACCGACGCGCTTGCGGGTGAGGATGCGCAAGGCCCTGTCCGCTTCATTCATGCGCCGCTGCACCATCACCTTGACCGTCAATTCGTCCGTGGTCTGCCACTTCTGCACCCCGCGCAGCATCTCTAGCAGCGACCGCTGAAACTCGCCACGGAAGGCAGCATTCGGCGGCGGAAGTAACTTCACCGGCATGTCCTGAAAGTCGATTTCAGGGTCAAACAGGCGGATGGTCTGGTCAATGTGATCCAGCGCCGCGACCAGCCTTGCGGCTTCCTCTTGCAGCGCGTGGATGCGCCCTGAGATTTCGGCCCGCTTTTTGACGAGGCCGCGCACGGTGATGTTTGCCATATGCGGATAATACGCATCATGGGCGATGGCATCTATCTTTCTCTTGGTGCGTTTGCTACATAATGCCGTCACCTAGGATCACGACCCGCAGGCGCGCATCGCGGCCCGCTGCCGCAATCGCCGCGCCGATCGTGGCCGGATCATTGCGATAGCACCCGACATAGAGGCGCATGGCAGCCTGCGGCCATGTGGCAAGGAGGTGCTCGATGGTCTGGCCGATCACCGCCGCTTCACGCCACGCCGGGATCAGCACCGCGACCGGGCCGGACAGGTGGCGGCTGCGCAACGCGATGCGACTGCGCCGTTCCGTCACTGCACGCCCTGTCAGCTTGAGCCATATCCAAGCGGCATCCACCGCCAGATCATCAAGAGCACCGATGAGGAAAAACACGCCCGCGAACAGCAAGAGTTCGTGCTGGATAAGGGCCAGGCCCTGCCACAATACTGGCTCGGCTAAGGACAAGGCGACCCCCTCCCCCAATCAAGAAATCAACTTACCTTTACATAACCCCCAATGCAACAATCCTGCATATTTTTGTTGGTTTAAAACGATTTAATTTTCGAGCTTTGTATGAAAGCGACAGCTTACCAGCTTCCAGTATTGGGCATGCTCGCCCACGGCTCGGCGGGTTCCAGGTGGCCTTCCTGAAGCAGCTCGACCGAGATGCCGTCAGGCGATTTGACGAAGGCCATGTGGCCATCGCGCGGGGGGCGGTGGATGATGTGACCGGCCGCCGCAAGGGCGGCGCAAGTCTCGTAGATATTCTCGACCCGGTAAGCGAGATGGCCGAAATTGCGCCCGCCGGTGTATTCTTCGGGCGCGCTGCCATCGGCGGGGGGCCAGTTATAGGTCAGCTCCACCTCGGCCAGCCCGGCCTGCCCCGGCGCTGCAAGGAAAATCAGCGTGAAGCGCCCGGCCTCGCTGTCAAAGCGGCGCACTTCCTCCAAGCCGATCAGCTTGAAGAAGGCGACCGTGGCATCCGGGTCGCTGACACGGATCATCGAGTGGAGGTATTTGACCATAGAACTACCCTTCAAAAAAGTGCGATCTCGGTCGCGAAGCGACCGCAAGCCCGAACGGGCGCCCGCAGCGGAAGCGAAGCTGAACCGCCGAAGGCGGGTCACCCGCCCGCAGTGCGTGAGAGCAAGGATTTCGCATCGTGGATGCGATGCGGAACACAAAGACTCCCATTCAAATTCCATTCATCGACGATGATGCACAACTCGTCGCACCAACTCGGACAAGGAACAATGCGATGGGCGGCGATGAAGTGCAACCGGCGAATACGGCGACCAGTGCCCTGACCCAGCCAACCGCCTTGCGCTGGTTCGGCACGGCAGGGATCCTCGCTGTCGGGATGATTGCAGGCGGCTATCTGCTCGGCAACGGGTTGCTGCGGGCCAAGGATGCCGAACGCGCGGTCACCGTGCGCGGCTTGGCCGAGCGCGATGTCACCGCCGATCTTGCCACATGGACGATCAGCTACTCGGCCTCGTCCACCAGCTTGGCCGAAGCACAGGACAAGGTGCGCCGCGATACCGCCAGCATCGAAGCCTTTTTCAAGGAACTGGGCTTCCCGGCCGACGCGCTCCAGCCGACGGGCGCGAATGTCACCAGCTTCACCAATGAAGGCATCACCACCTTCACCGTGCGCCAGCGGCTCGCGCTGCGTACCACCGATATCAAGCGCGCCCAGAAGGCCGTGGCGCGCCAGTTCGATCTGGTCGGGCGCGGGGTGTTTCTGGAAGAAGGATCGGGGATGGCCTACACCTTCACCAAGCTCAACGACATCAAGCCCGAAATGGTCGCCGCCGCCACGAAGGACGCCCGCGCCAGCGCGCAGCAGTTCGCCAAGGATTCCGATTCCGGCGTCGGCAAGATCAGGGACGCAACCCAGGGCTATTTTGAGATCGAGGCGCGCGATGGCGATGCCGGAGGCTGGGGATCGGCCGACAGCCCTTACAAGAAGGTGCGAGTGGTCACCACTGTCAGCTTCACGCTCGATTAATCGGCAAACCATAAGCTAACCCCGGAGCCACACTTGCAACCGTCTGCCGCCAATTTCGCACTTCCTGCCGAGCCAGCCAGAGGGTTTATTGCGCGCCTGCGTTGAGAGAGTTATTGCGCCTCCCAACCCGAGGGACGCGGCCTTACCTGCCCGACCGGGACATTCCTTCCAGGTCGCAAGATAACCGGATCACCATCAGAGCCATGCTCGACAGACTGCTCGCGTTTTTCTCTCCCCCGCCCCCGCCCAAGCTCCCGGCGGTGCCGGACGGGCGGCGCTATTACGCGGTGGGCGACATCCACGGGCGGCTTGACCTGTTCGAGGCCGTGATCGCAGCGATCGAGGGCGAAATCGCCGCTGCGCCGGGTCTTGATCACCGCATCATCCTGCTCGGCGATCTGGTCGATCGCGGGCCGGACAGCGCCGGCGTGATCGTTGCCGCGAGAAACTGGCAAGCGACCCGCAACGTGCGCATTCTGGCGGGCAATCACGAGGAAATGTTCCTCGCCGCCTTCGAAAAGCCCGAGGCGCTGCGCCACTTTCTCAAGCATGGCGGTTACGAGACCATGCGCAGCTTCGGCCTTTCGGCCAGGGATCTGGGCGAGCTCGAGCTGGAGGAAATCTTCGCCCTGCTGCCACAATTCGTCAGCCAGCAGGTGCGCGATTACGTCGGCGGGTTTGAAACCATGATCCGCGCGGGCGACTATGTCTTCGTCCACGCCGGGATCGATCCTTCCCGCCCGCTGGCCGACCAGAAACGCAGCGATTTGCTGTGGATCCGCGAGCGGTTCCTCAGCCATGAAGGCCCGCTCGAAAAGGTCGTGATCCACGGTCACACGATCTTCAGCCACGTGATGGATTGCGGCAACCGGATAGGAATTGACACTGGCGCTTTCCGCTCGGGTGTGCTTACCGCGCTCGTGCTCGAAGGTGACCAGCGGCGGATCATGCAGGCCCGCACCGCAGAAGACGGAACCGTGGCGATTTTCCACGGAGACCGGTCGGAATAAGGCTCGCCACCGGGCAAAAGCAGCGCCATGCGGCGTCCAAATCTCACGAGGATCACGGTTCATGAAGATTGCGATGGTGGGTTCGGGCTATGTCGGGCTCGTGTCAGGCGCCTGCTTTGCCGATTTCGGGCATGACGTCGTCTGCATCGACAAGGATCAGGGCAAGATCGACCGGCTGCACGCCGGGATCATGCCGATCTATGAACCCGGCCTCGATGCGCTGGTCGAAGGCAATGTGAAGTCGGGCCGCCTCAGCTTCACCACCGATCTTGGCGAAGGGATTGCAGGGGCGGACGCGATCTTCATCGCGGTCGGCACCCCTAGCCGCCGGGGCGATGGGCACGCGGATCTCACCTTCGTCTACGAAGTCGCGCGCGAAGTGGGCGAGAAGTTCAGCAATGACGCGGTGATCGTCACCAAGTCGACCGTGCCCGTCGGCACTGGTGACGAGGTCGAGCGGATCATCCGCGAAACCGGAACGGGCCACCGCTTTGCGGTCGTCTCCAACCCGGAATTCCTGCGCGAAGGCGCGGCCATCGGCGATTTCAAGCGCCCTGACCGTATCGTCATCGGCGCAGAGGATGATTTCGGCCGCGAAGTGATGCGCGAGGTCTATCGCCCGCTGTTCATCAACGAATCGCCGATCCTGTTCACCTCGCGCCGCACCAGTGAGCTGATCAAATACGCCGCCAACGCCTTCCTCGCGACCAAGATCACCTTCATCAATGAAATGGCCGATCTGTGCGAAAAGGTCGGTGCGAATGTGCAGGACGTCAGCCGCGGGATCGGGATGGACAACCGCATCGGTTCCAAGTTCCTGCACGCCGGCCCCGGCTATGGCGGAAGCTGCTTCCCCAAGGACACGCTCGCCCTGCTGAAGACTGCCGAGGATTACGACAGTCCGACGCGGATCGTGGAGGCCGTGGTCAAGGTCAATGACACTCGCAAGCGCGCGATGGGCCGCAAGGTCGTGGATGCGCTGGGCGGGTTTGACGAGGCGCGCGGCAAGAAAGCGGCGCTGCTCGGCCTGACCTTCAAGCCCAACACCGACGATATGCGCGACAGCCCGGCGATTGCCGTCGCCCAGACGCTGATGGATGCGGGCGTGGCCGTGGCGGCCTATGACCCGGAAGGCATGGAACAGGCCCGCCCGCTGCTGCCCGGCGTGACCATGTGCGACAATGCCTATGAGGCGATCGAAGGCGCCGATGTGGTGGTGATCGTGACCGAATGGGACGCCTTCCGCGCGCTCGATCTGAAGCGCGTCAAGGAACTGGCGAACGCTGCGGTGATGGTCGACCTGCGCAATGTCTACAAGCCTTCGGACATGCAGGCCGCAGGCTTCACCTATGTCAGCGTGGGCCGGCCCTGACCGCTACCGAACCAGTGGCGGCGGCTGTCCCTGCGCGATAGCTGCCACCCGGTGACGGCGAGCACGAGCACGATGCCGAAGATGGCGGCCCAGCCGATGCTGGCAAACCGCTGTCCGCCCGCGGCATTGATCGCAAACAGCGCCCAGGCGAACACCAGCCCGTAAAGCGGCGCGCCGCGCGATTGCCATGCGGCGGTCGCGGCGATCAGCGAACCGATCACGATCATCACGGTGGTCACCAGCGGCGCTGGCTCGGCCCCGGCCAGCCCGTGATATTTGAGGCTCGCGGAGATGTTGACGATGGTCGCCGCGGTCAGCCAGGCGGCCAGCGCGCTGAAGGCGGGGACCACGAAGATCCGCTCGCCCCGCGACAGCGAAGGCTCGGCCACCAGGGCACGCAGCACGATGAGCAGCCCGGCAAGCGAGACGAGGATGATCGCCGCCGATATGGCAGTGAGATTGGCAAGCTGGGTATAGGTCGACCACACGCCCTGCGCTGCCAGCGCGATGGCGGCGGGCCAGCCGATGCGGCCGAGCAAAGGGTTGCTGCGCTGCGCCGGGAGCGCCTGCCACACGGCGAACAGGATCGAGAGCAGGAACAGCGGCCCCCAGATGGCAAAGGCCCAGCCTGCCGGCGTGATCAGCGTGCGCACCGCATCGGACCGCGCGCCGATGAATTCACCGATCCCGAAGCGCGGCAGAAACCCCGCTCCGATCTGCACCACCACCGCAAGGATGATGGCAAGGCGCTGGATGGCCGGGCGGGTGGAGGGAAAGATGCGGTTCATGGCGACAATCCTCGGCGCGTTTGCCGATGAGCGCAAGGCCTCCGGACGGAGAAGCGTGAGAGGGGCGGATTTCCACGCTCCGTGCGGCAAGGAAGCTGGGCCCCCGGGTCAGGCCCGGGGCGGGGTGAAGAACGATCAGAGCGATGCATCGGCCCGCCGCAGGACGGGCCGCGAGCGCACGCGGCCTCAAGTAGCGCAGCGATAGGCCGACAAGAACGCGCGCGAGCCGCAGGCGATCAGGCCCACCGGCCTGAAACTCGCCGAGGACGTGCCCGCGGAGGCGGGCACGCAAAACATAAACGTCAGGAGGCCATCATAAGCCGGGTTCTGTCTCCCCGGACGGTATCCTTGCGGACCAGCGCCGGGGTGGCAGCCATTCATCTGCTCGGCGGATTGCTCCGCCGCTCTAGCAGCCAACCCGGGTCTCTCGGCGCGAAACACGCCTACCCTTCTTGCGAAAGGCGCGAGACCCCTATTCGGCCTTGCTCCGGGTGGGGTTTGCCATGCGGTTGCCGTTGCCGGCCCCCCGGTGCGCTCTTACCGCACCCTTTCACCCTTGCCTGTCCCCCCACTCCCGAAGAAGCGCGGGCCATCGGCGGTTTGCTCTCTGTGGCACTTTCCCTTGCGCCCCCGAAAGGACGCCGGCGGGCGTTACCCGCCACCCTTGTTTCGTGGAGCCCGGACTTTCCTCGCGCCCAAAAGCACGCGGCTGCCTCAGGCCCCCTGACGAGGGCGGCAATAGGCGCGAGTCATCGGAAAAGCTAGCGCGTCCGCCCCTGATCGCGGTCTAACAGCAATTGCCACAAGATCGCGGCGATCTCGCCATCGGGCACGCCGGTGATGCGTTCGGGCCGCCAGCGCCGCTCGAAGGCCTCCACCGCCTTGGCCTGATCGGTGATGTCATAGCCGAACCGTTCGAGCGCCATGAAGAACGACCCGTCATTGTGGAACGGGTTGCCCGCCGCAAGGCAGGGCGGGCGCGGCAGGCACAACTTGTAGTCGGCCAGCCGGTCCCACGGGAACAGCTCGCCCGGATCAACCTTGCGCATCGGCGCGACGCAGGAATGGCCCACCACATTGGCGCGCGGAATGTCATACTGCTTCACGATCCGCGCCAGCAGCGGGATCAGCGCATCGATCTGGGCATCGGGAAAGCCGCGATAGCCCCCGTTTTCGGGAGCGTGGCCGGGGTGATCAAGCTCGATCCCGATGCTCGCCGAATTCACGTCGGGAATGCCGCGCCAGAAGCTTGAACCGGCATGCCAGGCGCGCTTGTCTTCGGGGACAAGGCGGATCACGCCGCCTTCCTCGGTGATAAGGTAATGGGCGCTGACCTTGGCTTCAGGGTCGGTCAGCCGATCGAGCGCGGTGCCGACGGGCTTCATCTCGGTATAGTGGATCACCGCCATGCTGATGGGCAGCGTGCGCTTGTCGAAATTGGGCGAGAGACGTTCCTCGTGAACCAGTTCGTCGTCCCCCAGCATTCGCGCCCCCCTTGGTAGTATTATATCAGCCGATCATGCCTTCAGGCTCGGGCAGCACCGCGCCCAGCACCAGCGCCCCGTCACCCAGCTTGTATTGCAGGCCGCCCTCCATTTCCTCGGCAAGGACCGCGATCATGTGGGCGGCGGCGGTGCGGCTGGTGATCTCGCTTTCCTCAAGTTCGCCTTGCAGGGCGCGGCCAATGGTTTCGTCAAAGGCGAGGCGTTCGGCCCGGGCGCGGGCGACGATCTCCACCGCCCCGTCCCGCCGTTCCGCCCCGATATCGAGCGTGCCGCCGCGCACCAGCGCATCCAGCGCAATCTGCGCAAGGTTGAGCATCACCTTGACCGCCGGCTTGGGCAGGCTCGGTTCGGAAATCGCCCAGTGCACTTCGACGCGCTTGGCATCGGAGGCCAGCGCATTGACCACCGACTTGGCCTCGTCCACCGGGATCGCTTCGCCAAAACCGCCCGCCGCGCCGAACGCGAGGCGGAAGAACTTCAGTTTGTCGGTGCTGATCTTGGCCGATTGCTCGAGCAGATCGACCACCTGCGCCCGCATCTGCGGGTCCTTCTCGTCAGCGAGCAGTTCCAGCCCGTTGGCGAGCGCGCCGACGGGCGAGAGCAGGTCATGGCACAGGCGCGAGCACAGCATCGCGGCGAGATCGGTCCGGGAAATCATGCGCCATACCTAACCATCGATCAGGGATAAGGGAAGTGCGGTGAACCCCTGTTCCCCGTCCCTCCAGAACGCGGCGTCGGAACCGGCGACGATCGCCCACACCTTGCCGTCCCCCGCAGCGCAGGCGCGGTCGGTGGCGGAAGGGGCAGCGGGGCCGGCGGGATGCGAGTGGTAATAGCCCACCACCTGCGCGCCCCCGCTGCGCGCGGCCCGATGCGCATCGATCAGCGCCTGCGGGTCAATCTCGAAATGGGTTTCTGGCGCAGGGTGGACATTGCGCGCAGGACGCGCCTCGGTGATGCGGTCACCCGTCTCCAGCACTGGCCCCAGCAACAGCCCGCAAGCCTCCTGCGGATGCGCAGCGGCGGCGTGCGCGCGCATGGCGGCGAGGGCTTGGCTTGTCACGGCGAGTTCCATCACGCATGGCCATAGCATGTCCGAACCCGAAATCATCACCGGCACCATTGGCAGCCCCTCCCGTCTCGACAAGGCCTTGGCCGAAGCCACCGGTCTCAGCCGCGCGCGGGTGCAGGGGTTGATCGAGCAGGGCCGGGTCGATGTCGCGGGGAAAACCGCCGCCGCCGGATCGATGAAGGTCGCCGCCGACACGCCGTTCCGCATCATCCTGTCCGCCGCCATGCCCGCAGAGGCGCTGCCGGAGGATATCCCGCTCACCATCGCCTATGAAGACGAGCATCTGGTCGTGGTCGACAAGCCCGCGGGCATGGTCGTCCACCCGGCGGTGGGCAATATCACCGGAACGCTGGTCAATGCGCTGCTGCATCATTGCCGGGGCAACCTGTCCGGCATCAACGGGGTCGCGCGCCCCGGGATCGTGCACCGGATCGACAAGGACACATCGGGGCTGCTGGTGGTCGCCAAGTCGGACCGCGCGCATGAAGGGCTCGCGGTGCAATTTGCCGCCCACACGGTCCACCGCCGCTATATCGCGGTGTGCGCCGGGCACCCGTCCCCGGCTGCGGGCACCATCGATGCGCGGGTGGGGCGATCGGACGCGGACCGAAAGAAAATGACGGTGCTGCCCAACAATTCCTCACGCGGGAAAACCGCGATCACCCATTACAAGGTGCTGGAGCGGCTGGACGAGGCTGCGGTGATTGAATGCCGGCTGGAAACCGGCCGCACCCACCAGGTGCGCGTTCACTGCGCGTCAATCGGCCATCCTTTATTGGGAGACCCTGCCTATGGTCGCACACCCAAAGCCCTGCGTCCGTTGCTCGAACGAATCGGCTTCGCCCGGCAGGCGCTCCACGCGGCGGAACTGGGCTTCGTCCACCCCGTGACCGGAGAAACCGTTCAATTTCGGAGCGATCTTCCCGCCGATATGGCGGAACTGATCGACCAACTGAGCGGTTCTGATCGATGAAACGCGCATACATCTGACTGATTATCGCGTATATGCATAACCCGTGGCCCGGTGCGACGGATGCCCATCAGGGGTCCTTGCCAAGCGGTCGACGCCAGAAAGGTTAGGTAACCAGTGACCAAGTCTACAAGTGTCCGAAAGAAGACCAGTTCGGTCCCGGCTTTGAGCGGCGAACAATCGCTCAACCGCTATCTCTCGGAAATCCGCAAGTTCCCGGTGCTCACCGCCGAGCAGGAATACATGCTCGCCAAGCGGTATCAGGAACACGAAGACCCTGAAGCTGCCGCCCAGCTCGTCTCCAGCCACCTGCGGCTCGTCGCGAAGATCGCGATGGGATACCGCGGCTATGGACTGCCCGTTTCCGATCTGATTTCGGAAGGCAATGTCGGCCTGATGCAGGGCGTCAAGAAGTTCGAACCCGATCGCGGTTTCCGCCTCGCGACCTACGCGATGTGGTGGATCAAGGCTTCGATGCAGGAATTCATCCTGCGTTCGTGGAGCCTCGTGAAGATGGGCACCACCGCGGCGCAGAAGAAGCTGTTCTTCAACCTTCGCCGGATGAAGAAGCAGCTCGAAGCTTACGAGGACAGCGACCTCAGCCCCGCCGACGTGACCAAGATCGCAACCGACCTCGGCGTGCCCGAGCAGGAAGTGATCAACATGAACCGGCGCATGATGATGGGCGGCGATGCCTCGCTCAACGTCAGCTTGCGCGGGGCCGAGGAAGGCTCGGGCGAATGGCAGGACTGGCTGGCGGATGATCGCCCCTTGCAGGACGAGACCGTGGCCGATGCCGAGGAATCGCAGATGCGCATGGCGATGCTGGGCGAGGCGATGGAAAGCCTCAACGAGCGTGAACGGCACATCCTCACCGAACGCCGGTTGACCGAAAAGCCGCAGACGCTCGAAGAACTGAGCCAGGCCTATGACGTCAGCCGCGAACGCATCCGCCAGATCGAAGTGCGGGCGTTTGAAAAGCTCCAGAAGGCGATGCAGCGGATTGCGGGCGAACGCCTGCTGCCCGGAGTCGCCTGACACTTCATCTGAGCCATATTTGGGCCACCCCATAAGAAAGGGCGCCGCGATCACTCGCGGCGCCCTTTTCCTTGCGCGAATTCCTGCGCTTACTTCTTGGGAGCCAAATCCAGCACCGCCGCGATCATCGCGCGAGCCCCCAATGTCACGCTTTCGCGCGGGGCGATCTGGAACAGGGGCGAATGGTGCCCGGCAATCGCCGGCCCGCCGGCCTTGGCTGCCGCGATCCGTTCCGGCGTGGTGCCGCCAACCGCGAAGTAATAGCCCGGAACGCCCGTGTCGGCCGCGACGAAATAGGTGAAGTCCTCCGCGCCCATGTTGCGCTGCTCGAAGGGCACCACGGCCGCCGCACCCAGCTCGCGCTGCATCACAGCGTTGAGGCGGCGGGCCAGCGGGGCGTCATTGATCGTGGTCGGCGTGCCTGAAAGACGCGTCACCGTGACCGGCATATTATCGGGCAGGCCATGCGCCTTGCCGATATTGACCGCGATCCGTTCAACCGTGGCGATCACCTGTTCGCGTGTCTTCTCGTCATTGGCGCGCACTGTGACTTGCAGCTTGGCCTCGTCCGAGATGATGTTGTGCTTCGATCCGGCGTGGAACGAGCCGACTGTCACCACGACCGGCGTGGTCGGCGAGATTTCGCGGCTGTCGATGGATTGCAGCGCGGTCACCACCTGCGAGGCGATATAGACCGGATCTCGCCCCAGGTGCGGCGCAGCGCCGTGGGTGCCGATGCCCGGCACGCGGATATCGAGCGAATCCGAGGATGAGTACTGGATGCCTTCGGACGCCGAGACCTTGCCCGTCTCCAGTTCGGCGGCAACGTGGAAGGCCAGCGCGTAATCGGGCTTGCCGAAACGCTGATACAGCCCGTCCTCCATCATCGCCTTGGCCCCGCGCACGCCTTCCTCGGCGGGCTGGACGATGAACATCAAGGTGCCGCTCCACTGGCCCTTGGTGGCCGCCAGCCGCCGCGCGGTGGCGACCATCGCGGTGATGTGCACATCATGCCCGCAGGCGTGCATCGTGGGGTATTCCTTGCCGTCCTCGCCGACCTGCTTGGCCTTCGAAGCGTAGCCAAGGCCGGTCTTTTCCTCCACCGGCAGCCCGTCCATATCGGCGCGCAGCAGGATCGTGGGGCCCTCGCCGTTCCTGAGGATGCCGACCACCCCGGTGCCGCCCACACCGGTCGTTACTTCCAGCCCGGCGGCCTTCAGTTCGGCGGCCATCTTGGCGGCGGTGCGGTTTTCGAGGAAGCCGAGTTCCGGGTTGGCGTGGAAATCAAGGAACAGCGGCGCAAGATAGTTGTCATACTCGGCCTCGATCGCCTTTTTGGTCGCCGCGTCCTCGGCAAAAGCGGGCGGCGCGGCGATAGCCGCAAGGCCAAGCGCAAGCGCGCTGGCGGTGGTGGTGAAAAGGCGCATCAATGGTCTCCCCTCGGCTTGAGGAACCTTGCTAGACCGCCGCAGGGCAAGGCTGCAAGCGGTGATACTTCCCACACCCGCTGCCCTGCGCTAGAGCGCAAGCCATGGTCCGCACCATCCTCCGCTTTTCCGCCAAGGCTTTCGCCAGTTTCGTCGGCCTTACGCTGGTGCTGGTGGTGGCGTTCAAGTGGATTCCGGTGCCGGTCACAGCCACCATGGTGATGGACGGCAATGGCATCACCAAGGACTGGGAAAGCCTCGACAATATTGACCGCAATCTGGTGAGCGCGGTGATCGCGGCAGAAGATTCGCGGTTCTGCGAACATGGCGGGTTCGATACCGAAGCGATCGAACAGGCGATGCGCGAAAACATGGAAGGCGGCAAAATCCGCGGCGGATCGACCATCAGCCAGCAGACCGCCAAGAACGTCTTCCTGTGGCAGGGCGGCGGCTATTTCCGCAAAGGGCTGGAGGCGTGGTTCACCTTCTGGATCGAACTGGTGTGGGGCAAGCGACGCATCATGGAGGTCTATCTCAACGTCGCGGAAACCGGGATCGGAACCTACGGCGCCGAGGCGGGGACGCAGCGCTATTTCGGCCATTCCGCCGCGCGCCTTTCGCGCGACGAGGCGAGCCGCATGGCCGCCGCCCTGCCCAGCCCCAAGAAGCGTTCGGTGAAGGGGCCGGGCGGGTGGCTCGCGCGCCACGGTAACCGCATCGAACGCCGGATCGGCATTGTCAGGCGTGACGGATTGGACGCTTGCGTCTACAACTGACCGCCATGGCTCACGCGCACGCCCACACCCACGATCACCATGATCACCACGGCCATGCGCACGGGCACGGGCATGGGCACGGGCATCACCACGCCCCCGCCGATTTCGGCCGCGCTTTCCTGATCGGCATCATCCTCAACACCGGCTTTGTGCTGATCGAGGCGACCGCCGGGCTGATCTACGGCTCGATGGCGCTGATCGCGGATGCGGGCCACAACCTGTCCGATGTGCTCGCGCTGGCGCTGGCATGGATCGCGGCCATTGCCGCCAAGCGCCCGCCGCAGGGGCGCTTCACCTATGGCTACAAAAGCTCCACCATCCTTGCCGCGCTGGCCAATGCGCTGCTGCTGGCGGTGGCGATCGGGGCGATCCTGTTCGAGACGATCCACAGGATGATGAACCCGGTCGAGCCGCAGGGCTTGGCCATGGCCGCCGTCGCCGGGATCGGGATCGCGATCAACGCGTTGACCGCCATGCTGTTTGTGCGCGGTCAGAAGGACATCAATATTCGCGGCGCCTATCTCCACATGATGGCCGATGCACTGGTTTCAGCCGGCGTGGTGATCGCAGGGCTTGCGATCCTCCTGACGGGCTATGCGTGGATCGATGCGGGCGTGACCTTCGTGATCCTTGCCGTGATCGCTGCCAGCACCTGGGGCCTTGCACGCGATTCTGTGGCGATGGGCCTTCTGGCAGCGCCCGCGGGGATCGATCTGGGCGCGGTCAGGCGCCACCTTGCCTCCTTCGAAGGGGTCACCGCAGTCCACGATCTCCACGTCTGGCCGATGTCCACGACCGAAGTCGCGCTGACCGCGCATCTGGTGATGCCCGCCCGCCCGGCCTCTGACCGCTTCCTGCGCGATGTCGCCGCCAGCCTCGAAACCGGCTTCGGCGTCCACCACGCCACGCTCCAGATCGAAAGCGGTGAAGACCCCTGCGGTCAGCCTTGCGGAGCGGATTGCTGATGGCCGCGCGCCCCCGCCCCGCCACTGACGAAGCCCGCGAGGCGCTGCGCGATGCGATGGCGCGGCTGGCGGCAGGCGACCAGTCGGCGCTGGAAGAAATCTATCGCGCCACGCGGGTGAAGCTGTTCGGCATCACCTTGCGTATCTTGGGTGATCGAAAGGAAGCCGAGGACGCCTTGCAGGACGTCTATGTCAATCTGTGGCAGCGGGCCGACCGCTATGACCCAACCCGCGCGAGCCCGATCGCGTGGCTGGCGGCGTTCGCGCGCAATCGTGCGATTGATCGCCTGCGCACCGGCAAGGTGCGCGGCGGTTCGGTGGGGATCGAGGAAGCCGCGCCGCTGGCGGATGAAAATCCGCTGGCCGATGCGCTGCTGGTCGATGCCGAACAGACCGCGCAGATCCACAAGTGCCTGGGCGCACTGGACGCCCGCACGCAGGGCCACATCCGCGCGGCCTTCTTTGAAGGCATGACATATGCGCAACTGGCCGAGGCGGCGGACGTGCCGCTGGGAACGATGAAAAGCTGGATCCGCCGGGGCTTGCAACGCCTGCGCGCGTGCCTTGAAGCGAGCGAAGCGGCATGAGCGCCCCCGAAGATACTGGCCCAGACGTGACCCGTGACGATCCGATGATCGCGGCCGAGTGGGCATTGGGCCTGCTGGAAGGCGAGGAATTGCTCGCCGCGCGCGGCAAATATGCGACCGATCCGGACTTCGCATGGCGCAAGGAATGGTGGGACGATTGGTTCGCTCCGCTGTCCGATGCCATGCCGGGGGCAGAACCGGGCAACCATGTGTGGGACGGCATTGCCGCGCGTGTCGGAGCGGTGCAGCCATCCTCGGCGAACGCCGCTGCGCCGGATGCGCCCGGCAATGTCGTCGCGCTGGAAGCCCGCGTGCGCCGCTGGCAGTGGGTCGCGGGACTTTCGTCCATGGCTGCTGCGGTCGCGCTGGTGTGGGTGTCAATCACACCCTCTCCGGTCGCCATCGAACCCGTGCCCACCATCGCTGCGGCAGAGGCCCCGCTGGTCGCCACGGTGCCGATTGGCGAGACCGGCCTGAGGCTGGATGTGACCTACATTCCTGAAAGCGAGAAGATGCTCGTCGCCGCCATCGGCCTCACCGCTGACGGGGTGCATGATCACGAGTTGTGGCTGGTGCCCGCTGACGGAACCGCCCCGCTGTCACTCGGCGTGGTCAAGCCGGGGGCGGTTCGCAGCATGGCGCTGCCCGCCAACATCACCGCCAAGCTGGGCAACGGGGTCGGCCTTGCGCTTACCCGTGAGCCGATTGGCGGCAAGCCTGCGGACAAGGACGCCGGCCCGGTGGTTGCCAAGGGCGCCTTCTCCGCCGTCTGATGCGGTTGCGCTTCGGCGCGGGAAAACGCCGCTTCGTCTCCAACGGCAAATCCGGCGCATCCGGTCTCCGCAAGCCTGCGTAGCTATAAGGGTAAGCACCTGAGCTTGCACGTGACGCAGATGGACGGAGCTCCCCCTAATGACCCCGAAGAACACCCTGACTGCCATCGCCGCAGCCGCGCTCGCAGCCACCACCGGCTTTGCCGCCGCGCCTGCGCTGGCCGATCACCACATGGAAAAGAAGGCCGATGCGCCGATGGTGGGCGGCGCTGCCATGTACCCGACCAAGACCATCGTCGAGAACGCGGTGAATTCCGCCGATCACACCACGCTGGTCGCCGCCGTGAAGGCCGCCGGCCTTGTCGACGCGCTGTCCAGCCCCGGCCCCTTCACCGTCTTCGCGCCCACCAACGCCGCCTTTGCCAAGCTCCCCGCCGGCACGGTCGAGACGCTGGTGAAGCCTGAAAACAAGGGCACGCTGACCGCGATCCTCACCTACCACGTCGTGCCGGGCAAGGTCGGCGCGGGCCAGCTGATCGAGATGATCAAGGCCGGCGGTGGCAAGGCCGAACTCAAGACCCTGAACGGCGGCATCCTCACCGCGCGCGTCGTTGGCGGCAAGGTTGTGCTGACGGACGGCAAGGGCGGCACCGCCACGGTGACCCAGGCCGATGTCTTCCAGTCGAACGGCGTGATCCACGTGACCGACACGGTTTCGCTGCCCGCCTGATAGGCCTTCACTTCGGGCGCCGCCCCCGATCCCCCACCCCCACCACCCCGCGGGGCGGCGCCTCTCCCGACCCCGTCCGGCCTTCCTCCAGGGCCGGACGGGGTTTTTGCGTTTCAAGGGACGTTATTATTTATTTTCAGATATTTATTTGCATCCCGCGCGCCCTTCGCCGCGTAGATCAAGGGCAAGCGGGAGGGCTTGCAGTCCTGATAACCAACATAAGGAGATATCTGCGATGACCCTCAAGACCACCCTCACTGGCCTCACCGCTGCTGTGCTGGCCGCCACCACCGGCTTCGTCGCCCTGCCCGTCGCCGCGCACCAGCACGGCCATCACAAGGCCGCCGCCACCACCGCGCCGAACATTGTCCAGGTTGCCATGAGCACCGGCGTCCACAACACGCTGGTTGCCGCGGTCAAGGCCGCAGGGCTGGTTGACACGCTCAGCAGCCCCGGCCCCTTCACCGTCTTTGCCCCCACCGACACCGCCTTCGCCAAGCTGCCCGATGGCACCGTGGCGAGCCTCGTGAAGCCGCAGAACAAGGGCATGCTGACCGGCATCCTCACCTACCACGCGGTGGCGGGCAAGGTGACCGCAGCCGATCTGGTGGCGCTGATCAAGAAGCACGGCGGCGAGGCAAGCATCGAAACTCTGTCGGGCGGCGAACTGACCGCGCGGCTTTCGGGCGACAAGATCGTGATCACCGACGAACAGGGCCGCGCGACTGCGGTGACTCAGGCTGACGTCAAGACGTCAAACGGCGTGGTGCACGTGACCGACGGCGTGTTCCTGCCCGGCTGATTTCCCTGACAAGCTGGCGCTGCCTCTCCTTCCCCATCCCCTGAAGGTCGGCGTTGACCCGGCCCCGTCCGGCCTTGCACAAGGGCCGGGCGGGGTTTCGGGTTTGCGCAATCATCGCAATGGCTTATGTTTCGGCGATGAAAGCCATACGACGCATCGGAATTCGCACCGGTTTTGCGGTTAGTGCAATTATTCTAGTCGTGTCGGCTGCGGTCGTTTGGCAAATATCCAAGGCGCACTGCATGCAATTGGTCGGCGATGTGACTTGCCGCGTCGAAACCGAAAGCAAATTTGTTGCTTTGACATTCGATGATGGTCCCACGCCGGAAGGTGTCGACGCTGTTCTGGGCGAGTTGGAACCACGCGGCATTCACGCCACCTTTTTCCTCATCGGCAGCCGGATGGAAAAATTCCCCGGCCAAGCCGAACGCCTGATCGCCGCCGCGCAGGAGCTTGGCAATCACACCTACTCGCACCAACGCAATCTTGGCCGCTCGCAGGATTTCTATGCCTCGGAGATCGCAAGGACCGACGCGCTCCTGCAGCGCGCCGGGAGCGACACAAAGCTGTTCCGCCCACCATTCGGCAAGCGGCTGATCGGCTTGCCGCTGGAAGTCGAGCGCGCCGGTTATCGCACAATCATGTGGGACGTTGAGGACCAGCCTGAGAAGTTCACGGACGCTGATGCCTTCGCGCAGGACATTTTGGGCCGTGTTCGCCCCGGATCGATAATCCTGATCCACCCGATGTACCGGACCAATCAGGTTGCACGTGATGCCCTGCCGATCGTCCTCGATGGCTTGCAGTCACAAGGCTACAAGGTGGTGACTATATCAGAACTGCTGGAGCGGGCCGGGAAGCGCTAACCGGTCGCAAAGCGACCGCAAGGCCGACCGGCCGCCCGCGCTTATGCGAGGAAAGCCAAGGCGGACGGACGTCCGCCGCCCGGCGCTTGAGGGCGTATCAAACTACGCCGCTTCTTCCTTCTTCGCGGCTTCACCGCCGTGGACGCGAATGGGTTCTTTCTTGCCCGCGACCACATCGGCGTCGATCACGATCTCGGTGACGCCTTCCATGTCGGGCAGGTCGAACATCGTATCGAGCAGCAGGCCTTCCACGATCGAGCGAAGCCCGCGTGCGCCGGTCTTGCGCTTGATCGCACGCTCGGCAATCGCTTGCAGAGCGTCAGGCGTGAAAGTGAGTTCCACATCCTCAAGCTCGAACAGCTTGCGATACTGCTTCACCAGCGCGTTCTTCGGCTCGTTCAGGATCGTCACCAGCGCGGGCACATCCAGATCGTGCAGCGTGGCGATGACCGGCAGACGGCCGACGAATTCGGGGATCAGGCCGAACTTGAGGAGATCCTCAGGCTCGCTCTTTTCGAGCAATTCGCCCACGCGGCGCTTGTCGGGATCAGCCACGTGCGCGCCGAAGCCGATGCTGCGCTTCTGCAAGCGGTCAGCGATAATCTTGTCGAGACCGGCAAAGGCCCCGCCGCAGATGAACAGGATGTTGGTCGTGTCCACTTGCAGGAATTCCTGCTGCGGATGCTTGCGTCCGCCCTGCGGCGGAACGGAGGCGGTGGTGCCTTCCATCAGCTTCAGCAACGCCTGCTGCACGCCCTCACCCGACACGTCGCGGGTGATCGAGGGGTTTTCGGCCTTGCGGGTGATCTTGTCGATCTCGTCGATATAGACGATCCCGTGCTGGGCCTTCTCGACGTTGTAATCGGAGGACTGGAGCAGCTTGAGGATGATGTTCTCCACATCCTCGCCCACGTAGCCCGCTTCGGTCAGCGTGGTGGCGTCAGCCATGGTGAAGGGCACATCGAAGGTGCGTGCCAGCGTCTGCGCCAGCAGGGTCTTGCCCGAACCGGTGGGGCCGACCAGCAGGATGTTCGACTTGGCAAGTTCAACATCGCCCGATTTGCCGGAGTGCTTGAGCCGCTTGTAGTGATTGTGCACCGCGACAGCGAGCACGCGCTTGGCGCGGTCCTGCCCGATCACGTAATCATTCAGCTGCGTGAAGATATCCATCGGCGTGGGGATCTCGCCATCCTTCTTGCCGGCGATCCCTGCCTTGGTTTCCTCGCGGATGATGTCGTTGCACAGCTCGACGCATTCATCACAGATGAACACCGTGGGGCCAGCGATGAGCTTGCGCACCTCGTGCTGCGACTTCCCGCAGAAGCTGCAATAGAGGGTGCTCTTGCTGTCGGATCCGCTCAATTTGGTCATTCCTGTGTCCTCGAATCCGCGTGAGGCATCGCCGGGGCACCCGGAGCGGATTCGTCAAGTGTATCGCTGAACCCACATGAATCAACACATGGCGCATGGATTCGTGGTGTTACCATGATGGCTGCCCTCGATATGGCGTGTAAATACCACGTCTGATAGCAGCCTGTCCCGCTGCGGAGCAGGCCAAGGCGCGAAAATAAGGGGAGCCCTTACTCAGGCGCGCCGCCCGAACCGTCCTCAGCGCCGGTTTCCTCGTTGTCGGGCCGGCTCTCGAATACCTTGTCGACCAGACCGAAGGTCTTGGCTTCCTCGGCTTCGAGGAAGGTGTCGCGGTCCATCGCCTTTTCGATTTCCTCAAGGCTGCGGCCGGTGAACTTCACATACAGATCGTTCATGCGGCTGCGGATGCGCAGAATCTCGCGCGCCTGAATCTCGATGTCGGAGGCCATCCCGCGCGCGCCGCCCGAAGGCTGGTGGATCATGATCCGCGCATTGGGAAGCGCGATCCGCATCCCCGGCTCGCCCGCGGCCAGCAGGAAGCTGCCCATCGATGCGGCCTGGCCCATGCACACCGTCGACACGCGCGGCTTGATATATTGCATGGTGTCGAAAATCGCGAGGCCCGCCGTCACCACGCCGCCGGGCGAGTTGATATACATCGAGATCGGCTTGGAGGGATTCTCGCTTTCAAGGAACAGCAGCTGCGCGGTGATGAGCGAGGCCATGCCGTCCTCGACCTGGCCGGTAACGAACACAATCCGTTCACGCAGCAGGCGCGAAAAGATGTCGAAGCTGCGTTCGCCGCGGCTGGTCTGCTCGACCACCACAGGCACCAGCGCGCCGGTAACGGGATCGCGGCTGAATTGTCCCTGGGTGCCGTAAGTTTCGCCAGCGTTGCCGAACAGATCGATCATGTGGTGCCCTAGTCCTTTTGGTTTCGAACTGGCTATGTCGGACGCAGGGGGGCAATTTCAAGGGCATTTACCTTGTCTCATGTGAATAGCGGCCCACTGGCCCTCTGCGGGCAAGCCGGGGATGGGGCCATTTTGCCCCTTGAGCCTTGGCGGGGGCGCGCGCAAACCTGTGCGCTATGAACACGCCCGCTCTGGCCCGCCCGGCCCTCGCCCTGCTCCTTGCCACCGCTGCTGCCGTGCCCGCCATGGCGCAAAGCACCGCCGCAGCGCCCCCGCAGGCCGCCGAGGCCGACCGCGCGGCGATGAACGAGTTGCTGGCGGCGGACGAGTATATCCTGCGCATTCAGGCGCTCGACGATAATGGCCCGCGGCTGGGTTCGGTGATCGATTATGATCCCGCCGCTCCGGTGAAGGCGCGCCAACTGCTGGGCACCGGCGTGCTGCGCGGTCGCACCGTGCTGGTGAAGGACAATGTCGAAACCGCCGAATGGCCGACCACCGCCGGTAGCCTCGCGCTCAAGGACAATGCCACGGGCCGCGATGCGCCGATGATCGCGTTGATGCGCGCAAGCGGCGGCGTGGTGCTGGGCAAAACCAATCTTTCCGAATGGGCCAATATCCGCAGCAGCAATTCCACCAGCGGGTGGAGCGGCGTGGGCGGGCTGACCCGCAATCCCTATGCCATTGACCGCAACACCTGCGGATCATCCAGCGGCAGCGGGGCGGCGATTGCGGCGGGCTTTGCCTGGGCCGCGATCGGGACGGAAACCAACGGCTCGATCACCTGCCCGGCCAGCGTTAACGGCCTTGTCGGGTTCAAGCCCAGTGTCGGGATTGTCAGCCGCACCCATGTGGTGCCGATTTCCTCGACGCAGGACACCGCCGGGCCGATGGCGAAGACGGTCTATGACGCTGCTCTGTTGCTCACCGCGATTGCCGGGCCGGACGCCGCCGATCCGGTGACGCTGGAGGCCAAGCGCGTTGACGATTACACCGCCGGGTTGGACACCGCATCGCTCAAGGGCGTGCGCATCGGCGTGCTGCGCGGCGCGGTGGGTGAACGCGCGGACGTGAAGGCGCTGTTCGAGGCCGCGCTTGCCGATCTCACCCGTGCGGGCGCGGAACTGGTCGATGTCGAATATTCGCCGCCCGGCGAGATGTGGCAGGCCTCGCTGCCGGTGCTGTTGTTCGAACTGCGGGTGGAGATGGACAAGTATCTCAGCTCGCGCCCGGGCACCGATGGCCCGCGCAGCCTTGCCGATGTGGTCGCCTTCAACACCGCCAATGCCCGCGCCGAAATGCGCTGGTTCGGGCAGGATCTATTCGAACAGGCGCTGACCACCACGGATGCGGACGCCTATGCCAAGAACCTCGCCACCCTGCGCCGCCTGACGCGGGCGGAAGGGATCGACAAGCTGCTCGGCCAGAACAAGGTGAGCTTCCTCGTCGCGCCGACCGAAGGCCCGGCATGGAGCACCGATCTGGTCAACGGCGACAACATCGCCAATGGCATCGGCGCAGGCTACCTCGCCGCGATTGCGGGATATCCGCATATCACGGTGCCGATGGGGGGCGTGGAAGGCCTGCCGGTGGGCCTCAGCATCATGGGCGGCCAATGGCAGGACCATGATGTGCTGAAGGCAGGCGCGGCCTATGAAAAGGCACGCAGCGCAAGGTTGCCCACGCCGACCTTCCGGGTGTGGCGACCGGCCGGCGAATAGGGCGGCGAATAGGCAGGGGCGCCGCTTCTCCCTGACCCCATAACGAAAAACCCCCGGCCGTTGCAGCGGCCGGGGGTCTTCGAACAGGGCAAGTCTGTCACTGGATGGGTTTGAGGCCTGAGCCTTACTTCTTGGCAGCGGCCTTCTTGGCCGGAGCCTTCTTGGCAGGCGCTTCTTCAGCTTCAGCCGGAGCCGCTTCCTTCTTGGCAGCCGGCTTCTTGGCGGCGGCCTTCTTGGCGGGCTTTTCGTCGGCGGCAGGCGCTTCTTCAGCGGCAGCTTCAGCCTTGGCCTTCTTCTTGGCCGGAGCCTTCTTCGGCGCCGGAGCAGCCTCGGTCTCGTCGGCTTCGATGGCGGCCTGAAGCTCTTCCACGGTCACTTCACGCTCGGTGACTTCGGCCTTGTCGAACAGGAAGTCGACGACCTTGTCTTCATAAAGCGGGGCGCGCAGCTGGGCGGCGGCCATCGGCTCGGACTGGATGTACTGCACGAAACGCTCACGATCTTCGGCGCGATATTGCATCGCGGCCTGCTGGATCAGCATGCCCATTTCCTGCTGGGTCACTTCCACGCCATTGGCCTGGCCGATTTCCGAAAGCAGCAGGCCCAGACGCACGCGGCGTTCGGCGATCGAACGGTATTCGTCCTTCTCGTCCTCGATCTGCTTCAGGGCGTCAGCGGGATTTTCATCCCGTGCGGCTTCCTGCTGGAGCTGCGCCCAGATCTGCTGGAATTCGGCTTCGACCATGGTGCCGGGGACTTCGAAGCTGTGCCCTGCAGCCAGCTGATCGAGCAGCGCGCGCTTCATCTGGGTGCGGGTCAAGCCGGCGGTCTGCTGTTCCAGCTGCGCCTTCATGATCTCCTTGAGCTTGTCGAGGCTGTCCAGCCCGAGGCTCTTGGCGAAATCTTCGTCCAGCGTGGTTTCGGTTTCGACCTTCACCGCCTTCACGGTGATGTCGAAGGTCGCTTCCTTGCCGGCGAGGTGATCGCCCTGATAGTCCGCCGGGAAGGTGACCGTGATGGTCTTTTCCTGGCCGGTCTTCACGCCAACCAGCTGGTCTTCGAAGCCGGGGATGAAGGTGTTGGAACCGAGCACCAGCGCCGCGTCTTCGGCCTTGCCGCCATCGAACTCGACACCGTCAAGCTTGCCAACGAAATCGATGATCAGCTGGTCGCCATCTGCCGCCTTCTTGGTCTTGGCGGCGTCCTTATAGCTCTTGTTCTGGCCGGCGATGCCCGCCAGCGCTTCGTCAACCTGGGCGTCGGTCACGGGGACCACCAGACGTTCAAGCTTGATGCCGTCAATGCCCGGCGCTTCGATCGCGGGCAGCACTTCAAGGCTGACGGTGATCGCGGCGTCCTTGCCCTGCTCGTAATCGTCATTGAGGCCGATTTCGGGCTGCATCGCAGGACGCAGGCCTTCGTTGCGCAGCAGGGTGTCGACCGATTCGCGGATCGTGTCGTTGACGACCTGACCGTGCAGGGCCTCGCCGTGCATCTTCTTGACGAGATTGGCGGGCACCTTGCCGGGGCGGAAGCCGGGCATGCGGACTTGCGGGGCGACCTTCTTGATCTCGGCATCGATCTTCGCCGAAAGCTCGGCGGCCGGGATGGTGATCAGATAGGCGCGCTTGAGCCCTTCGTTGACGGTCTGCTGGGTTTGCATGGTGACTGGTCTGAAGCCTTCTTGCCAAAAATTTCGCCAAAAATGTCGATGGTGCGGCCCCGCCCTTTGGGAATGCAGTCCGGGGCGAAGTTGGTGCGGGCGAAGGGACTCGAACCCCCACATCTTGCGATGCCAGAACCTAAATCTGGTGCGTCTACCAATTTCGCCACGCCCGCAGTCCCGAACGAAGCCGCGCGGGGAACCGGCAAAGGCACCCCGCGCGTATTAGCGAGCGCCCTTATCCCCCCCGCGACAAAAGGGCAAGCGCAACACGCTTGATGATGGCGCAAACCCCCGATAAGGGCGCGGACATGACCGAAGAAACCCCCGAAATCGCCCCCGAGACCTCAGGCGCCGCAGACGTGCCGCCCGATCACCTGTCGGTCAATCCGCGCAGCCCCTTCTTCGATGCCGAAAAGCTTCAGCGCGGGGTCGGCATCCGTTTCAAGGACCGCGTGCGGACGGATATCGAGGAATACTCGATCAATGAAGGCTGGGTGCGGGTGCAGGCAGGCAAGGCGGTCGACCGCAAAGGTCAGGCGCTCACCATCAAGCTGACCGGCCCGGTCGAAGCCTGGTACGAAGACCTGGGCGAGAACCCGCCGGTCGCCAAAAAGGGCTAAGCCGGGAGGGGGTGAGGCCGGGGCGAATCCGGCCGACCTTGCCAAAACGGGCTTTTGCGCGCACTTGGCGCGGATATGTCCCTCCCCCAAAAGCCCGAAGTCGTCATTATCGGCCGTCCCAATGTCGGCAAGTCCACGCTGTTCAACCGGCTGGTGGGCAAGAAACTCGCCCTCGTGGACGATCAGCCCGGCGTGACGCGTGACCGCCGCATGGGCGACGCCAACATTGCAGGGCTGCATTTCACCATCGTCGACACCGCCGGGTGGGAGGATGAGGACGAACTGAGCCTGCCGGGCCGGATGCGCAAGCAGACCGAGGCAAGCCTTGCCGGCGCGGATGCCGCGGTGTTCGTGATCGATGCGCGCGCGGGCCTCACCCCGCTGGACGAGGAAATCGCCCGCTACCTGCGCGAACAGGAAGTCCCCGTGGTCGTCGTCGCCAACAAGGCCGAGGGCAAGGCTGGCGAAGCCGGCGCGATGGAAGCCTATGCGCTGGGCCTTGGCGAACCGCTCGCCATGTCGGCCGAACACGGCGAAGGCATTGCCGATCTGTTCGGCGGGCTGTGGCCGATCATCGGCGCCAAGGCCGAAGAATGGGACGAGGCAAACGACATCGAGCGCGCAGAATACGCCGCGATGGACGAGGAAGACCGCCCCTCCGGCCCCTTGAAACTCGCCATCGTCGGGCGGCCCAATGCGGGCAAATCGACCCTGATCAACCGCCTGCTGGGCGAAGACCGCCTGCTGACCGGCCCGGAAGCCGGCATTACCCGCGATTCAATCGCGATCGACTGGATGTGGACCGATCCCCGCTCGGGCGAGAAGCGCGAGATCCGCCTGATCGACACGGCGGGCATGCGCAAAAAGAAGAACGTCACCGAAAAGCTCGAAAAGCTATCGGTCGCGGACGCGCGCCGCGCGGTCGATTTTGCCGAAGTGGTGGTGCTGCTGCTCGATGCCACCCAGGGGCTTGAGCATCAGGACCTGAAGATCGCCAGCCTTGTCCTTGAAGAAGGCCGCGCGCTGATGATCGCGATCAACAAGTGGGACGTGGCCGAGGACGCCAGCAAGCTGTTCAACGGTATCCGCGGGGCGCTGGACGATGGCTTGGCGCAGGTGCGCGGGCTGCCGGTGTTCGCCGTCTCCGCCAAGACCGGCAAGGGTTTGGACCAGATGCTGTGCGGTGCCTTTGACCTGCGCGATGCATGGTCGAAGCGCGTCAGCACATCCGCGCTGAACCGCTGGTTCGATGATGCGCTGGAAGCCAACCCCCCGCCCGCGCCCGGCGGCAAGCGGATCAAGCTGCGCTACATCACCCAGGCCAGCACCCGCCCGCCGCGCTTCGTGATCTTCGGCACGCGGCTGGAATTGCTGCCGACCAGTTACGAACGCTACCTCGTCAACAGCATCCGCGCCAAGTTGGGCTTTGATGCCGTGCCAGTGCGTGTGACGCTGAAGGCCAACAAGAACCCCTACGCCAAGGACTGACCGGGGCGATGCTGATCGACCTTCTCTCCGCAGCCGTCGCAGCCGCCGCCCCGGCGCACTCGCCCTTCTTCGCCGCCGAAATCCTTGAACGCACCGCGTCGACCCCGCGGGTGCAGCAGGTGGTGCAGCTGAGCCTTGCGCCCGCCTTTCTGCTGTCCGGGATCGGCGCGGTGATGAATGTCATCATGAGCCGGATGATCTGGATTTCGCAGCGGATCGAGAACATCGAGGAAAAGCTGGACGCCCATCGCACGGCCAAGCAGGCGCGCGAGGTCGGCTGGCTGATGCGGCGGCGCAAGCTGATGCAGGGCGCGATCATGTTCTCGACCGCGGCCGCCGTGATGATCAGCGCGGTGATCATGCTGCTGTTCGTCTCGGCCTATATCACCGCCCAGATCGGCACGGTTATCGCAGGCCTGTGGGTGCTGACGATGCTGTTGCTGGTGACCGGCCTCGGCTTCTTCCTGCTGGAAACGCGGCTGGCTGCCGTGGGCGCGCAGGCGGATAGGGACTAGGCGCAAAAAAGGGCAGAGCCGTTTGCGGCCCTGCCCTTTTGTCTCGCAGCCCTTTCGGGCGGCGCTTATTTCTCGCCGGCGGGCTGGCTTTGCAGCTGGCAGTAATTGTGCAGCCCCATCCGCTCGATCATCTCGAACTGGGTTTCGAGGAAATCGACGTGCTCTTCCTCGTTCTTGAGGATCCATTCGAACAGCCCGGCCGAGGTGTGATCCTTGACGCTGCGGGCATATTCGGCGGCATCGCGCAGCAGCGGGATCGCCTCATGCTCCAAGGCGAGGTCGGCGCGGAGCACTTCCTCGACATTCTCGCCCACCTTCAGCTTGTGGATCGCCTGGAAGTTGGGGAGCGCCTCAAGGAACAGGATGCGTTCGGCCAGCTTGTCGGCGTGCTCCATTTCCTCGATCGATTCGTGGCGTTCATAGGCGGCCAGCTTCTTCAGGCCCCAATTGTCGAGCACGCGGTAATGCAGCCAATACTGGTTGATCGCGGTCAGCTCGTTCGTGAGCGCCTGGTTGAGATAGTCGATGACCTTGGGGTCGCCCTTCATGGGGTAAGTCCTTTGCGGTGTGTCAAAGCCGGGGTGCGGCATTGGCGTCATTGTAGACGCTGCCGGGGCCTGCGCGCAAGGGCGGGCGAGGAATTATCTTTGCGAATCAGTCGCTTGCGAAGCGTTCGCAATCGCGGGTCAGGCGTGCTCTACTGCGAGGAAATCGCAACGTGCAGCCGCGCGTTCGCCGTCGATGATTTCCTGCGCCTCTTCAAGGCACTGGCCGCAATTGGGGCGCTTGCCGAGGCAGGCATAGGTCGCTTCCGCGTCGCCTTCGCAAGTGAGCGCGGCTTTGCGCAGGTCAGTTTCACGGATGGCATTGCAGATGCAGATGTACATGAGCGCGCGAATCTTTCCTGCGAAGCGTTTGCAGCGCTGAATATATGCGAGCAATTCGCATTAACAAGTTTTTTGTTTGCGCCCTCAAGCGCCGGGCGGCGGACGTCCGTCCGCCTTGGCTTTCGCGCCACAAGGCGCGGCGCGCGTTCGCGCTTGCGGCGAGGCTTTGCCCGCCGATCACTGCCACCCGCTCGCTTGGCGCTTGTTCTACTTCTTCAGGGGGAAGAGCGTGCGATACGTCAGGCACCGCCACAGCCATTCGAGCGGGCCATAGCGATAGCGGTCGAGCCACGGCTTGCTCCATGCCAGCATCACCGCCCATGCCAGCACCACCACGATATAAAGCTGGGGGCGGTTCAACTGCCCGAACAGGCCGAGCGCCCAGCCGTGGAAGACGAACATCATCACCACCGACGTGCCGAGGTAATTGGTGAAAGCCGCGCGGCCGGCGGCCCGCACGCGCTCGGCCAGCCAGCCGGTCATGCCCGGCGAATAGGCGATGAGCAGCGCGGCCAGCCCCAGCACCATCCACAGCCTTGGCAGCGGGCTCATGCCCATGAAGGCCGCCTGCGTGCCGAGCAGGCTGAAGCCATCGGCCTGCATCACCAGCCCGATGCCCAGATGCGCCGCCGCGCCGGTGATCATGCCCACCCATCCCCACCGCACCAGCTTGGCGCGCGCGATCCCGCCCGAGAAAAAGCCGAAGCGATACAGCGCCATGCCGATCAGCATCAGCGGAAGGGTTTCAAGGCTGAACAGCAAGGTGTTGGTGATGGGTTCAAGCACCTGTTCGCTCAGCCGGTGGCTGACGAGCGTGCCGTAATCGCCCGATGCGATGGCGGCGTTGGGCACATTGTCCTTGGCAAGCTGGGCTTGCGCGCCCGCGATCACGGCGGCGCGCTGCTCGGCCATGGCGGGCGATGATGTGCCAAGATCAGTGGCAACCAGCAGCCAGGGGAAGATGATGCCGGCATAAAACACCGCGCCCAGCATATAGAACAGCAGCCCGACCCAAAGCTGCGTCTTGGCCGCCCAGCGCAGGCAGGTGAGCGCGATCAGCCCGAGCAGGCCGTAACCGAACAGGATGTCGCCAAACCAGATAAAGTGGAAATGGAGGAAGCCGAAGCCCATCAGGATGACCAGCCGCCACGCCTGCAACCAGCGGGTTGCGCCGCGCGCCCAGGCTTTCTCCATGAACAACACCATCCCTGCACCGAACAACAGGGTGAACAGCCCGCGCATCTTGCCGTCGATCAGGATGAACTGGACAATCCACATCCAGCCTTGCGGGTCAGCCGCGGGAACAAGGAACTCGCCCGGCGTGAAATAGGCCCCGAAGGGCTGCCCGAAGGCAACGATATTGGCGGCAAGGATGCCCATGACCGCAATGCCGCGAATGAAATCGAGCGTGTCGATCCGCTCGCCCGCAGCCACCGGCGCGATCGCCGCTGGCGCATCGCCGGAAATCTCGTCCACCGTGTGCGGCGAAAGCGTCTCGTTCATGGCTGATCCCCCAAGCCCTGTCTCAGGGCCGGGAGTTTAGCGGATCGGGCGGGATTTGAAAGGGTTCAGCCTTGCCCGGCGACAACGCAGGCCTTGCCCTCGCGCTTGAGGCTGGCGCAGGCGCGCGCGGCTTCGGCCTCGGAGGTGAAGCCGGTCGCCATCAGGCGGGTGAGATTGCCCGAGGGCACCAGCGCCTTGCGCGTGCCGGCCAGCGCGGCATGGCGGCCCATCTCGCCCCACAGCTTGTCGGCATTGGCCGCAACTCCGAAAGCCCCCAGCTGCACGCGCCAATTGCCCTGCTTGCGCTGGGCGGCGGCGGGAACGGGGGTGACGGTCGGCGCTTTGGGGGCGGCAGCGGCCACCGTGACAGGAACAGGAACCGGCACGACCGGCTTGGGTGCAGGCGGCAGGCCCTGGGGCTTGGACACAGCAGCGATCACCGGGGGCTTCTTGGCGGCAGGCGTGGCAACGGCGGGAACCACCGCAGCAGCCGGGCGCGTGCCCAGTTCGGCCGCGGCGACATCGGTCGCACGCTGGGCCTTGGCCCCGCTTTCAAGCTCGCGCGCCAGCGATTGCGCGGCGGCGCGCTGGGGCTGGGGCACATATTTGTCCATCTGCGCCAGCGCATCACGCGCCTGCGGCAGGCCTGCGCCGTTCGCCAGCGTCATCAGCGCATAGGCGCGCACCCAATCGCGGGCTGCATAATCGGCGTTGAAGTGCGACAGGCCCAGCACATATTGCGCCCGCGGATCGCCGCGGTCAGAAGCGGCGCGGATCATCGGCATGGCCTTTTCCTGCTCGCCTTCCTGGAACAGCATCAGCCCGTAATTGTCAGCGGCCTTCACATGGCCGAGCCGGGCGGCTTCTTCATACAGCTTGCGCGCACGGGCATTGTCGATCTCGACGCCCCGGCCCAGCCGGTATGCCTGCGCAAGGTTGAACAAGGCATCGGGATCGCCCGCAGCGGCCGGTCCCTGCCATTCGACCACGGCGCGGGTGAAATCGCCCGCGCTCCATGCATCGACCCCGGCCTTGACGTCCGCGCCCGCAGGCGCTGCCAGCAGCGCGAGCGCCGCGCTGGTGCCTGCCATCAATGCTGTCGTGATCCGTGCCATCGCCTGTGCCTTGCAAACCTTGGTGAATTGATTTCCCCGACCTAGCAGAACACGGTTAGCAAAAGGTTGCTTCACCCCCCGGTGGGCCGCGCCAAGGCCGGAAGCCGGTCGTTGTTGGCTTATTTTATGCGCATATAATGCCCTGATGTCGCTCTCGTGCCGGATCTTAACCCTAAATTAGGGGTATCCTGCGATCCCATGGTCCAACCAGCCGTTGTCAGGCGCTGCAATAGGGCAGTCCCGCAGCGGATCAATCCATGGGGGACCCAGGCGTTGCGTGTACTCGCTTTGGCATCGCAGAAAGGTGGATCGGGCAAGACCACCCTGTCCGGACATCTTGCCGTTCAGGCCCAGCGCGCGGGCGCTGGCCCGGTCGTGCTGATCGATATCGACCCGCAAGGCTCCCTCGCGGACTGGTGGAACGAGCGTGAGGCGGAATATCCCGCCTTCGCCCAGACCACCGTTGCGCGGCTTGCGAACGATCTTGCCGTGCTGCGCCAGCAGGGCTTCAAGCTCGCCGTGATCGATACGCCGCCGGCCATCACCATGGCGATCCAGTCGGTCATTTCCGTGGCCGAGCTGATCGTCGTGCCGACTCGCCCCTCCCCGCATGATCTGCGCGCCGTGGGCGCCACGGTTGACCTGTGCGAGCGCGCGGGCAAGCCGCTGGTGTTCGTCGTCAATGCGGCCACCCCCAAGGCCAAGATCACCTCGGAAGCCGCCGTCGCGCTGTCGCAGCACGGCACGGTCGCACCGATCACGCTCCACCACCGCACCGATTTTGCCGCCTCGATGATCGATGGCCGCACGGTGATGGAGGTTGATCCCGAAAGCCGCTCGGCGGCCGAGATCGCCGCGCTGTGGCGCTATATTGCCGACCGCCTCGAAAAGAACTTCCGCCGCACCGTGTTTGCGCCTGCGCCTAACGGGCACGCGCAGCAGCTTGGCGGCGTGCCGCGTCCGGCTGGTGGCTTCGGCCGCCGGGTGGCCCAGTAAGCGCAGCGAAGGAAGGCCAGCGCCATGTCCGAATCCGGTTTCGCCTCGCTCGGTCCCTCGCTGCTTGCCCGCAAGGGCGGCGCGAAGCCCGCGATGCGTCCGCAGGTCGCGCCGCTGGTGACCGATGAAACCGAGATCCGCGAGGAGCACCTCGAAGACCTCGGCTGGAATGATATGGGCCATGATTCGGAACTGCCCGATGGCGGGGCCGATATCGTGCCGATCCACGCCGATATCGCGGCTGACGCCTACACCGCCAATGGTCTTGGAACGGATGGCGGCCCCATCGTGCGCCGCCAGCAGCGCCGCCTTGAAGAACGCGTGCTGGCCGATGCGGTGATGACCGGGCCGGACGATGCCGAACCCGAATATGACGAGGACAGCGATTACGCCGTCTCGCTGCTTGGCGATGAAGATTACGCCGAAGAAGATTACGGCGAGGACGAAGAGGCCGAAGGCGGGGAGGATCACGCGATCTATTCGCCCCTCGCGCGCCGCGCTGCCGCGCCGCAAGTCGTCCCGCCCGCACCCGCTCCTGCACCCGCACCGGCCAGCCCGGCCAAGGCGCGTGTGCCCGCCGCGCAATCGGGCCGCCGCGCCGCCTTTACCCTGCGGCTCGATGCCAGCCGCCATCTCAAACTGCGCCTTGCCGCGACCATGCAGGGCGTCAGCGCCCAGGCACTCGTGACCGAGGCACTGGACCGCCTGCTCGCTGAATATGACGAGCTGGATGTCATCGCCAATCATCTGAAGCGCCACTGAGCGCGCACCGCCACCAACACGTGAACCACCAGGATCTACGGGGGACTTTGACCATGGACCGCAGCAACATGACCGGCCACAAAACCGCGCCGCGCCTCGCGCTTGTCGTCACCACCGCCATTGCAGGGCTGGCGCTGACCGGCTGCATGGCCACCGCCGCGCCGCGCGCCGATGTGTCCTTCGGCAGCGCACAGAAGGCGCTGGCCAAGGGTCAGGTCGACAAGGCGATCAGCCATGCCGAAGCCGCCGTGCTGGCTGACCCCCGCAACCCCGCTTTCCGCGCCTTGCTGGGCGCAGCCTATCTCGAATCGGGCCGCTTCCAATCGGCCGCCACCAGCTTTGGCGATGCGCTGGATCTGGGTGACACCAATCCCCGCACCGTGCTGAGCTTCGCGCTCGCCAAGATCGCCAGCGGCGAGGCCAAGGCGGCGGTCGCTGTGCTGGACGAGTATTCCGGCGCGATCGATCCGGCTGATCTGGGCCTTGCGCTGGCGCTGGCCGGGCAGCCGGAACGCGGCGTCCACGTGCTGGTGAACGCGGTGCGCAGCGCCGAGGAATCCACCCCCAAGCTGCGCCAGAACCTGGCCTATACCTATGCGCTCGCCGGCAATTGGCGCGCGGCCCGGGTGATGGCGGCCGAAGATGTGCCCGCTGACCAGCTTGACGCGCGCCTTGCCGATTGGGCCGCCATGACCCCGGCGGAAAAGTTCCAGGACCGCATTGCCGCGCTGCTCGATGTTGCCCCGCGCGATGATGCCGGCCAGCCGCAGCGCCTTGCGCTCGCCAATTTCCCGGCCAGCGACGTGATGGTGGCCGAAGCCGCCGCGCAGGCCGAAACTGAGGTTGAACTCGCCGCTGCCGAGCCGGTGCGCGTGGCCAGCCCCGCCCCTTCCCCCACCTTTGCGGCGGCCTTTGCCCCCTCCTCGCCCGTGCCAGAGCCTGCGGTGCAGACCGTCGCCCCTGCCTCGCAAGGCATTCGCTACGTCTCTAACCCGGTGGTGCAGCAGCTTGCCTCCGCCCCGGGCGCACGCCGCGCCGCACAGCCTGCCGCCCGGCCCGTCGCCGCACCTGCGCCGCGCGTGGCCGCAGCCACCCCGCAGCGCCGCATGGCCGCCACTTCGGCAGCCGCTGCCCCTGCCGCGGCCCCGGTTCAGAGCGGCCCTGCCACTCACCTCGTCCAGCTTGGCGCCTATAGCAGCAAGGTCGAAGCAACCCGTGGCTGGAGCGCACTGCAAGCCAAGTTCCCGCAATTGAAGGGCCGCCAGCCGGTCATCACCGAAGCCGTGGTGAACGGGCGCACCTTCTGGCGCGTCGCGGCCGAGGGCTTCAATGTGCAGAGCGCCAAGGCGATGTGCGGCACGGTGAAGTCCGCAGGCCGCGGCTGCTTCGCCTATGCCGCCACGACCCCGCCGACCGGCGCGGTCAAGCGCGACGTGCAGGTTGCCTCGCGCAAGTAAGTTTTGATTCCACTGCATCCCAGGGTGCAGGAATGAGCAAGCCTTGCTCCCGGACAGCACCCCCCGCTGTCCGGGAGTTTTTCTTGGGCGGCGGCATCGGTGCGCGGTGTGTGTGAGGGGGGCTTTCCTACAGGTGCGGGCCTTGCGATAGGTGTGCGGGCCGCAGAACTGGCGGTTTGCGCCAAGGCGCGCGCGTGAAACATCGGCGGCGGGGCAAGGAATGGCGGAAAACCGCGCGAAAAGCCGCTGAAATCCAACAGCGCAAACACGGTTTCAGGCTGGTTCAGCCCCCTTTTAGACCCCCTTTAGGCCCCGGTTAGACCCCCTCCAGACCCCGGCCAGAGGAATGTTTCACGGCCCCAGACCCGGCCTTGCCTGCACCCGGAATGTAGGACAGGCCGTCAGAGCGCCAGCCGCACCCCGCCCTTCCACAGCCCCAGCACGCGGCCCTGCGTGCCCTGACGATCGAAGGGGGTGTTGTCGGCGGTTGCCTCCATCTTGCGGCGGTCAATGATCCACGGCTGTTCGGGGTCGATCAGGGCAAGGTCAGCCTCCAGCCCGGCGGTCAACTCGCCCGCCGGAACGCCCAGCAGGCGGGCGGGATTGGCGGCGAGCAGTTGGAAGACGCGAGGGGTGTCGATCACGGAATCGCGCACCAGCCCCAGCGTCATGGCGAGCAGCGTCTCGGCCCCCGCCATGCCGGGCGCGGCATCGGCGAAGGGCAGGCGCTTGTCCTCGGGCCCGCGCGGATCATGGCCGCTCGCGATGACATCCACCGTCCCGTCAGCAATCGCGGCCAGAGCGGCCTGCCGGTCCGCCTCGGCGCGCAAGGGGGGCGAGAGGCGGGCAAAGCTGCGGAAGTCCACGGTGGCAAGGTCGGACAGAAGGAAATGCGCAGGGGTAATCCCGCAAGTGACCGGCAATCCGCGGGCCTTTGCTTCGCGCACCAGCGCGAAGCCACGAGAGGTTGTGACCTGCCGGATATGGAGTTTTGCGCCCGCCAGTTCCGCCAGCGCAATATCGCGCGAAATGGCGAGAGCTTCGGCCTCGGCAGGGGCAGCAGGCAGGCCGAGCCGGGTGGCAATCTCGCCCGCGGTGGCAACGGCCTCGCCGGCCAGCCCGCCATCCTCGGCATGGGTGACGACCACCATCCCCAGCATCGCGGCATATTGCAGCAAGCGCAGCATCACGCCGCTATCGGCGATCCAGCGCCGCCCGGTGGCAATGCCCTTGGCCCCCGCATCGCGCATCAGCGCAAGTTCCGCCAGCTCCCGCCCCTCAAGCCCGCGCGTGGCAGCGGCCAGCGGGTGCACCCACAGATCGGGCTTGCCGCTCTTGGCGATAAAGCCGACCCGGCTCGGCAGATCGAGCGCAGGCGATTGATCGGGCATCAGCGCCGCGCGCGTGATCCCGCCGAACTGGAAGGCGGGCTTGTCGACCGCGAAGACGCCAAGATCGATCAGGCCCGGCGCCAGCAGCCGCCCCCGCGCATCAAGGATGGCATCGCCCTCGGCAGGCACAACATCGGCGCCCACGGCAAGGATCACGCCCTCCCCGCAGCGGATCGCCCCGTGGACGATGCCCGCAGGCGTGACGAGCCGGGCGTTGGTGATGGTGAGCGGCTGCACCTGTTTCATGCCCAGCCCTCCACACCGCGAGTCTCGCGGGTCAGCACGTCAAGGCAGGCCATGCGGATCGCTACCCCCATCTCCACCTGCCGCGTGATGAGCGAGCGGCCCGCCATGTCGGCAACCTCGCTATCAATCTCGACCCCCCGGTTCATCGGGCCGGGGTGCATCACCAGCGCATCGGGCCGGGCGAGCGCGAGGCGTTTGGTGGTGAGGCCGTAAAGGTGCCGATATTCGCGCGGGGACGGGATGAACTGCCCGGTCATGCGCTCCGATTGCAGGCGCAGCATCATCACCACTTCCGCGCCGTCCAGCGCGGCATCGAAGTTGTGGAACACCTCCACGCCCATCGCTTCCACGCCCTGCGGCATCAGCGCGGGCGGCGCGCAAACGCGCACCTTGGCGCCCAGCGCGGTCAGGCACAGGATGTTCGAGCGCGCCACGCGGCTGTGCAGGATATCGCCGCAGATCGTGACAGTGAGGCCGGTGAAATCCTCCGCGCCCTCCCCCCGCTCGGCCAGAGCATGGCGCAGGGTCAGGGCATCGAGCAGCGCCTGCGTCGGATGCTCGTGGCTCCCGTCGCCGGCGTTCAGAACCGGGCAATCGACCTTGTCCGCAATCAGCCCGGTGGCGCCCGATGATCCATGCCGGATCACGATCGCATCGGCCCGCATCGCGTTCAATGTGATCGCGGTATCGATCAGCGTCTCGCCCTTCTTCACGCTGGAGGTGGCAGCGTGCATGTTGACCACATCCGCCCCCAGCCGCTTGCCCGCAATCTCGAAGGACAGGAGCGTGCGGGTGGAATTCTCGAAGAAGGCGTTGATGATGGTGAGGCCGCCCAGCAGATCGGTGTGCTTGGCGCTCTGCCGGTTCAGGGCGACCCATTGGTGCGCCTGATCCAGCAGATAGAGGATCTCGTGGCGGGCAAGCTTGCCGATGCCGGTAAGATCGCGGTGCGGAAAGGCGAGCCGTCCGGTGGGAAAGCGGCCCGCGGGGGCGGTAAGATCGGTGGTGGCCATTAAAGCCATGCCCTTAGTCGAGCCGCGTCTGCGGCTCAACCCATGCGTCAAGCTTTCCGATAGAACTCCTCAGGCAAAGACCCTACAGGCAGACGCCAAGGCAAAAGGGACAAGCAATGAACTTCGTCGGCAAGGTGTGGAAAGTCCTGGTCGGGATAAAGGACGGGCTCGTCCTGATGTTCATGCTGTTGTTCTTCATCGCGCTGTTCGGCGTGCTGTCGGCCCGCCCGAATCCCGGACAGGTGCGCGACGGGGCGCTGCTGATCGATCTGGAAGGCGTGGTGGTCGAAGAGAAGACCGCGCTCGATCCGATAGGGGCGCTGCTCGCGCGGGAGGCGCCGATGGGTGAGACTCGCGCGCGCGATGTGGTGCGCGCACTGGACGCCGCGGCAACCGACGACCGGGTGAAGGCCGTGGTGATCGATCTGTCGCGCTTCCTGGGTGGGGGGCAGGTGCACCTCAAGGACATCGGCACCGCGATGGACCGGGTGCGCAAGGCGAAGAAGCCGGTGCTGACCTTCGCGCTGGGCTATGCCGATGATCACATGGCGCTGGCCGCCCACGCCAGCGAAGTCTGGATGGACCCGCAAGGCATGGCGATGATCGCCGGCCCCGGGGGCAGCAATCTCTATTTTGCCGGACTGCTCGAAAAGCTCAGCATCAATGCCCGGGTGTACCGCGCGGGCGAGTTCAAGGCGGCGGTTGAACCATGGTCGCGCTCGTCAATGTCCGATGAGGCGCGCGCCAATATCGGCGGGCTCTACGGGGCGCTGTGGGAGGAATACAAGGCGGGCCTTACCCGCGCGCGGCCCAAGCTGGCGCTGGCCCGCATCACCGGCGATCCGGTGGCGTGGATCGAAAGCTCGGGCGGCGATCTGGCCAAGGCTGCGGTGGACGCAGGGATGGTCGACAAGCTGGGCGACCGCGCCCAGTTTGGCGCGCGCGTGGCAGAGCTTGCGGGCAAGGACCCGTGGAGCGAACTTCCCGGCAGCTTCGCTGCCAGCGATCTGCCCGCCTATCTCGCCGACCTCGGCCAGATGCGCAAAGGCAAGGCCATCGGCGTCATCACCGTCGCAGGCGAGATCGTGGATGGCGATGCCGGGCCGGGCACGGCGGGCAGCACGCGCATCGCCGATCTGCTCGACGAGGCGCTGGACGATGATCTGGCGGCGCTCGTGGTGCGGGTCGATTCGCCGGGCGGTTCTGTAACCGGATCGGAGGAAATCCGCCGCGCCGTACAACGCTATCGTGACCGCGGCATCCCCGTCGCCGTCTCCTTCGCCAACGTCGCGGCGAGCGGGGGCTACTGGGTGTCGATGGCGGGCGAGCGCATCTTTGCCGAGCCCGAGACGATCACCGGATCAATCGGCGTCTTCGCGGTGGTACCCACCTTTGAAGGCACGGCCGCCAAGCTGGGCGTGACCTCGGATGGCTATCGCACCACCGAGCTTTCGGGCCAGCCCGATTTTCTCGGCGGCTTCTCTCCGGCGATGGACACGCTGCTCCAGACCTCGATCAGCGGCACCTATCAGGATTTCCTCAAGCTGGTTTCGGGCGCGCGGCGGATGCCCGTGGACCGCGTGGACGCGATTGCGCAGGGGCAGGTTTGGGACGGCGGCACAGCCCGCCAGAACGGCCTTGTCGACCAGTTCGGCGGATTGCCCGATGCGCTCGAATGGGCGGCGGGCAAGGCCGGCGCGCAGAAGGACGAATGGCACGCGGTCTACCTTGGCGAGAAGGACGCGAATTATGATTCGCTGATCCGCCAGATGGTCGCAAGCGAGGCCGCGAAAGGCTCCGCTGCGCAAACCGGCGATATCTTCGCGATGACCGCGCTGCGCTCCCAGCACCTCGGCACGCGCATCGCACGGGATGCGGAACGGCTGCTGGGCACCAGAAGCGTGCAGGCCTTCTGCCTGGCCTGCCCCGCCAACCCTGCGGCGGCCAGCCCGCTCTCCGGCAACGCGGCGGCGGCCCGGCCCGAAGGCGTGCTGGCGCTGCTGGGCTGGCTGGCGGGCGGGTAATTCGCACGAAGGGCGCTTGCAGGCGCTTGCCAACCGCACAAGGCCGCATTAAAGGCGCCCCCTGTCCGACCCACACAGCGATAGCGGTGGGTTTCAGGGACGGGCGCGTAGCTCAGCGGTAGAGCACACCCTTCACACGGGTGGGGTCACAGGTTCAATCCCTGTCGCGCCCACCATCTTTTCCCAGGTTTGGCTTTGCAAAGTCCCGGAAGAGATGGCGGCGGTTTCCATGGAAAAACCGTGAAAAACCTTGCCTGCAGCTTCCCCGCAACCGGCGATCGCGCCTTCGTCATTCGTCCCTCCCCGCTTGACCGCGCGCGGCTGTTCGCGGCAAGGCCCGTACTCGCGATTTTTGGCGACGAGCGGGGACAGATGATGCGTGACACGATCCGGAATTTCGGCCGGAATTTCGGCCGGGGCTGGTGCTTGCTGCTGGCAGCAAACATGGGGCTGGCCGCGCCTGCCGCAGCGCAATCTTTCGCCGAAGGAACATTCGATTCCGCGATCCCCACGCTGACCGCCACCGTAGGCCATGCGCCGGGCGCGCGGATCACCTCGCCCGATCAGGCCTATGCCTATCTGAAGGCGCTGGCCGCCGCCGCGCCTGATCGCGCGCGGTTGGTGCAATATGCCACCAGCTGGGAGGGCCGCCCGCTCTATTATCTCGTGCTGTCCGCCCCCGCGAACATGGCAAAGCTTGACGCGATCAAGGCCGACATGGCCGCCATCGCTGCCGGGCGCGCAGGCAATGGCAGCGCGCTGCCCGTGACATGGCTGGCCTATGGCGTCCACGGCAACGAGATCTCCTCGACCGATGCCGCCCTGATGACCGCCTATCACCTGCTCGCCGCCAAGGAGGATTCGCGCGCGGCCAAGATCATGGGCGGCACCATCGTGGTGATCGACCCGATGCAGAACCCGGACGGGCGCGCGCGGTTCGTGAACAATTTCCTCGCCTCCACCGGCATTGCTGCCGATGGCGACCGGCAGGCGGCCGAGCATGACGAGCCGTGGCCCTCGGGCCGGGTGAACCACTATATGTTCGACCTGAACCGTGATTGGTTCACGCTCTCCCAGCCCGAAACCCGCGGCAAGGTCGCCGCGATCCGGCAGTGGAACCCGGTGGTGGTGGTGGACCTGCACGAAATGAGCGGGGACGAGACCTATTTCTTCTCCCCCGCCGCCCAGCCCTTCAGCCCCAACCTCACGCCCGCGCAGATCCGCGCCTACGAGCTGATCGGCCGTTACAACGCCGCCGCCTTCGACGCGCGCGGCGAGCCCTATTTCACCCGCGAGGTCTATGACCTGTTCTACCCCGGTTACGGCGACACGTGGAACGCGCATCAGGGCGCGATCGGGAGCACCTACGAACAGGGCTCGGCGCGCGGACTGGTGTGGAAACGCCGCGATGGCAACGAACTGACCTATGCCGACACGGTCGCCAACCACTTCAGCGCGAGCCTCGCCACGGCGAGCGCGGTGGCGGACAATCCGGCCAAGTTCCTCAGCGACTTCGCCGCCTACCGCGCTGGCAATGCCTCCGGTGCGGCGGGCAAGGGCACCTATGTGATCGACCTTGGCAAGCGGCGCTGGAATGCCGAACGCCTCGGCCGCCGCCTCGCCGCACAGGGCATCACCGTACTCCGGCGCGAGGGCAGCGCGGCGGTCTGCGGCAAGTCCTATCCGGCAGGCTACCTTGCCGTGCCGCAAGCGCAGCCCGCCGCCCGGCTGATCCGCAGCCTGCTTGACCGCGACACGCCCCTGCCGCCCGATTTCCTCGCCGAGCAGGAACGCCGCCGGTCAGTCGATCTGCCACACGAGCTTTACGATGTGACCGCATGGGCCGTGGGGCCGATGGCAGGGGTCGATGTGGCGCTGTGCAACGCGGCGGTGAGCGGCGATGCGCTTGCTCCCGAGGCACCGATTGCCGCCAAGGCCGAAGGCAGCGGCGCTTTTGCCATCGCTGTGCCGTGGACCGATAGCGGGCAGGCGCGGCTAGTCACCCTTGCCTTGCGCGAAGGGATTGAAGGGCGGGCAACCGACAAGGCCTTCACCACCGGCGGCCGCAGCTTCCCGCGCGGCACCGTGGTGTTCCCCGCAGGCAGCAACACGCCCGAGAAGATGGCCCGCCTCGCCGCGCTGGCGCAAGAGATCGGCGCGAGCACCGTGGCGCTGGAAAGCGGCTGGGTCGACAGCGGGCCGAACCTTGGCAGCGAACATTTCGTGCGCCTCACCCTGCCGCGCGTGGCGGTGGCGTGGGATGCCGGAGTCTCGCAGCTTTCGGCAGGGGCTTTGCGCTATGTGATCGAACAGCGCATCGGCCTGCCCGTCACCCCGATCCGCACCGCGCGTCTGGGCCGGGCGGACCTCTCCGATTATGACGTGGTGCTGGTGCCCGAGGGCGATCCTTCCGCCCAGCTTGGCGAAGGCGGCCAGCGGAGCTTGCGCAGCTTTGTCCAGCGCGGCGGAGTGCTGGTGGCGATTGGCGACAGCCTTGAAACCTTCAGCAGCGGCGACAATCCGCTGCTCGCAGTCAAGCGCGAGGCGGCGCTGGGCCGCGATCCGGCTGCTGCCAAGGATGCCAAGGGCGATCTGGCCGAAGCGGCCGAAATCGCCAGTGACGCCGCCTATCGCGAGGCGATCAAGGACCAGGCCGCCCTGCCCGACACCCTGCCGGGCGCGCTGCTGAATGTGGTGGGCGAGCCTGACCACTTCCTGTCCGCCGGCTATGATGACGGCGCGGTGGTGCTGGCGACGGGGACGCAGATCTTCACCCCGCTTGACCGGGCCAAGGGCGTCAACGCGCTGCGCTTTGCCGCATCCGGCAACCTCATCGCCAGCGGCTATGTGTGGGACGAAAACCGGCGCCAGCTGGCCTACAAGCCCTATCTGATGGCGCAGCAGACGGGGCGCGGGCTGGTGATCGGCTTTGCGCATGATCCTTCGACCCGCGGCTATCTCGAAGGGCTCGACCTGCTGATCGCCAACGCCGTGCTGGTTGCGCCCTCAAGGGTGCGGTGATTGCCTGTTACTGATCTAGGAACCTGACACTTATTGTGTCATGCTGACGGGCATGACGCTGTTCCATGCCCTCGTGATCGGTCATGTCGTCACCGGTGCGGTGGGGCTGACGGCGTTCTGGGGGCCGATCGTCACCCGCAAGGGCGCGCAGTTGCACCGCAAGTGGGGCCGCGCGGCGTGTTACGGCTTTCTGGGCGCAGGCGCACTGGCCATCGCGATGGCGTTCCTGTCGCTCTACGGGCCGGAACACCGCCACCCTGAAGTCACCGACCGCAGGCTGTTCGACGGTTTGTTCGGATGGATGATGCTCTATCTCGGCACGCTCACCATCGGCTTTGTCGATTATGGCCTTGCCGTGGTGAAGCACAGCCGCAACCGCCACGCCTTGCGGTCCTTGCGCTATCAGGCGGTGATCGCGGCGGTGATCGTCACGGGCGCGTGGTGCGGTTATTTCGGCTGGCAGGTCGGCCATCCGCTGATGATGCTGGTCGCCTTCATCGGCATTGTCGCGATGCTGATCCAGCAGCGCTATATCTGGCGCGGCGAGGACTTCCCCAGAGGCACCCATATCGGCGAGCATTTCCGTGCGCTGATCGGGATGGGGATCTCCGCCTATACCGCGTTCCTTTCGGTCGGGCTGATCCGGATGGTGCCGGAGCACGTTTTCAACCCCGCAATCTGGGCCGGGCCAAGCGTGATCGGGGTGAGCCTGATCCTGTATTTCACGGTCAAGGCCAAGAAGGCCGCCGCCCCCAAGCCCGCGCCCGAAGCCGATACCCAGTCTTCAGGCCAATCTTCAGGGCCGCGCCCACATCCGCAATAGATTGGCGATGGTCTTGTCCAGCGTCAGCAGCTCGGCCGATTGACCGGGCAGCTGCGTCCGCAGGCTCGCGCGCAGGTTTTCCAGATCGAACAGCATCTCGCGCCGGGCGGTATCCTCGATCATGCTCTCGATCCAGCCGACGCACACGATCCGCGTGCCCCGCGTCACGGGCTGCACTTCGTGGATGCTGCCCGAAGGGTAGAGCACCAGATGCCCCGCCTCGCCCTTGACCGATTGGGTGGTGCCCGCAGCATGGATGACCAGCTCCCCGCCCTCGTATTCCGTCGGCGGTGTCAGGAAGAGCGTGAACGACAGATCGGTGCGCAGTCGCCGCTCGCCCAGCCCCATCAGCGCATTGTCGACATGCGCGCCATAGCCTCCGCCCTCTCCGGTGCGGCTGATCAGCAGGGGCGAAAAGCGGCGCGGCTGGGCGGCGGCGCGGATCACGGGGTTATCCCAGAGGATGTGGGACAGCTCGTCAGCCAGCGATCGGCCCGCCGTGGAGTCCATCGCCGCCTGTTCGTTGCGCTTCACCTCGCGCGCGACCGAACCTGCCGTCTCGCGCCCGTCACGCCATGTCAGCAAGGCGATGCGATCATGGATGGCGGCAAGGTCAGCCGCATCCGGAATGGCGTGGACAGCGATTATCATCGCCGAGGCTTTAACGCCGCAACACGCCTTGTGCCAGCAATCGGTTGACCCCGGCGGCGACTTCGTCGGGCGAAATAGCCGCGTCCGCGCCCCACACTGCATAACGCAGGCCCACGAACACATTCATGCCCATCATCGCCCAGGCCTCGACCTCGCCGAGGCCGTCACGGAACTCGCCCTTGGCCGAACCTGCTTGCAAACGGTCGACAAACCGCGCTGCGATGGTTTCGTAGTGGTCACGATAACTGGCCGGATCGACAAACTCGGCCTCGTCGATGATGCGGTAAACTTCCTTGTGCTCGGCTGCGAAGCGCAAGAACGCTGCGAGACCCTGACGCTCGATTTCAAGTCCGCTCATGCCTTCGTGCAACGCAGCGCGGGCACTGGTTTGCACCTTCGCGCTCATGTCGGCCACCAGCGCGCGGAACAGGGCGTCCTTGCTGTCGAAATAGGTGTAAAAGCTGCCCAGCGCCATGCCGGCACGCCGGGTGATCGAGCTGACCGAAGCTTCGTGGAAGCCCTTTTCGCCGAACTCCTCAGCGGCCGCATCCAATAGCTTGCGCAAGGTGCGCCGCCCACGCTCGGTGCGCGGCGCCTTGGCATCGCTGCTCGCAGCGTCTTCGACTTTGGTCGCGGTGGCCCGAGTGTTGCCCATCAGCTACTCCCTCCACGGTTTCGGTAGGCGGCGCAAGGGACCTGCACAAGACTAAACTTGAAAGGTGGTTCAACTTTCAATACGTGTGGCAGCATAAGAGGGCCAGGAGAGGAAACAACCCGATGAAGACCATGCTTTGCACCCGTGCGCTGCTGCTTGCCGGCGCTGCCGGACTTGCCGCCTATGCCGCACCCGCCGCCGCGCAGAATAGCGCCGCGGATGTCGCGGCCGACGCTGCCGAGGAAGCCGCCGCGGATGAAGGCGTGATCTACGTCACCGCCCGCCGCCGCGAGGAACGTCTGATCGATGTGCCGATCTCGCTGACGGCAATTTCGGGCGAGACCCTCGCCAAGCAGGGCGTGCAGGATATTGTCGCGGTCGCCCAGCAGGTGCCCAACATCACGCTCGAAGTCAGCCGCGGCACCAACACCACCCTCACCGCCTTCATCCGCGGCGTCGGCCAGCAGGATCCGGTCGGCGGGTTCGAAGCGGGCGTCGGTCTTTATGTCGACGACGTCTACCTCAACCGCCCGCAGGCCGCGGTGCTGGATGTCTATGAGGTCGAACGGATCGAAGTTCTGCGCGGGCCGCAGGGCACGCTTTACGGGCGCAACACGGTTGGCGGTGCGATCAAGTATGTCACCGCATCGCTGCCCGATGAAACCAGCCTCAAGGTCCGGGGCACCTATGGTTCCTACGATCAGGCCGATCTGATCGTCACCGCATCGACCCCGATCGGTGACAGCTTCAAGATCGGCGCGAGCGGCGCCCGCCTGTCGCGCGGCGGCTTCGGCCAGAACCTCAACCTTGGCACCGAGAACTACAACAAGGACGTGTGGGCCGCGCGCGGCACCATCGAATTCGAGAGCGGGATCGTGACCGCGCGGCTTTCGGGCGATTACGTCAAGGACAATTCCGAAGCCCGCCAGGGCCACCGCTTCCTGCGCAGCTTCGTGACCGGCGCGCCGGTGCTGGATGACGTGTTCGATACCCGCGCCGGGCTCAACATCATCGATCAGGAGGTCGAGGCCTATGGCGGCGCGCTCAATATTGCGGTTGCGGTGAGCGACACTGTCACCCTCAAGTCGATCACCGGCTACCGTGAAGATTCGACCACTTCGCCGATCGATTTCGACAGCCTTCCGGCGAGCGACCTCGATGTGCCCGGCATCTACGAGAACGACCAGTTCAGCCAGGAACTGCAACTGCTCTATGAAAGCGACGATCTGTCGGGTGTTCTGGGCTTCTACTACCTCGATGCCAACGCCTTCACCGCGTTCGACGTGGCACTGTTCACTACAGTCAACGGCCTTGCCGCGCAGACGCTGGGTGACGTCAACACCAAGACGTGGTCGGTGTTCGGCGACTTCACCTATGATCTGTTCGACACGATCAGCGTGTCGGTCGGCGGGCGATACACTAATGACAAGCGCACCAGCCAGGTGCTGCGGCGCACCTTCCTGGGCGGCTTCTCGCCCCTGTTCGGCGGCACCGGCGTCGCCGCTGCCACCACCAGCAACTTCAACGGCAGCGCAACCTTCAAGGACTTCAATCCGCGCGCCTCGATCAGCTGGCAGCCCAATGCCGATAACAACGTCTATTTCACCTACTCGCAAGGCTTCAAGGGCGGCGGCTTCGACCCGCGCGGCCAGACCACCGCGTGCCGCAATACGCGCGGCGGGGCCTGCACCGCGGACGAGGTGTTCGACTTCATGGCCTTCGACCCGGAAACGGTCGATAGCTTCGAGCTCGGCTGGAAGGCCTCGCTGCTCGACAACCGCCTGAATATCAGCGTCGCCGGCTTCATGTCGCAGTACAAGGACGTGCAGATCCCCGGCTCGGTCGGCTTTGATGCCAATGGTGACGGGATCAACGAAAGCTTCATCGGCATCACCTCCAACGCTGCCGATGCCGACGTCAACGGGATCGAATTTGAAGGCAACGCGCTGGTCGGCAAGGACTTTGCAGGGGACGGCAGCCGCTTCACCGTCAACTGGTCGCTGGGCGTGCTGGATGCCAAGTTCAACACCTTCATCGACGCTTTCGGGCGTGATGTCGCCAATCAGCGCGTGTTCCAGAACACCCCGGACGTCACCGCACACATGGGCTTCGACCTTGGCTTGCCGATGGCGGGCGGGATCGTCGATTTCATCGGCAACGCCTCGCTCAGGTCGGATGCGAGCCAGTTCGAAGTGCCCAACCCGTTCCTCGATCAGGATGGCTTCGTGCTGGTCGATGCAAGCATCGTCTACACGTCGGACGACGGGCACTACACCATCGGCCTCCACGGGAAGAACCTGTTCGACAAGGAATATGTCGTGGCCGGTTACAACTTCGTGGCGGGCGGCGTGAACGGCGCACCCTTCACCTCGACGCTGGGCCGCGAAGGCACGCTGACCGGCTTCTACGGCGATCCGCGCCGCGTGTTCGTGACCGCACAGGTCAACTTCTGAACCAACTCACCCCCAGGGGGCGGCGGCCTCTGATTATCCACCGCCGCCCCTTGCTTCTTGTCTAGGGTTGCCGCTGCACCGGCGCGGGCAATGCGAGCCGCTTGGCTCCGTCCTTGGGTTGCTTGTCGAGCCAGCGTTTGGCGACATACCCGCCAGCGCCCAGCACCACCATCGCCGGCAGGCTCATCCGGGTCAGCACAAAGGGCACCGCGCTCGCCAGCACAGCGCCGGTCACGCCGCCCGCAGCCGGATGGCGCTTGGCCACACTCGCGCCGATGGCGGCACCGATCAGTTTACGCATCATGTCATCTGTCTCCTTGCAAGAGACCGAACCCGCCGCGCGCGCGCAAAGTTCCATGGCGATTGCGGCTTTTCTTGACACGGCCGAGCGGGCATAGCGCGGCCCATGCACGATATCCGCCTGATCCGAGAAAACTCCGAAGCCTTTGACGCAGGGCTCGCCCGCCGCGGGTTGCCCGCGCAAAGCGCCAGCCTGATCGCGCTCGACGAAGCGCGCCGCGCCGCCGTGACCGAAGTTCAGGTCGCGCAAAGCCGCCGCAACGAGGCCAGCAAGCTGATCGGCGCGGCCATGGCCAAGGGCGACAAGGACGGGGCCGAGGCAATCAAGGCCGAAGTCGCCGCGCTGAAAGACGCGATGCCCGCGATGGAAGCCCGCGCCGAGGATTTGGCAGGCCAGCTCAAGTCCGCGCTGGAAATCATCCCCAACCTCCCCGGTGCCGATGTGCCCGATGGCGCGGGCGAGGAGGACAATGTCGAAGTCAGCCGCTGGGGCAGCCTGCGCGAATTCGATTTTGTGGCGAAGGAACACGCCGACATCGCGCCCGCGCTGGGCATGGATTTCGAAACCGGCACACGGCTATCGGGCGCGCGCTTCACGTTCCTGCGTGGGCACATGGCGCGGCTGCACCGGGCGCTCGGTCAGTTCATGCTCGACGTGCAGACCAGCGAACATGGCTATGCGGAGTGCAACCCGCCGGTGCTGGTGGGCGATGATGCCATGTATGGCACGGACAAGCTGCCGAAGTTTGCCGAGGACAGCTTCAACACCACCAACGGGCGCTGGCTCATCCCCACCAGCGAAGTCAGCCTTACCGCCAGCGTCATGGGCGAATTGCTCGACGAGGCCGCCTTGCCGCTGCGCCTCACCGCGCTCACCTTGTGCTTCCGCTCGGAAGCCGGCGCGGCGGGGCGGGACACACGCGGGTTCATCCGCCAGCACCAGTTCGAAAAGTGCGAACTGGTTAGCATCGTGCGCCCCGAGGAATCGGAAGCCGAACACCAGCGCATGGTCCGCGCGGCCGAGACCATCCTCGAACGCCTCGCCCTCCCCTACCGCAAGCTGCTGCTGTGCACCGGCGACATGGGCTTTGGCGCGCGCAAGACCTATGACCTTGAGGTGTGGCTGCCCGGACAGGGTGCCTATCGCGAAATCAGTTCGTGTTCGAACACCGGCGACTTCCAGGCCCGCCGCATGAACACCCGTTTCCGCGTGGCGGGCGAAAAGCGCACCGAGTTCGTCCACACCCTCAACGGCTCCGGCCTTGCGGTCGGGCGCACGCTGGTGGCGGTGATCGAGAATTACCAGAACGCCGATGGCAGCGTGACCGTGCCTGACGCATTGCTGCCCTACATGGGCGGCATCACCCGATTGGAACCTGCCCGCTGATGCGCATCCTCCTCACCAATGACGACGGCATCAACGCCCCCGGCCTCAAGGTGCTGGAGGAAATCGCGCGCCAGTTCTCCGATGATATCTGGATCTGCGCGCCGTCCGAAGAGCAATCGGGCGCGGGGCACTCGCTCACGCTGACCCGCCCGGTGCGTCTGCACCAGCATGGCGAGCGGCGCTTTGCGGTCAGCGGCACGCCCACCGATAGCGTGATGATGGCGCTGCGCACGGTCATGCCGGACGCGCCCGACATCATCCTGTCCGGCGTCAACCGGGGCGCGAATCTGGCCGATGACATCACCTATTCCGGCACCGTCTCTGCCGCCATTGAAGGCGCGCTGGCCGGCATCCGTTCGATCGCCTTCAGCCAGGTCTATGCGCGTGAAGGCATGGGCGACGAGGTTCCCTTCGGCGCGGCGCTGGAATGGGGGCCGAAGGTCCTCGCAAAGCTGATCGATGCGCCGATGGCTGACCGCACGCTGATCAACGTCAACTTCCCGGCGATCCCCGCTGACGAGGTGAAGGGCATCCGCGCCGTCCGGCAAGGCTTCCACGATTATTCGCGCGGCACCATTGTCGAAGGGCGCGACCCGCGCGGCTATCGCTATTTCTGGTTCGGGCTTGACCAGATCGAGCACACGTTGGACCACGGCACGGATCTGGAAGCAGTCGAGGAAGGCTTCGTTGCCGTGACGCCCCTGCAGCTCGACCTCACCCACTATTCGACCATCGGCATCCTTGCCGACCGGTTCGCCGGCTGACAGGGCGCAGGCGGGTGGCGCAGGAACCCGGCCGTAACCCGTTTCGCCGCCGTCCGCGCGGCGCGGACAAATGGCAGCCCTTGCGCCGGCAAGTCAGGCTTCCGGTGTGGGGCGATGTCGGCCTGCGCAGCAGCCTTGTCTTCCTGCTGATCGCCTTTGTCATCGCAGTCCACTGGTGGGACCGCGAAGGGCTGAAGGACGGGCACGACGGCGTCATCAGCTTCCTCGACGTTGTCTATTTCACCATGATCTCCATCACCACCACGGGCTTTGGCGATATTGCGCCAATCTCGGACCGGGCGCGGCTGATCGAGGCGGTGATCGTCACACCGGTGCGCATCGCCGTGCTGTTCATCTTCGTGGGCGCGGCCTACGATTTCGTCATCAAGCGCAGCTGGGAGAAATGGCGCATGGCCCGCATTCAGGAACAGCTGACCGATCACGTGGTGGTGCTGGGCTACGGCGTCTCGGGATCACAAAGCGTGGGCGAGCTGATCGAACGCGGGATCGATCCGCGCTGCATCGTGGTGATCGACCCGTCCGAAGATCGCCTTGCCGAAGCGGAACGGCTCGGGGTCAATGTGATGGCGGGCGATGCGACCCGGGACGAAACGCTGAAATCGGTGCGCATTGCAGAGGCGCAGAGCGTGCTGGTGTCAGCCGGGCGCGACGATACCTCGATCCTGATCGTGCTGACGGTGCGCCACCTCGCGCCCAAGGTGCCGATCAGCGTGGTGGTGCGCGCCGAAGATAACGAGCTGCTGGCGCGGCAGGCGGGCGCCAACAACGTGATCAACCCGGTGCGCTTCACCGGGCTGCTGCTGGCCGGCAGTGTCAAGGGCGCGCACATCGCCGATTACCTCGCCGATCTCGCCAGTGTCGGAGGACGGGTGCAGTTGGTGGAACGCGTGGTGACCGAGGCCGAATGCGGCAAGCCGATCACCGATCTGAAAAGCGGCGGCACAGGCCTGCGCATCTATCGCAGCGGCCGCGCTATCGGGTTCTGGGAAGAGGAATGCCAGCAGCTTCAGGCTGGCGATGTGGTGGTCGAAATCGTCCCCACGGCTCCATCGGAAAGCCGCCGCTAGCTCCTGAACCAGACGAACACGCCCCCCATGGCCGCCATGCCGACAAGGAAGTGCCCGGCATCGATCAGGAACAGCGTGAGCGGCTTTCTGAGGAACAGGTAATTGATCCCGATCGCCGGGATCATCACGCCCAGCGCAAAGCCCACCGCCATCATCATCACCACGAATTGCGGCGGATCGGTGCGGGCCAGAAGGTGCCACAGCACCATCGCGATCAGCATTTCAAAGGCAAAGGCCAGCGCGAAGATCACGCCCTGATTGCCCGCCGCAAGCTGGCTGTTGGTGAGCCCCGCAGCGCGCTGCCACGGGCCTGCAAAGATCACCCCGTACCACAGCATCCCGGTCGCGAAGAACGCGGCGGTTCCGGCCAGCACGGGCCATAGGGCAAAGTCACTCACGCCGGTTCTCCTGCCGTCTGCGGCCATTCGAGGCCGAGCGCCCCGCCTTCGGGCAAGGCGCGCCATTGATCGAGAAAATCGTCAAGCCCGGCGCGGATCGCGCCTAGCTGCGCGGGCACGCCGGGCGGCGGCGGCACGTGGCTGGCGGCCCATGCAGGCTCGGCCATCGCCATCAGCGCGGCATCATCTGCACCGCCGCTCCAGCTAGCCGCCTCGAAACATTCGACCAGCCGCTCGGCCTGGAGCAGTTCCACGATCCCGGCGGCGGGAAGCCCGGCGCGCTTGGCACTGGCATGGCCGCCAGCCAGCGCCAGCGCCTGCACATCATCGGGCGACATCCCGCTGGCGACCAGTCCCCAGAAACCCGCAGCCATGCCCAGCTCACGCTCGACGAAGAAGTGGAAGGCATCGTGCGGATAGGGGCCCTTCTTGGGAAAGGCGAAGCTTGCGCATGAACCATCCGCGCGGGTCACCGCTGCCCTATCGGCGCTCGTCCCCTTGGTGATCGTGATCCGCATGGCGCCCCCATACCCCAAGCCAGAGGCGCAGGGTAGAGCGCGCGCTTTCAGATGACGTAGGCGAATTCTTCCTCGGCCGGGGTGGGCTTGCGGCCGCGCATTTCGGCATCGAGCTGCACCACGGTGCGGCTGGCGGTCTTGACGAAGACACCAGGCACAATCGCGTGCACCATACATGCAAGCCCGCCCACCGCCATCCGCCAGCCGAAGCTGAAGGCGGTGCGGGCGTGCTCGGAATAGGTTTCGCCGATGCTGCGCGGGTGGTCGGTAAAGAGCTTTGCGATCATACGCATGACATGCCCGCGCGGCCCCCTTGCGGTCAAGCCTAGCGCGCGCGGCCTACACAGTGTAGGGGGCCGCCGCTATGACCTCAGCTCCCACAATCCTCCCCGACCAGAAGAAAATTGGGATGGTCAGCCTCGGCTGCCCCAAGGCGCTGGTCGATTCCGAGCGGATCCTCACCCGCCTGCGCGCCGATGGCTATGCCTTCGCCGAGGATTATGCGGGCGCCGACGTGGTGCTGGTCAACACCTGCGGCTTCCTCGACAGCGCCAAGGAGGAAAGCCTTGCCGCAATCGGCGAAGCCATCGCGGAAAACGGCCGGGTGATCGTGACCGGCTGCATGGGCGAAGAAGCCGACGCGATCCGCGCCGCTCACCCGCAGGTGCTCGCGGTGACGGGGGCGCACCAGTATGAGCAGGTGGTGGAAGCGGTGCACACCCACGCCCCGCCCAGCCAAGGCCCGTTCATCGACCTGATCCCGCAAATTGGAGATTTGGCGGACATCAAGCTGACCCCGCGCCATTACAGCTACCTCAAGATTTCCGAGGGCTGCAATCACTCCTGCGCCTTCTGCATCATCCCCGATCTGCGCGGGAAGCTGGTCAGCCGCCGGATCGATGCGGTGCTGCGCGAGGCCGAAAAGCTGGTCGCGGCGGGGACCAAGGAACTGCTGATCATCAGCCAGGACACCAGCGCCTACGGGGTCGATACCCGGCACGAAAGCCGCCAGTGGAAGGGCCGTGACGTCCGCGCCCACATGACCGACATGGCCCGCGAACTCGGCCAGCTTCGCACGCCTGAAGGCCATGCGCCTTGGGTGCGGCTCCATTACGTCTACCCTTACCCCCATGTCGATCAGGTCATCCCGCTGATGGCCGAAGGGCTGCTGACGCCCTATCTCGACATCCCGTTCCAGCACGCCAGCCCCAAGGTGCTGAAGCTGATGCGCCGCCCCGCCAACGAGGCCAAGGTGCTCGAACGGCTGAAATCGTGGCGCGAAATCTGCCCCGATATCGCCATCCGAAGCTCCTTCGTGGTCGGCTTCCCGGGCGAGACGGAGGAGGACTTCCAGTATCTGCTCGATTGGCTGGAGGAAGCCCAATTGGACCGCGTCGGCGCGTTCCGGTTTGAACCTGTCGAAGGCGCCGCAGCCAACGCCCTGCCCGATCACGTGCCGGAGGAGGTGAAGGAAGAACGCTATGCCCGGATCATGGAAGTGACCGAGCGGATCAGCGCCGCCAAGCTCGCAGCCAAGGTCGGCCGCACGCTCCCCGTCATCATCGACGAAGTGGGCGAACCGGACGAGGATGGCGATATCGGTGCCACGGCCCGCAGCCAGGCCGACGCGCCGGAGATCGACGGGGCGGTTTATCTGCGCAACGTCCCCGGCAGCCTTCAGCCCGGCGACATCGTGCAAGCCACCATCGAGGATGCCGACGCGCACGATCTCTTCGGCGTGATTGTCGCAAATTAAATCTTACATATCAGGATTGATTTTTTTCGTTCTCACTACGGCACGAACTTCGATTGCAAAAACGGTGATTACTGCCATGTGACTTGACTCAGGGTCTCGCAATATCATCGGCATTCAGCTTTTTAGTTGAATTCCGGTCCGCCAGTTAATTTTTCTTGGCGGGAGACAGGTAGTTTCATGAAGAAGTATTTTCAGATTTCAGCTTTTGCTGCGCTCACCATCGGGCTTTCCGGCTGCGTCGGATCGGGAGGAGCGTCCATGAATACGGGCCAGCGCCTGACCGAGCGCGGCGGCCAGATCACCCATTATGGCGATGAATGGTCGGCCGGATACAAGATCGTCCGTGATGGCAGAAAGCTGAGCGCCAAAAGTGCCGATCGAATTGCCGATGCCAACAAGAAGATTGCCCGGGCCGCAGCCGATCAAGTCAAGGCGAGGCAGATGATCGCCGCAGGCATCAGCCGGATGCGGAGCGCGGAAGCCGATTATGCCGCCGAGCATGCTGGCCCATCTGCGATCATTGTTCAGCAGCCGGGTTAAGTTCTCCCGCGTTAACCCCTGACCCCTGCCCGTCCCCGCAAGGGACGCGGCGCGGTTAATCACTGGAAAGCCGGCAGCTAACGCGGCATATTGCTGCGCATGATCCGTATCCTCGCCTTCCTCGTCGCCGTTGCCCTGTTGCAGGTTGCGGCCTTTGCCCAGTCCTCCGGCGCCCAGTCAATCGGAACGTCAAGCACCGACCGCGCGGCCAATGCCGCCGAAGCGGTCGCGGCGCGTGCTGCGGGAACTTTCGAGGAAATCGATCCCGATAGCCAGATCCCCGCGGACGACGATGCCGGGGCGGTCTATGCCGGTCTTCCGCCGCTCGTTGGGGCCGGTGTTGCGGCCAAGGCACCCGCCCCCGTTATCGCCCCCGTCGCGGTGCCCGTGGCAGTTTCCACCGCCGAGCCGGAAGCACCGCGCGGCCCGGCGGTGCGGATGATTTCGCAGCCGGTCGTGCAGGCGCTCCCCGCCCGCGCGCCTGCCGCTACCACACCAGCACCCGCTCCTAAGCCAGCCCCCAAACCAGCAGCGCCGGCAGTGGCCGCCAGCAGCAGCAATTTTGTGATCAAGTCGATCCTGCCGATCGAAGGCACGATCCGCTATGGCGACTGGTTCTGGGACGAAAGCGCCGCGCCAGCTGCCGGCCAACTGGTCATTACCGTCGACCTCCAGGCGCGCGTCATCAGCGCCTTCCGCGACGGGCACGAAATCGGCACGTCGGTGGTTCTGGTCGGCACGCAGGAACACCCCACGCCGCTGGGCACGTTCCCGATCCTCACCAAGGAGCGCAACAACGTCTCCGAGAAATACAAGAATGCGCCCATGCCCTTCACTCTGCGGCTGACATGGGACGGGATTGCGATCCACGGCTCGCCGGTCATGAACGGCTATGCCTCGCACGGCTGCATCGGCGTGCCCGACGATTTCGCCGCCAAGCTGTTCGCCGCTGCCAAGCGCGGGGACAAGGTGATCATCACCCGCGGCAAGATGGTGGGTGTGGGCGACAAGATTCTTTAGGTAACAAGTCCCTCCCCGCCCCGGGCCTGACCCGGGGCCCCGCTTTCGTCCTCGCAACAGGGAGGCAGCGGGGCCCCGGATCAAGTCCGGGGTGGGGAAGGTTAATTCAGGTTGCCCCGCGCAGGTTCCGGCCGGAAGCGCCAGACGCGCATCATCACGCCGACCTTTTCGACCTTCTCCACTCCCGGTACCGCCAGCACGCCCCCCAATGAGGCGTTTTCGCCCGCCCAAAGCCGGTCCCACGCGCGCGCCGCTTCGCTTCGGGTGGCATGGCCGCCGAGTTCGCGGATAATGCGCAAGATCGTCTCGATCGCGATCACGCGCGGCACATTGGCGCAATAGCTGAAGCCCGGCGCGCCGCTGTCACTTGCTTCGCGCATCACCATCTCGTGCCAGTCAAGCTCGGCGTACCATTCCAGCGCCTGCCAGCCTTCAGCCAGATGCGCGGCGCTGGCGGCGAGCTGGACGGGGTCAAGCCAGTCCGCAGCGGCAAGATTGGCGCGCATCCGGGCGCGGTCAAAGGCAGGGCTGGTGTTCGATGGATCCTCGGCAGGGGTGATCCCGGCGGCGGCGACCACAGCGGCCAGTTCCGCCTTGCGCCAGCCGAGCAGCGGGCGCAGCAGCGTGACCTCGCTCCCTTCGATGCGCGTGCGCGGACGCACCCCGGCCAGACCCGCCAGCCCGCTCCCCCGATTGAGGCGCATCAGCAGGGTTTCGGCCTGATCATCGGCGTGATGCGCGGTGGCGACCGCGCCCAGCCCGGCCCCGTCCGCCCAGCGCGCCAGCGCGGCATAACGCGCGGCGCGCGCTTCGGCCTGCAAATTGCCGGGGGCAAGCCTGACCGTGATCGGCGTGAAGGGAATGTTCAGCGACGCCGCAATCCGCCCGACGAGCGCGACCTCGCCAGCCGCTTGCGGGCGCAATCCGTGATCGATGCTGCAAACGGCGATCTCGCCGGGAAGCGCCTCGGCGGCCAGCAACAGCAGCGCGAGGCTATCGGGCCCGCCCGACACCGCCAGACCCAGCGGCCCCTCGCGCTCATCCTCGGGCCACAACGCCGCCAGATCGGCAGCGAAGCGCACGGCAGGCTGTGTTAGCTGCACTTCACCTTCGCGCGGGTGGCCTGATAATCCGTCGCGAGGCGTCCGGCGGCGATCAGCGGATAGGTTTCGGCAAATTCGGCGAGCGCGATGCACGCGCGCTTGGTGTCATTCATGGCGACCATCGAAGCGCCGAGATAGAGCAGGCTGTCAGGCGCGCGCTCGCCGGCCTTGTTGGCCTGATAGTTCTTGAGGAACCACTTGGCCGCCTCGCCCGGCATCTTGTCGTCAAGGAAGGCCCGGCCGAGCAGATTGCGCCCGAAGCTGATGCGCGTGTGGCTGGGGTATTGCTCGACATATCGGGTGAGCTGTTGGCGGGCTTCGGGGAAGAACCCGGCGCTCCACAGGCGGAAGCCGTAGGAATATTCGTCATCCCCTGCATCGGCGGTCTGCGGCTTGGCGATCGCCTGCACCGCTGCAAGGCGCGTCGCGCTGGGCGAGGCGGCTGCGGTGGTGGCGGGCGCAGGCGCGGTTTGCACCGGCGGACGCGGGGCGGGGGTACTTGCGGCCGGGGTGGCAGCGGGAGTGGCGGCGGCCAAAACCGGCGCGGACTGGAGTGCTGGCGCTGGCGCTGGCGCGTCGCCCCCCGTCACGATCGGCGCATTGGCCGTGGTTTCGAGCGCGGCCAGCCGCATTTCGAGCTGCGCCATGGCATTGGCCTGCTCCTCCGAGCGGGCGGTAAGCGCCTGAAGCTGGCGCTCCAGCGCATCGATCCGGACGAGGATATCGGTCACCGCGCCAGCCGCAGGGGCGGCCACGGTGCCGGTTGCCGGGGCATTCGCCGGGCTTTGCGCGCCGGAGGTGATCTGCGGTTCGAAGAACTTGCCATCCCCGCCGGGGAAGACCTTGCGCTGGAGCGCCCGCACCTCGGCTTCAAGCTTGCGCAGCCGTGCCTCGTCGGCACTGCCCTGCGCGGCGGCGGGCACAGCGACGACAGCAAGGCTCGCCACGCTCGCTCCCATCAGCGCGGCTCCGGCGAGGCGCAGAGAGATGGCTTTCAGGCGGGTGGTCATAGCGCGTCAGGCTCCCTCGCAAATGGCAGGCACACCGGTGGCGCGCCGTACATGAACATGTCCCGAACCCCTGCCGCGATGCGCCGCGCAAGTCGAGAGTAGCAGGCCCGATAATCAACGGGAAAAGGGTTAACGCCCTGGCGCAGGTGCCGCTTCGGGGGCCGGAGCCGCATCACTTGCAGGCGCGGGCGCGGGAGTATCGCCCGCCGGCGCGGCATTCGGTGCCGTAACGCGCCGCCGCGCGCTGAGCGGCACGGTGCGCGCTGCGCTCGTCGCCCCGCCGGCAGCAGCGCCCGCAGTCGCTTCGGCAACCGGCGTTACTGTCCCGCGCGCAGCCAGAGCAGCAGCCGAGACCGCCACACCCGAAATCGTCACCGGCCGGTCCGACAGCTTGGCCGCCGCCTGCCCGCCAATCGTCACCGACAAGGCATCGGGGCGCCCCGTGTTGATCCGCGGATCGCGCGCCGAGACCGGCACTTCCAGCGTCTCGCCCACCTTCAGCACGCGCTCGGTCAGGCGCTCGCCGCCTTCTTCGTAGAGGCGCACCCAGATCCCGTCTTCAAGCGCCGTGAACACCACCGGCCCGCTGGCAGCCACTGTGGGCGCAGCCGCAGGGGCTGGCGCAGCGGCACTCGCGCTGGCAGCAGGCTCGGGCGAGAGCAGCGATCCCGGCACCGTCCCCGCGCCGAAATAGCTGTTGTAAAATGCGAATATCCCGATGGCGAGGATCACAACCGCGCCCGCTGCCGCCCAAGCCAGCCCGGAGGATGGCAGGCGCGCCGGATCGCCCGGTTCCATGTCGGAAGAAGGCATCGTGCGGCGCATCGACCCGTCGGCAAGCTCCAGCCGCACCGCATCGACAATCGCCACGCCATCCATCCCCAGCGCCTTGGCATAGGTGCGGGTGAAGCCGATCGCATAGGCGCGGCTGGGAAGGCTTTCGAAATTGCCCGCTTCGATTGCTTCGAGATGGCGGAGCGGAATGCGGGTTTCAGCGGCGATATGCGCAAGGTCCACCCGCTTCGCCTCGCGCGCGGCGCGCAGGCTGGCCCCGACTCCGGTCCCTGCCCCAGCTGCAGCAGTGCCCGATGCGGACGCAGTGTCTGCGCTGCTTTGATCTTCGCTATCCATGACCCGGTCCCGCGCCTTCTTTTGCGAGGCGTCAATTGCATGTGTGAGGGTGAATTACCCTTGAACGCGGACTCACCCTGTGCGGGGCATCCTGTCAAGCCGCCAGATAGCGTATCGGCGCGCTCGCGCCACGCTTCTCCGCAACCTTGCCTTAATCATGTTCGATATCGCGCGCCGCGGCCCAGGCTGACAGTTCCTCACGCAGGGATCGCTGCGGGCTGAGCAGCCAGCCGTTCATCGCCGCGGTCAGTTCGGCCAGATCGACCTTGCGCACCAGTTCCTTGATCGGCCCGACAGCGGCGGGCGTGATCGAGAGGCGGCGATAGCCGATGCCCAGCAGCGCGAGCGCCTCAAGCCGTCGCCCGCCCATTTCCCCGCACACGCCGATGTCCACGCCCGAGCCGATGCTCGATTGCATCACGCGTTTGAGGAACCGCAGGATGGAGGGGCTGAGCCAGTCGTATCGTTCGGCCAGCTTGGGGTTGGCCCGGTCAGCCGCGAACAGGAACTGCGTCAGATCATTGGTCCCGATCGACAGGAAGCTGAGCCGCGGCAGCAGCATATCCAGCACTTCGGCCAGCGCAGGCACTTCCAGCATCGCGCCGAAATTGACGCGTTCGGGCAGCAGCTTCTTCTGTGCGCGCAGGAAGGCCAGCTGTTCGTCGAACACTGCCTTGGCGGCATCGAACTCCCATGGTTCAGACACCATCGGGAACATCACGTAAAGTGATCGGCCCGCAGCCGCTTCCAGCAAGGCGCGCGCCTGGATCTTCATCAGGCCTTCGCGTTCCAGCGCCAGCCGCAGCGCGCGCCAGCCCATCGCCGGGTTTTCATCCTGCGCGGCGATCTCTGACGCGAGATAGGGCACCGACTTGTCGCCGCCGATATCGACCGTGCGGAAGATAACCGGCTTGTCGCCAGCAGCATCCAGCACATCGCGGTAAAGCCGCGTCTGGCGCTCGCGCTGGGGCAAGGTGGCCGATACGAGGAACTGGAACTCGGTGCGGAACAGCCCCACCCCGTCCGCGCCGGTCATTGCCAGCGCGCTCATATCATCGCGCAGGCCGGCGTTCATCATCACCTGAATGCGGGTGCCGCAGCGGGTGAACGGCTCGACATCCCTGAGCGATGCATAGGCCGCCTGCTTTTCGCGGCTTTTGGCAAAGCGCGCCTGGAAGGCATCGGCCACCTGCGGCAGAGGGCGCACGATCGCGCTGCCTGCACTCGCATCGAGCAGGATTTCATCGCCTTCGCGGATTGTGGTGCGCACGCCTTTGGTGCGGCCGATAACCGGCACATTCATCGCCCGCGCCACGATCACCACGTGGGCGGTGAGCGATCCTTCCTCAAGGATCACGCCCTTCAACCGGCGCTTGTCGTACTCCAGCAATTCAGCCGGGCCGAGATTGCGCGCGATCAGGATCGCGTCTTTGCGCAGGCCTTGCGAGGCGGCGGTGCCGACCTGCCCGGCAACGATCCGGAGCAGCCGGTTCGCCAGATCCTCCAGATCGTGCATCCGGTCAGCCAGCAGCGCATCGTCAATTTCGCGCATCCGCATCCGGGTGTGCTGCTGCACGCGCTCGATCGCGGCTTCCGCGGTGAGGCCAGAGTCGATTGCCTCGTTGATGCGCCGCGACCATCCTTCGTCGTAGGCGAACATCTTGTAGGTTTCGAGCACCTCCTCGTGCTCGCCGCCCGCGCCGAATTCGGCCTGACTGGCGAGCGTGTCGATCTGCTCGCGCATCCGGTCAAAGGCGCGGTAGACGCGCTGACGCTCGGCCTCGGTATCCTCGGCCATGACCTGCGTGATCTCGACGCGCGGCTGGTGATAGACGGCAACGCCCGCGCCCAGCCCCTTGACCAGCGTAAGCCCGGTCAGCGTCTGCGGCCCGGTCTGTTCGGCGGTCAGGCCCAGCGCCTGTTCCTCGTCCACCAGTTCGGCATTGGCGATCAGTTCGGACAGCACCATCGCGGTGGTCTGGAGCGCCTCGATCTCCACCTCTTCATAACGGCGCGGCTCGACATGCTGGACGCAAAGCACGCCCACCGCGCGTTCGCGGTAGACGATCGGGACGCCGGCGAAGGAGTGGAACTTTTCCTCACCCGTTTCGGGGCGATACTGGAAATCGGGGTGGGCCTTGGCCTCGGCGAGATTGAGCGTTTCGACCTTCTGCGCAATCGCGCCGGTCAGCCCTTCGCCAATGGCCATGCGGGTGACGTGCACCGCGCTTTGGTTAAGGCCGCGGGTGGCGAAGAGTTCAAGCATCCCTTCGCGCAGCAGGTAGATCGAACAGACCTCGCTCGAGAGGCATTCGCCGATAATCTCGACCACCTGATCGAGTTTGGCCTGCGCGTGCATGCGCGAAGCCATCACCTCGGTCAGGCGGGTCAGGATCTGGCGGGCGGCTGCGGCAGCGGTCATACCTTGAAGGGTGTATTCCGTCCGCGCGGCAAATGCAAAAGGGGCATTTGCCTAAGGTGGCTACTGCCGCCCCGCCCCTGCATGCGAGCCGGCGTCAGGCGCCGGAGATTTCCTCTTTCAATCGCAGCTTCTGCTTCTTGAGAGACTGGATCGTCGCGGTGTCGGGCACAGGCCGGGCCATTTCGTCGCGGATGCGGGCTTCGATACCGGCATGCTTGGTCTGGAGGGCGTTGAGGTGGGAAGACACTGCGGTCGATGCCATAAGGCGTTCTCCTGTCTAAGCGGGGGGATGCCCCCGGGCAGGCGACTCGGCGCAAAATGCGGCCGGGCCGCAGGTTCGAAAGAACCACACCAAGCCTAAGAAGCAAAGCCCTGATCATTCCTTAAGCGATACATCCGTAGCAGTGTGCGGCGGGCCGTGGCGGCACGCGGGTTTGGGGGCCGGGCGCAGGAGCGTGCAAATGTTGCGCAAGCCATCTACCAAATCACCGCGGGAACGCGTAGCGCCCGGTTGCATTGGGGCGGCAGGGCCGCATCGGCCAGCGTGCCGGCTTTAAAGGGATCAGGGCCAAGGGATGACGGAGCAGGAGCTCAGGAAAAATCTCGAATTGCTCAAGACCGAGCATCGTGACCTTGATGCCGCAATCGCCGCCCTGACCGAGGCGGCGCGCGGCAGTGTGTCAGCCGATATGCTCCAGATCGCGCGGCTGAAGAAGCGCAAGCTGCGCCTGAAGGACCAGATCGCGATCATCGAAGATACGCTGCTGCCCGATATCATTGCATAAGCCCTGCCTTGCGCTGCATCGCGGCTGGCACCGGTTCAGGCGCGGTCAGACCGGGGTTAGACCCCCTCCAGACTCCGGTTAGACCCCGGTTAGCCCCCCTCCAGACGCGCCCCGCAGGTGCTTCACGTGAAACATCGCGGGGGCCATGGTTAGCGGATCGTCAATTCTGTTCCCGGAAGGGACGGATGCGAAAATTGCTTGGAAAGTAACCATAGCAATATGGCCGGGCGGCGCGCGCAGGCGTAGTCTGCCGCTCCATGGCTCGCAGCGACAATCTTTCGCGCCCGATCATCGAGGCGCTCTACACCGAGGCCCTGATCCTCGCCGATGACGTGCGCGCGGTGTTCGCCGCCGGCACGCGCGAGCCGATGGCAGGGGAAGATGCCTTTGTGCGTCTCGCGCTATCGACCGAAGGGCTGAAGACCACCACGCGGATGATGCACGTGCTGGCGTGGCTGCTGAACCAGCGGGCGCTGTTCTCGGGCGAACTCAGTGAAAACCAGATGCGCCTCCACGGCGCGCTGCCGCCGGACCGCGCGTCGGATGCAGGCCAGCTTGCCCTGCTCGAACCAGAAACCCGCGAACTGATCGCGGATACCCAAAGGCTGCACCAGCGCATCGCCCGGCTGGACGAGGCATGGCGCCAGAATTTCGAGACAACCTCCCCCGCCCGCGCCTTTCAGGACCGCATCGGACGGGAATTGGGTAGGTTTGGTTAGGCAGCCACTTGCGGTGGCGCAGCGCGTTAAGCTGCCGCCAACGCCTTGCGCCACGCTGCCAGCCGCGCATCGCGCACCTCGGCCGCCATCGCCGGTTCGAACTGGCTGAGCCGCCCGCGCATCGCTTGTGCTGCGGCGCCCAGATCGGGGTACATCCCCACCCCGCTCGCCGCCAGCATTGCAGCACCCAGCGCCGTCGTTTCGACAAAGCCGGGCCGTTCCACCGGGATGCCGAGCATATCGGCCAGATCCTGCGCCATCCAGTCATTGGCGGACATGCCGCCGTCGATCCGCAGGGTCCGCCACGGCGCCCCGTCGGCGGTGTAGGCGGCGCACAGGTCATGCGTCTGGTGCGCCATCGCCTCCAGCGCGGCGCGCGCAAGCTGCGCCTTGCCGCTCGAGAACGAGAGCCCCGCGATCACCCCGCGCGCATCGGCCTGCCAGTGGGGCGCGCCAAGGCCCGACAAGGCCGGCACAATCACCACTCCGCCGCTATCCGGGATCGAGCGCGCCAAGGCCTCGGTCTCTGAGGCAACCTCGACGATCCCGAGCGAATCCCTGAGCCATTGCACAAGGCTCCCCGCGACGAACACCGAGCCTTCGATGGCATAGGTGCGCTGCCCTTCGATCTGGGTCAGCACCGTGCCGAGCAGGCGGTTGGTCGAGCGCGGGATGCGGCTGCCCTGACAGGTCAGCACGAAGGCCCCGGTGCCATATGTCGCCTTGGTCTGGCCGGGCGCGAGGCAGCCCTGCCCGATGGTCGCCGCCTGCTGATCGCCCGCAAGTCCCGTGATCGGGATGGCGCGGCCGAACAGATCGGGCGCGGTCATCGCCAGCGGCCCCGCCATGTCAACCACGCCCGGAAGCGCAGCCAAGGGCACGCCCAGCAGATCGCACAAACCATCGTCGAACTGCGCGTCTTCCAGCCCCATCAGCAGCGTGCGACTGGCATTGGAAGCGTCAGTGATGTGCGCCGCCCCGCCGGTGAGTTTGAACACCAGCCAGCTTTCGACCGTGCCGAACGCCAGCGTGCCCCGATCTGCCGCCGCGCGCACCTCGGGCACATTGTCCAGCATCCAGCGCATCTTGGTGCCGGAGAAATAGGGGTCGAGCAGCAGGCCGGTGCGCTCCTGCACCCCGGCCTCGTGGCCCGCATCGCGCAAGGCGGCGCAGAAAGGCTCGGTGCGGCGGTCCTGCCAGACGATGGCGTTGGTGAGCGGTTCACCGGTCGTACGGTCCCATGCCACCACGGTCTCGCGCTGGTTGGTGATGCCGATGCAGGCGATCATCGCCGCCCCGCCCGCCTTGGGGATCAGGCCTTGTGCACAGGCGAGGGTCTTGTCCCAGATTTCGCGCGGATCGTGCTCGACCCAGCCCGATTGCGGGTAATGCTGGGTGATCGGCTCCTGCGCCGATGCCACCAGCACTCCGTCGCTGGCGAACAGCATCGCGCGGGTGGATGTGGTGCCTTCGTCAAGGACGAGAATATAGTCAGCCATCGGATATCCCTCTCTCCGGCGTGACATCTGCCACGGCGCTCGCCATATGCAAGGCCATGGTCACGATCCCTCCCCAGCCCTGGCCCACGGGCCTTGCCGAAGATGTCGAGCCGCTGGTCCGCCGCGTGCTGGCGCCCAATCCGTCGCCCTACACCTTCACCGGCACCCAAACCTATGTCGTGGGTGTTCCCGATGGGCCGGACTGCGCGGTGATCGACCCCGGCCCGAACGAGCCCGACCACATCGCCGCGATCATGGCGGCCGTGGCGGGACGCCGGATCGTCGCGATCATGTGCACCCACACGCACCGCGACCATTCCCCCGCTGCTGCGCCCCTGGCCGCGCAAACCGGAGCGCCGATCGTCGGCTGCGCGCCGCTGGTGCTGCAAGTCGCAGGCCCGCGCTCTGACGAGGCATTTGATACCACCTATGCCCCGGACCGCGTGCTGGTGGACGGCGAAGCGATGCGCGGCACCGGCTGGACGCTGACGGCCGTGGCCACGCCCGGGCATACTTCAAACCACCTGTGCTTCGCACTGGAAGAAAGCGGCGCCCTGTTCACCGGCGATCATGTGATGGGCTGGTCGACCAGCGTCGTCATCCCGCCTGATGGTGACATGGGCGATTACATGGCGAGCCTTGAGAAGCTGATGGCGCGCGATGACGTGCGTTACCACTCGGCCCACGGCGCCGCGATCGAGAAGCCCCGCCAGCTGGTGCGCGGCATGATCGGCCACCGCCGCCAGCGCGAAAACCAGATCCTGCGCCTGCTGGGTGAACGCCCGCGCCCTGCCAGCGGTTTCATCCCCGATATGTACAAGGGTCTCGACCCGCGCCTGATCGGGGCGGCCGAGATGAGCGTGACCGCGCATCTGCTCGACCTGGAAAAGCGTGGAGCCGCCGTGCGCGAAGGCGCAAAGGGCGATGAGGTGTGGCGGGTGGCGTAATCCCGCCCCCTTCCCTATATCGCCTGCAACCACTCCAACGGGGACTGACCGACCGATGAGCCTGCTGACCCGCAACCCCGCCGGCGCCGATCTGCTGGCCGAGATCGACCGTTTGCGCAAAGAACGTAACGCGGTGATCCTCGCGCATTATTACCAGACGCCGGACATTCAGGACATCGCCGACTTTGTGGGCGACAGCCTCGAATTGTCGCGCAAGGCTGCCGCCACGGACGCGGACGTGATCGCCTTTTGCGGGGTCAAGTTCATGGCCGACACCGCCAAGATCCTCAGCCCCCACAAGACCGTGATCCTGCCCGACATGGACGCCGGATGCAGCCTTGAAGACAGCTGCCCGCCCGAGAAGTTCCGCGCCTTTCGCGAAGCCCACCCCGATCACATCGCGCTGACCTACATCAACTGCTCGACCGAGGTGAAGGCGCTGTCCGATGTGATCGTGACCAGCTCCAGCGCCGAGACGATCCTCGCCCAGATCCCGCCCGAGCAGAAGATCATCTTCGGCCCCGACCGGCACCTTGGCGGCTACCTCAGCCGCAAGTTCAACCGCGAAATGCTGCTATGGCCCGGCGTGTGCATCGTCCACGAGGCGTTCTCGGAAACGGAACTGCTGAAGCTGAAGGAAAAGCACCCCGACGCGCCCATCGCCGCGCACCCGGAATGCCCGCCCACGATCATTGACCACGCCGATTACGTCGGCTCGACCAGCGGCATCCTCAAGTTTGCAAGCGAGTTCACCGGCGACACCCTGATCGTCGCAACCGAACCGCACATCATCCACCAGATGCAAAAGGCGCTGCCGAACAAGACCTTCATCGGCGCGCCGGGGGCTGACGGCAACTGCTCGTGCAACATCTGCCCCTACATGGCGCTGAACACGATGGAAAAGCTGTATGTGGCCCTGCGCGATTTGCAGCCGCAGATCGAAATCGAGGAAGGCATCCGCCTGAAAGCCAAGCGCAGCCTCGACCGGATGCTGGAAATGGCAAGCGGGACTGTCGGCATGGGCGACCTGGGGAAGGTGCATTTCAGCGGAGATTGATCTCGCATCCGTCACCCCGGCTTTCTTTGGGGTGACGGGATAGGCTAGGTGGCCTTCGCCCGCGACACCGCCAGCGCCGCGCCCACCAGCACCATCCCGACAATGTCCATCCCCGACAGCACCTCGCCGAACGCGAGCCAACCGTAGATCGAGGCGACCGCGGGCTGGGTCAGCAGCGCCAATCCCACCACCAGCGGCGGGAAGTATCGCAGCGCGAAGACCATCAGTCCCTGCCCGATCAGCTGGCTGAGCACGAACAGTCCGACGACCGGCCCCCACGCCTGCGGCCACACCGGCTCGCCCAGCGCCAATGCAATCGCCAGCAGCACCGGCGCACCGAAGATGCTCACCCACACCAGCAGGCTCCACGATCCGAACTGCCCGCGCGCGCCCTGAAGGGTGAGCAGATAGACCGCATAGAGCAGCCCCGCCGCCACCGAGAACAGGTCGCCGATCAGGGTTTCGTTCGAAATTTCCAGAGAGCGGCCCATCAGGATTGCCGCGCCCGCAAGCGCGAAGATGATCGCCAGCCACTCCAGCCGCCCGGGCAGCGTGCGCGCGACGAGGAAGCCCCAGAACAGCAGCACGATCGATCCGGCGTTGCCGAACAGCGTCGCATTGCCGATCCGCGTCATCTCGATCCCGATGTGCCAGCTCGCAAGATCCAGTGCGAAGGTCACCGCTCCCAGCGCCACCAGCGCGAGGGTTTTCGTGCCCATCCCGCCCAATCGCTGGCCGTTCGCCCGGGCGAGCAGCACCATGAAAGGCAGCGCCAGAAACAGCCGCCAGAATCCTGCCGCGACGGGGCCGGTATCGGCAAGCCGCACGAACCATGGTCCGATGGCGAGCGCAACATTGCCGCCGAACAGCGCCAACAGCAGCAGCCACGCCGCAGGGCGTGCGCCGGCCTGAGGGGCGGCAGCAACAACTTCTTCTTGGGTCACACCCTCATTTTCCATGCTTGCGCCCTAGCCACTGCCTCGCCAAGTGCCTAACCCAAAGACAGACCAACAGGAGGTTTTTCCCGATGCACGACGCACTTTTCCAGCCACTCCAGATGGGCGCGCTCCATGCCAAGAACCGCATCCACATGGCCCCCCTCACCCGCGGGCGCGCGGCCGAGCCGATGTTCACCCCCAACGAATTGATGGCGACCTATTACCGCCAGCGCGCAGGCGCGGGCATGATCCTGACCGAAGCGACCGGCATCAGCCGCGAAGGCCTTGGCTGGCCGTCGGCGCCCGGCATCTGGAGCGACGAGCAGACCGAAGCGTGGAAGGCCACCACCAAGGCCGTGCACGAGGAAGGCGGCCTGATCGTCATGCAGCTGTGGCACATGGGCCGCATCGTCCACCCCGTGTTCCTCGATGGCCAGCCGCCCTTCTCGGCCAGCGCCACGACCGCGCCGGGCGAAGCCCACACGCCCACCGGCAAGTCGCCCTATGCCCAGGCACGTGCGATGACCCATGAGGACATCAAGCGCACCATCGGCGACTACCGACGCGCCGCCGAAAACGCCAAAAAGGCGGGCTTTGACGGGGTGCAGCTCCACAGCGCCAATGGCTACCTTGTCGACCAGTTCCTGCGCGATGGCACCAATCTGCGCACCGACGAATATGGCGGCACCCCCGAGAACCGCACCCGCTTCATGCGCGAAGTGCTCGAGGCGCTGATCGATGTGTGGGGCGCGGACCGCGTCGGAATCCGCCTCTCCCCCAATGGCGATTCGCAGGGCACCGATGACAGCAACCCGGCAGCGACCTTCGGCGCGGCGGCCAAGGTGTGCGAAGAACTCGGCCTTGCCTTTGTCGAACTGCGCGAACCCGGGCCGGACGGCACCTTCGGCCAGACCGACGTGCCCAAGCAAAGCCCGCTGATCCGCCAGATCTACACCGGCGTGCTGATCCTCAATTCGGACTATACGGCGGAAGAAGCCGTGGCCGATGTGACCAGCGGCAAGTGCGATGCGGTGAGCTTTGGCCGCCCCTATATCTCCAACCCCGACCTCGACAAGCGGATCGCGGCGGGCGCGCACTGGAACCCGAACAAGGACGTGCCGAAGAGCTGGTATTTCCCGATCCCCGAAGGCTATGTCGATTACCCGACGCTGGCCGAGGAACAAGCGCAGGCTGCAGAGTAAACCGGGCTTACAGCTGAGGCTGATCGGGGGTCGGGGCGGCGGGAGCTGCTCCGGCCCCTTCGCTTGGCGCGGCCTCGTCAATGCCCGGAACCGGCGTTACTTCTGGCTGTTCGGCATCGACACCGCCTTCAGGCGCGACCTGACGCGGCGCGAGCGGGGCCTGCGAATCCAGTTGCTCCAGCGGGATCATCGCATCGCTGACCGAACCGGCGAGCACTTCGCCCGAAGCGGCACCACCTTCCTCGGTCGGCGCTGCAGCCTGATCGCCGCAGGCGGCAAGGGCAAGGGCAAGGCAAAGGGCAAGAAGGGCGGCGCGCGTCATCGGCACGCTCTTTTCGCGGCCGAATCCAATGCGTCAAGGAAATCATCGCTCGTGGCAATCAGCGCGGCGTCCCACTCCTGCGCGGAAACTGTCAGGCCCAGCTTCGCAAGGCTGGTGACGCCGTATTCCGCTATGCCGCATGGCACGATCCCGCCGAAATGCGTGAGGTCAGGATCGAGGTTCACCGAAAAGCCGTGCATCGTAACCCAGCGCCGCACGCGCACGCCGATGGCACCGATCTTGGCCTCGCTACCGTCAATATCCCGCGTCCAGATGCCCACGCGCCCTTCAGCACGCCAGCTTTCCACCCCGAAGCGCGCCAGCGTGGCGATCACCCAGCCTTCGATCGCGTGGACGAAGCAGCGCACGTCCTTGCCGCGGTTCGCGAGGTCCAGCACCAGATAGCCGATCCGCTGGCCCGGCCCGTGATAGGTATAGCGCCCGCCCCGCCCGGCCTCGACCACCTCGAAGCGCGGATCGACCAATTCGGCAGGGTCGGCGCTGGTCCCGGCGGTATAGACCGGCGGGTGTTCGAGCAGCCACACCAGCTCGGCCGCCTCGCCCGCATGGACGGCTGCGTTGCGCGCCTCCATCGCCGCCAATGCCGCGCTATAGGGGACAGGCGCGCTTTCGCGCCGCCATTCGATTGGAAATGCTTGGCCCTCGGCCGGAGCAGTGCTTGCCATGGCGCAGCGGTGGGGGCATTGAAGCCTGAGATCAAGAGGCGATTGCGTGTGCGCGCCGCCAGCGCGATGAAAGGGATCCGCAATGCAACTGCGCAAGCTCGATATGGGCAAGGCCTGGACACAGGCCACCGGGCTGATCGGCAGCAACCGCGATACCATCAGCGCGATTGCGGGGTTGTTCTTCTTCCTGCCCTCGTTCGCCGCCTCGATCTTCGTGCCGGGGATTGCCAGAACGCCCACCCCGCCTCCCGGCAGCGCCAATTCCGAGGCCGCGATGCAAGCCGCGTTCGACCAGATGATCGCAGTCTATGTCGAGCACTGGCCGCTGTTTCTGGTGATTTCGATCATCCAGTTCATCGGTGCGATGAGCCTGCTGGCGCTGCTGACGGATCGCGCCAACCCGACTGTGGGCGATGCCCTGCGCAGCGGTTTGCGGAGCATCCCGGCCTATATCGGCGCACAGCTGGCGACCACGCTGGGAGTGGCGCTGGCGGTCGGTGTGCCGCTTGGCATCATTGCTGCTGCCACGCCGCCGGCAGTGTTCATCCTCGCGGTGCTGGTGGCGGTGGTTCTGGTGATTTATGCCTTCATCAAGTTCTCGCTGATCGCGCCGGTTATCGCCATCGAGGGAGAGCGCAATCCCGTCGCCGCGATCGCCCGGTCTTGGCGGATGACCAAGGGCAATTCCTTGCGCATCCTGCTGTTCCTGTTCCTGCTGCTGTTCACGCTCGGGATCATCATCACCTTGGTCTCGGCCGTACTGGGCCTGATTTTGTCAGCCATCGGCGAGCCGGTAACGACCATTGGCATCGACATCGTGAGCGCGGCGGCCAATGCGCTGCTAACCGTGATCCTGCTGGTCGTGACGGTGGCGATCCACCGGCAGCTGTCCGACACAGCGGCCGAAGGGCCGGCGGAGATTTTCGAATAGGCTGATTGCGCGTGGCCGAGAGCGAACCCCATCTGACCAGCCCGCCCCCGGCCCCCGCGCCTGCGCCCGGGAAAGCGATCCCTTCGTCGCGCATGGCCTTGCTGTTCATGGTGATGCTGGTGACGGCGGCGGGCAATACCGCGATGCAATCGGTCATGCCATCGATCGGCACGGCGCTGAAGGTGGCGGACGTGTGGATCAGCCTCGCCTATTCGTGGTCAGCGCTGCTGTGGGTGGTGTGCGCACCGTTCTGGGCGCGGCGTTCGGACAAGCGCGGGCGCAAGGCAATGATGGCGCTGGGCCTGCTGGGCTTCATCTCAAGCTTCGTGCTGTGCGGCGCGGCACTATGGGCCGGGCTCTCGGGTTGGATGACAGCGTTCTGGACGCTGATCGCCTTTGCCGCAGCCCGCAGCCTCTACGGTGGCTTCGGCAGCGCCGCGCCGCCTGCGGTGCAGGCCTATGTCGCCTCGCGCACACCGCGCGCAGAGCGCACGCAGGCGCTTTCGCTGATTGCTTCCAGCTTTGGCCTTGGCACGGTGATCGGCCCGGCGCTGGCACCGCTAATGGTGGTGCCATTCCTCGGCCTTGGACTGACGGGACCGTTCCTCGCCTTTGCGGCCATCGGTGTGGTGGCGCTGGTGCTGCTGCGGCTGCGCCTGCCCAATGATGAGCCGCAATATGCCGCGCGCGGGCAAGCGGTCGCCTATTCGAGCGGATCAGGCGCGCCGGTCGATCCGGGCGAGGCGGGTGAGAGTGATGATCTGGCTCCCTCTACCGACACCGATCCCCCACGCCTCACCTGGCGTGACGAACGGCTGCGGCCGTGGGTGTTTGCCGGGCTGGTCGGCGGCCACGCGCAGGCAATGGTGCAGGGTATTGCGGGCTTCCTCGTGCTCGATCGGCTGGGGCTGCGCGAGATGCCGGATGCGGGCGCGGGCCCCATTGGTCTCGTGCTGATGAGCGGGGCGATTGCGACGCTGCTGGCGCAGTGGGGCCTGATCCCGCGCTTCGATCTCGGCCCTCGCGCGGCGACGCTCTGGGGGATCACCGCGGCAGCAATCGGCACGATCATCCTTGCAGTTGCGGGCGACCTCCACCTGATCGCGCTGGGCTATGCCATCGCGTCGCTGGGCTTCGGCCTGTTCCGTCCGGGCACCACAGCAGGCACATCACTCGCCGTCACCCGCGCCGAACAGGGGCAGGCGAGCGGCATCGTCGCCTCGCTGGCGGGGGCAAGCTATATCTACGCGCCTGCGCTTGGCGTGTGGCTCTACGGGCGTTCCGACTGGCTCGGCTTCGGGCTGATTGTCGCGCTGTGCGTCATCGTGCTGGTGCATGGGTGGTTCCGGCTGCAAGCGGACCGGGATCTAACGAGAAGCTAGCGCAGCAGCTCTGATCGGCGGCGCAGCCGCCGCGAGCGCACGCGCGCGAGCCGCAGGTGCTCAAGCCCGCAAGGCTTGAAACGCACCGAGGACGTGCCCGCGGAGGCGGGCACGCACATCAAAGAATTTCCAAGACGATGTCTTGGGGCCGGCACAGCCTCACGCCCTTCTCCGTTTCCACCAAGGGGCGTTCGATCAGGATCGGGTCGGCGACCATCGCCGCCAGCACCGCCGCATCATCGGCGTCCGGCAGCCCGCGCTCCGCCGCATCCGTGCCGCGCAAACGCAGGCCTTGCTGCGGCGTAATCCCGGCATCGCGGTAGAGCTGGGCGAGCTTGTCTGCTGTCGGCGGGGTCTTGAGATATTCGACCACCGTCAGCTCGACCTCGCTGAGGTTTTCAAGGATCGCCAGCGTCTTGCGCGATGTGCCGCAAGCCGGGTTGTGCCAGATCGTTGCCTTCATCTTCGCCATTCCTATTCGTCCTTCGGCACCCGCAGCGCAGGCACAGCCTTGGCCGCGTCCTCGGGGCTGATGCCCGGCGCGGGCGCGGCGCTGACGCGTTCCTGCCGCTGGGCCACGCGCGCTGCCTGCTCGATCACCTTGGCCAGCCGTGGATAGACCCCGCAGCGGCAGATATTGGGGATCGCCGCATCAATATCCTCACGGGTGGGTGCAGGATTGCGCAGGAGCAGCGCGGCGGCCGAGATGACGATGCCGGGGGTGCAATAGCCGCACTGGATCGCCGCTTGGGCCACCATCGCCTGCTGGACCGGGTGCGAGCGATCACGGCTGAGCCCCTCGATCGTGGTGATCAAGCGCCCCTCGGCTTCGGCCAGCGTGATCGCGCAGGATCGCAGCGCCACCCCGTCAACCAGCACCATGCACGCGCCCGAACACTGCGCGCCGCCGCCACACGCCTTGGTGCCGGTCAGGTTCATCGCCTCTCGCAGCGCGTAAAGCAGCGGCATGCGCGGATCGAGGTCGAACTGGACCGGCCGCTCGTTCACGGTCATGCGCGACATTGTGCGGCCCTTTTAACGGCTTAACTGCGCCAGCTATCGTCGATCTTGTCGACCCGGCGCTTCCACGCCTCGAAATCGAACATGCCTGCGCCGCCCTGCCCGCTCATCACGGAAAGATCGCGCTGGTGAACATCGACCACCTCCTGCGGGACGAGCACAGGGTTACCCATGCTCAGCGTCGCCACCTGAATCTCGCAGGCGCGCTGCAAGGCCCACATCTTGACGAACATGCCCTGGATGGTGCGATCCATCACAACCGGGCCGTGATTGCGCAGCATCAGGATGGTGTGATTGCCAAGGTTCTGCACCAGCCGCTCGCCTTCTTCGGCGCGCACGGTGATGCCTTCGAAATCGTGATAGCCGATCTGGCCCTGGAAGTTGCAGGCGTAAAAATTGGTCGGCAGCAGCCCGTCCTTGTGGCTCGCTACGGCCATGGTCGCGGTGGTGTGGACGTGGCAGATCGCATCGGCGCGGCTGCCCAGATGCTTGTGGAAATAGGCGTGCTGCGTGAAGCCCGCCTTGTTCACCATATAGGGCGATCCGCCGACATTATTGCCCTCGACGTCGATCTTAACCAGGTTGCTGGCGGTCACCTCGCTATACAGCAGGCCGAAGGGATTGATGAGGAAGGTGTTCTCCTCGCCCGGAACCTTCAGCGAAATGTGGTTGTAGATCGATTCCGACCAGCCGAGATGGTCGAAGATCCGGTAGCACGCCGCCAGATCGAGCCGTGCCTGCCACTCTTCCTTGCTGCATTCAATACCGGGCTTGAGCTGGGTTGCCATGGGCCGTTCCTCTCCGTCTGTTATTGGCCCCCGCTATCGCACGCAGAGGGAATGTTTTGCAAGGCGTCCCACGCCCCGCTAGGCCTGCTGGGGAATGTCCGCGCCGCCCTCTTCTGCCCGTCTGATCACCGGCTCGATCCCCGGGCACCTTGTCGCCCAGACGCTGCCCGCTGTAATCGGCGTGGCGGCGATCATGTCGGTCGGGATCATCGACGCCTATTTCATCGGCCAGCTTGGCAGCGCGCCGCTGGCGGCCATCAGCTTCATCTTCCCCGTCACCGTGGCCAGCACCTCGCTGGGCGTGGGGGTGATGGTGGGCATCAACTCGGTCGTCGCCCGCGCACTGGGCGAGGGCGATTCCGAGAAAGCCGCAAGGCGCGCCAATTTCGGGATCGTCTTCGCCTGCCTGTGCGGACTGGCCATGGCCCTGACGTTGGGGCTGCTGATCGATCCGATCTTCGCGCTGATGAACGCCCCAGAACATCTTATGCCGCTGATCCGCGCCTACATGGTGCCTTACGCTTTCGGCTTCCCGCTGAGCCTTGCCATCATGGGCTTCAACGGCGTGCTGCGCGGTCAGGGCGAGGCGAAACGGACCAGCACTGTCTCCATCACCTATGCCGCTGCCAATTGGGTGCTGAACCCGATCCTGATCACGGGCGTACCCGGTTTCTTTGGCGGGTTCGAGGGCTTCGGCATGGCCGGCTCTGCCTATGCCACCACGATTGGCTGGTGCATCGGGGTGGGCGTGGCCTTGTGGCTGCTGCGCGGCACGCAGCTGCCGTTGAACCTCGGCCTGCTGCGCAATTGCAACCTCATGGACAACGCTAAGGCGATCATCAGCGTCGGCTTGCCTGCCGCTTTTTCCAATGCGATCAACCCCTTCGGCCTTGCCATGCTGACGGCGCTGATCGCCCGCGAGGGCGAGGCGGCGGTTGCCGGCTTTGGCGCTGCGGGGCGCCTGCAAAGCTTCGTGATCGTGCCCTTGCTCGGCCTGTCGGGGGCAATCGGGGCGATTGTCGGGCAGAACTGGGGCGCGGGCCACCATGACCGTGCGCGCGAGGCGGTGCGCTATGCCTTCGGTTTCTGCATCGTCTGGGGCCTTGCCGTGGCCCTTGCCATGATGGCTGCGGGGGAAACCTTCGCACGGATTTTCACCAATGATCCCAGAGTGATCGCCGAGTTCGATCTGTACCTCAAAATCGCCGCATGGGGCTATGCCGGGTTCGGCTTGCTGATCGTGGGCAACGGCATCATGAACGCGGTTGACCGGGCGGGCTATGCGCTGGGTCAGTCGGTGGTACGGGTGTTCTGCGTGATGCTCCCCGTTGCTCTCCTGTTGCGGCCCGGGATGGGCTCGGCGGCGATCTACAGCGCGGAGCTGGCGGCCAACCTGTTCGGCGCAGGCTCGGCGCTGCTGCTGGTGCGCCATGTCATCGTCAGACAGCCCGCCGCAACAACCCCCGCTCGCTAGGCGCTTGTTAACCAACCCTGCCGCATAGCCTTCCCCGCGTAGACGCGACACGAGGGCCCATGGACGATCTACTGGCGGAATTCATCGCCGAGACCCGCGAGATGTTGGAGGCTTCCAGCGGCGAACTCGTCGCGTGGGAGGCTGATCCAACCGATCGCGCGCGCCTCGATACGATCTTCCGCTTTGTTCACACGGTGAAGGGCAATTGCGGCTTCTTCGATTTCCCGCGCCTCGCCAGCCTCAGCCATGCCGCCGAGGATGCGCTGGCCGATTGCCGCGCCGGGCGCCGCGATCCTGACCGGCAACTGGTCAGCGCAGTGCTGGCCGTGATTGACCGCATTGCCCAGATGATCGACGCCATCGAGGCCAGCGAACCCTTCCCCGAAGGCGATGATGACGATTTGATCGCGGGCTTCCATGTTTCACATGAAACACCCGAAAACCCCGGGTCTGAAGGGGGTCTGGAGGGGGTCGAAGGGGGGGCTAACCCGGCTCTGCGCCCGTCTGGGGCCGCTCTGGCAGCCATCGGGGACGAGCCGAACACTCCGTCCTTCGCCCATGGCCGCCGCGCCGATCCGGCAGGCCCGGGAGGCGGCGGCCAGCGCACCATCCGTCTGCCGGTGGAACTGCTCGACCGCGTCATGAGCGGCGTTTCCGACATGGTGCTCGCCCGCAATGATCTGGCCCACCGCCTGCGCCAGGCCGGCACCCAGCCGACCATCGACGGCCCGTTCGAACGCCTCACCACCATCCTTTCCGATGTGCGCGACGCGATCACCCGGATGCGGATGCAGCGGATCGAGACGCTGTTCGGCGCCCTCCCCCGCCTTGTCCGCGATCTTTCCGCCGAGCTCGCCAAGCAGGTGATGGTCGAACTGGACGGCGGCGATGTGGAACTCGACCGCGAGATGATCGAGACGATCCGCGATCCGCTCACCCACATCATCCGCAACGCCATCGACCACGGCATCGAGCCCCCTTCCGCCCGCCAGGCCAATGGCAAGCGCGAGATCGGCCTGCTCGCCATCGCCGCGCGCCAATCGGGCAACACCATCAGCATCGTGATTTCGGATGACGGACGCGGGCTGGATGAAGAACGCATCATCGCCAAGGCCATCGCGACCGGCCTCGTCGCCGCGCAAGACCGGCCCGCGATGTCGCGCGACCGCATCCTCAACCTCATCTTCGAACCCGGCTTCTCCACCGCCGAAACGGTCAGCAACGTTTCGGGCCGCGGGGTCGGGCTGGATGTGGTGCGCCAGAACCTCGAAAAAGTCGGCGGCAGCATCAAGGTGTCCTCCGCACCCGGCGAGGGCACCACCTTCACGCTCCAGATCCCGCTCACGCTCAGCATCATCGCCGGGCTGACGGTGGAAACCGCCGGACACCGCTTTGCCATCCCGCAAAGCTATGTCGAGGAGATCGTCCAGGCCTCGGCCCGCGCGCTCGATTTCACCCGGATGGGCGAAACCGCGCTCGTCACCTTCCGCGGCAACCGCGTGCCCTGCCTGATGCTGGATGCGGTGCTGGGCCTTGCGGCAAATGATCACACCGCGTCAGAGCCGACCCTCGTGATGCTGCGCCTTGCCAGCGGCGATCTGTTCGCGCTGGCGGTGGAAGGCATCCACAACCACGGCGATCTGGTGGTCAAGCCGCTGGCGCCTGCGGTGATGAAATCGGGGCTTTATGCGGGTTCCACCCTGCTGGACGATGGCCAGCCGGTGCTGCTGCTGGACGTGGCCAATATCGCCGCCCAGCACGCGCTTGTCTCCGATACCCGCGCGCGGGTGATCGGCCCGCTGGATGACCTTGCCCAGACGGCGGCAGCAGGCCAGCGCGCCATGCTGTTCACCGATTTTGCCGGACGCCGGTCAGCCGTGCGACTGGAACTGGTGCAGCGCATCGAAACCGCGCCCACAGCCGCGATTGACCGTTCTGCCGCGCGCCCGCGCGTGGTGATTGACGGGCTGATCCTGCCGCTGATCGGCCTTCCGGAAACCCCGCTCACCCAGTCGCGCATCCGCCTGCTGCGCCTGTCGGATGGCGCGTGCGAGCTGCTTTATGCCGTGCGCGAGGTGGAAGACGCGGTTGAACTGACCGAGGCGCTCAGCCCTGTTCCCGAAGATCCGCTGACCGAGGCCATTACCCTGATCGGCGGCACGCCCGCCACGCTGATCGACGCGCACGAATTGTTCGCCCGCCATGGCGAGCCGCCGCTGGCGGCCAAGCGCCCGGTCTGCGTGCTGCCCGAGGGCGACTGGGCGCGCGCGATCCTGGCCCCGCTGGTCACGGCCGCAGGCTATGACATCGCCGCCGATGCCGAGGCTGAGCCGGGCGCGGTGAGCATCCTGTTCGAGGACGTTTATGAAGTCGCCGAGGCGCTTGGCCGCCCGCTGCCGGCACGGGTCATCCGTCTGCGCGATCAGCCCGAAGCGCGGGCGGGCAGCGAAACCATCTACCGCTACGACCGCGAGGCGCTGCTGACCGCGCTTGCCGACGCGGCCCGCGCGATCGTCATCGGAGAGGCTGCATGACCGAAAAGCTGCTTGTCATCCTCCAGATCGCCGGGCGGCGCTGCGCGCTGTCGGCGCTTGAGGTGAAGTCGGTGATCGAAATCGGCAGCATCACCCCGATCCCGCGCACCCCGGCGTGGATCGCGGGCATCACCGCGCTGCGCAGCCAGGCGCTTACCGTTATCGATTGCCGCCGCGCCATCGGGCTGGGGACCGATGGTTCGGGCAGCGATTGGCCGACCGACCACCGGGCTGCCGTGGTTTCTGACGGGGGCCATTCCTATGCCCTGCTGGTCGACGGGATCGAGGACATCACCACCGCTGCGGGCGAGGCCGGACAGGTGCCCGGCGGGTTCGGCGCGGAATGGTCACGCGTGGCGCGCGGCATGATCGAAACCATGGCCGGGCCTGCCCTGCTGCTGGATCTGGCGGCCCTGCTGTCTGGCCCCGAAGCGCAGCGCAGCGAGATCGAGGCTGCAGCCTGATCTGGGCTTGCCGCAGGCGGCCTGCGTAAGAGATTGCCGCCCGCCTTAATCCTATCCTTACCGACTCGCGCCTAGGTTGCCTCTCGCAACCCGCAGGATGCCCCATGAAAACTTGTCTCATCGTCGATGATTCCCGCGTGATCCGAAAGGTTTCGAGACATATTCTCGAAACCCTCGGCTTTGCCGTGGATGAGGCCGAGAACGGCAAACTGGCATTGGACGCCTGCCTTGTGACGATGCCCGATGTGGTGCTGCTCGACTGGAATATGCCGGTGATGACGGGGATCGAATTTCTGGTCGCGCTGCGCCAGCAGCCCGGCGGCGACAAGCCCAAGGTGGTGTTCTGCACCACCGAAAACGACGTGGCCCACATCCGCGAGGCGATTTCGGCAGGCGCGGACGAATATGTGATGAAACCCTTCGATCACGAGACGCTGCAGATCAAATTGCAGCTTGTCGGGTTTGCGTGAACCGCCCCGCCTCCCTTGCGCGCAGCGCCCGCGCGGATAGCCCGGGCCGTCCCTTTGCCCATGCCGGAGCCGCTGCTGCGATCCGGGTGATGATTGTCGACGATTCGCTGACGGTGCGCACCATTTTCAAGCGCATGGTCGATAGCGATCCCGCGCTGGTGATCATCGGCACCGCCTCCAGCGCCGAGGGTGCGCTTGCGCAACTGGCCGACACGCCGGTGGATGTGGTGCTGCTCGATCTGGAAATGCCGGGGATCGGCGGGCTGGATGCCCTGCCCGCGATTCTGGCAACGCCCGGCAATCCGCAGGTGCTGGTGGTGTCATCGTTGACGGTGGACGGGGCCGAACACACCCTGAGCGCGCTCCAGATGGGCGCCGCCGACACGCTGCTGAAGCCGCGTCCGGGCGGGTTCACCGAGGATTATCGCGCACAGCTTCTGGGCAAGATCCGCGCGCTTGGCTCGCGGATGACAGGCGCTCCGGCAGAGCACCCGGCACTGACACGCGCTGCGGCACCGGCCTTTCCCCCGTCCACCGCCGCCCCCTCCTTCGCGCGGCCCGGCCTTGCGCGGCGCAGGTGGCGGCCAGAGGCTGTCGCCATTGGTGCATCGACCGGCGGGATCCACGCGCTCGGCTTGATGCTGCGCCGGCTGGCACCCGATTTCGATGTGCCGCTGCTGATCACCCAGCATCTTCCTGCCAGTTTCATGCCGGTCTTCGCCCGTCAGATCGAAGCCGCCTGCGGGCGTCCTGCCGAGATCGCGGAGGATGGGCTGGTGCTGACGCCGGGCCGGATCGTGATTGCGCCGGGGCACGGCCATATCGTGGTGCGCCGCAGCGGGGCGATGCTGGTTACCCGTATCAGCACGCAGCCCCAGCCGAGCGGCTGCCTTCCCTCGGTCGATCCGATGCTCGCCAGCCTCGCCGAAGCCTGCGAAGGCCGGGCGCTGGGCGTGATCCTGTCAGGCATGGGCCGCGACGGGGTGATCGGTGCCGAGGCGCTGGTGGGCGCGGGCGGCACGATCTACGCGCAGGACGCCGATACCAGCGCGGTGTGGGGGATGCCGGGAGCCGTCTCGCGCGCCGGGCTCGCCAGCATTATCGCGCCGCCCGAACGGTTGGGCGATGCGGTGATGAACCAGACCGGAGCGCCCGCCGCTCCGTCTGCGCGCTAGGCAGCGCGGGCCGATGGAAGCCAGCGAAGCCAGCCACCAGATCATCGCCGATCTGCTCGAAGCACGCACCGGTCAGCATCTCACCGAGAGCCGCCGCTGGCGCGTCAATTCGGCGTTGGCGGGGATTTTCCGCAGCCATGGCATTTCCAATGTCGACCAGCTCGTCTGCCTGCTCGCCGCCCCGGATGCGGGCGATCTGGCGCAGGACGTGGTCGAGGCGCTGCTCAACAACGAGACCTATTTCTTCCGCGACAAGCCGACCTTCGACCAGCTGCCGGGCGAAATCCTGCCCGAACTGGCCGAGCGCCGCCGCGATTGCCGCCGCTTGTCGATCTGGTCGGCGGGCTGTTCGACGGGCCAAGAGGTCTATTCGCTCGCCATGCTGTTTGCCGAACAGGCCGAACGCTGGCAGGGCTGGACGATCGACATCATCGGCACCGATGTCTCCCACCGCGCCATCACGGCGGCGCGTTCCGGCGTCTACAGCCAGTTCGAAGTGCAGCGCGGCCTTGGCGTCACCCAGATGCTGCGCCATTTCGACGAGACCCCGCGCGGCTGGAAAGTGCGCGAGAACGTGCGCCGCATGGTCCGCTTTGCGCAAGGCAATCTGCTCACCGGTTCGCATCCGGGGCGCATCCCCTTCGATCTGGTATTGTGCCGCAATGTGCTGCTCTATTTCGACCGGCAGGTGCGCGCAGATGCCTTCGCGCGGCTTGCCACTGCCGTCATGCCCGATGGCTTCCTGATGCTTGGCGCGGGCGAGACCGTGGTCGGCCAGACCAGTCGCTTCAGCCCCACCTCGCACCGTGCCAGCTTCTTCGAACCGGCCGGCACGCCTGTGCCCGCTGCCTTCCAGAAAATCGCCTGACGTCCCCCCACCTGCCCCCATCGCGAGAGCGCGCGGGCCAGGCTTTACCCTTCCTTAGCCGCTTCCTTTTAGCATGAGCGGGCAACAGCGCGGTTTTTGGGCGCGCCAACGGGAAACCTGATCGTGTCTACGGCGAAGCAACCCCTGCACCTGACTTCGGTCGGACTGGTGGTCATCCCGATAGCGCTGGCAAGCGTCATGACCGGCACGCTGGGCTTCTTCGTGGGTCTGTCGGGCCGCGCCGAATTCGCCGCGCGCGGGGCGTTGCTGATCATCGGTGTGCTGATCTATGCAGCGACGCTGTTCTTCCTCGGTCGCAGCGGGATCGCCACGATCCGCGGGCTGGAAGAGCGCGCCCATATCGATCCCCTCACGCGCCTGCCCAACCGCCACGCGCTGCACGAGGACATCCAGTTCCATTCGCTCGGCGGCGAGGAAGTGGCGCTGGCGATGATCGATCTCGACAGCTTCAAGCAGGTTAACGACCACTATGGCCACGCGGTCGGCGACCAGTTGATCGAACTATGCGCCCGGCAGCTGCGCGACGTCTGCGGCGTGGAAGCGCGCTGTTACCGGCTGGGCGGCGACGAATTTGCCGCCGTAATGTCGGGCACGGTGGCAGGCACGATCCTCGAAGGGATTTGCCGCACCCTGCTTGACCGGCTCGGCACGCCGCTGACGCTTGGCCACCGGCACATCGCGGTCGGCGCCAGCATCGGCCTGACCCGCTCCACCGCAAACCAGCGCATCCCTTCTACCGAAATGCTCCGCCGCGCGGATGTGGCGATGGACATGTCCAAGCGCGGCGGCAAGATGCGCTGCACGTGGTTCAATGAAAGCTTCGACCGCCGCCGCGAGCGCGTGCGCGAGATCGAGGAGGAAATCCGCGCCGGCATTGCGGGCGGGGAATTCCATGTGGCCTACCAGCCCCTCGTCAATGCGGGTGACAAGCGCATCGTCGCGGTGGAAGCCCTGCTGCGCTGGGACCGGGGCGCGCGCGATCCGCTCGGCCCCAATATCTTCGTGCCGGTGGCCGAGGAATCCGGCCTCATCAACCCGCTCGGGTTGTGGGTGCTGCGCCAGGCGGTATGCGATGCGGGCCGCTGGGGGGACATCACCCTTTCGGTCAACATCTCGGCCGCGCAGCTGCGCAATGCCGAATTTCCGATCAAGCTGGGCGAAGTGCTGGAAGAAACCGGCTTCCCCCCGCACCGGCTGGAACTGGAAGTCACCGAAACCTGCCTTGTGCTTGACCCGGTGGTGGCCGAACGCACGCTGAATGTGATCCGCAGTTTCGGCGTGCACATCGCGCTCGATGATTTCGGCACCGGCTATGCCTCGATCGGGTTCCTGCGCCGCTTCCGCTTTGAAAAGCTCAAGCTGGATCGCAGCCTGGTGGAGCTTGCCGGGGTCGACGAAGGCAGCCGCGCGATGATGCTCTCGTCAATCGCACTGGCACGCGCGCTCGACATGGAAGTGACCGCCGAAGGCGTCGAAACCGAAGAACAGGCAGAACTGGTGCGCCTTGCCGGGTGCGACCAGATCCAGGGCTGGCTTTACCACCGCGCCTTGCCCGCCGCCCAGATCGACCGGCTGATTGCAGAACAGGACAGCATCATCGCCCACACCTCTGACGGGAAAGCGGCATGAGCGCGCTTGAAGATATTGCGCTCGATCTGGAAGCGCGGGCCGCAGAACACCGCCCGGTTATGCCTGCGCCTGCGCCCGCCGGCGCTTTGGCGCGGCTGCGTCACTGGTTTGCCGCGCTGCCCGTGGGCGGCAAGATCACTGTGTTCTTCACCTGCAATCTGGCCTTTGCCCTGCTGGCGGGCCTGTTCGTGGTGATCGGCTATGTCGAACTGGGCGCGCGCGCCGGCCACATCCGCACCACCCACGAAGCCGCGCTTCAGGCCGAACGCCTGCTAGTGCAGCTCAGCGAAGGCCAGCGCCACGCTGAAATGCTGCTGGCAGATGGCGATGCCGCACGCGGCCGCGCCGCGCGCGAGGCGCTTGACCGCGCTGCCACCAGCGCCGCCACCCTGTCCCGCGGGGACGCCGCCCAAATGCCGGGCGCGCAGGATCGCATTGCCGCAATCAGCCGCGGGATCGAGGATCTGCGCCGCCAGCTTGCCGGTTTCGATCCGGCAAGCGCCGGCAACGCCCGTCAGGCTGCCGCGATCATCTCCGCCGAAAGTGCCCTCACCGAAACCGCACGCGCGCTTACCGCCAGCCTCGGGCAGGAAGCCGACACCATGGCCGATGATGGCGCGGCGCTGATTTCGCGGCTGCTGGTGATGTGGATCGTGCTGGCCACGGTGCTCACGCTCATCACGCTGTTCGCCCAGCGCTATTTCAACCGCACCGTCGGCACCACGCTGTCGGCGATGGCTGGCCAGATGACCGCGATTGCCGCCGGAAGCCGCGATGTTGCGATCAGCGGCAAGGAACGCGCCGACGAAATCGGCGAGATGGCCCGCGCCACAGAAGTGTTCCACCGCGCCGGATTGCGGCTCGAAAAGCTCGGCCGCGAACGTGCGACCCGCGCGCGCGCCGAACTTGACGAACAGGCCCGCCAGCAGGTGATCGCCGAGGAAGCGCGGCTGGAACGCGACCGCGCGATCCACGCCATTGCCGACCAGTTCGAACGCACGGTCGGGGAAGTCGTCACCGGCGTCGTCGCCGCCTCCAGCCAGCTGCAAGCGACCGCAAGCTTGATGGCAACCACAGCCGAGAACGCGTCGCAGCGTACCGGCGAGGCCGCCGCCGCGATGCAGGAAGCCAATCTTGGCGCCACTGCCGCTGCTGCCGCCAGCGACGAATTTGCCATGTCCATCGGCGAGATCAGCCGGCAGGCAGCCTCGTCCGCCGAACTGGCACGCGAGGCGAGCCTTTCCGCGCGGCAGGCGGATAGCACCATCGGCGCGCTCGCCGCATCGGCGCAGGAAGTCGGCCAGATCGTCGAACTGATCCAGACCATCGCCAAGCGTACCAACCTGCTCGCGCTCAACGCTTCGATCGAAGCGGCGCGCGGGGGCGAGGCGGGCCGCGGCTTCGCTGTTGTCGCCAGCGAGGTCAAGGAACTCGCCAACCAGACCGCGCGCGCCACCGAACAGGTCGCCGAACAGATCCGCGCGATGCAATCGACCACCGGCGCCAGCGTCAGCGCGTTGCGCAGCATCGCCGCCCAGATCGAGAGCCTGGAGACCACCGCTGTCTCGATCGCAACGGCGGTCGATCAGCAATCGGTGGCCGGCCATGATCTTGCGCGCAGCATCGATCTTGCCGCGCGCGGGACAGAGAAAGTGGCAGGGCATGTGGACACCGTCCGCGATCTGTCACTCTCGACCGGCGCGGCGGCCTCGCAAGTGCTTTCCAGCGCCACCAGCCTTGAATCCCAGGCCGCCACCTTGCGCACGCAGGTGCAAAGCTTCCTGTCGCGGGTGCGCACCGGCTGACCTTACGTAATCCTCCGGGCTCAAGCATTTGGAAAGTATTTTCCTTCATCAAATGCCAGCAACCGAACCTGGGGGAACACGCGGCATGAACATGATGAGCTGGCAGGATCGACGCGAGGAACAGGCCGTTCCCGATTTCGTGCGTGACCTCAGAAGCGAATCCGCGATGGACGATGCCGAATTCGCCCCCGCACGGGCGGACGAGGCCCGTGCCTCGCTGCTCGAACGCATGGCATGGTTCCGCAACCTTTCCCTCGCCCGCAAAATCAACGCGGTGTTCGGCACCTTCCTCGGGGTCGGCGTGCTGATGGTGCTGGTGCTTGGGCTGGGCCTCGGGGAATTGTGGAACCGCTACAACAGCTCGGCCCGGATGCAGGAAACGCTGGTGGCCGCCGGCCATCTGCAATCGACCGCGGGCGAACTGCGCTATCATTCGGTGCGCGCGATCTATGACCGCAGCAGCGCCCAGCGCGAAGCGCAGCGCGCCTCGACCAGCGCCCTGCTCTCGCAAGTGACCGCGATCGAGACCGCCGTGGCTGCAGAAGCGCCCGAACTTGCACCGCGCATGGCGGCGATCCGCGACACGTTCAGCCGCTTCGAGACGACCTATGACAAGGCCGGCGATGCGTCCCGCAGCGGCGGGGATGCCAATGGTCTGGCAGCGGGCGTGGCCCGGCAGGGCGATGCGGTGATGGCCGCCAGCGCCGCGCTCGCCACCGAAATCGCCACGCGCGGCGAAGTGCAGGAAGCGCGCGGCATCCGCTATTTCTTCAACATGATCCTGATCCTGGGCGTGCTGGCCGCAGTCGGCGCGGCGGTGCTGTTGCTCGGCCTTGCCTACCTGTCGCGCGATTTTTCACGCAAGATCAACGAAATCACCGATGGCATGACCCGCCTGGCCGACGGCGACCGCAATTTCGACATCGCCGGAGCCGAACGGCAGGACGAAATTGGCGCAATGATCCGCGCGCTCGATCTGTTCAAGCGCGCCAGCAAGCGTTTGGAAATGTGGGCCCGCGAACGCTCGGAGAAGGCGGAGCAGGAATTGCAGCTCCAGCATGAACGTGAACGCGAACGGCGCGAGGCCGAAGCCCGCAAGGCGGCGTTGCTTGATGAAGTGGCCCGCCAGTTCGAACGCACGGTCGGCGATGTGGTGAGCGGCGTGGCAGCGGCCTCCAGCCAGCTCCACACCACAGCCTCGCGCATGGCCACCAGCGCCGAGGAAGCAAGCCGCCGCACCGGCGAAGTCGCCACCTCGATGGAAGAAGCCAACGCCGGCGCCACCGCAGCGGCGGCCGCGAGCGACGAATTCGCGCTCTCGATCAGCGAGATCAGCCGCCAGGCAGCGTCCTCCAGCGAACTTGCACGGCTTGCCACGGTCGCCACCGGCGAAGCGGACGAGACAATCTCGGCCCTCGCCGCCTCGGCAGAAGAGGTGGGGCAGATCGTCGAACTGATCCAGACCATCGCTCAGCGCACCAACCTGCTCGCCCTCAACGCCAGCATCGAAGCCGCGCGCGGCGGCGAGGCGGGGCGGGGCTTTGCGGTGGTCGCAAGCGAGGTCAAGGAACTCGCAATGCAGACAAGCCGCGCGACCGAGAAGGTTGCCGATCAGATCCGCGCCATGCAATCCACCACCGGCGCCAGCGTCAAGGCGCTGCGGGCGATTGCGGGGCAAGTGAAGGATCTGGAGTCCACCGCCGTCTCGATCGCCACCGCAGTCGACCAGCAATCGGTCGCAGGCCGCGATCTGGCCCAGAGCATCGATCTTGCGGCACGCGGGACCGAGAAAGTCTCAGGCCACATCGAGGACGTGCGCCAGCTGTCGCTGTCAACCGGCGCGGCCGCATCGCAGGTACTCTCGAGCGCCAACGAGCTGGAAGCACAAGCGGCACATCTGGGCGATCAGGTGCGTGGTTTCCTGCAGACCGTGCGGGCGGGGTGAAGCGCGGCGGGCTTTAACTCCGCGCCGCCAAGTCCTCCCTTTCACTGACTTCACGCGCAAAGCGCTCAGTCGCAACGCCGGGCACTATCGCGCAGATACGCGTTGATGGCGCTGGCATTGTTGGTCTTGTCAGCCAAGCTGGCCGCGAGCGGACGCGCTGGTGTGCGCCCGAGGCTTGCGATGTAAGCCGCCTTGCGAGCCTGCCACTCACGGAGCTTGCCATCCTGCGACATCGTCGCCGTAGCGGGCACGGATTGTTTAGAGTGGCGCAAACCCCGCCCTGATCCTCGCCAGCATCATGCAGCAAGGCTGCGATGGCCTGATCCTCGTCTCCCCCCTTCTCAAGGGCGATCGCGACAACTGCAAGGCGGTGCGTAATGGTGGGGATGGCGGTCTGCTTGCGATGCGGGTTGCGTTGCAGCTTGCTGGCACAGGCCAGCGCGTCATCGAAGCGGTCGGTGATGCGATGGTGATTGTGTGCTCGGTCAAGAGCGCGTGCCTATGGCTAGCGTTTGACGTACGCGAGCGCGCTTTGTTGTGTGTTGTTTGTTGTGTGTTATTTGGATCGGTGGTTGCGGGAGTTGGATTTGAACCAACGACCTTCAGGTTATGAGCCTGACGAGCTACCGGGCTGCTCCATCCCGCGATACCGATGTTGCGTCTTGAGCTT
>CALRJK020000006.1:0-177655 GCA_943367535.1 Synechococcus sp. UW140 | reverse complement strand
ATACCACGGGCGGCATCCTTGGCGCAGGCGCGGTCTCGAATGGCGGCGCGCTGACGATTGGCGGCACGCTGGTTCCGGGCGACGTCACCTTCACCGGCAACCTCGAAGCGGCCAGCATCACGGTTGATGCGCTGGCGGGCTTCCGTGCGGGCAACATCACCGCCAACACCGGCAACGTCGATATCGAAGCGTCACGGATCAATGCCGGCGACATTACCGCCAGAGCAGGCAACGTGCTGCTGGTGGCGGCGAACAACATCGCCACCGGCGCAGTCCGGGCCAATGCCTTCAGCCCCGCATCGGGCACCATCGACATCCGCAGCACGGCGGGCGGCACGCTCAGCCTTGGCGATCTCGCTGCCGGATCGAACATCACGCTTAATACCACGGGCGGCATCCTTGGCGCGGGCGCGGTGTCGAATGGCGGCACGCTGACGATTGGCGGGACGCTGGTTCCGAATGCCGTCACCTTCACCGGCAACCTTGAAGCGGCCAGCATCACGGTTGACGCGCTGGCAGGTTTCACGGCGGGCAACATCACCGCCAACACCGGCGATATCGATATTGATGCGCGCAGCATCGGCGCAGGCAATCTGCTGGCGCGCACCGGCAACGTCTTGTTGGTGGGTACCAACGACATCACCACGGGCACGATCACGGCCCATCCCTTCAGCCTGACCGCAGGCACCATTGCGGTCCGCAGCACGGCGGGCGGCACGCTGAACCTTGGCGCTCTGCTGGCCGGTTCGGACATCACGCTCGACACCACCGGCAATGTCCTTGGTACGAGCGCCACGTCGAACGGCGGAGCCTTGCGCATCGGCGGCGCGTCCAACGTGAACAACATCGCCTTCACCGGCAGTCTGGCTGCCCGCGACGTGTTCCTGCGCGCGCTCGGCACGCTTGCCACCGGCGACATCACCGCCACCGCGGGCAACATCGATGTTGATGTGCGCAGCATGGTTTCGGGCAACTTCAACGCCACTGGCGGCAATGTCATCCTGCTGACGGACGAAACGCTCACCACTGGCAACATCACAGCGACCACGGCGGGCGGCCTTGGCGGGTCTATCTTCGCCCAGAGCAGCGGCGCCTTTGCCGTTTCGCTCGGCGATCTTGTGGCCACCAGGCAAGTCATCCTCGATGGCGGCCTGACCATCGAGACCGGTGCCATCACTGCGGGTGACGGGTTGGGGATCGGCCTCAACACTGATCCGACTGATGTGACGATCCGCGGCGATGTATTGGCCGGGGCAATCCAGATCCTCATCGACGGTGCGCTTGATGCCCGGAAACTGACGGCCACCAATGGCGCTGCCTTCGTGTCGGCGGGTTCGATCAATGCAGGCGATGTGACCGCCAATGGTGGCCCGATCTTCCTTGGCGCGCTGAACAATATCACCACTGGCGCGCTTGTCTCCACAACCGTGGGCGGGGTCGGCGGGGACATCTTCGTCGACAGCTTGGGCGGAGGCACGCTCTCGCTCGGAAATGTGACGGCTGATGCCAACGTTGTCATCGATACCACCGGCGCGATCACTGCGGGCAATGTGGCCGCAGGCACAGGCTCGGTGTTCATCGGGGCAGCCCGCCAGCCTGCACTGGGCAAAGCCACTATTCTTGGCAATGTCAGCGGCCAAGGCGTGTTCATCACCACGGCAGGCTCGCTTGACGTCGGCAACGTTACTGCGACCACAGACAACGTGCTGCTCGTCAGCGAAACCATCACCGCCGGTGACATTACAGCCAACCTCGGCTCGGCGTTCCTTCAGGCAGTTGGCGATATCCGCACGGGCCTGATCGACGTTGCCGGCCTGATGGTCGTGGGCAGCACCGGCGGGGGCGATCTGTCGCTTGGCAACCTCATTGCCGGGGCCGACATCGCGCTGGATACCACCGGGCGGATCACCACCGGCGCGATCTCTGCCGACGGCGCGCTTCAGGTAGGGAGCATCGCTGTCAACTCGGGCGTTACCTTCGGCGGCGATGTTTCGGCCCAATCGATCGAAGTCTTCAGCGCTGGCGCCGTACGCGGCGAGCAGCTTGACGGGCTTGGCAATCTGGTGCGCCGGACCAACCTCACCTCGAACGACGGCGAGATCGTGATTGATGCCGACAGCATCTTTGCCGGCAACCTGCGCGCAACCGGCGGCAGTGTCAGCCTGCTCGGGGTGGGCGATATCGACACCTTTGACGTCACCGCCTTCGTGGCGGGCGGCAATGGCGGGGCGATCTTCATCGACACCCTCAACGGCAAGATCGATGTCGGAAACCTGCTGGGCGATATCGACATCGTTCTGGATGCGGGCGGCACGATCGAGACCGATGCCATCCGGTCGATCAGCGGCAATTTGCTGGTGGGGACCAACTCACTGCCTGATAGCGTGACCTTCAACGGCAACGCGACCGCGCAGGGCATCACCGTCAGAACCCCGGGCAGCTTCCAGGCGCGCGATCTGACCGCAACGGCGGCGGCGGGCAACATCACCGTTGATGCTGCCACGATCAACGCGGCAGTGCTGCGCACCGGCGGCGGCAATGTCGCCCTCACCGCGCTGCGCGGCATTACCACCGACGCCATTACCGCAGGCGGCACCGGCGCGATCACCGTGACCAGCACCGGTACGGCGGCCAACGCGGGCAACGTGACGCTCGGCGCGCTTCAGGCGGGCGGGAACATCGCGCTCAACGGCAATGCCGGCATCACCACCACCGGCACGATCACTTCGACCGGCGGGGCGCTGCTGGTTGGCCTGACTTCGGCGGCCACCAGCGTCACCTTCGGCGGCGATGCCACGGCGCGGGCGATGCAGGTTCGCACGAGCGGCGCCTTCCGCGGCACCGCGCTGACATCGACTGCGGGCAACACCACGGTCAATGCAGGCTCGATCAACACCGGGGCGATCACCGCTACGGGCGGCGATGTCGGCCTGACCGCGGCGAGCACGGTCGATACGGGTGCAATCACCGCCAACGGCACCGGCATGATCACCGTGACCAGCACCGGTCCGGCGGCCAGCGCGGGCAACGTGACGCTTGGCGCGCTGCAGGCGGGCGGGAGCATCCTGCTCAACGGCAATGCCGGCATCACCACCACCGGCACGATCACCTCGACCGGCGGGGCGCTTCTGGTTGGCCTCAGTTCGGTGGCCACCAGCGTCACCTTCGGCGGCGATGCCACGGCGCGGGCGATCCAGGTTCGCACGAGCGGCGCCTTCCGCGGTACACGGCTGACGTCGACTGGCGGCAGTACCTTTGTCGATGCAGGCTCGATCACCACCGGGGCGATCACCTCGACCGGCGGCAATATCGGCCTGGTTGCGGTGCGCACGATCGATACGGGCGCAATCACCGCCAACGGCACCAGCGCGATCACCGTGACCAGCACCGGAACGGCGGCCAACGCCAGCAACGTGACGCTCGGCGCGCTTCAGGCGGGCGGGGATATCACGCTCAACGGCAATGCAGCCATCACCACCACCGGCACGATTAGTTCGACCGGCGGGGCGCTTCAGGTCGGCTTTGGTTCGACCCCGACCAGTGTCACCTTCGGCGGCAATGCATCTGCGCAGAGCATCGCCGTGCGCACGGCAAGCGCCTTCACCGGCCAGCAATTGACCGCGGCGACCACGATTGCCGTGACCAGCACCGGGACCGGCGCAAGCGCGGGCAATCTTGTGATGGGCGCGCTTCAGGCGGGCGGGAACATCACGCTCAACGGCAATGGCACGATCGGCACCGGCGCGATCACCTCTACCGGCGGCGCGCTTCAGGTTGGCCTGAGCTCGGCCCCGACCAGCGTCACCTTCGGCGGCAATGCATCTGCACAAAGCATCGCCGTGCGCACCGCCAGTGCCTTCACCGGCCAGCAATTGACCGCGGCGACCACGATTGCCGTGACCAGCACCGGGACCGGCGCGAGCGCAGGCAACCTCGTGATGGGCGCGCTTCAGGCAGGCGGCGATATCACGCTTAACGGCAACGCAGCCGTCACCACCGGCGCGGTCACCTCGACCGGCGGGGCGCTGCGGGTCGGCAATGCATCGAGCGTGACCGCAGCCAACTTCGGCGGCGATGTCAGCGCGCGCAGCATCGATGTGCGCAGCACGGGCGCGGTCACCGCCGAACTGCGGGACCTGCAAGGCAATCTGGTGCGCCGCACCAACCTTGCCGCGACCGCGGGCGATACCACCATCAATGCCGCTTCGATCACCACCGGCACGGTTGGCGCGGCGGGCGGCAATGTTGGCCTGACCGCATCGCGCAACATCACCACCGGCGCGATCACCGCGACGCGGGTGGCGGGCGTGGGCGGCGCGATCCGCGTGCTCAGCAGCGGCACGGGTGCCAATGCGGGCGTGCTCAACCTCGCCGCGCTGCTGGCCGATCTCGGGATCGAGCTGGACGCAGGCGGGGCCATCAACACCGGCACGCTCACCGCCAGGAACGGCGCGGTTGATGTTGACGGCGCGAGCATCGCCATCACCGGCGCCAGCTCGGCGACCGGCGGCAATGTCCGCCTGCTGGCTTCGGGCGCCATCACCACCGGCGCGCTCTCCGCAACGGCCGCAGGCGGGGTCGGCGGTGCGATCGATGTCGACAGCACCAATGGCGGCGCAATCTCGACCGGCGCGTTGCAGACGACGGGCGGAGGGATCACCCTCGACACGCTCGGCACCGTAACGACGACGGGCGCGGTAACCTCGACGGGCAACCTCGTGGTCGGCGCGGATCGCCGGACTTCGGCGGTCACGCTGGGCGGCACGGTCAACGCGGCCAATGTCACCCTGCGTTCGAGCGGCCTTTCGACCACCAACGTGGTCGGCGTCGGCACCGGCACGGTCGATATCGAGGCGGCGAACATCGACCTTCTCGGCGGTGTCACGGCTGGCAGCGTGATCCTGAAGTCCTTCAACAACGGCACGATCGGGCTTGGCAGCGCGGGCGGCACGATGGCGCTGACCGATGCCGAACTCGGCCGGATCACGGCGGGCCGCCTGCTGATCAATGCGGGCACCGGCAATATCGGGATCGCCGGGGTCGCCTTCCAGCCTGGCGCGGGGTCGACGGCAGTGGACATCGCCACCACCGGCAACATCGCGATCACCGGCAACATCACGGGCACCGGCGCGACCCGCACCTTCCGTCTGGGCGGCCCGGCAACGGGCAGCGGTACGGCGGCGCGGATCATCGCCACGGTCGATACCGCGACGATCAACCTCGGCACTGCCAAGCTCGATCTGCGCGGCAATGACATCGTGTTCGGCAAGACCGCGCTGATCGAAGGCGTGTTCGGCAGGACCGCTGTCGGCAGCGTCCTGACCGGCGGGGGCAGCCGCCTTTCGATTGACGAGCTGGTGCGGCAGTTCGTCGCCAACCCGCAGTCGGCGCTCTACACCTCGGAAGGGCTGGCCGCTGACAAGGTTGGCAAGCCATTCCTGATCGCCGGATCGATGTCGGTCACCTATGGCGGCTCGGCGCTGTTCCAGAACACCGCGCCGCGCACCGGAGGCCTCGCCTTTGAAGGGGTGAAGCTGGCCGATGCCGCCAATCCGGCGGTCCCGGCCCTGACGCTGAACCCGCTGACGACGCCCACCGCGCAGGCTGGCAGTCGGATTGCCGACGGGAACGTGTTCTCGATCTTCGGCACGGTCAACGGCGCCGAAGGGCCCGCGGCCGCGCTGGCCGGGGACACGGTTATCACCGTCAACGACAAGCTCCTCCTGCCCGCATCGCGCATCAACGGCTGCATCATCGGCAGCGCGGCTGGCTGCGTGAACACTGTCATCGGCAACTTCGTGCTGACGATACCGCGCGAAGTGGTCTTGCCGATCGTTGCAGATGAGGGCGCGCCGCTGTCCTTCGATCCGCTGGTCGGAACCAATAACGAAAGCCTGTTCTCCGACGCGGCCACCGCGCCGGAGAGCGACGAAGCCTGCCGCGAGCGCGACGCCGCTGGCGTGTGCGTCCGCAACTAGGGAGCCAGAGCATCATGTCGGGACTGCGACTGAACGGAAAAATCCTCGGCGGGACAGCGGCGGCTCTGGGGCTGCTTGCGGGTATTGCCGTGCCAGCGACCACATGGGCGCAAGGCCAGTCGGCCAAGGGCGGCGATGTGCTGCAACTGGGCCGCAACGCCAATGGCGAAACCTGCACCGCGGCGGTCAACTGGACCGATCCGGTGCACAGCGGGACCTTCAAGTTCCGCGATGTCTACTCGGTGAGCTGCTCTGGCGCGGTAACGGGAACGCTCGCCCGCGTGCGCCTGTTCACTTCGGCTGCGGCGCGCACCGCGGCGAGCGAGGGGCTCAAGTGCGGTGCGGCCAGCCCGGTTACGCTCGCCGGTTTCGACCGTGCCAGCGCGCGGCGCTGCTTTGACCCGGCGCTCGGCTTCGGGACTGTTGTCATCGATGCCGACAAGCGCGGCAAGACCGTGCAGATTTCTGCCGCGCCGAGCGCGGTGGGCGCAGGCTACCAGACAGCGCTGCTGCTGACCGGGCAGGGCGGGGCAGACCTTTCCGCGACCGCCCGGACGCCGGTAGAGCTTGCCAGCCTTGCGCCGCTCCCGGCCAACCTTGCCGCAGGCGAGAGCACCGAAGGCCCGCGCGAAACCGCGGACAGCGTGCTGGCCCGCGCCACCGCGCTCAACTTCCGCGGCCTCAGCGCCGATGCCTCGCGCTTCCTGCGCGGCGAATTGACGCGCCTGCCCGCCAACACCCCGGCCTCGGTGCGCGCCAAGCTGCTGCTCGAAGCGGGGCTGGCGGATTCCAACATCCGCTTCTTCCGCAGCGCGCAGTCCAATATCGATGCAGCCGAGGCCGTGATCCGGCGCCTGTCCGGCGGCGACCAGCGCGAGCTTCAGACCCGGCTTGCCACCTATCGCGGCCTGCACGCCTTGAACCAGCGCGATTTCCGCGGGGCGCGCCAGATCCTGACCCCGATCGCCGAGCAGACCCGCGCCCGCGTGCGCGGGCTTGATGATCCCGCCGCTCTGGTCCAGCTCAACAACATGGGCGGCGACAAGAACGATCCGCGCGCCGCCATTGCCCAGCCCGATTTCGATCTCGCCCGCGGGACCGTGGTGCGGGTGCAGGCCAACTGGGCGCTGAGCGTGTCGGAACTGACGCTTGGCAACCGTGCCGCCGCGCTGAACGCGATCGGCCTTGCCCGCAACGAACTCGACAATTTGAAGCGCACCCTTGCAGGGCAGCGCGTCAAGCAGGACGGCTTTGACTGGCTCGATGCCCGTCTGGTGCGTCAGGAAGGCCGCGTGAAGGCCGAAAGCGGCGATTTCAACGGCGCCATCGCCGCATTCGATGAAGCGATCCAGATCCTGCTCCCCGCCCGCGGCGCTGGCGCCTTCACCGTGAATGATCCGGTGGTGGCCGAACTCCAGCTCGAACGCGCATCCATCATCGGCCGCGCGGGCCGTCCGGCCGCCGATGTGGAAGCCGCCTATGGCACCGCGCTCGACACGATGCTCGCCGCGCGCGAGGAAAGCGGCGGTTTCTCGACCTCGCTGATCCACCCCTATCTCGATCGCCTCGCCGGGCGCATGGCGAACGGCGACAAGGCGGCTGCCGCACGCTATTTCTCGGCGCTGCAGGTCGCAGGCGAAAGCAGCGCGGCGCGGCAGGTGAACGAACTGCAGGAGATCGTCTCCTCCGATCCCGCCATTGCTGCCAAGCTGCGCCAGCGGCTGGAAATCCAGCGCCGCCTCAGCGAACTGCCCGTTGCCATTGCTGATGCGCGCAAGGCGGGTGAATCTGTTTCCGGGCTCGAACAGGAACTCAAGGCAGCGCAGGAAGCCTACTTCGCGGTAGAAGCCGATCTTGCCGCCAACGCCCGTCTTTCACAGGTGTCGGACAAGCCGGCGGATCTTGCCGCGGTGCAGGCCAAGCTCAAGCCGGGTGAGGCCTATGTCCGCCTGACCGTGATGAATGACCGCGTGTTCGGCATTCTGGTCGAACGGGACCGTGCCCTGGCGCTGCGTCCGCAGCTTTCGGCCGATGACCTGATGGCGATGTCGGCCCAGCTGCGCCGCTCTGTCGATTTCGACTTTACCAACAACCGCATCCCCGGCTTCAACGTCGGCACCGCGCGCTTGTTCTACGCAGCGCTGTTCGGCACGGTCGATACCGAACTGCGCCGAAACACCGAACTGGTGATTGATGGCGGGCGCTTGTTCTCGGGCATTTCGGCAGGGCTGCTGGTGACCGACCGCGCTTCGGCCGAACGCTTTGCCAAGCAGGCTGACAAGTCGGATTACAGCGAGGTTGCCTTCCTTGCCAAGCAGGTCTCCACTTCGGTCGCCATGTCGCCGCGCAGCTTCATTGCCTCGCGCGACTTCACGCCCAGCCGCGCCAAGCGTGCGCTGCTCGGGATGGCGGCACCGGCGGCCCTGCTTGACCAGAAGATCGGCACCGACGGCACCTTTCGGGTCGGCCCCTGCCGGGTTGATGCGAAGCGCTTTGCCGGGGCGGTCAACCGCCTGTCACCGATCCCTGCGGCCGAAATCACCGAAGTGTCGAGCGCGCTCGGCCTTGATGGTGCGCCCGCGCTGCTGAGCGGGGCGAGCTTCTCGGACAGCGAAGTGCAGCGCCGCGGCGTTGCGGGCGGCGAGCTCGGGCAATACAAGGTGCTCCACTTCGCCACCCACGGCGTGACCGAGGGCCTGTTTGATTGCGCCGATTTCCCGGCCGGTCTGCTGACCTCCTTCGGCGGCGACAACACCTCGGACCTGATGCTCAGCTACGAGGAAATCGCGGCCCTTCGCCTCGATGCCAACCTGGTGGTGATGTCGGCTTGCGAAACCGCTTCGGTGGTGGGTGAGGGCACGCAGGTGCGCGCTGGCGAGGCTCGTCCGGGTGACACGCTTGACGGGCTGGTGCGATCCTTCTTCGCCGCCGGAAGCCGTGCAGTGATGGCGACCTATTGGGAGACGTCGAACACCGGCAAGTCGGAACAGTTCATGTCGGCCTTCTACCGGGCCGGGCGTGACCGTTCGATTGCCCTGGCGGCCAATGCGGCCCAGCGCGAGATGCTGGCGGACAAGGCCACCTCGCACCCGTTCTACTGGGCCGGGTTCTTCGTGGTGGGCCAGACCAACAACCAGATGCTCGCCGGCGGCGCTGGCCAGGTCGCGGCGCGGTGATATAAGGGGCGCCAGCCATGCCGCCTGCCGCCCGCATCACCGATATGCACACCTGCCCGATGGTCAATCCCGGGCCGGTGCCGCATGTCGGCGGGCCGGTGGTCAAGGGCCAGCCCAATGTCATCACCTGCATGATGCCCCAGGCACGGGTCACGGACCAATGCGTGTGTGCCGGGCCGCCCGATGTGATCGTCAAAGGTTCGGCAACAGTGCTGGTCGGCGGAATGCCGGCCGCACGGATGGGCGATAACACCGCCCATGGGGGCGTGATCGTCAGCGGCGCGCCGACCGTGCTGATCGGTGACGGCGGCAATGGCGGCGGGGGCGGCGGTGCCGGCATGGGCATGGCGGTGCCGGTGCCCTTCAGCGCGCCAAACCTTCAGGCCAAGGCGATGATCGGCGCGCACAAGGCGGCCAAGCCGTTCTGCCGGATCTGCCAGAAGTGACGCGGTCCGGCCGCAATGGCTGACTGGTATCTGGTGGTCGACGGCGCGGCCGATCCGCGGCTCTATCCGGTGATCTGCCAGACCCGCCAGCACGCCTGCCTGTATGAAGCGGACTATCCCGAAGACACGCTGGCCGCGCTGCCGCATCTTGTCACGCTGGCGCAGGACGAACAGCTGCCCGAGCTGTGGCGGCGGCATGAATCTGGGCGCTTCTGGGGTATCGCGATCCGTTCGCGCCTCGGCTTCAAACCGCTGCGCCGCCACCTGCGCAAGTTCACCACCGCCCGCCTGCCGCTGGGCGATGTGGTGCTGTTCCGCTTCTGGGATCCGCGGGTGTTTGCCACATTCGCGGCCAGCGCCAGCCCCGACGAGATCGGCCCGTTCTTTGCCGGGATCGAAAGCGTGATCGTCGATCTCGGGCCCGATGGCAGGCGGCGTTATGCGTGGGACGGCGGGATCGTGGTGCAGCAGGCCGGCCAGACAGCGGCGATCAACGCGCCGTCATAACCGTGCCGCCGGTTGCAGGTTGGCAGGATTTCTTGCTCTGCGACACTTCGGCAAAGGTCGCCTTGCGCTGCGCCAGATACATCCGCTGTTCTTCACCGCCGAGGATTTCGGTCACGGTGTTGGCAAAGCTGAGCGGATCGACATAGGCTTCGTTGACCCGGATCTCGAAGTGGAGGTGCGGGCCGGTCGATCCGCCGGTTGTGCCGACATAGCCGATCAACTGCCCCTGCGTGACCCCCGTACCCTGACCCACGCCCGGGGCAAAGGCATCAAGGTGCATATAGCGCGTTTCCAGCCCGTCGCCGTGCGCGACCTTGATCAGATTCCCGGCCCCGCCCGCCATCGCCGCGAAGATCACCGTGCCCTTGCCCGCGGCATAGATCGCGGTGCCGATGGGCGCGGCGAAATCCACCCCGTTGTGGTTCTTCGGGGTCTTGTAGATCGGGTGGAACCGCGGCCCGAATTTGGAGGTGATGCGCGCGCCATCAACCGGGGTCCGCATCAGCGAGCGGGCGTTGCCCTTGCCCGTTTCGTCAAACCAGCGCGGGGCGCTTTCGGTGGAGGGGGTATAGGCAAAGAAATTGCGCCTGACCCCGCCGGTCTCGAACTCGACCGCGATCAGGCGCGGGGGTTCAACCTCGCGCCCGCCGGCGGTGACGTTTTCCTCCCACACGGCCTTGAACTTGTCGCCGATCCGGATCTGCGCCCAGTCGACATCATAGGCAAAGGCCTGCGTGAAATCGCTGACAAGGCCGTTGGGCATCCCGGCATCGACCGCCGAATCGTAGAAGGTGTTATCGTCATAGGTGCCGGTGGTCTCGCAGATGCGCACCTGTGCAGTTTCGACCACGGCTTGCTGGGCGTAGCTGCCGTCGCGCGCGCGCACCAGGCGCACGGCCGCGCCGTTCGCCAGTTCTGCGGTGAGCGCGTGGATCGCCTTGGCCTTGCCCGCGCCGTCCAGTTCAACCGTCACCGTCATCGGCTCGATCGTCCCGAGCGCGGCCACCACTTCGCGCGCGGCAATATCGGCATCGCCTGTGGCAATGCCCATGCCCGCCAGATTGGCGCTGAGCTGTGCAAGATCGGCGGCCTGAAAGATCATGGTTTCGTAACGCGGCGAGGCAGCGGGCCTTGCCGCCTTGGCCGCAGCCTCATGCGCTTCGGCGGCAGGCTTGCCGGTGAAGGCGTCCCACGGCGCGAACAGGCTGACTACGGCCAGCAGCGCGGCGCCCGCCACGCCCCCGCCCGCCCACAAGGCCAGCTTGCGATTGCCGCCAGCGGGCGCGGCAGGCGCAGGCGCAGGACCACCGGGCGCGCCTGGTTCATCGCTTGCAGGCGCGATCCATGTGCGGGGATTGAAGCTGGTGGTTTCGGGCTGCGTGGACCCGTCGGGTGCAGGCGCAAGATCGGGCGAATTGGGCGCAGCTTTCCCGTCCCCGGCCTTCACCCAGGTGCGCGGATCGAAACTGGTGTCTTCGGGTTCCATCGCGGCGGCGTTACCTCTCCCGGCCGGGGGAGCGAAATCGCGTCTTGCGCGCACGCAGTGCTTTATCTGTCCCCCGTCATATGCTTAACTGAAAAGTGGATGGGGGGGCAAGTATGAGCGATCGTAATCGTGTTGCGTGGCGGGAAGGGATGTTCCTGCGGCCGCAGCATTTTCAAGCTCAGGACCGCTTCATCGAAAGCTTTGTTGCCGCGCGTCATGATTGGGCGCTGCCCTTTTCTTGGGGTTTGGTAGAAATCGAGGTGGATCAGGCGCTGGCCGAACTGGGCCAGTTCGCGATCCGCAAGGCCCGCGGGGTGATGCCCGATGGCACGCCTTTCGCCATCCCGGCCGATATGCCCGCGCCCGCCCCGCTCGCGATCAACCCGCAGACCCGCGATGCGGTGATCTACCTCACCCTGCCGCCGCGAACGGCCGGAGCGGTGGAATTCTCCGAACGCGACTCGGGCTCGCTCGATGCGCGCTTTCTGGTTGCCGAGCAGTCGATCGGTGACAATTTCGCCAATGAACGCACGATCGAGGAGATCGAGCTTGGCGTGGCGAACTTGCGTTACGGCATCACCCCGGACGAGACCGAGGGCCGCCTGCTTCTGGGCCTTGCGCGCATCCGCGAGGTGGCGGGCAAGCGGCTGGTGTTCGATGATCGCTACATCGCCCCGACACTGGACCTGCGCGCCTGCCGCTTGCGGCCCGCATTGTCGGACCTGATCGGGCGGGCCGAACAACTTGTTTCCGAACTCGCATTGCGCGCGGCCGAGACGATCGAGGGCGGGCAGGATACCTACAAGGCCTTCCTGCTGCTTCAGGCATTGAACCGCTGGATCGCGATCCTCGGCCATCTGGCGCATATGCCCGCGATCCATCCCGAACGCGCGTTTGAAAACCTGCTGGCGATGGCAGGCGAAATCTCGACGCTGGTGCGCAAGGAGCGCCGCCCGCCCGAACTGCCGAAGTATGATCACGAGAACCTGCAAGGCTGTTTCGATCCGGTGATCGACCTGATCCAGATGCTGCTGTCGGGCGATATCCAGCGTTCGGTCGAACGGCTGGAGCTGGTGGCGCGCGGGCCGGGGCAGTTCATGCACGTGATCAAGAACCGCACGCTTCTGCGCCAGAGCTTCCTGTTCCTTGCCGTGTCGGACAGCAGCAAGGCGATGGAGGAGATCCGCAAACGGTTCCCCTCGATGTGCAAGATCGGCCCCAACACCAAGATGCCCACGCTGGTCGCCTCGGCGCTGCCGGGCATACCGCTGCGCCACACCACCACTCCGCCGGGCCAGCTGCACGTGCTGCCCGGCTATGTCTATTTCGAACTCGATCGCGGATCCTCGGACTGGCCCGAGGTCTACGATGCGGCCGCGCTGGGCCTGTTCGTCTCCGACGTCTGGCCCGATCTGAAACTCGAATTGTGGGCGGTTAAGCAGAAGCAATGAGCAGCGACGATCGCAACAAGACCGTGTTCCGTCCCTCGCCGTTGAAGCGCGGGGGCGGAGATGGTGCGCAGGGACAAGCGCCAGCGCAGCCACCGGCTCAGGGTGGCTTTGCCCCGGGCGGAACGTGGGACCAGCAGGCGCCCGCGCCGGGGATGCCCGGTGCGGGCGCTGCGCCATCCGGGGCAGGCGGCGGCGGGTTCAGCCCGCTTGGCGGTGATCCCTTCGCGGCCGGTGCCCTGTCTGGCGCGCGAGCCGGCGGCGGCGCCGAGGCGGTGCTGGATGCGCAGTCCTTCAGCGACAGCGTGCCCCAGCCGCCCCAGCCGCGCCGCGATCGCAATGTCATCATGGCCCACGCCGCCCCGGTGCTGGCGATGGCCGCCGCGCTGCAATCGGGCCGCTGGCAGGTCTCGATGCAGGAATTCCACCGCCGCGCCACCGAAGCCATCAGCGCCTTCGAAGCGGCGATCCAGACCGTCTATCCCGATGCCGTCAAGCAGCGCGCCAAATATGCCTTGTGCGCCACGATTGACGATATCGCTCAGAACCTGCCCGGCGTCGGCGGGGGCGGGGCCGAATGGGCGCAGCGCAACATGGTGGTGATCTTCTTCCGCGAGAACATCGCCGGGGACCGCTTCTGGGAATTCGTCGACGAGGTGCTGCGCAACCCGGCGCAGAACCGCGATCTGATCGAGCTGTTCCACGCCTGCCTCGCCGCCGGTTTCGAAGGCCGCACCCGTGCCATGCCCGACGGGCACAGCCGCAAGGGGCAGGTGATGGCGAGCCTCGTTGCCGCGCTCGATCACGTGCGCAGCCTTTCCCAGAGCGAGATCGTCACCCATTGGCGCGGGGCCAATGTGCCACGCCGCCCGAACAACTTCTGGAGCGTTATCGGCCTTGCTGCCGCGGCGGCGGCGGGGTTCTGCTTCCTCGTCTTTCTCGTCTTCTTCGTCACCTTGATGCTGACGGGCGAGGACGCGCATGACCGCGTGGCCAAGCTGTTCCCGAGCGATCCGGTCTCGCTCACCCGGCAGGCGCAGCCCCTGCCGATCGCGCCGACCGGCACCGAGGCGCGGCTCAAGACCTTTCTTGCCGATGAAATCGCAGCCGGGCTGGTGGTGGTGCAGGGCAACCGCGTGCGCACCACCGTGGGCACCTTGTTCGATCCTGCCGCTTCCAGTCTGGTCGCCGGGCGGGAGGCGATTTTCGAGAAGATCGGCAAGGCCATCGAGCTGGAGAAGGGCCCCGTGACTGTCGAAGGCCACGCGGATTCGGACAAGATCAGCCCCACAATCGAATTTGCCGACAACATGGCGCTGTCCAAGGCGCGGGCCGAGACGGTTGCGGCGCTGGTGCGCGCGCAATTGACCGATCCGGGGCGCATCGCGGTGGTCGGTCTTGGCGATACGGTGCCGCTCGCCTCGAACGACACGCCGCAAGGCAAGGCGCAGAACCGCCGGGTCGAATTCGTGGTCGAACTGGGCAATTAGGCTTTGGGCGGGGGCTAGGGTGATATGAAGAAGTTCCTGACCAACTGGTGGACGATCTCGATCGGCACCATGGTGTTGCTGGCCTTGCTGTTGTGCCTGGGCCTGCCGTTGTTCGTGGATGCGCTGAAGCCGTGGTGGGTGCGGTTGCTGATCGCGGGGCTGCTGGTGGCCGGATGGGTGACCTGGTTCCTGCTGCGCCGCCGTGCCGCAAAGAAGGCCGAAAACGCGCTCGCCGCGGAACTGGCCGGGCCGGATGCAAGCTCCGAGGAAGCGGGCGCGGTGGCGGGCCGCATGGCAGCGGCCTTGAAGCAGCTGCGCGAAGGCAGCGGCAACAAGCGCGGCTATCTCTATGCGCAGCCCTGGTATGTCATCATCGGGCCGCCGGGCGCGGGCAAGACCACTGCGCTGATGAATTCCGGCCTGCGTTTCCCGCTGGCGGACCGCACGCTGCAAGGCACGGGCGGCACGCGCAATCTCGATTTCCTGTTCGCCGAGGAAGCTGTGCTGGTCGATACGGCGGGCCGCTATACCACGCAGGATTCCGACAGCGCGGTCGACAATGCCGGCTGGAAGCGGCTGCTGGAACTGCTGCGCAAGCATCGCCCGTTCGAGCCGGTCAACGGCATCCTTGTGGCGATTCCGGCCGATGATTTGCAAAAGGGCGATGTGCGGGTGATCGATAATCACGCCGCGATCATCCGCCGCCGCCTGCGCGAAATCCGCGAGGCGTTGCAGGTTGAACTGCCGGTCTATCTGCTGGTCACCAAGGCCGATCTTCTGGCCGGGATGACCGAATATTTCGCTGACCTTGATGTGGATGGCCGCCGCGCGGTGATCGGCCACACCTTCGAAGCGATTGCTCCGCGGCTGGAACCGGCGGACATCACCGGCGCATTCGACGATGTGGTGAACGAGGTTTCGGCCCGCCAGCCCAAGCGGCTGGAAGAGGAAAAGGACATCCGCCGCCGCGGCCTGATCCTCGGCTTCCCTGCCCAGCTCCACGCGCTGCGTCCGGCCTTGTTCCGCCTGATCGAGGGTGCCTTCCTCAACGAAGACCGTCCGAGCGGCCGCTTGCGCGGGTTCTATCTCACCTCCGGCACGCAGGATGGCAGCGCGATCGACCGCATCCTGCAAGGGGTCAGCAAGACCTATGGCGCGCAAAGCGTGGCCGGATCGCAGGATGGCCGGGCGTTCTTCCTCAACCGGCTGCTTCAGGACGTGGTGTTCAAGGAAGCGGGGATGCCCGTCGCCGATGCCGCGCTGGTGCGTAAACGCCAGCGGCAGATCACCGGAGCCAGCATCGCGCTGGCCGCCACGGTGGTGCTGGCTGTGGGCCTGTGGACCGCAAGCTTCATTGGCAACCGTCAGTTCCAGTCCGACACCGTCACCAAGGCGGGCGAAATCCGCGCCGAGATCGATGCCAACCGGCTCGATCTGGTCAAGATCGGGGCGAGCGATGCCTCGCTTGAACAGGTGCTCCCGGTGCTCGATGCGCTGCGAACGCTGCCCGAGGGCTATCAGGAGCAAGCTGCGGGCGGGCCGTCCCTGTTCCGGCGCTGGGGCCTGTTCCAGAGCGGCCTCTCCCAGCGCAATGCCGAGGCCTACAATATCGGCCTGCGCCGAATTCTGCTGCCGCGCATCATGCTGCGGCTTGAAGACAAGATGCGCGCCGAGATCGCCGATCCGCTGGCGCTTTACGAACCGCTCAAGGTCTATCTGATGCTCGGCGGGGCGGCACCCGGCGGGCGGATCGATCCCGATACCGTGAAACGCTATGTCGCCGACGATTGGGCGACCGAGCTTTATCCCGGCACCGAGATGGCGCCGATGCGTGAAAAGCTGGTGCTGCATCTGGATGCGTTGGCGCGTGATACCCGTATTTCGGCAGGCTGGGCCGGCGGGCGCGCACCGCTCGATGGCGATCTGGTCGCGGCCTCGCGGCAGGCGGTGGGCAGCATGTCGCTGGCCCAGCGCGCCTTTGCGATCATCCGGGCCAAGTCTGCTGATCCGGCGAATGATTTCCAGATGGCCGCCCTGCTGCAAGCGGGCGATGCCGCCGCTTTCGCCAATCCCGAAAAGGTCATGGCGGTGCGCATCCCGGCGCTGTTCACCCGCAAGGGCTTCGAGGAATCCTACGCCGTCGCCCGCCAGACGGTGGAGGCCGATCTCAAGAAGGAGCTGTGGGTGCTGGGCCAGAACACCACCAGCATCCAGAGCGAGCTGGGCGGGTTGAAGCAGGGCATCTCCAACATCTACGCGCAGGAATATATCGCGCAGTGGAAGGGCGTGGTCGCCGCATTGGAGGCTGCGGACTATTTTAACAACCCGCAGGCCTTCCGCGCGTTGACGAAGGACCCCTCGCCGCTGCGAACGGTGCTGATCGCGGTGCGCACCAACACCAACTTTGCCGACCCCAGCCCTTACGACAAGGCCGAGAAGATGGCGGGCGACAAGCTGAAGCAGACCCGCGTGGGCAAGATCGCCAGCCAGCTTGGTGTGGGTACCGCTGGCGGGGCGATGTCGGCCGACGCCGAAATCACCATGGCCTTTGCCGATCTCAACGCCTGGACCGGCACCGCCGACAAGCCGGGCGAGGTGAAGGCCTTCCTCGATACGGTGCGCCAGACCTTCTCGCAGGTCAGCGCCTCGGCCCAGCCCGGCGTTGCGACCAGCAGCGCCGACCGGCTGGGAATGGCAATGGGCGAATTGAAGACCGCCGCAACCCAGGCGCCTGAAATCCTGCAAAGCTTTGCCACCGGCGTGGTCGAAGGCGGCAGCGCCTCGCAGGTGGGCGCGTTGCAGGGCGAGGCGAGCCTGGCCTATACCCAGCAGGTGCTGCCCGCCTGCCAATTGGCGACCGCCGACAAGTTCCCCTTCGCCAAGACGGCCGCAGCCGATGCCTCGGTCGTCGATGTGCGAACCGCTTTCGGGCCGGGCGGGCTGGTGCCGCTGTTCGTGCAGACGCGGCTTGATCCCTATCTCGATCGCAGCGCCGAACAATGGCGCTGGTCGAGCGGTGATCCGGTAACCGCGACCTTCAGCCCGATCACCCCGCGCAATATGCAGAAAGCCTCCGCGCTGGCGCTCACCATCGGCGAAGGCCTGCCCTTGCGCATAGAGCTGGTGCAACTCGGGCGGGAGGCGGGGCGGGCCGAGCTTTCGACCGGCGGCATCGCGCTGCGCTTCGATCTTGAGGACAACCGCGTGCAGGAGCTGACCTGGCAGTTCGGCGGCGGGATGGTGCAGAATTCCGAGATGAAGATCATCGGTGTTGCAGGCGAGCAAGTCGCATGGCGGCGCCCCGAGCCGGGGCCGTGGTCGCTGTTCCGCCTGCTGGAACGCGCGCGCATCCGTGCTGTCTCTGAAACCATGATCGAGGCCGAGTTCAACCCCGGCCCGGCGCGGGCGCTGTTCCGCATTTCCTTTCCCGAAGACCGCAACCCCTTCAGCGGGGGCGGCCTGTGGTCGGTGCAATGCCCGCCGATGCTGTGACCCTCTTGCGGCTGGAACATCCCGCGGTGTTCGGCAAGCTGCCCGCACATGGCGATTTCGTCAGCCGCGGGGTGCCCGGCGCGGTGCGTGACCGGCTTGATGAATGGCTCAGCGAATGGCTGGTGCAGGCCCGCGCCGCGCATGGTCCGGCGTTTGAACAAGTTTATGAAGACGCCGCGCCGTGGCTGTTCGAAGGCCCGGCTTGCGCTGCCGTGCTGCTGCCGAGCGTCGATGCGGTCGGACGACATTACCCGCTGCTGGTGGTGACCGCGCCTGACCGCTCCATGCAAGCCGTCTATGACGCGATGATCGATGCGCTGGTTGCCTGCACAGACAGCGACACATTGCGCGCCAACCTCGCCGCGCTTGAGGCCACATCGCGCGCGGACACCTCCGCAAATGCGCGCTGGTTCCTGCCCGACGGCGCCGAACCTGCGCTCCCCGTGCCTGACAGCCTCATGTCCTGGCCGCTGGTAGAAGGATGCTTCGATTGACGACGATACCCTACCGATCGTGCGGCCGCAGTGAGACCGGGCTGGTGCGTGCGCAGAACGAGGATTCGATGCTGCTCGATAATGATGCGGGCCTGTGGATCGTGTTCGACGGGATGGGCGGACACCAGAACGGCGCAACCGCTTCGCGCATGGCCGCGCTAGCCTTTGACGAGGCACCGCTGCCTGAAGCCTTCGACGAGGCAATCGAGGGGTTTGCCGACCGCATTCTACAGGTCAACGCGAACATCCAGGCCGCTGCTGCGGCGCAGGGCGGGGGCACGATGGGCACCACCGCAGTCGGCATGATCCTGCGCGGACGCGAATTCGCCATCGGCTGGGTGGGTGACAGCCGCGCCTATATCCAGCGGCGCGGCGGGCTGTTCCAGCTCACGGTCGATCACACCCATGTGCAGGACCTGATTGACGAAGGTATCCTGACACCTGCCGATGCGGTCGGCCACCCGATGTCGCACGTCCTGACCCGCGCACTTGGCGTGGCGCCCGACCTTCAGGTGGACATCATCAAGGACGAAGTCGAACCGGGTGACCGCTTCCTGCTGTGCAGCGACGGGCTGAGCGGCCCGGTGAGCGATGCGGATATCCGCAGCCTGCTGGAACACGACAGCCCGCAGGCCGCGGTTGATGCCCTGATCGAGCGCGCCTATGCCAATGGCGCACCGGACAATGTAACCGCCATCGTGATCGAAATCGGGTCATTCGGAATATGAGCAAGCCTCCTGAAGACCTGCCCGAGGACGGTGACCGTACCGTTTACATGCCCAAGGGCGCGGTGCCGCCCCAAGCATCGCCCGCGCCTTCGCCCCCGCCTTCGCCCACGCCTTTGTCAGCGTCACCTGATCCGGCCGCGCTGCCGCCGGACTATATCCCGCCGCTGCCTGAACCGCCGATTCCCGCTGCGCCGCGCCCGGCGGGCAGCCAGCAGATCGGCGATGGCGCGGTACTCAACGGCATCTACCGGATCACCCGCTTCATCGCCAAGGGCGGCATGGGTGAGGTCTATGAAGCGGTCAATGTCCACCAGCCCGATGACCGGGTGGCGGTCAAGGTCATGCTCCAGCACCTTGCGCAGGACGAGCTGGTGGCGGCGATGTTCGCCAAGGAAGCCGCCACGCTTACGCGGCTCAACCACGAAGCGATCGTGCAATACCGCCTCGCCGCGCGTGACAGCGAGGGGCGGCCCTATATCGTCACCGAATTCATCCCCGGCCCCAATCTTGAAGACCTGCTGGGCAAGCTGACGCTGACGGACGAGGAATTTCTCGGGATCTGCCAGAAGCTGGCGGCGGGTCTGGGGACCGCGCACACGCTGGGTGCGATCCACCGCGATATTGCGCCCGACAACATTCTGCTGGCCGATGGCGATCCGGCGCGCCCGAAGATCATCGATTTCGGCATCGCCAAGGACGCGCGCGAACATTCGGGCACGATCGTGGGTGATGGGTTTGCAGGCAAGCTGCGATACGTCGCGCCCGAACAGCTTGGCGAATACGGGCGCAATATCGGACCTTGGACCGATATGTACAGCCTCGCGCTGACGCTGCGTGCGGTGGTGGCGGGCAAACCATCGGACATGGGCGGATCGATGGCGGACGCCGTGCGCAAGCGCATGAGCGTGCCCGATCTGTCCGATATCCCCGCCCCGTTCCGCCCCGCCTTCGAAGCCGCGCTCCAGCCCGATCCGGCGCAGCGCCCGCAATCTATGGCGGCGTTCAACGTGATGCTGACCAGCGGCGCGATCGCGGCGGGCGTTGCGAGCGAAACCGGCACGATTTTCGGCGGCACGACGAAACTGGTGCCCGGCACTTCCGCGCCTTCAGGGGCGGGGCTGGGCGGCAAGCTGACGGGCGGCATCGACAACAAGCAGAAAAGCCGCCTGCCGCTGCTGATCGGCGGCGGTGCGGCGGCGCTGATCGGGGTGGTGGGGCTGGTGATCGTGCTCAGCCTTGGCGGCAGCGAGACGCCTGAACCGGAAGCAAAGCCCGAAACGCAGGCCGCCGCCCAGCCGGCAGCGCAGCTTGCTCCCGGCTCGCCCGAATTTGCCGGTCTCGTCACGCAGGCCAGTGCGAGCATCGGCTGTTCATGGCTGACGCTGGCCGATGCCGGCGCGGGCGCGGTGCGTTTCAGCGGGACGGCCGCCGTCCCCGCGCAGGCCCAAACGCAGCTTGCCCAGGCGCTCGAAGGCGCCGGCGCCAAGGTGCCGACCATCGACTTTGCCAATGTTCTGGCGCTGCCGGAGTCGAATTGCGCCGCCATCGATGCCCTGCGCGCGGCGCGCGGCGGGACGGTGCGGATCGTCACGCCGCAGACCAATTACGAGATGCGCACTGAAGCGATTGACCGCGCTGATGGCCCCACCGAACCACAGCTCCATGCAAAAGTTCGGCTCCAGATCACCGGCACTGGTTCCGACATGGCGCTGGTCTTCCTCAGCAACCTTGCCGAGCCCCAGATCTTGAATGGCGACAAGGCGCGCGAGTTTGTCCGTCTTTACAAGGGCACTGAAGCGCCCGGCAGCATCGCGGTCACGCTGCCATTCGGGAACGTCAAGGCTTCGGAAAACGCAGGCATCGCGGTGATCTCCAGCGATCAGCCGCTGCCCGCCAACATCACCACCTATGACGCGGGCTGGCCGCAGCGCTTCATGGAAGGCGCCAAGGCCGGTCGCTGGAAGACGGACGCGGTGTGGTTCCGGGTGGAGGACCGCCAGCCGGGCTAGCGCCGACCGGGCGGGCGGCTCGATTCCTCGTAAGCCTTGCGGAACTCGCGGCTGAAGACTTCGAGGAAGGCTTCGGCCGATCCTTCGGCAACACCGCTGAACTGCGCTTCATAGGCCTTCCACAGCGCAGCCTCGCGCTGGCCCGGTAGCACCTTGGCAAGCAGGCCCTGTTCCTTGGTGCGTGCCTTGATCGCGGCGGGGGAGAAGCGGTTCAGCGTCTCGCGCAGCGCGCCCTGCATCGCCTTGAGAGTGGCGATCTGGTGGGCTTGCAGGTCGCGGTAGGATTCCTCGATCGCGCCCTCGGCCTCCATGTAGCCGCGCAGGTGCGGGTTGAGCATCATCAGCAGCGCCTGATCGACATTCCGCGCAAACTTCAGGGGGTTGTTGCCATCGAAGCTGAGTGCGGTGCCGGCTGCGCCCATCTCTTCCTTGGCGCGGGCGCGGGCTTCGAGCAGGATCATCAGTCCCGCCACCAGATGGCGCAGCATCCGCCCGGTCTTGGCGGCGGTCTCTTCGGGTGAAAGCTTGAGCTGGGCGGCGGGGACACCAAGCTCGGTCAGCAGCGCGCCGAACACGGCATCGGGCAGCCCCGGCGCAGCCGCCGCGGGCGCGGGCGGCGGCGGTGCGGCAGCCGCAGGCGCGGCATCATTGGCATGGGCGACGGGTGAGGGGCGCACACGCACCGGCGCAGGTGCGGCGGATTGCGGGGGGTTATTCGTCCATGCCCCCATGGTCGCCTCGGGCACGGAGGGCGGTTCGGGCCATGGCGCGGCGGCCGGATCGAGCGGGGCGAAACTGCCGCCAGAGGCCGGGGCGGCGGGCGGAGGCGCGCCCCCCGGCAGCGGGGCGAAACTGCCTCCACCACCCATCGCGGGCGCAGGCGCAGTACCCGGCAAGGGCGCAAAGCCCGCGCCGCCAGCCGCGCCCGCACCCGGCTGCCCGCCGAGCGGTGCGAAAGGATCGCCGCCGCCGGGCGCCGGGGTGGCTGCACCGGGCAGGGGGGCAAAGCCCTGCTGCTCCATGGGATCGACCCGGAAGGGATCGAAGTCGGGATCGACGCTCCATGCCGCGTTGTTCCAGTCGACCTCGTTCTTGGCGGTGAAATCGCCGAAAATGTCGTCGGCGCTGGGGCCGCCGGTGCCGCGCTTGGCATCTTCGGACCAGGCCGAGGCGCGATCGGGGGCGGCCTGGGGCAAGTCCCAGCCGCCGCCTTCGGCAAAGCTTGGCGGCGGCGGGGGCGGCGGGGGGGCGGCCCTTCCGCCGGGCACATCGTTCCAGTCACCAAACCCCGGCCCGCGCGCGGCGGCGGCGGCATTGGCGGCCTCGCTCTGGTGTTGCTGGAGCGCGGCGCCCGATAGCCTTGCCTCGATCACATAGGGGCCGATCCGGAACCGGTCCCCCTGCGCGATTTTGTGCGCGCCTTCGATTCGCTGTTCGGCCGGGCCAACGAAAGTCCCGTTGGTGCTGCCGAAATCGACCATGAAATAGACATCATCGCGGAACTGCACTTCGCAATGCCGCCGCGAGATCAGCCCGGTTTCGTCAGGCAGCACCCATTCGCAGGTCAGCGCCCGCCCGATATTGGCACCGCGATTATTGAGGACCAGTTCGGGGCTGACGCCAAGATCGGCAAAGTCACTATTAATGATCCGGAGCGTCAGCGTCATTGCGCGGCCATTGCCTCGCGTCCGTTGACAGCAAGCCGGTCGCCCAGCGCCAGAACTCTTTCGGCAAGGCCCGGATCGGTGATCGCGGCCTCGGCGACCACGGTCTGCACCGCGCCCGCGATCAGCTGACCGGGCAGACGCGGATCGGCGGGAACGGGGGGATTGTCTTCGGGCGCGATCGAGCCACCGGAGAAGAAGATCGCCAGCCCGATCAGCGCCTCGGGCCATGACTGGTCGGCGCCTTCCACCAACCGTTCGATAGAGCGGCGGTTCTCGTCATCAGGCTCTTGCAGCCACCGCCGCGCCGAATCGCGCAGCAGCATCCGGGCCGCGTAATCGGGATCCTCGCGCGCCAGCGCCGGCAGGCTGGCGAGGCCCCACTCGATCGTTTCCAGCTTGGGCAGGGCGCAAGCGACATAGGCGATTGCGGCGGTCACTTCGCCCGCATCGCGCAGCTGCGCAAAGAACGCCGCAGGTGCGACATCCCCGGCGGGCCACAATTCGCGCGGCAGCTTCGCTTCTTCGGCGATCTGGCGGGCGGAGCTCCAGAAGACGACAGTCCAATCGGTCATGGCGTGCGCAAGCATTCCTCTCAAGCGGTCGCGAAAGAGTGCGGCGGACACCCTTCGATCAATTGATCTTAATCAGCGCGCCCTTCTCGGTCAAAACTCCGCCTGCGGAAACTTCGGTCATGGCGTTGCCCTTGACGTTGACCATGAGCGAGGTGAGCGTCGCGCCGGTCGGCGTCAGCTTGAGCGAGGTCTGCCCGACGATCAGTTCGATCGCCTGCATCGCCTCGATCCGCACCTTGCCCTTGCTGGTCTTGATCGTCAGGTTGCCCATGTCGATCGTCAACTGGTCATTGCCCTTGGCGATCTTGGTGGTGCGGCTGCCTTCGGTGATCTTGTTGTCTTCGTTCTTCTTGAGCTCGTAGCTGCGGTTGCCGTCAATCTTTACCTTTTCGTCCTTCTTGACGTAGCGCTGGCGGCTGCGGCCAACCTTCAGCTCCTCGTCGCGGCCGATGTGGGTGCTGGTGTCGAAGCGGACGCGCACGTTCATCAGGCGCTCGGCATGGACGAACAGTTCTTCCTTGCCGCCCTTATCCTCGAAGCGGATCTCGTTGGCCTTGGGTTCGCCCGTATCGAGCTTTTCCGCCTCGGTGTAGGCGGTCTGCTCGCCATAGGTCAGGGTGCGCCACACCGCGCGGGTCTTGTTGGCGGGCAGGGGGTAGACCGGCATATGTTCAGCGTTGAAGACGCGGCCAATCACCACCGGCTGGTCGGGATCGCCGTGGAGGAAATCGATCAGCACCTCGTGCCCGACGCGCGGCAGGATGACATTGCCCAGCCCGCCGGTTTGCGAGACGCGGATCCAGCAGGTCGATTTCTCGTCCGGGCTGCCGGTGCGGTCCCAGTGGAAGCGCACTTTCACGCGGCCATATTCGTCGGTGAAGATCGTCTCGCCCTTCGGCCCGGTGACGACCGCCGATTCGACCCCGATCACGCGCGGCTTGGGCGTGCGGCGGGGGCTTCGGAACTGGGTGGCGGCCGGGATGGCGAGGAAGGTGACATCGTCCCGCGCCTGCTGTTCGTCGCCGGTGACATAGGTTTGGGGCGATAGCGTGTGCTGGGTGGCAATGATCAGGTAATTGCCGTTATAGCGATCAACCTTGTGGTTCTCGACCTTGACTGTCTGGCCAGCGCACAGGCTTTTGGCGCTGGTGCGGCCGACAAAGGTGCGGCGCCGCGCGCGGAATTCCTCAAGCCGGACCTTGCTCAACCGGTCGGCGCGGGCCTTGGTGACGAACAGGCCGGGGAAGTCGTAGTGTTCCTGCGCATCAAGCGGATGTTCGCCATCGCCGCTGGCCTTGCCATCGACCGGCTTGGTGGGCTTCTTGAAGTCGTAATCGCGCAAGGACACAAGTTCGTGCCCTGCACTTGCGACCCGTTCGGCCCATCCGGTCAGCGCATGGTGCCCGCCGAGCGAATCGGCGACCCGGTATGCCTGCGCTGTGCCTTGCGCGGCGTTGAAGGCGATGGTCTGGTCTCTGCCGGGCTTGTGGGTGCTCGCCTTGTCGCAGATCACCATGACGTGCTTCTTGGCGGTGTGTTCGAAGAAGAAGTATAGCCCTTCCTGTTCCATCAGGCGCGACAGGAAGTGGAAATCGCTTTCGGAATACTGGACGCAATATTCCAGCGGTTCATAGCTCGCCGTGACGCGCAATTCGTAATCGCTGATGCCGGCGGCGCCGAAGACATCCTTGATGATGTCGATGACGGTCTTCTCCTGGAAGATCGCAAAGCCGCGGCGACTCGACATGAAATGGGTGAAAGGACGCAGCGAAAGGTTGTAATGAAACCCGTCGCCATCCTCCATCAGATGCGCGCCTTCGGCCAGAAGACCGTTGAAGTGGCGCACCACATCCTGTTCTTCGAAGATCTCCACACTGACCGGTTTGCCGATGTGCGGCACCAGATCGAGCTCGCCCAGAGTGGCGACGATCTGGACTTCGATTTCGAACGGGTTTGATAATTCTTCCCGCGCAGACAAGGCGATATAATCGACCTGCTCTCCGCCAAGATCGACCGTCATCCTGATTTCGCGAAATTCAGACGTCATCGCGAACGCCCCCCACAATCATGATCCAAACGCAATTGCTACCCGGATCCGGCGCCGACCATCACTCCCAAAAGGGGACGGGTCGATCTCGTTCGGCTTGTAAGTCTTCGGGTGAAGTGTTAGCTGATGGGCAACAAAAGACAAATCCCAAATCGGTCTGGTCGCACCTGGCAATTTTCCTCCGCTTAGGCAGAGGCATTCGATGTGGAGTCGAACGATGAAGGTTCGTTATTCAGTATTCGCCGCTGCGCTTGCCGCAGGTGTCACTCTCGCCACTCCGGCTTTTGCTGTCGAGGATGAGAAGGATGACGCTGCCAATGACGCAAAGTGGCTCTGCGTCATCGACAAGATCTGTGACGGCAGCGGCGCTGTTGTCGGGGAAGGCCTCGAAGGCGAAGAAATCCGTCCTCTGATCGATGATGCCCGTCCGGCGGGCCGCGCCAAAGCGTCGGTCGCGGCTTCCGCGCCCAAGACGTCGGTCGCTCCGGCAAGGCAGCAATTGGCTGCGACTGGTGCGCGCGTCCGTCAGGTGCCTGCTGGTCGCCCCCGGACGATCGATACGGGCGCCGTCTCGGTCCCCAAGGGTGTGGCCGAGGACAATGACCTGGTCGTCACCTTCCGCCGCAATTCGGCCGAGCTTGAATCCGGTGTGACCAAGGATATGCAATCGCTCGCACGGATCGTGCTGAATTCGATTGCGGCCGGCAACAACCGGGTCATCCAGATCGGCGGCTATACCGATGCGACTGGTGATGATGCCTTCAACATGAAGCTTTCGCAGGACCGCGCGGAAACCGTGCGCAAATCGCTAATGGATCTGGGCGTGCCCGGTAATGCCATTCAGGCGATGGGCTATGGCGAGAGCAAACTGGTGGAAGGCTTTGCGCCTACCCACGGGATCAACCGCCGCGTCGAGGTCGTCGTTGTAAACTGACGCTTTCGACCGGGGGGACGAAAACTGTGAAATCCTTGGATCAACTGCTGGCGCCCGTCTCGGACGAGCAGCCTTGCGGCGGCGATCTGGACGAAAGCGTTGAATTCGACACGCTGCGTGCCGCGTTCGATGACAATTTCCCGATTGATTCCGGTGTGTCGCGGCTGGCCGATGGCGAGCCCGGCCCGCCCGCGGTCGACTGGCGCGACCTGTTCGACAAGATCGAGGAACTGTGCGGCCAGACCAAGGATCTGTGGCTGGCGGTCAGCTATGCCCGCTGCGGTTTCACCCGGTCTGATCCTGATATCGTGGCGCAAGGGCTGGAATTCACCGCCCGCCTGCTTGAAGAGCAATGGGACCACGTCCATCCGGTGATCGGTGATCCCAATGGCCGCGTGCGTGCGCCGATCTTCGAGGATATCGCCCGGCGCGGCGCCTTTGCCATGCCGTTCCTCGAGCTGCCGCTGGTGATGGGCAACCGCTCCGCCCTCACGGCCGGCCAGTTGCTCGACGCGCACGAGAACGGCGGCGCCTCCGACCATTTTGTCGAAGTGCGCATGACGCTCGACCAGCTTGATGACGAGAGCAAGGAGGCGGTCGCCGCCCAACTGCGCGCGATGTTGGGCTGCCTTGCCCGGATCGAGGCGGTGCTGCGCGACAAGGACGCCGGCGGGCGGCCCGATTTCAGCACGGTGCGCGACACCATCGAAATGGTGCAGGAGGCCTACCTCGCGCTGGCCGGGCTGGCCGCAGGGGATGAAGCCGAGGAAGGCAATGATGATAGCCCGCAGGACGCGGCCCAGCCGACAGCAGCCGTCGGCGGCGGCGCGGCTTTCGGTGGCGCGGTCAAATCGCGTGACGATGTGATCCGGGCGCTCGGCGCGATCGAACAATATTATACGCGCGCAGAACCCGGCCACCCCATGCGCCTCGCGATGGGCCGGTTGCGCAGTTGGGTGAACAAGGACTTCATGGAAATACTTGAAGACATTGCGCCCGGCAGCATCGACGACGTGAAAAGTGTTTTGCTGGAACGGCGTGATGTGGAATGATGATGGTTAATCAAGTATTTCAAAAGTCGGCACGGCGAGTCGGTGGCGCCCATGCTGAATTGATTTCAGACCCGATCAAGGGGGGAATGTAATGTCGGATTCCGGACAGAAGTTCATCAGCCGCAACCGCAAGCCGCGGGTGCATATTTCTTACGATGTCGAAACCTACGGTGCGCGCAAATCGATCGAGCTGCCCTTCGTGATGGGCGTGATCTCTGACCTGTCGGGCAAGAGCGAAGTTGCCAAGAAGGACATGAAGGACCGCGACTTCATCGAATTTGATGTCGACAACTTCGACAAGCGCATGGCCGCCATCGCGCCGCGCGCGGCGTTCCTCGTCGACAATGCGATCGAGGGTGAGGGCAAGCTGGGCGTCGACATTACCTTCAAGAAGATGGAAGATTTCGAGCCGGGCAAGGTCGCCGCGGCCGTGCCTGCGCTGAACAAGCTGCTTGAGGCGCGGCGCCAGCTCAACGACCTGCTGATCGCGATCGACGGCAAGCAGAACGCCACTGAATTGCTCGAAAAGATCATGGCCGACGAAAACCTTCTCAAGGCGCTGAGCGCGGCCAAGGCCGAAGCCGGCGAAGGCGACGCCGCGGCCGATTCTGCTGAATAATCCGGTTCGTCCGGTTGCCCGTACGGGGCCCTTTTTTACGCGTTCGTTACGGAGGATATGATGGCATCGGATCCATCTAAGCTGGGTCAAGCACAAGTCGCCGAGGCAATCTCGGTCGATGATTTCGCCTCGCTCATCCAGCGCGATTTCAAGCCGCGCAATGATGAGCGTCGCGGGCAGATCGAACAGGCGGTCAAGACCCTCGCCCAGCAGGCGATGGCAGGCGCGGTCAAGATGGGCGACGACGTGTTCGCCACGATCGACGCGATGATCGCCGAGATCGACGCCAAGCTTTCGGCGCAGACCAACGCGATCATGCACCACCCCGAATTCCAGGCGCTGGAATCGGCATGGCGGGGCCTCGATTACATGGTCTCCAAGAGCGAGACCGGGCAGGACCTTAAGGTCCGCGTGATGAACATCGACCAGTCGGAACTGTCGGCGATGTTCAAGCAGTATCGCGGCACGCTGTGGGACCAGAGCCCGCTGTTCAAGAAGGTCTACGAGGCTGAATTCGGCCAGCTCGGCGGCACGCCTTTCGGCGCTTTCGTCTGCGATATGTACTTCGATCATTCCTCGAAGGACCTGAACATCATGAAGGGCCTGGCGCGCATCGGCGCGGCAAGCCATGCCCCGATGATCGCGGCGGCGGATTCCAATTTGCTCGGCATGGACAGCTGGACCGAGGTGTCGGACCCGCGCGATCTCGCCAACCGCTTTGACGGCAGCGATCACGCCGCATGGAACGCCTTCCGCAGCTCGGATGACAGCAAGTATCTTGCGCTCACCATGCCGCGCATGCTCGGCCGCGCGACCTATTCGGTCAGGGACAACCCGATCGACGAGTTCGAGTTCGAGGAAGTCACCGACGGCGAGCACGACAACCACCTGTGGATCAACTCGGCCTATGGTCTGGGCGTGCGCATCAATGCCGCGTTCCGCGAATATGGCTGGTGCACCCGCATCCGGGGCGTGGAATCCGGCGGCACGATCGAGGATCTGCCGCTTGCGACCTTCCCCACCGACGATGGCGGCGTGGACCAGAAGTGCCCCACCGAAGTCGCGATATCCGACCGGCGCGAGGCGGAGCTTTCGGATCTCGGCCTGATCCCGCTGATCCACCGCAAGGGCACAACCAACGCCACCTTCATCGGATCGCAGACGGTGCACAAGCCCGCCAAGTATGATGATCCCAATGCGACCGCCAATGCCAAGCTGGCCGCGCGGTTGCCCTACCTGTTCGCCAGCTGCCGCTTTGCCCATTACCTCAAGTGCATGGTGCGCGACTGGGTGGGCGGCACGCGCGAGGGGCCGCAATTGCAGGCCGATCTCAGCGACTGGGTGCACCAATATGTTACGGCCGATCCTGACTCGGCCAGTGAAGAAACCAAGGCGCGCTTGCCACTGAAGCGTGCCGAAGTGTCGGTGGAACCGGATCCCGAGAATCCGGGCTACTACAAAAGCCGCTTCCTGTTCGTACCCCACCATCAGTTGGAAGGTATGGACGTGAGCGTCAGCATGGTGTCGCAACTGCCGCAAGGCAAATGATCAAGCTACCGTCATGATGTGATGAACGTTCGGAAGTTAGGAGACATAACATGCAGGTTTCAATTTTTCTGAAACTCGATGGGATCGAGGGTGAAGCGACCGACGATGGTCACAAGAACGAGATCAAGCTGGCAAGCTGCAGCTTCACTGCCAGCAACACCTCGTCCTACAACAACGCCTCGAAGACCGTGTCGAAGGGTCAGGCCCTGATGGGCGACATCGCCTTCGGCAAGGAAGTCGACAAGACTTCGGTTGCGCTGTTCAAGGCCTGTTCGTCGGGCAAGGTCATCCCCAAGGGCACGATCTCGTTCCAGTCGAACGTGGGCGACGACAAGAAGATCGACTTCCTCAAGTACGAACTCGAGAACGTCGTTCTGAACTCGTACTCGTTCTCGGCCTCGGGCGAAGCCTATGAAAACGGCACCCTGACCTATGCCAAGATCACGCAGGTCTATGACCAGCGCGACGAGAAGGGCACTTCGAAGGGCAAGGTCCAGGGCTACTTCGACGTTCTGCTCAACAAGGCAGGCTAACCGCCCCTGCTGGGGGGCAGAGAGGCGAGAAATGGTCAAAGCTGACGAACTGCTTGCCTCGGGCGACGTTGCCGCTGCCCGCCAGCAACTTATCGAAGAAGTGCGTGCGAACCCCGGCGATGTCGGGGTTCGCATGTTCCTGTTCCAGATGTGTGCACTGCTGGGCGAATGGGACCGCGCCAAGGCGCAGCTCGAAACGCTCGCCAAGCTCGATCCCGAAGCGCGGATGCTGTCGGTCGCCTATACCCAGTGCATTGCCGCCGAAGCGACCCGCGCGGCGGTGTTTGCCGGAACCGCGCCCGCGCCGATCCTTTCTCCCGTCGCGTGGGGCGATGCGCTTGCTGCCGCCTTGCAGGCCCGCCAACAGGGCGACACGGCCACCGCTGACGTGCTGTATGCGCAAGTTTTCGATGCCGCGCCGACCACGGCGGGCACCACTGACACTGGCCTCGCATTCGACTGGATCGCCGATGCCGATCCGCGGCTTGGCCCTGTGACCGAGGCGATCATCGCCGGGCGCTATGGCCTGATGCCCTTCGCTGCGCTGGAAAGCCTCACCATCACGCCGCCTTCGGACCTGCGTGACACGGTGTGGATCCAGGCCGAATTCGGCATGACGCAGGGCGCGCGGGTCGCGGGCTTCATCCCGCTGCGCTATCCCGGCAGCGAGGCATCGGACGATGCAGGCCTTGTGCGCGGGACCGCGACCGGCTGGCAGGAGGATGCGGGCGGTGAATATCCGCTCGGCCACCGCCTGTTCGCTTTCTCCGATGACAGCGAAGTGCCGGTGCAGGACTTGCGCGAACTGACTTTGCGCAACGATTGACGATGTCGGTCAAGATCCGTCTCACCCCGACGCTGTTCGATAAGCTGGCATCCGGCAATGATTTCGGCGGTCTGTCCGCCGATGCCGATATGCCGTCGGTCGGACGCGAGGATTTTCGCAATTTCGCCGTCGCCAATCTTGAACGCTTTACGGAAAAGTCGCTGCGCGCTTCGGTGACGCGCGATTTGGCGTGGCTGCTGAACACCATCTCGCACGAATCCGCGCAGGACCTTGATCGCTATCCGCAGGTGAGGGACTCGGTGCTGAACTTCGGCGTGCGCGATTTTGCCGGGCGCTCGCTCGGGCGGGAGGCCGCGCGCGAACAGGCGCGTGAAATCCGCCGCGCGATTTTGCGCTTCGAACCGCGCATCAACCCGGCGTCCCTGCGCGTCGAACCGCGCGGGCGGGCGGATCATTCGAGCAAGATCGGCTTCGTCATCGAGGGCGAGATCATGGGCGGCCCGCAAGCCCTGCCCATGCGCCTGAAGACCGATGTCGATCTGGAAACCATGACCATCGAAGTGAGCGAGTGATGGATCCCCGGCTGCTCGAATATTACGAGGCCGAGCTCGAATATCTGCGGGTCCAGTCGCTCGAATTTGCCGAGCGTCATGAGGCCGCGGCCACCAACCTCGGCCTGACCGGGGGCGAACGCGATCCCTATGTCGAACGGCTGCTGGAAGGTGTCGCCTTCCTGTCCAGCCGCGTCCAGTTGAAGCTGGACGACCAGTTCCCTGAATTCACCCAGCACCTGTTGCAGGCGGTGCAGCCCCATTACCTCGCGCCCACGCCGTCGATCGCGATTGTCGGCTTTGATCCGGTGACAGGCGATCCGGGCCTCGCGCGCGGCGCGCTGGTCGAGCGGGGCACGCAGCTTGCTGCCGAGCCGCAGGGCAACTCGCGCACGCCGGTGATCTTCCAGACCGGGCAAGACGTGACGCTGTGGCCGCTCCAGATCACGTCGGCCGAATATGTCGGCAGCCGGGCGGGCGCGGCGCGCTATGCCGACCTTGCGGGCGTGCGCGCGCAAGCGGCGCTGACCTTGCGGATCGAGGCGCAGGACGGGGTCGCCCTGTCCAGTATCCTGGCCGAAGATCTGCCGATCTACCTCGACGGCGGCGAAGGCGTGGCGAACGAGCTTTACCGCCAGATGATCGGCGAGGCGGTGGCGGTGGTTGCCCGCCCGCTGGACGTGGCAGGGGTAGGCCATGTGCTGCTCGATACCCCTGCCCAACACGGGTTTGGGGAGGATTGCGCGCTGCTGCCGGGTGATGGGCGGACGCTGTCGGCCTACCGGATGCTGACCGAATATTTCGCCTGCCCGGAACGCTTTCGCTTCGTGAAGCTGCGCAGCTTGCAGCGCGCGCTGGCGCTGTCTGAAAAGGCGGTGGAGATCACCATCCTGTTCGCGCGCTCGTCGGATGCGCTGGTGCAATCGGTCAGCACCCGCAACTTCCGCCTGTTTGCCGCGCCCGTCATCAATCTGTTTGAAAAGCAGCTCAGCCGCATCGTCTTCAACGAGGCCGAGCACGAATTCAAAGTCGTCGCCGACCGCGACGGGCCGCTCGATTTCGAGGTGTTCCGGCTGCTCAAGGTCGAGGCCTATGATCGCCAGAACCAGAACCCGCGCGATGTGGCGCCGCTCTATTCCTATGGGTCGCTGCTCTACGATTACCGTTCGGCGCTGTTCTACACCACGCGGCTGCGGCTGCGGCAGATGTCGCGCAAGGAACGACGGCAGCGCAAGCGCGAGGATTATGTCGGGACCGATATGTTCCTGACCCTCACCAGCCCCGGTGATCCCGAGCGGCTGGAAAGCGTCCATCAGGTGGCCCTGCGCGCGCTGGTGACCAACCGCGAACTGCCGGTCGATCTCAAGGTCTCGGGCGATTTTCACCTTTCGGCCTCGGGCATCCCGGCCAAGGGCATCAAGATCGTCCGCCCGCCCACGCGCCCGCTGCCGCCGCTGGGTATCGGGGATGCGGCGTGGCGGGTGATCGGCCATCTCACGCCGAACTATGCCACGCTAGTGAGCGAGGGCAGCGGCAATGGCGAAATGCTGCGCAACCATCTGGCCCTGTACGGGCGGCCGGATGATCCGGTGATGCGTTCGCAGATTGACGGGATCGTGGGCGTGAAGGGCGAACACGTCACCCGCCGCGTGCCGGGGATCGGACGGATGGCGCTGGCCCGGGGCTTGCGCATTTCCATCGAGCTTGATGATGCCGCCTTCGATCAGAGCCGGTTGTTCCTGTTCAGCGCCGTGGTCGAACGCTTCCTTGCCGGGTTCGTGACGGTCAATTCCTTCACCGAAACCCGTTTCCACACCAAAGCTCAGGGGGAGGTTGCCGTATGGCCACCGAGGATCGGGACGCGCGAGCCTATCTGAGCTTCGCGGCACGCGCCGCGGAAAACCCGCGCGGCTTCAGCCTGTTTGCGCTGGTGCGCGGGCTTGCCGCGCGCGCACGCGGCAAGCCGCCGGTCGGGCGCAGCCGGATGCCATCGCAGGATGTGGTGCGGCTGCGGCAAGTGGCGCACACTCACTTCCCTTCCGCCACGCTGGACGAGGTCACGGTCCGCAATGGCCGGGCCGAGGCGGCAGGTTATTGGCTCGGCCTGACGGGGCCCATGTCGCCGCTGCCGCTGCACATCACCGAATTTGCTGCCTATGAACGGCGCTACGCCAACAAATACCCCTTCGGCGATTTCCTCGATCTGATCGCCGGGCGGTTCCTCCAGCTATTCTACCGCGCCTGGGCGGTGTCACAGCCTGCCGTGGAGGCTGACCGGGGGTTTGACGACAAATTCGCCGGTTTCATCGGCGCGCTGACCGGGGCGGACGAGGGCGCTGAGGCGCACGCCCAGTTCGACGCGACGATGCGGCTGCACTATGCCGCACTGTTTGCCTCGCGCCGTAGTGCCGGGGCGATTGCCGGGGGGCTTTCGCACTTGCTCGGCCTGCCGGTGACCTTGCGCGAATTTGTGCCGGTGCTGCGCGATATCCACCCGGACGACCAGACCCGGCTGGGCCGCCAGCACCACAAGCTGGGCGAGGCTGTGCTGGGGCGGCGGGCCTATCTGGTGGATGACCGCTTCGAGGTGCGCATCACCGCGCCCGATCACCACCAGTTCCGCCGCCTGCTGCCCGATGGCGACCTGTTCCCGCTCGCGGCCGAGGCGCTTGATGCACTCGCACCCTCGCATCTGGAATGGGGGATGACCCTGTGCCTTGCGCAAGGCGAGGTAGCGCCGGTGCGGCTGGGTGATCAATCGCGGCTTGGCTGGTCCTCGTGGGTTGGGGCCGCTCAGAACGACGATATTCGTGACAACGTGCATTTGCGCCGCACCTCCGCCGCCCGGCGGAAGGTTGCGGGGTTTGGGGGACTGTAAGACATGACCGAAATCAGCCGTTCCGCCCTGTTCGGGCGTCTCAATCCGACCGCTTTGAAGGCGATCGAAAGCGCCACCGGCTTCTGCAAGATGCGCGGCAACCCCTATGTCGAGCTGGTGCACTGGGTCCACATCCTGCTGCAGGACGCGCAGAATGATATCGCCGCGATCCGCCGCGCCTGCAATATTGATGACACGCAGCTGGCCCGCGATACCGTCGCCGCGCTGGATGCCCTCCCGCGCGGGGCGAGCGCGATTTCCGATTTCTCCCCGCAGATCGAAGAGGCGATCGAGAAGGGCTGGCTCTATGCCTCGCTGCAATTCGGCGCGGCGAAAGTGCGCTCGGGGCATCTGCTGTACGGGATGCTCAAGACCAACACGCTGAGGAACGCGCTGCAGAACATCAGCCTTGAGTTCCGCAAGATCGATCCCAACCGGCTGGCGGCGGACTTTGACGGATTGACCCGCGGTTCCACCGAAACGACGCAGGTTTCGGGCGGCGCGGTCGATGCCGGCGGCGGCGCGGGCGCGCCCGGCGGCGGGGCGACCGGAGAGGGCAGCGCGCTGGCGCAATATTCCATCGACCTTACCCAGCAAGCGCGTGACGGCAAGATCGAGACGATCATCGGCCGCGATGCCGAGGTGCGCCAGCTGGTCGATATCCTGCTGCGCCGCCGCCAGAACAATCCGATTCTGGTGGGCGAAGCGGGCGTCGGCAAGACCGCGGTGGTCGAAGGCTTCGCCAAGCGCCTGGCCGAGGGCGATGTACCGCCCGCGCTGCAAGGCGTGACGCTGCGCACGCTCGACATCGGCATGATGCAGGCGGGCGCGAGCGTGAAGGGCGAGTTCGAAAAGCGCCTGCGCGCCGTGATCGACGAGGTCGAAGGTTCAGCCACGCCGATCATCCTGTTTATCGACGAGATCCACACGCTGGTCGGCGCGGGCGGATCGGCGGGCACAGGCGATGCGGCGAACCTGCTGAAACCGGCCCTTGCGCGCGGCAACCTGCGCACCATCGGCGCGACGACCTATGCCGAATACCGCCAGTATTTCGAGAAAGACCCGGCCCTGACGCGGCGGTTCCAGACGGTCGACATTGCCGAGCCTGATCGCGAAAAGGCGATCCTGATGATCCGTTCGGTCGCGCCGATGATGGAGGGGCATCACAAGGTGGTGGTGCTGGATGAAGCGGTCGATGCGGCGGTAACATTGTCGCAGCGTTACGTGCCCGCGCGCCAGCTGCCCGACAAGGCGGTGAGCCTGCTCGACACGGCGGCAGCGCGTGTTGCGGTTTCGCAGCATGGCACGCCTGCGCGCGTGGAAGACCGCAAGCGGCGTCTCGAACTGCTCGAGGTCGAGAAAGAAGTGGTCGAGCGCGAGCGCGGGGCGCAATATCGCAGCGATGATCGCCACCTGAAGATCGTCGCGGAAATCGAGGACGCCGAGGCTGCTCTGGCAGAAGCGATGGCCAAGTGGGAGGCGGAGAAAGCCGCGCTCGCCGTGGTGATTGCCGCACGCGATGCGCTGACAGCGGCCCGCGCTCCGGAAGCCGAAGGCGATGAAGACGCGGCCCGCGCCGCCTTGGGCGAGGCGCTTGATGCACTCGCGGCGGCGCAGGGTGATGATCCGATGGTGTTTGGGGTGGTCGACAGTGACGCTGTCTCCTCCGTCGTTGCCGACTGGACCGGCATCCCGGTGGGCCGCATGGTCAAGGACGAGATCAAGGCGACGCTCGATCTGGCCGAGCGGATGAAGGCCCGCGTCATCGGGCAGGATCACGCAATGGACGCGATTGCCAAGCGCATCCAGACCAGCCGTGCCAAGCTTGATAATCCCAACAAGCCGGTGGGCGTGTTCTTCCTGTGCGGTCCCTCGGGCGTCGGCAAGACCGAGACGGCGGTGGTCCTTTCCGAGCTGCTGTTTGCGGGCGAGGAATCGATGATCACCATCAACATGAGCGAGTTCCAGGAGGCGCACACCGTCTCCACCTTGAAGGGCGCGCCTGCAGGCTATGTCGGCTACGGCCAGGGCGGCGTGCTGACCGAGGCGGTGCGGCGGCGGCCCTATTCGGTGGTGCTGCTGGACGAGGTCGAAAAGGCCCACCCGGACGTCCACGAGATGTTCTTCCAGGTGTTCGACAAGGGCTTCATGAACGATGCCGAAGGCCGCTATATCGATTTCAAGAACACCCTGATCCTGCTCACCAGCAACTGCGGCACGGATCTGATCATGGACATGTGCGCCGATCCCGAATTGGCGCCGGAACCCGAGGCGCTGGCGACTGCGCTCAGGCCCGAACTGCTCAAGGTCTTCCCCCCGGCGCTGATCGGGCGGACCGTGCAGCTGGCCTATGTGCCGCTGTCGAAGGAGATGCTGGGCGGGATCGTGCGCATCCAGCTCGACCGGATCAAGAAGCGCATCCAGGGCAACCACAAGATCGCCTTCACCTATGGCGAGGACGTGGTCGACTTCATCGTGGCGCGCTGCACCGACGGGGATTCGGGCGGGCGCATGATCGACAATATCCTCACCAACACCATGCTGCCCGAAATGTCGGTGCAACTGCTCGAGAAGCAGATGGACGGCCTTGCGGTCTCAAGCATCACGGTAACGGCGGGAGACGCGGGCTTCGTCTACGCCTTCGGGTAAGGCTTGCCACAAGCAGGGGGAAGGGAATGTCGGAAGAATTTGTCTTGGGGGGACGTTACATCGCGCGGGCGACGCCGCAGAACACACAGAACGACATCCAGGGCGGCGCCGAGGTACGCGTCGCCCATGTTGATGTCGCCAATGTGTCGTTCGAGGTCGTGGGGAAAAACGGGACTTTGCCGCGGCGAAGTCTGATTGTGACGCGCGCACTTTTCGGTGCGAACTTCACGCTTGATCGGACCACGGCGGCCAACCGCGGCTACGTTGTATCGAAGCATTTCGCTACGCGGTACAAGTAAGCAGCGGGCAGGACGTCATTTCTGCGGAAGGGGGGATCCGAATGGCACAGGTCGAATGGGTCGAAGTCCGCGATGGCGCGCAGGCGATCGGCGCGGTCGGGTTCATCGGCAACGAAGCGGTGATCATCGCGTCCTATTTCGAGGGTAATGATCTCAACCGCGACGGGTCCGTGTCGGTCGGTGAATGGCTGCTCGCCAAAGCCTCACCCGTGGGTTTGGAGCGCAACAATATCAATCTGGTGGCGCAGACCGCGAAATATCAGGACTCGGTGCTGATGCGCGATGCGGGATTTGCCAATTGGGCCAACCAGATGTTCCTCGATTTCGCCCGCCAAATGGTGCGCGACGGGATCTACTCCGCCTATTTCCGCATCCCCGTGGCCCGCGGCGCAGGCGCGCTGGCGAGCGCGCTGACCCGCAGCAAGGTCAAGGAATTCGTGATCAAAAAGGGCGTGGAAAGCGCGGTCGAGCAAGCCTTCAAGGCTGCCGTGGGCGGCTGAGGATCACTCCGGCGGTGCTGCGCAGCTAAGCCGTATCTCACCCACCGAAAAATCATAGGTGATCGCAGAACAATGCGCGATCTGGTCGCGGCCGATGCGGGTGAGCAGGTCGGGACGCCCGCGCCCTTTGCGGCGGCTGACGATGATGCTGTTCTTGTCAAAGCGCGGATCGTCCTGTGCGATTTCGCCGACGCGGCTGGGCTCACCGTAATCCTCCACCCGCACCGCGAAGCGTTCCACTGCCAGATCGCCCAGCATGACCGGCTCGGCAATGCGCATCATCCGGGTCGGGCGTTGCACGCCGAAGTCCATGACCGCAATCCCTTCCGATGCAAGCTCGAACCCGCCTTCCTGATGGGTGGCGATGAAATTGGCGGTGGGGGCAGTGATAAGGTTTTCCGCGCGTTCGGGCACGAAGATCATCATCAGCTTCTTCTTGCCGACCACAATCTCGGTGCCGAGCCGGGTGTTGGCGCGCGCCCCTGCGCGGCGCAGCGGGAAGCTCTGCACAGTCTCGCCCGCCACGGGGGCATGGTGGGCAAAGGTCACGCGGGCATAGGGCAGGTGGTGAACGCCCATCACCCCGTCAGCCTTGGCCGAGGCTTGGCGGTCCGCCCAGGTGACCAGCAGCGGCACCGGCCCCGCGCCGAAATCGGCCAAGGTGGCCGCCGCCTCGCCCTCGACCACCACCGGCCCGAACCGCCAACCGCGCCGCGCTTCGGCCACCAGCATCAGCCGCGCGGCGATTTCGGGATTGATCACAGGCGGCCCGAAAGCCTCGGCGCTGATTTCGAAGCGAAGCGACTGGCCGTTTACGGTGACGGTGATGATGTTGTCGCCTTCGAGCACCAATTCGTCAGGCAGGGGCTGAGCGGGGGCAGGCGACGCAATCGGGGCTTGGGCGGCAAGCGGCCCAACCAGCAGCGCGCTGGTGAGCATTGTGGCAGCCATGCGAAAGGCGCGGGTCATGGGAGTAGAACGCCAGCGGGATCAGCGGGTTCCTATCGCCCGCGCCGTCCCTTGCGTGCCGCCTCGCGCTGATGGCGCAGCAGCTGTTCCACGTCGACCACCTCGGCGCGCGCCTTCATCCATAAAATGCCGCTGATCGCCCAGACGGCGGTCGCGAGCAGGAAGATCACGACCGCGCGTGTCAGTTGCGGGCCTTCGGCAAGGCCATCGGTGTGGCGGTGGAAGACCAGGACCACCGGGGCGAGCAGAACCGTCCAGATGCCCATCTGCCACCAGCCCGAAGCATTGCGCGGGGTGATGTTGAAGATGAACCGGTTGCGACGGATCAGGATGAACGGCTTTTCGGTATCAGGCATCATCGCCCTCCTTATTGTTGATGGCCTTGTTGTTCATGCCCGGCGGGCGGCCTCGGCGCGCAGCTTCTGTCTTGCCTGCCTTGACCCCGCGCCGCGCCAGCGCCTCGCGCAGCAGCACCTCGATCTCGGCGTTCACGCTGCGCAGCTCGGCATCGGCGAGCCGCTGGATCGCATCGTGAAGCGCCGGATCGAGGCGCAGGGGAAAGGCCTTTTTCGCAGTCATGGCCGGATCAGTAGAGCGACCCTGCATTAACCACCGGCTGGGTGTCACGCTCACCGCACAGTACCACCATCAGGTTGGAGACCATCGCTGCCTTTCGCTCGTCGTCGAGGTCGACAACGCCCCGCTCGCTGAGTTGCGCAAGCGCCATTTCCACCATTGTCACCGCGCCCTCCACCAGCTTCTTGCGGGCCGAAATCACCGCCTCGGCCTGCTGGCGGCGTAGCATCGCGCCGGCGATTTCAGGGGCATAGGCGAGGTGGGTGAGGCCGCATTCGTCAACCGTGATGCCCGCCACTGCCAGCCGTTCGATCAGGGCCGCGCGCAGTTCGACCCCGACTTCCTCGTGATTGCCGCGCAATGTGACCTCAAGGTGCTCGATATCGTCATAGGGGTAGCGCGAGCCGATCGAGCGCACGGCGGCTTCGATCTGGGCGGTGACGAATTCGCGGTAATCATCGACGTCATACAGTGCCTGCGCGGTGTCGGTGACACGCCACACGACCTGCGCGGCCATCTCGATCGGATTGCCGCGTGCGTCGTTGACCTTGATGGTCTGCGAGATGACGTTGTTGGCGCGCACCGCGATCTTGCTGCGGGTCAGCCACGGCAGCACCCAGCGCAGGCCCTCGTTGCGGTCAGTGCCCTTGTAGGCGCCGAACAGCTGGATCGCGGCGGCCTCGTTGGGGTTGATCATGTAGAAGCCGGTGAGGATGAACAGGCTGACAAAGCCGGTGACCCCGGCCGCGATCATCAGCGTGCCGTCAACCTCCGGATCGGGCGCGATGGCACCGAGGAACAGCCACACCGCTAGTGCGGCAAGGCCAAGGCTGACCAGCAGCATGACATAGCCGCTCTGTGTTGCGGCCGCGGTTTCGCGGCTGCGATTGAGGGCGGGGGTATCGGTAGGGGACATGACGAATCTCCATGAAGCAATATAATTACGATATCACTTTTATATCATGGATGAGGGCCGTCAAGCCGATTTGCAGAACCGTGTTTGCGAGCGGTGCAAGTGATCTTTGCGCAAGCCGCGGTTTCGCTGTAGCACAGGCTCCACGACGGATTTGGCGCGGGAAGGGGGCTTGCGAGTGGATAGCGGCGACAACTCGGCCGGCCTTGCGCGACCGTTGCTGTTTGTCAGCTATTCGCGCGGCGATCTGGAACGTGCGCGGCCGGTGATCGATCTGCTCGAAGCTTCGGGCTTCGATGTGTGGTGGGATGGGCGGCTGGAAGGCGGCGAGAACTACCTCCAGACCACCGAGACCGCGCTGGAGACGGCAGCCTGTGTGGTGGTGCTGTGGTCGGCGACCTCGACCGGGTCGCATTGGGTGCGTGACGAGGCGCAGCGCGGGCGGGAGCGTGGGTGTCTGGTGCCCCTTACAATCGACGGGACGATGGCCCCACTGGGGTTCCGGCAGTTCCAATTGCTCGACATCAGCGGATGGGACGGCAAGCCCGGCAGCGCCGAGGCAGCGCGGATTCTGGTGGCCGTCAGGGCCAAGGTCGGGGGCGATCAGCCTGCGCCAGCCCCCTTCCAGCCCCCGTCCAGCCCGGCTCAGCCCCCCGTTCAGGCACGCTCCTTCACGCTGTCGCGGCGGACCATGCTGGTGGGCGGGGTCGGCGTGGCGGCTGCTGCGGGGGGTCTTGGCGCATGGCAGTTCGGCCTGCTGGGTTCCTCCGCGTCCGCAGCGATCTCGATGGTGGTGCTGCCCTTCGCCAACGAGACGGGCGATCCCGACAAGAAGTATTTCTCCGATGGTCTGGCGCGGGAATTGCGCACCATCCTCGCCCGCAATCCGCAGCTAAAGGTCGCCGCGCCAACCTCGTCCAGCGCCATTGAAAGCGAGGACGATTTCGCCATCGGAAGCAAGCTTGGCGTGGGGCATATCCTGCGTGGCAGTGTGCAGCGCGATACCGCGCGGGTGAGGGTGTCGGCGGAGTTGGTGGAGATCAAGGGCGGGCTGGTTCGCTGGGCCGAAACATATGACCGCGCGCTGGAAGATGTCTTCGCGGTGCAGTCGGAAATTGCTGAAACCGTTGCGCTTTCTCTTGTTGCGCAGGTCGCCGGTGATGCCGAGGCGAAGCAGGCCGCTGCCGCGCAGCAAGAGATCGGCGGCACCCAGTCGGTCGCCGCGTACGAGGCCTTTTTGCGCGGAATGGCGCTCTATGATCTATCCGCCGGGCCGGATATCGATCGTGCCGCGCTGGCGCAGTTCGATGCCGCGATCCGTACAGATGGGAATTATGCAGCGGCCCACGCGATGCGGTCGATCATGCTGGCCACTATCGCCAACGATGCGGTGAGCGGCAGCGCTGAATCCATCAGGCTGTTCGAGGCGGCCAAAGTCGCCGCCGAGCGTTCATTGGCCCTTGAGGACCGCCTTGCCCGCGCGCACCTGGCACTTGGCGTGGTGTTCAACAACGGCTTCCTGAAGCCCGCTGCGGCTGCGCCGCATTACCGGGCCGCGCAGAACCTCGCGCCTGGCGATGCCGACGTGCTGCGATCGGTCGCTTCGTTCCTGGCCTATGGCGAGGAGCGGGCGCAGGCGGCGCAATTGATTGCGCGGGTTCTTGACCTCGATCCACTCAACGCCGGCGCCTTCCGCGCGGCTGGCTACGTCGCCTTGTTCGCGCGCGATTACCCGGCGATGATCAAGCACATGGAGCGTGCGCTGGCGCTCAATCTGCAGATTGTCAGCGCGCATTTCGGCATAGCGGTGGCGCAGTTGCTGCAAGGCGATCCGGCCGGCGCCCTGACTGCCGCCGCGGCCGAATCCGGGCGGGCTTACAGCTTGACCGCGACAGCGATTGCCCGTGCGAAACTGGGCGACCGCACCGGCTCGGACGAGGCCTTCGCTCGGCTGCAGACGGAATTTCGCGACAGCCGCTATCAGCATGCCCAGGTGCACGCCCAGCGCGGCGAGGCCGAGGCGGCTTTCGCCATGCTCGATGCTGCCTTCAAAATCCGCGATCCCGGCCTGCTCTGGCTTCGCAACGATCCCTTGATCGACCCGCTGCGGGGCGAGCCTGCTTTCCGGGATTTGCTTTCACGCCTCGGGTCATGATAGCACCTGCCCTGCGCCCGCTGAGGGGCGTATCCGAGGGGGTTAAACACCATGAAGAAAATCGTGACTTTTGCTGTGGTTGCCGGTGCCGCTCTGTCGCTTGCCGCTTGCGGTGGCAAAACCGAAGAAGCGCCCGCCGCCGAAGAGACCGCCACCACCGAGATGGCGCCTGTCGCTGAAGAGCCGATGGCTGATGCCACCCCGGCCGACGAAGGCGCGATCGATCCGACCAGCAACCCGATCCGTCCCGCCGCACCGGCCGATGGCGCTGCCGCTCCGGCCGCCGAATAACCGGACTGCATTTCTTCCGCGCCATGTTCCACGTGAAACATGGCGCGGATGTATCCCGGACCCTTGGCTGAGAGGGGTCTGGAGGGGGTCTAGACGGGGTCTGGGGTGGATCTGACCGGGGTCAGGGCCGCGGCAGACCCGATCTGAAGCCGGGCAGGTTTTCGGCCAGAAATTCCTGCACCTTGCGATGGCCGATCCGGACATATTGGCTCGGCAGCTTGTCCCGCGTCGTCCCGCACTTCCATCCCCCGCTGATCACGCCGACCAGCAACGGTTGCGCCTTGTTCCCGCGATAAAAGACAAGCGGCCCGCCGCTGTCGCCATTGCAAGCCTGCTGGCCGCTCGCCCCGGCTGCGCACAGCGCAGAATCCTTCTGTGGTTCACGCCAGAACTTGGTCACCCGCGCACATTCCTGCGCGCCGCGCAGCAGCAGCTTCAACCCCTGAAGCCGCTCCGCCGCATCAAAGCTGCCCATCGCGGTAATCCCCCAGCCATAGGCGTAGACCAGTTGCCCGGGCACCACAGGCCATTCGGCCACGGACTTGCGGTCGATCGCAATCCGTTCTGCGCCAAAGGTCCCGCGGCCCCGGCTGCCGGCCCGCGGATCGTACTGGATCAGCGCAATATCGAACTCCAGGGTCTTGCGCACGAAATCCTTGTGCGGGATCACGCGCAGGATCGGGTAGCTGTTGCCCTCGTCCTCGTTCAGCCCGGTCAGCCCCAGCCGGATGCGGTAGGGGTGCTGGTCGACCGGGTAGATCATCTTCCTTGCGGGATCGACGTGATCGACAAGGCAGTGCGCCGCGGTCAGCACCCAACCGGTCGCCACCAGCGTGCCCCCGCAGACCACCCTTTCGCGCAGCCCGAATTTTACACCGCCCAGCACCGCCGGGCGCCAGAGCATCGCCTGCCACGGTGCCTCGCCCACCCGAGCCGTGTACCCGCCAAGCCCGCGCGCCAGCGGATCGCAGATCGTGTCAGTATAGGTCGTGCCACGAAAGGTCACCGTGGTGGTGGTGCAGATATCTGCCAGAAAAGCCTCGTTTTCGGCGCGGCGTTCGGCAGAGAGTTCATCCTTGTAGGCTTCCTCTTCCTCCGGGGTCATCGGCGGGCGCACATTGCTGGCGGCGACCGGCAGGGGTGCCTCCGGATCTTCCTCGGCAAGGCCCTCCAGCCCGTCACAGGCGGGCTTCCACTCCCGTTCGCAGGCGAGAGAAACCAGCCTGTAGCCTTCAGCGCGATCAGCGGGAAAACCATCGCCCTCGATCAGCCTTTCGGCAAGGTTCTGACAATTGGCCGGGTGGGCGTCACAGGCGGCAAGCGACCAGCGCATGGCGGCGGCGATGTCTTCCTGCACAGGAGGTGTTGCCCCCGCGCCCGCGCCCAGCAGCAAGTCGGCGGCGCGCTGGCACCCATCCGGCACCCCTGCATCACAGGCCCCGCCCAGCAGCGGTATCGCCTTGCGCGTGTCGTGGAGCGGACCGTTCTGATCGGCGTAAAGCCTGCCGAGCGCAGCGCATTGCGTCTGGTCCCCCGCCGAACACGCTTTGGCAAGCAAGGGTGCAGAGCGGATATCGTTCTCCGCTGCGCACAGGTCGCTGCCGATATCGCAAGCGCGCTCGATCAGGGCCATCGCAGCGGCACGGCTTTCAGGCGGGCCTGCGGCTTCGGCAAAGAGCGCCATTCCCAGCTTCAAGCACGCCTCACCGTCTCCGGCGCGGCACGCCAGATCATTATAGTCGCGCAGCGCGGGGATTGGCACAAACCCCTTGTCGATCAGCACAAGGCAGGCTTGCGCATTGCCCGCATCGCACAGGGCATTCAGCTTGGCCCTCGCCGCTGCCCTGCTGGCCTCCGGCGCATCGGCCTGCACGGCCTGCTTTGCCGCCAAAGCGATACAGGCCGCTGTCCCGCCCCGCTCGCAGGTGGCCCGGCGCAGATTGTCTGCAGCCACCGGGTCCGGCTCCGGCCCGCGAAAATGGCCGTGCCCGATTTCATCGGCGAGCACGAGGCAGGCATCGAACGCGCCCAGATCGCAGGCGCGCATCAAGGCGCTCATCGCGAAATTGCGGGTCTGCTCGCCGTCGATTGCGATGAACAGCCCGCCCAGTTCTGCGCAGGCCTGTGCCTCGCCCGCGGAGCAGGCTTCATACAGCAGCAGTTCGGCCACGGGGCGGTTTTGCGGCTTGCCGGCGCCGTAAAGATAGGCCTTGCCCAGCGCCGCACAGCCGGCCACCTCGCCCGCATCGCAAGACTGCTGGGCGAGGGTGGCGGCGGCATTTTCTCGGGCGATGAAGCGCGGCGCCTTGTCACGCGGCGCGCGGCCGGGCGGGTCCCTTTCGTCATAGGCATAGGGCACTTGCGCAGCCTGGCCGGTGGCCTGGCCCGAGGCCTCGAGTGCGGCGGGGTCTGGCGCATCATCGCGTGCGCTGAGCGGCCCTGAGGCCCATAGCGCCAACAGCGCGGTCATCTGCCAGACAAGCTTGAAACGCATCGCTTGTTCTCCCCACAACCCCTCCGGAATATGCGCTTTTTTGCCGAAAGCGTCAAACCGCAGGGGGGCAGCGATGCTTGGCGCTTGTAAGCGGGCGGCGCGTGCGATTAAGCACGTTGGGCAAGGGGCTGGCGCGGGGGCGCGCTGTGCGAGGGGGAAACAACGAGGTGTCGATGCCAGCCAGCCTGCCAGCCCCGATCCGTGACAACTGGCAGCCGCATCTCGCGCTCGGCATCACCGGGCACCGTGCCACCAACCCCGTTTTCTCGGCCCACGCCCCGGCCATCGCCACCGCGCTGGAGGCGCTGTTTGCGCGGATCGACGCGATCTGCGCCAGCCTGCCGGGGGCGCGCGGGCCGGTGCGGCTGCACAGTCTGCTGGTGGACGGCACCGACCAGATTGCCGCGGAAATCGCTCTGGCGCGGGGCTGGGATCTGGCTGTGCCGCTGCCTTTCGGCGCGGCGCTCAACTGCGCGATCAATGCCCATCCGGTGACGTTGGCCGATGTCGATGCGCTGCTGGCGGGCCGCCCGGCGAGCCATCCGGCGGCCGAGGCCAAGGCCGCCGCGATCCGCGCGATCACGGCTTCGGCGGCGCTGTTCGAACTGGCTGACCGTGACGCCGAGGTGGAGGCGCTGTGGCGTGCGAGCCTCGCCGATCCTGACGACCGGGTGGCCGCGCGCGCCTTTGAGGCGCTGGCGTCGGACAATGTCGCGCTGGCAGACCGGGTGATGATCGAACGCACCGATCTGGTGATCGCGGTGTGGGACGGGAAGGTGGCGAACTTGCCCGGCGGGACGGGGCACACAGTCACCGCCGCTTTGGCGATGGGCGCGCCGGTGTTGCTGATCGATCCGGCGCGGCCCGAAAGCTGGCGCATTCTCGGGCGGCCCGAAGAACTGGGGATGCCCTCCGATCCCGGGGTGGTGACGGATGACGAACGGCTCGAAGCCCTGATCCGCGCGGCCGTGGTGGTGGAAGGCTGGAGCCCGGCGCAGCTCGCAGCGGAGCAATGGCGCCCGCGGTCAAGCCGGGTGTTCGGGTTCTACCGCCGCATCGAAAAGCTGTTCAGCGGCGAAGGCGGGGCTTTGGGTTCCTTGCGGCTCACCTATGAAGCGCCCGAAGGGATCGTTGCAGGCAGCGGGGCAGAGGTGGTCGCGGCGGCGTCTGCCATGCCGGGCGGCGATCCGCGCGTGTCGCGCCAGCTGGCCGAAGATGTGCTGCCGCTCTACGCCTGGTCCGACGGGATCGCCAGCCGCCTTGCCGATGCCTATCGCAGCGGAATGTGCGTGAATTTCGTGCTGGCGGCGGCTGCGGTGATGGTGGGCATCCTCTACCTTCCGGCAGGGATGAGCCAGAGCAAGTGGGGCTTTGCGCTGGTGGAGCTGCTGTTGCTGTGCGGGATTTTGGCGCTGACTGCGGCGGGATCACGGCTGGGCTGGCACCGCCGCTGGTTCGCGATGCGGCGCGTGGCGGAATATCTGCGCCATGCGCCCGCGCTGCTGCTGCTGGGGGTGGCGCGGCCGACGGGGCGCTGGCCGCGCGTCGGCAAGGGTGCGTCCGGCGGGCATCATGCCAGCGGGCACGGGGGCGGCTCAGCCTGGCCCGAACTGTTTGCCCGTCATGCCTTACGCGATGTCGGCCTGCCGCAGGTGCGGGTGACGCAAGACTATCTGCGCGCAGGCCTTGCCGGGATCGTGCTCCCCCATGTTGCCGCCCAGCGCGCCTATCACCTTGCCAAGGCGCACCGGCTGGAGCGGGTTCACCACCGGATCGACAAGGTGGCCGAGACCTGCTTTGCGCTCGCGGTTGCCTCGGTGCTGGCCTATCTCGGGCTGAAGGGAGGCGGCGCGCTGGGGTGGGTGCCGAAGCACCTCGCGGTCCAGCTCTCGCCGGTTTTCACCTTCTGCGGGGTGGCCTTTCCGACGCTGGGCGCCAACCTTTCGGGCATCCGCTATTTCGGCGATTTCGAACGCTTCGGCGCGATTTCGCGGGTGGCGGCGGAAAAGCTGCGGGAGATCGAGGAGCGCGCGGGCCTGCTGCTGGCGGGCGCGCCCTCCGCGCTGACCTATGCCGCCGCCGCCGATCTGATCCACGCGCTCGATGAAGCTGTGGTGGAGGAAATCGCAAGCTGGCAGGCGGTGTTCGGCGCCAAGCACCTGTCGCTGCCTGCCTAATACCCGCTCGCCTGCCCGTCTTTGCGCATTTCCGTCGCGCCGGTGTAAACCCCGGTTGCCGGATCGCGGGCGATGATCTGATAGCCGCCGAAGGGGATGCCGGTGCTCTCCACCTCGACATTGTGGCCCATGGCCCGCAGCGCCGCGACAGTCGCCGCCGGGATGCCGGGTTCGACCTGCAACACGCCCAGCATATCGACCGGCGCAGTATCGGCGGGGGTTCCGGCCAGCGCGTCGGTCGGCTGGCGCCCGCCATCGTGGTGGAGCCGCGCGGCGTCCCCTGCCTCTTGCAGATTCATGCCGTAATCGACGAGGTTGACCAGCACCTGCACATGGCCCTGCGGCTGCATCCCGCCGCCCATCAGCCCGAAGCTTGCCCACGGCTTGCCGTCCTTGCGGATGAAGGCCGGGATGATCGTCTGGAACGGGCGCTTGGCGGGCGCATAGGCATTGGGGTGCGCGGGATCGAGGCTGTAGAGTTCCCCCCGGTCCTGGAACATGAAGCCGAGGCCATCGGGCACCAGCCCTCCGCCCATCCCGCGATAGTTTGACTGGATCAGGCTCACCATCATCCCGTCCTTGTCGGCGACGGTCAGATAGGTGGTATCGCCCTCGCCCTCCAGCTTGGGGGCGACCAATGCGCCGGGGCTGAAGGCGGGGGTCGCGCGCGCCGGATCGATCAGAGCGAACCGCTGCTTGCCGTATTCCTCCGTCAGCAACTCCGCTGGAGCGCGCGCGAAATCCGGATCGGCGTAGAAGCGCGCGGCATCCTCAAAGGCGAGGCGCTTGGCCTCGGTGATATAGTGCAGCACCTGCGGGCTGCCGCGCTCCCACTGGGTGAGGTCGATATTCTTCAGGATGTTGACCATCTGCAACGCTGCAAAGCCTTGGCTGTTGGGCGGCAACTCGCACAGCTCATAGCCTTTGCGGTATTCGACGCAGGCGACATCCACCCACGCGCTGTCATGCGCGGCGAAATCGGCAAGCGTGAAGGCGCTGCCCTGTCTTTGCAGGTAATCGACCATCACCTTCGCCAGCGCGCCCTTGTAAAAGGCATCGCGCCCGCCCTTGGCGATGGCTTCCAGCGTGTTTGCCAGATCGGGGTTGCGGAACATCTCGCCCGCACGCGGTGCGCGGCCATTGGCGAACCACGTCTTGCGGGCATTGCTGAAATCGAATTTCGTGCTGGCCTGCTGGCGCTCGTAATTCTTCAGCCCGCGATCGAGATACATCGCGATCACCGGCGCGACCGGATGGCCCTCACGCGCATAACGGATCGCGGGCGCGAGCACCTGTTCCATCGGCAGCCTGCCATAGCGCGCGTGCATTGCGAACCACGCATCAACCGTGCCGGGGATGGTGATGGGCAGCGGGCCTACCGGCGGCAGGCTGGTCGCGCCCTTGGGGAGCTTGGCCTTCAACTGATCGAGCGTCTGCCCGGCGGGCGAGCGGCCCGATCCGTTAAGGCCCACCAACGCGCCGGTCTTGGGATCATGGACAATCGCGAACAGATCGCCGCCGATGCCATTGCCGGTCGGCTCCATCAGGCCCAGCGCCGCGTTGGCGGCAATCGCCGCATCGACCGCGCTGCCACCCGCTTTCAGGATATCGAGCGCGATCTGGGTGGCGAGCGGGTGGGCGGTCGCGGCCATGGCGTGCGGCGCGATCACCGGACTGCGGCTCCACTGCGCGCCAACGGGCCGCGCGCCGGGGCCGATGCCACGGCTGGCCTCGGGCGTGGTGCCGGCATGCGCGGGGGGCGGGGCCTCTTGTGCGGCAAGCGGGGCGGCGATCAGGGCGGATGCGGCAAGAAGCGAAGGGGCGAGTTTCAGCATGGCGCGCACCCTAACCCGCGCCCGGCCCGGCGCAAGCCTCAGCCGACCAGCAACACGTGCATCAGGCGCCCGGGGGCGAGAAATGCGGCGATGCCGGGAATCATCAGCGCCAGCAGATAGGTGCGCACCAGATGGTTCTTGTGCGCTTTGATGTCACCCTTACGCGCGGTCGTCATCACTTTCCACGCGGCATGGAAGGTCAGCGGCACGAACAGGTGGATCCAACTGAAACTGCCGCTCGTCTGGATGAAGATGGCCGAGGTCGCGGTGATCAGCATCAGCGCCAGCCAGATCTTGCCAAGCTGCTTGTGCAGCGCAGTGCCCTTCCTCGCCAGCAGCAGCCAGCCGCCCAGCGGGATCGTTGGCAGCACGGCGGCGACATGGATGATGATGGGGAGCTTGGCATAATGGCTCACATCCGGCGCCAGCCCCAGCAGCATCCGGGCGAGCGCCCAGACCACGGCAAAGCTCATGGTGAAGCAGGCAAGGCTGATCGCATTGCGGCTGGCCGGACCGATGTCGAAACCCGGCTTGGCGGCGGTACGGATGGCGGCGGGGCGCAGGGTGATGGCGTTCATGGCGGGCTCCTCGGGATGGGTGATGGCGGTGTCTGTCCCCGCTGTGCCCGCACCCCATTGGCGGGCAATCGCGCCTGCGCCGATGGGCGCGCGGTTTCGTGAAATGTCCGCGAATTGCGCAAGCTGCCACTTTACGAAGCGCCAACGGGCAGTCAGTGATGCAGATGATGAATGCCGAGCCGGTCTCGCCCCGCCACGCGCAGTTGCGCCGGATCATCGTCGATCTGGCGGCGATGACCGTGATCGGCGTGTTCCTCGCGATCATCGGCCCCTTCGGCAGCATCGCGGCGCCCTTGCCCGAGCGGCTGGTGACATGGATCGGCTTCGCGTTGCTCGGCTATGCCTGCTACCGCCCGATGCAGAGCGTGGCGACATGGGGCGAGCGCACACTGGCCCTGCCGCGCTGGGGCATGCTGGCGGCGGCGGTGCTGGTGGGGACCGTGCCGATGACCTTCGCGGTCATCGCCATCAACACCTTGCCATCGGGCGGGCTGCGCTGGCCGGGGCTTGACGGGGCGATGGGCACATATTTCTCGGTGCTGGTGATCGGGGCTGCGGTGACGTTGCTGTTCAATCTGGTGCAGACGCCGCCCCCGGCACTGCAGGTTGCGCCCGCCCAGGCGGAAGCCCCTGTGCCTGTGCCTGTGCCCGCGCCCGTGCCGCTGTCCAATCCGCTCCTCGATCAGCTTCCCGCCGACCTCGGCAGCGATATCATCGCGCTGGAGATGGAGGACCACTATGTGCGCGTCCACACCGCACTGGGATCGGCGCTGGTGCTGATGCGGCTGCGCGATGCAATGGCGCTGGTGACCGCAATCGAGGGGATGCAGGTGCACCGCAGCTGGTGGGTGGCTCGGGCTGCGGTGGAGGACGCGATCCGCGATGGGCGCAATCTCCGCCTTAAGCTGGCGCGCGGGATCGAAGCCCCCGTCGCCCGCGCCAAGATCGCGGACCTGAAGGACGCGCGCTGGATCTAAGGTGCTGCTGCACAAACAAGTAAGGCTCCCGGCATTGCTGCCGGGAGCCTCCTTGCGACCCTGATCGGGGGGTGATCGGGGCAAGCTGGCGCGCGCCGCAGCGCGCGCGAGCCTTCAGGCTGCGATCAGTGGTATTTCGCCCAGGTCACATCGAAGCGGTCGGCGTTCATCACCTTGTTCCAGGCCGAGATGAAGTCGCACACGAACTTGCCCTCGTTCCCGCTCTCGGCATAGACCTCGGCCTGCGCCCGCAGGATCGAGTTCGAGCCGAAGACGAGATCGGTGCGGGTGGCGCGCCACTTTTCCTCGCCCGTCGCGCGGTCCACGCCGACATATTCCTCGTCCCCGCTGTCATCCACGGGCGACCACTTGGTTCCCATGTCGAGCAGGTTGCGGAAGAAGTCGGGCGTGAGCTTGCCGGGCGTTTCAGTCAGCACGCCGATGCGGTGGCCGTGGTGGGCATGGTCGCTCACCGCGCCCAGCGCCCGCAGACCGCCGACCAGCACCGTCATTTCCGGCACCGACAACCCGAGCAGATGTGCCCGGTCGATCAGCATCTCCTCGGTGCGAACCTGCGCCTTGGTCTTGAGGTAGTTGCGGAAGCCATCGGCAAACGGCTCCAGCGGCTCAAAGCTGGCGGCATCGGTGCTATCTTCGCTGGCATCGCCGCGCCCGCCGGTGAAGGGCACGGTGACATCGAAGCCCGCGTCCTTGGCTGCCTTCTCGACCGCGGCCGAACCTGCCAGCACGATCGCGTCAGCCATGCTCAGGCTGCCGCGGTGCGCTTCGATGGTGTCGAGCACCTTGCCGAGCTCCGCCGGGTCATTGACCGCCCACGAACGCTGCGGCTCCAGCCGGATGCGCGCGCCATTGGCGCCGCCGCGGTGGTCCGAATTGCGATAGGTCGAGGCCGAAGCCCAGGCCGCCTTGACCAGCTCGCGCACCGACAGGCCGCTGCCGAGGATCGCCGCCTTGAAGCGAGCGACTTCGGCATCGGCAGGCGTGGTGCCGGCCGGAACCGGGTCCATCCAGATCAGCGTTTCGGATGGCACTTCCGGGCCGAGGTAACGCACCTTGGGCCCCATGTCGCGGTGGCACAGCTTGAACCATGCGCGGGCGAAGGCATCATCCAGCGCGGCCTGATCGCGGTGGAACCGCTCGGAGATCGCGCGGTAACCCGGATCGTTCTTCAGCGCCATGTCGGCGGTGGTCATCATGGTCGGCACGCGCTTGCTGGGGTCACGCGCGTCGGGGGCCATGTCCTCCGGATCAGGGTTGATCGGCTGCCACTGGTTCGCACCGGCGGGGGACTTCACCAGCTCAAAGTCATACTTGAACAGGATGCGGAAGTAGTCGCCGCCCCACTGGGTCGGGTTGTTCGACCACGCGCCTTCGATCCCCGAGGTGGTGATGTTGCCGCTGGCGATCTCGTCGGCATCGTTCAGCCAGCCGAAGCCCATCAGGTGCAGGTCTTCGCTTTCCGGAGCGCCGCCGAAGGTGTCGGCGGGGTGTGCGCCGTGGGCCTTGCCGAAGGCGTGACCGCCCGCGACCAGCGCGACGGTTTCCTCGTCGTTCATCGCCATCCGGCCGAAGGTCTCGCGCATGTCGCGAGCCATGCCCTCGGGGTCATGCGGGTTGCCCTGCGGCCCTTCCGGGTTGACGTAGATGAGACCCATCTGGATCGCGGCGAGCGGGTTTTCGAGCGCCTTGCCTTCCTGCGCATTGATGCGGGTGGCAACGCCTTCGTTGACCCACTGCTCCTCGGTGCCCCAGTAGACACTTTCAGGCTCGAACACGTCCGCACGGCCGCCGCCAAAGCCGAACACCGGGCCGCCCATCGATTCAATCGCGACATTGCCGGTGAGGATGAACAGGTCAGCCCAGCTGATGTTCTTCCCGTACTTCTGCTTGATCGGCCACAGCAGGCGGCGGGCCTTGTCGAGGTTGCCGTTATCGGGCCACGAATTGAGCGGCGCGAACCGCTGCTGCCCGCTATTGGCACCGCCGCGACCGTCACCGGTGCGGTAAGTGCCCGCCGCGTGCCAGGCCATGCGGATGAAGAACGGGCCGTAATGCCCGTAATCCGCCGGCCACCACGGCTGACTGTCGGTCATCAGCGCGGTAAGATCGGCCTTAAGGGCAGCGTAATCGAGCGTGTTGAACGCCTCGGCATAGTCGAAATCCTCGCCATAGGGGTTCGCGCTCTGGCCACGCTCGGTCAGGATGTCGACCTGCAGCGCCTGCGGCCACCAATCGCGGTTGGTGCGGCCCAGCAGGTTGCGCATGTCGTTGCTGCCGTGGAACGGGCAACCGCCGCTCATCTCTCCGGTTTTTGCGTCCATGATGTGTCTCCTCTCAATCCCAGACTCGTCCCTTGCGGGGGTCTATGCAGAGAAGATTACGCCTTCAGGATGGCGCGTCCAATCGATTAATGCGCGCATTTTGATTGAGTGAGGCGATTAGTGTCGGGGTGTCGACGCAAACGAGAACGGGCTCCCATGGGGGAGCCCGCAAGGCCGCCGAGCAGTTCGGGCGCCGGCCCGCAACGATGCGAACTTCAGGTCGCGTGAGCGAGGAAGCGCGCCCGCGGATGCGGGCGCGCCCAGATAAATCACGCAGCCTTCGCCACTTCCTCGACCGGCTCGTTGCGAATGAGAAAATCGAACGAGCCCAGGCCCGCCTTCGCGCCTTCGCCCATCGCCACCACGATCTGCTTGTGCGGCACGGTGGTACAATCGCCCGCGGCGTATATGCCGGGGATGCTGGTCGCGCCGTGGTCGTCGATCACGATTTCGCCGTGCTTGCTGAGTTCGAGACCCGTTTCGCGCAGCCATTCGGTGTTGGGGACGAGGCCGATCTGCACGAACACGCCTTCCAACTCGATCCGGCGTTCCTCACCATTGGCGCGGTTCTTGACCACAAGTCCGTTCACCCGCGTGCCATCGCCCAGCACTTCGGTGGTCTGGCCGTTGGTGATGATTTCCACGTTGGGCATCGAGCGCAGCTTGCGCTGGAGCACTTCATCCGCGCGCAGCTTCACGTCGAATTCGATCAGCGTCACGTGGCCAACGATCCCGGCCAAGTCGATCGCCGCTTCGACGCCCGAATTGCCGCCGCCGATCACCGCGATGCGCTTGCCCTTGAACAGCGGGCCATCGCAGTGCGGGCAATAGGCCACGCCCTTGTTGCGATATTCCGCCTCGCCCGGCACGCCGAGGTTGCGCCAGCGTGCGCCGGTGGAGAGGATCAGCGAACGGGCGCGCAAGGATGCGCCGTTGGCCATCACAACCTCGTGATAACCGCCCACGTCCTTGGCGGCGCGCAGTTCAACCGCGCGGGCGAGGTCCATCAGGTCGATGTCATATTCGCCGACGTGCTTCTTGAGGCTGTCGGTCAGCTTCGGCCCTTCGGTGTAGGAGGTGCCGGGCAGGTTCTCGATCCCGAGCGTGTCCATCAACTGCCCACCAAAGCGTTCTGCCGCGATCCCGGTGCTGAAGCCCTTGCGCGCGGTGTAGACCGCCGCCGCAGCGCCAGCGGGGCCGCCGCCGACCACCAGCACCTCGAACGGGGCCTTGGCGGCGAGCTTCTCGGCCTGCTTCGCGCCCGCGTTCTTGTCGAGCTTGGCGAGGATTTCAGCCAGTTCCATCTTGCCGTTGTAGAAGTTCTCACCGTTCAGGAAGGTCGCAGGGACCGCCATGATGTCGCGCGCTTCGACTTCGCTCTGGAAGGTGCCGCCTTCGATCAGGGTGGCGGTGATGCGCGGGTTTTCGAGCGCCATCAGCGTCAGCGCCTGCACCACATCGGGGCAGTTGTGGCACGACAGCGAGAAGAACATCTCGAAGTGGAAATCGCCTTCCAGCGCGCGCACCTGTTCGATCAGGTCGGCGTCAACCTTGGGCGGGTGGCCGCCAGCCCACAGCAGCGCGAGCACGAGGCTGGTGAATTCATGCCCCATGGGAAGGCCGGCGAAACGCACCCACTTTTCCGCGTCGCTTGCGCGGCGGATGATGAAGCTCGGCTTGCGATCATCGGTCCCATCAAACCGCGCGGTGACGAGATCATGCAGCCCGGCGATCTGTTCGATCAGCTGGCGGGTCTGGCGCGACTTCTCGCTATCGTCGAGGCTGGCGACCAGTTCGATGCCTTCGCGAAGATTGCCGAGATAGGTCTTGAGCTGGGCCTGCATGGCGGCGTCGAGCATGGGTGTCCTTTCGGGCGCGGGGGAAACGCGCAAGACGAGTGGAATTCTTTGGGTTGGTAACGCGGGACCGGATGGCCCTGCCCCGATAGGGGGGAGGGGGCGGACACATCCGGTCCCGGCTACGACCCGAGGGCTTTGCGGCGCTCGGGATTATGCGGTCAGCGCGGGAACGTGGGGGAGGGGGAGCCCCGCGCCGACCGATAGGATAGGCTTAGATCTTGCCGACCAGGTCGAGCGAGGGGGCGAGCGTGTCGCTGCCTTCTTCCCACGCTGCCGGGCAGACCTGACCGGGGTTGGCGCGCACATATTGGGCGGCCTTGATCTTGCGGGTCAGTTCGTTGGCATTGCGGCCCACGCCTTCGCAGGTGATTTCCATGATCTGGATCACGCCGTCCGGATCGACCACGAAGGTCGCACGGTCGGCAAGGCCAACGCCTTCACGCAGCACACCGAAGTTGTTCGACAGCACGTGGTTCTGGTCGCCCAGGAACGGGAAGGTCAGCTTGCCGATCTTGTCGGAGGTGTCGTGCCAAGCCTTGTGGCTGAAGTGCGTGTCGGTGCTGACAGCGTAGACCTCAACGCCCATCGCCTGAAGCTGGCCGTACTTTTCGCCCATGTCTTCCAGTTCGGTCGGGCACACGAAGGTGAAGTCGGCCGGGTAGAAGAAGAACACCGACCACTTGCCGGCGAGGTCCGCGTCGGTGACGGTGAAGAAGTCCTTGCCCTTCTGGAAGGCGGTGGCGGTGAACGGCGTGAGGGTCGAACCGATGATACCCATGGGACTTTTTCCTTTTGATGGGGTTGGGAGAGGGTTGAAGCTTGTGATGCCCAGATAGGGATTATTGCGCTGCACAAAAGTTGATTTGTGCGATTGCGAAGATCGGTTTTTTCAATGAGTGCCGAGGGAACCAATCGGATTTTCCGCCAAAGCCTTGCCCCGCACGCGGCGTGTCGTGACACAACACGTCAGTTAGGCCGGCGGGCGCCGCACTAATCGACGAGACGTGGCACTTCTGCTGTAAGGCGTGCGCGGTGGCTCGATTACGACAGATTGTCGCGGCCACAAAGGATTTCATCCTAATTATCTTACCAATCAACCGAGCTAACCGGCAACTTATTGTTGCCGTTAGGCTCGTATCAACCGTGCCCCGGTTTGCGCACCCTCAACCTGCATGGCAAGAATGCCGGAGCGGGCGTGGGGGCCACGTTGCTGAAGAGGGAAAATGCATCGCATGTCCGAGGAATATGGCGCGCCTGCCATCCAGCCCATCGGGTTCGATTTCGAAACTGCTCGTCTCGCTCCATCACAAACCCATCTGCCCTTGTCGCGCATTGACGTGCTCGGCATCGTGCAGGCCGCCTTCGAAGAATTCGGTCCCGCCACCGAAAAGATAATCGCCGTGAAAAGCGACGTGTTGAACGAAGTGTCTGACGGCAAGCTGGCCCAAGCGCTGCGCACCGCGATTGTGGGCGCAGGCAAGTCCGGCTGCTCCTGCTGCGGTTGATCGCGTTCTCGTCGCGCTAACGCTTACGCTACTTGAGCGCGTGTTTGTCGCGCTAACGCTTACGCTACTTGAGCGCGTTCTTGTCGCGCTACCGCTTACGCTATTTGAGCGCGGTGCAGCAGCTTGTGGTCGGCCAGCACCAACGCCATCATCGCCTCGACCACCGGGGTGCCGCGGATGCCGACGCAAGGGTCATGGCGGCCCTTGGTGACCACCTCGACCGCTTCGCCCGCGCTGTTGATGGACTCCACCGGGGTGAGGATCGACGAGGTCGGCTTGAAGGCGACGCGGCACACCACCGGCTGGCCGGTTGAAATGCCGCCCGCTGTGCCGCCTGCGTGGTTGGCGAGGTATTCGGGCTTGCCATCGGCACCGGGGCGCATCCGGTCGGCGTTTTCCTCGCCGGAAAGCCGCGCGGCCTCGAAACCGTCCCCGATCTCGACGCCCTTGACCGCATTGATGCTCATCATCGCGGCGGCCAGATCGCTGTCGAGCTTGGCATAGATCGGCGCGCCCCAGCCTGCCGGTACTCCCGTGGCGACACATTCGACAATCGCGCCGAGCGATGATCCGGCCTTGCGCGCCTCATCAACCTTGGCTTCCCACCGCTTGGTGGCTTCCGGGTCGGGACAGAAGAACGGGTTGTTGGCGATTTCGGCGTAATCGATGTTCGCCGGGTCGATCCGGTCGCCGCCCAACTCGCAGACATAGGCGGTGATGGTCACTTCCGGGATCACCAACCGCGCCACCGCGCCCGCCGCCACCCGCGCCGCGGTTTCGCGTGCAGAAGACCGCCCGCCGCCGCGATAATCGCGGATGCCGTATTTGGCGTCGTAGGCGTAATCGGCATGGCCCGGGCGGTATTGCTGGGCGATGGCGCTGTAGTCCTTGGACCGCTGATCCATGTTCTCGATCATCAGCGAGATAGGTGTGCCCGTGGTGCGACCTTCAAACGTCCCCGAAAGAATCCGCACCAGATCATCCTCGCGCCGCTGGGTGGTGAAGCGGCTGGTGCCCGGCTTGCGGGCATCCATGAAGGGCTGGATGAACTCCTCGGAAATCGCGAGGCCCGGCGGGCACCCGTCAACAACCGCGCCCAATGCAGGCCCGTGGCTCTCTCCCCAGGTGGTAAAGCGCAGCACGCGCCCGAAGGTGTTCCAGCTCATGCCACGCCATCTGGCGCAAGTGTGGGCATCTGTCCATAAAGGCTGGACGGTGAACGGGGCTTACGGCAAGAACAAACCATGATCGCGAAACTCTCTGGCAGGCTCGACAGCACGGGCGAGGATTGGGCCATCGTCGATGTGGGCGGGGTGGGCTACCTGGTGTGGTGCTCCAGCCGCACACTGGCTGCGCTCGGAGGGGTCGGTGAGTTCTGCACCGTCCATACCCAGATGCAGGTGAGCGAGACCGATATGCGGCTGCTGGGCTTTGCCGACAGTGCCGAGCGTGACTGGTTCAGGCTGCTGACCGGGGTGCAGAGCGTGGGGAGCAAGGTGGCACTCGCGATCCTTTCGGCGCTGTCGACGGCGGAATTGCGTGAGGCTTGCGGCAAGGGCGATGCGGCCATGGTGACGCGGGCCAACGGCGTGGGGCCAAAACTGGCGGCGCGGATCGTCAACGAATTGAAGGACAAGGCCGGCGGCATGCCCGGCGGCACCGGCGGCTTTGCGGTTGGCGCCCCGACCGGCCCGGCGGGCAGCACCGGCGCAGACGCGGCGAGCGCGCTGGAGAACCTCGGGTTCAAGCCTGCGATTGCCGCGCAGGCCGTGGCGCGGGCAATGGAAGAGCTGGGCGAGGGCGCGAGCGAGGGCGACCTGATCCGGGTGGCGCTGAAGAAGGCGGCGGGGTGATCGTCCATGACTGAGGATACCTCCCTCCACACGCCGATTCACTCAGGCACCCGCCAGCCGGGTGACCCTGACGCAGCCCTTCGCCCGCGCCGCCTCGCCGAATTCGTCGGGCAAGAGGCGGCCAAGGGGAACCTAGCGGTCTTCATCGCTGCCGCGCGCGCGCGGGGGGAGGCGATGGATCATACCCTGTTCTTCGGCCCCCCGGGCCTCGGCAAGACCACGCTGGCGCAGATCATTGCGGGCGAGCTTGGCGTCGGCTTCCGCGCGACCTCCGGCCCCGTCATCGCCAAGGCGGGCGATCTTGCCGCGTTGCTCACCAATCTCGAACCGCATGACGTGCTGTTTATTGACGAGATCCACCGCCTCTCGCCCGTGGTGGAGGAAGTGCTCTACCCCGCGATGGAAGACCGCGCGCTTGATCTGATCATCGGCGAGGGGCCGAGCGCCCGCTCTGTCCGCATCGACCTGCCGCCCTTCACCCTGATCGGTGCGACCACGCGGCAGGGCCTGCTGACCACGCCGCTGCGTGACCGCTTCGGCATCCCGGTAAGGCTCAACTTCTACACGCATGAGGAATTAGAGCGCGTCGTCACCCGCGCGGCGGGGTTGATGGGTCTCGCGATTGCGCCCGATGGCGCGCATGAAATCGCCCGCCGCAGCCGCGGTACGCCGCGTGTCGCCGGACGCCTGCTGCGCCGTGTGCGGGACTTTGCCGAGGTCGCGAACGCGGCCAGGGTCACCCGCCATGTGGCGGACGAGGCGCTGACCCGGCTGGAGATCGACAGGCTCGGCCTTGATCTCATGGACCGCCGTTATCTCACCATGATCGCCACCACCTACAAGGGCGGCCCCGTGGGGATCGAGACGCTGGCCGCCGGCCTTGCCGAACCGCGCGACACGGTGGAGGAAGTGGTCGAACCCTACCTTATCCAGCTCGGACTGGTGGCCCGCACCGCGCGCGGGCGCATGCTCAATGATGCGGGCTGGGCGCATCTCGAAATGAACCCGCCCAGAGAATCACCCCCCGCCCAGTCAGTTCTGTTCGAAGACTGAGTCGCGCGCTCTTCCGGCCTTCAGGGTTAACCAATCAGCTAACCGCGCCCCTGTTTTCGGTACCAGTTCGGGACAGGCGGCCTGAAATCCCGCGATTCCGCGGCGATTCCGGCGCTTTGCGAGGGCGATGCTTGGTTAACCGGATTGCCCCTGTGAGGCATCTGCCATCAAAAGAAGGCTGGATTTGGAGGAGGTGCGGTCTGTTCGCCCCGATCCTCGCAAGCAAACAGGGTATTCGACCATGTCGCTCAAACTGGCCATCGCGAAATTGTCCGCCGCTGCGGCGGGTGTCGCATTGTTGCAAGGCGGTGCTGTTCGCATGGCCGAGCCGATGAACACCGACGCGCCGGACTTCTCGACCAATATCGACGGCAAGCTGATCCAGGTCGATCCGGTGACGGGCGCGCGCTACATCAAGACGCGCGAACGCATCATCCCCGATGTCGAGCAGCGTCGCCGCCGCATCGTCGAGCGCACGATCGAATGCCAGCCGGTTGGCCCGGCAGGTCAGGGCGGCGCGGCGAGCCTGCCGGCCGGCACTGTGCAGACCTATTTCGACGCGAATGAATGTCCGCCGCTGGCGCAGGTCGCCTATATGCCTGCACCGCTGCCGCCCTTGCCCCCGATCTCGGGCGGTGGTGGCCCCGGTGGCGGCTGGGGTGGCGGTTTCGGCGGCGGCTTTGGTGGCGGCCTCGGCTTTGGCGGTGGCGGCTTCTTCGGCGGTTTCTTCGGCGGCGGCGGTTCTTCGTCCGGTGACGTTTCGGTGGTAAGCACCACCACCACCGGCGGCGGCAGCAATGGTTCGAGCGGTTCGAGCAGTTCCACCAGCGGCTCCAGCGGCGGATCGAGCGGTGTTGTCATCGATATCGACATCGACAATTCGACCTCGACGACATCTTCCTCCGGCCAGTTCAGTTCGTCCACCACATCGTCTTCAGGCGTGGTGACGTCTTCGACCGGTCAGGTGTCGAGCAGCACCGGGCAGATTTCCAGCACCAGCACTTCGGGCAATGTCTCGTCCTCGACCGGCGCGGTGTCGTCTTCTGGCAATGTCTCGTCCTCGACTGGCGCAGTCTCGTCTTCGGGTAACGTGTCGTCTTCGAGCGGCGCGGTGTCGAGCAGCACGGGCGGCGTTTCCAGCTCGTCGGGCAATGTGTCGAGCAGCACTGGCGGGGTTTCTTCCTCGACAGGCGGCGTGTCCAGTTCCTCGGGTAATGTCTCCAGCTCGTCCGGCAACGTTTCGAGCTCTTCGGGGAATGTGTCGAGCTCGTCTGGCAACGTGTCGAGTTCCTCGGGCAATGTCAGCTCGTCGACCGGCGCGGTGACGAGTTCGGGTTCTTCGTCGTCCTCCTCGTCGTCGTCGTCCTCGTCTTCTTCCAGCTCTTCGTCTTCCTCATCGTCCTCTTCCTCGGGCGGGGCGACCAGCGGCGGGTCTTCGGGCGACATGACCAGCAGCACCAGCAGCAGCGGATCGTCTTCGTCGTCTTCCTCGACCTCGTCCTCCAGCAGCGGTTCGTCGGGTTCGACGGGCAGCAGCGGGTCATCGGGTTCAAGCTCGTCGTCGTCGAGCAGCAGCAGCAGTTCTTCGTCCTCGTCCTCGAGCAGCTCCAGCTCCAGCGGCTCGTCGGGCGGCAACGAAGTGCCCGCGCCGCCGATGACGATCCTGTTCGGCCTTGCCGCCGCCGCGATCCTCGGGCGCCGCAAGTTCGCCGGCTGATCCGGGCGTCACGCGCATACGAAAAAGGGCGGCCTTGCGGGGCCGCCCTTTTTCGTATGCGCGCCTGAGGCTGGCCTAGGGCTGTTTCTTGTCAACCGGCTGGCCTGCCGCTTCCCATGCGAGCATCCCGCCTTCCAGATGTTCTACCGGCCCGCCCGTCACGGCGGCCAGCTTCTCGCCTGCGATTCCGGAACGGCGGCCCGAACGGCAATAGAGCACCACCTCGCGCCCGTCCGACAGATCAAGCGCGGCCGGATCGAAACGATCGAGCGGGATGTGTTCGGCGCCGGGGATCGTCCCTTCGGCCACCTCGGCATCGGTGCGCACGTCGATCAGGCGGACGTTGCCATCCTTGATTCGCGAGGCGAGTTGTTCCGGGGTGAGCGCCACCAGCGGCGCGGGCGCAGGCGCGGCTTCGGTGTCCCCCGCCGCGCCGGCCGCTGCCAGTTCAAACCCGAACGGGGCCGAGGGCGCATCCCGCTTGCCGCCGCTTTCGCCCGCTTCGCCCCCGCAGGCTGCCAGCGCCAGCAAGAGCGGCGCCAGCGGCAGGGGGGACAAGAGCAGAGCGAAGCGGTTGCGCGTCATGCGTTCCTTTATGCCGCAAGCTTGCGCAAAACGTAATGGAGAATGCCGCCGTGGCGGTAATATTCCATTTCGTTTGCGGTATCTATGCGACACAGGGCTGTGAAGCTGAAGGTCGAACCATCGGCGCGGGTGACTTCCACAGTCACGTCCTGACCGGGGGTCAGATCGGCGAGGCCGCGGATCGAGAAGGTGTCGTCTGCCGCAAGACCGAGGGTCTGGCGGGTGTCGCCTTCCTTGAACTGCAAGGGAAGCACGCCCATGCCGACGAGGTTGGAGCGGTGGATACGCTCGAAGCTTTCCACGATCACCATCCGCACGCCGAGCAGGATCGTGCCCTTGGCCGCCCAGTCGCGCGACGAGCCGGTGCCGTATTCCTTGCCGCCGATGACAACGAGCGGCGTGCCGTTCTCCTTGTGCTTCATCGCCGCGTCGTAAATCGCCATGGTCTCGCCGCCGAAGGTCGAGAAGCCGCCTTCAACGCCCGGAACCATTTCGTTCTTGATGCGGATATTGGCGAAGGTGCCGCGCATCATGACTTCGTGGTGGCCGCGGCGCGAGCCGTAGGAGTTGAAGTCCTTCTTGGCGACCTGGTTGGCCATCAGGAACTTGCCGCCCGGGCTGTCTTCCTTGATCGAACCGGCCGGCGAGATGTGGTCGGTGGTGACCGAATCGCCGAGGATCGCGAGCGGCTTGGCGTCCACGATGTCCACGATCGGCGCGGGCGTCATGGTCATGCCCTCGAAATAGGGCGGGTTGGCGACGTAGGTGGAACCGGCGCGCCACTGGTAGGTGTCGGACGGTTCAACCGTGATCGCCTGCCAGTGCTCGTCACCGTGATAGACGTTGGCGTAGCGGCTGACGAACATCGAACGGTCGATGTTGGCGGCGCGATTGGCGGCAATTTCGGCATTGGTCGGCCACAGATCGGCGAGCATCACGTCATTGCCGTTCTGGTCCTGCCCGATCGGGGTGGTGGTGATATCCTCGGTGACGGTGCCCTTCAGCGCGTAAGCCACCACCAGCGGCGGCGAGGCGAGGAAGTTTGCGCGCACGTCGGGCGACACGCGCCCTTCGAAGTTGCGGTTGCCCGACAGGACCGAGGCGGCGACAATATCATTGCCGTTGATCGCGGCGCTGATCGGTGCCGCCAAAGGCCCGGAATTGCCGATGCAGGTGGTGCAGCCATAGCCGACAAGGTCGAAGCCGACCGCATCGAGGTGCTCCTGCAAGCCCGACTTCACGAGGTAATCGGTGACCACCTGCGATCCGGGGGCGAGGCTGGTCTTGACCCACGGCTTGGGCTTGAGGCCACGCTCGTTCGCCTTCTTTGCGACCAGACCGGCAGCGATCAGCACGTCGGGGTTGGAGGTGTTGGTGCACGAAGTAATCGCCGCGATCACCACGTCGCCATCGCCGATGTCATGCGAAGCGCCTTCAACGCCAACGCGCGCGGCGGCGGACTTGCCGTAAACCTTTGAGAGGTCGGAATTGAACAGGTCGTCGACCTCTTGCAGGATCACCTTGTCCTGCGGGCGCTTGGGGCCGGCAAGGCTGGGGACGACGGTGGCCATGTCGAGACTCAGCGTCTTGGTGAAGACCGGCACGTTGGCGGGGTCGAACCACATGCCCTGCGCCTTCGAATAGGCTTCGACCAGCGCGATGTTCTCCTCGCTGCGGCCGGTGAGGCGCAGGTAATCGAGGGTCTTGTCGTCGATGCCGAAGAAGCCGCAGGTCGCGCCGTATTCGGGCGCCATGTTCGCGATGGTGGCGCGGTCTGCCAGCGTAAGGTTGGCAACGCCCGGGCCGTAGAATTCAACAAAGCGGCCCACCACGCCGACATTGCGGAGCATCTGGACGCAAGTCAGCACGAGGTCGGTCGCGGTCACGCCTTCGGCCATTGCGCCTTCGAGGTAGAAGCCGACCACTTCGGGGATTAGCATCGAAACCGGCTGGCCGAGCATCGCGGCCTCAGCCTCGATCCCGCCAACGCCCCAGCCCAGCACGCCCAGACCGTTGATCATGGTGGTGTGGCTGTCGGTGCCGACGCAGGTGTCGGGATAGGCGACCATCACGCCGTCCGGGCCTTCGCTGGACCACACGGCCTGCGCGAGGTGTTCAAGGTTCACCTGGTGGCAGATGCCGGTTCCGGGGGGCACGGCGGTGAAGTTCTGGAAGCTCTTGGAGCCCCACTTGAGGAAGTCGTAACGCTCGGCATTGCGCTCGTATTCGAGCGCCATGTTGGCTTCCATCGCCTTGGGGTGGCCGAATTCGTCGACCATCACCGAGTGGTCGATCACGAGATTGACCGGCACCAGCGGGTTGATCTTGGCGGTATCACCGCCGAGCTTCTTGATGGCATCGCGCATCGCCGCGAGATCGACCACGCAAGGCACGCCGGTGAAATCCTGAAGCAGCACGCGCGCGGGGCGGTACTGGATTTCCTCACCCGTGGCGGGGTTCGCCTGCCAATCGACCAGCGCCTGAATGTGCGAGCGGTCAACCGTGAAGCCGCCGTCCTCGAAGCGCAGGAGGTTTTCCAGCAGCACCTTCATCGAAATCGGCAGTTTGCTGATATCGCCCAACTGCTCTGCCGCCTTGGCGAGCGAGTAATAGGCGTACTGCTTGCCGTTCACGTCAAGCGTCTGGCGGGTGCCGAGCGAATCCTGGCCGATTGCGGTCATGGGAGGGTTCCATCCTTATGATTAGACCCGCCCCCGATCCACCAAGGGCGCGGTTTTCGCCGCCGCTCCTGCGCTGCCTCGCGCGCGAGGTCAAGGGGGCTTCCCCTAGGGCAGGGAGTCTTACTCGAAGGCGCCTGCGGGATTGGCGCGGGGGGCGCGGGCGGCGATCCAGCAGCCGGTGACGATCAGCGCGGTTCCCGCCAGTGTCGGCCAGGTCACCGCCTCGCGGAAGAACAGCCACCCGAACAGCGCCGCCCAGACAAAGCCCGAATACTCGGTGGGCACCAGTGCACTGGCCTCGGCGCGGGCATAGGCAAAGGCGATGGCGAAGGAACCGGTCACCGTCAGCGCGCCCGCGATCACCAGTGGCACAAGCGCCTCGGCCGGCGGCGTCTGCCACCACAGCGGAGCGAGCATCAGCAGCACCGCGCCGCTCAGGAGGCTGTGCATCGTTGCAATCTCCAGCGCACCGGCGACTTGCGCCTGCCGCCGGATGACGATGAAGTTATAGGCATAGAGCAGCGCCGAGACGAACAACGAGGCCACGCCCAGCGCCTCCTTCGCGCCGAAGGCCCCGCCGCCGATCCGGCCGCCCACGATCACCAGCGTGCCCGCGAAGCCCAGCAGGCTTGCGCCGATCGCTGCGCGGCTGATCGTCTCGCCCAACAGCACGCTGGCGAGGTAGAGCGCGATAAGCGGGGCAATGAAGCTGAGGGCAATGGCCTCGGCCAGCGGCAACACGGTGATCGAATAGAAAAAGGTCAGCGCCATGAAGGCCGAAACGAAGCCGCGCTCGATATGCAGCTTCCATGTCGCCTGCCCGGGCATCCGCGCCCCGCGCGCGAGCCACACGGGCCCGATCAGCGCGGCGCCGATGAAGGCGCGCAGCACGGTGGCGGTATAGGCGCCCGCGATCAGCGCAGCCTCTTTCATGAAGGCGTCCATCAGCGACAGGAACCCGACGCCCAACAGCGCGGCGGCAAAGGGCAGCAGGGCGTGATGGCGGTGCGGCATGCGAGCCGTGCATAGGCGCGAGGCCGCCCAAGGTCACGCCTAAGTGCCACAGGGATGTGAACATTAATGCAGGTGAAAGCCAAGATGGTTGATAGGGGCATGGGCCAGCGGGTATGACCCAAGGCACTATGCAAAGCCGCCAACCTCCCGGCGGCACGGGGCAAGAAGGCAAAGCGCAGATGATGAGGTTCTCGGGCAAACTGGCGAGCGGCGCAGCGATCGCCGCGCTGGTGGCGACCACGGCGCTCGCGCAGGATAACCGCGCCGCAGCGCGCGGGATGATCCCGGGTGGCCAGAATCAGGGCGGCCCGGCGGTCGTGCAAATGCCTGTCCCGGCACCTGCCCCCGCGCCCACACCCAAGCCTTCCGAGGCGTTCTCGCAGGCCTTCCCGCCCACCGTGTCCCAGCCGGTGGTGCAGGCGACCCCGCCGGTCGCTCCGCTGGTGCAGCCCTGGAGCGTGGCGCAGGCGCGGCAGTTGGTCGCGGTGATCGAGGGAATCGGCGCCGAAGGGCTCGATCCCAAGGACTATGACCTCGCTCCGCTCAAGGTCGCGCTTGCCTCCGGCCCCTCGGAGGAATTGAACCGGATGGCCTCGCAAAGCTTCATCTGGCTGGTCGAGGACCTGCGCGACGGGCGCACGCCGATGGACGCGCGCGAGCAGTGGTTCGTGGTCGATCCTGACCGTGAGGCCAACCCTTCGGGCAATGTTCTGGCCGATGCGCTGAAAAGCGGGGACATCGCCGGCACGCTGGCCAAGCTTGCTCCGACCCATCCCGATTACGCGCGATTGAAGGCGGAACTTGCCCTGACGTCGGACGGGCAGGCGGCCAAGCGCAAGCTGATCCGCGCCAATATGGACCGCTGGCGCTGGCTCCAGCGCGATCTCGGTTCGCAATATCTCATTACCAATGTGCCCGAGTTCCAGTTGCGCCTGACCGTGCGCAATAAGATCATCAGCACCTATCGCACGATCGTCGGCAAGCCGGGGCGCACTGCCACTCCGCAGCTGGCCGAAGTGGTCGAAGGTGTGGTGTTCAACCCGACCTGGACCGTGCCGCAATCGATCGTGAAGGGCGAAGGGCTGGGCGCGAAGGTGCTGGCCAATCCGGCGTGGGGCAAGCGCAACGGCTATGTCGCGACCAAGGGCGCAAATGGCTTCATTACCGTCGTGCAGCAGCCCGGGCCGGGCAATTCACTCGGGCTGATGAAGCTCGAAATGCCCAACCCGCACGCGATCTTCTTCCACGATACGCCCTCGCGCCACCTGTTCGCGACCGAAGGGCGTGCGCTCAGCCACGGTTGCGTGCGCACCGAACGCGCGCTGGAACTGGCGATGACGATGGCGATCCTCGGCAAGGGCGCTACCAAGGACGAGGCGGTGGGGATCGCCAATTCGGGCAAATATACCAAGGTGATGCTCGAAAAGCAGTGGGCCGCCTATATCACCTATTTCACCATGGCGACCGACATCAACGGCCAGATGGCGACTTTCAAGGACATCTATGGCCGCGACACGGCGGTGCTCGCCAGCCTCGACAAGCCGCGTGTGCGCAACCGCAGCGTCCTGCCGACTGACGAGGTGATCGTGATCGAGGATGATCTCAGGGACAGCTGACCGGCCGCAAACGCGCGGCCCGCGGGGTCAAAAGGCGCTGGCGACGGGCCGCGCCCCGCTGTCCATCGGCGGGCGCTGATACATGGCGAGTTCGGGCACCGGCTGGATGCTGCCGTCTTCTTCCAGCCCGAGCGAATCCGCAAACAGCAGTCGCCCGCCAGAAAGATGCATCAGCGCCTCGCGGAATTGTTCGGTCCCCATCGCGAAGCAACCGTTGGAGCGCCCCATGCGGCCGTAACGTGCCAGGTGGTCAGGCTCGGCATAGTCGGCGTGGTGCATGACGATATAGCGCCGCAACGCCGCCTCGTTGCTATGGTCGAGCCCGCCCAACCGCACCGACGTGCCGTAGCGGCCCTTGTACCATTCCCACGTCACATAAGCGCCGCGGCTGGTGGCGTTCGAGCCTTCGGTGTTGGAGAAATCCTTGAGCCATCCGTCATGCTGAGGGTCTGAACCCATGCCATGGCTGACATGGTGGGACTGGATCTCCCCCCGTTCGAGATTGACGAAGTGGAAGCGCGGTTTGGCCGAGTGGAGCCCGAAATCGGCGATGCCGACAATGTCGTGCTTCCAGATCGCGCCCCCTGCGCGCAGCAATTCGCGCTTGGCGATGTCGAACAGGATGCGGTCACGCGGGCTGCCTGCCGTGACACTGGCGAACAGGCGCGCAGGCAGCGCCAATGCTGCTCCCGCTGCCAGAGTGCCCTTCAAGATGTCGCGCCGCTTCATTGATCTGTAACGTAGACCGCCGCCCGAGTGTTCCCAATAAGGGCGGGCGCATCCTATCGTATGTTAGCCTCAACTCGTCGCCGGTGCTGGCGGAAATGCGGCGTTCTGCGCGGCCATGGCCAGCATGGAGGCCGCATGGCGGGCGGCAACCTCGCGCGGATCATCGCCATATCCCCCGCCCAGCGCGCTAGCAACCGGCAGCCCGCGCGACCGCGCTTCGGCAATCACGAAGCGATCGCGCAAGGCCAGCCCAGCGTCGGTCAGTGCCAGTCGGCCTAGCTTGTCATCGACATGGGGATCGACACCGGCCTGATAGAGCACGAAGTCAGGTGCGAAACCGGCAATCACTTGGGGCAGGTGGCGGGTGAGGGCTTCCATGTAGCCATCGTCATCAATTCCGTCGGGCAGGCCGATATCGAGGCTGGAGCGCGCTTTCCTCACGGGGAAGTTCTTCTCGGCATGGAGCGAGAGGGTGAAGATATCGGGCCGGCCTGCGGTGAGGCTGGCGGTGCCATCGCCTTGATGCACGTCAAGATCGACGATCAGCACGCGCGCTGCGCTGTGTTCCGCGATCAGGCGGTTGGCGGTGACCGCAAGATCGTTGAATACGCAATAGCCCGCGCCGGTATCGTGCAGCGCATGGTGGCTTCCGGCGGCGGAGTTGGCGGCGTAGCCATGCCGCCGGGCCAGCTGCGCGGCGAGCCATGTGCCGCCGTTGGTGTGGCGCACGCGCGAAGTGATCGCGGGGGTGACGGGAAAGCCGATCCGCCGCTCCTTTTCGCGGGGGACTTCGGCGCGGAACACCTCGTCGACGTAGTCCGGGCAGTGCACGGCCTCCAGCCATTCGCGCGGCATGGGATCGGGCGCGTGTTCGGTGATCGCCGCGCCTGATGCGCGCAGTTCCTCCATGACGAGGTAATACTTGTCGAACCGGAAGGTGCCCCGGTCCGGTCTGGGGGCCATATAGTCGGCGTGGTGGACGACGTGGAGCATGGCTCCCGCGCTCACAGCCAGCCCATGTGCTGGCCAAGGATGTTGCACCCCAGCCCGATCAGGATGATCCCGCCCGCGCGCTCGGCCCATTCGCCCAGATGGTCCCCTGCGACCCGCCCGAGCATAACGCCCACGCCGCTCAGGGCGAAGGTGACCAGGCCGATCAGCGCAACGGCCAGCAGCGGCGAAATATCAAGCGTCGGGAGCGTGATCCCCGCCGCCAGCGCATCGATGCTGGTTGCCACCCCCGCCAGCAACAGCGCGCGGCCGGTGAGGGCATGGGCGGCTTCATCGTCACCCACGTGCCCGCCAAGCATACGCACGCCGAGGAAAGCGAGCAGGCCGAAGGCGATCCAGTGGTCAATCGCTTCGACATAGATCAGCGCCACCGCGCCGATCACCCATCCGGCCAGCGGCATCAGCGCCTGAAACACCCCGAAGGTGAGCGCAATCGCCGCCCCCCCGCGCGCGGACGGGCGGAACCGCGCGCCCTGCGTGAGCGCGACGGCAAAGGCGTCCATCGCTAACGCCAGTGCCAGCAGGAGAGCTTCGATCACGGGGCGGGCGTGCTGGCCAATGCGGTCAGCTCTGCAAAGATCGCGTCCTCGCTGCGGCTGGCGGCATTGCGCCAACTGGCGGCGGTTTCGGGGTTGACGGGCTTACCCCCGGGCGTGAGCACGATCAGGGCAGGCGTGCCTTTCATGTCGGCAAGGCCGAAGCGGCGCGCAACATCGAGGTTATGTCCGTCCCCGGTCTGCGGCATGCCGACATTGACGAATACCAGCTCGTAACGCTCGGCCAGCAGCGCGGCAAAGCGCGGGGTCTGGAGCCATCCGGCAAGCGCCGTGCTATCGTGGCACCAGTTCGCGCCGAACACCACAGCCACGCGCTTGCCACTGGCAGCGGCGCGGGCGAGCGCGGCATCGACATCGCCCATCGCATTGTTGCTGACGGCATAGGACTTGGCATCGGGCCGCGCCAGGGCGACCACTTCAGGCGTGGTCGCGCAGGACGCAAGCGCCAGCGCCAGACTTGCGGCAATGACGGCGCGGATCACTCGGCCGCTTCGGTGGCTTGCGTAGGCGCTGCGTGGGGATCGAAAGCGGTGGCTTCGCCCGCTTCGATGGCAGCGGCCTTTTCCTCGACCAGCCGGACGATGTGATCGAGCATCGCCTCGTCATCGATAGCGTGGGCCTTCATGCCGGACAGGTAAACCATGTGCTTGCCATTGCCGCCGCCGGTCAGGCCGATATCGGTCTCGCGTGCTTCGCCGGGGCCATTGACCACGCAGCCGAGCACCGAAAGGCTCATCGGAGTCTTGATGTGTTCGAGCCGCTTTTCAAGCGTTTCGACCGTGCGGATCACATCGAAGCCCTGCCGCGAGCATGACGGGCACGACACCACCCGCACGCCGCGGGTGCGCAGGCCCAAGGCCTTGAGCATGTGGTAGCCGACCTTGATCTCTTCTTCCGGTTCCGCCGACAGCGATACGCGGATCGTGTCGCCGATGCCAGCCCACAGCAGGCTGCCCATGCCGATGCTGGATTTGACCGTGCCGCCGATCAGTCCGCCCGCTTCGGTAATGCCAAGGTGCAGCGGGCAATCGACCGTTTCGGCAAGGCCATGATAGGCCGCAACCGCGAGGAACACGTCCGAAGCCTTCACCGCCACCTTGTATTCGTGGAAATCGTGATCCTGCAGCAGCTTTATGTGATCCAGCGCACTTTCGATCAGGGCTTCAGGACAAGGCTCGCCATATTTTTCGAGCAGGTCTTTCTCAAGGCTGCCCGCGTTCACCCCGATGCGGATCGCGCAGCCATTGGCCTTGGCGGCGCGCACGACTTCGGCAACGCGGCTGGCTGATCCGATATTGCCAGGGTTGATGCGCAGGCACGCCGCGCCAGCGTCAGCCGCTTCCAGTGCGCGCTTGTAGTGGAAGTGGATGTCGGCCACGATCGGGATGCGGGCGTTGCGGGTGATTGTCTTGAAATCGCGGGTGGATTCTTCCGTCGGGCAGGACACGCGGATGATGTCCGCGCCCACTTCCTCGCACCGCCTGATCTGGTCGAGCGTCGCGCGCACGTCCTCTGTCGGGGTGTTGGTCATGGTTTGCACGGTGATGGGAGCATCACCGCCTACGGGGACATTCCCCACCATGATCTGGCGCGATTTGCGCCGCTCGATCGTGCGCCACGGACGGATGGAAGACATAGGGCGCGTATAGTCGGCAAAGTGTGGCGGGGCAATGACCAGTCGCCGCGCTTGACTTCGCTCTCCTGCACGGCAGTCTGGCGGCGCTTAAAGGGGAGAGACCATGCTAACCCACTCGTCGACGGAATTGCGCAGCGCCAGCCCGAGCCTGCTGATGCGCGGGATCAAATGGCTGGTGAGCCGCCAGGAGCCGGTCTTCCCGCTCGACGAGGCAGGGTTTCACAAGGCGATGGCAGGGCGCAAGCTGCCCGAGGATGCGCCCATGCCCGACGCCTTCCGCAAGCGCTTCATCGTCGAAGAACGCGAGATGCAGGGCCACAAGGTGGTGACGCTGCACCCCAAGAGCGGCCCGGGCGCCTGGCACATGCTCTATTTCCACGGCGGCGGTTTCGTGCGGCCGATGTTCAAGGTGCATTGGCCGCTGGTGGCCGAGATGGTGAAGCGTTCCGGCATCAGCGTCACCGTGCCGCTCTATCCGGTGGTGCCCGAGGCGCCCTATACGGCGCAGGATGATTTGGCGGACGCCTGCTGGGCCGATCTGGCCGCGCGGCATGATCCGGCGCGCATCATGCTCAATGGCGATTCTGCGGGCGGGCACATGGCACTGGCGCTCGCACTGCGCCTGCTTGCGGCGGGCGGGCCGATGCCGGGCAAGCTTGCGCTGTTCGCGCCGTGGCTCGATCTCGGCCTTGCCGATCCGGCCATCGCCGCCGTCGAGCCGCATGACGTGATGCTCAAGATCGGCACCCTGCGTGCTTGCGGCGGATTGGTGGCGGCGGGCCGGGCGATGGATGATCAGGCGGTGAGCCCGCTTTATGCCTCTGCCGAAGTGCTCGCCCAACTGCCGCCGACCCGTATCTGGACCGGGCGGCACGACCTGTTTATCGTGGATTCGCGCAGCTTCCTTGCCCGACTGGCCCGGGCAGGCGTGGATGCGAAACTCTATGAATACGAGGCCGCGCCCCACGTCTTCATGGCGATCCTCCCCACGCGCGAGGCGAAGGATGCGCTGGGCCTGCTGGCGGAGTTCGTGGCGGCTTAGCTAGGGTATCGCACCCCGGTTGCGTCCTCGCTCATCGCCCATAGCCGCTCGGCGAAGCTGGGGTTGATGGCATAGGAGCGCACACCGCCGGTTGCGGATTCGTCGTCCACCTCGGCCACGTGGCAATCCTCGCAATAGACGCCTCCCTTTCCTTCAAGCTCCGGTGCGGTTGCCGCCCAGCAGCTTGTCGCAGCGCCTTGCGGGATGGTCTTCCACGCAAAACCGGTGTCTTTCGAGGTGACGCGGGCCATCAGCGCCTCGACCATCTCGGGCGTCATGTGGCGGCCAAGGTTGGTCTGGATGCCGCCGGGATGCACCGCGTAGGCATGGATGCCCAGCACCGCAAAACGCTGATCCAGCCCGACAGAGAACAGCACGTTGGCGGTCTTGGAATGGCCATAGCTTTCCCAAGGGTCATAGGCGCGGCGTTCGAAGTGGGGATCGTCGAAATTGACCGGAGCAAAGTGGTGCCCGCGGCTGGAGAGATTGACGATGCGCTTCAGATGCCCGCGCTCGATCAGCGGGAACAGCTCGCCTGTCAGCGCGAAATGCCCGAGGTGGTTGGTGCCGATCTGCATCTCGAACCCGTCAGCCGTGTGCAGGAACGGGGTCGCCATCACGCCGGCATTGTTGATCAGGATATCGATCTTGCTGAACCGCTGGCGCGCGCGCGAGGTCGCGGCGCGAATGTTTTCGAGGGAGGTCAAGTCGACGGTGATGGTGTCGAGCTGCGCTTCCGGATGCTGGGTGATGATCGCGGCAAGGGATTGGTCGAGCTTGTCCTGATCGCGCCCTGCCATGATGACATGCGCCCCGCGGGCAGCCATCGCGCGGGCGGTTTCCTGCCCGAGGCCTGAATTGGCCCCCGTGATGAATACCGTCCGCCCCGACAGGTCGATGCCCGCCAGCACCTCGTCCGTGGTGCTGCTCCAGCCGAATTCGCTCATGTCCCTCTCCCTTACGGTTACAGCTTCAGCTCATATAGAAATTCCGGATCGAGATGGTCGCCCACCTTGAAGGTGATGTCGGCAATCTTGCCGAAGCCGTAACGCTGGTAAAAGCGTTGTGCGCCGAAGTTATCGGCATAGACGCTGAGCAGAACAGCATCGTGCCCGCCCGCCCGCGTTTGGTCCAGCGCCCAATCCATCAGCTGCGCGCCGATGCCGCTGCCGGTGTAGCCGGGCAGGGCGTAAAGCTGGCCCAGTTCGATGGGGTTCGCGGCATCGGAATATTCGCCGAACTTGGTCGGGTAGCGCAGCTTGCAGAAGGCGACGAGGCTCCCGTCCACTTCGACGAGACGGTGCGTGCATTCTTCCCCGGCGATCTCGGCGGAGACGGCTGCGGGGTTGTGCACCTCCGCGAGGAAGGCGGCGAGGTCTTCGGGGCGATAAAGGTGCCCGAAGGCGGCGACAAAGGTATCCTCGCCCAGCTTGGCAAGGGCGGGAGCGTCTTGGGTGGTGGCGGCGCGAAAGATCATGTCATTTGTCTAGCCGCTCGCGCCTGCGCTGTTAAGCTGGCGAAACGGTGAAGGTCGCGTTAGACCTAGCGGCCATGAAGAAGCTCGCCGCGTTTATCGCTCTCGCCCTGATGTCCCAACCCGCGTTCGCACAGGACGCGCCCAAGTGGTCGCTCGCGATCCACGGCGGGGCGGGCACGCTCGATCCCAAGGCGATGACGCCGGAAAAGCGCGCCGCCTACGAGGCGGATTTGCAGCGCGCGCTGGATGCAGGATCGAAGATTCTGGCCGAAGGCGGCGCGGCGATGGACGCGATCAAGGCGGCGATCATCATCATGGAGGATTCGCCGCTGTTCAACGCTGGCAAGGGCGCGGTGTTCACATGGGACGGGACGAACGAGCTCGACGCCTCGATCATGGATGGGCGGGATCGCAGCGCAGGCGCGATTGCCGGGGTGAAGACGGTCAAGAACCCGATCCTGCTGGCCGACACGGTGCGCACGCAGAGCGAACACGTGATGCTCATGGGCGCGGGCGCGGAGGCCTTTGCGGTGGAAAAGGGCTTTGCCGTCACCCCGCCCGAATATTTCGCCACGCCTGCGCGGCGCGAGGCGCTGGAGCGGCTGAAGGCAGAGAAGCTTTCGGCGCTGGATGTCGATCACAAGTTCGGCACGGTGGGCGCGGTGGCTTTGGACAGACAAGGCAACATGGCCGCAGGCACTTCGACCGGCGGGATGACCGGAAAGCGCTGGGGCCGCGTGGGCGATGCGCCGGTGATCGGCGCGGGGACCTATGCGGATAACCGCGCCTGTGCGGTTTCAGCCACGGGGTGGGGCGAGTATTTCCTGCGCGTCGGCGTGGCGCACGATATTTGCGCGCGGATCAAAATGACCGAGTTGCCCGCGCAGGCTATCGCCGATGCCGTGATGGCCGACGTCGCCGAACTTGGCGGCGATGGCGGAGTGATCCTTGTGACGCCGCAGGGTCAGGCGATCTTCAGCTTCAACACCACCGGCATGTATCGCGGCCGCGCGACCAGCGCGGGGCTGAACGAGGTGGCGATCTTCGGCGGCGAGGAGAAGGCTTCGGGCACGCCGGATCATTGATCAGTAAAGCTTGCCCACCAGCGGCAACCCGCGCTCCGGCTCGGCGAATTCCTTGATGATGCGGCCCACCCGGGCAAGCGCCTGTTCGCCGCGCGGGAGCATTTCGCCCTCGGTCTGGCGGGAGCGGAAATAGCAGGCGAAGGTGATCGGGGGCTGGCCCTTCGGCCCCTCGGCGAAACCGATGTCGATATAGTTGTATTCGGTGCCGCCGATCAGCCCGCTGGTGCCGGTCTTGTCGCCCGCGACCCACCCTTCCGGCAGGCCCGCCCGCACACGCCGCGCGCCGGTTTCGGTTGCGACCATCCAGCCCTTCAATTCCGCCCGCTCGGCTTCCGGCAGCACATCGCCATAGACGATCTTGGCCACCGTGCGCGCCATGGCGGCGGGTGTGGTGGTGTCACGGAATTCAGCGGTGGGGACGAGGTTCATTTCCGGCTCGAAGCGGTCCACCCGGCTCACCTCGTCACCTAGGCTGCGCCAGAAGGCGGTCAGCCCGGCCGGGCCGCCCAGATTGCGGAGCAGGATATTGGCCGCCGGATTGTCCGATGTGATCTGCGTCGCCCGCGCCAGTTCCCGCAAGGTGGCGCCGCTCGCCATCCGGTCGCGGGTGAAAGGCGCGTGGGAGAGCATGTCCGCCTCGGTCCACGTCACGCGCCGGTCGGCATCGATCTGGCCCGCCGCATGGCGCTGAAGCAGCAGCGCGGCGAGGCTGAACTTGAAGGACGAGGCATGCCCGAAGCGCCTGTCCTGATTGATGCCGACCGCCATGCCGGTCACGGTGTTGTAAAGCGTGACGCCCAGCGTGCCGCCCGCTGCCGCCTCGATAATCCGCAGTTCCGCCGCCAGCCTGCCCAGCGGGCTCTGGTCAGGCGGAATGCAGGCCGAGACGCCCAGTGCCAGCGTGCCACCGATGAAGAAACGCCGATCAAAGGTCATGCAAATTTGTCCGCCTTGCGCTTGCCGAACCTGAGGTCGGCTTCAAGCTTCGCGCGCAATTGCGCATAGAAAGCTTCGAGAAAAGCCCTTTCGTCGCCAGTGCCAGGGTCCCAGCCGATCTTGCGGCAGATCGTGTCATGTACCGCGGCGAGCGCCTCGGGCTGGCTTTCGCGCAGCATCCGTTCGAGGGTCTGGAGTTCCTTTTCGCCATAAACCGAAAGCTCGGCCTCGCCGAAGGCATAGCGCACCCCGGTGACATCGCTGGCGCCGGCCGCAGCGGCAGCCCCCTCGACCGACAGCACCCTGGCAAGCTTGGGGCGCGGGCGTTCGACCACCCATGTGCCGGCCACCACATCGCCCGCGCGCAGGGCATCGCGGTTGAAGAAGGGGAACAGCAGGAAAATCAGGAACCAGCCGGTCATCACCCAGCCGAGCAAGCCAATCGGCTCGCCATTGCGGGCCACCACGGACAGCACCAGCAGCGCGATCAGGGGATAGAAGATCTCGATATCGCGCAGCAGGTTGCGGGCGATCACCGCCTCGGGCGTGAGCCTTGCCCCGCCGCGGGCCGCGATGCGGATGCCGACGATCCGCTTACCCAGCGTTGCCCCGCGCGGACCAAGTTCCTGCACCAGAAAGTAGCCGTACCAGAAGCAGAACACGAACAAGGCCATGACGATGCCGAGAAACTCGATCACACTTTCGTCCATGCGTTCAGGGGCAAAGGGGGTGTCGCCCAGCACCCCGTCGGCGATCCAGTAGATCGACAGTTGGAAGGCGACGAGGCTGAAGACCACGATCATCACGTCGATCACCAGCGCGCCAGCGCGCGACATGCGCGGGGCGATGGTGATAGGCAGCGCCAGCCCTTCGGGTGTCACCAGCGTGCGGGCACGGCGGTCCTCGCGGCGCGGGGTAGTAGCCATGCGGCTGCTCATGCGGCGGCCTCCTGTGCGGCTGTCTCGCCGGCAGGCGGGGCAGGGCGGTAGAGGATGAAATAGGCGAGCCAGAACACCAGCATCGTTCCGCCGATGATGAAGCGGTTGCCGGTATCGGTCACAAGCTGGCGCGGGAAGGCTTCGAGCAAGGCGGCGACCACCATCATAATGACCACGCCCACCATCACCACCGCCGAACGCCGCCCGGCGGCAGCGGCAGCATCGAGCACCGGGCGATTGCCGGGGAAGGCCATTGCCCGCCCGATATGCAGCCCAGCCGCCCCTGACAGCAGAATGCCGAACAGTTCCGTTGTGCCGTGCACGCTGAGCCACGCGGCCAGCTCCACCACCAGCCCCTGCCCGTTGAACAGCCACAACAGCACGCCCAGCAGCGCCATGTTGTGCACCAGCAGCATCAGCGAAGGGATGCCGAAGGCAAAGCCAAGCGCGAAGGCGAGGATGCACACCCCCGAATTGTTGCTGAACAGCTGCGCGGCAAAGCCCGCCAGCCCGGCTGCGCCTTCATCATGCCCGAGGCTTTTGAGCAATTGTTCGCGCGTCGCGCCGGGTTGGCGCACATCGCCGCGCCCGCCGGGGAACAGGCGGTAGAACCACGCCTCGTCCTGCGCCACCAGCAGCCAGCCGACGACCGTGCCCGCAACCATGACGAACAGCGCAATGCAGATATCAAGCCACAGCGATCGCACGGCCCGGCTCCACCCGCCGAAGATGAAGCCGCGCAGCCAGCGCACAAAACCCTGACGCGGCCCGTAGACCTGAAACCACGCGCGCTGTACCAGCGCTTCGAGATAGGCGAGGGTTGCGGCATCAAGGCTGGTCTCGCGAGCGACGGCAAGCGACGACGCTGCGGTGCGGTAAAGGGTGGGCAGCGCGATCAGATCATCATCGGCGATCCGGCGCAGGCCGCCCTTTTCCATGCGCGCAAGGATCGCTTCCAGCCGCTTCCATTCGCCCTCGCGTTCCAGCCGGAAGCGGTCCGAACGCAGGGCGGCGCTGGCGATATCGGGCGGCGCCTCCACCTGCCCGCGGCCGAACCATGACGAGATGACGGGCGCCTTCATCCTATCGCCTCGCTGCTGCGGATCGCCAGATAGCGATCAATGAGGCGCGGGCCGATGGCATCCCACGGTGCCTCCAGTACGTCGATCCCCAGCCGCCGCAGCCGTGTCAGCACGAGCTTGCGCTGCTGGGCGAGGCTATCGGCGGTGACCGCGCGGGCGAGGGTGGCGATATCGCCGGGCGGGGCGGCGATCAGATCCTCGACCTCGCTGTCGGCCATGGTGACGAACAGCACGAGGTGCTTGTTCACCAGCCGCCCCAGACTTTCCACCATCAGTTCGGCGGCAGTAGGGTCGGTGAAATCGGAGAAGATCACCACCAACGATCGCCGCTTGAGCTTGGACGTGAGGGTGGCCAGCGCGAGGGTGAAATTGGGCTCGACCGGCTCGTAATCGAGGCCGGCAGCCGCACTTTGCAGCCGGTGGAAGGCGCGGGCATCGGCAATGAAGGGGGTCATCAGCTGCGGCCGCCGGGCAAAGCCGAACAGCGCGACCTTGTCTCCGCCCTTTAGCGCGACATAGCCGCAGGTCAGCGCGGCGGACACCGCGCGGTCAATGCGGGGAAGGCCGTCGACCGGCTCGCACATCGCCTGCCCGCAATCGAAGGCAAAGACGATCTGGTTGTTGCGCTCGCTCTCGTTCTCGCGCGCGAAGAGGCGGGTGTGGCGCGCGCTCGCCTTCCAGTCGATGCGGCGGCGGTCCATGCCCGGTTCGTATTCGCTCAAGGCTTCAAACTGCGTGCCCTCGCCCCGGATGCGGCGGTTGATGAGGCCGATCTGGGCGTTGCGCAGGAAGGTCTGCAAGTCGGGGGAGCGCACCGGGGAAAGATCCGGCCAGATACGCACAGGCTTGTCGAGCGGGTAATCGACCTGCCGCCCGCCCAGCCCCAGCGGGCCGGTCCAGCGCATCCATGCCCGCTCGACCATCGCGGTGCCGCGGCGGGTGGGGGTGAGGGTGGTCTCGCCCCGCCAGCCGCCGGCCAGCGGATCGGGCACGAGGTCAAAGGCAATGCGCCCCTGCGCCGCCAGCCGCGGATCGCAGGCGAGCGCGGCTTGCGCGCTCGATGGCTGACGGCCCGAAAAGCGCGCGGTGATGGCAAGCAGGCTCGGCTGGCCGACTTCGATGTCCTCGCCCGTGCGGATATCCCAGCCTTCAAGCTTGCCGGTCAGCAGCGCATCGACCGCCACCAGCACCAGCAGCGCCGCCCCTAGAACGGGGGCGATGACCCACGCGCCCGGCGCACTCGCTGCGATCACCACCGCAACCGGCGCGAGGCCAGCCGCGATCCACGCCGCACGCTCGGTCGGTGCGACAATCAGCAGCGGCCGCAGCGGCAGCAGCAGGATATTGAGGACAAGGCGAAGGACGCGGATCACGTTTAGCGTGGCGCCTCGGTCGCCTCGACCAGGTCTGCGACCAGCGCCTCCATGTCGCAGCCCTCGATCTCCGCGGCGGGGGAGAGCGTCAGGCGGTGCCGCAGCACCGACACGGCGAGCGCCTTGACGTCATCGGGGATCACGTAATCGCGTCCCTCCAGCGCGGCGCGGGCGCGGGCGGCGCCCGCAAGCAGCACGGCGGCGCGCGGGGAGGCACCGACAGTCAGTTCGGCATGGTCGCGGGTCGCGCGGATCAGGCGCACCACATAGCGGGTGATCTCCTCGGCCACCGTCACCTGACCAAGCGCCGCAGTGGCCGCTGCAATCCCGGCCGCGTTGGTGACGGCGGTCACACCAAGATCGGCGGGCCGCTGCGGGCCGGAACGTTGGCCAAAGGTGGTCACGATCCGCGCCTCTTCCTCCTCGGCCGGATAGGGCACCAGCAGCTTGAACAGGAAGCGGTCAAGCTGCGCTTCGGGCAGCGGGTAGACGCCCTGGTTCTCGATCGGGTTTTGGGTGGCGATCACCATGAACCGGTCCGACAGCGGGTGGGTCTCGCCATCCAGCGTCACGCGGCGTTCCTGCATCGCTTCCAGCAGCGCGGCCTGCGTCTTGGGCGGGGTGCGGTTGATTTCATCGGCCAGCAGCAGATCGCAGAAGATCGGCCCACGCGTCAGGGTGAACTGGCTGGTCTGGAAGTTGAACAGGTTCGATCCGAGGATATCGCCGGGCAGCAGATCGGGGGTGAACTGGATGCGCCCGAAATCGAGGCCCAGCGCGGTCGCAAAGCTTTGCGCAAGGAAGGTCTTGGCCGTCCCGGGCGGGCCTTCCAGCAGCACGTGGCCTTCCGAAAGCAGCGCGACCAGCAGCATGTCGACCATCGCTTCCTGCCCGACAATCGCCTTGGCGATCTCGCTTCGGATAGCGCGGGTCAGGCTTCGGACATCGTCGAGTGTCATCGTTATCTGGGGTTGGGTCATCGGGTGGATTGTCCCTGTTGCAATTTGGAAGCGAGGTCGTCGAGCGATTGCGCGGCGGCGAGGATGTCGGCGGGCTTTTGCGCCGCCTCCAGCCGCGCCGCGCGGCGGGTGAAGGGTTCTTCGGCTGGCAGGCGGTGGGCCAGTGCGGCGTCGATCGCTTCGCCGTCATGGCGCGCAAGGCCCAGCCGTTCGGCCAGCCGCCTTGCCGCGAGCGCGGCATAGGGCTTGCCCAGCAGGCGGAAACGGCGCGCGCGGATGATCAGGCTGGCCCCGTTGGCGATCAGCTGGCGCTTGCCGAAAGCGATGTCGGGGCCGTGGGCCATCACTGCCGGGCCAAAGCGCTGGAACGCCCGCCAGCCGACGATCAGCAGTGCAACGAGCAGGCTCAGCGTCGCGGCAAGGAACGGCGGGCGGAAGGCCAGCGTCAGCAGGTTCTCCGATGCGCCGAAGCCTGCCAGCGTCAGATCGAACACCACCCGGTCAATTTCGTCGGCCTTGGCGAGTTTGTCGACCAGCGCGACAGCCGCAGCCGCGCGGGCTGGTTCAGCCAGGCCATAATTGTTCGCAAGGTCAGGATCGGCGAGGAATACCACCGGCTGGGTGCGCGGGTTAATGGCTACACGAATATCTCCACCGGCTCCCTGTTCGGGTGTCTGTTGCGCTGCCTCGTGCGCGGCAAGGTTGACAGCAAAAGCCAGCACCCGGCCCGCCGCATCGCGGATCAGGGGTTCATGCCCCTTGCCCGGTTCGGCATAGAGCGTGAAAGGCGTCGGCATCACGCCCGCCAGCGCCATCCCGCTCCAGCGGGCAGGCGACGGGGGCGGGGCGGGTTTTGCGGCCTGTTTGGGCTGCACGCGGCGCTGGCCGGTCTTCGGGTCCGCCACAAGTTCCATCGCGATCGGCACGGGCTTGGGAAACAGCTTGTGCGTAAAGCGGTAAGGCTGGGGCAGTTTGGCGGGCCATTCGGCAGGCTCGGCCGGGCCGAGCGTGACCCAGCCCTTTTTGAACTTGTCCCTGATCTCGGGCTTCAGGTTGCGCCCGGGCGCGCTGGTCCACCACTTGGGCAGAATCACCAGCGTCGGCCCGCGCAAGCGCCGCTTGGCGAGAATCTCGGCGATTTCTTCGCCATCGGCGAAGGAAGTCGGGGTGAGCACCAGCAGGCCGTAAGTTTCCAGATCGGCGCGGTTGCGTGAACGTTCGACGGTGTAGCCCTCGGCCTCGACCAGCCGGGCAAGGCCGGTATAGCCGTTGAGGCCGTTGCTGGATGCATGGGCCTGCCCCTTGCCGCGCTCTCCCGCAAAATCCGCATCGCCGCCGATCAGCCACAGCATTGCAAAGAACAGCGCAGCGCCGCCCGCTACCAGCATGAAGGCCCCAAGGCGCGAGAAGGCGGCGGGACGGGCAACGGCAGCGGCGGCGCTCATGCGGCCAAGGCCCGCTGATCGAACCGCGCCAGCGCGAACTGGGCATAGGCGGCGCGCGCGGCTTCCCAATCGGCGCGCTCCAGCGCGCGCAAAGCGAACAACGAGGCTTCTACCTGCGCTGCGATCACCCCGAAGGCATCGCGTGCGGGGGCGGGCAGGGCAGGGAGACTCGCAAGTTCGCGCGCCGTGCTGGAAGGTTCGACCCAGTCGGGCCGTGCGGCAGCAATATGGGCGACGCTGCGTTGCAGCAGCAGGTGGGTCGCCTCGCCAAACCGGCCCTCGGCTGCCAGCCGGTCGGCATCATCGAGCAGCGCCTGACTCGCGGCGGCATCGGGTCGCCACGGCTCTATTTCGCCCATCGCATCGGTGGGCGCACGCTTGCGGAAGCGGAACAGCGAAGGGTCATAAAGCCGCACCAGCAGTACGATCACGAACAGCGCGACCGCCCCGACAAGGCCCCATTTCAACCACCACCACGAACCCGCCAGCGCCTCCCCGATCGGGGCGAGCAGATGGCCCAGCCATTCGAACAGCCGGTCGATCTGCTTCGACAGCCAGCTTGGTTCGGGCGGGGGTGTTTCGGGGATGGTGACAGGGGCGAATTGCACCTCGGGATCGGCACGCAGCTTCTCCCAACCAGTCGGCAGCGATCCGCCTGAATTGGTTAACGATTCACTCGGTGCTGTTGCGGAAGCGGCGGTCATCCCGGTGCAAGTGGTGGCACGCCCGCTGGGCCTGCGCAACGGGAAACCGCTTTACCCCCTGCGCCTTTGCCGGTCAGCCCCGTGCGCGGGCCTGCTCATAGCTGCCCAGAAGCCGCAATTCCTTGGAATGGAACGCGCATTCCTCCAGCGCGCGGTCCACCGCCGGATCGCCTGGCGCGCCGATGATGTCGGCGAAAAAGGTGGTCGCGGCAAAGCTGGTGCCCTGCTGGTAGCTTTCCAGCTTGGTCATGTTGACGCCGTTGGTGGCGAACCCGCCCAGCGCCTTGTACAGCGCGGCGGGGATGTTCTTCACCTCGAAGATGAAGGTGGTCATCACCGGCTTGCCTGCAAGCGCCTGCGGAGCCAGCGGCTCGCGCGCGAGGACGACGAAACGCGTCATATTGTCCGCGCTGTCCTCGACATTGTGCTCGATGATGGTGAGCCCGTAGAGCTCCGCCGCAAGCGCGGGCGCGATCGCGGCGACCGACAGATCGCCGCGCTCTGCCACATAGGCCGCAGCGCCTGCGGTGTCCGCGTGGCTCAGCGGCACGATACCGCGCGCTCGCAGATAATGCCGCGATTGGCCGAGCGCCTGCGGGTGGCTGTAGGCCGCCTCGAAACTGCGCCCGGGCGCGGCCTCGCCCAGCGCCATCAGGGCATGGTGGATCGGCATGAAATACTCGCCGATGATGTGCAGGCCGCTTTCGGGCAGCAGGAAGTGGATATCGGCAACCCGCCCGTGCTGCGAATTCTCGATCGGGATGATCGCCTGCGCTGCCCGTCCGTCCTTCACCGCCTCCAGCGCGTCTTCGAAGCTAAAGCACGGCAGCGGGTGCATGGCGGGGGCCGCTTCGGTGGCGGCGCGGTGCGAATTGGCGCCGGGCGAGCCTTGGAAGGCGATCGCGCGGGCAGGATCGGCGGCGGCGCCCGCGCGCATCCGGTCGACGATTTCGAGTGCAGGGCCGGGGAAGGATCGCATGGGCCATGCGCCTAGAGGCCCTAGGGCGGGCGCACAAGCCCGATGCTGGCTGACTTGCAAAAGGCGCAAGAATTCGTGCCACGATCAGTCTTGCGCGCATCACAAGCCGACACTAAAGAGCGCGCGGGATGACACAGGACAACTCTTCGCAGGATAACGCTGCAGGCCAGAATGGTGGCGGCGATCTGTTCAACACTGCCGCCGGCTGGGTGCTGTTCGCAGCCGGGCTGGGCTTGGGTCTTTCGATCCTCTCGGGCAAATATTTTCACGGCGACAAGCCGGAGCGCCCGGAAAAGCTCGGCTATGTGATCGAAGGCGCGGTCGAGGAGAGCGGTGGCCCGGCTGAAGTCTCCATCGCCGATGCCCTGAATGCGATGCCTGCTGCCGATCTGGTTGCTGCCGGCGAAAAGGCCTTTGCCAAGTGCCAGAGCTGCCACACGGTCAACGCTGGCGGTGCAAACGGCATCGGTCCGAATCTGCACGGGACCATGGGCAAGGCCGTCGCCGGTCACCCCGGCTTCAGCTACAGCGCCGAACTCAAGGCCCTGGGCGGCACCTGGGACTGGGACAAGATGGATGCGTGGCTCAAGAGCCCCAAGGGTCTGGTCGCTGGCACCAAGATGAGCTTCGCGGGTCTTTCCAAGGTTGAGGACCGCGCTGCTATCGCGGCCTACCTGAACGCGCAGGGCTCGAACCTGCCGTTCCCGGCTGCTGCTGCAGCGGCTCCGACGGGTGATGCCACTGCAGCCGCTGAAGTGCAGGCTGCCGAAGTCGCAGCCGATGAAGCGGGAACCGATCCTGCCGCGGTCGCTGGCGAATAAAGACAGGAAGGGCGGCCAAGGGCCGCCCTTTTCATATCCGGGGCCTAGCCCTTGAACCCCTGAGCAATCACATACCATTCCGACGAGCCCTTGCGGCTCGCCGGAGGTTTGGCGTGCTTCACCGTGGTGAAGTGCTTCTTGAGCAGGGCAAGGAGATCGGTGTCGGTCCCGCCCGCCAGCACCTTGGCCACGAAGCCGCCGCCCGGCGCGAGGTTCTCCACCGCAAACCACGCAGCCGCTTCGACGAGCCCCATCGTGCGCAGGTGATCGGTCTGCTTGTGACCGACGGTGTTGGCCGCCATGTCGGAAATCACCAGATCGGGCGGTCCGCCGAGCGCCTTGGCGAGCGCCTCGGGGGCTTCATCGGCCATGAAGTCCATCTGGAAGATCGTCACCCCCTCCAGCGGTTCGACTGCCAGCAGATCGATACCGACCACCTCTGCCTTCGGTGACTTCTGGCGCACCACTTGCGCCCAGCCGCCCGGAGCAATGCCGAGATCGACTACGCGAGCCGCGCCCTTCAGCAGGCTGAACTTTTCATCAAGCTCGATCAGCTTGTAGGCGGCGCGGCTGCGATAGCCGTCGGCCTTGGCCTGCTTGACGTAAGGATCGTTGAGCTGGCGTTCGAGCCAGCGCACCTGGCTCGCGGTGCGGCCCTTGGCTGTCTTGACCCGCTTGCTCGGTTCCTTGCTGCCGCGGGTCATCGTTCGGTTGGTCCCGAGCCATTGGGGGTGCGCTGGTTTTTCAATGCTTTCAATGATCGTTCCGATTGGCGTTCGGCCGCCATGATGCTTCTCAGGATGCCTTCGCGGATACCACGATCGGCCACCCCCAGTCGCCGGGCGGGCCACAGGTCAAGTATCGCTTCGAGGATGGCGCAGCCGGCCACCACCAGATCGGCCCTGTCCTGCCCGATGCAGGGCAGGGTCGCGCGTTCGAAGGGTGTCATCACGCTGAGCCGCGCGCTGATCTCGCGCATTTCGGGGGCGGGCACGATCAAGCCGTCCACCGCCTTGCGATCATAACTCGGCAGTTCGAGATAAAGGCTGGCGAGGGTGGTCACCGTGCCGCTGGTGCCCAGCAGGCGGATATCCGGATGAAGCGCCGCCTTGGCCACGCGCGCGGCAAAGGGCGCGAAGCTGTTCGAGACCATTTCGCGCATTTTGGCGAAACGCGCGATGCGCGCAGTCTCGCTGTCCTCGGCGCGGCCGACCGTATCGGTGAGCGAGACGACGCCCCAAGGCACGCTCTGCCAATCGAGGATGCGCGGCACCCGGGATGCGCCTTGACTGCTCGCCTCGACCAGCACCAGCTCGGTCGAGCCTCCGCCGATGTCGAAGATCACCGCCGGACCTTCGCCCGCTTCGAGCAGGATGTGGCAGCCCAGCACGGCAAGCCGGGCCTCTTCCTCGGCGCTGATGATGTCGAGCGCGATGCCGGTTTCGCGGCGCACCCGCTCGATAAATTCGGGGCCGTTGGTCGCGCGGCGGCACGCCTCGGTCGCCACCGAGCGGGCGAGGCGGACATTGCGGCGCTGGAGCTTGTCGGCGCAAATCGTCAGCGCTGAGAGGGTGCGGTCCATCGCCGCGTCCGACAGGCGGCCCGATGTGGCGAGCCCCTCGCCCAGCTTCACCACCCGGCTGAAGGCGTCGATCACGGTGAAATCCCGGCCCGAGGGGCGCGCGATCAGCAGGCGGCAATTATTGGTGCCAAGGTCGAGCGCGGCATAGGCCTCTCCGTTGGCAGGGGCCTTGATCGCGCTGATATCGGCAAGGTCCGGCCGCGTGCTTGCCTTGGCCGGGCGACCAGATCGGCGCGCTTCGCCACCGGCACCCTTGGCGCGTCCATCGCGGCCGCCGGGGGCACGGGTATCAGGCTGAGGGGGGCGTTTGTAGCGGAAATCGGCTACCTTGCCGGACTTGCCGCCCCGGTTTTTCCCAGCACTTCTATTCCTGTCCGGCGGGTGTGTTTCCGCCATGATCGCAGCACTTTCATATCACCATGCACGCGGGCCCTCCCTGCGCATGGCACTTGCGACGGAGTTACCCCAAGCCTTGCCCGAGAGCAAGCAGCCTGCTGCTATGTCAGTGCTTGACCTTCGCCCCGCGCGAAACTAGGGAGCGCGCTTCCTGACGCCGCCGGACCCCGTCTGGCGGAAGGCCAATGCCCCGTCCTCTAATGGTAAGAGAGCGGACTCTGACTCCGTCAATCAAGGTTCGAATCCTTGCGGGGCATCCAGCCACATGTCCTTTGACAGCAAAACCTGCCCGCTTTGACAAAAAAGCTGACCGCAGGCGGGCATATGTCGGGCTGAGCGAGGCCTGCCTTCCGGCAAAATGCTGACGCTCCTAAAGCGCAAGCGATGTCGCTGTGCCTTTAACTTCAGATAGCTAGCCTCGTTGACTGCGCGCCTTCCAACTGGTTTGAAGTCCGGAGCAAGCCCGAAACTGCCGCCGGTATTGTAAGGTTACCTCGCAATAGCCACCAACCGTGGTCCGAGTGCGGCCATGTCGGCTACCGACCCAGAGTCGGTCGTTCACGTTAAAGAGGGGGAACGCCCGCTTTTGCTGAAAGCCGCCCCGCGGCTTTCAGCTTAGCGCGCCGGTTATGCGGCTGATGTTCTATCGACAAAAACGGGCTCAATCCGACCGTTGGAGAGTTTCCAGATAACGTCCTGAGGGACCGGCAGGCTCAACGCATCTGCCCGGGACAGCCCGCTGTATGCACCTCGGATGATCCGGCCTATCAACCCGTGAGACACGGCGACAGTTACGCCCTGCCGTTCTTCCAGCCAGCATTCGGCTCTCTGGAAAGCGGAGTCATAGCTCTCGCCATCGGGCGACCTGAAGAACCAGTCGAATGGTGTCGATCCATCCAGCAACCCGGGCCACTGGGCGTCGATGTCGATGTGCGTCAACCCGTCCCATGAGCCCAATGACACCTCAGCGAGACGGTCATCGCATTGAGCAGCAGGAAGATGCGCCGAACCTGCAATGATCGTCGCAGTCTGACGTGTTCTGCCAAGAGGGCTGGTGACGAATAGATCGATTAGGAGGTCTATCTTGGCGAGGCGTTTACCTACCGCCTCGGCTTGCACTACGCCGGTCTGGGTGAGGATAGAGTCAAGCTTTCCTTGGAAACGCCCCTGAGCGTTCCATTCCGTTTCACCGTGGCGGATCAGATAGATCTCAATCATTGGCATCTTCAGTATGCCGGTTGCAGGAGCGTGAGCAAGCAATCTCTAATGTCTCAAATGGGGTCGGTTTCAGAATGGCGGCTTCCGCCCAGAAACCCGTTGAAGCTCCATGGCAGGTATAGTCGTTGTAAACGCTGCCGCAGAAGCTTGCTCCGGAGTGGTCAGCGATACTTCCACTCCATCGCATCCATAAGGTTCCTGACGGTGCTGTCCCCTGTCCATAGTGCAGCAGTCCAATTGCATTCTCTTGAGGCCATCACATTTTCGATCTTGTCGTCGATGAAGAAGATGGCTGGGGGTGGGATTTGCACAGCGGCTTCAACCGAACGGTAGAATGCATGATCGGGCTTTGAATAACCGAGAGAGGCAGCGTAATGCATGCCGTCGAAGCTATCTCTCAGCGCCAGACGATCCCAAAGGTAGGCGGCACGCTCATGCTCCTGGACCGTGGCCAGATGGAGCTCGAATCCTTCGTTTCGCAGGTGCTGAAGCTCTGAAAGGAGACGCTCGTCGATGTGCGCGTCGTTGTCGAACCAGTATTCAATGAGAGCTGCGGTAGAGACCGAGGGCGCTATTTCGGCAAGAACGAGAGCAAGGCGATCTCGAAGAGCGGCTCGTCCGTGCACTACATCTGCCCAATGGCGACCGAAAAATACGTCCTGCAGTGAGGCAATTGGGACGCCGAGGTCGGTCTCGAGATTGGCCGACCAGCCACCTACACTCGGGTGCCTAATGAGTACGCCGTCTACATCCACCATGATTGGCCTGCGTCGCATACTTCCACCCTTACCTTCTTCTCCGAAGGCACGCGAGCGCTCCCGGTCCGTTGCTGGCAGGCCCGGCAGTCACAGTCGGAAAGTCTGAGGGGCTAACCTTAGCAATTCGCTCGAAGGCTACCGCAACGGCAAGAGGCGACGCGCATCATTTTGTATCCTGATCGCCCGTACCTGCGTTGAGCAAGCTGTTGATGTAGAGCCGCACGTCTTCGGGCCAGTGCGCAATTTCGGAGGCGAACATGGTGCCATCCGATCGGTAAAGCGCGCGAAGCGCTTCCTCGTAGCCCTTCATATCGCCGCAAAGGCCCTGCATGAACCGATAGGCCGCGTCTTGGCGCTCACGGACAGTGCGCCCTTGTGAGCGCGCGGCATCCACTAGACGTCGAAGCGCAGCAGAAGCGCCGCCACTTTGTTGAGAGAGCCAATCCCAGTGTCGCGGAAGCAGCGTCACCTCTCGCGCCTGAACTCCCAATTTCGGGCGCCCAACAGGCTGGGGCGTTGTCCCGGCCGTTGTTCCCCGAAAATCAAGGTCCGTCACCCGCCCGGTCTCGTCATCGAAGACGAGGATGGATTCTTTGTGCTCCGCTAGGTCCGACAGGATTTGCCTTTGGACGTCATCGCGCGTGCCAGAGGCGACCCGCTCGTGCGCGAGAAAAGCCGTAACATGTGTCATATTCGACTGCCTCCTGAGAGGCATAATTATGCCCGGATGAAAATCAAGTCAAATTATATCCGGGTAATAATATCCTCGCGTCCGATTGGCATCCGATTTGGGGTCGGTCCCTGAATGTCCACTGTTGGCCGAAAGGCTGTTGAAGCTGCGGGGCAGGTTTTGGGATCGCGCATAGGCCCCCACATGATCGATGATGGGTGGAATTCGGAAAGGCGGCCTTTGGGCTACAAGCCCCAAGAGCAGCCGTTTAGCTGCCGTTGATCGCAACCGACACACGCTTTGAGTAACCAAGCGCTTTACCCTGCTCGTGATCGCCGTTGTTGGCAGCGCTCCAGCTTCAGTTCCTGTGTAGGTCCATTTGTCCGATTCTGTGCCTGCCCTTCACGATGCTTCGCGCTGTGTCGGCGGAATGCACATGGTACGCATTCCGCCGTCCACCTCCAGACCCAATCAGCCGCCCTTGCGGGAAGTCCCTTCCTCGATAAGCGCGAGCGCGCGGGCGCTGGCGGCTTCGGGAGTTTCCTTGCCGTCCTTGATCTGATCGGCGAGGGACATCAGCTCGCTGGCGATCACAGTGCCCGCGCTGGCTTCCTGCGCGATGCGGATACTGCCATTGCTTTCGGCGACTTCGTCCCACTTGCCGCGCACCGCATCCCAATAGCCCCGGGTTTTCTCCCAATAGGTCTCGGCAGCAGCGACATTGTAGCCATTGAAGCGCTCATAGGTGTTGAGCACGTATTCCTGCACCACGGGCTTGGCCTCGCCCCCTTCAGCGGGCGTCGTCATCTTGGTGTTGTCCTGCCAGTGAATCCACCCTGTGGGGGTCAACTGGTGGCGGTTGATGCCCATGTAGTGATCATAGACCGGACCCCGGATCGCATCGCGCCGGGCGAGCGGGCGGGCGGTCCAGTTCGAACGCCAGCGGCGGATGCCCTGGCTCGTCTCCCACTCGCCCCACCCGGCATAGCGCGGGCTGTCGTCGGTCTGATAGACGGTCTGCGACCAGCGCCCCGCGCGCATCTTTTCGGGCACCGGGGTCAGCTCCCAGGTGTCGCCACCCTTGTAGGCGAGGATCGCTTCGGGCTGATATTCCCAGTCCTGCCGCCAGTGCTTCACGACATAGGAGTTGGCCTCGTCCCCCGTTACCAGCAAGTGTTGGAGCACGATGCGGGTGCCGGTGTCCTCTATCACCCGGATGCTTTCATAGCCGCCCGAAATCTTGCGCTCCAGGGGCGTGTAGCCCGGCATCCAGGGGGTCGATTCCTGCATGTCGAAGGTCACCTTGAAGTCGCCCGCCATCGCAAGGATGGTCTTGCGGTCTTCCTCGAAGGCGGCCTTTGCGGCCTCGGCGGATTGCACGATCGGGCCATCGGCCAGCGCCGGAGCGGGCACGGCGGCCAGCGCCAGCGCGGCGAGGCCGGATGCGAGAAGGGTCTTGGTCAGTCGGTTCATGGTGTCCTCCATGTGGGGTTTAGAAGCGGTAGCTGGCCGAAACGCTGAGGTTGCGGCCCGGGCCGGTGAAGGCGTCCACGATCCCCGCGTCTGCGGTGCGCAAGCCCCGCACGTCGGACCACAGGGCGTAGGTTTCATTGGTCATGTTGAAGAGCCCGGCGCGCAGTTTCAGCCGGTCGGTGACGGCATAGAAGGCGGTGAGATCGAGGATGGTCGAGGCCCCCGGCCGCACGAACAGGTCGCTGCCGTCGGCGGCGCGCTCCAGTTCGCTGGCCTGCTTGCGGGCATTGTGGGTGAGGATCAGCTCGCCCCCGAACCGCCCTTGCGGATCGCGATAGCCGATGCTGCCGACGAGGTTGAACGGATCGATCGTATCGAGCGGTGTGCGGCTTCCGACCGGATCAATCGTATCGCCATGGGCATAGGCCATCGCAACGCGCCCGGTAAGGCCATTGTCCAGCTTCATCTCTGCCCGCGCCTCGATGCCCTCGATCCGCGCGCTGTCAAAGTTGATGAACTGGAAGATAGCCGGGTTCTGCGGGGTGAAGCCGCCGCGCACCACCTGCTGGCTAATGAAATTGTCGTAGTCGCCGCGGAAGGCAGTCAGTTGCAGCGAGAATTGTTCGCCGACATAGCGCGCGCCTGCCTCGAAGCTCTCGCTCGTCTCGGGGCGCAGGTCGGGATTGGGGATCGAGGTGTAGCCGCCCGCAATGAATTCGAAGAAGTTGTTCACCTGCGAAGGCGTGGGCGCGAGGAAGCCCTGCGCGTAGTTGCCAAACAGGATCACATCGGGCGCCAGCTTCACCGTCGCGCCGAACTTTGGCGAGAGGCGGCTGTCGCTCTGCCCCTGCGGCACGAAGGTGGCGAGCAGAGGATCGTCGGTCGGGTTGAGGTCGTAGAAGTCGAAGCGCAGCGCGGGGAACAGCGTCAGCGTCCCATCGAACAACGTGATCTCGTCCGAAACGAACAGCCCTCCGAGCGTGAAGTCGGTGACAGGGAAGGCGCGCGTGGGAAAGCTCTCGCCGCGCCCGGGGAAGGTGCCGTCGCGCAGACCCTGCTGGCGGGTCCAGCTGATGTCCCCGCCCAGCGCAATGCGGTGCTTCATCCCGCCCAGATCGAAGCCGGAGCGCAGCTCGCCGACCGCGCCGAAGACGCGGTTTTCGAAGGTGTTCAGCCGCTCACGATCAGGCGCAGGCGTGGCAGTGAGGGTGGTGCGCTCCTCGAAAGCGAACTGGCGATCCTCGGCATCCTGCCAATAGGCCGAGAGGAAGGCATATTCGATCGCGTCCCCGCTGTTGCCGTCATAGGTCCAGTCCAACGAGACACGCTTCCTCGCAGCGGTATCGCGGGCGTTCAACGCATCGACGTTCCACACCGGACGCGGGCCGAACGTGAAGGCCGGGCCGAGGCCGGTGAGAACTTCGGTCTCGACCGCGCTCTCGAGCCATTCGCCGGTCAGACGGATGCGGTGCGGGCCATTGTCCCACACCAGCTTGGCGAGCACCGCATCGCTGCTGCCATCCTGCGGGTTGGGCAAGGTGCGGGCCGGGCCGGTGCCGCCGGTGGTGCCGCGGTTCTCCAGTTCGTTGAAGTCGCGCCGGCTGTAGGCGACCATCGCCGAAAGGTTGCCGGTCTGTCCGGCGAGGGTCGCGGTGTGGGCGAATTCGTTATCGTCGGACGAATATTGGGTCGAGACGAAGCCTCCAATGCGTGTGCCCTTGATGATATCGACCGGATCGGCCGTGACGAAGCTGACCGCGCCCGCGAGACCGTCCGAGCCATAGAGCGCCGAGGCCGGGCCGCGCAGGATCTCGACCTGCTTGACCAGACTGACATCGGCAAAACCGTCGCGCCCCGCGCTTTGCGGGCCGAAGCTGAAGCCTTGCGGTGAACGGATGCCGTCGACCTGGATCAGCACGCGGTTGCCGCCGATACCCCGGATCGCGATATCCTCGTTGCCCGCACGGCCTGTCGCGCCAATCGCCGCGCCGAAGCGCGCAGGCGCACGGCGCACAGTGACGCCGGGTTCGAACCGAACGAGGTCCTTGAGGTCGGTAGCGAGCTGATCGGCGATGTCTTCGCTGGTGATCACCGTCACGGTCGCGGGCGCTTCCTCTTGCAGCACGGGCGTCCGGGTCGCGGTGACGATAATGCGGCCGATCTGCTGCTGGCTTTCCGCTTCGCTTTCAAGGGCATCCTCAGCCGCGGCGGGCACTGCCAGCAGAGTAAGGGGGGCGGCGGAGAGGGCAAGGATCGATCTGAAATACACGCGAAGGGCTTCCTGCTGGGGTCACGGGGGAGACACCCGGCAGATGGCCTTATTGCGAATGCGAGTCAATACTAGTTAAGCGATCTGAATCTTCGGGTGCTCTTTGGCGGGCGGCTCTCTGACCACTTTGATGAGTGCTCGGACTAGAACGCCGATATGACTGGCGAAAGCGTCTGCTGCAGCACCGCCGCACGGCAGGGTCCGCAGTCCGGCTTCGCAGTGCGATCAATTTCCTGAAGGAGTAAGGCTGCCGACGGCGGCATTCGGCCGATCACTGGGTCGTCAGGAATGGCCGCTTCGGGGTCGGTTTCTGAATGGCAGGAGTTTTCCAGAAACCGGGCAAAGCCGCCATTCGCGACCCGATCTGATCAGTGACGGCTGCCGACCCATGAGCAGTCATGCGCGGGGCCGGCGGGCGGACCCGAAAGCTGCCGGGCAGCTTCATTGGGTTTCACGGCAGCAGCCGACATTCAGAAATCGACCCCGGAGCGGTCTTCGGGAAGGACGCTGCTGGAGCCTTGTCAGTGTCAGAACTGGTCCGAAATCGTGAAGGTCACAAACTCGCCGCGCTCCCGGTCCAGCACCTCGGTTCCGATGAAGGCCCCGCTGCGGTCGGATGCGAAAAGCTGACGGTCGCGCGGGAAACGGGTCTGGAACAGGTTGCTTGCCTCCAGTCGCATCTTGACCCCGAAGAACCGCGTCGTTTCGGCGAAGGCGGTGATCCGCCGGCCGCGCCGGTCAATGATCGCCTCGTTGGCGAAGAACGTGCTGGCGCGGCGCGCGGGTTCATAAGTCATGCCCCAGGCCATCCGCGCGTCGCTCAGATCCTGTCGGAAATCGATGGCGATGTCGGGATTGGCAAGGCCCGTCACCACCCGCGTTTCTCCGGTGATCGGATCGCGGAACGACGCGTCACGAAAATCGGCCGAGATCTCGATGAGTCCGCCCTTGATGAAGCCGGCGAGCGGCAGCGCCGCCTCGGTTTCAACCCCCCACAGCCGCGCCGAACCGGCATTGGCGAGGCCCGGCACCCCGCTCGGCAGGATCACCTGTTCGAGCACGTCGGTGCGCCATTCGTGGAAGGCTTGCGCATTGAGCGCGAAGCCGCGGCGCAGGCGCAGGTCAGCGGTAAGGCTGGCGCGCCAGGTCTGGTCGGGGCCGAGATCCGGATTGCCCGCCAGCAAGCGATCATCCTCGGCATTGGCGGAGGCGGCGAAATCGTTGAAATCCAGCTGGCCGACAGTGCGGCGCATCGCGGCACGCAGTTGCACCGATCCCGAAGCCTGCCAGGTTAGCGCCAGCGAAGGCTTGAGAAACGTGAATTCGTTGCGCCCGTTGGCATCGCCGGAAACAGTGATCCGCGAGAATTCCGCCGCCATCCCTGCCTCCAGCGTCCAGCGCGGGGCGGGCACCCAGGTGAGATTGCCAAATGTCTCGCCGCGCCATTCGGAAACAGCGACATCCGATGCAGGCAGCGCGATCGGACGCACCCCGCCTGCATCTTCCACCTCAAGCGCAATCCGGGAATCGAGCCGGTTATAGGCCAGCTCCACCCCGAATTCGGGCCGCAAACTGCCTTCGAGCTTGCCGATCGTTGCGCGCGTGAGCGCCTCGATAGGCAAGCGTTGGGCGGCGAAGCGGTTAATTATCGGCGGGCTGCCGGGCGGCTGCGAGATGACATTGGCCGATCCGACCTCGCTATCCTGCACCGAACCAAGGCCGAGTAGCTTCAGCACCCATCCTTGTGCGACCTGACCCGTCCAATCTGCGCTCAGCTCGCCCTGCCAGAATTCAGAATCGAGACGGATGTCCGAACGGCGGTCTGCCAAGCCGCCATCGGGTTCGCGGCCCAGAAAGCCATCGCGTCCGGTCTCCTGATAGTAGCGACTGTTGCCGAAGCGAGCGTTGATGGTCAGCGTTCCGCCCGCAAGCAGACGCTTGGCCTCGGTCGCGATGAACGCATCGCGCAAGGTGGAGGGCAGAGTCTCCTCGTCAAACGCCACCAGCCCGCCGCCAGCATCGCGGCGAATGCGGTCGATATTGTCAAATGTGAACTGTTCCCAGAAAGCGTTCACTTTCGTGGTGGTTGACCATGCGCCCAGCGGTGCAGTGAAAGACACCTCACCGCGCGGGTAGACAAGGCCTGCCGGGTTGCGTTCCAGCTCGCCCGACCAGGTGCCGGCAAAGCTCTGCGGTTTGCGGATGACGTTGGCGATCAGGCCCTGTCCGGCAGTTTCCCCGGCGCGCTGGGCACCGCGTGTCACCTCGATCCGGTCGATCGTATCGGCGGGGATGCGGCTGAGGAAGTCCTCCAGCCCGCCCGATTTGATCGTCGGCCGCTCTCCATCAACCAGTACATTACCCGCCGCACCTGCAAACCCGCGCAGCTCCGCGCCGGTATCGAGGCTGAACCCGGGCACGCGTTCCAGCAGTTCGAGTGCGGTCTGGGGGTAGAAGCGGTCAAAGAAGGCACGCGGATAGGTCTCGACCGCCGCGGAAGGTGGAGGTGCAAGCGGGGGCGTCGCCGTGTCATCCTGTGCCGCCAACGGGGCGCAATGGGCGAGCGAGGCCAGCATTGCGCCCGCCGTAACCACCAGCCGGGTCTTGACCAATCCCGTCACCTCAGACCGGCTCAAGCACGGTCTGCGCTTCTCCCCAAGCTGGGAAGGGATCGTTGAGGCGCCCCCACTTGTCCGGATTAAATTCGTCCGTGGGGAGCAGACAATCGTCGAGTGCCGCAGTGATCGCAGCCTTGTCGAGCCTGATGCCGATGAACACCAGTTCCTGCCTCCGGTCGCCCCAGATCGGGTCCCAGTGGCGCAGCACAAATTCCTCGAAACTGCCATCATCGGGCCAGCGGTTCTTGGGCACGGCGGCCCACCAGCGGCCCATCCGGCTGACCGATTTCTGATGTCCAGCAATCGCCAGCTCACCGAGGAATTCTGTGCGAGTGGCGAGCCAGAAATGCCCCTTGGCACGGATCACCTTGTCGAGCGCGTCGCCGGTCAGAAAGCGGTATAACATCTCCGGATGGAACGGACGGCGCGCGCGGTAGACGAAGCTTTCAACCCCGTATTCCTCGCTTTCTGGCCGATGGCTGGCATAGTCGTAAAGCTCCTTCATCCAGAGCGGGTGCTGTTCGGAACGCTCCTCGTCATACAGGCCGGTGTCGAGGATCATATCGAGCGCGACCTTGCCGAAATCGGCCTCGATGATGCGGGCATCGGCGTTCAATGACGCGACCACCTGCTTGACTGTGGCAAGCTGCTCCGGGCTGACGGCGCTGGCCTTGTTGACGATCACCACGTCGGCAAATTCGATCTGTTCGACGAGCAAGCTGACAAGACTGCGGTCATCGCCTTCGCCTGCGGTTTCCCCGCGTGCAGAAAGCAGATCGGTGCTCGAATAATCCGCCAGCAGATTGCGTGCGTCGACCACCGTCACCATTGTATCGAGCCGCGCGACATCGCCAAGGCACTCGTCATCTTCGTCGCGGAACGAGAACGTGGCTGCCACCGGCAGGGGTTCGGAAATGCCGGTGCTCTCGATAACGAGGTAATCGAAGCGGCCCTCCTCGGCGAGCTTGCGCACCTCCTTCAATAGGTCGTCGCGCAGGGTGCAGCAGATGCAGCCGTTGGTCATCTCGACCAGCGCTTCTTCCGCGCGGGACAGCGCTGCCTCACCGCCGCGCACCAGATCGGCATCGATATTGACCTCGCTCATATCGTTGACGATCACCGCCACGCGCTTTCCCTCGCGATTGGCAAGAATGTGGTTGAGCAGCGTGGTCTTGCCCGCGCCGAGAAAGCCGGACAGCACGGTGACGGGCAGGCGGGGATCGGCAAGTGGAAGGGAGGTGGCATTCATGCGTTAAATCCTGTCGGCTGATACTTGCAACGGGGCGCAAGGCGCTTAAGTTATGTTGTAACATAACTCAATAGGGGCGTGGGATGGCAACTTCACTTCCATCGGTGGGCGGCGATGCGCTGTGGCATCGCTTGGGCATCAGCCTGTCGGCGCTTTGCCTTTTGCATTGCCTTGCGCTGCCATGGCTGCTGGCGAGCCTGCCAGTGGTGATACTCGCCGCTTTGCCAGAGGCGTTGCGCGACGAAGAATGGCTCCACGCTACGTTGATCATCCCGGCGCTGTTCGTCAGCGGGCCAGTGCTATTGCGCGGCAAGCCGGGCCACTGGCAGAGCGGATTGGTGCTGGCAGCCTTCGCCGCATTGATCGGCGCGCTGTTCACCGCAAGCGAGGTGGCCGAACAAACACTGACAGTAACCGGCGCAGCGTTATTGCTGGCGGCACACAGGGCGAGGCTGCGACGAGGCCATCAGCATTGACCTTGCAGATTAGGCTAAGCGATGGTGCAAGGCCGCCTGATCGCAATCTGGGCGCAGCGAGACGGGGGTTGAGCCGCCATTCGCTTTTCCACCCAATCCCAGCCATTCCCGCCCGACTGGCAATCGCCCGAAAGCTGCCATCCACCCCCGCCCGTGACAAAAACCGTCCCTGCGGCGGCGTTGGCTTGCTATGGCGGGGGCATGAATAGTCCCGTGCCCCCTCGCATCCTGTCCATCGCCGGTTCCGATTCCTCCGGCGGCGCTGGTATTCAGGCGGATATCAAGACCATCGCGATGCTGGGCGGCTATGGCATGACCGCGGTGACCGCGATCACGGCGCAGAACACCGTGGGGGTGCAGGGGATTGCGGCGATCGCTCCTGATTTGGTGGCGCTCCAGATCGCTGCGTGCATGGACGATATCGGGGTGGATGCGGTCAAGATCGGGATGTTGCATGATGTGGCGGTGATCGAGGCTGTGGCGGGCGCGCTTGCCGGCGTGGCGGCGCCGATTGTGCTTGATCCTGTCATGATCGCCACCAGCGGCGCGGCGCTCATTGCGCCCGCAGCCGTCAGCGCCCTGCGGGCCGTGCTGTTCCCGCGCGCGGCGCTGATTACCCCCAACCTGCCCGAACTCGCCCATCTGGCGGGCCGGGAGCTGCCGAGCGTGGAAGCCATGGTCCACGCCGCCGAAGAACTGGCTGCGGCAAGCGGCGCGGCGGTGCTGGCCAAGGGCGGGCATATGGCGGAGGCAGGCGGCGATATAATGGAAGGCGGCGAGCGCATCACCGACGTGCTGATCGTGCCGGGCGAGCCGCCGCGTTTCTACGATCACGCCCGCCTTGGCACACGCCACACCCACGGCACCGGCTGCACCCTGTCATCGGCCATCGCCACAATGCTGGGGCGCGGGATGGGCCTGGCAGAGGCGGTGGAACAGGCCCGGCGCTTTGTGTTTGCCGCCATTCAGGCCGCACCGGGTTACGGCGCGGGCCATGGGCCATTGGGGCATCAGGCTGTGCGGGGCATGGACTGAGCGCGCCCCTCAATCCTCGGCCGAGTGGTCCTTGATCTCGTAGAAATCGGCGATGCAGGCCCAGGCTTCCTCTGCCGTTTCGACCCAGGTGAACAGGTCAAGATCGCTTTTGGAGATCACGCCTTCTTCGGCCAGCGCCTCGAAATCGATCACACGGGTCCAGAACTCCTTGCCGAACAGGATGATCGGCATCGGCTTCATCTTCCCGGTCTGGATCAGGGTGACCAGCTCGAAGAATTCATCGAAGGTGCCAAAGCCGCCGGGGAACACCGCCACCGCGCGGGCGCGCAGCAGGAAGTGCATCTTGCGCAGCGCGAAGTAGTGGAACTGGAAGCTAAGGTAAGGCGTCACATAGGGATTGGGCGCCTGTTCGTGCGGCAACACGATGTTGAGGCCGATCGATTCGCTGCCTGCGTCAGAAGCGCCGCGATTGCCCGCCTCCATGATCGAAGGCCCGCCTCCGGTGGTGACGACGAACTGGCGCAGACCGTTCTCGATAATACCCTTTTCGCTGACCAGCCGGGCAAGGGCATAGGCCTCGTCATAATACTTCGCCTTCTCGGCGAGGCGCTGCGCGACCTTCTGGTCATATTCGCTGCCGTTCTTGGCCGCCTCGATGCGCGCCTCGGCCTGTGCAGGCGAAGGGATGCGGGCCGAGCCGTACATCACCAGCGTCGAGCCGACGCGCGCTTCGTCGAGCAGCATTTCGGGCTTCAGCAATTCAAGCTGGAAGCGCACCGGGCGAAGCTCGTCGCGCAGCAGGAAATCGGTGTCGCGGAAGGCGAGCTTGTAAGCCGGGTGGTTGGTCTGGGGCGTGCGCTCGGGGCCGCCCTCGGCAAAGCGGGTTTCCTCGCCTGCGCGGTAGAACTTGCGGTTCGTCAGGTCTTTGTCAGTCATGCCAGACCCCTGCCAGACCCCGGCTAGCCCCGCAATAGGGGAGGTTAGACCCGGGTTAGCCCCGGCTTGGATCAGGGTTTCACGTGAAACATCGCGTGAGGAAAGGGGAGAGGGGCCACTCCCTTGGCAAGGCCGTGCATGGCCCTGCCCAAGGTTCGCATCCCGAATGCAAACTCGCTCAAATAGACCCATCCCCGCCGTTACCACCACTCCCCACTCAATCCCCGCTAAACCGCAGCCTGACCCCTGCATTGAGGATGAACCCTTCGAGCGGGGCCCAGGCGTCCACAGTCCATCTGCCGTCGGCAGCGCGCTGGGTAAGGAGGAGCGGGTCATAGCGCGACTGGCGGATGTTCAGCAGGTTCTCGGCATTGGCGAACAGGCTCACATTGCCGACCACGACCTCGCCCAGCACGCCGAGATGCAGGTATGGGCGCGAGCGGGTGCGGAAAGGATTGTCTTCGAGCAGCTGGCGGCCGGTGTAATAGGCTTCGATCCCGATCCTGCCCTTGCCGTGCTCCTCCCACATGCCGACAAGGCCGGCGGTGTGCTTCGGCGTGAGCGGCTGCTGCCTGCGCCCGACGCCTGACGGATCGGGTTCCGAGGAATTGACGAAAACATAGCTGCCGGTAACGGTGAAGCCATCCATCCGCCAGCGCAGCAGCACCTCGGTGCCGCGCAGACGGGTTGTGCCGTCGATGTTCACCAGCCGGACACGATCGGGCGCAGTCGGATCGAGGCGCGTGGCATTGTCGATGTCAGCGCCAAACAGCGTGAAGTTCGCCTCCCACGGCCCCGTGGCCCAGCCAATGTCAAGCGAGGCGGTGGTGGCCGTCTCGGCTTCAAGGCTGGCGAGCGGTTCAAGCCGGGAGAGGCCCGCTGCGTCGATTTCGTCCACGAAGGGCGTGGGCGCGAAATAGCCGCGGCCCAGCGAGGCACGGATCGCCCAGCGGCCCGGGCGATAGAGTGCCGAGACGCGCGGGCTGAACTGCGTTCCGAAGGTGTCGTGGAAGTCCGCCCGTCCGCTCGCGGCGAGGGTGAGGTCTGGCCCGGCCTCCTGCTCGATCTGTCCGAGCAGTGCGGGCACGTCATAGGTGTAGTCAAAGTCCGCGAAGGTCTGCGAGCGGAAGCCGTCAGACTGGAGGGCGGCACCTGCCAACCATGCAGTCGCACCGCTTTCTCCGGCGAGCGTTGCCTCGGCAAAGAGGCTCGTGTGGCGGTCGTTCTCGGTCACCGCGCCAAAGCGGTGCAGGTGATCCTGCCGCATGGCCGAGGCGCGAATGCCGAGCTTTGTGTTGCCACCGAGCGGCTTGGACCCGACCAGACCCGCATCGTAGCGGTCGGTGTCCTGCGCCTGCACGAAAGGTGTTCCATCGGGCACCGTGCGGCCCGGTAGCGTGCCGCCGGTGCGGTCCTCGGTCATCACGCCTGCCGTGACGTAGATCGACCCGCCGTCATCCCCATTCCATTGGAAGCGCGGGCGAGCGGTAAGTCGCTCGTAGCCTGCCATGTCCAGCCACCCATCGCCATCGAGGTCCTGTCCGCTCTGCCGGTGCGCCCCGGCGGTGAGCGAAACCCCTGCGCTGCCGCTGACCGGCCCGGCGAGATAGGCGGTGAGATCCTGCCCGTTGCGGGTGGTGGCATTGGCGAGGATGTCCGCTTCGAAGGCATCGCCGGGCCGCTTCGAGACGAGGTTGATCACCCCGCCGAGCGCCGAGCCGCCGTAGAGCGCAGAAACCGAACCCTTAATCACCTCAACCTGTCCGAGATCGGTCGGCGGCACCTGCAAGAGGCCTAGCGATGCGGCCTGCCCGCCATAGAGCGGCAGATTGTCGGCGAGCAGCTGGGTATAGCGCCCCTCCAGCCCCTGCATGCGGACATTGGCCCCGCCGAGGGCGGGCGATGTCACTTGCACGCGCACGCCGCCGATCTCGTTCACCAGCATTGCAATGGTGCCGGGGCGCATAAGCGCCTTCTCCTCGACCTCCTCGCCGGCGATCACCTCGACCCTGAGCGGCTCGTCCTGCAAACGCCGGCCAAGGCGGGTACCTTGGACAACGATAGCGTCCTCTTCCTCGCCCTCCTTATGATCGTCGCCGGATTTGTCGTCAGAATGTCCCCGGGGGGCAGCTAGGTCTTGCCCGAAAGCAGCAGCGGGAAAGGGGAAAATCGGAGTCGCGCTTAAGACAAGTGCGATTGCTGGCAAGGGATGGATCACGGGGCCGCTTCCTGCATTGGTTTTGCAAGTCTGTCAGAGACGATTGGTTGACATGCAAGTAGCGCGATCAAAGGCCCTGATCCCGTTCTTTTCGTCGGCCTTCCACCCAAATGCGGTCATAAGCAGAGTGTCTGCGCAATTCCGAAATCGGCTTGGCGGACGTGAAGTCCGGTTGTGGGTCGAGAGCTGCCGGAAGCTCTTGGGGCAAAACAGCCTGTCGCGAATGTTGCTGGGGATGGTCGGTTACGCTGAAACCAGGTGAGGCGCTATGGCAACTTGGCTGAACAGCGTTATGGTCAGGCAATCCATTCCATCCGGAGCAACGGACGCTGGCACGCTATTTTATCGACATCGGCACCACGCGTCATCGCTTTGAGGGGCTGGCGCATCTCCTCGCGGTCGCAAGTCCTGCGCGCTCGGGCGACCAACTCGCCGGACTCGCTGCCGAGAGCGCCGAACAGCGAATGGCTGCGCGCATGGCACTGGCTGACCTGCCGTTGCGGGAGTTTTTGTCTGAAGCGGTTGTGCCCTACGAGGCGGACGAGGTGACGCGGCTGATCGTGGACAGCCACGATCCTGTCGCCTTTGCCGCGGTTTCCGGGCTGACGGTCGGCGCGTTTCGGGAATGGTTGCTGTCGAACACGGTCAGGGGCAGTGACATCGCGGCTATCGCTGCGGGGATCACTCCGGAGATGGCTGCGGCGGTTTCGAAGCTGATGCGCAATCAGGACCTGATCGCGGTCGCGCGCAAGATCAGTGTCATCACCCGGTTCCGCAACACCATCGGCCTGCCGGGCCGCCTTGCGGTCCGCCTCCAGCCCAATCACCCTACTGACGATCCTGCCGGCATCACCGCCTCGGTGCTCGACGGGCTGTTGATGGGTGCAGGCGACGCGGTGATTGGCATTAATCCGGCATCGGACAACATCGAGACCACGGCAACCCTGCTCAACCTGCTCGATGAAGTCCGCTGCGCTTATGGCATTCCCACCCAGTCGTGCGTGCTCGCGCATGTCACGACGACGCTCGCTCTGGTGAACCGCGGTGCCCCTGTCGATCTGTGCTTTCAGTCAATTGCGGGAACGCAGGCGGCCAATCGTGGCTTCGGCATCGATCTCGCGCTTCTGGCTGAAGCGCGCGCGGCGACATTGTCGCTCGGGCGCGGCAGCGTTGGCAGCGATGTCATGTATTTTGAAACCGGCCAGGGGTCGTGCCTGTCGGCCGATGCGCATCACGGTGTCGATCAGCAGACGCTCGAGGCGCGCGCTTATGCGGTCGCCCGCGCCTTCTCGCCGCTTCTCGTCAACTCTGTGGTCGGCTTCATCGGCCCCGAATATCTGTATGACGGCAAACAGATCGCGCGGGCGGCGCTTGAGGATCATTTCTGTGGCAAGCTGCTCGGCGTGCCGATGGGGGTCGATGTCTGCTACACCAACCATGCCGAGGCCGATGGCGACGACACCGATACGATCCTCACGTTGCTGGGCGTTGCCGGCGTTACGTTCATCATGGGCGTGCCCGGGGCGGACGATATCATGCTCAACTATCAGTCAACCAGCTTTCACGACGCACTCTATCTGCGCGACGTGCTCGGGTTGCGGCCTGCCCCCGAATTCGAAGCCTGGCTGGAAACGATCGGGCTGAGTGCTAACGGGCAGATTGCTGACTGGACCCCGCCCGCGTTAGCAGCAAACCGAATATCGGCGCTGAGGCATCTGAATGGCTGATCCGCCGGTTCTTCGTCACCGTCTGGCTGCGCTCACACAGGCGCGCATCCTGCTTGGCCGCGCCGGTCAGGCGATGCCCACACGCGCTCTGCTCGATTTCCAGCTCGATCATGCCCGCGCGCGCGACGCGGTTCACACGGCGCTTGATCCTGCGGCACTGGCAGCAGCGACCGGGCAGCCCTGCATCGTCGTGCGCAGCCGCGCGCGTGACCGCACCGAATATCTGAAGCGCCCTGATCTTGGACGATTGCTCCACGCAGAGGATCTCTCGCTCTTGACCGGGACCAGCGCCACGCTCGCCATCATTGTTGCCGATGGCCTTTCGGCAGCAGCTGTCCATGCTCACGCCGCGCCACTGATCGCCGCGATCATCGAGCGTCTGCCCGACTGGAAAATCGCGCCGCTCGTCGTGGCACTGCAGGCGCGGGTCGCTTTGGGCGACGATATCGGCGAAGCGCTTGTCGCCGATCTGTCGCTGGTCCTGATCGGCGAGCGGCCGGGCCTGAGCGCGCCCGACAGCCTTGGTGCCTATCTCACCTGGGCACCGCGCCGCGGTCGGCGCGACAGCGAGCGCAACTGCGTGTCGAACATACGCCCACCGCACGGTCTGAGCTATGCGGCTGCCGCCGATACCATTGTTGCACTGATGCGCAGCGCACGCGGCCTGCAGTTGACTGGCGTTGCGCTGAAGGACGGCATGGTCAGTCTATTGCCACCGGATGCGGAATAAGGCGTCCTCGCGCACGGACCGAGGCCAGAACGCTCACCGTCAGGACGATGAGGAAAATCGCAAAGATTTCGCGATTGAACCACGCCATCGCGGCCAGCGAAAGGCTGGCGATCGCCAAAGCCAGCCCAGGCGCGAACGGATACAGGGGTGCCCGAAACGGCCGATCAAGGTCGGGCTCGCTCCGGCGCAGGCGAAACAGGCTCGCCATGCTCATGATATACATCACCAGCGCGCCGAACGCTGCCATGATCACGATGCTCGCAGTCAGCGATTGGCCCGCAATGGCGATCCAGTTGTCGCTGTAGATCGTGGCGATGCCGATCGCACCTCCTGCGATCGTTGCCAGCGCGGGCGTTTGGAAACGGGGGTGAAGCCGCACAAGGATCGCCGGCAGGTAGCCCGCGCGCGACAGCGCGAATATCTGCCGGGCATAGGCCATGATGATCCCGTGGAACGAGGCGACCAATCCGAACAGCCCCAGCCACACCAGCATATGCAGCCAGCCGCTCGACTCGCCGACGACAGTTTTCATCGCCTGCGGCAGTGGATCGTTTACTGTCGCCAGCACGCGCCAATCGCCAACACCGCCCGTCAGGATCATGACGCCGAAGGCTAGCGAGGTCAGCGTCAAAATGCCCGAGATGTAGGCGATCGGGATGGTCCGGCGTGGTTCACGCGCTTCCTCGGCAGCCATCGCCACCCCCTCGATCGCGAGAAAGAACCAGATGGCGAACGGCACCGCCGCGACCATCCCGCCGAGCGCGCCGATGTGGAAAGTTGACGTGCCCGCCCAACCCCCATCCGCAAAGCGCGCCCAGCTGAACTCAGGCGCCACCACTCCCATGAATACGAGTAGTTCCGCCACTGCGAGCAGCGCAACCGCCAGCTCGAAAGTCGCCGCTATCCTCACCCCCACAATGTTGAGTGTGACAAACAGCACATAGGCGCCCACGGCAGCGGTCTTGGGCGATAGGCTTGGAAACTGGACGTTGAGATAGGCGCCAATGGCCAGCGCAATTGCCGGGGGTGCGAACAGGAACTCGATCAGCGTTGCGAACCCGGCAATGGCCCCCCCAACCGGCCCGAATGCGCGGTAGCTATAGGCGAACGGCCCGCCCGCCTGCGGGATTGCGGTCGTCAATTCGGTCAGGCTGAACACGAGTGCGAGATACATGGTGGCAATCACGCCCGTCGTGATCAAAAAGCCGAGCGTGCCTGCCTGTGCCCAGCCGAAGCTCCAGCCGAAATACTCGCCCGAGATTACCAGCCCCACCGCGATGCCCCAGAGATGGAAGGCATTAAGCGATTTTGCGAGATGTGTACCGGACTGTTCGTTGTGCATGAGCGCCCCCGCTTCGGTCGCATCATGCGTTCCGCAGCAGGGGCTAACATCATTCCAACGATCGCGACATTAGCATGACGAAAAATACCCCGTTATAAACGAGGCAGAGCGGCCGGCCATCGCCGGGATCGCCGTTCCGGGAATGCCCGCCGAATCCCGGTGAACCGAAATGGGCAGTGGGTGGAGTGGATACGCCGGCTTGGCGCGATCAGGGTAGGCTGGCGAAGGCCTGCGTCACCCATTTCTGCGCGAGCCTGATTGCAGACAGGCCGCGCAAGTCGCGGTGAACAATCAACCATGGTTGACGGCTTGGCAGCGCCGATGGCGGTGGCAATTCGACCAGCGTTTCTGCGCGGATCGCAAAGGGCACCGGTAACATCGCGATACCCGCCCCCGCCAGCGCCGCAGCCATTAACCCGCGTGTGCTGCCGGTGCGCATCGCGACGGCGTCCGCAAGCCCGTGGCGCGTGATCCAGTCGAGTTCGGGAAGCCGGCCGTAGCTGTCGTCGTAGATCAGGAGCCGCTCCGCCTTCAAATTGATGCCTGCGGGCTCGCAGCCCGCGAGGTAATCAGCGGAGGCGAACAGTCCGAGCCGGATGTCGGCGAGCCTGCGCGCATAAAGGCTCGCTCCTTCGGGGCGCACCATGCGGATCGCCAGATCGGCATCGCGTCCGGCCAGGCTCACCACATCGGCCTGCGACTGCAGATGGACTGGAAAGTCTGCTCCCATCGCCCGCAGCTGGCCCAGCGCGGGGGCGAGGACATCGGAAATCACGAATTCGGTTGCCGAGATGCGCACCGGAAGCGTCTTGCCACCCTGCCTGAGGCTTTCTGCCACCCGTTCGACCCGGCGGATCTGCTCTGCGATGGGTGAGGCAGCCTCGGCAATGGCGAGTCCGGCGCTGGTCAACCGCACCCCGTCGGTGCGCCGGTCGACAAGCGGGAGCCCGAGCGCTGCCTCCAGCGTCTCGATCCGCCGCGACACGGTCGACACTGCGACGCCCCGCGCCTTGGCTGCGGCGCTGAGCGTTCCGGCGTCGCGGATCGCGATCAGATCGCCAAGATCCTGCGGATCAAGCGGCATAGCTCTGCCCCTTTTGCGTAATCGGAAGATTGTTTTGCCATATCGCAAGAAGCCGCGCAGCAGGCAATCGCCTAAACCTTCGACATCAAAAACGAGGGAGGCGAGGATGGTCACACAGCCGCAAGGTTTTCGCAGCACACGGACAACAGGGTTCTGGCTGGCGGCCGCTATTGCCGCGTTGCAGGGCGTGAACGCGGTCCGGACCGTCCTCGATCCGCAGGGCTTTGCCACTTATATGGGGCTGCCCGTCGACCAGCCGAGCGCAGTCGGGTGGGTGCAGGTCTATGGGCTCAGAGCCGGGTTCATCGCCGTGCTGACCGCGGTGCTGCTGGCGCGCGGCGACTTTGCTGCCTTGCGCTTGGTGGCGTTGGCCGCGCTGCTGATGCCGCTCGGCGACGCATGGCTCACTGCGAGCGCGGGAGCAGGCGTGCCGATTGTCGGACGACACCTTGCCATTGCCCTGTTCCTGCTGGTCGCCTCGCATTTCCTGGCGCGCGCCGCACGGGCGCAAATGGCGCGGCCATGACCGGGCTTCTCTCCCGCATTGGCGCGCGGATCGAGACTTGGGGCGGCACAGCCAAGATGGCCCGCTTCCGAACTGGCTGGCCCGCGACTGCCACGCCGCAGGTGAAGTTCCATCGTACTGCCAAGGTGCAATACCGCCATCTCGAAGCAGGCTGCGGGCGCACGATCGTGTTCACCTGCGACCCGCCGATGACCATCGAAGTCTACGGGCCACTGGTCAAAGCTTTTGCGGCGCATTTCCGCGTGATCGTGGTCGAACTGCCCGCCATGGGCTTCTCCGCCACCACGCCCGATTATGCCTTCGGGTTCCACGAGACCAACGATGATCTTGCCGCCTTTCTACGTGCGGTCGCGGGCGAGGGGAGCATCTTCGCCTTCTCCTGCGCTGCCAGCCTCGCCGCGCTCGATATCGCAGGCCGAATGCCCGAACTCACCTCGCACCTCGCCCTCATGCAGGCGGGCGGAACGGAGGCTTTCGCAATCTGGAAGGCCGGACGCGATCCCAAGGGCATTCTGGCAAAGCCCATCCTCGGCCAGCTGGCTATGGCCCGGATGGCGCCCAAGCGCATGCCACAGTGGTATGGCCTCTCGGTAGGACGTAAGGAGCACATCTCGCATTTCTGCGACTGCGCCGAACGTTCCTTCGCCCACGGTGCGATGTGGTCGCTGGCCAGCGCGTACCAGATCTACATGAACCAGCAGGGCGAATTGCCTCGGCCTGCACAGCCGATCCTGTCGATCTGGGGCGCGGCCGATCGGTCGCATCCGGCGTCCAATGCCCATTCGCTGGCGCGGCTCTACGAAGGGGTGCGGACGGTAACCTTTGACGACCTCGGCCACACGCCCGAGCTGGAAGCGCCCGATCTGGTGCTGACCGCGATCCTCGACTTTGCAGGGATAGGATGATGCCGGACCGCGACCCCGTCCCGCCCGGCTACGAGCCGCATTTCCGCAAGAGCCCGGTGACCGATCCGTGGGAGCCACTCTTTGTCCGGCGGGATGGCAGCGCGTTCAGCCTCGGCTTGAGGATTGCCCCGGTGCATTGCAATGCGCGCGGGCTACTGCACGGCGGGGTGATCTCGGCGCTTGCTGACAATGCGATGGGGCTCGCCTGTGTGATGCAGATTGAGCTATCTTCCGCCCTGACCGTCAGCCTGTCGGTGGATTTCCTTGCGGTTGGGCGGATCGGCCAATGGCTCGAAGTGCGGGCAGTGCCAGCAAAGATCGGGCGCACGCTCGCCTTTGCCGATTCACGGATCGAGGCAGACGGAGAGATGATCGCCAAAGCCGTGGCGACTTTTCGTATCGTCGAGGTTGCCGCGAGCGCCACTTGAGCCAGGCGTTCTTCCTTTCGAACTACCATCCTGATTGGCAACTTCCCACCCACAAGCGGTCATAGGCACCTTCGACGCGCGATCCCGAAGGCTCGCTATCGCTTTCGGTGCCGGGGCTATCCGGCGCATACGAGCCTTCGAGGCGACCCATCCTCTGGGAACGAAACACCGGCTTGCATTCGACCCGCCACTTCGAGGCGCGCAGCGAGACACTGATGTGCGATTGCTGACACACAAGGCCATCGAGAGCGGGCGCGTCCAGATAAGGCAGGGCTTCCGGATTGTTCGGCTCATGGCTCGCGGAAATCTGCCGCACGCCGCCTTCGGGGCGCGGGATGTAGCGAGGAAGAGGGCATGTCCATTACGGGACACTAGATGGTGAGGGAGTACCGGAGATACGCTGGCGACTCAGGCAACGCGGCAGGAGCGGATGCCGCGATGGCTCGCACCTATGGCACCAAAGTATCTTGCCCTGCGAAAAAGCTAGACGCTTCGCCAAGATAAAACCTTGATTATACGAGGTGATTCGCTTGTGGTGTCCTTTGGCAGCAAAAATGGATTCAGAGCGCCAGAATAAACCATGATTTGTCAAAACCGAGTGACAAGGGTTCTGACCGATCTATCTCAGTTTTGACATGACCGAGGACCGATATAGGTAAATCAGCAAGTTACTCGAAGTCGCCGGCGCCCATAGAACTGGCTGCTGCCGACCCCGACCTGGTCGTTGGCGGCCGCCGCGTTGAACGACTGGTTTCCCCAAAAGCCGCCGGGCTGCTATTGGGATTGCCGATCGGCCTCGCTCATGACTGAGGATGGGTGGAAACCGGAAGGGCGGCTTTCGCCATCTTCTTGATCGCGTCATGCGCATAATGCGGGGCTCCGCTTAGACCTCGCGCATCTTGTAGTGCTTGGGCAAGCGCAATCTAGCCCTTTCGATCTCCTCCCTGAGCTCGTCAGAAAAGCATGTCAGCCAATCCATAAAACCGCGCTCGCGCCAGAGATGCGCATTGCCGAACTTCGCTTTTGACAGCGCCAGCCCGCCAAAGCTTTTTTCGAGCTGTCATGCGTAAATTGGCCTCGAAGAGGTTTACGCCACGAGCCATCTTTGCTATGTGCAGGGGAGAAGCTCTCGATATACTGACCAATGAGCAGTATGTAATATTGTAAGGGGAGTGTTTTCGCTTTCGGCATTCTCATTTCGATTGGGAAAAACTGATGCGTATCAGGCTCCAGCCGATCTAATATTGCCTTAAGATTTTCGTCGACAGCCAAGATTCCGTAATTCAGCGCTATCAACGACCCCAGCGTTTCTGAGCTTTTCTCAAGCTTGAAAAACGTCGGTATCTCGTGCTGTTCGACCGCGATGAAAGGTGGCCCTCGACCATCGGCGCGCGCGCCGGGTTCTCCCTTGAGTTTCATCGAGACAAAAAGCGAATACGATAGCCTCGCCGCACGAAGATCGTTCTCTAAAAGCGACTTTTTCTCCGCCGGCATCGGTCCTTCAAAAAAGTGCTTATCGAGGCGATCGAACCAACCGTCATCATCGCCCTCGAACCTGCCCCGTGGCCAGAAATCGCCGAAGGTAGACGGTATATCCATGCCCCAAACCATCACATCACCCTTCGTGCATGCCGGCCCTCTGTTTTGCTGAACTTTTTTTGGGCTTTCTACGGCCATTCTAGCAAAGTCGGATTGCGTGCATCAAGGCGAGGGACTTTCTCGGCAGGAACGGGGTCGTTTCCCGAACGGCAGCTTTTTGCTGCCGTTGGCCCAAAGCGGACGCTGCCATGCTGGCTTACCCCTTGAACTTGCGCTCCGTGCTGGGCGGAAACTTCGCGTGGAGCGCCTTGGCCCGGGCGGGGCGGTCCATCAGTTCGCCGCCGCAATTGGGGCAGCGGTCGTCGAGGTCTTCGGCGCATTCAGCGCAGAAGGTGCATTCGAACGAGCAGATGAAGGCGCCGGGCGCTTCGGCGGGCAGCAGCACGCCGCAGGTTTCGCAATCGGGGCGCATTTCCAGCATCGCAACGTCTCCCTAAACTGCCGCGCGCACCGCTTCGCAGATGGCATCCACCACCGCTTCGACTTGCGCCTGATCATCGCCTTCGGCCATCACGCGGATCAGCGGTTCGGTGCCCGAGGGGCGGATCACGAGACGGCCCTTGCCAGCCAGCAAAGCCTCAGCCTCGGCAATCGCGGCCTTCACGCCCGCGTTCTCCAGCGGCTTGCCGCCTTCATAGCGCACGTTCTTCAAAAGCTGGGGGACGGGATCGAACACATGGAGCAGCTCGCTTGCCGGCTTGCCGCTGCGCACGAGGCTGGCCAGCACCCGCAGCGCCGCCACGGTGCCATCGCCGGTGGTGGCGTAATCGAGCAGGATCATGTGCCCCGATTGCTCGCCGCCGACATTATACCCGCCCGCCTTCATCGCTTCGAGCACATAGCGATCGCCCACCTTGGCGCGCACCAGATCAAGCCCCCGGGCATTCAGATAACGTTCGAGGCCGAGGTTGCTCATCACCGTCGCCACGATGCCGCCGCCGCGCAAGGATCCGCGATCCTGCATCCGTCCGGCGATCAGGGCCATGATCTGGTCGCCATCGACCGCGCGGCCTTTTTCATCGACCACGATCAGCCGGTCGGCATCGCCATCCAGGGCGATGCCGATATCGGCCTTTTCCTCGACCACCTTGGCTTGCAGGGCGGCGATCGCGGTCGACCCTACGCCGTCATTGATATTGGTGCCATTGGGGGAGACGCCGAGCGTCACCACCTCCGCGCCCAGTTCCCAGATGGCGGAAGGTGCAACCTGATAGGCCGCGCCGTTCGCGCAATCGACCACCACCTTCAGTCCGTCGAACCGGATTTCGGCGGCCACCGACTGCTTGACCGCATGGATATACCGCCCGCGCGCATCCTCGATCCGGCGCGCCCGGCCGATCTTTTCGGCAGGGGCGAGCGGGATATCGGTATCCATCAGCCGCTCGATCTCGGCCTCGGCTTGATCAGACAGTTTGAAGCCATCGGGGCCGAACAGCTTGATGCCATTATCGGCATAGGGGTTGTGGCTGGCCGAGATCATCACGCCCAGATCAGCGCGCATTTCCCGCGTGAGCAGGGCAATGGCGGGGGTGGGCAGGGGGCCGGTCATGATCACGTCGATCCCGACGCTGGTGAAGCCTGCCACCAGCGCGCTTTCCATCATGTAGCCCGACAGGCGCGTGTCCTTGCCGATCACCACCCGGTGGCGGTAGGTGCCGCGCAGGAAATGGCGCCCGGCGGCCTGCCCCACCTTCATCGCGGTTTCCGCAGTCATCGCGCCTGAATTGGTGCGACCCCTGATCCCGTCGGTTCCGAACAGCTTGCGTCCCATGTGTGCGGCCTTGCCCCAAAAGATTGTCTCGCGCTTCTGGCGCGGTTATCGCGCAAAGTGAAGGGCAAGACGCCCCAATAAGGATAGGCTGTTGCTGGAAAATGAAGAGACTGCCGCGGGCGGTCAGGGTAAATTCGCGCTGGTCTCGATCCGGCTGCCAGTGGCGTTGACCTTTGCGGCGCTGGTGGCGGGGCTGGGCGCGGGCATCATGGGCGCGCTGGCGGGTGCGCCTGCCATGGTGGGCGACATCGCCGGTCTGGTCGGCGGCCTGTGGCTGCGGGCCTTGCAGATGACGATTATCCCGCTGGTCGCGGCGCTGCTGGTGCTGGGGCTTGCCCAGATGATCTTCGCCGCGCGCGTCGGCACGGTTGCCCGGCGGATGATCGCGCTGATGGTGGTGGTGCAGCTGGCAGGCGGTGCCTTCACCTCGATCGCCATGCCCGCCTTGCTGCGAGCCTTCCCCGTGCCCCAGGGCGCAAGCGCCTTCCTTGCCCAGACGCCTGATGATGTGGGCGAGGTGCCCAAGGTGCTCGATTTCCTCGCCTCGCTGGTGTCCCCCAACATCGTCGCTGCCGCTGCCGAAACCGCGATGCTGCCGCTGACGCTGTTCTTCGTGATGTTCGCGGTCGCCATCACCCGCCTGCCGGACGATCAGGGCGAGCGGTTGATGGGCTTCTTCCATGCGCTGGGCAATGCGATGCTGCTGATCATCGGTTGGGTGCTGAGCGCAGCGCCCGTTGGCGTTTTCGCGCTGGCTTACGGGGTGGGCGTGCAGAGCGGGGGCGGGGCCTTTGCCGCGCTTGGCCATTACGTGCTGACAGTCACTGCCATGGGGACTTTCATCTTCCTCCTTGCCTATGTCATCGCCGCGATGCTGGGCGGCAAGGGCTTTGGCGGTTTTGCGCGGGCGATGCTGCCTGCGCAGGCTGTGGCGCTGTCCACCCAGTCTTCACTGGCGAGCCTGCCCGCGATGCTCGATTCGGCCGGACGGCTGGGCCTGCGCCCCGCGACCGCCGAATTCGTCCTGCCGCTGGCGGTGGTGATCTTCCGCGCGACCAGTGCGGCGATGAACCTTGCGGTGGTCTATTATGTCGCCGCGCTGGCAGGTGTGGAGGTATCGCCCACCGTCGCCATCGCCGGAATCCTGATCGCGAGCGTCATCAGCCTTTCCGCTGTCAGCCTGCCCGGATCGATCAGCTTTGTCGTCTCCATCGGCCCGATCGCGCTGGCGATGGGTGTGCCGGTCGAGCCGCTGGCGCTGCTGGTCGCGGTGGAGATGCTGCCCGACCTGATGCGGACGCTGGGCAACGTCACGATGAACGTTGCGGTAACAAGCGCAGTTGACCGCAAGGCTGGCGAGGCTAACGCCGCCACTTGAACCTGCAACCCTTCGCCCACATCTGCGTTGCTGCTAGGTAACCCGTCCGATTCATCAAACGACCCTGGAGAACACCATGGCTTTCGCACTTTCCCCGCTGCCCTATGCCGACACCGCGCTTGAACCGGCGATCTCGGCCGAGACGCTGTCGTTCCACTACGGCAAGCACCACCAGACCTACCTCGACAAGATGAACGCCGCCATCGAAGGCACCCCGCACGCGGACGCCTCGCTTGAAGCGATCGTCGCCGCCTCGCGCGGGACGAACCAGGCCCTGTTCAACAATTCGGCGCAGGTCTGGAACCACGCGTTCTACTGGAACTCGATGGCCGCTTCGACGACCGAGGCTTCGGCCGACCTGGTCGCCGGGATCGAAGCCGCCTTCGGGTCGGTCGATGCCCTGAAGCAGCAGTTGAAGGATCGCGGCGTGGGCCACTTCGCGTCCGGCTGGGTGTGGCTGGCCGAGAAGGACGGCAAGCTCAGCATCGAAGAAACCCATGATGCCGACACGCTGGCCGACAGCGGCTTCAACCCGCTGCTGGTGCTCGACGTGTGGGAGCACGCCTATTACCTCGATCACCAGAACAAGCGCCCAGCCTATCTCGACGCGGTGGTCGAAACCAAGCTGAACTGGGCCTTCGCCAGCGAGAACCTCGCGCGCGGCACGGTCTGGGTTTACGCCTGATTTTTTCGGGTTTGATTTGAACAAAGGCCCGGGGCGGAGACGCTTCCGGGCCTTTTTCTTGCGCTCCGGGCCGGATCAAATCCGGGGCAGGGAAGCTTAGCCTCGCGAGCTCACCCCGTTGCCGCTGGACACCATATCAAGCTCTTCCAGAATCGCGCGGTGGGCAATGTCATCGCCGGTCGAGCGGCGCGGGATCGCACCATTGGCGAGCATTTCGCTGAGCGCGGCGCGCGCGCGGCCCACCCGGCTTTTGATGGTGCCGACTGCGCAGCCGCAGATCGCAGCGGCTTCCTCGTAGGAAAAGCCGCCCGCGCCAACCAGCAGCAACGCCTCGCGCCGCTCGGCCGGAAGAGTCAGCAGCGCGCGGTGGAGATCGCTGAGGTGGATCGGTTCCTCCTGCCCCGCGGGCGCGGTCAGGATGCGTTCGGCCACGCCCTCGTCATACTCGCCGCGAAACCGGTTGCGGCGCATATCGGTGAGGTAGGCATTGCGCAGGATCACGAAGGTCCATGCGCGCATCGAGGTGCCCGGTTCGAACCGGTCCTGCGCGGCCCAGGCCTTCAGCAGCGTTTCCTGCACCAGATCATCGGCCAGATCGGGCCGACCGCACAGGCCCCGCGCAAAGGCGCGCAGGTGAGGCACGACATCGGTCAGATCGCGCTTGAAATCGGATTTCTCCGCTGCGGTGCGCACGGTTGCTGACTGCGGATCGCCCGAAGGCTGCTCCGCGCTCACTGGCCGCTATCCCGGCCGCGGGCGGGGGGTATCGCGTCGAGCCGGTCGATCAGGTCCTTGAAGCTGTCGGGCAGGGCTTCCTCGACCACCGAATCATAAAGCTGCTTCAGCCCGTCGGCCCATTCGGGCGGGCGGCGACGGGCGTTGTGATCGCCTCCGCCCGGATTGCCGCCCTGTCCCTGATTCGAGGCCATATTGCTCGGTTTCGTCCCTGATCCCGTGTCCCGGCCCACCATTGGGCCGATCCAGTCACCCGGGAAGCCGAAGCGCGATGCGCGCGATCCGAACCCCCGAGACGCCGAGTTTGGACGATTCGGGAACGATGCGCTACCAGTTTGGTTCCGCCACCGGCCACATACCGCTTTTCCCGGCCCGACAGGACATGCCCGCCATCGATCCGCTTGCTCTCCGTGCTGATGACGATCCCGCCGATCCGCTGCCGCCAACATCATCGTGGCGGGCGCGGCGCTGGCTGGTGCTCTATCCGCGCGCGATCCCGCTGGTGATCTTCCTGGCGCTGGCGGCGATCACCGCGCTCAGCGTGTTTGCCATCGAAAGCAACGCCCGCGCCCGCGAACGCGCACAGATGCGCGAATATGCGCAGAGCGTGGCCGCCGCGCTTGATCGCAGCGGCAGCGGCTTCACCTCGTATCTGCGGGCAGGCGCGGCGCTGTTCGCCAGCGTCGATGAAGTCAGCCCGGCCACGTTCGACAGTTTCGTGCGCGCCCTGAAGCTCAACACCGAATATTCGGGCGCGGAAGGGATCGGCTGGATCCCGGTGATGGAAGCGCGCGATCTGCCCGCCTTCCTTGCCCGGACGCGAATGGGGCAGCCGGCCTTTCCCGACATCTTCCCCGCGCCCACCAGCGCCACCGGCCGCGTGGCCCCGGTGGCGATGTTCGCGCCCGCAACCGCGCTCAACCGGCGCGCGCTGGGCTATGACATGTATTCCGACGCCGCCCGCGCCGCTGCCATGGCCGAGGCCGAACTTACCCTGCGCCCGGCGGCATCGGGCCGGATCGTGCTGCGCCAGGAAACCAGCGGCACCGCGCCGGCCTTTGCGATCTATATGCCGGTGTTCCGGATGAACGCAGCCGCGGGCGAGCGGCGGCTGGCGGGCTTCGTCTACACCCCGTTCCGCGCGCGCGAGTTCCTTGATGCGGCGATTGACCGTCTGGGGGCGATACGCTTCGGGGTGCGGCTGTATGATGGCGAGGTCGATACAGGCCACCTGCTGGTGGCCCACACCATCGGAGCGCCCGCCGAGGAGACGGTGACGCAGGAGGTCCGCATTGCCGACCGCAAGCTGATGCTGGTGATCGAAAGCGCGCGCAGTCAGGTGCTTTCGTCGCTGTCGATGGTGACGCTGGTGTTCGGCCTTGCGCTGGCGAGCCTGCTGATGCTGCTCGCCCGGCTGCTGACCCAGCAGGCGTTCGAGGATCAGGCGCGGCTGGCGTTTTTTGAAGAACAGCACTCGATCCGCAATTCGCTGACTCGCGAACTGAACCACCGGGTCAAGAATACGCTCGCCAATGTGCTGTCGATCCTGTCGCTGACCCGCAGGCGCGCAAGCGGGCTTGATGATTTCGCTGATAGCCTTGAAGGCCGCATCCGCGCGCTTTCGGCCACGCATGACCTTCTGACCGTGACCGACTGGGGCACCACCCCGATCCGCGCCGTGATCGAGGCGGAATTGCAGCACTTCCGCAGCGTTCTTGACGAGACGATTGTGCTGGAGGGGCCGGATCTCGAACTGGCGCCCAATGATGCGCTGTCTTTCGGGCTGGCGGTGCATGAACTGGCCACCAATGCGGCCAAATATGGTGCGCTCAGCGTGGCGGGCGGTCAGGTCACGATCCGCTGGCAACGCGGCGAGGATGCCGCCGCCGAGACTGAGTGGGCCGAAGTTGAATGGCAGGAGCGCGGCGGCCCGCCGGTCGCCACCCAGCGCCGCCGCGGCTTTGGCACCGAGCTGATCGAAAAGGTGGTCGCCCACGAACTGCGCCAGCCGGTGACACTCGATTTCGCGCTGACAGGCGTGCGCTGCGTGCTGCGCGTCCCCGTGCGCCGCCCCGCCGATTTCCGCATCCGCGAGAAGGAGCCGGACCGGCGGGTGGCGAAGCCTTAGTTTTCCGCCACCTTCTTGGGCGGTTTGCATCGCGCGTCAGCGCGATCGCATCACAAAGGCCTGGTCGATCCGAAGAACAGCGCCTGGCTGATCGCCGCGCGCACGGTGGCCTCCTGGAAGGGCTTGGTGACCAGATAGGTCGGTTCGGGCCGGTCGCCGGTCAGCAGGCGTTCGGGGTAGGCGGTGATGAAGATCACCGGCATCGCGCCCACGGCAAGGATATCATCCACCGCATCGAGGCCCGATGACCCGTCGGCCAGCTGGATGTCGGCCAGCACCAGCCCCGGCATCGCCTCGGCAATCGCCGCGCGGGCCTGCGTGCGGGTCGCGGCGGTGCCGCTGACGGTGTGGCCGAGGCCGATGACGAGGTCTTCCAATTGCATCGCGATCAGCGGCTCGTCCTCGATAATGAGCACGCTGGTGGTCTGCTCGCGTTCGATCTCGGCAATGGCTTGGGCGACCATGGCTTCTACCTCGGCTGCCGAACATTCAAGGATCGCGGCTGCTTCTGCGGTGGTGAAATCCTCCAGCGTGGTCAGCAGCAGCGCCTGCCGCGCCGGGGGCGTGATCACGCCGAGCCGGGCCTGTGCGCCGGCCTCGTGCTCGCTGGTGGCGGTGCCGCTGGCGATGGGGCCCGAGGCGCTCGCCCATACCTTGCTGAAAGCGCGGTAAAGCGGCACGCGCCCGCCTGCGAGGCTGGCTGCCAGATCCTCGTCGGCAAGCACGGCTTCGAGCATCTCGCGCACGAAGGCATCGCCGCTCGCCTGCGATCCGGTGAGCGCGCGGGCGTAGCGGCGCAGGAAGGGCAGGTTGGCCGCGATCTGGCTTCCGAGGGACATGAGGCACCTTTTTATGGCTGTGACGAGGCTTGCGACTCAGCCCATAGCGCGTCCCTGCGCCGCCGTCGCCTCTATCGCGCAAGTGGCTGGAATTGAGCCTTCTTCGGCGAAGTTTCCGTTACGGCAAAAAAATTTGCAGGGTCCGGGAACCGCATTCCGGGACGATCATTATCCCCTTGTCACCGCCGAGACCCCCCTCCCGTCCAAGCGGCTGGTGATACGATCCCGAAAGGCCTCCGTTGTTTACGCAACGGAGGCCTTTTTTCTTTGGCGCACACTTTTGGCGGGGCGGGTGGTCTGCATCGCGGATCGGCGCGATCGGCAAATCACCCCAGCTTCCGCTCGTAGATCACATATTCGCGGTTGACCTTGCTCTTGATCGTATCGGCAATCGCCAACATCCCCTGATTGTCTTCCAGCACCCAGCCAAGCTCGCCGCGGGTCGATTGGAACTTGCCGATTGCCTCCACCCGGATCGCTTCGATCATCATGAAGGCAAGCTGCCCGGCCATGCGGGTGCCGTGCAATTCTTTCAGCACCCCCATCAAGGGCACGCGCATCCCCGCGCCGCGCGGGCGGCGCAGCCAGCGCAGCATATAGATCCAGCCGAACGGGAACAGCTTGCCCCTGATCTTCGCCAGCGCATCATTCACGTCAGGGAAGGTCAGCATGAAGGCCACGGGGCGGCCATCAAGTTCGACGATGACGTTCAATTCCTCGTGGATGATCGCGCGCAGCTTCTTGCCGGCATAGGCGACCTCGGCGGGGGTGAAGGGCACGAAGCCCCAATTGTCGGACCATGCATCATTGAGGATCGCAAGGATTGTGGCCACTTCCTCGTCCCAGTGATCCTTGCGCACCCGGCGCAGCTTGATCCGTTCGTTGCGCTTGCCGGTCTGGACGAGCCGGTCGACCAGCGGGCCAAAACCGCTCGTGATGTCGAGATCATAGGTGAAGAGCGTCTTGGCGCGCGCATAGCCTGCGGCTTCGATCCACGCGGCATAATGCGCCGGGTGATGGCCCATCAGCAGCATCGGGGGATGATCCTGCCCGCTGACCAGAAGGCCCGGCTCCTCCCAGATCGACAGCGAGATCGGGCCGAGGACGCGGGCCATTCCCTCGCCCGCCAGCCATGCCTCGGCTGCCGCCAGCAGCGCGCGGGCGACGCTTTCATCCTCGGCATCGAAATAGCCGAAAAAGCCCGTGCCCGGCCCGAAGCCCTGATCGGCGGGCATGGCGAGCGCGAGTTCGTCGATATGGGCCGAAATGCGTCCGACCGGCTTGCCGCCCGCCTTGGCGATGAACAACTGCACGCGGGCATGGCCGAAGAAGGGGTTCTTGCCCGGATCGACCAGTTCGATCTGTTCCGAGCGGATTTGCGGGACGAAGTGTTCCAGACGGTCGGAGAATGCCCGGCCCAGATCGACAAAGGCCGCCCGGCCGCGCTTGTCGGTGACCGGTTCGATTACTATCTCGGCCCTGCGGGCCACCACATCCGTCACGCGAGCTTCCCCGTATTTGCGATTGATCAAGGTGTCTGTGTCGCCGCCGAGCCATTCGCGCAAGGCTGTCGATCACTGTCACCAACAACCCGCGTTTGGCGTGCGCCCCGTTTTCGGGTAGGGCGCGCCTCAGGAATCCATGCCGATGACCATTCACCAGACCATCCCCGCCGCGTCCGCGCCCGTGCCTCCGAAAGCGACCCGCCTCCAGTTCATGGCCGAGGACGACAAGGCGATGCTGCGCGCCGCGCGCGATCTGACCAAGGGGCTGGGGGAAGCGAAGCCCGGTATCTACTGGCCGGATATGCTGCTGTCCGCCGCGATCGGCTATGCCGGGATCGCCGCCGCGATCCTTTCGCAGAGCCTTGCCGTGCAGCTTGCTGCCGGGCTGGTGGCGGCGCTGGCGTTTTACCGGGCGCTGATGTTCATCCACGAGCTGACCCACATTCACCGCGATGCCCTGCCGGGCTTCCGCACCGGGTGGAACCTGCTCGTCGGCATTCCGCTGCTGACGCCAAGCTTCATGTATGAAGGCGTCCACACCATCCACCACAAGCGCACGCAATATGGCACGGTGGAGGACCCCGAATACCTGCCGCTCGCTCTGATGAAGCCGTGGAGCCTGCCGCTGTTCGTGCTCGTGGCGATCCTGGCGCCGGTGGCGCTGATCGTGCGCGCGGCGGTGCTGGTGCCGCTGGGCGCGCTGATCCCGGCCGTGCGCACCTTCACGTGGGAGCGTTTCTCGGCCCTGTCGATCAACCCCGAATTCCGCCGCCGCCCGCCCGAAGGCGACTTCGTGGGCCGCGTGCGCTGGCAGGAGGCGGGGGTGTTCGTGTGGTCGTGGTTGCTGATCGGCTCCACGCAGGTCATCGGCTGGCAGCCGCTGGCGACCGCGCTTGCGATCCTGTCGCTGACCGCGGTGCTCAACCAGTTGCGCACGCTCGTTGCCCACCTGTGGGAGAACGAGGGTGAGGCGATGACAGTGACCGCGCAGTTCCTCGACTCTGTCAATGTACCCCCGCCGGGCCTTGCAGGCGAAATCTGGGCGCCGGTCGGCCTGCGGTATCACGCGCTGCACCACCTGATGCCCTCGATGCCCTATCACGACCTGCCCGAAGCCCACCGCCGACTGGCGCGCGAGCTGGGCACGGGTTCGACCTATGAAGGCGCGAACCACCCGGGCCTGCTGGTGCTGGTCGGACGGATCGCGAAAAGCACGATGGGGAAGCGGGGCTAAAGCCCGTCCTCAATCCAGAAAGCAGATCATCGCGCATCGGCGGTCGGCGGGTAGGCCATTGTCGACCTCAACCGCCAGTTCGCCCGCCAGCCGGATATGGGCATCGAGCGCGGTGACCTCCTCGAAGCCGAGGCGGGCGTAGAACGGCCCGTTCCACGGCAGGTCGCGGAAGGTGGTGAGGGTCAGCGCCTTGAAGCCCGTGTTCCTCGCGTCGATCTGGGCAGCGCGCACCAGTCCTGCGCCGATCCCGCGCCGCTGGAAGGCGGGAGCGACGTCCATCTCCCAGATGTGGAGTTCGCGCCGGAAGGGTTCGGCCACAAGAAAGCCCGCCATCGCCTCGCCGACATGGGCGGCAAGGCTGTGGCCCTTGCGGATCAGGCGGGCGTAATCGGCTTGCGAGCGGGTGCCGGTAGGGTTAATTCCCGGCTCATCGGCAAAGGCCACCGCGGCTTCGCGTTCGATCCCCGGCATCGCCCCAGCATCCTCGGGCCGGGCCAGCCGGAGCGACCAGTCGTTCCGGGCGCTCACTCCTCGGTCCGGATCAGCACTGTCTCGCCCAGCAGCAGGAACAGCAGGAACGGCGCCCATGCGGCGAGCAGGGGCGGGTAGCCGCCGAAGCTGCCCATGGCGAGCGCGGCGTTATCGACGACGAAATAGGCAAAGCCCAGCGCCATCCCGATGATCGCCCGCACGAATAGTTGTCCCGAGCGCGCCAGCCCGAAGGCGGCGATCGACCCCAGAAGCGGCATCAGCAGCGCCGAGAGCGGGCCTGACAGGCGGTGCCACCACTTGGCGCGCATCTCGTCAGTGTTGCGCCCGGCGGCTTCGTAAGCGTCAATCGAGGCCTTGAGCTCCCAGAAGCCTTGCGCATCCACGTCGACCGATTGCAGCATGATGCGTTCGGGCGTCAGGCCTTGCGCCACGACAAGGCTGGCGGGCCGCTCGGTCACCGCGCCGGCGACATCGAAGCGCGCAGGGGTCTCCAGACGCCAACCGGGGGCGGCAAAGGTGGCGCGGGGGCTGCGGATCTGCTGGCGGATGATCCCGCCCGGTGCACGCGCATACCAGGTCACGCCGGTCAGCACGATGTCCTTGCCCGCGCCCGTCAGCGTGGCGGCGGTGAGGATGTTGTTGCCATCGGTGAGGTAGATGTTCGCGCGCGGCTTGCCGGCGCTGCTGTCGGTGGCCGGGATCGGACCGTATTCCGCCGCCTGCCACGCAGCCAGCGTCGCGTTGGCGCGGGTCACGATCCGCTCGTTGAAACCGAAGCTCAGGGCTGACACCAGCGCGGCGGTCAGCAGCAGCGGGGCGAGCACCTGATGCGCGGACAGGCCGGCCGCCTTCATCGCCACCACTTCGCTGTTCTGGTTCAGCGTCACCAGCGAGATCAGCGTCGCCAGCAGCACCGAATAGGGCAGGAAGCGGCTGATGAGCTGCGGCATCCGCAAGCTGGCATAGCGCAGGATTTCCGTCTGTCCGTTGCCCGGGGCGGCAAGGATATCGCCCGATTCCGAAAGCAGATCGAGCGCCAGCAGCACCAGAACCAGCATGATTAGCACGGCGAAAATGCGCACAACGAACAGCTTGGCGAGATACAGCGTCAGCGTGCGCGAGGGGAAGAAATCAAGCTGCATGGCGCGCTACTCGGCCGGGGCCGTTTCCGCGAGGCCATAGGCGCGCGGGGTGCGGCGGGCGAAGAGTTTCCCGATCCGCTTGGAAAGCCGGGCAAAGGCCATCTCCAGCGCGCCGATCGCCTGACCGCCGGGCACATAGGCGACGCGGTAATACATCCACAGGATCAGCCCCGCGAACAGGATAAACGGCACCCAGAAGGCCAGTATCGGATCAAGCCGGCCCAGCGAGGCGACCTCTTCGCCGTATTGGTTGACCTTGTGATAGGCGACCACCATCACGATTGACACGAACACGCCCAGCGCGCTGGTCGACCGCTTGGGCGGGATCGCGAGGGCCACCGCCAGCAGCGGCATCAGCATCATCATCACGATCTCGACCAGCCGGAAATTGAAGCTGGCCACGCTCGCATCGCGCTGCTGCGGCGCGCTGTTGCTGCTCCAGCCCATCTTGAGCAATTCGGGCAGGATATATTCGCGCGTCTCGTCTCCGCGCGCGCGGAATTTCTCGATTGCGGGCAGGTCGATCGGCAGGTCATGGCGGCTGAAGCTGAGAACGCGCGGGGTCTGGCCCTTCATTCCTGTATCCTGAATGATCGTGCCTTCCGTCAGGCGCAGGATGATGGTGTCGGGATTGTCGCGGGTGGCGAGGAAGGCACCCTCGCGCGCGCTGATCGAAAGCACCTGCCCCTTGCTGTTCGACACGCGGGCGAAGATGCCGACGAGCTTGCGCCCCTCATCCTCGCTCTCCTCGATCCTGAGCGCCATGCGGTCAGCCAGCGTAGTGAATTCGCCCACCTTGATCGAGGCACCCAGCGCGCCCGAGCGCAGTTCATATTCCATCTGCTCGTAATAATAGCGGCTGATCGGCTGGATGTAGAACACCAGCGCGATATTGACCGCCACCAGAAACAGCGTGATTGCATAGGGCATCCGCAACAGGCGATTATACGACAGCCCGACCGCACGCATCGTGTCGAGTTCCGAGGATGTTGCCAGCTTGCGGAACGCCAGCAGCACGCCGAGCAGCAGGCCCAGCGGGATCGCGAGGCTCGCATATTCCGGGATCAGCGCGCCCAGCATCTTGAAGACCACACCCACTGGTCCGCCTTCGACCGCAACGAAATCGAACAGGCGCAGCATCTTGTCGAGCATCAGCAGCGAGGCGGCGAGCGCGAAGACGCCAAGCATCGGCACGACTGTCAGCCGCAGGATGTAGCGATCAATGCTGGGAAGGAAGTTGGGCAAGGGGCTTTCCGGTCCGTGCGTCCGCGCGCTGCCAAGCCCTAGCGGCTTCGGGCGCGCGCGTCATGTCCCCAAATCTGCGCAGGGACACATGATCGGGGGATTTACCAGAAGCGGGAGCCGGGAATGCCCTTGAACGGGCCGGCCTCGCGCGATGTGATCCACCCGCCATAAAAGCCGCCGGGCTGGGGCGTAACTTGTTCGCCATCGACAGTGACGCTGTCAAAAGGCGCGGCGTAGAAGGCGATGTGGCCCGCGATCCCGGCGAAGGCAGGGGTGGGCGCGGGGTAGGACCAGCCCGCACCGGCGATACGCTCGCCGGCGATCTCGGCATCCCAATAGGCGGCCTGCCCCTTCCACTCGCACATCGAGCGCGCAGGGTTGGGCCGCAACAGCGCCATCGCGATGTCGGGTTGCGGGATGTAGTAGGTCGGCGGATGCGACGTTTCGAGCGTGCGCCAGCCTGCGCGGGTGTCGGCCAGCACGATGCCGCGATGCAGGATGCGGATGTGGCGGGAAGTCTGCTCGGCAATCGCGGGGCGGGGATAATCCCAGACGCTTTCCTGACCGGGCAGGGCAGGGTCGGGTTCGGGGTGGTGCGACTGCCTCACCCCGTTTGCAACCTTACGCCTTTTCCAGCGTGCATTGCAGCGGGTGCTGGTTCTGCCGGGCGAAGTCCATCACCTGGTTCACCTTGGTTTCGGCGACTTCATAGGTGAAGATCCCGCACACGCCGACGCCGCGCTGGTGGACGTGGAGCATTACGCGGGTGGCTTGTTCCAGATCCATCCCGAAGAAGCGCTTCAGCACCAGCACCACGAATTCCATCGGGGTGTAATCGTCATTGAGCATCAGCACCTTGTACTGGCTCGGCTTCTTGGCCTTGGCGCGGGTCTTGGTGGCAACGCCGATCTGGCTGCCGCCCGAGCCGCCTTCGTCCTTACCGCCATCCTCATCCTCTGCGCACAGCGGGGCGAGCTGCGGCACAGGCAGCGCGGCGCTGGAAGCGGGGTCAAAGGCGAACAGGTTCGGCATGCGCCTCCATTATGGGATTTGGCTGTGCGGGTGCAAGCGATGGTTGTGATTCATTTTGGCGCGGCCTGCGCCGGCGCTGGCAAAGAAAAGGCCGGCCAGACTTGCGTCTGGCCGGCCAGCGCCTTGCGGCGCGCTCTCGTGGACCGGGTTGGGAGAGAGAGGAGAGAGGCCCGGTCGGAGAATTCGTGTGCTTAGGCAGCCGTCTTCATCTTCTCGGCCGCGACGCTGACGCGGTTCGAGATCGGGGCGAAGGCTTCGTTGTAGAGCTTCACCCAGGCTTCGGTGCGCTTCGAGCCGAACGAGACCATCGCGTCGAAGTTGCGACGGGCGATTTCGCCCTGCAGCTGGAACAGTTCGGTCGGCGACTTCACGGCGGCAACCTTCTTGGCGTCTTCAGTGACGGTTTCGATCACGGTCTTGCCGGTTTCGACGTTGTCCTTGAGCAGTTCCTGCGCACCGGCGAAGAAGATCTTGCCGCTTTCGACCACGGCTTCGACGTTTGCCTTGGTGAACTCGGTCGCTTCGGTGGCGAGCACGGTGCCCTTGGCGGCAGCGGTCTTGGCGCGGGCCTGGACGTCGGCGACGACGTTCTTGGCGGTGGCAGTGATGTCGGCGGTCTTGGCAGTGGCCATGATGGTATCCTTGAGCTTGGTGATCGGAGTGATCTTGGGGGTGTCGGTCTTGGGCGCGGGCTTGCTCACCTTGGTGGCGGCCTTTTTGGCCAGCACCGGCTTTTTGGCAGCAGCCTTCTTGGCGATCTTGACCACGGCCTTCTTGGCCGGGGTTGCCTTGCGGGCGACCGGAGCCTTCTTGGGCGCGGCGACCGCGGTGGCAGCCGGAGCAGCGACGGGCGCTTCGACAGCCTTGGCCGAAGCTTCGGCAAAAGCCTTCTCGGCAGCAGCGTCGATCTTGGCGACCGGAGCCTTGGCTTCGGCGGGCTTCACTTCGACAGCAGTCTTTTCAACTTCGGACATGACGACCTCGCTTCATGTTGCATTGCACAAAATAGGCATTGCGATTGCGAAGTCAAGCATTTTTGTGCAGTGCACAAAAACCTTCAATTACCCGAAGTTTCAGTGATTTGAGCCTAGCGCGTCTTCACATAGCGGCCCGGTGCATCCTCGATCACCTTGTCGCCCTTGCCGCCCGGCGTCCGTTTGCCCGTGGCCGGAACGCGGGCATCGGACTGCTTGTGCAGCCATTCCAGCCAATGCGGCCACCAGCTGCCCGGATGCTCGGTCGCGCCCGCGACGAAGTCCTTGAGCGATGGCGCGGCGCTGTCACCCACCCAATACTGGTATTTGCCGGCAGAGGGCGGATTGACCACGCCCGCGATATGGCCGGAACCCGCCAGCAGGAACTCCATCGGCCCGGTGAAGTGCTTCGTGATCCGCCACACGCTTTCGGCAGGCGCGATGTGATCCTCGCGCCCGGCCTGCACGAAGCTGGGCGTGGTGACGCGGGTGAGATCGATCGGCGTCCCGTCCGCCTCCAGCGCATCGGGCACCACCAGCTTGTTGTCGCGGTAGAGATCGCGCAGGTAGGCATTGTGCCACTTGGACGGCAGGTTGGTGACGTCCCCGTTCCAGTGGAGCAGATCGAAGGCGGGGTAATTTTCGCCCAGCAGGTAATTGTTGACGACGTAGTTCCAGATCAGGTCGCGCCCGCGCAGCGCGTTGAACGCGGCGGCGAGATAGCGCCCGTCGAGATAGCCCTGCGGGCTCAATTGCCCGATCATCTCGAGCTGGCCCTCGTCGATGAAATTCTTGAGGTCGCCCGCCCGCTCGAAATCGACCTGCGCGGTGAAGAAGGTGGCCGACTTGACCTTGTCGGCCTCGCCCCGGCTATGCAGTACCGCAAGGGTCGCGGCCAACGTCGTGCCCGCCACGCAATAGCCGATGGTGTGGACGGCCGGTACATCCAGCCGCGCGCGCACATGATTGATCGCTTCCATCTGGGCGCGGATGTAATCGTCCCACACGATGTCGCCCATCGTCTCGTCGGCGCTCTTCCAGCTTACCACGAACACGCTGATGCCTTGATCCACCGCCCACTTGATGAAGCTCTTCTTGGGGGTGAGGTCGAGGATGTAGAAGCGGTTGATCCACGGCGGGAAGATCACCAGCGGCACCTCCAGCACGTTGTCGGTGGAAGGCGAATACTGGATCAACTGATAGAGCGGGGTTTCATGCACCACCTTGCCGGGGCTGGCGGCAAGGTTTTCGCCCAGACGGAAGGCATCGGGATCGGTGTGGGTCAATTGCCCGCGCTTCAGATCATTCACGAGATGCTGCATCCCGCGCACCAGATTGGCGCCCTTGGTCTCCATCGTGCGCTTCATCACCACGGGATTGAGCGCGATGAAATTATCGGGGCTCATCGCTTCAGCGAGCGCGGTCACCGCGAATTCGAGCTGCTGGCGCTTGGACTTGTCTAGCCCCTCCATGCCCTTCACCGACTGCCGGAAGTAATCGGCCAGCATCAGGTAGGTCTGGTGAAGCAGCAGGAAGGCCGGGTGTTCGCGCCATGCCGGATCGGCAAAGCGCTTGTCGCTCTTGGGCAGGGCAGCGGCTTCGGGCGTCTGCCCCATCGTCCCGCCGCCCATGCCCTTGGTCGCGCCCGCCGCAAAGCTCTGCATCACGCCCGACCACAGCTGCATCTGGTCCTGCGCCATCTTGGCAGAGGCTTCGAACATCTGTTGAGGCATCAATCCCTTGGGCATCTGCCCCAGCATCGCCTGTGACATCATCAGCCACTGCGCCGGATCGATCAGACCCGCGCCCGCGCCTCCCAGGCCGCTTTTGCCGGCCTTCTTGGCGGCGGATTGGGTCTGATGGGTGGCAAAATCGAGCCACAATTGCTGGAGCTGGGTAGCGGTGGCGGCCCATTCGGCCATCTCGCCCGCGTTCAGCCCGTTTGGCACGGCCGCGCCCATGAGCGACTCGGGAGCCTTGCCGCCCAGCATCTCGCGTAAGGCTTCGCCCTGCATATCGAAGAAGCCCTTAATGCTCTCGCCCGCCGCTGCCATAAGGTCGTTTTCCTGTGCCATCGCCCGAATTCGTCCCTTTATCGCCGCGTGTATAAGATAGTGCCGTCAAACGGCTTGCACCGCAACTTGCGCAAAACGCCCTTCCCACGATCCGCGCCTTTCGCCTAGGGAGAGAGTTGCGGCGCTTGCATCAAAGCCGCGCCAGACAAAGGTGTGCTGTCCATGAATGACCAATTCTATCGCATGAAGCGGATGCCTCCGTATGTGATCGCGGAGGTCAATGCCATGCGCCATGCGGCTCGTCTGGAAGGGCAAGACATCATCGACCTTGGCATGGGCAACCCCGATCAGCCCCCGCCGCAGCATGTCATCGACAAGCTGTGCGAGGTGGCGGCCAAGCCCGACGCGCACGGATATTCGCAGTCCAAGGGCATCCCGGGCCTGCGCCGCGCGCAGGCGGGATATTACGCGCGCCGCTTCGGGGTGGACCTTGATCCTGATACCGAAGTGGTGGTGACGATGGGATCGAAGGAGGGGCTGTCCAGCCTTGCCACCGCGATCATCGCGCCGGGTGATGTGGTGCTGGCACCCAACCCCTCCTACCCGATCCACACCTTCGGCTTCATCATTGCAGGGGCCACGATCCGTTCCGTGCCGGTGACGCCGGACGAGCATTACTGGGAATCGCTCGAACGGGCGATGAACTTCACCGTGCCCCGGCCCAGCGTGCTGGTGGTCAGCTATCCGTCCAACCCCACTTCCGAGATCGTCGATCTGGCCTTCTACGAAAGGCTGGTGGCCTGGGCGAAGGAGAATCAGGTCTGGGTGGTGAGCGATCTGGCCTATTCCGAACTTTATTTTGACGGCAAGCCGACGCCTTCGATCATGCAGGTGCCCGGCGCAAAGGACGTTGCGATCGAATTCACTTCGATGTCGAAGACCTATTCAATGGCAGGCTGGCGCATGGGCTTTGCGGTCGGCAACCGGCAGTTGATCGCGGCGCTGACGCGGGTGAAATCCTATCTCGATTACGGGGCCTTCACCCCCATTCAGGCAGCCGCCTGCGCCGCGCTCAACGGCCCGCAAGACATCATCGATACCAACCGCGAGTTGTATCACAAGCGCCGCGACGTGATGGTTGAGGCCTTTGGCCGTGCAGGGTGGGATATCCCTCCGCCGCCCGCCTCGATGTTTGCCTGGGCGCCGCTGCCGCCGGCGCTGAAAAGCATGGGCAGCCTCGAATTCTCCAAGCAGCTTCTCACGCAAGCCCAGGTCGCGGTGGCCCCGGGCGTGGGCTATGGCGAGAATGGTGAAGGCTATGTGCGCATCGCAATGGTCGAGAACGAACAGCGCCTTAGGCAGGCGGCTCGCAACATCAAAAGATATCTCCAGTCAGTCGGGGTTAATAGCTCGTCAGCTTAGGCCCCTTCCCGTGGCCGCAAGGCAGTCTGGTTCAAAATGGAGGCAATGGTCTCCAAATTGGGTTAGGTAACAGGTAGCATGGGGCCCAGTTTCGTAAGGAGAGGGTGATGGCGTCCGGAGCCGTGAAGCGGCTGACCGACAGACAACGCGCCGTAATGGAGCGTATTGACCGGCGCGTCCCGATCAAGGTGATCGCCTCCGAGCTCGGTGTGTCCGAGACCCGGATCAATCAGCATATCCGTGCTCTGAAAGACTTCTACGACGCGGCCAGCCTCGGGGAGCTGGTGGAGAATTACCGCGCCACGCTGGAGCCCGACGCGGTCGAGGCGTCGCGGCAGAACGATCTTGCCAAGGGCGCAGATGCGGGATTGCTTGGGCCCTATAGTGAATCTGCATACATAAATTCGCAGATTAACCCGGCGGCTAATTCCACTGATCTTGGTGGCCGGGATGATCCGGGCCAGTTGGTCCTCAGCGATGCGATGCCCCTGACTGAACAGGCACCGTGGCTGAGACCACCTGAACCCAAGGTTGTCCCCGGAGCGCTCGATGGTGAGCATGCCGTCCTGCTGCGACTGGGAGCGATCATCGGGATCGCTTCGGGCATCCTGGCTTCCGTGATCCTGGCGATCACTGCCGCGATGACGCTCAGCGCAGCGACCGAAGGCAAGGCTTATCTCTCCGTGGAAACCAAAGCTGCAGCGGGGTGAGCTCCTGCTGTGCAGGAGACCTGCCATGGACAATCGCATCGTGACCGACGCACGCAATCTGAAGAAGTTGATCCGGGAGGCCGAAGCGCTCGCGGACGAGGCGATCATCGCCATGGCGCGGCTCAAGCAGGCCATGCTCACCGCACGGCAGAACCCCTTGGTCGAAGTCAACACTGGCCAGCGCGCGCTGCTGCGCCTGACCGAGGCCGAGAGCCAGGCGGTCGCCATGTCGACCAATCTGCTGCGGGTCCATGACGAGCTCAGCAAGGTCGCCCGCGTCCACGCCGGCCCGGATACGGGCGAACCCACCAAGATTCCGCCGAGCGATCTGGATGCGCTGCCCGCCCGTCAGCAGCGCGAGGCTGTGCAAGCCTGACACGATGGAAGACCTGCTGTTCTACTACAACGCGTACCGGGTACCCGCACAGCACTGCGTCGCAATCCTGCTCACAGGGGCGGCGTGGCGCTGGGGCGGTGCCCCGGAGCGTTGGCTGACCGCGACATTCACGGCCACCATGGTCGTGCCCATTTACTTCCTCTGGTGGTTCAATCCCGAACGTTCGGATGCCCATCCGTTCATGACGATGCATATGCCTTTGGATGTGATCGCGGCGGTGCTGTTCGTCGGCATCGCGCTCAACGCCAACCGCAATTATCCCTTGTGGGTTGCGGGCTTTCAGGTTGTCGCGCTGGGTGCGCATCTGGTCGATCTGGTGGCCGATGGGGTATCGACCCTGGCCCTTGCGATCCTCATCAGCGGGCCGGCCTATTGCCAGCTCTTGCTGCTGATTGCCGGTTTCGTGCGTCACGTCCGGCGGGAGCAACGTTTCGGCCATTACCGCGACTGGCGCGTTGCGATGCCCACCGCGGGAAGGCTGGCGCTGTGACCGTGCCGTCCCAAGCCATGCCCGCCACTCTTGCCGGGGGGCGCCCATGCTGATGCAGGCCCTTGCCCGCGCAAGCGAAAGTCCGCCATCGCAAGAGCAGCGCACCACGGCGATGATCGCCTATCTGCGCAATCTCGTGCTGACCCCGCCTGCGCAATACGAGCGCGGCCATGCGATTTTCCTCGATCGTGACGGGGCTTGGCTGGGCGATGCACCTTGCGGGATCGGGACGATGACAACCCTCGCGATCCGGATGCGCGCGCTGCTCGGCGAGGCGCTGCGGTATGATGCTGCGGGCATCATTCTGGCGCATAGTCACCCTTCGGGCCATTGCCGCCCGAGCGGCTGCGACATCGCCACCACGCGCCGCTTGTCGGAGATCGCACGGGCGCTCGACATCGCGTTGATCGATCATCTGATCTTCACCACCGATGCCGTCTATTCGATGCGGGCAGGAGGCGTGCTGTGAACGCGCCGCTGCCTTCCGCCCACTTTGCCGAAAACGACGCACAAGGCCGGCGCTTCCGCGAGGCGGGAGAGATGGTGCTCGATCATTTCCACCGGGACGCGCGCGTGGATGATTGCTGGCTGGGCCTCTCGACGCGCGAATTCGCGCTGCTGTGGCGGCTCGCCGAGACGCCGGGCGAACGGCTGAGCGGGGCGCAGTTACGGGTGGAGGCGTGGCACGTCTCCTTCGAACCGGAGAGTGAGGGGGTCACCGCCAATATCGAGCGTTTGCGCGCCAAGCTGGCGTCTGCGGGCGTGGGCCATCTGATTTGCACCGATGGCGACAGCCGCCATTTTCTCGACTGGCCGCCGCGCTTAGGCCTTGGGTGCCCTGGCCGGGCCGCCGGCTAGCGGCTCTGGACAGGGCGCGGGCGATCCGCCAATCTTGTCGGCCAACCCCGAAGCGAGAGATCCGCCTTCCATGTCCGCAGCCGCCACCACCATCGCCAATGACCGTGTCGCCATAGAGCTTGGCGAGGACGGCGTGGCCGAAGTCCGCCTGATGCGCGCCGACAAGATGAACGCGCTCGATCCCGAGATGTTTCAGCGCATCATCGAGGCGGGGCACGCGCTCCAGCGGATGAAGGGCCTGCGCGTGGTGGTGCTTTCGGGTGAGGGCCGGGCCTTCTGCGCCGGGCTTGATCTGTCGAACTTCTCGCGCCCGCCGGCCGAGGACGAACCCTCGATCACCGAACGCACCTATGGCAATGCCAACAAGTTCCAGCAGGTGGCGATGCAATGGCGCAAGCTGCCCGTTCCGGTGATCGCGGCGATCCACGGCGTGTGCTTTGGTGGCGGCCTGCAGATCGCCAGCGGGGCCGATATCCGCATCATTCACCCCGAAACGCGGCTGGCGATCATGGAAATGAAGTGGGGTCTTGTGCCCGACATGGGCGGCTATGCCCTGTGGCGCGGGCTGGTGCGCGACGATGTCTTGCGCGAGCTGATCTACACCAACCGCGAATTCACCGGCACCGAAGCACAGCAGCTTGGCCTTGCGACCTATCTCGACGAAAACCCGCGCGAACGCGCCCTGTCCATCGCCCGCCAGATCGCGCTCAAGAACCCCCAGGCGATCCGCGCCGCCAAGCGGTTGCAGGCCGGGATGCACGAGCGCGAGACCGATGCGATCCTGCTTGAGGAGAGCATCGAGCAGCACGCGATCATGCGCAGCCGCAATCAGGTCGAAGCGGTGATGGCAGAGATGGAGCGGCGCAAGCCCAACTTCGAGGACGTCTGAGGCTTAACCGAACACGGCCCCGGCTGACCCGCTCAGCCAAAAACGGCCACGCATTGCATCCCGTCGAGCACCTGTCGCCCGTCTGCGTCCCACAGCCGCAGCCGTTCCGAGGAATAGCCCGCTTCGGCGTGCTGGCTGGCGTTTTCGGCCAGATACCAGCCATCGCGTGACCGGCTTTCCGGGTCGAGCACGTTGAACGACCAGTTGATCGAGCTGATCGGCCCCTGCCGCTGCATCGCCCGCATCGCGCCCGGCGGCATCACATCGCCCATCAGCACCAGCTTGGAGACGGGATCGAGATCGTGCGATTCGGTCAGGCGCGCCCAACGCCGCACGGTGGCGCCGCGATCCGTGCCCTTGGGTTGGCCGTGGCGCAATTCGAAGTTCTTGGCGACGAAGGCAGGCGCGAAGCTGTGGGTCACTTCCGCGTTATCCTCGGGCGGACCGGGCCAGTCTTCGGGCATCGCAGCAGGCACGAGGGCATTGGCCTCGCGCCCTTCGCCGAACAGCCAGAAGGCGCTGAGCGCCACGCGGCCTTCCGACAGGATCTCGCTGCGCAACTGGGTCACGTTGCGGCCCTGTCGCACGATTTCGGCCCTGAGTTCGATCTCTTCGCCCACAGGCGCTACGAAGGCCACCTGCCCTGCGCGCAAGGGGGGCAGCCCCGGAAAGGCGCGCATCGCCATGGTATAGGCCACCAGCGCCGAGGCCCCGCCATACAGCGTCCTGCCCTGCAACCAGTCGGCGGCATGGGTGAGGCGGACGGGGCCGGGCTGGCCGGTGACGGGTTCGAGGAGGCTCGCAATGGTCATGCGCCATGCCATGCCGCGTGCGGCGGGCCTCGTCCAGATTGACGTTGCGTAAAGGGCGCCCCGTAATCTTGCCCCTGAATCTGGCGTTGCCTTTGCCCGGCCGAATCGCTAGTGCGCCGCTTCCGTCCGGAGCTTTTGTCCCGGAAGGCTCGGCCCGATGGCGGAGTGGTTACGTAGAGGACTGCAAATCCTCGCACGCCGGTTCGATTCCGGCTCGGGCCTCCACCTTTTTTTGCGATTGTATACCGGCTTTGCAGCGCGAAAGCGCGCGACCGTGTCATGATCATCGGCCAATGCGGCGCATCGCGCGCGCGGCGCTTGGGTCGTTTGGTATGCGGCTCCGGCGAGGGCGGCATGCGAAATGTGGCCGCAATAGGGCCAAAACGGTTGCCCCGGCGGCAAAGATGGTTCAAGGCGCTGGATCGCGCCACCTCTTCGGAATTACGAGGCGCACGCCCTTCGCGCAGGGGTATGTCCCGGGCAGCTGGCCGGAATGCGCGACTGACCATTTGCGTTCGCTCGCGTCATCTCTCGCAGCTTCAGGAGGACTGATCACTTGCAGCTTCCGCATAATCTTCCCGGCTCATGCGAGCTGTCGGTCGTCATTCCCGTCTATAACGAGGAAGCCGGACTCGACGCCCTGATCGAGCGCGTGACCAAGGCCGCGCACGCGATCTTCGGTGAACGCTACGAGCTGATCCTGATCAATGATGGCTCGAAGGATGGCAGCTGGAATGCGATCTGCCGCCATGCCGATCACGATCCGCGCATTGTCGCCATCAACCTCTCGCGCAATCACGGCCACCAGCTGGCGCTGACCGCGGGGTTGCATCATGTGCGCGGCGAACTGGTGTTCGTGCTAGATGCCGACTTGCAAGACCCGCCCGAACTGCTCGGCCCGATGCTCGAACAGGTGCGGGCCGGATATGACGTGGTTTACGGCCAGCGCGTCAAGCGCCACGGCGAGACCGCCTTCAAGCGCGGCACCGCCGCGTTGTTCTACCGCATGCTCGCCAGCATGGTCGATACCCACATCCCGCGCGACACCGGCGATTTCCGCCTGATGACGCGCCGCGTGGTCGATCAGCTCAACGCCATGCCGGAGCGGTATCGCTTCATTCGCGGGTTGGTCAGCTATATCGGCTTCAACCAGATCGCCTTCCCCTATGAACGCGATGCGCGCTTTGCGGGGGAGACCAACTACCCCTTGCGCAAGATGATCACGCTGGCGGTGGATGCGATCACCAGCTTCTCGGTCGTGCCGCTGCGCTTTGCTTCGCACCTGGGGATGCTGTTTGGCCTTGCGGGCCTCGCATCACTGGTGTGGGTCGTCTGGGCATGGATGCAGGGCGGCGCGGTGCAGGGCTGGGCCAGCCTTGCCGCGCTCACGCTGATCCTGGGTTCTGTGCAGCTGCTGGTGCTGGGCGTGTTCGGCGAATATCTTGGCCGGATGTATATGGAGGGCAAGGCGCGCCCGCTGTTCATCATCTCCGAAGTGCGCCGCCACCCGATTGCCGCCAATCAGGAACCCGGAAGCGCGCAGGCCGCCGCTGCCGATACCAACCCGAGCGAGGCGATCCGTGTCGCAGGCTGAATTTGACGCTTACGTTGACGAATATGACGCGCAGCACGCCCAATCGGTCAAGCTGAGCGGTGAGGACCCCGAGTTTTTCGCCGAATACAAGGCGGTCGAGGCCGCGCGCGTTATGGCCGCCATGGGCGCAGCGCCGCAGCGGATCATGGATTTCGGCGCAGGGCGGGGCAATTGCGTCGCCCATTTGCAGCGCGCCTTCCCCGATGCCGCGCTGACCGCGCTTGATGTATCCTCGCGCTCGCTGACGCATTGCGCCGCGCGCGCGATCCGGCCGCTTGAAACGGTGTGCTACGACGGGCAGACCCTGCCGTTCGAGGATGCCAGCTTCGATCTGGTGTTCACGGCCTGCGTGTTCCACCACATCCCGGCCGAGGATCACATCCGCCTGCTGGCCGAGATCCGCCGGACGCTCAGCCCCAAGGGCCGGTTCATCCTGTTCGAGCACAATCCGTGGAACCCGCTCACCCAGCATGCGGTTGCCACCTGCCCCTTCGATGCCAACGCCGTGCTGATCAGCGCGCCGGAAATGCGCCGCCGGTTCCGCGCGGCGGGCTTCACGGACGTGGACCTGCGCTGGACGCTGTTCTTCCCCGGCTTCCTTGCCGCGCTGCGCCCGCTGGAACGCCTGCTCGGCTGGCTACCGCTGGGCGCGCAATACCGCCTCGTCGCGCGCTGAGGACCATTGCACCAATGTTCAATCGCCTGCTGCGTTTCGGGCTGACGGGCCTTGCCAATTCGGCGCTGGGCTGGGCGGTGATCTTCGGCGGGTTGTGGGCGGGGTTGAGCGGACCGGTGGCCAATGCTGCCGGCTTCGGTGTGGGCCTGATCCTGTCCTTCACCTTGAACCGCCGCTTCGTGTTCGGGGTGACGGGCGCTGTGCAGGGGCGCGAGGTCGCCCGGTTCCTCGCCGCTTTCGCGGTCGCTTACGGCGTCAACCTTGCCGTCCTGTTCGCCGCGCAAGGCGTGCTGGGCAAGGATAGCGCGCTGGCGCAGCTTCCCGCGATCGGCGCCTATGTGGTGATCTTCTTCCTCCTTTCGCAATTCGTTGTCTTCAGGCCCGCAGCATCCGAATGAGCCTTTCCTCCGCCCCTAACCTCGCGCCGTTGGGCGGCGTGCGGCAGCCGTTCGACTGGCTGGACCGCTGGCCTGCGATTGTGCTGGCCTGCGCGATCACGCTCGCCCCGCTGCTGGTGGTGGGGATCGCCCCGCTGACGGATCTGTGGGGCCACCTTGGCCGCTATGCCGTGCAGACCGAACTGGCGCAGCGCCCCGGCTTGCAGCCCTTTTTCACCTTCGAATGGCAGCTGATCGGCAACCTTGGCGGGGACATTCTGGTGGAGGTGCTACACCCCGTGCTGGGCCTGGAAGGCTCTGTGCGGGCCACGGTGATGATCACCCAATTGCTCGGCGCGCTCGGCATGATTGCGGTCAGCCGCGCGGTGCATGGCCGGGTCACGCCTTTTGCGCTGGCCGCGATCCCGATGATCTACGGCTTTCCCTTCAATTACGGTTTCATCAATTACACGCTGAGCATGGCGCTGGCGCTGCTCGCCTTTGCGGCATGGGTGCGGTTGCGGCGCAGCGGGCGCGAGGGGCTGGCGGCTGTATGGCTCGGCGCGGCGGGCGCAGCCATCTGGGTGGCGCATACCTATGGCTGGGCGTTCCTCGGACTGCTCGCCGGATCGACGATGCTGGCCGAGGTGTGGCCTGCGCGGACACACCCTGTGCGCGCAGTCATGCGCATCCTTGCCGCGTGCTGGCCGCTGCTGCTGCCGGTGGTGCCGATGGTGATCTGGCGCGCGGAAAGCTCGGGCGCGGCGATTTCGGGCTGGGCGTGGCAGTTCAAGTTCAACTGGGCGATCTCGCCGCTGCGCACCTATTGGCGCGATTTCGACATGGCCTCGGTGGCGGCGGCTGCGATGCTGCTGGGCTGGATGCTGGCGCACCGCAAGGCGAAGTTCGATGCCGGGGTGGGGATCGCGGCCTTGCTGTGCCTGATCTTCTTCCTTGCCTTGCCCTTCCGGGTGTTCGGATCGGCCTTTGCCGATATGCGGCTTGCCCCTTATGCGCTGGCGACGGCGCTGCTCGCTGTCGGCCCCATCCGGCGGGATTCGCGCGCATTGCTGGTGGCAGGCGTGCTGGCGCTCGCTTTCTTCGGGGTGCGGATAGCGACCACTGCGGCCGCCTATGTGGAGCAGGACAGGCTGGTGCAGGCGGCGCTGCCCGCAGTCGACAAGCTGCCGGATGGTGCCCGGGTCGCGTTCTTCTCGGTCAAGCCCTGCCGCACGCGCTGGGCGCTTGCGCCGCTCGATCACCTGGCGGGCGCGGCGATGGCGCGCAAAAGCGCATTTGTGAACGACCAGTGGCAGCAGCCCGGCGTCAACCCGATGCGGGTGCGCTACCCCGCCGCCGAGCCCTTCGTGCGCGATCCCTCGCATCTGGTGGTGCGCGAGGAATGCCGCCCTTCGCGCAATCGGCCAAGGCTTTCGATGTCGCTCGCAGCCCTGCCGCGCGGGGCCTTCACCCACATCTGGATCGTCGGCAATCCGACGCGCAAGGTTCCTGCGCCCGAAGGCTTTGTCGAGGTGCCGGACGCAGGCAGCGGCATTCTGTTCGCGGCCAAGCCGCAGGGCTGACCCGCCAGCAAGTTCGCCAGTTTCGCCGCGCTCCTGCGGGTCTCACAAGGGCTGCGCAATCACAGGAGGATGCGGCTATGGACTTGGGAATTCGCGGGCGGCGGGCTTTGGTCAATGGCGGCAGCGCCGGAATGGGGCGCGGCGCGGCTCTCGCCTTGGCGCGCGAGGGGTGCGAGGTGTTCATCTCTGCCCGCGGGGCTGAGCGGCTGGAGGCCACCTGCCGCGACATCGCTGCCCAGACGGGGGCCAAGGTCCATCCGCTGATCGCCGATCATGCCTCGGATGCGGGCCGCGCGGCGATCCTTGCCGCCATCCCCGATCCTGACATTCTGGTGGCCACCTGCGCCCCGCCGCCTTTCACCGGTGATTTCCGCGATGTGCCGCGTGAGGCGTTCGAGAAATCGGTGGCCACCGCGCTGCTCAGCCCGATCGATTATATCAAGGCGGTCACCGGCCCGATGGTGGAACGACGCTGGGGCCGGATCGTCAATATCAGCACCGGGGCGGCGAAGTATCCCGCTGCGATGCGGGTGCTCTCAGGCCCGCCGCGCGCGGCGCTGGCGAATTATTGCCACGCCATCTCCAAGGAACTCGCGCCGCACAACGTCACGATCAACTCGGTGCTGCCGGGGATGCATCACACGCCGGGGATCGAGGATGTGCTGGCACCGAGGGCGGCGGCCAATGGCCGGAGTTACGAGGAAGAGGTCGAAGCCTTCGTCAAAGCCGTGCGCCTGCCCGCCGGCCGCTTCGGCGATGCGGAAGATCTGGGCGCGCTGGTGGCGCTGTTCTGCTCGGATCAGGCGAGCTACGTCACCGGGCAATCACTGGTGGTCGATGGCGGGATCGGAACCTCTACCTTCTAGGCCGCCGCGCTGTATCCCGCCCCGCGCACCAGCTTGCCCGGCCGTGCGCCGGTCGACTGGTCAAAGCGGCGGATCACCTCGCCCGCAACGATGGTCGCCTCGTAGCCGGTGGCGCGCTGGTGCAAGCGGCGGCCGCCTGCGGGCAGATCGCGCACCACTTCGGGCAGGTGCAGGGTGAGGCCATCAAGGTCGATCACGTTGAGATCGGCCCTGCCGCCCACATGCAGCGTCCCCCTGTCGGTGAAACCCACCGCCCGCGCCGCCTTGGCGCCGAGCATATGCGCGGCTTCCGCAAGGCTGATTTTCAGCGGGCCATCGCCCTTGACGAACTGGGTCAGCAGATAGGTCGAATAGCTCGCATCGCAGATCGCCCCGTAATGCGCGCCGCCATCGCCAAGGCCGGGGACGCAGTGCGGGTGGCGGAGCATTTCGTACGCGCTGGCGAGGCTGGCGTTCTCGTAATTGCCGAGCGCGGCGAGGAACAGCCCGCGTCCGTCCGTCTCCAGCAGCCGGTCATAGGCGACCTCCTGCGGGGTGCAGCCGCGTGCAGCAGCCTGGCCCGCCATGCTCATGTGAGCGGGCGGAGCGTAGTCTGGCGGGTTGTCGAGCGGGAACAGCCAGCGCCAGTTGCGGGCGAGTTCGTTGAAGGGATGCCCCGGCGTGAAATCCTCGGAAATCAGCGCGGCGCGCAAGGCGGGATCGCGCATTGCGGCGACTTGTTCGGGGATCGAAAGGTGGGCGATCTTGGCCCATGAAGGGCACAGCACGAAGGGGTGCACCGTCAGCTCCAGCCCCGCGATGAGGCCGATGGGGCGCGGCATCACCTGCGCATTGGCGATGCCGCCACTGGCATTGGTGCGCTCCAGCATCTCCAGCACCCGCCGCCAGCGCGGGGGTGCGTCGTTGCCCGAGGCGAGGGTGAAGGTGGCCGGGCGGCCTGAAGCGGCGATCACCCGCTCGATCACCTGATATTCCTTGTCCCACCCGACAAAGGCATCGAGCACCACCTGAAACGTCCCCGCGCCTGCATCCTTCATGCCGCCGGTGATCGCTTCCAGCTCGGCAATGTCGGTGTCAAAGGTGGGGATCGCCTGCCCGTCGGCGGTCTTGTGGATGCTGAGACGCGAGGTGGCAAAGCCCAGCGCGCCTGCCCGCATCGCCTCGGCGGTGAGATGGCGCATGAGGGCCAGATCGTCCCCTGTGGCAACCTCGCGCGCCGCGCCGCGTTCCCCCATGGCATAGACCCGCAAGGGCGAGTGCGGGAGGTAGGCGGCAATGTCGATATCGCGCTTTCCGGCGGCGACCTTGTCCAGATATTCGGGGAAGGTCTCCCAGTCCCAGTCCAGCCCTTCGGTCATGACCACGCCGGGGATGTCCTCCACCCCTTCCATGACGTTGATGAGCATATCGTGATCGCTCTTGCGGCACGGAGCAAAGCCCACGCCGCAATTGCCCATCACTGCGGTTGTCACCCCGTGCGAAGACGAAGGCGAAAGCTCCTCGGCCCAAATGCATTGGCCGTCATAATGGGTGTGGACGTCGATAAATCCGGGGGTGACGATTTTGCCATGCGCGTCAATCTCTTGCGTACCCCGGCCAAGCCTTGCGCCAATGGCGGCGATGCGCCCGCCGCGAACCGCAACGTCGCCCTCGATCAGGTCTCCGCCGGTCCCGTCGGCGATGGTGCCGCCGCGGATCACCAAGTCATAATCGGCCATGCCCTCAGGCTCCCTCAACCAGTTTGACGATCCCGCCGATGAGCGAGCCGAGCACGAAGATATAGATGGGCGGCATCGAGATATAGAGCGGAAGCAGCCGCTTTTCCGGCGCCTTGTGATAGCCCAGCGCATAAAGCACCCGCATCGGCGGCCACACGCAGCCGATGGCTGCGGCCCACAGCGGGCTCACCGCATAGGCGAACAGCCACATGCCCGGCAGGAAAAGCACAAGGTGTTCAAGCGTGTTGTGATGCGCGCGCACATGGCGGACATATTCCTCCGGGCCTTCGTGCGAGGGCGCGGGGACCTTGAACTTCCCCCGCGCAAGTCCGGCCATGAGCAGCGTGAAATAATAGGCGAGCAGCGCCAGCGCGCTGACGATCACGACATAGATATACGGGTCGGTCATTGTCTGGCGCCTCTCCCCAAGCGCTTGGGACACAGGCTGGCGGGGGGAGGGGCGGGCGGCAACTCGCACTTTTGCGCTTCGCCGCAGTGCGGGTTAGGGTGGGGAATGACCGACGCCACTCCTACGCCGCGCCGCATCGCCCTTGCCGGGGCCACAGGCACGATCGGGGCGGCGGTGCAACGGCGGCTGGTGGCGGACGGGCATGCCGTGACCCCCGTGCCGCGCGCTGTGCTGGGGGATGCCGGTGCGTTGGAGGCGCTGCTGGGCGGGGCTGCTCCAGAGGTTGTGATTTCCTGCATCGCCTCACGCTCGGGTTCGCCGAAAGATGCGCAGACCGTTGATTATCAAGCAAATATCACGCTGCTTCAAGCGGCGCAGGCGGCGGGTGTGGGGCACTTCATCCTGCTCTCGGCGATCTGCGTGCAGAAGCCATTGCTGGCATTCCAACACGCCAAGCTGAAGTTCGAGGCGGAGTTGGCGGCAAGCGGCATAACCTATACCATCATCCGCCCTACGGCCTTCTTCAAGTCCTTGTCTGGACAGGTAAAAAGGGTGAAAGCTGGCAAGCCTTTCCTGATTTTCGGGGACGGCAATCTGACCCGCTGCAAGCCGATTTCCGACGACGATCTGGCGCGCTTCATCGCCTCGGCCATCGAAAATCCTGTGATGCGGGACGCGATCCTCCCCATCGGCGGCCCTGGCCCTGCCATCTCCTTGAAAGAGCAGGGTGAATTGCTGTTCCGGCTGGCCGGAAAACCGCCGAAATTCAAGTCCGTATCCCCCAAAATCTTCGATTACGCCGAGCGTGTTCTGGCGCTTGGCGCGCCGTTTTCGGGCTGGTTTGCCGAGAAGGCCGAATATGCCCGGATCGCCCGTTACTATGCGACCGAATCGATGCTGCTGCGCGATTGCCGGACCGGCGAATATTCCGCCGACCTCACGCCTGAATTTGGTGCAGATACGCTGGAGGCCCATTACCGGCGGCTGCTGGCGGGGGGCTAACCGGGGTCTAAGGGGGGTCTAGCGGGGGTCTAGATGCCAGTTGGCGGGGGGCAAGCTGCACCCTAGATGCGGCACGAAAACGCCTTCGGCCGCGTAATTGAATGTGAAAACATGGGTTTGCGTGCGCCGCACCCGGATTCCCGGCGGCAAATCGAGCAATTCCACGCCCGCCTCGCCCGCCATCCGCTCCACCAGCAGGCCGAGCAGACCGGCATCCGGCCACACCGCGCAATACCGCACCCCGTTCGTGTAGTAAACGACCCCGCGCCCGGCGCTGTCCGCCAGTTCGGGAGGCGACGCGCTCACCACATCCTCGCGCCAGCGGGTGACGGCAAAGCCCTCTGCGCCTTCGGCCACCCCGTCGCGCAGGCTCTCGACGCGGGTCACGGTCAGCCCCGTCAGGGCGCGCAAGGTCCCCGGCGCCAAGCCATCGGGGATACAGAAGCTGCCGGTCTTGCTGCCCGAACGCGGCCCCAGCAGCACCGGGCAGGTGAGCGCGGCGAGCTTCTCGGCAAAGCCTTCCGGCACGATGGGCAAGGTTGGCACCAGCACCATCCGGTAAACCGAAAGGTCGGCATCCGGCGCGACAATATCCACATCCAGCCCGCGCGCCCGCAGCGCCGAGTAACACTCGAACACCAGCTCCAGATAGCGGAAGCTTTGCCCCTGCGGCTGGATGCCCACCACCCATGCCGCCTCATAGGAAAACACCAGCGCGGCCGGTGCCTTGGCGCACGCTTGCGGGCCGATCTCGCGCAAAACCGCAGCCGCCGCGCGCACTTCCGGCGCGGCTTCGGCCTCGGAGCTGTCGGGCCGCAACAGGCCGGCGTGCATTTGCTCCTGCGCGAACGGGGCTTGCCGCCAGCGGAAATAGCTCGTCAGTTCTGCCCCGTGTGCACAGGCCTCCAGCGTCCACAGTGCGACCATCCCCGGCAGCGGCGCAGGGTTGAAGCGCGCCCAGTTCACCGGCCCCGGCTGCTGCTCCATCACCCCCCAGCGGCCCTTAGAACAGCCGCGATACAGATCATGGTGGAAGGCGGCGATATCGGGGTGGCCTTGCCGCAGGTAAGCGCGCTTCTCTTCCGACGAAAACCAGAACTGCTCCAGAAAACCGAGCGGGTAGGAATCCCATGTCGCCACATCGATATCGCGGCCCACATCATGGTGATCGAACTCGGTGAAGAAGCCCATGAAGTTGTGGGTGATGGGGGTGCCGGGTGACAGCCGCCGCAGGATATCCACCTGCTCGCGGTTGAAGCTGGCGACCTGATCGGAGGCGAAGCGGCGGTAATCCAGCCAATGCGCGGGGTTCGCCTCGGTCACGGTGAGGTGCGGGGGATCGACCTCGGCGAAGGAGCGGTATTCCATGCTCCAGAAGACGTTGCCCCATGCCTCGTTCAAAGCCTGAGGCGTGCCATATTGCGCCGCCAGCCAGCCACGGAACGCCGACGCGGCGGCATCCGAGAAGCTGAGCACGGTATCGTGGCAGCCATATTCATTGTCGGTCTGCCACATGTGAAGCGCGGGGTGCTGGCCATAGCGGGTCGCCAGCGCGGTCACGATCCGGCGGCACTCGGCGCGGTAGCCTTCGTGGCTGAAGCAGTAATGCCGCCGCGAGCCAAAGCCCCGCGGGCGGCCCTGTTCGTCGATGGCGACCATATCGGGCATCCGGTCCACCAGCCACTTGGGCGGGGTGGCGGTGGGCGTGCCGAGGATCACTTTGAGGCCCGCCGCGTGCAGGGTATCAATGGCGCGGTCGAGCCAGCCCCAATCGAAGGTGCCGCCTTCCGGCTCGATCCGGCTCCACGCGAATTCCCCGATGCGCACGAGGCTAAGCCCCATTTCGGCCATGCGGCGGGCGTCATCGGCCCAGACGTCTTCCGGCCAGTGTTCGGGATAGTAGCAGCAGCCGAGTTTCACGCGATTTTCTCCAAGGCGATCAGCCACGCGGTTTCGGGGTGGGTCAGCGGCAGCGCAAGGCCGTGGGTCATCAGCGCGGTGCCGGACAGGGTCAGGCCTGCGCGCCAAGTTTCTGCATTGGCGAGGTAGTGCTTCGCACGCGGCGGCCACGGATCGGGCAGGGTCACGCGGTAAAGCGCGTCCGGCTCCAGCCCGGCAAGGCGCACCGGCGCGGCATCGAACAGGGCTGAGAAACCGGTCTGCGCGGCGAGCGCCAGCGCCTTGCCTTCGTGCACCGCCATCATCGCGGTGACGTTCGGATCTGGATGCGCGAGCCGCCACAGCGCGCCCGCATGCAGCACCCCGCGCCACGCCTTGTAGAGCGCAATATGCCCGGCGAGGGTTTCGCGTTCCTTGTCGGTCATGCGGGCGGGATCGGCCTCCACGCCCATGTGCCCGAAGATCGCCACCTTGGCGCGGAAATCCATCGCCAGCCGCCTGCCGGTGATCGGGTTGGGCGAGGGGCCGACATGGCTGCCCAGCACCTCCAGCGGCAGGAACTGCGACCATGCGGGGATGATCCGCAGGCGCTCGATGGTGTCGTTATTGTCGGAGGGCCAGACGCGGTGGGTGCGTTGAAGCACCCCGAAATCGATCCGCCCCCCGCCACTCGAACAGCTTTCGATTTCGACCTGCGGGTGCGCGGCGCGCAAGGCATCGAGAAGGGCGTAGAAGCCCTCGGTCTGGCGCGGGGCCGAGGGGAAGAGGTCGCGGTTGTGGTCCCACTTCAAGTAGGCGATGGCGTTTTCCCGCAGGATCGCATCGAGGCGGGCAAAGAGGTATTCGCGCACGTCCTCGCGTCCCATATCGAGCGCCAATTGCCCGCGCATCGTTGGCCGGGCGCGGCCTTCATGGTGCAGGCACCAGTCGGGATGGGCGCGGTAAAGATCGCTGTCGGGCGAGACCATTTCAGGCTCCACCCACAGGCCGAAATCCATGCCGAGTTCGTGGACACGTGCGATCAGCGGGGCGAGGCCGTTCGGGAAGATGTCGGGCGAGACGTGCCAATCGCCAAGGCTGGTGCGGTCGTCCCGGCGGCCTCCGAACCACCCGTCGTCGAGCACGAAACGCTCGATGCCGAGGCTGGCGGCATCCTCGGCCAGCGCGATCAGCGCGGGTTCGGAGAGCTTGAAGCCGAGCGCCTCCCACGAATTGAGGTGGACCTTGCGCGGGCCCCAGTCCTCGCGGGAGGGCAGAACTTTGGCGCGGGCGTAGGCGTGGAAGGCCTGCGCCAGCGCGCTGCGGTTTGGGGCGAGGGCGAACGTCGCGGTGGGCGTCCGGTAGCCGACATCATGTTCCAGATCGACCTCGCCCCCGTCCCAGCTTGCACCCATCTGGAGCACCGCCCGCCCGTCTGCGCTGCCGACCATATCGACGTCTATCCGCGTGTCGTGATCGCCGCTCCAGGCAAGGTGCGCGCCCAGCGCTTCGCCTGACACCGGGTCTTCGAGGATCAACCAATTGCCGCCCGCAAAACCCGGCTTGCCCGCCACCGAGGTGCGGGCAAAGCCTTCGGGTGCGACCGGGCGGCTGTCCTCGCGCATCTCCCCGGCCCAGCGCCCGGTGAAGCTGGTGAGTTGGGTAAAGCGGCGCGGGATGGGCAGGGCGAGCGCGCTCAGCCGGTCGAGGACGAGTTTGCGACTGCTATGCCCTTTGGCGCCGCTCGTGATGAAAGCCTCGGTGCAGACCATGTCCGATGGGGTGATCCACCAGCATTGCTCGATATCGAGGCCGAGCAGGGTGTCGTGGTAGGTGAGGATCAATTCGGTCGGGTATTGCTCCCACGCGACAAGGCGGAAATCGGTGGCGCATTCGGGAAAGGCGTGGTCGGCGCATTCGCGCAGGCGAATGGCAGGCATCCCGCTCCAGCCCGCCTTGCCCTCAGGAAGCAGGCCGGGCACCGGCGGCACATCGGGCTGGCTTTCGTGGCGCCCGCGTCCGCTCGCTGCAGCCAGCATGACCAAGTCCTCGCCCTGCGGCAGGCGCGCGCCCATATAGACGCAATCCGCCGCGCCCCCTTCTTCGAGCGCGAACACCAGCGTCACTGCCGCGCCGTCCAGCCTGACGAATTCCACGCGAACCCCTCTCCCTTTCCCGAGCATCGGTGATGACGGCTGTGCGCGGGCTTGTCCGCCACTCGCCAATGCGCTGTAACCGCCCCCAACGAGAGGGGAAAGCACGCAAATGCAACAAGCCACCACCGGCGCGAGCCTGACGCAGATCACGGTGTGCCTCGGCCTCACCCTCCTGATCGCGCTGGCGACATGGCTTACCTTGCGCCGCGAGCGGCATGACGGGTCGAAGAAGGACGTCTATCTTGCGGGCGGAAAGCTGAGCTGGCTGTTTGTGGCCGGCGCGATCACGCTCACCAACCTTTCGACCGATCAGCTGGTGGGGATGAACGGCAACCAGATGCTGCTGCTGGCATGGTGGGAGATCAGCGGTTTCATCGGCCTGCTGATCCTCGCCTATGTGTTTGTGCCGATCTATTACCGCGCGAGAGTCACCACCGTGACCGAGCTTCTGGAACAGCGTTATGGCGGGGGCGGCATTCGTACGCTGGTTTCGGCGCTGTTCCTGTTCGGGATGGTGCTGATCTACCTCCCCGCCGGGCTGTATTCAGGGGCATTGTTCCTCAAGACCTCGGGCATCGATCTGCCGCTGATCGCGCTGGCGGCATTCCTTGGCGTGGTGGCGGCGGCTTACACCATGTCGGGCGGCCTTCGCGCCGTCGCCGTGATGGAGACCTATTCCGGCATCGGCGTGCTGGCGATTGCGGTGCTGATCGTGATCCTCGCCTTGAACGCGGTCGACTGGGACATCGCCAAAGGCGTTCCGGCAGAGCGGCTCACCATGATTGGCGCGAGCGATTCCCCGATCCCGTTCCACACCCTGTTCACCGGCATGATCTTCATCCAGATCTATTACTGGTCGACCAACCAGCCGATCACCCAGAAAGCGATGGCCGCCCCCAACGTGCGCGAGGCGCAGAAGGGCGTGCTGGCCGCAGCCGTGGTGCGCATCCTGATCATCCCCGCCATCGTGGTGATCCCCGGCGTGGTCGCCTTCCAGCTGTTCGGCGACATCAATGATGCGGCCTATGGCAAGTTGGTGAGCGCCGTGCTGCCGCCGTGGCTGTCAGGCGTGTTCGCCGCTGCCATCGCTGCGGCCGTGATCGCCCACACGGCGGCTGTGATGAACGCCGCGGTCGGACTTTACGCGGTCGATTTCCACGAGAAGTTCGTGGGCAAGGTGGAAAGCCACTGGCGCTTGTCGGGCATTGTCACCGTTCTCCTCACCATCACCTCAATCGCGCTGGTGCCGGTGTTTGAAAGCGCCACCAGCATCATCAATCTGCTCCAGCAATTGAATGGCCTTTCCTCCATGCCGATCCTGTCGGCCTTCATCGTTGGCCTGCTGTTTACCGGGGTCGGGAGCCGCGCGGCGATTGTCGGGGTGGTGTGGGGCTTTGCGCTCTATGCCGTGTTCAGCTTCATCGCCGAGCCTGCGGGCGCCATCGGCCTCCACTATATCGACTTCATGGTGGTGACGCTGGTGACCAGCGTGATTGCGGCGCTCGCCTTCAACCGCTTTGCGCTGGGCGGACGTGCGCGGTTTGCCCCGCGCGAGGTGTTCGCCAAGCTTGCCGAAACGCCCGAGGAACAGGCCTTCCGATGAGCCCTGATCCCGCCCGTCCCCACCGCCGGTATAACCCGCTGACCGGCGGCTGGGTGCAGGTTTCGCCCCAGCGCATGGGTCGCCCGTGGCAGGGCGAGGTGAGTGAACCCGATCCGCCGCCACCCGCCTATGATCCGGCCTGCTACCTGTGCCCGGGTAACGCCCGCGTCGGCGGCGAGGTGAACCCTGCCTATGATGGGGTCTATGTCTTCGACAATGATTTCCCCGCCTTGGCCGATGATGCGCCGGGCGGGACGGGCGATGATCCCCTGCTGCGTGCCGAGGCTTCGGCGGGCCTGTGCCGGGTGATCTGCTTCTCCCCCGATCACGGCAAATCGCTCCCCCTGCTGAGCCCGGCGCAAATCCGCGGCGTGATCGATTGCTGGGCCGACCAGACCGCAGAGCTTGGCGCGCGCTTTGCCAATGTGCAGGTGTTCGAAAACAAGGGCGCGATGATGGGCTGTTCCAACCCGCACCCTCACGGCCAGATCTGGGCGACCAGCCATCTGCCGCAGGAAACCGCCACCGAGGACGCCCGCCAACGCGCATATTTCGCTGAATATGGCCGGGCGATGCTGCTCGATCTGGCAGAGCGCGAGGCGGACAGCGAGCGCACGCTCGACAGCAATGACGATTGGCTCGCCATCGTCCCCTTCTGGGCGGCCTGGCCGTTCGAGGTGCTGCTGCTGCCGCGCTTTGCCGTCCAGCGGATGCCCGATCTCAGCGCCAGCCAGCGCGCCAGCCTCGCCAGCATCATCAAGGCGCTGACCACGCGCTATGACAACCTGTTCCAGACCAGCTTTCCCTATTCGATGGGCTGGCACGGCGCGCCTTTTGTCGCGGGGGCTGACGATCACTGGCAGCTTCACGCGCACTTCTACCCGCCGCTGCTGCGCTCGGCCTCGGTGCGCAAGTTCATGGTCGGCTACGAGATGCTCGCAGAACCGCAACGCGACCTCACCCCCGAACGTGCGGCGGAAATGTTGCGTTCTGTCAGCGGGCTGGTGCATTACCGCGGCTAACGAAGGGATACCCGGTCACATGAATCGCCGCGAAAGACTGATCGCCCGCGCCCGTCAGGGCTACCGGTTGGCCTATGGCGCTGAACCCTCGCGCTTTTTTGCTGCGCCGGGGCGGGTCAACCTGATCGGCGAGCATGTGGATTACAACGAAGGCTATGTCCTGCCCTGCGCGATCGACCGCGAAGCCATCGTCGCGCTCGGCCCGGCGCCCAAGGGCGGCACGCCGCGCTTCGAGGCGGTCGCGCTCGATATGGGTGACATGGCCAGCGCGCGTGACAGCTTCGATCTCGCCGGGCCGATCCAGAAGGGCGAGAACAACTGGCAGAACCACGTGCGCGGCGTGGTTCAGGCGCTTGGGCATTACGGCTACGGGGTAAAGCCGGTGCGGATCGCGATTGCGGGCGATGTGCCGATCGGGGCGGGGCTATCATCCTCGGCGGCCTTTGGCGTGGCGGTGGCGGCGGCGTGTTCGGATTATTCGGGGCTGGACCTCGCGCCCGCCATGCTCGCCAAGGTGGCGCAGATGGCCGAGAATGATTTCGTCGGCTGCGCTTGCGGGATCATGGACCAGATGGCCTCGGCCGCGAGCGTCGCCGGCCATGCGCTGCTGCTTGATTGCCGTACGCTCGATCATATGGCGATCCCGGTGCACCCGAGCCTTGCCATCACCGTGATCGATACCGGGCTGCGCCGCAATCTCACCGAAAGCGCCTTCAACCAGCGCCGGGCCGAATGCGAGGCGGTGGCGGCGCATTTCGGGGTGCCGGCCTTGCGCGATCTGGATTGGGCGACGCTGGCGGCAGCCGAGGGCGCGCTTGATCCCACCTTGTTCCGGCGCGCGCGCCATGTGGTGACCGAGATGGAGCGGGTCGAGCCGGTCGCCGTGGCGCTTGCCCGCGGCGATACGCCGCTGCTGGCCGAAGTGATGCGCGAGGCGCACCTTTCGCTGTCGCAGGATTTCGATGTGTCGCTGCCGCCGATTGACCAGCTTGCCGGTATGGTCACCGAAACCCTCGGGGATCAGGGCGGCGTGCGGCTGACCGGCGCGGGCTTTGGCGGGTGCCTTGTCGCAGTCACCACGGCCGAAGCGGTTATCGCCATCGATGAAGCCGTGGCGCGCTACAACGCCAAGGCCGATCTGCCCGCCCGTGCTGAAACCTATGCCGCCGCAGGCGGTGCGGGGCCGATCACGCTCGGGTAATCCGCGGGGTGAACTGGCGATTTTTGCCTCGCCCTGTGCGAGGGTGATTTACACATATAAAAATATCTTTATATGCTCCGGTCACAATGGTGATCGAGGACATCTTCAAGGCGCTGGGCGATCCCACCCGGCTGCGCATCGCCCGGCTGCTCGGCGCGATGGAGCTGGCCGTGGGCGAATTGGCGCAGGTGCTGGGGCAAAGCCAGCCGCGCGTTTCGCGCCATGTCGGCATATTGTGCGATGCGGGCCTGGCCGAGCGCCGCCGCGAAGGTAGCTGGGTGTTCCTGCGCCAGAGCGATTCGGCTGGCCCGGTGATCGATGCGGTGCAGGATCTGCTCGCGCTCGCCGAAACCGCCGATCCTGCCTTTGCCGCCCTGTGCGAGGCTGACCGCCGCAAGCTCGCCGCGATCCGCGAATCGCGGGAGGCCGCGGCAGAAACCTATTTCGCGCGTCACGCCGGCGAATGGGACGAACTGCGCGCGCTCCACAGCGCCGATGCCGTGGTGGAAACCCGTCTTGCCGAGGCGCTGGCAGATAGCCCGCTGGGCGCGCTGCTTGATATTGGCACCGGCACGGGGCGCATGGCCGAATTGTTCGGGCCGCATGCCGACCGGATCGTGGCGCTGGACAAGAACCTCGAAATGCTGCGCGTCGCCCGCGCCAAGCTCCAGCATCTGCCCGCTTCCAGTGTCGAACTGGTGCAGGGCGATTTCGCCGATCTGCCTTTTGCCGACGCCAGCTTCGATACGGTGATCCTGCATCAGGTGCTGCACTTCGCCACCGATCCCTTGCCCGCGCTGGCCGAAGCGGCGCGCGTGCTGCGCGGCGGCGGGCGCATCGCCATCGTCGATTTCGCCAGCCACGATCATGAGGAACTGCGCACCCGCCACCAGCATGTGCGCCTCGGCTTTACTGATCGCCAGATGGCCGAATTGCTGCGCAGCGCGGGCTTTGCCGCCGCCGCGCCGATCGCGCTCGAAGGCGGGGCGCTGGTGGTCAAGATCTGGACCGCCCGCCGCCGCGCCGCTCCCGCCACACCCAAGACTGCTGCCCTGGAATCTGCCAAATGACCCCGACCCTCGACCAGCTCCACGAATACCGCACCGCCACCGATACGCCGCTGTTCTCGGGCCTGCCGGGCGATGTTGCGGTGAGTTTCGAATTTTTCCCGCCCAAGAGCGCGAAGATGGAAGAACAGCTGTGGGACGCGGTGACGCAGTTGAAGCCGCTCGGGCCGAGCTTCGTCTCGGTCACCTATGGCGCGGGCGGTTCCACCCGCGAGCGCACCCATGCCACGGTCGCGCGGATCATTGCCGAGGGCAAGCTTCCCGCCGCCGCGCACCTCACCTGCGTGGCCGCCAGCAAGGCGGAAATCCGCGAGGTTGCCGAGCAATATTGGGAAGCCGGCGTGCGCCACATCGTCGCCTTGCGCGGCGATGCGGGAGAGCCGGGCGCGCCCTTCACCCCGCACCCTGAAGGCTATGCCAGCGCCGCCGATCTGGTCGCGGGCCTCAAAGCCATCGCCCCCTTTGAAATCAGCGTGGCGGCCTATCCCGAAACGCACCCCGATGCCCTGTCCCCGCAGGACGATATCGACAACCTGAAGCGCAAGCTGGACGCCGGGGCCACCCGCGCGATCAGCCAGTTCTTCTTCTCGCCCGAGGCGTTCTTCTCCTTCCGTGACAAGTGCGCGGCCGCTGGCATCGATGCGCCGATCCTGCCCGGCATCCTGCCGGTCACCAATGTCGCGCAGGCAAGGAAGTTTGCCACCGCCTGCGGGGCGGCAATTCCGGCGTGGATGGATGGCCTGTTCGAAGGCCTCGATGAAAAGCCCGCCGCGCGCCAGCTGGTCGCCGCCACGGTCGCGGCTGAACTGTGCCGCAGGCTTTATGCGGGCGGGGTGCGCGATTTCCACTTCTACACCCTCAATCGCCCCGAGCTGGCCTATGCGATCTGCCATATGCTCGGAAAGCGCCCGCTTCCGGAGAACGCCGCATGAGCAAGCGTGATCAACTCCTCGCCGCCGCCAAGGAGCGCGTGCTGATTTTCGACGGTGCGTTCGGCACCCAGATCCAGCTGAGGAAGCTTACGGAAGAAGACTACGCCGGATCGCTCGGCCTTCCCGCCGACCAGAAGGGCAATAATGATATCCTCGCCCTGACCCGCCCCGATGTGATCGCGGATATCACCCGCGCCTATTTCGAGGCCGGGTCTGATGTGGTTTCGACCAACACCTTCTCGGCCAACCGCATCAGTCAGGCGGATTATGCCGCCGAAGACCGCGTGGCCGATATCAACATCGCCAGCGGCCGCATCGCCCGCGCGCTGGCCGATGAATATGCCGCCAAGGATGGCCGCCCCCGCTTTGTTGCAGGCGCGATCGGCCCGACCAACAAGACCCTCTCGCTCAGCCCCGACGTCGAAGACCCGGGCTACCGCGAGATCGACTTTGATGAACTGGTGGCGGTCTACAAGGATCAGGCCGCCGCGCTGGTTGAAGGCGGTGTCGACTTCATCCTGATCGAGACGGTGTTCGATACCCTCAACGCCAAGGCCGGGATCATGGCGGTCAAGCAGCTTGAGCGCGATCTGGGCCGGGACGTGCCGGTGATGATCTCGATGACCCTCACCGACCTGTCAGGCCGCAACCTTTCGGGCCATACGGTGGAAGCCTTCTGGTATGCGGTGCGTCATGCCAAGCCGCTGACAGTCGGCCTCAATTGCAGCTTCGGGGCCGAACAATTGCGCCCCCACGTCAAGGTGCTGTCGCAGATCGCGGACACGCTGCTGATGATTTACCCCAATGCCGGGCTTCCGAACGAATTGGGCGCCTATGACGAGGAGCCGGAGACCACGGCGGGGCTGGTCAAGGACTGGGCCGATCACGGGCAGGTCAACATCCTCGGCGGGTGCTGCGGATCGAGCCCGGCGCATATCGCGGCCATCGCCAAGGCGGTCGCCAAGTCCGAGCCGCGCAAGGTTCCGTCGCCTGAACCTGCCATGCGGCTGGCGGGCCTTGAGGCCTTCATCGCGGCCTGATGAGTTTTGAGAGAACACAAGTGACCCAACCCTCCTCCTCCGCGCGCTTCATCAATATTGGTGAGCGCACCAATGTTACCGGCTCGGCCGCGTTCAAGAAGCTCATCATGGCGGGCGATTATCCCGCCGCGGTGGAAGTGGCGCGCCAGCAGGTCGAAAACGGCGCGCAGGTGATCGACGTCAACATGGACGAAGGGCTGCTCGATGCGGTCCACGCCATGACCACTTTCCTCAAGCTGATCGCTGCCGAACCGGACATTGCCCGCGTGCCGGTGATGATCGATTCGTCAAAGTTCGAGGTGATCGAGGCCGGGCTGAAGTGCGTCAGCGGCAAGCCCATCGTGAACTCGATCTCGATGAAGGAGGGCGAGGACGCCTTCCTCCACCACGCCCGCATCTGCATGGATTACGGCGCGGCGGTGGTCGTCATGGCCTTCGACGAGACGGGGCAGGCCGACACCAAGCAGCGCAAGGTCGAAATCTGCAAGCGCGCCTATGATCTGCTGGTGGCCGAAGGCTTTCCGCCCGAAGACATCATCTTCGATCCCAACATTTTCGCGGTGGCGACCGGGATTGAAGAACACAACAACTACGGCGTCGACTTCATCGAAGCGGTGCAGGAATTGCGCGAGCTGTGCCCCCACGCGCATTACTCGGGCGGGCTGTCCAACCTCAGTTTCAGCTTCCGCGGCAACGAGACGGTGCGCCGCGCGATGCATTCGGTGTTCCTGTATCACGCGATCCCGGCGGGCCTCGACATGGCGATCGTCAATGCCGGGCAGCTGGACGTTTACGACCAGATTGATCCTGCGCTGCGCGATGCCTGCGAGGACGTGATCCTCAACCGCGACCCGGACGCCACCGAACGCCTCATCACGCTGGCCGAAAGCTTCAAGGGCAAATCGGTCGCGGATGAAAAGGCCGCCGAAGAATGGCGGGGCTGGCCGGTGACCAAGCGGCTGGAACACGCGCTGGTCAAGGGCATCGACGCCTATGTGGTCGAAGATACCGAAGAAGCGCGTCAATCCGCCAAGCGCCCGATCGAAGTGATCGAAGGCCCGCTGATGGACGGCATGAACGTCGTTGGCGACCTGTTCGGCAGCGGCAAGATGTTCCTGCCGCAGGTGGTGAAATCGGCCCGGGTGATGAAGAAGGCGGTAGCCCACCTCATCCCCTTCATCGAGGCCGAGAAGGACTTGCTGCCCGAGGAAGAGCGCAAGGCCAAGGGCAAGATCATCATGGCGACGGTGAAGGGCGATGTGCACGACATCGGCAAGAACATCGTCGGCGTGGTATTGCAGTGCAACGGCTATGACGTGATCGACCTTGGCGTGATGGTGCCATGGCCGACGATCCTTGCCGCCGCCAAGGACAACAAGGCCGACATGATCGGGCTTTCGGGCCTGATCACGCCTTCGCTGGACGAGATGGTGACGGTCGCGGAAGAAATGCAGCGCGCCGGCATGACCATGCCGCTGCTGATCGGCGGGGCGACGACTTCCAAGGTCCACACCGCCCTGAAGATCGACCCGGCTTATGAAGGCCCGGTGATCCACGTGCTCGATGCGAGCCGCGCAGTGGGCGTCGCGTCCAAGCTGCTCTCCGACACCCAGCGCGATGGTTATGTGGCCGAGATCGAGGATGAATATATCGCCGTGCGCGATGCGCGTGCGGGCAAATCGCAGAGCGAGCTGCTCCCCCTTGCCGATGCGCGCGCCAATGCCTTCAAGATCGACCTTTCGGAAAAGCCCGATGCGCCGTCGCAGCCGGGTGTGCATGTGTTCGATGACTGGAGCCTTGCGCACCTGCGCGACTTCATCGACTGGACGCCGTTCTTCCGCGCGTGGGAACTCCACGGCAATTATCCCGCGATCCTGACCGACGAGGTGGTGGGCGAAACCGCGACGCAGCTGTTTGCCGATGCCAATGCGATGCTCGACCAGCTTACGGCCGAAAAGTGGCTCACCGCGCGCGGCGTCGCGGGCCTGTGGCCTTGCGGGCGTGACGGGGATGATGTGGTGCTGGATAACGGCACGCGGCTCCCGATGCTGCGCCAGCAGGTGAAAAAGTCGCGCGACCGGGCCAATATGTGCCTTGCCGACTTCATCGACCCTTCGGGCGACTGGATCGGCGGCTTTGCGGTGGGCATCCACGGGATCGACAGCCACTCGGCCCGGTTCCAGGCCGACAAGGATGATTATTCGGATATCCTGCTGAAGGCGCTGGCCGACCGCTTTGCGGAAGCCTTTGCCGAAGCCCTGCACCAGCATGTGCGCACCACGCTGTGGGGCTATGCCGCGGGCGAACAGCTCGACAATGCGGCATTGGTCCGCGAGCAATATCGCGGCATCCGTCCGGCTCCCGGATACCCGGCGTGCCCGGATCACTCCTTGAAGCCGATCCTGTTCGATCTGCTGGATGCCCCCGCCAATGTCGGCCTGACGCTGACCGAAAGTTTCGCGATGTGGCCGACGGCGGCGGTTTCGGGCTTCTATTTCGGGCATGGTCAGGCCGAGTATTTCGGCGTTGCCCGTGTGGGCCGCGATCAGGTGGAAGAATATGCGGAGCGCCGCGGGGTCGATCTGGCCACGGCGGAACGCTGGCTGCGGCCGAATCTCGATTGACCTTGCAAGCAGGGCAGCGATGATGCGCGGCATGATCCGCCGTCTTGTCGCCGCCCTTGCGTTCATCGCCGTTCCTGCCGCCGCGCAGGACACCCCGCCGCCTGCAACGGTGGTGGTGGCGTTTGACCGCGAGACCATTCGCCCGCTGATCGTCGAAGGGCTGTCGAACAAGGAAACCGGCCGCGCGGTCGAGGCCAATGATCCGGTGCGGATCGCGAGCATCTCCAAGCTGATCATGGCGCTGACCGCGCTCAGGCTGGTGGACGAGGGCAAGCTCAATCTCGACCGCGATGTTTCGGACTATCTCGGGTGGAAGCTGCGCTCGCCCTACCACCCGGATGCACCGGTGACGCTCGCGCACCTGCTGTCCCACCGCGCCGGGCTGTCCGACAAGTCGGGCTATGTGATCCCTTTGGGCGAGAGCTTGCAGGCGAAACTCGCCGACCCGGCATCGTGGCGTGACACCGGCCCATCGGGCGAGGCAGCGTTCGAATATGCCAACCTCGGCTCGCCCTTGGTGGCGACCGCGCTGGAGGCAGCATCGGGCGAGCGTTACGACCGGCTGGTCGAGCAGCTGGTGTTCAAGCCCTTGGGGGTGAAGGCCTGTCTCAACTGGATCGGCTGCGGCCCCGATCTGGAGGCGCGCGTGGTGACGCTTTATCGCCACACCGGAGAGATCGCGGCGGACGGGCCTGACCGGCTCCCGCCTGTCTGCACAATCCCGGTGGCCGAGGGGCAGGCCTGCGATCTTGCCGCTTACATCCCCGGCACCAATGCCTCGATCTTCAGCCCACAGGGCGGGGTGCGCATCGGGATGGTGGATCTTGCAAAGATCGGGCAGGCACTTTTGCTCGCCGAGGAACAAGCGTTGCTGAAGCCCGAGACGCTGGAACGGTTCGCAGTCGCGGGCTTTGAGGGCGCAACCGGAGCCAGCGCGATGTTCTGTCATTACGGTCTCGGCCTGCAAGTGATCGAGATGCCGGACACATCTTGCGACGACACGCTGTTTGGCACGAAATGGCCGTGGTTCGGGCACCCGGGCGAAGCTTACGGCCTGCTGTCGGGGCTGTGGTTCAACGGCCTTGCCACGCAGGGCTTTGTCTATTTCACCACCGAAGCCCCGCCCCCGCCGGGCGGCGAGGACACCGGCAATTTCACGGATCGCGAAAAGGCGCTGATGGCCCGCGCGCAAGGGATGGTGGCGAAACCCTAGGCTTCCGCCTTCACCCGCTCGCCCAGCTTTGTCAGCAGCGGCGTTGCGAAAGGCTTGGTCAGCATCGTGCTGCCCACCGCCATCAGCAGCAGTGCGGTAAAGGTCGTGGGGGTGATGATCTGCTTGTCGAGCAGGATGTTGGCAAAGATGATCATGATCAGCGCCTTGGTCTGAAGCAGCCAGCCGATCAGCCACCCCTCGGTGCGGCTCCAGCCAAGCAGGCGTCCGGCGATGTGCACGCCGAGCAGTTTGCCGCCCACCGCCGCCGCCAGCAGCAGCGCGGCAACCCCGAACACGGCCAGCCCGCCGCCCTCCCACTGGGTGCGAAGGCCCGTGGATAGGAAGAACACCGGCATCACGGTGAGCAGCACCACGTTGCGGAACCGGTCCATCGCCTGGTGGCCGAACCACTTGGCGTCCAGCACCACGCCCGCAAGGAAGGCACCGACCATGTAGTGCAGCCCCGACCAGTCGCCCGCAAAGCCGCATACCGCGAGCCAGATCAGCCCCACCGCCCAGCGGTCAGCCTCGGACAGGCGCACCATCAGGCGCCGCAACAGCGCGGCGGCAGTAATGAAGCCGACAAGGAACACCACCTGCCGCCCGATCCGCTCCCAATCGAGCAGGATCAGCGCCAGCACGCCCCAGATCGCGATATCATCAAGGCTGGCATAGCGCAGGATGCGCTGGCCGATCGCCTGCCGCAGGATGCCGAGCTTCTCCATCAGCAGCACCAGAATGGGCAGCGCCGTGACCGCGCACGCCATGCCGATGCCCAGCAGCGCCTGCCAATATTCGCCCTGCGGCCCGCGCCAGCCGGGGAACTGTAGGATCACCGCCGCCGCCGCCGTGCCCGCCAGCAGCGGCATCCCCAGCGCCAGCCCTGCGGTCAGCCCGGTCTCGCCGCGATGCTTCCACGCCTGCGACAGATCAAGCTCGATCCCGGCGACGAAGACGAACAGCATAACCGCCCACCATGCCACGCCGTTCAGCGCGATGATCACATCGGGGCGGAACACGAAGGCGTAGTAATCGGGGAACACCGCGCCGAGCACCCCGGGGCCGAGCAGAATGCCGCCCACGATCTGCACCACCACCAGCGGCGCCCAATAATCGGTGCGGAATATGCGCCACACGAGCCAGGGCACGGCGAAGATGATCGTCAGGGCGATCAGATAGATTTCGGTGAGGTTCATCCCGCCCCCGTGTCTATTCAGCCGCGGGCCCCCACGCAAATACGTTTTCCACACCGCAAACCGGCGTTCGCCCGATTGACGCGGTGCAGCAATTCGGACAGGGCGGAGGCGTCTTCCGAGGCAGAAGTGATTCTGTCCCGGGCAGGCGAGCGGGAGAGCCCGATGCACCCTTCGCGGGGGGCAAAGGCGCCGAAGGAGCAACCGCCCCGGAAACTCTCAGGCCACCGGACCGCTCGGCTGCGTGACACTCTGGAAAGCGTCCCGGATGCAAATCCGGGGCCACCGAAGGGGAGGCGGACCATCCTGTGTGATGGACCTGCCGAAGCTCTCAGGTCACCCGACAGAGGGGGCAGTTGAATGGCGGTGCCGCAAGGCGCTGCCGGACTGCCGTATCCTGTTCGGAAAGCCCCTGATGAGCGACCACGACACCGAAGATTTCGTCGAAGATATCCCGCTCGATGCGCTGCCGCTCGATGCGCTGCCGCTCGATGCCTGGCACCGTGCGAAGGGCGCGCGGATGGTGCCGTTTGCGGGCTATGAAATGCCCATTCAATATGAAGGCATCGTCGCCGAACACAATTGGACGCGGGAGAGCGCCGGGCTGTTCGACGTGTCGCACATGGGCCAGCTTCTGCTGTCCGGCCCCGGTTTGGATGCGGCGGTTGAAGCCGTGCTGCCGATTGACCTGAGCACGCTGAAGCTGGGCCAGCAGCGCTATTCGCTGCTGCTGGATGAAGAGGGCGGGGTGCTTGACGACCTGATGGTCTCGCGCTGGCCCGATGCGCTCTATCTGGTGGTCAACGGCGCGACCAAGTGGGACGATATGGGCACCCTGCGCGAGGCGCTGCCGGACGATATCACTCTCAATTACCTCGATGATCGCGCGCTGCTGGCGCTGCAAGGGCCCAAGGCTGCCGATGCGCTGTCGCGCCATGTGACCGGCGAATACCCGCTGTCGGCGCTGACCTTCATGAAGTTCGGCCGGTTCCAGCTGGCTGGCCATGACGTCACCATCGCACGGGCAGGCTATACCGGCGAGGACGGGTTCGAAATTTCGCTCCCGGCTGAAGCCGCTGCCGAAGTGGCCGACCTGCTCTGCGCCGAACCGGAAGTGAAGCCCATCGGCCTTGGCGCGCGGGATTCGCTGCGGCTGGAGGCGGGCCTGCCGCTTTACGGCCACGACATGTCGCCCGAAATCTCGCCCATCGAAGCGGGTCTGGTGTTCGGCATCAACAAGCGCCGCCGCACGGAAGGCGGCTTTCCCGGTGCTGACCGCATCATCCGCGAGATCAATGAAGGCACGGCGAGGCTGTGGGTCGGCCTAACGATCGAAGGCCGCCTGCCCGCGCGTGAAGGCGCTGAAGTCTTCGCGGGCGCCGAGCACATCGGAACCGTCACCAGCGGCGGCTTCTCGCCCACATTGGGCGCGCCCATCGCCATGGCCTATGTCGCTGCCGAACACGCAGGCCTCGGCACCGCACTTGAGGTGGAGGTCCGCGGGCGTCGCCTCGCCGCCACCGTCTCGCCCACACCTTTTGTCCCGCACCGCTACTACAGGGGGAACTGACCAATGCGTTACTACACTGACGAACACGAATGGATCGAAGTCGAAGGCGATATCGCCACTTGCGGCATCACTGACTATGCACAGGGCCAGCTTGGCGACATCGTCTTCGTGGAATTGCCCGAAGTCGGCGCGATGATCGAACAGGGCAAGGATGCGGCCGTGGTCGAATCCGTGAAGGCCGCCTCTGACGTCTACGCCCCGATCACCGGCGAGATCACCGAGGTGAACCCGGCGCTGGAAGAAGATCCGGCGCTGGTCAACTCGGCGCCCGAAGATGCCGGCTGGTTCTTCAAGATGACCATCGCGGCGCCGGCCGAGCTCGACAAGCTGATGGACGAAGATGGATACAAGGCCTTCCTCGAAGACCTCTGACACCTCCCACCAACCTCTCCACCCGAGGCTGAACACCCATGCGCTACCTCCCCCTCACCGATACTGACCGGCAGGAAATGCTGGCGACCATCGGCGCTGCCACCATTGACGATCTGTTCGTGGACGTGCCCGAAGTCGCCCGCCTCGATGGCCCGATCCGGGGCCTGCCGATGCACGCCAGCGAGATGGCGGTCGAACGCCACATGAAGGCACTGGCCGCGAAGAATCTGGTGGCGGGCGAGGTGCCGTTCTTCCTCGGCGCGGGCGCATACCGGCACCACGTGCCCGCCAGCGTCGACACCATCATCCAGCGCGGCGAGTTCCTGACCGCCTATACGCCCTATCAGCCGGAAATCGCGCAGGGCACGCTGCAAATGCTGTTCGAGTTCCAGACGCAGGTCGCGCGGCTTTATGGCTGCGCGGTGGCGAATGCCTCGCTCTACGACGGCTCGACCGCGTGCTGGGAGGCGGTGGCGATGGCGACCCGTGTCACCAAGCGCAAGCGCGCGGTGCTTTCGGGCGCGCTGCATCCCCACTATGCGCAGGTGGTGAAGACCATGGCGCACTTCACCGGTGACGAGATCGCCGATGCGCTGCCCGCAATCACCCCCGATCCGGAACTTGCCGGCCTGATCGCCCGCATCGACGAGGATACCGCCTGCGTCGTGGTGCAATATCCCGACATTCTGGGGCGCATCAGCGACCTGACGCCGGTGGCCGAAGCCGCCCATGCCAAGGGAGCGCTGCTGGTGGTGGTGAACACTGAACCCGTGGCGCTGGGTGCGATCAAATCGCCCGGCGAGATGGGCGCGGATATCGTGGTGGGCGAGGGGCAATCGCTCGGCGTCGGTCTGCAATTCGGCGGGCCTTACCTCGGCCTGTTCGCCGTGCGCGATCCCAAGCACGTGCGCCAGATGCCGGGCCGGCTGTGCGGCGAGACGACGGATGCCGAGGGCAAGCGCGGCTTCGTGCTGACGCTCTCGACCCGCGAACAGCACATCCGCCGCGAGAAGGCGACCAGCAACATCTGCACCAATTCCGGCCTGTGCGCGCTGGCCTTCACCGTGCACATGACGCTGCTGGGCGAAACCGGCCTGCGCCAATTGGCGGCCGAGAACCACCGTCTCGCCTGCCTTGCGGCTGACCGCCTCGCCAAGGTGCCGGGCGTGGAAGTGCTCAACAACGCCTTCTTCAATGAGTTCACCCTGATGCTGGGCGGCAAGCCCGCGCGCGAGATCATCCGTGATCTGGCGGATCGCGGTGTGCTCGGCGGGGTGTCCTTGGGGCGGCTCTATCCCGGGGTCGAGGCGCTGGAACATGCGCTGCTCGTCGCGGTGACCGAGACCACCACCGAGGAAGATATCGAACGGCTCGCAGCCGAGCTTGAAGCAAGCATCGCCCCCAGTGTTCAGGAGACCGTGTGATGAACGCACCCAACAAGTCCGGCTGGAAGCCCGAGATGCAGATTGCCGAAAGCGGTTTCCTCGGCGGTCCCGTCACCTCCACGGGCAATCGCGGGCTGATGCTCGAAGAACCGCTATTGTTCGAAATCGGCCGCGCCGAAGTGACCGGTGTCGATCTGCCGGAGGTTGACGCCAATGCCCCGACCCGCCTTGGCGGACTTGGCCGCAGCGAAGCCATCGGTCTTGTCGGCCTGACCGAGCCGGAGACGGTGCGCCACTACACCCGCCTGTCGCGCCAGAACTACGGGATCGACCTCGGCTTCTTCCCGCTCGGCTCGTGCACCATGAAGCACAACCCGCGCCTCAACGAGAAGATGGCGCGGCTTCCGGGCTTTGCCGATATCCACCCTCTCGCCCCGCAATCGACGGTGCAGGGCGCGCTGGAGGTGGTGCATCAGCTTGGCCACTGGCTCTGCACGCTGACGGGGATGCCCGCTGTCGCGATGAGCCCCAAGGCGGGCGCGCATGGGGAACTGTGCGGGATCCTCGCGATCCGCGCCGCGCACGAAGCCCGCGGCGATGCGCGTGAAGTGGTGCTGGTGCCTGAAAGCGCCCACGGCACCAACCCCGCCACCGCCGCCTTCGCCGGTTACCGCGTGGAAGATATCCCCGCGACGCCGGAAGGCCGTGTGGACGTTGCCGCGCTGAAGGCCCGCCTCGGGCCGGACGTTGCGGGCGTGATGATCACCAACCCCAACACCTGCGGCCTGTTCGAAAAGGACTTCCGCGAGATCGCCGATGCGGTCCATGCGGCGGGCGGATACGTCTATTGCGACGGGGCGAACTTCAACGCTATCGTCGGCAAGGTGCGTCCGGGCGATCTGGGCGTCGATGCGATGCACATCAACCTGCACAAGACCTTCTCCACCCCGCATGGCGGCGGCGGGCCGGGTTCGGGGCCGGTGGTCTTGTCGGAAGCCCTCGCGCCCTTCGCGCCGCTGCCCTTCATCCGGCAGAATGCAGACGACGGCAGCTTCTACCTCGTCGAGGAAGAAAACCGCGAGGAAAGCGGGCCGACCTTCGGCCGCATGACTGCGTTCCACGGCCAGATGGGCATGTTCACCCGCGCGCTGACCTATATGCTCAGCCACGGGGCGGACGGGTTGAAGCAGGTGGCCGAGGATGCGGTGCTCAACGCCAATTACATCCTGCGTTCGATGGAGGACATCCTCCACGCGCCCTTCGGTGCCAGCGGCCCGTGCATGCATGAGGCGCTGTTCGGGGACAAGGACTTCACCAATGGCCTGTCCACGCTGGACGTCGCCAAGGGGCTGATCGACGAGGGCTATCACCCGATGACGGTCTATTTCCCGCTGGTGGTCCACGGCGCGATGCTGGTCGAGCCGACCGAGACCGAGAGCAAGGCCGCGATTGACCAGTTCATCACCGCCTTCCGCGGCGTGGTGGGCCGGGCGCTGGAAGGGGACGAAGCGCTGAAGCAGGCGCCTTACTACTCGCCCCGCCGCCGCCTTGATGAAACGGGCGCGGCCCGGAAGCCGAAGCTGGCTTACGAGGGGTAAGGCAGCCTCTTTCGTTTACACCGAGAGGGTCTAGGATTTGGGAGGGGCGGGCCGTTGGTCCGCCCCTTCTTCATTGGGTTCGTCCACCACCAGCCGGAACTGCTTGAGGTTCACGATGGCGAGATAGAAGCCGACCACGGTCAGCACGCTCGATCCCAGCACCGCAAAGCCTGCGCCCTGCGCGCCCTTCCAGTCGATCGCCAGCTCCAGCATCACCAGCGCAAGGATCGTCGGGAACAGGCGGACGAGGAAGGCGACATGGGCCTTGCCCGCCGAAATCAGCAGGCTTTCAAGGCTCGCCCCCACCAGCTCCACCGCCCCTGCAATGCTGAGGATGATCATGGCCCAGTAGAAGCCGGTGAATTGCTCGCCCGCGATCAGCGCAAGGCCCGGGCGGCCGAACAGGATCGCGGTCACCACCGCGGTCACCCCGGCGATGGCGGCGATATTGGCCATGCGCCGCGCCATCTCGACCGCGGAATCGCGCGATTGCACCAGTTCCGGCAGGATCGCCTTGGAGATCGTCTGCGCCAGCGCGATCAGCGCCACGCCCAGCTGGTTGGCAATGCGGAAACCACCCGCAAGGTATGCCCCGCCAAAGGTCCCCACCAGCAGGATCATCACCTGCTTGCCTGCCACCGCAAGGCTGCTGGAAAGGTTGGTCGAAACCACGAAACGCCACACCCCGCCATGGCGCGCAGGGATCGCCTTGAGGCTGACCGAAGCAAGGCTCACCGGCTGCACCCGCACCGCCACGAACCACAGCGCCAGCGCCGTGCCCACTTCCGATGCGGCGAAGGCGAGGATGAAGCCGGTGACGTTCGGCATCAGCCACCACGCCAGCCCAGCGCCGCCCGCGCGGATGATCGGCTGCACCGCCTCGGCCCAGGTCGCCTTGCCGTATTCGTTATGGAGCCGCAGCATCCCTGTGGGCGTGGTGCGGATGGTGGCGACCGAAATCACGCAATACCAGAAAGTCAGCCACATCAGGTCAGGCGGCACATCCAGCCATAAGGGCGCGGTCAGCACCAGCACGGCCGAGGCGACAGTCCCGCCCGCAAAGGACAGCAGGTCAAGCGCCACGGCAAACCCCGTCGCCTCGCGCGCGCGGGCTATGTCGACGCCAGGATTGTCCGGATCGGCGCCCCAGCGGACGATGAATTGCCAGGTCTGGAAGCTGGAAAAGCCGGTGATCGCCTGCCCCAGCGCGATGATCAGCGCCATATAGCCAAAGCCGACCGTGCCGAGCGTGCGCGCGGCAATGGCGAGGTAGACAAGGCTCAGCACGGCATTGAACCCGCGCCCGCCCAGCAGCCAGCCCATATTGGCGAATACCCGCTTCATGATGTGACCGGCGCGGCCTTCAGCTTTCAGCCGACGCGCGCAAGGGTGGCGGGGGCGGATTTACCATAGGGCGCGGCCTTAGCCGCAAACCGCGGCTTTAGCCAAGCGCGGATAGCGAATGGCTCGAAGGCAATTGCGGCGGGGTACGCAGCCCCGCCGCGTTGCATCATCCCATTGTCGGGATCACGAAGGCGTTCGATCCGTCCTGCGACCCATCAGGCCAGCGCTGCGTGATCTTCTTGTTCTTGGTCCAGAACCGCAGGCCTTCCGTGCCGTATTGGTCGATATCGCCGAAGCCCGAACGCTTCCACCCGCCGAAGCTGTGGTAGGCGACCGGCACCGGGATCGGCACGTTGATGCCGACCATGCCGACGTTGACGCGCGCCGCGAATTCGCGTGCGGCGTGGCCGTTGCGGGTGAAGATCGCGACGCCGTTGCCATATTGGTGCTCGGACGGCAGGCGCACGGCTTCCTCGAAGTCCTTGGCGCGCACGATTTGGAGCACGGGGCCGAAGATCTCCTCCTGATAGGATTTCATCTGCGGGGTGACGTGATCGATCAGGGTCGGGCCGACGAAAAAGCCCTTTTCGTGGCCCTGAAGCGAGAACCCGCGCCCATCGACGACGATCTCTGCGCCCTCTTCCTCGGCGGTGGTGATCCACTGTTCGATCCGCGCCTTGTGTTCGGGCGTCACGACCGGGCCGTAATCGGCCTCGGGATCGTTGGAGACGCCGATGCGCAGGGCGGCGATGGACTTGAGCAGCTTTTCCTTCAGCCGCTCGGCGGTTTCCTCGCCTACCGGCACCACCACCGGCAGCGCCATGCAACGTTCACCCGCCGAGCCGAAGGCAGCGCCGGTCAGATCAGTGACGACCTGATCCAGATCGGCGTCGGGCAGCACGATCCCGTGGTTCTTGGCCCCGCCGAACGCCTGCACGCGCTTGTTGTTCGCAGAGCCGCGCGCGTAGATATATTGTGCGATGTCCGAGGATCCCACGAAGCTGATCGCAGCGATATCCGGGTGATCGAGGATTGCGTCGACCATCTCCTTGTCGCCGTGGACGACCTGAAGCAGGCCCTCAGGCGCGCCCGCTTCAAGGAACAATTCGGCAAGGCGCACCGGCACACTCGGGTCACGTTCCGAAGGCTTCAAGATGAAGGCATTGCCCGCAGCGCAGGCCATGCCGAACATCCACATCGGGATCATTGCCGGGAAGTTGAACGGCGTGATGCCCACCCCGATGCCGAGCGGCTGGCGCATCGAATAGACGTCGATCCCCGGCCCTGCGCCATGGGTATATTCGCCCTTCATGATCTGCGGCAGGCCGCAGGCATACTCGATCACTTCAAGGCCGCGCTGCACGTCTCCGCGCGCATCGGGCACGGTCTTGCCGTGTTCGCTGGAGAGCATTTCGGCGAGGCTCTGCATATTCGCCTCGACCAGCTCCTTGAACGCGAACATCACCCGCGCGCGGCGCTGGGGGTTGGTCGCGGCCCAGGCGGGCTGGACGCGCTTGGCGGTCTCCACCGCGCGGGCGAGCAGGGCGGCATCGCCCAGCGCGACTTCGGCCTGCACTTCGCCGGTCGAGGGGTTCCAGATGGAATGCTTGCGGGTCGGGGCGGGGCTGTCACCGACAATGAAGTGGTCGATTTGACGCATGGGAAGGGGGTCTCCTGTCAGGCGTTCCCCATGCCCCCCGCGAAGGCCTCATGCAAGCCTTGCGGCTCCCCTCAAAAGTGCTGGCGTCGCAATGCGCGGCAGGGCAGGTTGGGCCCGCGACGAGACACAAAGGGAATGCGATCATGAGCAAGGCTTGGGGCGCGCTGGCGGGACTGGCGGCATTGATGGCGAGCGGCGCTCTGGCCGAAGCGCCGCAGACACTGGGCGATCCGTTCATCGCCGAAAGCCTCGAACTGGCCGCGACCGGCTACACCTTCACCGAAGGCCCGGCATGGGATGGGGCGCGGCTGATCTTCAGCGATATTCCGGGCGACACGGTCTATGTACTCATGCCGGGGGAGGGCGCGCCCAAGGTGCTTTACGCGCCTTCTGCCAATGCCAATGGTCACACCTTCGACCGTGATGGAAACCTGCTCAATGCCGAACATGGCAGCGGCGCGATTACCCGCTGGACCACCGGGGCCGGGCGGCAGGTCGTGACCGAGACATTTGCAGGCAAGCATCTTTCCAGCCCCAATGATCTGGTGGTGCGCCAGTCTGACGGAATGATCTTCTTCACCGATCCGCCCTATGGCCTCAGCAGCCCCTACAAGGGGGTGCAACGTCAGAACGAGCAGGGCTTTTCAGGCGTTTTCGCGCTCGACGAAGCGTCGGGCCGGATGGTGCTGATCGATGATAAGCTGGATCGCCCCAACGGCCTTGCCTTCACCCCTGATGAACGCGTGCTCTATGTCGGCGACAGCGCGACCCAGACGCTGTGGGCCTATGACATCGCGGCCGATGGTAGCGCCTCGGGCAAGCGGCTGGTGGTCGATGTGACCGACGAGAGCAAGCCGGGCCGGGTCGACGGGGTGCGGGTGGACGCTGAGGGACTGGTCTATTTCACCTGCCCGGGCGGGCTGTGCGTGGTTGATCCTGCCACCGGCGCGGTGATCGCCCGCCTCGCCACGCCCAAGCGCGCCACCAATCTGGCATGGGGCGGGGCGGACCTGTCCGAGCTTTACATCACCGCGCTGACCGATGTGTACCGCGTGAAGACCCGCGCGCGCGGCGTGGGATCGTCTTCCAGAGCCGCACCCGCGCGCTGAGCGGCAACCTCAATCGAAAATGTCGAAGATCGAGCCGCGCTTCTTGCGATAGCCGCCATACTCGCCGCGCTCGCCATATTCCCCGCGTTCGCCATGTTCGCCGCGTTCTCCATGGCCGCCGAAGCCACCCTGCAGCGGCGGGGGAGCGGACGGGCGCGGCGGGGGCGGCGGGGCGGCGGCAGGCGCGGGCGCAGTTTGCGCGGCGGCGGCCATCAGCTTCTCCAGCTCCCCGCGGTCCAGCCACACACCGCGGCAGGTCGGGCACATATCGAACTGCACGCCGTCGCGGTCGATGGTCTGCATGGCGCTGTTATCATTGGGGCACAAAAGCAGGGGCATAAGGCGTCCTTTTCGGGATGGGTTCCCTTATGCGAATAGAACCGAAATCAGGCGATTATGCGGCCCTTGCGCTAGCCTGACGGGATCAGCGTGATTGCGGTCTGCCGCCCGTCAATGAAGCGCACGGTCTCCCCGTCGAAGAAGGCGTCTTCCTCGGTGCGGAAATCGACCTTTTGCCCGCCCCATTCGGGCACTGCGGCGTAGGATGTCAGCTCGATCGACCAGGCGGTGTTCGGCCGGATCGGGCCAGCGCCTCTGGGATCGGCCTTCTGGTTGTCCCAGAAGCCGATGGCCGGCCCCGCGCCGTGGCCGTGGTGGCCGATGGGGTGGGAATAGATCGACGGGTCAAGCCCCGCCGCAATCGCCTGCGCGCGGGCAATGGCCAGCGCCTCGTTGCCGCTGCGGCCCACCTTGAAGGCGGAACGCAGGAAATCCTGCACCTTGTTGCTGTTCGCCAGCCCGGCGCGCAGGCCCGCCGGCGCCTCGGTCTCGCCCGGCTTCAGCACATAGGCGAGGTGCTGGGTATCGGTATTGAGGCGCAGGTAGGTGATGCCGAAATCGGTCCACAGCAGATCGCCCGGCTGGATCGCCTCGTCGCCCTCGATCATGCCCTTGACGTGCTGTCGCTGGATCGCGACCGAGGGGTGGAACCACGGATCAAGGCCGAGCTGCATCAGCCGGTCGCGATACCACCACTGCACTTCCGCAGGCGTGGTGACGCCGGGGGTGATGACTTTGCGCGAAAATGCCTCGCCGATGACCGCGTGGGCGATGCGCACGATGGTGGGATAAAGCTCCATCTCCGCCGGCGTGCGGGTTTCGAGCCAGCGGATCGCCAAGCCCTCGCCGCTGGTGACGCGCTCGTGAAGGGCCGTGGGCAGGGCGGCCATGAACTTGTCATACTGGCTCAGCGTCATCCCGTCAGCGAACTGGTAGAGATCGCTGGAATTGATCGCGATCTTGGCAGGGTTCTTCGCGGCGATGATCTCCGCGACCGCGGCCCACTGGTCGGGCTGCTTGTCCGGATCCCATGTCGGCGCGAACAACCCGCCAAGGCCATAGCGGCTGACGGTCAGGCGCTCCACCGGCTTGCCATTGCCCGGATCGTGGAAGATCAGGATCGTCCGCCGCCGCGCGTGCATGTTCTCGGCGTCGAGCATGGTGGCGACCACCGGCTCTTCAAAATACTCGCGCGCGACCAGCAGCCACAGATCAATCCCCTCGGCGCGCATGATCTGGGGGATGATGGTATCGAGGCGTTCTCGCAGGATGCGGTTTTCGAGATCGGCGCGTTCACGCGGGGACAGGATCGCGGGCAGGGCCGGGGCGGCCTGTTCGGTCTCGCTCAGCGGCAAAGGCGTGCCCGCCAGCGCAGGGCTGGCCGCCAGCAATGCCGCGAGTGAAATGAAATGGCGTCCGATCATCCCTGTGCCCCTTGTCCTTAAGGCCCGGACAGTGGCGCGGGCCGGGGGCGGGATCAAGCGCGCTTATTCGCTCCCGTCATCAAACCCGATCCGCTCCGCCGCCGCGCCGGACATGATGAAGCCGATGGGCCGCTCGGTTTCTTCCTGAAGATGCGCGATCAGGCTGGCTGTGCGGGCGAGCAGCGAGATGCCCTTCAAAGCCGCAAGCGGGAAGCCTGCATCCAGCATCACGGCAGGAATCGCACCGTTGACGTTGATGGGGAGTGCGCGGCCGATGGCGTCGGGCAGCACGGCCTCGATGGTGCGCAGCATGGCGATGTGCTTGCCCTCCATGCCGTGTTCCTTCGCCAGCGCCAGCAGGCGGTGCGCGCGCGGATCGCCGCCCGAATGCTGGGGGTGGCCGAAGCCGGGGATCGCCTTCTTCTCGGCCTTGAGGGCGCGCAGGCTTTCCGTGGCGATGGCCGCCGCGTCGCCGCCCTCGGCATCGGCGACGACCTGGGCGTAGAACCGCCCCGCGGTCTCGGCGCTGCCCAGCACCACTGATCCGCAGCCGAGCAAGCCGGCGGCGACCGCACCGTGGAACGCCTCGGGCGCGGCGGCATAGGTCATGCGGGTGGCGACGACGCTCGGGACCAAGCCGTGTTCGGCAATCGCGCACAGCACCGCATCAGCCAGCGCCTTTTGCGGCGGGCTGGGCATGGTGCCGGTCACCAGCAGCCAGAAATAGCTTGTGAAATCGACATGGCCGATCACTTCGCTACACAGGTCCAGCCCCCGCACGGTGATGCTGGTTGCATCCGAGGTGCAGATTGATGTCACCGCGTTATCCTGCTTGCCGATGCGCATGGGCCGTCCTTTTCGTTATTCGAAGTTGATTTCGGTATGCGAAGAATATAGTATCACATCTTCAATGCCGCAAGTTGATTGGGCAAGAGATGGGATCAGGCCGATGACAGCAAGACCTCTCGCGGGCGTCACCGTGCTCGAAATGGGCACCTTCATTACCGGCCCGGCCGCCGGGATGCTGCTGGCCGATATGGGCGCGGACGTTATCAAGGTGGAGCAGCCGGGCACCGGTGACCCCTTCCGCAGCTTCAAGGGCGAGCTCTACAGCCCGCATTTCCAGACCTACAACCGCAACAAGCGGTCGATCACCATTGATCCCAAGAACCCCGAGGATCTCGCCGTGCTGGACCGGCTGGTGGAGGATGCGGACGTCTTCATCCAGAACTTCCGCCCCGGCGTGGCAGACCGGTTGAAGGTGGATGCGGCGCGGCTTCAGGGCATCAATCCGGCGCTGGTCTATGCCTCGATCTCGGGTTTCGGCAGCGAAGGGCCGGAGCGGGATCGCCCCGCTTTCGATACCGTCGCGCAGGCGGCGAGCGGCTTCCTGCGGCTGCTGGTCAATCCCGAACATCCCCGCGTCGTTGGCCCCGCCATCGCCGATGCCATGACCGGCTTCTACATCGCGCTCGGCATTCTGGCGGCGCTCAACGAACGCCATGTGACAGGCCGGGGCCGCGTGGTCGAAACCTCGATGTTCGAGGCGATGTGCCACTTCAATCTCGATGATTTCACCCACCTGCTCTCCGCCGATCAGGTGATGGGGCCGTACTCGCGCCCGCATGTGTCGCAGAGCTACGTGTTCCAGTGTGCCGACGGCAAGTGGTTGGCGCTGCACATGTCATCGCCGCCCAAGTTCTGGGAAAACCTCGCGATTGCGGTCGGCCAGCCCGATATGCTTGGCCTGCCCGCCTTCGAAAGCCGCGATGCGCGCATTGCCCATTACGAGGATGTGGTCGCCTTCCTGGCCCCGATCTTCGCAGGCCAGCCGCGCGACCACTGGACGGCGGAGCTGACCCGGCTCGAAGTGCCCAACTCGCCAGTTTATGACACCGCGGAAGTGCTGGCGACCGAGCAGGCCAAGGTGCTTGGCATCGAAGTGACCGACCCGGACGGCCCCAAGGGGGAATTCCGCACCATCCGTTTCCCCCTGTCCTTCGATGGCGAGCGGATGGACAGTGTGACCGCACCGCCCCTATTGGGAGCCGACGACGCGGCGGTTCGCCGCTCCATCGAAAGGCCGGTGCATGGGATCCGCAGAGGCTGAAGGCGCTGCCAAGTCAGGGGTAACCAAAGACCCCGAGTTCCTCTCCACTTTGGAGCGGGGCCTGCGCGTGCTCAAGGCGTTTGACGAGGATCATCCCGAGATGACCCTCAGCGAAGTGGCGGCCAAAACTGCGCTGCCCCCGGCGGTGGCGCGGCGCTGCCTGATCACGCTGGTGGAGCTTGGCTATGTCGGCCAGCACGAGCGCAAGTTCCTGCTGCGGCCGGCGGTGCTGACGATCGGTTCGGCCTTCAGCGCCTCGATGCAGATCGAACAGGTGGTGCTGCCGCCCTTGCAAGGCCTGCGCGACCAGACCGGTGACAGCGCCAGCCTGGCGGTGATGTCGGGCACCAACATCCTCTATGTCGCGCACGTTTCCACCGACCGGCGGTTCCGCGTGGCGGCCGGGGTGGGCACGCGCTTTCCGTTCCATGCGACCTCGCTGGGCAAGGCGCTGGCCGCCAATCTGCCCGAGGACGAACGCGCCGCCCTGCTCGCCCGTGCGCCGTTCCAGCGTTTCACCGAACGCACCGTCACCGAAGGGCCGGCACTGGCTGACCGGCTCGCGCTGATTGCGACACGCGGTTACGATTCGGCGCTGGATGAACTGGATTACGGCATCGTCTCGGTCGCGGTGCCGATCTTCGGGCGCGGCGGGCGGGTGATCGCCAGCATCAATTGCTCCACCTCCACCACCCGCATCTCGCAAGACGAGCTGGTGCGCACTCGCCTGCCCCTGCTGCGGGCCGCGGCGGGCGAGATCGAGGGCGCGCTCAAACGCTGGCCCGCGCTGGAAGCAAGCCTGCGGCCTTAAGCGGCGCTTCTGCCCGCAATCTCGCCTTCCCGGGCTTGATCCGGGACCCCGATTCTTGGGCGCGAGGAAAAACAGCGCGGCCCCGGATCTAGTCCGGGGGGCAGATTCCTATGCCCCTTAACCCACTCCCTGAACCCTACCCGTGTCCCCTCAGCCACACTCGCCATATTTCGCATATCGAAGTTGACTTCGCATGGCGAAGTTCATAATTGGTGGAGCCGGGAGGGGTCGCCAAAAAGAGCGGCGCGTTCGCGCGCACACAGGGGAGAGTTATATGAAGTTTCCGGGCATGAGCCGCGTCACGCGCCAGCTTGTCAGCACCACCGCCATTGCTGTCGCCGCGATTGCCGCCGCGCCGCTGGCCGCTCAGGACGCCGCAGCCGCGCCTGAAGTAACCGATGATCAGGGCATCGTCGTCACCAGCTTGCGCCGTACCGAAACGCTTCAGGACACGCCCGCCGCTGTCACGGCCTTCGATTCAAAGGCGATCCAGAACGCCGGGATCGAGCGTCCGGCCGATTTCATCGCGCTGACCCCCAACGTCAACCTTGTGGAAACGCAGAACGCGGGCAACGCCTTCGTCATCATTCGCGGCATCACCCAGAACCGCAATTCCGAGCCTTCGGTCGCCGTGATCGTGGACGGCGTGCAGCAGGTGAACCCGGCGCAGTTCAATCAGGAACTGTTCGATATCGAGCAGATCGAAGTGCTGAAGGGCCCGCAGGGCGGCCTTTACGGGCGCAACGCCATCGGCGGCGCGATCATCATCACCACCAAGAAGCCGACCGACGAATTTGCGGGCAACATCACCGCAGGGATCGACAACGGCTTCGGCTATTTCCTGCGCGGCGGCATCAGCGGGCCGTTGGCGGAGGATGTCACCTTCCGCATCGCCGGATCGTGGTATGACACCAACGGTTTCATCGACAACACCTTCCTCGGCGAAAAGGCCGATCCGGTGCAGGATTTCTCCCTGCGCGGCAATATCGCCATTCAGGCGACCGAGCAGCTGACCTTTGACCTGCGCGCCAGCGTCAACCAGCTTCGCACGCAGGGCCTGTATTACAACATCGTCGGCGATGTGAACACGGTGGCCGACGTGGTGGTGAACAACCCCGGCCAGAACGACCGCGACATTTATAACGCCGCGCTCAAGATCGAATATGCCGGTGACAACGCGGTGTTCACCTCGGTGTCGTCCTATGACACGCTGAAGGAAGTGCTGACGGGCGATGCCTTCGACTTCAAGCCGATCCCGCAGAGCTTCTTCTTCGGCCTGTTCAACACGATCTTCGGCCCCGGCCGCGGCTTCGACCTCAACCAGTCGCAATACCTGAACGTCAAGGCGTTCAGCCAGGAAGTGCGCCTCGCCTCGCCGGAAGATGGCCGCGCCTTCAACTGGATGGTCGGAGGCTACCTGATCGATACCACGCGCTTCATCTCGACCGGCAACATGGTCGATACCGGCCAAGGCGTGCTCCCGGTGTTCCGTTCGCCTTCGACCAATCCGATCAACCCGCAGTTCTCCTATCTGGCGGACGGGCAGGAAAACTTCGCCTGGGCGTTGTTCGCCAATGCGGGTTATGAACTCTCGCCGGAATTCCGGGTCGATGCGAGCCTGCGCTATGACCGCGACAAGCGCGAGCAGACGACGCTGACCCCGCAGGCCTTCCTGCCGGTGGTGCCGGGCGTGCCGCAGGCGCGCAGCGGCGAGGTTCGCACGGTCACCTTCGATGATTGGCAGCCCAAGCTGACCCTGACCTACGAGCCGACCCCTGATCTGACGATCTATGGCGGCTATTCGCGCGGCTTCCGTTCGGGCGGGTTCAACCAGACCGGCGTGGGCGCGGAATCGCGTAACGCCAGCATCGTCGGTGTGGGCGATATCTTCCAGGCCGAAACCGCCGACACCTTCGAAGTGGGCGCCAAGGCGCAGCTCGGCCCGGTCCGTCTGGCGGGCGCGGCCTACACCACCAAGTCGGAGAATTCGTACTTCTTCGTCTTCCTCGCCCAGTCCTCGACCCAGAACCTCGGCAACATCCCCGAGACCCGGATCAACGGCTTCGAGCTGGAAGCGAGCGCCGAAGTGCTCCCCGATTTCGACGTCAACGCCAGCGTCGGCGTGACCGATAGCGAGATCAAGGCCTTCGCCGACCCGTCGGTGATCGGCAACGAAGCGCCGCAGATCTCGCGCTATACCTTCAACCTTGGCGCGCAATATGCAGGCGCGCTGACCGATACGGTCGATGGTCTGTTCCGGGTCGATTACCGCCGTACCGGCAAGACCTGGTGGGAACCGTTCAACACCACCGTGCGCGAGCCGGTCGATATCGTTGACGTGCGCGCCGGTTTCACGCTGGCCAACGGCGTGTCGGTGACAGGTTTCGCGAGCAACCTGTTCAACGAAATCTACAACGCCGAATTCTCCCCCGGCGGCTTCGTGTTCCGTGCCCGTCCGCGTCGTTACGGCGTTGAAATCGGCTACAAGTTCTAAGCGAAAGGCGCGACACGATGACCAAGGTGCTGGTGCTCTACTATTCGAGCTATGGCCATATCGAGACGATGGCCGCCGCCGTGACCGAGGGCGCTGCCAGCGTCCCCGGCACCGAGGTCACCGTGAAGCGTGTACCTGAACTGGTGCCAGACGATGTCGCGGCTGCATCGGGCGTCAAGCTCGATCAGGCCGCGGCGATCGCCGATCCGAACGAGCTGGCCGATTATGATGCGATCATCTTCGGCACGCCCACCCGCTTCGGCAACATGGCCGCGCAAATGCGCAACTTCCTCGATCAGACCGGCGGGCTGTGGTTCACCAAGGCGCTGGTCGGCAAGGTCGGTTCCGTGTTCGTATCCACCGCCAGCCAGCACGGCGGGCAAGAGACCACCATCACCTCGTTCCACACCACGCTGCTGCATCACGGCATGGTGATCGTCGGCCTGCCCTATACCTTTGCGGGCAATTCCGAGATGACCGAGATCAGCGGCGGCACCCCCTATGGCGCGAGCACGCTGGCTGGTAATGATGGCAGCCGCACCCCCAGCGAGAACGAGTTGGCGGGCGCGCGTTTTCAGGGGGCACACGTGGCGCAGATCGCCGCGAAGCTCGCCGCTTGATCGAACAGGGAGACCGCAAAATGACCAGAATCTTGGCCAACCGCCTGCACCACACCGCCTATGTCACCAAGGATCTGGAAGCCACCCGCGCGTTCTATGAAGACGTGCTCGGCTTCCCGCTGATGGCGACCTATTGCGAAAAAGACGAACTGTTCGGCAAGGAGCGCACCTATTGCCACGTGTTCTTCGAACTCGCCGATGGCAGCGCGCTGGCCTTCTTCCAGTTTGCCGACGCCGAGGATCAGGCCGAATTCGGCCCTGACATCCCCTCCAGCCCCTTCATCCACATCGCGCTTCAGGTTGATGCCGACGCGCAGGACGAACTCGCCAAGCGCATCGCCGCTGCCGGGATCGTGGAGCCGCAGACCTATGTGCTGGAGCACGGCTATTGCCGCTCGCTCTATGTCACCGATCCCAACGGGATGATCCTCGAATTCACCCATGATGATGAACGCGCAGCCCCGCTCGATGCCGGACGCCGCGCGGCGGCCCATGCCGAGTTGAAGCGTTGGCTGGCGGGTGATCATCACAATAACAACCCGTTCCGCGCTGAAGAAGCGGCGTGATTCAGGCCGGGGTGTGCTGACGCGTCATGCTTGCCGCGCGCACCCCTGAACCTGACGCCCTTTGGTATGGGGAGGTGGCCGTGGCAGGCGGCTGTCTCCCCATATTTATGGCCGGTGCCGTGGAACCGGGGCGAACCCCGCTGATCCTGCTCCACGGCTGGACGCTGGATCACCGGATGTGGGCGCCGCAGGTTGCGGGCCTTGCCGATAGCCACTTCCTCGTCATGCCCGACCGCCGCGGCTGCGGGCGCGCCGCCGCGCCGCCCGATCTGGCGCGTGAGGCGGAGGATGTGATCGCGATTGCCGATTTCCTGGGCTTTGATCGTTTCGCCTTGCTCGGGCTGTCACGCGGCGCGGTGGTCGCGCTGGATGTGGCGCGGCGTTACGGATCGCGGCTGACGGGGCTGGTGGTCTCAGGCGCGCCGCTGCCTGCGCTGGTGGAGCGTGACGAAGTGATCGATCTGGAACACCTGCGGGCGCTCGTCTTGGCCGGTGATCTTGCGCAGTTCCGGCGCGAATGGTCGCAGCATCCGCTGATGCAGACCCGCTCGCCCGAGGCTGCCGCGCTCGCCGCCGCGATGCTGGCCGATTATGACGGGCGCGATCTGGTAGGTGGGGGCGGCGAAACTCCCGGTCTCCCGCGTGAGGCGCTGTCGCTGCTGCCCATGCCGGTGCTGAGCATGACCGGCGAACACGACACCCCGTGGCGGCGCGCCTGCGCCCGCGCGCTTGGCGCTGTCGCACCGCGCGGGCGGGCGATGGAAGTACCGGGCGCAGGCCATCTCGCCAATGCCGATAACCCGGCGGCGTTCAACGCTGCTGTCCTCTCCTTCCTTCAGCCAAGGCCCCTCGCATGACCGAAAAGCGCTTCCTCACCACTCACGTCGGCAGCCTGCCGCGCCCCGAAGCTCTGCTCGATCTGGTGTTCAAGCGCGAGGGCGGTGAGCCTGTGTCCGAGGCCGATTTCGATGCCGCCGTGGAAGAGGCCACAGCTTACGTCATCAAGCGCCAGATCGAAGCGGGCGTCAGCATCGTCAATGATGGCGAGCAGTCCAAGCCCAGCTACGCCACCTATATCAAGCACCGCCTGTCAGGCTTTGGCGGCGAGGCAGGACAGTATGAATTTGCCGACCTCGAAGCCTTCCCCGGCGCCAAGGCGCAGGTGTTCGGCAACAAGGGCCGCGCCAAGCGGTCCGCGCCCGCCTGCACCTCGCCCATCACCGTGATCGATATGGAAGCGCCGCGCATCGATGCCGAGCGCCTTGTGCGCCTTGCCAATGGCCACGCCACTTTCATGTCGGCAGCCTCGCCCGGCGTGACCGCGCTGTTCTTCCCCAACCAGTATTACGCCTCGGACGAGGAATATGTCTTCGCCCTGGCAGAGGGCCTGCGCCACGAATACGAGACGATTGCCGCCGCCGGGATCACCTTGCAGGTCGATTGCCCGGACCTTGCCATGGGCCGCCATGTGCAGTTCACCGAGCTTAGCACCGAAGAGTTCCGCAAGCGCATCGGCATGAACATCGCGGCGCTGAACCATGCCGTGCAGAACATTCCGGCCGAACAACTGCGGATGCACCTGTGCTGGGGCAATTATCCCGGCCCGCACCACTGCGATGTGGCGCTGGACGAGATCGCCGATATCGTCTGGACCGCCAAGCCGCAGACCGTGCTGATCGAAGGCGCCAACCCGCGCCATGCGCATGAATTCGCGTTCTTCGAGGCCAACCCCCTGCCCGAAGGCAAGATCCTGTGCCCCGGCATGGTCGAACCGCAATCGCCCTATATCGAGCATCCTGACCTGATCGCCCAGCGCATTGGCCGCTATGCCGATCTGCTGGGCGCAGAACGCGTGATGGCGGGCGTCGATTGCGGCTTTTCGGTCCATGCGGGCAGCAATGCGCTCGATCCCGAAATAGTCTGGGCCAAGCTTGCCGCGCTTTCCGAAGGCGCAGCCATCGCCAGCAAGAAGTATTTCTGACGCGGATAGCGGCGCGGGCCTGCTTGCCCCCGGCGGCAGGCTCCGCGTAACGTGGGCGGGATGGATGCCCAAACCCGCCCGCTCGCCGTTCAAGCCCTGCTGGTGCAGGGTGGCGCCGTATCCGAAATCGGCCCGGCCGAGGTTGCGGGCTTTGCCGGCCCCGGTTTTGTCTGGCTCCATGCCGAGGGCGTCGGGCATGGCGAGACGATGGACTTGCCCGCCTACGTCCCGCCGCTCGCCGCCAATGCATTGGTGGCAAGCGAAACGCGCCCGCGCTGTGACGAGGTTGATGATGCGGCGCTGATCAACCTGCGCGGCACAGCGGCGGATGCGGCTGAGGTTTCGGCGCAGACCAGCGATGGCCTTGTCTCGATCCGGGTGTGGGTGGAAGGCGCGCGCGTCACCTCGGTCAGCCGCCACCGGCTCGCCGCGCTCGCCAAGGTCGAGGCGCTGGTGCGGGCCGGGCGGATCACCGACGGGGGCGATTTCGTGGCCGCGCTGGCGCAGGCGATCTCCACCCGGCTCGATCCGCAGGTGGCCGATCTGGGCGACGAACTCGATGATTGCGAAGGGATGCTGGACGGCGGCAATATCTATGAACTGCGGCGCAGGATTGCCGCGATCCGCAGTCAGGCGATCGTGCTGCGGCGGTTTGTCGCGCCTGATCGCGATGCGCTGGGCGCGATGGCGCAGCTTGAATTCGACTGGATCGACAAGGAAGACCGGATGCATCTGCGCGAGGCGGCGGACCGCTTTGCGCGCATGGCGGAAGAACTGGAAGCGGTGCGCGAACGCGCGGCGCTGCTGCACGAACAGCTCACCGATCTGCGCGCCGAGATGATCGATCAGCGCAGTCTGGCAATTGCGGTGACGGCGTTCATCTTCCTGCCGCTGACTTTCGTGACGGGCCTTTTGGGCATGAATGTGGAAGGCATCCCCTTCGCGCGTGACCCGATGGCGTTCTGGGGCGTGGTCGGCTTTTGCGTGGTGATCGGCGTCATTGTGCTGGGCTGGTTCGCACGCCGCCACTGGCTGGATGGGTGAACGCAGGCGGGGCGGGTGTGTCCGGCGTGAACCCGCTTTGACCCCGGTTAGACCCCCTCCAGACCCCGCTTAGACCCCTGCTTGGCCGGGCTTGCTCAGGGTTTGCAGCGTGTTTCATGTGAAACATCCCGCGCCCCGTCCCGGCAAGAGGGGGCGGTCTGATCGAGGTTAGGGCGCTGCCCTGCCGCTGCTCCGCACAAGCATGACGTGGGCGGGATCAGACGGAGATATTCCATGCGATTGAAGCCCCTCCACCAGCAGACCATCATCATCACCGGCGGCTCGTCCGGCATCGGCCTTGCAACTGCGCGGATGGCGGCGCGGCGGGGGGCGAATGTGGTGATCATCGCAAGGGCCGAGGAAGGCCTCGCCGCCGCCGCCGCACAAATCCGCGCCGAGGGCGGGCGCTGTGATACGGTCCAGGCCAATGTCTCGAAGCGCGATCAGGTGCGCGCCGCCATCGCCGCAGTGATCGCGCGGCACGGCGGGTTCGATACCTTCGTCAGCAATGCCGGGGTGGGGGTCTATTCGACGCTGGAGAACCTGCCCGACGCGGATCACCGCACGCTGTTCGAGGTCAATTACTGGGGCACCGTCCACTGCGCGACCGAGGCGCTGCCGCACCTGAAGGCGCATGGCGGGGCGCTGATCGCGGTGGGCTCGATCGCCTCGCAAATGCCCACCCCGGTGCTGTCGGCCTATGCGGCAAGCAAGCATGCGGTGAAGGGTTATATCGATTCCCTGCGGCTTGAACTGATCCACCAAGAAGCGCCGGTGTCGGTCAGCCTGATCCAGCCTTCGGGCATCAACTCGCCCTTTGCGCGCCATGCGCTCAACTTGATGGATTCGCCCACGAAAGTGCCGCCGCCGGCCTATTCGCCCGATGTTGTCGCGCGGGCGATCTGCCGCGCTGCCGAGCATCCGGTGCGTGACATGATCGTGGGCGGAGCCGGGCGGGCGATGACCCTGTTCGCAAGCGTGATGCCCAATCTGGCCGACCGCATCTCGGCCGGAGCCTTCTATGCGGCCGCGCTCGGCAAGGGCGAGCCTGAACACAGCGGCGAGGGCGGTTTCCGGCGGGGCGGAGGCGAGGGCGAGACATATGGCGATCAGTGGATGCGGCGCACCAGCCTCTACACCCTGCTGCGCAGCCACCCGGTCGCCTCGCTGGCGGGAGGGGTGCTGGCGGCAGGCGCGCTAGGGCTGGCGTTCAGGCGGCGATAGGCAGGAGGAGCGGCGGGCGTGGCCGGGTGCTCAGGGTCACCCG